>JBEBHP010000006.1:0-240621 GCA_040080835.1 Micropepsaceae bacterium | reverse complement strand
ACGCGCTGTCGCGATATGCCAGCGACGGACGTCTCGCCATCGACAACAACCCTGCCGAACGGGCGCTGCGCACCATCGCGGTGTCGCGAAAGAATTTCCTCTTCCTCGGATCAGATGAAGGTGGGCGGCGCGCGGCGATCATTTACACGCTGGCGCAATCAGCCAAACTGAACGGCCTCAACCCCCACGCTTATCTCGCCGGCATCCTCGACGCACTCGCCCGCGGCCATTCAAATCAACGCCTGGCTGAACTCACGCCATGGGCATGGGCCAAGGCCCACCGCTGCGAACTCCAATCTACCCACGGCGTCAACTTCGCCGCATAACGGTGATCAGATGACGCTTACGGCCAATCGACCGTCCGTTCGTGTGGTGAGTGCGAGCGGTCTTTATGACGACTCGGTTGCGGGCGGCATGAAGGCGGATTTCATCGGCGACGCCTTCGAAGCCAGCGTACTCGATGCCAAGCGCTTTATCAAACGGGCGACGGAGCTCTCGGTGGCGGATTGAACCTTGTTTGCTAGTCGATGGTTGCGGCCACGAAAAAGGGATGACGAGAACGATCCAGGCAGTAGGCGATGCGTTGACTGAAGTCTGCGTGCTGAACCATGATCAAGGCCGCCTCCGGTTCGTAGAATCCAACTTCGATCGATTCCTCGCTCGTGCATGGCGCTCCGCCAATGCAGCGCCCGCGAAACAGAACGTTCACAACGCTGCGGTCAAGTGTCTGGAATATCCCGCACAATTGAAGATCGCCGACATCGATTCCTGATTCCTCCTTCACCTCGCGGATCGCCGCTACTTCAAGGGACTCGCCGAGTTCGACCTGCCCTCCGGGCATTTCCCAACCGCGGCGCGGAGAGCGCACCAGAAGCACACGGCCGTCATTGTCTGTGGCGACGACCGCTGCGCTGACGACATGTCGTGGGGCGCTGGTCCAACGGGATGTTTCATACCAATTCGTCATCGACTGCTAACCTCCTCGATCTGCGAGCACTCGCTCAATGGTCTTCATGGCAATGGATGCGAGCACGGGGTTCGAACTCCGATAATGCTGCACTTCCATCATCGAAATGGACAACGCCCAGGCACGGGCGCGACGCCATGTTGCCGCGTCCGGCGACAGCTCGGTGCGAAAATGCTGGCGTGCATGCTCGGGGAGCAGACGCCAAGCGGCCGACAATTCGCACGCTGGATCACCGATGCCGAGGCAACCAAAATCGATGACCGCGCGCAGCCGGCCTTCTGACAGCAAGATGTTTTGCGCGTGCAGGTCTCCATGGAGCCAGCGGAGAGGGCCGTCCCATTCAGGGGCGATCGAGTCCTCTTCCCAGGCCGCACGCGCTGCATCGATGTCAATCGAATCTGCAATCGCGTTGAGTGCCGTGTGAACCCGCTGATTACGCCCCGCAAGAGGTGCGCCTCGTCCGAAATTGTGCGGGCCGGGCGGCGGCGCACCGCTCGTGTCCACTCGCTGCAATGCCTGCACGAAGGCAGCCAGGCCCTGGACGAACGTCTTCCAATCGACGACTGCTTCTTCGGAGAATGGTTCTCCGTCTATCCAGGCGTTGACTGACCATGGGGCTGGAAATTCGGGGGAAGGTTCTCCGCATGCCATCAAATGCGGGATGATCACCGGGAGGTCTCTTTCCAATCGCGGCATCCAGGTCTGCTCCTTCACAAGCGCGAGGACTGAAGCCGGTTGCCGCGGCAAACGAGCGACGAGCGCATCGCCCACGCGATAGTTCAAATTGTCCGTGCCACTGGAAGACAAACGAGTGATCGTTTGGCCCGCCCAGTGCGGAAATTGCCGGTGCAGCAAACCTGCCAGCCGCGCTTCTGTAACCTGAAACTCCTGACTGTCCATCTCGTGCAAGCTATCATGCGCCCTCACTTGCGAACAACGCATGGCAGGCGTGACGGGCGCCACAAATTTGCCCGGCATGCAGTTCGTCGATTGGAATGGACGTAGTCAACCAGGGCTTCCTGCGCTACTTTTGAAACCTCGGGAGCATGGAGGGTGACATGACATCAAGATGGCTGGTCGGAGCCGGTGTCCTGTTACCGATCGTCTACTTTGCAAGTCAGCTTGTAGCAATGGCAATCAACCCCGGCTTCAACATTGCCACACAGCAACCGAGTGAACTCGGGTGTTGCGGCGCCAATGTCCCAAACGTTGCGAACGCGGGTTTTCTTGCGACCGGTGCATGTTCGATTGTGGGCGGGTTCGGGTTGTTCTTCGGGCTGCGCCAGATTGGTGGCAACCTTGTCCTGGCGATGCTTGCGTCACTTGGAATGTTGCTCTTCGGCCTGGCGATGAGCATGAGCGGCCTTTTCCCCCTTCCCGATCCTCTGCACTATGGCTTTGGTCTGTTTCCGGTTGGATTGCTTGCACCCCTGTTCGGCGCACTGGCGCTGAGGGACGCGCCTGTCATGCGCATGCTGATCCTGGCTGGTTTTGCTGCGAGTGCCGCCCTTGTCGCCCTGATGCTTGGCTTGGGCGGCTTCGTCACCGAATCAAACCTGGGCTATTTTTTCAGAGGCGTCGCCCTGATTTCATTTCCAGCCATCGCGCTGTTGTGCTGGACGGTAACAGGTCGCATGTCCGTGAATGGATAGCCAAGCGCGCGAACAAGGAGGCGGCGGTGGCGGTTTGAAGCTGGGAGATGCGGGGAAATGGTACGCCAGGCACGACGGGCAACAGCGCGCTTTCTGCCATCGCAACTCGCTGCATGCGAATGGCTACAGTGGGCCGCAATGCCACCGATGGCTAACTGATTGAACGTCCCAAGTAACGGACCGTTCCTGCCGCCCGCAATGATCTCGCCGTCAGGCAACTTTTGGCCCATTTGCGCCTGTCAACAGTCGGTAACTTCCCGCGTTGAAAACCAACAATCTTTGGCGGCGAACCAACAACTTTCATCTGGCGCGCCGCCACGACGGAGGGATCGAACTGACCGCCAGTTCCCATTGGTGAAGGCATCTTCCAACCCAGATGAAACGGTAGAATCCCGCGCACCGGCGCAAGGAATAAAGCCGACGGGAATAACTATGCGCGCGGAGAAGACATCTTTTGTCGCTGGCGCTACTAGCGCCATTCCCCCTGTGAGGTTTTCGCTGGTTAGCGGAAACATCAGCCGTCCGCCCGTCCGCATTGCGTCCAACCAGCTGTCTAACGGATGTGTCGCTCCCGCGTTTACATACATCACGTCACACATCGGCAAAGATCCGTTTGCACCCGACGTGGCGTGAACGTGAACATTTGAAAGATGGCCCAGATTGCGGCGTGCTCGATCAGCCAATTCAGGCTCGATCTCGTAAGCGTGCACCGCGCCGTCATTCACGAGATGCGCCAATATCGCTGTGTAATACCCGCTACCTGCTCCAATATGCACCACTGACTCATGGGCTTTTGGATCAAGGAGTCCGATACAAAAGGCGTGCAGGCTGGGCTGGCCATTATTGATGCTTTTTTCAGGAATCAATCCAACGGCCACATCGCGATAAATCTCTGTCGGGTTGTCCGTCGCTGTCGGCGCATAGTGTTTTGGATAAGTGAAAATCAACCACGGTCCGATGCCAAGAAAGTTTTCTCGCGGTATCATTGCAAAGGCTTCAGCGACGCGGCCGCCAGGAGCGCGAGAAGCAACGCCCATGGAATTTGCAAACGCTCGCCGCGCCTCCGTAACGCCATCCATGAAAAGCTCCTATTCGCATGGGTGAAATTCATTGTTTGCGGTCGCCGCACCTAGAGTCAATGGCCGCTCTGGGCGAGAATTTACCGCCCTGCAGCAGAAAATCTGATGTCGCCTTTGGGGTACAGTTGACGATGCCGTAGAAGGACAGATCGCAGGATGGACACGCTTGGTTCACTTGTCGTTCGCGTCTGCATACCGATTCTTAAGACAGCTCAACACACGGAAAACACGGAATGTTCTGGTCAGGAGTCGCTCAAGCCAAGTGAACGGCTTCATCGCGGCAAGCGAAGGCGAAATTGGGAACCAGCCAGCCGGCAGTGAAACTGCGAACCTGATCTGCATTAAGACATCGCGCTACCGAAGAAGTCGTAGGAGCGCACTGGCGAACATTATTTGTTCTATTGCCTCCAGCGGATCAGTAATCACCGCCTGAGCGCCCCCATGCCCAGTGCGGTTCCGAAACTCGCCCATCGCGCCCATGAAAAGATTGCGCCGAGCGTTTTGCTGGTTGGCCTGCGCCGCCTGGTCTGTCAGAGGCCCGCTCGTCTGGCGAAAGGCATCTTCCATCAAGTTGACGCCGAAGTCACGTGGCGCCGCAGCTCCACTCCGAGTTTTTACGACACCCTCAACGACCTTGAATGCCTCAAAAACAGCAATGTCATAGTCTCCATTCGCGAACGTTCGGAAGCACGTTCCACGCAACGCTGAGTGCAGTTTGTCCGACGTAAGCCAGGCTCGATTACGGGCGCTTTCGTGGTTGACGTCGGTTCCTACTTGACGACCATTTGCAGAAATGACGCGATAACCATTGGCACCGTTCGTTGCGTCCGGCTCCTCAATGAGTTGAGCGCCTTCGAGTGCTCGCCAAGCTCGCGTAATCTTCTGTTCGATGTTGGCGCGCTGAGAAATCGCGTATGGGCCTGATGGCGGGAAAAGAGAAACCAGAACTCCCTGAAGAGACACCATGCGCCGAACCGGATCGTCAGTTACTGCTCCGATACATCGAAGCAATACGTCCATCAACTCGCGATCAGTGAGACCCAGCAATGAAACCCCAGTCGGCGCAGCGACTACAATCTCTCTAACCAAAGCTGGCCTGTCCTTTCCGGCGTGAATAGTTTCCGCAGAGGAGTGTTTAGGACAGTCCTACCACCTTAGACCGTAGCGGAGAAGCTAAACTGACTAGACGCTAATACCTTCTCTTTAGCCCACGCTGCGATTTGAGCTTTAGAAACTCTGGTGGCCGTAGCACTCATCAACCGAATCCAGTAGTCGGGCCCGTAAGCGGACTCCTTCGGCTCGTCTGGCACGATGTTGTCTCGATCCGCAAAGAGCACCAGAGAGATTCCACCGGCACATCGAGCACTTCGATATCGGATGCCGTCAACTTGCTTGCCGCAAATGGTCTTTCTCATTCGCACGTACTCTGTGACGACCTGAGTGGGCACATACTCGATGTGCTCTCGACCATCTCGCTCGATCGGTCGCGAGATGTCTTGTGCGATTTCGTGGAGGAAGAGGAGCAGGTGCCGAGGGTGGTATTCTAAACTATCTGGTATTTCCTCAAAGATGCTCGGTATCGCGGGTAAGGTCGCAATATCAAAGAGTCGTATCGGTCGCTCCGTCACGAACGTACCCACCGCATATGTTCCGGGCTTGTCTGCGGTTTCTCGAAGCGCCGTCAAACGATCCTCCGACACATAAGTCATTACAATTCCCGCCGGACTCATCCTGTTGGATTGAATTGCTTTGTCCACCGATGGTGGTCCTAGTTCGCAAACCTTGGTGTATGGAGCAGGCTCATTTTGCTTTCGCACCCGAATGAATTTTTGCCCGGCTGGCAACTCACGGACCAAACCGGTTGTCTGCGCGTAGTTGAAAATGGCTGAAAGAGTCTCCGCCGGCGAAAGAAGTTCATCATCTCGACCTCGGGCAAGTCCATTCATGAAGAAAAAGCGACGACGGTGCTTGATAAGCTCGCAAAATTCCTTCCAGCTAGAGGACAGCTGCTCATTCGGCCCAAGCTCATAGAGATATCTAGTGCACCACGATTGATCCCCAAGCCCACCGCATATCTCGTCAAATAGCTGTCCGTCGTCGTTTGGCAGGTCCAGTTCGATGACGTCGGTGAGGAGGTCGTAGGTATCGTATATCGTACCTTGATACCCGCCTTCAGCGGTTTCGTAAACCATCCCCGCATCGTCGGGACTTCGATAATATTCGCTGAGGCTTGTAGCCATATGCTCGACCACACCAGTCAAAGGGGCCGCGATCAACTTCCGCTTGGAGGTGGCACCGCAGAAGCTGCATTTCTTACTCACGACTCTGGAAGCAACGAAGTGTTTCAGTCCGTCATCGCCGAAGCAACTGGTGCAAACCATGAGTTGCGGATTGATAAGCGTACGTCCGTCGTCATCACATGGTCCCGGCATTTAGTACTCCCCGGATGTTTCAGGTGCGAACCAAGCTAGACGGATAGCAACGCATTTTAAACGAATCAAGCAGCCGATGATGCTCAATGGATTCAGACTACCGTGGCCTCACCCCGACTATAGCAACCGCTCTGTCTAGGGCGCTTTAGGTGACACCGCATTTGCTTTCTACAACACGAGAATGCTGCCCACACCGCCACCTATCCACTACAAACGAGACGCGCACGCCCCGTCGCCGCCGCCATTACACTTGAAAAAGCGCCCGACAAAAAAGGCACCTTTAGGATTGCTTCGGTGCTCAGCTTAATTCCGCCGCGGCACCGTGTCGCCATAGAACATACGCCACCCAGAAAGCTCCGCCGAAACGTCTCTCGAATTCCAACCTTTCGCGGTAATCACGTCCTTCATCTATGCTAGCCTGTGGTCACCACTCTTATACAGCCACGACCAGACAGCAGCGCACACTCCGCCTTCCTTCGGGCACCTCACTCTATTCCGCACTTGGCGTGGCACTGTCAGCAATACATTTTTGTTTCGCTTACGTGTGGTAACCACAGGTTCAGCAGTGACAGGCTTGCGCACTGCGGGCACATTAGATTGTGACGCATGCACTTGCCTCCGCAACTGAGACTTTTTCGTTCGGGGCTTACTAACAAATTTTTTCAACTTACTCACCTTCGCTCTCCTCAGCTTGAATCGCAGAGGTGCAAATGACAAGTCCCCACTCACGCAGCCACTTGCTATGTTACCATTTCGGGTCCTCCGAGGGTAGGCCGATCCGGCCGTAGCCATCCAACAGCGCAGGCTGGATCGGCCGGCATGATGGTCTCCGGCGCTGGTGGTCGGTAGCCAAGCGACGAGTGCGGACGGATTGTGTTGTACTCGCGGCGCCAGTTTTCGATGACGACCTGAGCCTCACGCAGCGAGTAGAACAGTTCGCCATTCAGGAGCTCGTCTCGCAGCCTCCCATTGAAGCTTTCGCAGTAGCCGTTTTCCCAGGGGCTGCCCGGCGTGATGAACAGCGTCTTCACGCCGAGCCTGGCGAACCATTCGCGCAGCGCATTCGCCACAAACTCCGGTCCGTTGTCCGACCGAATGAACATCGGCGGTCCATGAATCTCGAACAGGTCGGCCATGGTCTCGAGCACATTCTCGGCTCTCAACCGTCGTGCGGTCTTGATCGCAAGGGATTCTCGCGAGAATTCATCAATCACCGTCAGCATCCTGATCTTCCGGCCGTCGTGCGTTTGATAGGAGACGAAGTCATAGGCCCACACGTGATGGCGGTGGCCAGGCCGAAGCCGGACACACGATCCGTCGTTGAGCCACAATCGTCTGCGTTTTGGCTGTTTCATTGGAACTTTGAGACCCTCGCGCCGCCAAATGCGATGCACGCGCTTGACGTTCACGCCCCATCCACGGCTTCGCAGCATCGCCGTGATGCGTCGATAGCCGTACCGTCCGTATTGTGTTGCCAATCCAACAATGTCGCGCGTCAGCGCGGCTTCATCCAGCCGCGGCTTGGGACGCCGCCATTGTGTGGAGCGCACTTGGGAGACCACGCGACAGGCGCGGCGTTGTGAGACGCCGAGCTTTGCGCAGATTTGGTCAACTAAGGTGCGCCGGCGCGAGGGCGCTAGAAGTTTCCCGAGGCAGCCTCTTTGAGGATGGAGTTGTCGAGTGACAGGTCCGCGACCAGCTTCTTCAGTCGCATGTTCTCGCGTTCGAGGTCCTTCATGCGACGGGCCTGGTCAACCTTCATGCCCCCAAATTCCCGGCGCCAGCGATAGTACGTAATCTTGTTCACGCCGATCTTGCGGATCACGTCCGCCACCGTAACCCCTTGAGACAACATCACATCCGCCTCCCGAAGATTGCGGACAATCTCTTCCGTCTTGAACCTCTTTCCCGACATTCGAATCTCCTTCAAAAGCACAACTAGGTTACATTCAACCTGGCTGCGTTTTAGGGGATCAGGTCACCCGAAACTTGAGACTCCTCTGAAAGCTGCCGTCCTTGTTGAGAACAATCCCGGGCGCCACGAGGGCAGCCCATGGCAGATGATCTGCCAACAGTTTCGAGGTCCGGCGGTACTCGCGCAGGTTCAGCATGAGTAATGCGCCTTCTGCCGCAGATGACGCCCCAGTACTTCGACAAAGTTTGGGTCACGCTTGGCGGCATAGGCGGCGATTGCGTGACCGATGAGCCCTAGCGCTATGCCCGCTATCCATAAACGCAAACCCAACCCCATCGCCGCCGCAATCGTGCCGTTGACGATTGCGACTGCGCGTGGGGCACCCGCCAGCAGGATGGCTTGTGTCAATGATCGATGCAGCGGGATCTCAAAACCTTGGATGGCCATCAGACGAGCGCTCCACCACCGAAGGAAAAGAAGGTCAAAAAGAAACTCGTCGCCGCGAAGGCTATGGAAAGTCCAAAGACAATTTGCATCAACCGCCGGAAGCCGCCCGAGGTCTCGCCGAAGGCAAGCGACAGGCCGGTGATGATAATGATGATCACCGCAATGATGCGCGCAACCGGGCCTTCGATTGATTCCAGAAGCGATTGAAGGGGCGCTTCCCACGGCATATTCGAACCCGCCGCAAATGCGGGCGCCGACACTGCCACCGCAACAACGCAAGCAGCCATGAGGATCGCGAAACGACGTGAAGCTGTCTGATTCATTGAAGAGATTCCTTTGTGAGCAAGGGAGCGGATGGTTGTGGGGTGCTGAGGTCACGCAAACAGTAATCGCCGTCGGCAAAGCCCTCGACGCGAGCAATGGTCTCGATACGGCGCGCGGGCCCACGCCCGGCGATGAACACGACGATGTCGATGGTTCCGGCAATCAGATGTCGCGGCACAATCGGGACCGCCTCCTGGATCAGTTGCTCGAGACGCAAAAGTGCGGAATGGGCGGAATTAGCGTGAACGGTAGCCAAGCCGCCTGGATGGCCGGTATTCCAGGCTTTGAGCATGTCGAGCGCTTCAGGTCCCCGCACCTCGCCCACCACGATGCGGTCGGGCCTGAGGCGCATGGTTGAGCGCACCAGATCGGCAAGTGTCACGACCCCTGCTTTGGTACGAAGAGCCACAGTGTCCTTGGCCGAACACTGAAGTTCGCGCGTGTCTTCAATCAGAATAATGCGCTCGTCGGCCTCGGCCATTTCGGCAAGGAGGGCATTGGCCAAAGTCGTTTTGCCCGAACTTGTGCCGCCTGCAATCAAAATGGTTTGCCGTTCCGAGACGGCGATGCGCAAAACCGCGGCTTGCAACGGCGTCATTGTACCCGCCGCCATGTAGTCCTTGAGTGTCAGGACACGGGCAATGGGCTTGCGTATGGCAAAGCACGGCGCGGTTGACACCGGCGGCAGTAGACCTTCGAAGCGTTCGCCGGTCTCCGGAAGCTCGGCGCTGACGATTGGGTTGAGCGCATGTGCTTCGACTCGAATGTGGCTTGCGACCAGGCGAATGATGCGCTCGACTTCACTGGCCTCGAGACGCTTGCCGGTATCGACCCGACCTTTTCCGTGCACATCGAGGCGCAAGGATCCATCCGGGTTGACCAAAATCTCGATGACAGAAGGATCGGCCAACGCGGCACCGATGACAGGACCCATGGCAGTGTGAAGCATCGTGCGGCGGCGTTCGCGACTTTCCTGATGCAGCCGATCCGTCATTCCCGGACCTCCTGCAACTCACCGTTAGACTCGATGAACCCTTCCGGCGTGATCCGCGCGAGCACATCGCGCGTCAGGCTTTTGCCGCCGGAGAGGCGTCTACCCACCTGCTCGACAAAGCTGTTGAAGCGCTCATTGCCCAGCGCCCGCGCTGCAGCCTGGTCACCATCCGGCAATGGCGACGTGACCGTCAGCTCGAAGCGAATGAAGAGAGCAAGGGTTTCGAGGACCACTTGCTGGTCGCGTTCGAGGCGCGCCAGATGGCGGCCAACCTTATCCAGGCGGGTTTTGAGAACGGCATCGATCTCGGCCGCTGCACCACGTGAGAGATAATGTTTGAGGGCATCGGACACGATGGCTGATTTCGACGAGCCGGGCTTCTTCGCCAAGGCGTCGAGGCGCTCGCTCATTTCGTCGTCAAGATAGACATGCAGACGTGGCTTCATGGTGGTTCTCAGAAGTTCGGAATGAGGTCGTCGTGACGCTGCCCGGCGTCATTGTTCATCGCGTGAGCGCTTTGGAGCGGATTTGTGCGAGGAGGCTTGCCGACGTCCGTCGTCTGCAAATCGTCATCAAGGATCTGAACGAGATCGTCGCAGGCGTTCTCGAGCGGCCGTACAATTCCGGTGTCGGGAAGACCTGGGTGACGCTGCAAACCGCCATCATCGTCGGCCGTCTGCTCGCCAAATTCACGTGCGAGTGCCAGAGCAAGCTTCGGATCGCTCGTGCGCACCTGACCAGTCCAATCGTCAAGCTTGACTGAGCGTTGGCGATCACTCTCAAGGTTTGGCACCGGCAACACCCGCCCCGTGAAATTCTCGTCTTCGAAATAGCGCAGTTTTTTGCCACGGATCGGCGGCAGGCCGGAGATCAAGACAAGCTCGTCGCTTGTAGGCAGTTGCATCACCTCGCCTGGCGTCAGTAGCGGGCGGGCTGTTTCCTGACGACTGACCATGACGTGTGCGAGCCACGGTGCCAACCTGTGTCCGGCATAGTTGCGCTGGGCGCGTAGTTCGGTCGAAGTCCCGAGCGCATCCGAAATGCGTTTGGCGGTACGTTCGTCGTTCGACGAAAACGCAATGCGTACATGGCAATTGTCGAGGATCGAATTGTTCTCGCCGTAGGCCTTGGTCACCTGATTGAGCGACTGCGCAATGAGATAGGCGCGGATGCCGTAACCTGCCATGAAGGCCAATGCCGTCTCGAAGAAATCGAGCCGTCCCAATGCCGGAAACTCATCGAGCATCATCAGAAGCTGATGCTGGCGGCGCTTGCCGGGATCGCCTTCGAGCTTCTCTGTCAGGCGACGTCCAATCTGGTTGAGCACCAGGCGGACGAGTGGCTTCGTGCGCGAAATATCCGACGGCGGTACCACGAGATAGAGCGACGTCGGTCTTACCCCATCGACGAGATCGGCGATGCGCCAATCGCAAGCCGAGGTCATCGCGGCCACCGTTGGGTCCCGGTAGAGGCCAAGAAAACTCATGGCGGTCGAGAGAACACCGGAGCGCTCGTTCTCCGACTTGTTGAGCACTTCGCGCGCTGCCTGGGCGACAACTGGATGGACTTGCGGTTGTTTTAGCGTTCCCAGATGATTTGTCGACATCATGGCACGCAACGTGTGCTCAAAGGAGCGGCGTGGATCGGACAAAAAGCTTGCAACGCGCGCCAGCGTTTTCTCTTTCTCAGCATAAAGAACATGCAGGATCACACCGACCAGCAGCGCGTGGCTTGTCTTCTCCCAATGGTTGCGCCGCTCAAGCGCGCCTTCGGGATCGACCAGTATATCGGCAATGTTCTGGACGTCTCGGACTTCACATTCGCCTTTGCGAACCTCGAGCAAGGGGTTGTAGCGGGCGGAGCGCGCATCGGTTGGATTGAAGAGCAGGCAGGTCGAGAAACGTGCGCGCCAACCGGCCGTGATCTGCCAGTTCTCGCCTTTGATGTCGTGGATGACGGCGCTTTCGGTCCACGACAGCAAAGTTGGGATGACGAGACCGACGCCCTTCCCCGAACGTGTGGGCGCGAACGCCATCACATGTTCGGGTCCGTCGTGGCGAAGGTACTGGCCTTTGAACTGCCCTAAGAACACACCCGCCGGTGCGAACAGTTGAGCGGTGGCAATCTCGCGGAGTGTCGCCCAGCGCGACGAGCCGTACGTTGTGACGAACCGATTTTGCCGGGCCCGCCAGAGCGAGCCGATGACAGCGACAGCACAACCGAGAAGTCCGCTGCCCGCCGCATACATTCCCGCGCGGTCGAAAAGTTTGGGCGCATAGGCGCCATACGCGTACCACCATTCAAACAAGCGCCACGGGTAATAGACGGGAGTAGCTAGAATCTCAAACCATGGCGCTCCCAGTCGCGGCTGGTAGCCGAGCACGGCTGCAATCCATTGGGTCGAACCCCACACGCCGCCGATCACGATAGCAAATACCAGGGTGATCTGCCCGATGAGAAGGCGGGTCGGCGTCATCTCTAGCTCCACGTGATGCTTGCATCTTCTGGAAGCAAGTGTTCGCGCGAAATGCCAGATTCAGAAATTGCGTTTATCTACTCCCCAATACTCCCAAGCATGTCGGTTGGCATTCCTCGGGCTGAGTGACCGGATTGAAGGAGTATTTCGCTCACTCGTAATAACCTGGCCATCGGCCGCTTATTGGTCCATTCCAGCCAGATTGGCGCGTCGCATTCTCTATTTGTTTTGGCGTGCTGCCTGCTCGAACGCTTCCTCAAGCGCCAAAACAAACTCGTCGAGATCATAGTCGTCCGCCACCCAAATGTTTGGCCAAACGATTCCCTCGCCGCTGTCTCTAATAAATCCTGGATAAAGCTGATAGGCGTTAGGTCCGACGATTACCGCTTCCCAAGCGTCGCGCTCTGTTAGGAGCATTGTCACTAGCCCGCGGCCACAATAAATCTCGGCGTTGCTGAGAGCGCGGTCCATGCAGGCCTGACGCGCTTGCTCTTCCAGGAATTCGGCGATCCCGTTGACGCCTTGCGGCGCGAATGGCCCGGTCATCACCTGTCGAAAATGGTCGAATGGGCCTATCATCAGAAGGTCGTTGTTACAGCCTCAGCCGGTAGCCGCTCAATATCCGCAACACGCGAAATTACCCCTTGCACTTGCAGGGAAGCGAAGCGCGCGGTGCGAATGATATTCAGCTTCCACAAACCTTTGCTCATAGAACAGGCGATTGGCCCGATAGTGCGTCCGTACCCGGGAAAGTGCTGTGCTTGCATGCTTTCCCCATGAAGTGAAGAGTAATCCAAGGGCACGATCCCGCTCTCCGCTCGAATTAGCATTGTCGGGCGAATTCCTGTCGCAATGCAGCACGAGCGCGACTCGCAGGTTCAGACAGATCTGACCACTCGCAAGATTTGGGTAACCCCGCTTGGTCTGGCCCGATGCCGCTGTCAAACTGGCGTCGTGGACGAGACTGGATGCCGTGTGCGGTACCGGGCGTTGATGCCCCGCCACGCGAAAGACAAGCGCTTGACGGGCTTTGGTGTGCAGTGCGGACCGGAATCCTCCCGGCACAAGCAGATATGCAACTTGACGGAAACAAGCATATCATTGGCACTGACTTTGGAGCGGAGGTGCAAATTAATGTTGGCCAAACCATTTGTGATCGCGACCGCCTTGGTCGCTACATTGTTTCTGACCAGCGCTTCGCGCGCCTATGCCGATGCAGTGCAGTGGAACGGGGCTGGTTGGTACGTCACCGCCGATAACTTCGGTGAGGTCTGGTTTGTGAACGGCCCATTTGCCGATGAAGCGAGCTGCAAGGCAAATGTGCCAGCTGATGACGACGATGCCATTTATGGTTGCGCGTATTTGAGCGAACGCCCGGACTTGGATTGAAGCGGGCGCATCAGACCAAACATTGCTAATGTCGCATTTGGGCGAGTTTGATCCGGTCCAGCGGGCGGATGCTGACCGGCGGATTTCGGTGGACCCTGCCGATCGGGCGGACAATTTGAGTTTGTGCATTCGGTCCGATTGATGGTCAGTTTTTTGCGCATTACCACGCTCTCCCGCAGTCGCTGTCACCGACAACAAATTCCAGCGAATGGCTAGGCGTGCCCCTGCGTTAGGGCGACGTGTCACTATAATTGATTGTAATTTCGCAGCGTGTCCTCTCGTCAGGACTGGCCCCTCTCAGTGCTACAAATTTGTTCCCAAACTTGCGTGAGACACTTGACACGATGGATCGGTGCACCTGACCTTTCGGTTCGAACTGCATTGTCGCCACCGTGTACTCGTAGGACGAAGAGCCCGTTGGCGCATTGCGCCAGGTCAGGTCCAATGTTCCAAATGGGGTGGGCGTTTTGCCTATCTTCGCTCGTGCGGTGAACGCACCGTGCCATCGTTCAAGCGCTCCGAGCGCGTCCGTGAACCTGCGCTCGCACGTGGTGGTCGACTGTGCCGCTGTCTTGTCATCGAATCCTATAACCGTGAGACCAATGTCCGGCTTGAAGTCGATACGCAGATTGTACGCGCGAGTTCCAATCTTTACCGGCGCAGTCGCTTTCAGAAACGTGAATTTCGCAATCACGTCATCGCCGGCTTTGACTTCGTCGGTTCGGGTTTCGCCCCACGCGATGCCGGGCACAGCCCGCACCTGCTCGATCGTCATGCCAAATTTGTACTTATCCCAACCATCGAGCACGTCACCGGCTGCCCGTGCGTTCGTAATCGCCGCAACGATCAGCATTGCCGCACCACATTGGAAACTTGCCAAAAAGAACCGCAGCATCACTCACCCAACATAAAGCAGCCGCAAACCTATCACCAACCTCGTGCGCCGCAAGCGCCCGCATAGGGGCAATCTCCGTTCTGGGCGAATTCCTGCCGCACCGCAGCATACCCGGTGAGCGGCAAGTTTCGATAGACATTGCCAGACCGCCATAATGGTCACTACTGCGAGGGCTGAGCCAGTCATTCCAACCTCATGCGCTGACGCTTCACCCTACGGGGCGATGGGTGTATCCTCCAAATATTGGGAACTTCAATTTACGCGGGAGACGTCCATGGCCATCGACTGGAATATTCAAGGGCCAATGATTACCAGCTGCAACTGCGAGTTCGGTTGTCCCTGTCAATTCAATGCACTGCCCTCGCACGGGTACTGCCACGCGTCTGTCGGGATGAAGATTGCGCGCGGGCACTTCGGAGCGACCAAGCTCGACGGAATGGCGTGGGCCGCGATTTTCAAATGGCCGAAGGCCATTCACGAGGGTAACGGTGAAGCTTTGGCTGTTATTGAGCAAGCCGGAACGCCCGAACAGCGCGAAGCGGTGCTTAAGATCATTACCGGTCAGGAAACAACGCCGGGTGCAACAATCTTCAACGTCTTTGCCGGCACGCTAACGAAGTTTCACGAACCGCGATATGCGACGATCGAGTTCGAAGCTGACTACAAAAAGGTGAAGGGCTCATTCCACGTCAGCGGAATCACGGACGTCAAACTTGAACCGATTCGAAATCCGATGACGGGCCTTGAGCACCGTGCGCGCGTGACGCTTCCGACGGGATTCGAATATCACGAGGCCGAGTATGGAAGCTCAACGACCAAGACTGGCGCGCCCATGCCATTGGAGTGGACTGGACGGCACGGGCACATCGCAATGATGGACGTAGGCCCGAACGGTCCAAGGCATTGAACGCAGCATGAGCGGCGATGACGCTCGCCCATCCTGGATCACGCGCGACAGACTGATCACCGGCGGCGCGATTGTGCTGGCTACCGCGCTCGCGTGGTGGTGGCTCGCGGCCTCGGATATGGGCATGGGTGGCGACGGCATGGACAGTATGCCATCGATGAGCGGCATGACGGCTTCGACACCGTGGACGCCCGCCTATGCGTTCTCTGTGTTCCTGATGTGGTCGATCATGATGGTGGCGATGATGCTGCCGTCGGCCGCGCCGATGATTCTGCTGTACGCGCGCGTGGCTGGAAATCAAGGCACCGCAGCCACGTTGCCGCCGACATTTGTTTTCGCGGGCGCTTACGTCGCCGCGTGGATGCTATTTTCTGCGTTTGCAACAACCGCCCAATGGGCGATGACAGCGAGCGGGTTCCTGACTGATGCGATTCGGCTCAACAGTCAGGTCCTCGGTGGAGCCTTGCTCATCAGCGCGGGGCTCTTTCAATTGACGCCGCTGAAGCGCATTTGCCTTGCCCATTGCCGCGCGCCAATCGCTTTCCTGACACAACACTGGCGGCCGGGTTTCTGGGGTGCACTCCGCATGGGCGTTCATCATGGAACTTACTGCATCGGTTGTTGCTGGTTTATCATGACCCTTCTATTCGTCGGTGGCGTGATGAATCTGATCTGGGTGGTGGCCATTGCAGCTTTCGTCATGGTCGAGAAGCTATTGCCGGCTGGAGAGCGCATAGGCCAGGCTGCGGGCGTCCTTGCGGTCGCGATAGGTGGCTATCTATCGCTCACGCCGATCCTGACTTGAGTTTACCGTCCACCCCTGGCAGCAAACATTTGTTGTGTTCTGCGGTGGGGCTGACTGTCGCATTTGGGCGAAGTCTGGTCGTGCTGTGCAGGCGAAGCCGCACGACGCCTCTGGATAAACCCGGCCAATCAACCGAAGCCGCCGCAGTGTGGGCGAAGTCCACCGCACAGGAAAATGCCCAGCCCCCCGGGTCCGGTCAGGCTTGAAGTCTTTTTAGAGCGCGATCACACTAGGGTGCCATAGTGCAGTTGCGCGTCAACGGGATGTTCAAAGGCGACGAATAGTGTCCAGGGAACTTCGCTCAAGCAGGTCACCGTTGTGTGCCATTTTTGCAGGCCCGTTATAAAGAGATCGTACCCGTCAGCGGCGGATCGATCGTCAAGCAAAGAAAGGCCCGTCCTATGCCCGAAGAGGCGCCAGTGACGAGCGCTACGCGTTTCTTGTGAGGAGGTTGGTCCATGTTGAGGTCAGCTTTCTTGGTCTAGCTGTATAGACGGCATAGTGAAGCGCTACGATGGTGCTTGTGGACATATACACCTTAAGATTGACTGCTGGGGATACCCTCCAAAACCGGCGCCGTTAACCCGGTTTACTGAGTGCACCAATTTCATGACTGGTTGCGGCATTTGATGCTAAGGAGTTCAGGAGCGTGCGCGGAGAGCTGAAATGCAAATCAGGTCAATTTTATTTTCCGTTTTTTCTCTGGTCCTGTTTCAAGACTCGGCTATCGCGGAAAATTGGATTCAGGTTGGGCCGTCGCCAAGTGATTACACCCAGTATTACGATAGCGCCTCTATCGGTCGCGACGGCGCAAAAGCAGGTCTCGTTTCGCTGACGAACTACGCATCGCCCCAATCAAGCAGCGAAGTGGCAGGCGGATCACGCAACTATTCATCCCAAACTTTTTTCATGGTGTTCGACTGTACGTCTCGCCAGATTATTGGCATCGGCCAGTTCATGTGGTTCTCGAATCCATGGGCTGCGGGCGATCTGGTATTCAAGGCCGACGGATTCGACACGACGCACCGGCCAATCAATGCCGATACAGCCAATGAGGCGATGTATTCGGTGGCCTGCAGATGAGATGCACGGGAAGTAAAATGTTTTAGTTCTCTTGTTCGAAAGCGTGGAAGAAGAGAGGAGCACTCTCTTTCGTCCGCTGCCTGGCTCCATCAAGGCTTTGGCAGGCGCAGCCGCTCCCTCGTTGGCGTGAGAAGTGTCTTTGTGCAGTTTACAAGCCACATCGGCGTAATATTGCCATCAACTTTGACCCTTTGAACTAATCGATCGCCCAGGGGCCGCCAGCCGCACTCTTCTGAGTGCCTAACGGGCGTTGCCCTTTTCACAACAAATTGGCGTTGGCGCTTGGGGTTTGCCGATTGGACAAATTTACAGCTCCAAACCGGTTAAACAGTCGGACCGCTTTTCCTGCGTCCGATGGACCACGAGATAGCATCACTTCTGATCACTCCCGAGACCATTTTGCCCAGACTTCGCTCGAGCACGGGCCGCCAAGGCACCAAGGTGAAATCCCTCGCCCGTTCGATAACCGCAAATCGTCCGCTCACCAGATCGAGCCGCCGTCGGTACGTACCCTCGATCCGCTTCGCGTCTCCGAATTCCGCATAGGGCAATCCCAACTCCGCCGAAATCTGAGCCGCTACCCGAGTGAGTTCGCGCTGGCGAAGGATGGCAAGCATATTGGAGCGATAGATGGTCTGGTCCTGCCGCCCCTCGGCGAGACCCTGCTCGATCAGCCATTGTCGGCGTTGCGCCAGCGCGTCTCTCACTTCACGGCCAAAGCCAGAGTCGCGAACGCCTGTGGGCTCAGCAGCAACAAGCTGGTGGTCGAGCCACGTCGCACCGTCTGCTCTGAGTTGATACTCGACGCGCGTCGTCGAAAGGACTTCGACGGCAACAGGCGCCTGCCTCGAATACGCTCGCGCATATGATTCAACGGCCTTGAGGAAACCCGGAGGAATTTGCCAAGTCCCATCTGCCATCCGCTCGACGACACTTGCGCGGCGTAGCGCTTCGAGCCGGCGTACATGGGCCGCCACATACTCGGCGCTTGCACCTCGATCGTGCTGATGGTGGATCTCCGGGGAATACCGACCTCCATGCTTTTCCGCGATGCTGGCGACAATCTGATCGGCAAGTTTCGGCTCGGTGCGCTTCGCCTCGATCGCAACGATTGTGCCTGCCGGTATCTGCTCGACCCCCTGCCCGCTTCCGACATCGACCCAATGTGACCGCCCGTCAACGCCATCAACGATGAGGTGGTGGCGATCATCGAGCTCATCGCTGAGTCCGCGCGCCACGGCGCGCCCAACGACGTGAGAATTTGGCGTAGCGGGATCGAAGATGGCATAGTCGGCCGACGCTCGCTCGATCTTCGCCTCGGTCATTGCCCGGTGCATCGTCTTGATGATATCGCCGCGTTCGCCCATGCGCCGCAGCGTCGCTTCCAAGGTCTTCGCCAGGCGCCAAACGCCCGGCGAGGTCTCGTCCGCGAGGCCAAGTTGCTTCAAATGCTGCAGCCGCCCGGCGCGAAACGTCTGATCGAACCGCCCATAGGCGCCTGATCGCATCTGCCGGATATCGACGAGACCACCCTCCCCGCCTTCCCGGATGAGGCGTCGATCAAGAGTGGTAAAGCGATCTTTGCCGGTCTCCTCGCCCAGCTTGCGTTCGATGTCGAGGTCGGTGCGGGCGCCGAGGTCGAGCATCACAATCTCGGCCGCGCGCTCCCGCATGCCGTGGGCAATGTACTCGCGGGCGATGATCAAGTCCTGACCGCGCTCGTCCTTGCCGCGAACGATGATATGGGTGTGGGGGTGGCCGGTGTTGAAGTGATCGACCGCGACCCAATCAAGTTTCGTTCCGAGGTCTTCCTCCATCTGAGCCATGAGACGCCGCGTCATTGGTTTGAGGTCCTCGTATTCGACCCCGTCCTCGGCGGCGACAATGAAGCGGAACTGATGCCGGTCCCCATCGGCACGCTCGACAAACGCTTTGCCGTCAGCACGGTCCTGGTTGGAGTCGTAGAGCTCCCCCGGCAACCCTTCGCGCGTGACACCGTCGCGTTGAATGTAGCGCAGATGCAGCTTCGCGGCCTTCAAGCCGCTCGCACCGATTTTGACAATACGCGCTTTGATAACGACCCGGCGAGACCTGAAGACGGCGTGGCGATCGGCGAGCACGCGGCCGACGCCAGCACCGCGTCCAATACGGCTGCCGTCAAAGCGGCGCGCACCAGAAGGAGATGAGGATGCCCTGCCGCCGACTCGCGCCGCTGTGCGCAATACTTGCCCCACATAGGACTTTGCAGGTTTGTCGCTGCGCGCGCGGATCTTGCCAAGCCTCGGGTCGAATTCGTCGTCTTGGTTCATGTCCATTGCCCACACACATACGCTGTCAATAACAACATGGAGGCGAGCCTCGCTTTCACAAGGTGCACTGTGCATTTTGGCGCGCATGAATTGCCTGGCGTCAAAGTGGCGCTCATTTCAAGCGCGTGGCGCTATAGAAAAGATGTGCAGACCGCGATATTGGCGGCCCTTGGCGCCAATGCTTTTTATCTTGCCCTCCGAATTTCTTATCTCGCCCTCCGAATTTCTTATCTCGCTTCCTGCGCTCACATTCGCCACTAAGTTTTCGTGGAGCTGCGCCACGCAAGCCGGAGCTAAGCCTTCTACTGCCGTGCCTCGCATTCACCCGCGACGGTTAGGAAGTATGTTTCACCCCGTAATGACCTCTTTGCACCGCGGTTGGATAAGCACGAACACTGCACGCCGACCATCAATCGCCTTGGAACGTCCATACCGGCGTGAGCGTCCCGAAGACATCCCGCCGCTCACTCGGCCCGAAATAGCGCCCGTCGAATGAGTCGGACGCCGCGTTGAGCAAGAACACTTGATCAGGTTCGAGCACGGTGCAGCCCTGCCAAGGCACGAGCGCTCGCCCCGCTTTGTCGACGCGAAGCGCCTGCTCAGCCGGCTTCCCGTCGATGCTGACGATCACTTGCCGGACGCAGACAATGTCGCCCGGCAACCCCGCGACACGCTTCACGGCAGGGGTATTCCACGGCAGATAGGACCGCTTGGCCGCGAGTACCCGGGCGCTGTTGGGCAGCCACGCCAGCACCAGATCGCCGCGCGCAACGACCTTGGTGGTGGTCAGCCAATAGAGCCCAACGGGGACGCTCGCGCTCGCATTCCAGATCAAGCGCGGGATCGGGTCGAAGAGCTGAACCGCGCTCAGCGATACGCAAACCATCACCACCAGGACAACAACCCCGCCGCGCGGGCTCCTGGCAAAACGGCTTGCAGAGTAGCTCACCGAGCACCCGTTACGCATCTGACGTGCTGCCCTTCATCCGCGATTTTGACCAGGCTTCGAGATCGTCGATGTGGTAGCGCACGTAGCGGCCATGCTTGCGATAGAGCGGCCCACCACCCTGTACGCGCATCTTCTCAAGTGTGCGCCGCGACAAACCCACAAAGTGCGCTGCCTGCCCGGTGCTGAGGAACGGACTCCCCTTCTTCGCCTTTTCCGCGCGTTCGGCTTCATCGCTCATGCTCTTAAGCGCACTCCAGCAAGCAACGGCATAGGCCGCATGACAACAGCGAGCATGGTCGCGCATGAAGCGATTGAGCACCGGCGAAAACCCTCACCTCCATTTTCGCCGGAAGGTATCCAGCAAACCTCAACGCCCCGCCGTCCGGTTCGGCGAGGCGTTGAGCGCATCCGGCTCGACATGGTGGGACCGGCTAAGGCTAGCTGCCGGCGGAGCGTCCAGACGTTCCCCGCCTCGTGTGCCGCATTCCGCTTGCGGCGTGCTCACGAGTGTCGCGATGGGAGACGGGCCGGAGGCAAGAGCGGCCCCGCAGGTCAAGAGCTTGCGAGGCCGCGACCGGCGTTAGTCCGCCGGATTCCAGATCACCGCGAAGTTGTCGTCGCTTTCGCCCGGCGCGCGGCCCAGATTCGCGTAAAGTTTGCGGGGGCCGAACTCGGGCGCCGCGAGACTCAGGGACACGTAGTCTTTGCCCGAAGTTTCGCCGTGGCGGACCCACCCTGCCCCGACATCGGCGCCGCCCGAGACGACCCGGAAGTCGGGATGATTGTCGGCGGATTTTGCCGTGTTCGGGACGATTTCGATCTCGGCGCGGATCGTGAGCGTCTTGAGCTGACCCTTGTAGCCGCCATTCGCTTGGCGTGTGACGTAACCGATTGCAGGCATGATACTGATCTCCTTGCGTGCTCCCTTCAGGAACCATTTCCGTTGGGGCAAAGCGGACCAGATGGGCGCCGGCCCGGCTGTTGCACCGAAAGGCCGAAGCGGAGCGCAGGACCCGAGACCGCAGGTTTTTTGAGAGCGCAGCGTCCGCGAGGAGCCGCTCATTGCGGCGGGGAAAAAACCGGCGGGCGAGGGTTGCAACGGACGGGCAAGCCCATAGGTCCAAAGCGCAAGACCCAAGGGACATGGCACCCCGAGAGCGCGAAGGCGACACATTCAGCCTGCCCGGGACGCGCACCGGCGAGCAAACGGCGGCGCAGATAGCAGGCCAACGCACGCGAGAATCCGGACTGAGATCGCGTTCTCTGAGCAACAAAAGCCGCCGAGACTCACACCGGCTGATTGTCTGGGGCTGCGCCGATCTAGGGAGCCGATGGGTCCGTCGGCGGCGACTTCCGGCGGTCAAAACGACATGTCCCAGAGTCCCGCGGCCTCCGATTTCTGGGCTCGAAACGCGCACGCCGATCCCCGGCCGTGTGGGAAACGTACACCGAACACCGGAATCGCCGGAGGCGGCGGCTGACGCGCCGCCGCCCGCGCACCTCACGCTTGCGGGAACAGTCCTGCCACCGCCGTCCACGCCGCGACATGCGAGAGCCCGCCGCGCGATGTGTAGCCACGGGGCGGAAACGCCAACCACCCCGGCAGCCATGCTGCCGCCCGGGCTCGCCCGTTCGCGCCGTTGAGGCAATCGCGGACGATCTGTTTCTGCGTTTTCAGCTTCACGGCGACGTTGGCATCGGCGATGTCTCGACTCGCGACCTCGGCCAGCATCGCGTTGACGACACTCTTCTCGCGTACCAGGTCGAAGAACGCATCGTCGGCCTGCCACGAGGCAGCAACATCGACCTTCAACTGCGCCCCAACCGCCTCGACAAGCGCGCCACCAGCGGCCAGCGTATCGGCGGCCAGCACCGCAGCCACGCGCATGACTTCGGCATTCGGTAGTTTCAACAAGGTGGCAAACACCTGTGCCGCCGCCCCTTCCCTGCCGTCTTGCACGAGCGCCGTACCTTCCTCGTCAAGGCCGAGCAGTGCCACAATCTCGGCGCGCCGCTTGAGAAACGCCTCTTGCGCCGGGCTTGTCGCAAGGCTTTCGCCGATTGCTTTCGTCTTCGCCGTTTGCGGCTCGGCCCGCACCTGCCAGAGCGGCGACCCACAAAGCGCCGTCGCGATCATGAGCCGCAGGGCCACGTCCGGCACGCTCATCAAAGCCTGCCGGACGGCGGCATGGCGGTGCAGATCGATGTAGTTCTGCAGCGCCGCCGAGACCTCCGGCCGCGTTGCCGCGACGACATCCTCGTCATCTCCCACACCGTCAACCGCGTGCACCTGCCGCGCCCTCTTGGCCGGAAGATACCCCTCGAACGTCTCGACCTCGCCGCGCTCGGAGACGGTCACGAACACGTGTCCGCCCTTCTTCTTCGAGACCTTTTCGTACTCCCACTCCCGGAACCGTTGCCCGGGTTCCAAGATCGCAACCTCGCGCCAGCCGCTCGCGAGATAAGCGTCGCGCAGCGCAGCAATGGCGGTGTTCTGCAACGCCCAAAACGCCTCCCCGTCCCCGAAATACGCGTCGTCACCAAACAGATCGGCGACAATCTTGCCTTTGTAATCGTCAAGCGGAAACAACGCCGCCGACGTCGCAATCGACGCGCCGCCGAACAACCATTATGCCGAGCGCGTAATTATGCCGAGCATCACGAATCCCACGACGTCGGATCGCGAATTTTGTTCCGTGGAGCTCGGCATAACATTGGTCGCTTAGATAATCAGGTGCTGTTGCTCGCAGTCGCAAGCATGGCTAGGAGTTTGTCCGACGGAGGTTTGAATCGTCCAGCCTTCACGCCCGGCGCTGCGTGCGCGGCGAGGATCGCAAGCTTCTCGACCGGATCAGCACGCAAGTAGACTTCGGTGCTTTGCAGAGAGGCGTGACCCAGCCATAGCGAGACCTTCCGAATATCGCCGGTCGCCGCCAAGGTATGAGCAGCGCAGCTGTGACGTAGGACATGCGGCGTTATCCGCTTCGAGAGCAGTGATGGACATGTCAGTGCAGCTTGACGCCCGTGCTTCGCGAGCATCAGCGCCAATCCGTCACGGCTAAGTGGCTCGCCGTCCCGATTTAGAAACAGGGTTGGCTCGGTGGTCGTGCCGCGAGCGCCAAGCCAGCCACCTAGCGCTTGCTGCGTCTCGCGCCATAGAGGCAAGACGCGCTCGCGGCGCCCCTTCCCATGAATGCGGACCGTTGCCAGCGAGCCGGGAGGGAATGCCGTCATCTGCACGGCGAGAAGCTCTGATGCTCGCAGCCCGCACGCGTAGGCCATGTGAAGCATCGCTCGATCACGCAAACCGCAATACCCGTGGCCAGCGGGTGCGGCGAGTAGCGCCCTGACCTCATCCACCGTCAGGGCATCGATGAGCCGCATCTCGGTCCGCTTGCGCGGCAGTGCGTGGATGCGCAGCACCTGATCGAGACAAGCTGGAACTTTGTATTCGATGTATCGGAAGAAGGATCGAACAGCAGCAAGACGGGCATTGCGGGTGGAGACGCTGTTCTGCCGCCTTGCCTCCATATGATCTAGAAAGGCCAGGATGAGATCGGGATCAAGATATTCGACCTGGAGATCGATCGGCCGGCATCGTCGCTGTTCGGCAGCGAACCGGACCAGTAGTGCAAAACTGTGAGCATAGGTCGCGACCGTGTGAGCGCTGGCGTTGCGATGCCGTGGCAGGTGATCAACGAGATAATTGGTGAGATGCGGAGCGAGCGCGGTCATTGGGCACCTCCCAGGAAGCAATCCTCGTTGGCTGCGGCGATCGTGCGCATTAAGACCGGGGTGGCTTCGAGATACCAATAGGTATGCTCGATGTGGCTATGCCCCAGATAATCGCGAAGGGCCGTCATATGGCGGCGCACCGCGTCGTAATCGTGTGCGCAGGCCTCGAGCGAACGGACGGCAAAACTATGCCGAAGATCATGCAACCGCGGACCTGGTGTGCCAACCGGGCCACGAATGCCAAGCTGCCGAGCCAGACCAGCGAACACTTTACGGACGGTCGACCTATCCGGTGCGCGCCCCGTCCGGACAATGAACAGACTGTCGCTGACGGTAAATGCGCGGCTGCGCCGGTGGAAATACGCCTCAACCGTCTCTCGTGTTGTCGAATGGATCGGCAGCAGTCGGCTGCCACCTCCCTTGCTTCGGCGAACGAGCAGTCCATCGCGGGTGAAGTCTGTCCATTGCAAAGCAAGCGCTTCTGACACCCGCATGCCGGTTACAGCGAGTAGGCCGAACAGGCAGTGATAGGTGTGGGGCGCGATCGTCGTGTTCGGTAGGGTCAGTGCCGCCGACATAATCGCCGCAATTTGCTCACGTTGGAGCAAATGTGGTGCCGGCCTCGGGCGTCGGCGGCAGCCGAACGCACCTATAAGTGGCGCAGCGTGACCAGGGTCTTCTGCCCGCAGAAACATGGAGAAGCGGCGCAGCAAGTTGTACTTGGTGCGGGCGCGCTCGGGCGAGCACGCTTGGCTGCACCACTCGTGGATCCGATCCATGGTGACATGGCTGTCGCCGTGTTTATCGGCATAGCGCGCAAACAATGTGAGGGTTTGTTCGCCGTCTTCGAATCCGACACCGAGCTTGTGGCGGTAGTCGACATAGCGCGTGACGTGGTGGATCAGCATGAGGCACCTTCGATCCAAGGCTGCGTCACCTCACCCAACATGTTGAGATCGACCTTCGCGTAGATTGCGGTCGTATCCGGCTTCGCATGCCTTAGGACTGTGCCGATCGCCTCCAACGTGGAGCCTTCGCGCAGCATCGAGGTGGCAAGCGAGTGACGGAAGACGTGTGACCCAGAAGTGATGCCTGTTAGACCGGCATGTTCGACGGCCTTCCTAACAATCTCACAGATAGTGCTGGGGCCAGCGAACGGTCGATATGGGGCTTTGAGGCACAGGAAAAGATGCTTGCCTGCAAGGGTCGGTCGAACGTGTTCGATATATGCAAGGATTGCCTCGCCAGCATCCTGGGGAAGCGGGAGACGCGCAACTCTAGAAGACTTACCGGATACGCGGATCGTGCCCCGATCCCAATCGATATCATCGAGTTGCATCGCCACGACATCGCCGGCGCGCAGCCCGAGCCGAGCTAATAATAAGATCAAGGCTTGGTCGCGAAGACCGGTGCGCGTGGTTGTATCGCTTGCCGCGATAATCTGTTCCACGGACGCACGGTCGATGTAGCGCGGGACCTGCTTAGCAGGCCTCTTTGGCGCCACGCCAAGTGCGGCGAGGCGATCGGGAGGGCACTCGCTTCTAGCGATCAAGAATCGAACGAATGACCGCAAGGTGCTCACCGTTTGATTGATAGAGCCTTGCGAACGGCTCGGGTCCTGATCGAGCAGGATGGAACGAAGTGCTTCAGTCGAGCACGTCACCCCTTCGCCACAGATCCTGGCGTACCACCGCTTCACCTCTCGTACCCTCTGCTTGACCGTACGGGGTGGAAGCGCGCGAACGGTGGCTAGCCAGTGGCAATAAGCCGTCAGCCGCTCGTCCAGCTTGGGCTTGTCCGGTGGAAGAGTGATAACGCCTTGGCCAGCGAGATACGCGAGAAACCTGGCAGCGCTCCGGAGACGAACTGCCACGGTCGTGTGGCCGGGCCGGCCGCTCATCGCGCGTGGACATGAACAGTCGTGATGAGCGAACCGTTCGATGACATCGCGGTCTATCTGACCCCAATCGGCGTTGCAGCCGATCCAATAAGCCAAGTGCCGCGCGTCAAACGATATTTGCGCAACGACATCGGCCGCGTATCCTTGAGCTTTTTGTGCGGCGACGTACGGTAATAGATGCCGCGCGACGTCATGCTGTCTGGCAGCTGGTATTACACCCCGTTGTTCGAGCATGTGCACGAACATCCGTACTACAGTCATATATTGCGGATCGCGATTTGGCTGAGTCCGGTGTCGGGGACAGCGGCACGAATGCTTGCCGAACCGCTCCAGCACAGCATTGTTGACTTTAGCCAATGCGATCTTGCGCAGCTTCAGCCAGCATAGAAGATGCCGCGCAGCAATGCCGTGGCGGCGGTTCGAACTGTTGGCGTAAGGAGCCTCGAACTCCGCGACAAGCTCACCGGGCGACATCGACGTAGCTACATCGAGCGGCTCGTAATCGAACAATGATATGGTTGGCATAAATCCTCCTCAGGTTGTGGGAGGACAGATTATCTTGAGGGCGCTGCCTGATAACCGTGAGAAAAGAGCCCGTTGCTACAGTCTGCTCGGCATAATTAAGCGCTCGGCATAATGGCTGTTATGCCGAGCTCGGCATAACAGCCAGTGCTTCAGGCTCTGCCCGTAGGGCACTTGCGCCTCGTCGTCCTCGAACAGCTTCAACCACGCCTGCTGCTGCGCTTTCGTCGCCAAGGTCAGCTGCTGGATCGTCTCCGCGTCGATCTCCTCGCGCCGGTAAGCCTCTTTGATCTTGGGCAAAAGGTGGCCGAGCGCGAGGCGGCGCTTGACCGCAAGCTCACTCAAGCCGAACGTCGCCGCTATATCCGCGACCGTCTTGCCTTCCCTGATCAGCCGCACGAACGTGTCGTGCTGGGTCATCTCGCCAGGATCGAGCCGCGCGATATTCTCGATCAAGGACGCCTCCAAGGCGGCCGCATCGTCACCATCGTCCATCACGGCGCACGGCAAGGCTGAGCTCACGCCTTGCTCCGCCGCAACGGCCTTCGCCGCGAAATACCGTCTACGCCCGGCGACGATCTCAAAGCCGTCCGCGTTGGCGCGCACCAGCAACGGCTGCAAAATCCCACGCGCGCGGATGCTGGGCAAAATGTCGGCGACGTCCGGCGCGCGTTTGCCGTGGCGCATGTTCAACGCCGAAACATGCAAGCGGTCGAGGTCGATATGCTGAAGCTGCATTGTCGTATCTCCTTGGGGTTTGAGTGACCGGCTCCCGCAACGCGGAATACGCACGCGGGACACCGGGCGCGTCTCAGCGCTGGTGCTCCGCCGTATCCGGCGAAATCTCTGGAGTGGGGGCGGTCGTGAGGCCGTCGCGAAACGCGAGCAGGTAGTCGGCGGCCTTCGAGGCCGCAGACGCCGCGCGAAAGATCGCCCGGCTGTCCTCGCGCAACAGCGACAACCATTCGCCGAGATAGTCCGAATGCCGGACGGTCGGCACGATGTTGAGCGCCGCGCACACGAACGCGCCCGCCATTTCGGCGACGAGTTCTTCGCGCGCGTAGGCTTTCGAGCGGTAAGCTCCCGCCTGATCGCGATTCAGCCGCGAGGCATGGCCTGTCCAATGCCCAAGCTCATGAAACGCGGTCCGGTGCCAGTTGACCGGCTCGAAGAACGCTTGTGGCGGCGGCACGTGAACGGTGTCCGCGCCCGGACTGTAGAACGCTTCGCTGCCGCCGATACGGAACTTCGCGCCGGTCGCGCGGATTAACGCTTCGGCTTCGGGCAGGATCAACCGCTCGGGCGCCGGCGGCGCTTCGGCGAAGAGCCCCTCGGGCAAACCTTCGCATTGCTCAATGTTGAAGACGGTGAAGCGCTTCAAGAACGGGATCGAAACGTCGCGCTTGTCGTCTGCGTCATCCTTACCCGCGGCGTCGCGCCGGTCCTTCGGCACGAAGCGGTCGGCGAAGACGACCATCGTTCCCGCCTCGCCCTTGCGCACATGCCCGCCGAGAGCAAGCGCTTGACGAAACGTCAGCCACGCTTGGCGTGCAAAGCCGTGCTCGATGACGGCTCCCCAGAGAATAAGGACATTGATCCCCGAGTAACGCCGTGCCGTCGAAGCGTTCTGCGGCAATCCCAAGCCAGCCTTCGCCCGCCCCCAAGGCTGCACCCAAGGCACGCGCCCGGCTTCGAGGTCGCTCACGACTTTGCCGGTCACTTGGGCGTAAAGGCTCGGACGATCCGCCTCACAGCGTTCGATGCTTTGATCCGTGCTCGCCATGCGCGCCTCCACCCTTCGCACCCTTTCCCCGGAAGATCCCATGGGCGTGACGCGGCTCCGTCCCCTTCGCTCGTCTGATCCCAGAGAGTGGGGTGGGCGGCGAGTTTCGACCGGAGAGGCCCGCTGAATGAGGCGGGCTGCACCCGAAGGGCCGTAGCAAAGCGAAGGACCCGCGGAACGCGGGTTGCGGCACGCCGCAGCGGGCCTAGAAGGGAGAGCCGCCCACCCCGCGAACGGGGAGCAGACCAACAAAAAAATACATCGCGCAGCGATGGCTCAAGCAAGTGACTTAGAAATCACTGACTGAATGACATTCATGACCGTTCAACCACCCCAGGGAGGAGACAAACCATGCACGTTGAAGAATCTCAGTCCGTTACAGAGACGGCAGTCCACACCACGCTCGGAGCGATCTTCGTTTCGATGGAGCTTAGTCGCTCGACTTGGTTGATCACGTCACTGCTGCCGGGTGGTAGCGAGAAGATGTCGAAGTATTCGTTACGCGCCGGCGATATGGCGGGCCTGTTGGAGCGGTTCACTCGACTGCAGGAAAAAGCTCGCATGCGCACGGGCCAAGAGTTTCCGTTCGTTACGATCCAGGAAGCAGGATTAGACGGATTCTGGATTCATCGTGTCCTGGAACGCGAAGGAATCGAGAGCCATGTCGTCGACGCGGCGTCGATCGCAACCTCACGTCGCCGCCGGCGCGCCAAGACGGACCGACTGGACGGTGAGACACTTCTGCGCGCGTTGCTCGCTTACAAACGCGGCGAACCACGCGTCTGTGCCATGGTACGCGCGCCAAACCCTGAAGAGGAAGACCGGCGTCGCAACAGCCGCGAGCGTACGGCCCTGATCGCGGAGCGCGTGAAGCTTGTGAACCGCATCAAGGGCCTTCTGTTTTGTCAGGGCGTCGCGGGCTTCGAACCGCTCAAGCGAGACCGCCGTCAACGTTTCGACGAGCTGAAGACGGGTGACGGCCGGGCGCTGTCGCCGAATTTGAAGGCAGAGATCAACCGGGCGCTTGATCGCCTCGAGCTCCTTCTCGCGCAGATCAAAGCTGTGGAAGGGACACGTGATACTTTGGTCACCGCGGCGCCCAAGAACTCCGACGTGCAAGCACAGTCGGCGATGCTGATGCGCTTGAGAGGCGTCGGTCCAGATTTTGCCGAAGTTTTGTGGTCTGAGGGACTGTTCCGACATTTCGACAACCGCCGACAGCTCGCCTCATACGCTGGTCTAACGCCGACACCCTGGCAGAGCGGCTCCGTCAGCCACGAACAAGGTGTGTCGAAAGCAGGCAATCCTCGCCTTCGCACGGTTATGGTTCAGCTTTCCTGGTTCTGGCTGTTGCATCAGCCGAAGTCAGCCTTGACGCTGTGGTTTCGAGAGCGCGTCAGGCTCGACGGCGGTCGTCGCCGAAAGACGGCGATCATTGCACTCGCTCGAAAGCTGCTGATCGCGCTTTGGAAGTTCGTGCACGCTGGCGTCGTGATCGAGGGCGCCGTCATGAAGCACGCCTAATTCCGATTCAAACAATCCACTAATCTACCGGGATTGATCGAACCCGGCGGATCCAGGTGGACGGACCTACCACCCCACATGGCTTAAAAAGCCGACCGGAAGATTGGACCCGTCCTCCTGAGCCTTAACCCGACGCAAGCGGGATATTGGTGCAGCTGCTTCGAACAGCGACCGGATGTGAGTTTGGACTGGTGAGGATTTTCACCATGCCATGACGAGAGGCTCGGACCTTGGATACGAAACAAAAAAGGGAGTCGCGAAATTGCAAAAGCCGTAAGAGATTCGTTTTCACTTATTGGACACACATCATCGGGACGGCCTCGTCGAGGTTCGCTCTGCATAGTATCGAACTCAAGCCCGCCGCCTTCGGCGGCCCGCTGCGCGGCTTCGGGGCGTGACTTCGATACTATGCAGAGCAGATGTCATGGACGCCGTCGATGGCGGTTCGCGCCTCGTTTTCGATGCGAATGCGACGTGTCCAAAAAGTGGATTCAGATTTTCGGCACATGATGCTTGACCAGTATCTCCCCATGTGAGCGGGGTGGGCGGCGCGACCGGGTAGGCCCGCTGATCGAGGCGGACCGCACCTGACAAGGCCGGAACGAAGTGGAGGACCCGCGCACCTTCGCGCGGGTTGAGGTCCGCCGCAGCGGGCCTAGACGGGGAGTGCCGCCCGCACCGCGTGAGGGGAAAGCAACAAAAGACGTCATCGCGGAACGCGATGGCCATCCGCCGCAGGCGGGACCGCGTCAGGGGGCGACGCCCGCAGGGCCGAGACGCAAAGCGGCTCGGTTCACGAGCACGTGGCGCGTGGGGCGCGAGCCCCGCGCGGACGCCCAAAGACGGATCAGAACTCGCGCAAAAGCGCTCTTACGAGTTCGATGGAGTCGGCGCGCAGGACTTTGAAGATGTGAAGCAACTCAACGACATCCACACGGCGTTCTCCGCTCTCGCATTTCGAAACAAACGATTGAGGCCGCCCGAGCCGCCGGGCGAGTTCGTGCTGGCTCAAGCCCGCCGCCTCGCGGGCTGCCGCCAACGCTTCTCTCAGTCTCAAATACGGTTTGGTGTGTGTGGATTTTCGCATGCACGCCATAGCAGTTGGCGCTTGCGAAGCTGATCCTCATTTCGGATTATCCCAAAACGGGTTCACCACCGTCTCATCCCGTGTTGGCCCCAGCCCAACCGTTTCCATGGGGCGCAAACAGCGTGTCATCATGTTCTTGCCGGGGCAGAAGTGGTAAGGACGGCTGAGGTGCCAAGGAAACAATTGCCATGGCGGAAGAACGCAAGGTTGCGGCAAGAGCTCGCCTGCATCGCGAAATGCCCAAGAGCGCGGCGCCGCCCTTAGCCGAAAAGGCGCCCCGATCGCCGACAATCACAGCCTATGATGAAGCCCATTTTGCAATCTATCTCAGACTGCTGGACGCCAAGTCCAAGGCTGCGAGCGAAGACGCGATGCTCGACATCATTCTCGATGCAGCCCCGGGCATGAACCGCGACAAGGCGCTGCGTGCACTGGTGAGCCATTTGAAACGCGCCGTTTGGATGAGCGATGAGGGTTACCGCGGCCTTCTGAGCAAGAAGCCGCGCGCCGGTCAACGTAGAAAGTGACGGTAGCCACCGTTCATCAGCAAGCGCCCGCGCCGGATCGCGCGCCGGACGCCGTCACGAAGATACTCGCCTGGGTCGTTCCAGTCGCCCGACACGCGGACGCGGCCGTAAAGTGCAATCGCAATCTCACGGTGGGACGCTTCACACAACGCACCGTCGAGGGCTTGCGTCACACGCAAGAGCCGCCCTGCCGTTCGTTCCGATCGAAAATGACGCCGGGAAAGATGGCCAGAGCAAAGGTATTCGTTGAAACAAATAAGCGCACGCCATCGGCATGCACCTTCGGTTGGCGGAACGATGGCTTCGGTTAGGAGATTCTCCGGCTCCCGCACAGCACAAATTCGAACCGACAGTTGAAGACGACGGCCGCCGTCACAGATTAGGACATGGCTCACGCGCCCTGAGATCAGCCGGTCCGTGGAAACAGGGACTGCGCGGTGCGCCGCCACAAGCGGAAGCACGTGCGAACAAGCGTTGGGATCCCAGAACACCTTGGCTTCCAGAGCGTTCTTGGACGGCGTATCGGCACGCAGGACGCTCCAGCGCCGCAAATCATGGCGTCGACCGCCGTCACCCACTGTCGGTCCTTGCATAACATCGGCTTGGAACTGCGGGTTGCGGCGCAGGAACTCCCAGGCCCAGCCGAGCCGGGTCAAGTTCACGGTGTAGGCATAACTCTCCTTGCTGCGCCAATCGGGCTGCTGCTCGGACCACATGGGGGCACCTTGCTCGCGGGCCCTACCCCACTTCGTCGATGCGAACCGCGCAGCCTGTACAAGTGCACAGGTTGGCAGCGCCGGTCTCTCCTCATAAACCGTCAGCAGAAATGCGCGCCACCGCTTGGCAGATCGTCCTGACGCCCAACTTCGCTTTCGCATTCTCCAAGTGAAACGCGGCCGTGCGGCGCGTTATCCCGAGGATGCACCCGATTTCCCAAGCCGATTTGCCGCGTGCGGCCCATCGCAAGCACTCAAGCTCGCGATGGGACAACCTGACACCGGCAACCACACGCCCCGCGGATAGAATTCGTCGCGCATGCAGGTGAACGAAGACCGCCATGAGCTGGAGCGTCGCGCGATTGGCCTGGATGGATCGCTGAAACGCAACGAGCGGTTCACTGGCGACGATCGACATTGCCGCAATGGGATGACCAGGCTCACGGAATGGGATTACAAACCCGCAGCGAATCCCGAATTGAGCGGCCTCGTCGAAGAGCTGGCGCTGCGCCACAGACGAATTTGCCGGCGCTGCGTCCCATTCGAACGGCGCATCGAACGCGCGCACACCCTCAATCACGGGGTCAAGCCATTGGTACTTCTGTTCCGCATAGCGCCGCAGCCAAGCTTGCGGATAGGTGGAAACGAGTTCCCAGCCGCAGGCGTTTGGTTTCGACAGGACGAAATACGCGAAACAGTGAAAGTCGAGTGCAGCGAGCGCCTTCGCCGTCGCGGAACGCAGCGCGTTCGTGTCCTCGCTCGTTCTGATGCCTTCGACAAAGTCCTGAAAGACGCGTTGCACGAATGCAGACCCCAGTAGGACTCAACGTATGGTCGGAGATCTGTGCCGCCAAGCATGCAGCAGCCGAAGGACCCGTGCGGAATCGCTCCCGCGTGACCCGGGTCACGTCGTCAACCACGATGTTTTCGTTAACGACGCGCCACCGCTGGCGGTTGGGAGCCAGATGCCCAGGGAGAGATGGAAAGCTTTGCCTATCCATTATCGCAGCTGTAGTGCACACAGCGTGCCTCACCGGACGCAAGCCGTTGGCTCGGCTGGATGATGCATTCCATATGTTATCGGACGCACTCGATTAGACGAGCGGGCATAACCCTTGAAGCGCCCGAGCCGTTGCTAATCTTTGCCACGCTGAGTTCGTTGGGGGCAACGAACCGTCATCCCTCACGGCCATTTTCGTATTGCACCCGTATTGGATTCGATCGGTGCTTCCCATTCACGGCACTGCAACTGTTGTGGCCGCACGAAGACGCGCGAGATTTCCGAGTCGTCGCCCTTCCATCGCTACAAGAGCACGATGAGCAGCGTTGTTCTGGCGTTGTGCATCAAGTACCTGAAGAATGGTTCCGCCACCCAGTTCAAATGCGCGCCGTGCGAGCGCCAAATTTTCCTGCGCCAACTGCGACACCGATTGCTGGGCCCGATACTCTGCATCGTCATTGGCGACAGCTTGAAGTGCATCGGCGACCTCAACGAACACGCGCAGTACGGTCGATCGATACCGTGCGCTCGAAGCATCCGCTTCTGCTTCAGCGCGGCGCACGTTCGCGCGGAGCGTTCCCCCGTGAAGAAGTGGCGCCAGGAGCTGCGATCCGACGCTCCATCCTGATGCCGCATAAGAAAAAACGTCTTCCGGCGCCAAGGCGATTTGCGCGAAATTCGCCGTGATGTCGAGATTGGGATAGAGCCGCGCTGTCTGTACGCCGATCTGCGCCGTGGTGGTATGAAGTGCTGCTTCTGCAGCGCGAATATCTGGGCGACCCCGGAGCAGAACAGACGGCACGGCAACAGGAATCTCCGGCGACGGCGAAAAATCAGCAAGGTCGAATTCCGGCGGCGCCCACCGGCCTGGCTCTCGACCCACCATAAGCGCCAGTTCGTGACGAAAGACCGCGAACCGCTGACGCAGAGCGGGAAGCGCGGCTTCGTCCTGAGCGAGTTGGACTTTGGCGCTCACTTTGGCTGTGCGTGCGGTCGCACCGAGTGCAATCGCGCGTTCGACGAGGGCGACGGTCTTGCGGTCGTCGGCAATTGTTGATTCTACCGCTGCAATTTGGGCGCGCAAGGATGCCAGTTCGATCGCCTGCAACACAATATTTCCGGCAAGCGTAAGACGAGCGGCCTCGAATCGATAGCGCTCGCTTTCCGCACGCGCTTCCGCAGACTCGATCTCGCGACGACGGCCCCCGAACAAATCGAGATCGTAGCTCACGGCAGCGCCGATCGAATAACGAGAGATTGTCTGGGCTGGAAAACCAGCAAATCCGAACGCCGCCGCATTGACGCGTTCCCGCTCAGGTCCGGCGGTCACATCCACTTGCGGCTGTGCGCCGCCGCGCACCGCCTCCGCAGTAGCTTGAGCTGCGTCAATCGCTGCATCCGCTTCAGCGAGTGTCGGGCTGTCGGCGAGCGCCAGGTCAATCACACTGTCAAGCTTTGGTGCGTTCAGAAACCGCCACCAAGTCGTGTCAGGTGCTCTTTCGGCAAAGCGGACCCCGGGAGCGGCAGCGTCTCCCGCCATCTCGTAGTGCTCAGGAGCGGCGCTTTGGTCCGGGACGAAGTCCGGCCCAACCGTTGCGCAGGCACAGAGCGGGAGCAGCGATAGGGCCAACGATGCCAATTTGTGCGGTCTATTCCACAAGCGCATTGGCATCCTCCGCGGTCACAAACTTCGGCGGACGCAACAGCAAAACCAATGGCATCGCACAGATCGACAGCGCCATCACAAAATAGAAATCATCGATGTACGAGATCATCGCCGCTTGACGCGTGATCTCGCCATTAAGCGCCAACATGCCGTCAAGCGAATTGAGATTGAATGACGCGGATCCCATCGACTGAAAATTGGGATTGTCCAAACGCGCACCCTCCGCGAGGCTCGCATGTGCGACCTGCACGTTGCGTGCGAAGAGAGCTTGCATGACGGAAATGCCTGCGCTCGATCCCAAATTGCGCACCAGGGTGAAAATCGAGGATGCTTCCGTCCGTAGGGCGGTCGACACGCTTGAGAACGCAAGCGTGCTCAACGGTACAAAGATCAGGCCGATCCCGAAACCCTGGATAAAACCGGAAGTGACGACGAGATGAGAATCCATTTCGAGCGTGAACCATGTCATTTGCCACAACGCCAACGCATTGAGCGCCAAACCGGTGAGCAGAACGAGGCGAACGTCAATGTAGTGGAGAAGGCGTCCGACCAAGAACATGCTGAAGAACATGCCCACGCCGCGCGGCATGGTGACGATGCCTGTTGTCACGACCGGGTAGCCCAGTAGCTGCTGCATCAGGGGTGGCAACAACGCCATGGCGCTGTAGAGCAAAACGCCGGTCGCAAAACCGACGAAACAGCCAGTCATGAAGTTGGCGTCGAGCAAGAGACCGCGGCTGAAAAACGGATGCTCGCTCGTCGCTGTTAGAATCACGAAAAGATAAAGGCCAAGCCCCGCCAGCGCGAAGTCGATCCAGATTTCCCAGGACTCAAACCAATCCTGACCGGGGCCGCGATCCAGGAACAACTGAATGGCGGCGATGAATAACGCAAGCGCGCCAAAGCCCGCAAGATCGAAAGGCCGGGACGTTTCCGCTTTATGCTCCGGCAGCGTCAGCCACGTTCCCCCAAAGGCCAATAAGCCGACCGGCAGATTGATGAGAAACACCCAACGCCAGTCGAACGCATCGGTAAGCCAACCGCCTAAGGCCGGTCCGACCACCGGACCGAGTACGACGCCCGCGCCGAACATCGCCATCGCCTGCGGATAGCGCTGAGGCGGGTTGATGTCGAAGAGAATGGCTTGGGAAAGCGGAATGAACGAGGCACCGAAGATGCCCTGAAGCACCCGGAACAGCACAATTTCGGTCAAGCTCGTCGCAATGCCGCAGGCGGCCGATGCTACCGTAAAACCTGCAATAGACACCAGCATCAGATGCCTGCGCCCGATGCGACCGGCGAGCCAGCCGGTCAACGGGGTCATCAAGGCCTGCGCTACGATGTACGATGTCAGCACCCAGGTGATCTGGTCCTGACTTGCCGACAGGCTTCCTTGCATGTGCGGCAGGGCGACGTTCGCGATCGTGGTGTCGAGCGTGTTCATCGTCGATGCGAGCATGATCGAAATGGTGATCGGGCCGCGTGCGATGGATGAGACGGTCGTACCCATGGAATTATTGTATGCCGCGAACGGGCTCGACATCTGACTTCGTGTCGACGCTCACTTGTGCGCTCAACCCTGCTCGAAGGACAAGATCGGGCGGCGCTTTCACCAACGTCAGCCGAACCGGCAGACGTTGAACGACCTTGACCCAATTGCCCGTCGCATTCTGGGTTGGGATCGCCGAGAACACCGCGCCTGTGCCGGGACTGAGACTCGTTACCCGGGCGTCGAATGCTTCGCCGCCATAGGCATCGATACGCACGGTCGCCTTCTGTCCGACCCGCATTTGGGTGAGCTGATCCTCTTTGAAATTTGCTTCAACCCAAGGCTCACCAGCGACCAGCCAAAACAGCGGCTGACCTGCATTGACGAATGAACCGACCTGCACTTGATCGACGCGCGTGACGGTCCCCGCTTGTGGTGCGAGAACGTTCGTATAGGAAAGCGCCAGCCGCGCGCGCTCCAAGCGCGCTGCTGCTTCGCGAACCGCCGGGTGCTGATCGATCTCAATATCAGCAGCGCCGCCCAACTCCGCCAGCGTGGCCGCAACGGCTTGACGTGCGGTGTCGAGGCGCTGACGGGCCTCCGCCAATTCATGGGAGGCTTTGTCGAGGTCTTGGCTCGATACGATGCCGTCCGCGGCGAGTTTGCGCGCGCGAACTTGCTCTCGTTGCGCATAGCCAAGCGTTTGTTCGGCACTTCGCAAAGAGGCGAGGCGCGAGCGGTATTCGGCTTTGAGCGAGCTCACCCGAAGCTGCGCGGTCGCGAGCGCTGCTTCCCATTGCGAAACGTCGGCTTGGTAGTTCTTGCGATCAAGCACGAATAGTATCTGTAGTGCTTTGACGAGGTCGTTCTCGTGCACTCGCATCTCGACGATGCGGCCCGTGATGCTCGTGCTAATGGGAACGCGTGCGGCTTGCACATAGGCGTTCTCTGTATCTTGATAGCGTCCGCTGGTTAGAAAATACCATCCGGCAACAAGCAAAACGGCAAGCGGCCCGCCGATCAGCAGTTGCCGCCGCCAGCGCTGCACCAGACTCTGCAATCTGGCGGCGCGGGTCGCAGTGGTGCTTGTGGTACCGGTTGATGCCTCGTTCACTCGCGTGCCTCCTCGTCGAAAGCCGCGTCATCAATCTTCATGCTCAGCAACCGATTGCGCAGCCGTCCAAGCATACGGCGAAGCGTTGCGATCTCCTCGGGGTTGAACTCCGCGAATGCCTCTTCCTGAAGGGCTCGCGCCGTCGCAATCATGTCCGGCACGATCTCGTGTGATTTCTTCGTCAGATGAACACGCCAAACTCGGCGATCCGACGCGTCGGAACGCCGTTCTACGTGACCACTGGCCTCTAACCGATCGATCATCTGGCCGAGAGAGACACGGCTGACTTCCAATTGGCGCGCCAAATCGATTTGCGTTCGCCCGTCTGAACGTCCGAGATACACAAGCACGCGCCACGTGGCACTTGTAAGGCCGATGGCGCGCATCCTCTGGTCGAATGCAGCACGCATGAGTCGTGTGACTTCGGCAAGTTGGAACCCAGCATCGAACTGGCTAGCGAGAGGCGGACGCGGCTCTGACGCTACGGCGTCAAGCGTCCGCTTTCGGGTTGCAGTATTCGCTTTTGTTTTAATCATTTGTAAGCTACCTTACTATCATGGGCCTTGCAAAGAAAGAGTTAACGGATGCAGGCAACGACGCGACAGGTGTTTCAAGGCGCGGACGGGGTTGCGTTGGTCGGCGATGTGACAGGATCGCCGCATCGCGGCACGGTGCTGCTGGCACATGGCGGCGGTCAGACGCGGCATGCCTGGTCTAGTGCCGCAAGCAAGCTGGCGCTTCAGGGATGGCGTGCGGTCGCGCTCGATTTGCGCGGTCACGGCGAAAGCGAATGGTCCCCCATCGGGGACTATCGCATGCAACGATTTGCAGAAGACCTCGTCGTGGTCGCCGATCAACTCGGTGAACGGCCGGCGCTGGTTGGCGCATCGCTCGGCGGTCTTGCCGGATTGATGGTCGAAACCGTCTTGGCACCGCGCACGTTTTCCTCGCTCACCTTGGTCGATATCACGGCACGGATGGAGGTCTCGGGCGTTGCAAAAATCATGGGATTCATGGGCGCCAATTTGCAAGACGGTTTTGCAAGCCTCGATGAAGCTGCCGACACTATCGCCTCGTATCTACCGCACCGGCCACGGCCCACCGAACTGAGCGGTCTCGCAAAGAACCTGCGCCGTCATGCCGACGGTCGCTATCGTTGGCACTGGGACCCGCGCTTTGTCACAAGCGTGATGGAGGGCCGCGACGAACACCTCATGGAGAGATTTGAGTCGGGTGCACGCAATCTTACCCTGCCGGTGCATTTGATCCGTGGCCGCATGAGCGAACTGGTGAGCGAGGAGGCCGCGAAAGAATTTATTGAAATGGTACCGCACGCAACTTTCACCAATGTCGCCGGTGCCGGACACATGGTCGCCGGTGACCGCAACGACGCCTTTGTCGTCGCTGTGCTGCAGTTTCTGAATTCCAACAAGGTCTCGACGGCGCATGACCGATGACGGCTTTCCACCAGGTCTTCAGGGGGCGGAGCTTGACGCCGCCTTGGCCATTGTTCCGTTCCATAAATGGCTGGGTTTGCGCGTTGTCAGTGTTGATTTGGGACCGACTGTTCGGCTCCGCCAGCAAAACACAACGTACGGCCGCGATGAAGATTGGCGTCGAGGGCGCTTCGGATCGCCCGTTGTTTGAACTCGCGATCAAGCCATTTTCCGTGTGAATGGACGGTGACCCGCAATATTACAAACTGGGTTGCCCGGCCTTTTCGCGCCGCGCGCGAACATGGCGCCTGCGACAGCATCCGGACGAGCGAATTCGATACCAAATGCCGCATCCGGCGCGCTCACCAACACATGTTCGCAATCGTGCTTCATCGGCCGCGCAAGTATCATGACTGTAGCGATCGGCACGCGACGACAGCGAATGGCTTGGACGGTGCGGCGATACACAAATGGAGCAAGGCATGCATATGATGCTTCCTGTCATTGGGATGATGACGTTTCTTTTGATCGCCTCCTTTTTGTTGTTTTTCATGGCATCAAAAACCAGCGGCCTGACTGCGACGTTCGGACGGCTGCTGGGATTGTGGCTGTTGCTAATAGCGGCGATTGGCGCCGGTGGCGTCGTCACCGCATTTATGAGCGGTGGCAAGCCTTACGGACTCGATATGCCGATGATGCGCGGTGAGGGGATGCGTTGCTGTCACGGCATGAGTCCTAAAGCGCCGCCGCCGGCCGCACCTTCGGTTCCGGATGCACCACCGGCACAACCTGCGCCCACAGCACCGCCCGCTTAAGCGCCGGCAAAGTCCGGCGGCTAACGAGCTGGCAACTGATTCGCATCGCGCAAGGGAATCAGCTTTTAACCTGTGTAACCAACTGAGCAAAAATTCCCGACAGTCCCTCGTGATATGTTCGACAACACCTTGAAAGGGGGGAACTCTGCAATCGTAACGCCCAGTTTGTCGGTGGTTAGGGCTTTCCGGCACGAGATAGATCGAGGCACGCAGATGCACGGTCTTTGCGACTATGCCTCAAGTCCGAATGATAACACCTCGCGGCATCGGGCGACCGAATGATCCATGTCGCGAACCAGCAACGTCGGTGTCACCTCAACGAAGGCCACCATTCGCTCCAATCGGGGAACGGCTAGCGCAAACGGCCATCAGCCGCCAATCGCTCCAACACGGCATCGGTAATGCGCCGGCAGCGGGCGCCCAGGAACGGAAATGCCCCGGTCATTGTGCTTGCGAGTTTCTCGTCCAGCGCCTGACGCAATAGCCGACGGGCGCGGTGCAAGCGGCTCTTCACCGTCTCAGGCTTAAGGTTGAGGTTCGCGGCGGTCTCTTCGATGGTGCATTCCTCGATATCGCGCATGATGAACACCACACGGAATACCTCCGGCAGCCCATCGACAGCGCGTTCGATCAGTCTGCGAATCTGTGTTCGCGCGGCGTCCACCTCCGGGCTTTCGGTTCCGAAAGAGGTCGGGAAGGGTATCACCTGCGCTCCATTGTTTTGTGCGGCTTCTACTTGGTCGAGCCCAACCATTGGCCGGCGACGCCGAAGCCGACCGCGGGCCTCGTTCAATGTGATGCGTGTCAGCCATGTCATGATGCCGGCCTCGCCTCGGAAAGCGCCAATAGCGGCAAACGCGCTTGCATAGGTTTCCTGCAATACGTCCTCCGCCTCGGAATCATTGCGCACGACGCTTCGGGCGACACGGAACAAGCGCTGATTGGCTCGCTGTATGATAACGCAAAAGGCGTCTCGGTCGCCGACTTGCGCCAGGCGCACCAGGTCGGCCTCGTCGAGGGCGTCGCGGTCGGTTCGTTTCGGCTTCAGCATGTTCATCTCCGGCATTGTAACAGTTTGATGCGCGAATGGCGTGCAAAGTTCCCAGCCCTATAGCTGGAGCGCCGCGAGCACCTCGCGCCGCGCCGCCTGTTGCTTGAACACACCGCGGAATTGGCGGGTTGCGAGCGTGGCGCCATGCTTGTGTACGCCGCGCGACGACATGCACTCGTGGGTCGCCTCGATGATGACGGCTACGCCACGCGGTTGCAGCGCACTCTCCAGGGCGTCGGCGATTTCTGCTGTCAGACGCTCCTGGATTTGTAGCCGCCGGCCAAAAGCATCGACGAGCCTGGCGAGCTTCGAGATCCCAACCACCCGTTCCTTCGGCAGATAGGCGAGATGCGCCACGCCGCGGATCGTCGCCATATGGTGCTCGCAGGTCGATTCCACTGGGATATCACGCAACAGCACGATTTCATTATAACCCGCCACGTCGCCAAAGGTGCGCTTGAGGATTTCGGCCGGGTCTTGGCTGTAGCCAGAGAACCATTCCTCATAGGCGCGTGTCACCCGCCCGGGGGTCGCCCTCAATCCCTCGCGGTATGGATCGTCGCCGGCCCAACCAATCAGGACACGCACCGCGGCTTCTGCTTCAGCACGGGCTGGTCGCTGGCGAAGTTCGGGAACAAGTACGGAGCGGTAGCCGTCTTTGTTGTGGTTGCCGTCAATGGATTCGTCGGCAGATGATTGTGTGATCGCGAACATCGGCGTTCCTCGTGGTTGCGATGCCCGTTTGATGCGAAACGTCGACGAAAGGTTCCCGAATACCCGCATGTGGTGTCGTTGACGTCCCCGCGATCATCGGTCCGTGATGCAAATTCACGTGCCAGTCGTCCGGCTGCCGCACGACTAGGCCCGTGGCGACACCGCCAGCCAGGGCGTCGGTGAAGTCCGGCAACCGACGAGCCTTCAACTGAACAGCGTCGCCGCCCTTAAAACCAACAGCAGCGCCTGACGATTGAATTGAGTGGCGAGGAAACGACCGCAATCGCATGCAAGCATACCGGTCGTGCGCGGGTGGTCGATCGTGCGAGGCGTCACGCGCTTACGCGTGAGCCGCCGAGCTTGGTGACCCGCCGCTTCGGCGTTTTGTTGCGCAATTGTAAGCCTAATTCGCGATAGATACGACGGGTCCGGTTCATGCTGATTGAAAGACCGTCTCTTCTCAACATGACATGCATACGTCGATGCCCATAGCGAACCCGCGTGTCGCAAATCTCCTTGATGCGCTTTTCCTCATGGACCTGATCACGCCGGCGGGCCTTGTAGTGATAAGATGAAGTGTCAAATTCGAGAACCCGGCACGAACGCCGGATCTACACTTTCCATCATTGCAAATGGCATCCACCAGCTTGCTTTTGCGATCAGGCCTCATAGTGTTCGGCGTATCATATCTTGAAGCATTTCCTTGTCGAGCGACAAGTCCGCGACCAATTTCTTCAGCTTGCCGTTCTCATCTTCCAATTGCTTCAGACGCCGCATCTCTGACGGAAGCAAGCCGTCATACTCCTTCTTCCAATTTTATGTCGCCGGGCTGATTCCGACTCTCCGGCAAAATATCTTCCACCAAGAGCTTCGTCGCACCCATAATCCAGCTGGCCGCCTCCCCAATCCTCTTCTCCGCAGCCTCTTGAGGCCAGCGGCCGTCACACGAGGTTTACGCCTGTAGTGCCTTCATGTAGGTTCCCATGTCGAAATAGTCGCGCCAGACCTTGATCTTGCCGTTTTCCATCTCGAACACGCCGCAGCATGGCAGGTTGACGTTCTTGCCCATCGCCACCGTACGGTCGAGCCGTTCGGCGATCACGACGTTGCCCTTAGATATGATGTTGAGCACGTCCCAATCAGTCTTCGACCACATCTTTAGGAACGTGGCGATGAATTGGCGCAAGGCCGCGTGGCCCTTCACCGGCTGGGTCGGCATGTTGTGATAGACGCCGTCCTCGGCGAACTACGAGACGATCTCGTCGACGTTTAGCCGCGACCAGGCAGTGATGAAGTCGCGGACGATCTTTTCGTTGTCGGCCATTTCCAATTCCTCCCGTTATGACTGCGCCAAGTCAGGGCCGATAGCCCGCGACCGCCGCCTCGAAGATCATTTCGCGCTGCAACTCGTTCACGCCCTCGCCCCATTCGATGACCTTGCAGTCGCGATTCCAGCTTGCGACGCGCACTTCTCTGAAAGACGCGACCTGGCCTGTCAACACTGCTATTATCTTGTGAGCAGAAGCTGTCTTTTGCGCGACCGTTTTATTTGCAGTAAGGCCTTTATTTCTGCGGGAGCGCGCGGCGTCCATTTTTTGTTTGCCCAGGATATGACCTAGCGCGGCCAGAGCGGGCACCATCAAGTAGAAAGGACGAGGCATGTCCAGCCGGAAACCGTTGAGTGAACTAGATACGCATGAGGTGTTCAACCAGCCCCCGACACTCGAAGGGGCATCACTCTATGGCGGCGATCAAGCGCTGATGCAGGCGGTGCGCTGTGCGAGCGGCGGCGCGCATGACTCGCGGCTCGATCAGCTGGGCAGGCTTTGCGGATCGGCCGAGGTGATCGGCTGGGGCGAGGATGCCAACCGCCAATTGCCCGTGCTCGATACGCATGATCGCCATGGCAGGCGGATCGACGAGGTGCGCTTTCACCCCGCCTATCACCAACTGATGCAGCTTGGCCTCGAAAGCGGTTTCGCCGCGAGCGGCTGGGACGGCAGCGCGGCGGGCCATGTGCTGCATGGGGCCATTCTCTACCTCACCACGCAGGTCGATTCGGGGACGAGCTGTCCGATGACGATGACCTATGCCGCAGTTCCGGCGCTGCGCGCGGAAGCGGTGGTGGCGGACGAATGGGTGCCCAGGATCACCGGCGCGCGCTACGATCCTGCCGTGCGCCCGGCGAGCGAGAAGGCCGGGGTCACGATCGGCATGGCGATGACCGAAAAGCAGGGCGGATCGGATGTACGCGCCAACACTTCGCGCGCCGCACCCACCGGTGATGAGGACTGGTATGTCATCAACGGGCACAAATGGTTCTGTTCGGCACCGATGTGCGATGCCTTCCTGACGCTGGCCTACACCGAGGGCGGGCTGACCTGCTTCCTGCTGCCGCGCTGGCTCCCCGACGGGACCCGCAATGCCGGTTTCAGGGTGATGCGGCTCAAGGACAAGTTGGGTGACCGCTCGAACGCCTCGTCCGAGATCGAGTATCACGCCGCGCTCGCCCGCAGGGTGGGGCCCGAGGGGCGCGGCGTCGCCACGATCATCCAGATGGTCCAGCACACCAGGCTCGATTGCGTGCTCGGGTCGGCGGCGCAGATGCGCGCGGGCGTGGCGCAGGCAATCTGGCATTGCACACACCGCAGCGCCTTCCAGAAGCACCTGGTCGATCAGCCCGCGATGGCTGCATTGCTCGCCGATCTGGCGCTTGAGAGCGAGGCAGCGACCATGCTGGGGATGCGGCTGGCGCAGAGCTTCGATGCGGGCGAGGCGCTCAGCCGCCTGCTCACCCCGATCGCCAAATACTGGGTGTGCAAGCGCGCGCCGGGCGTCGCCTACGAGGCGATGGAGGCGCATGGCGGCGGCGGCTATGTCGAAAACGGGCCGATGCCGCGGCTGTTCCGCCAGTCGCCGCTCAACGCGATCTGGGAAGGGTCGGGCAATGTCATCGCGCTCGATGTGCTGCGCGCGCTCCACCGCGAGCCAGGATCGGCCGAGGCTTTGCAGGGCTGGCTGATCTCGCAGCGCGGCAAACACGCCGCCTATGACGCATGGCTCGCGCGTTTTGACCTGAGGCGGGCTAGCGAAAGCACCGCAAGGCTCGGCGTCGAATGGGCGGCGCTGGCGGCGCAGGCGGCGGTGCTGCTCGAATGGGAAAGCCCGCTGGCCGATGCATTCTGCGCGCTGCGGCTCAAGGAACGCGGCATGGCCTATGGAGCTTTTGCGCAAACGGTGGATTGCCGTGCGATCATCGAACGCGCCGCGCCAGCGCTGGCCTGATGCGCGAAGTCGAACCGCTTCGAGCAGCTTCAACGGCTGGACTTCGTCCGAAAGATAGAGCTGCTTGGCCCTGGTGCGGCTCAGCTTGCCCGAACTGGTACGCGGCAGAGTTCGCGTTTGAACCGCGCCAGCGTCGCTTGGTCGGCACTTCTACCGGGCTTGAATCAAAAGTCGGCGATGTCGAGGTGGCGGCCGTCAGACGCCTCTGCTCCGAGCTTTCTAATTGGCTCTTGCCGTTCGGCGTCGAGGATACGCAGCGGCCCGTCGCCCTCGAAAACCCAATCTTCCCCCCATTGCATCAGAGCCACCAAGACTGGCATCAACGCCTTGCTTTTGGCAGTGAGATGACAGCCCCTCATGCTGACGATCACCGTGACCGCCTCGGCAGGCGCGCCCGACAATTCGGCTTGTGATGCCTGAGGAAGCGACTGAGTGACACATTGCTGAAGGCGGAGGGAGCCGATATCGGCAATCCTGCTGCGCAGGCGATCGCTTGGATGCATTCAAATGAAGTTCCGAACGGCTTCTTCTATGTCGGCGGCATCAAACCAGACACGCCACGGTTCAAGATCGAGCCACTATACCGCAAGGCGCACTGAGCGACGATTCGCGTGCTTCGCTCGTCAAGGACATCGACGGCATCATAACGGAGACCATCGGCGCGGCTGGGGCCATATACAGGCCGACCACATCGGCAGCTTTGGCCGCGAACTGCGGATGTTGCTCTCGCACCAGATCTTGCGGCCGGCGAGATCGATCTTCTGCTTGCGCAAGGAGCGCCAGACGTACCGCACATCAACATCGCCCAGCATCCGTGCGACCAGCCGCCCGTTCCAACGTACCAGGCCCTTGGGCGGCGGGTGGTCCAGCACCTCGCGAATGCGTTTGTCGGTGGCTTCGCGGTAGATCGCCGGCGTACCGGATCGTGGCAGACCCTCAAGCCCCGCGAGCCGATCGAAGGCAAAGCGCCCCCGCCGCAGGCTCATAGTGGTGGGCATGGTATCGAGCTCGCGAGCAATCTCGCATGTACTCGACCCTTGGGCCGCCTCCAGAACAATGCGTATTCTCAACAGCTGTCGCTGTTCAGTGGTCGCCGCGCGACGCCGAGCCTCCAGCTCCGCGCGCTCCTTCGGCTTCAGCCGAACCTCGATTGCAACTGGTACCATCTCGATGATGAATCACGATGACAAACGCGGGGATAGTGCAAATGCAACGCACCAAATTCTGAAACTTGGTACTAGCGGGCCTCCCCGCCGATCACCCGCTGCTTGGCTTTCCGCGTGCTTGCCTTGCCGCCAAGGACCGTCTGCACGACGCGCATCAATTTGCTGAACAAACTGCCGGGCGCGCGCTCGTCCGATATTCAGCGGATGAGAGCGACGTGCAGACATCCGACATTAGGCAAGTCGCTCTCGTCGTTGGGCTGATCAGGCTCGGGCAAGAGCTAGCCTCTCAAATGTCTCGGCGCGATGATCGAACCGACGTCGGGCCGGATGGGCATCGGCGAACAGACGATCTACGACAATGGCTGGAAAGTGCGCGACCAGATCGGGTTTATCTTCCAGGTCCCCTTTCTAATCCCGTTTCTCGACGCGACCGACAATGTTGCGCTGTTGTCGATGCTGGCGGGCAGGCCCAACGCGGTTGCCCGCAAAGAAATTGAAGAACTTCAGTGACCGCTACAGGCGTTCGATGTTGTCCCTGCACCGGCCCCGTCCGTCCATGGAGATCGCGACGCCGGCGTTCGCGAGCATCACGCCGCTTCTTCGTGTTCGACGCAGATCATTTCGCTGTCTGTCGCCGAGAGCGGTTCCAAGAGTAGCCCGCACCTGTGGGGTGCGCGGGCTTCCGCATTCTTTCGGAAATAAAAGCAGGTCTTGCACGCGCCGAACGGGCGTCCTCCTCTTTGCCGTAGGATCGCTCGCAGGAATTGACTGAGGTCGCCTTCCAACTCCCGGCGCTGGCTTGCGGGCAATCGGGAAAGCGCCGCTGCCACGGCTTCCAGCGGATCGCGTTTGATCAGCTTCTCCCCTTTCGCTGTCACCTCGATCTTAATTTGCCGCCGGTCGGCGTCGCCGATCGCCTTTTCGATTAGCCCCTTTTTCTCCAGTGCGCTAATCGTCTGCGATACGGTGCCTTTTGTCATGCCGAGATAGGCGGTTAGAGCCGAAGGCGAGCGCGAAAACCGATTCGCCCGCGCGAAATAGCGCAAGGCCTCCCACTGGGTGGGTTTCAGTCCTTGGGAATGGCCGTCGCTCTGCAAAATGCGGCCAATTCGTTCGAGGAGAATGAGGACGTCGCCCACACTGTTCATACCTTAATAGTATCGACAACAAACTTTCCTTGCAAGTTTCGGCTGAAACGGATACAGCAAATATATCGAGTCGAAACTACAAGGAGGAAACCATGAGCGCCAAAGCCACCTTCTACCACGCCGGATGCGCAGTCTGCATAGACGCGGAAAGACAATTTGTGGAAAGCCTCGACCGTTCAAAGTTCAATGTCGAGATCGTCCATCTCGGGGAGAATCCGAACAGGATCGCGGAAGCGGAAAAGGCGGGCGTCAAGTCCGTACCAGCCCTTGTGATTGGCGAACAGCCCTATCACATCAACTTCGGCGCGAGCCTTCAAGACCTAAAATAATCTTCCTCAGCCCCCCTGCTGCCGCCACCAGCGTAGGCAGGTGACTGGCCGTGGGTGTTCAAATGGCGGGCGAAGTTCGGAGCGGAAATGGGCAAACCCAAAGGCTCTTGTATATTTTGAGAGGGCACTTGCATGCGCCGTGTGGCGATAGTCCTGTTCCTCATCCTGTCGGCGATCGCCGCGCTTCATGTCTTTTGGGGATTCGGCGGACGTTGGCCCGGCGCGACGACAAAAGAGCTGATCGACACCGTTATCGGCGTTCCGGAAATGCGGGTCATGCCGGCGGCAGGAATAACCTTTGCTATCGCCGGCCTGATTTTTCTTGGTGGCGTCATCGCATTATTCGCGGGCGGCTTGCTGCCGTTTCGCTCGCGGTGGATGGTTCAAGCTGCGACTGGTGTGTTGACGCTTGTCTTTCTCGGTCGCGCGACCGCTGGATTCTGGATCGCCTATCATGGATCGAAGGCGAGCGAACCTTTTGCGACGAACGATGTGCTTCTTTATTCACCGCTCTGCCTCGTTATCGGCGGTGCGTTCGCAGCCCTCTTTATTTTCTACGCCCGAAAATACAAGACGACGCCATGAAATGAACCGCCCGGGAATCCCGAAGGCGATTGAATTGGGTTACACGGCCATAGCCGGTAGCTCCAGGGTTGCATGGTAGTTGACGTCGCCTTCGGCGGGCGGGGTGTTGCAGGCCGGTTCGAGAACGCGTCTATTGTTGAGTCAGTCGAACCATTCGAAGGTCGTGAACTCGACCGTTTCCATCGATTTCCGGGACCGTTTTCGGCAGATGACTTCGGCTTGAAGAGGGCGTTGATGCTCTCGGCGAGCACGTTGTCATAGCTGTCTCCGGCGCCGCCGACAGAAGGCTTGATGCCAGCGTCAGTGAGGCGCCCGATGTATTTTATCGAGAGGTCTCGAGGTATTATCGAGAGATACTGGCTGCTGCGAATCGTCGGCGCGGCGCTGAGCATCGGGTTTGTCACGGAAACGCCCCGTCCGTTCGCGCATCAATGCCAGGCGAATGCACCAGGGTGATCCACTTCCGGCCAAGCGGGGACAGATGCTGCAACACATCATCGACGGGGTGGCACGTGCCCGCAGACACGCCGAGTGTGCGCCGCCTACTCCAAACTCCACAAGCACGATGGCCGTCGTCACTAGACTAGATTGAAGCCGTCGGCCCTCTGTAGCATTGCTGCCCAAGATGTCGCGGGTTTCTCCCATCCGGTCAAAGACGGTGCAAGTCGATGTGGTTCTGCAGCGCCATCCGACAAGCCGCGTTGCAGCCGACACGATTGAAATCGTGGCCTCGCATTTGCCGTCGGAACGGTGACTTGCGATATGGAACTACCACTGCGCAAGCAGAACCTTGCATTCTTCTTCAACGAGATCGAACCCTTTCCGCTGGGCAAGTTGCAAGCCGATTCGCATCTGACTTGGCGCCGCTCTATCCGTGCTGATGCGAGTTTCTTGAGCTTCGTTGCACCTATAATCCAGCCGGCGGCCTCTCCAATCCTCTTCTCCGCAGCCTCTTGAGGCTAGCGGCCGTCACACGAGGTTTACGCCTGCAGTGCCTTAGTGTAGGTCGCCATGTCGAAGTAGTCACGCCAGACCTTGATCTTGCCGTTCTCCATCTCGAACACGCCGCAGCACGGCAAGTCGATCTTCTTGCCCATCGCGACCGTGCGGTCGAGCCGTTCGGCGATCACCACATTGCCCTTGGAGACGATGTTGAGAATATCCCAATCGGTCTTCGTCCAGGTCTTGAGGAACGCGGCGATGAATTGGCGCAAGGCCGCGTGCCCTTTCACCGGCTGCGTCGGCATGTTGTGATAGACGCCGTCCTCGGCAAAGTTGGAGACGATTTCCTCGACGTTGAGCCGCGACCAGGCGGCGATAAAATCGCGGACGATCTTTTCGTTGTTGGCCATTCTCGGTTCCTCCCGTTGTGGCGCCGCTCGTCAGGGCCGATAGCCCGCGACCGCCGCCTCGAATATCATTTCGCGCTGCAATTCGTTTACGCCCTCGCCCCATTCGATGACCTTGCAGTCGCGATAGTAACGCTGCGCGGGGCTGTCCAGCATATAGCCTTGCGCGCCCTGCACGTGCAGCGCGCGTTCGGCGATCCAGGTGGCGGCTTCCGAGGCGACGAGCTTGGCGAGCGAGGCGTCGGCGTCGAACGGGCGGCCCGCATCCATCGCGCGCGCCGCCGCGTAGACCAGCGCGCGCGCCGCGGCGAGGCGCGCGATCATGTCGGCGAGCGCGAAGCGCACGGCCTGCTTGGCGGCGATCGGCGCGCCAAACTGCCGGCGCACGCCAACGTGGGCGAGCGCCGTCTCGAACGCCGCGCCCGCAATGCCGAGCGCCAGCGCGCCGCCGAAGACGCGCCCCCTCGACAGCACGCTCAGGCAGGCGCGAAAGCCGTGGTCGACCTCGCCCACGATCCGCTCGGCCGGAACCACGCATTCGTCGAAGTGCAGCGCGCCGAGTTCGGAGGGCTGCATGCCGAGCTTTGCCATCGGCCGGCGCACGAGGCCGGGCGTGTCGCCGTCGACCGCGAACACCGAAAGGCCCACAAGCTTGCCCGGCTCGCCGCCGGTGCGCGCCACCACCATGATGAGATCGGCGCAGGTGCCGTTCGTGATGTAGGCCTTTTCGCCGACGAGCACGAAGTCGCCGCCCTTGCGCCGCGCGGCCAGGCGCGCCTGCGTCACGTCGGCGCCGGAATCCGGTTCGGCGTAGGCCCAAGCGCCGAGGCAGCGGCCGGCCAGCATCTCGCGCACGAAGCGTTCGGCGAGCGCGCGCGATCCCACTTGGGCAAGCGCGGCGGCGGCGAGCGCGCTGTGCACATAAACGCCAAGCGCGACGCCGGGCGCGCCCTTGGCCAGTTCCTCTATCAGGATGCTGCGTTCGGTCGCCCCGCCGACGCCGCCGAAGGCCGAATCGAAACCGACCGACAGCCAGCCAAGCTCGCCGAGCTTGAGCGGAATCTCGCGCGGGAAGCGGTCTTCGCGGCTCCAGGCTTGCGCCTTGGGCGCGATCTCGGCCTTCACGAAGCGCGCCACCTGAGCGCGGAATTCGTTCTGCTCGGGCGTGAACTCAAGCATTGCGGAACGCAGGCTTGCGGCGTTCCTTGAACGCGCGCACGCCTTCCCGATGATCTTGGGTTTGCAGGCACTGCACCTGCGCGAAGATCTCGAACTCGAATTCACCGTCCATGCCGGTCGAGAGCGAACGGTGGATGGCGCGCTTCGTCCAGCGATGGGCGATCGGTGCGCCGGCGGCCAGCCGCGCGGCAAGTTCGCGGACGGCTTCGGCGAAGTTTGCGGCCTCGGCGACACGATGGACGAGGCCGATCGCCTTCGCTTCCTCAGCGCCGATTAGGCGGCCGGTGAACATGAGATCGGACGCCGTTCCCAGTCCGACCAAGCGCGGCAGGAACCAGCCCGCCGACATGTCGCAGCCAGCGAGCCCGATCGGCGTGAACGGCGCGCCGAGGCGGATGCCGGCCTTGGCGATACGAAAGTCGCTGGCCATCGCAAGCCCCAAACCGCCGCCCACCGTGTTGCCGTTTAGCGCCGCGATCACCAGCTTGTCCATCGCCACGATCGCGCGTACCGGATCAAGATAGCGGCGCACGATCGGTTCCCATTCCTCAGCCGTACGTTCGGTCATCTCGGCCTGATCGGCGCCTGCGCAGAACGTCTCGCCCGCCCCTGTCAGTACGACGACGCGCGCCTCGCTTGCCGCCGCGCGCGCAAGCGTCTCGACCAGGGCGTCGACCGTCGGGATGGCCAGGGTGTTCAATCGTTTGGGCCGGTTCAGCGTGACGGTCGCCACGCCCGCGTCGACTTCGAATAGAACCTCATCGCTCATCGCGTTCTCATCCCCGGTTTCATGGCGCGCCCGGCAGAAACACGGTGCGCGCGGGCGTCGGCGGCTCGGCAAAGACTTTCGCTGCGGCCGTCAACGGCAGCGAGCGACTGATCGAGCGCGACACGTCGAGCCGCCCCGCGACGATCAGCTGCAACACGGTTTCGATTTCGCTCTTCGTCGAACCGAACGAGCCCATGACCGCGATTTCGTTGCCGACGAATTGCAGCAGCGCCGGCAATTTCGGGCGCGCGCTTCCCACGCCCACGATCACGACGCGCCCGCCGGGTGCCACCGCCGCGAAGGCAAGTTCCGTCGTCTCCTCGCGGCCGACGCACTCGACGACCAGGCTGGCATTGCGCGCGAGCTTGCGCAGGGCCTTCGCCGGCGCCGCGTCTTCGCGCGGATCGAACACGACATCCGCCCCGAACGCGAGAGCCGCCTCCCGCGCGCCGGCATCCGTATCGACCGCGACGATGCGCGCCGCGCCGGCCGTGCGCGCGATCAGGATCGCATGCGCGCCGACGCCGCCCGCGCCGATCACGACCACGGTTTCGCCCGGCCGCAACCCGCCGACGGCAACGACGGCGTGATACGGCGTGGCGATGGCGTCCGGAACGATCGCGCCGACCGCGTCGGAAATCCCTTGCGGCAGCGGTATGAGCGCGCGCGTCGGCAGCGCGATGAACTCTGCGAACGCGCCCTGCCGCCCCATGCCCAGGATTTCCGGGCGTGCACATCGATTGTCGCGACCCGAGCGGCAGGCGGCGCATTGGCCGCAGACCACTTGCCCGAACGCGATCACGCGATCGCTCGGTGCGAAACCCGAAACGCCCTGACCGACCTCGGCGATCCGCCCGCAGACTTCGTGACCGAGAACGGTTCCCGGCGCGACGCCCAGATGTCCCGCGACGATGTGGCGGTCCGTGCCGCACACGCCCGCCGCCGCGACCTGAATCAACACCTCGCCCGGACCCGCGACCGGTCTGGCGACCTGTTGCAGCGCCACCCGGCCCGGCGCTTCGTAGACGAGCGCTTTCATCGCATGCCCATGTGATGCGCGATGATGTTGCGCTGAATTTGACTGGTCCCGCCGCCGAGCTCGCAGCCGCGCACTTCCAGGAACCGGCGCATGAACGGCGACTCGCGCTCCCAACCGCGCGCGCCGCCGGTCTGCAACGCCGCGCTCGTCGCCCGCGCCGCGACGTTGTTCGCCAGCATTTTCGCCATCGACGCTTCCATCGGACACGGACCCTCCACGTCGCGCTTCCGCGCCGCCGCATAGACGAGCAGGCGCGCGGCGGAAACTTCGGCCTGCGCTTCGGCCAGCGGATGCGACACCGCCTGGTAGTGGGCGATGGGCTTTCCGTATTGTTTACGTTGCAATGCGTAACGCACTCCCTCGTCGATGGCCGCCTGCGCCACGCCGATCGTTTGCGCGGCATTGGCCAGCCGTTCGGGATCCATCAGTCGCGCCAGATTCATCCAGCCCGAATCGACCTCGCCCAGGACCGCATCGTCCGACACGACGACGTTTTCATAACTCACGTTGTTGACCATGAGTGCGCGCATGGCCGCAAAGTTGCGCCTCTCGAAACTCATGCCCGGCACGCCTTGTGGCACCAAAAACAGCGTGATGCCCTTCTGACGAGATTCGCCTTCGTAACTTGCGGTGCGCGCGGCGGTGATAACGATGTCGGCACGTTCGGCACCCGAGATCGGGCCCTTGATCCCGTCGATGCGCCAGCCGCCAGGGACGCGAACGGCGCGCGCCTCCATGCCGGCGAAGTCTGAGCCAGCACCTGGCTCGGACATCGAAAGCGCGAAACGCAGCTTGCCGGCCGCGATCTTCGGCAGAAGCCGCTCGCGCTGTTCGTGCGAACCGCAAATGTGCAGCGCGTGCGCGCCGAAGATCGTGCCGGCGATGTAAAGCGTCGACAGCGAGATCGAGGTCTTGCCGACCTCCTCGACGAAGACGCAGAGGTCGAGGACCGAGCCCTCGCGCCCGCCGTATTCCTTCGGCACCGGCAGGCCGGTCCAGCCGCGCCGGCCGCATTCGCGGAAGAAGGCGTCGGGATATTCCTCGTCGCGCTCCATCTGCGCGATGCGCTCGGGCGGATATTCGGCGTCGAGAAACGCCCTGACCTCGGCGCGTAGCGCCCTCTGCTCCGGCGTCAAGAACACATCCATGTCATCGCCCTCCGAATATCGGCGATCGTTTCTCACGGAAGGCGGCCAAGCCTTCGCGAAAATCCCGCGAGGTCAGCGCATCGGCCTGCAACTCCGCCTCGATGTCGAGTTGCGCGGCGAAGGAACGACCCTCGATGCCGCTCATCGCCCTCTTCGTGCCGCCGACGGCAAGCGGCGCGAGCGCGGCGAGCCGAGCGACGAAGGCTTCCGCTTCCGCCTCGAAGCTCTCGGCCGGCGCGATCGACGTGACCAGTCCCGCCATCCGCGCTTCCTCAGCCGAGAAAATTTGACCGAGCGCGAGAATCTCGAACGCCCGCGCCGGTCCTACGAGCCGGCTCAGCGTCCACGTCGCGCCGGTATCGGCGCCCGAAAGGCCAACGCGCGCGAAAACGAAGCCGAGACGCGCCTTTGCGCTCATCACCCGGAAGTCAGCTGCCAGCGCCACCGCCGCGCCGCCGCCGAAGGCGTCGCCGTGCACGAGAGCCACGGTCGGGATCGGCAGCGACGCCAAGGCCAGCACGCCCTCATTGGCGTGGCGCAGTTCGGCGACCGCGAACCTGCGCCCGGCATCGAGAATCTTCTGCAGCGTGTCGAAGTCGCCGCCGGCCGAGAACGCTTGTCCCTCGCCCGCGAGAACCAGCACGCGCGCCTCGCGGTCGGCCGCGACGCGCTTGCAGGCGGCGATGATCTCGCCGAACGCCTGCGCATCCAGCGCATTTCGCACTTGCGGGCGGGCGATGGTCAGCCGCCGCACGCCGCCCTCGTGCGCGGTCAGGCGCACATGCTCAGACATTGAGGCCGAACACCTTCGCCGCGTTGTCGCGCAGGATCTTGCGCGTCGCTTCCTCCGAGAAGCCGCATTCGCGGACGTCCTGCACTGAGCGCTTGAACGACAAGAGCGGATAGTCGGTGCCGAAGATCACCTTGTCCTGACCGTAACCGCCAGCGAATTCCTTGACCCGCGCCGGCCAATGACGTGCCGGACGCGCCGAGGTTTCGACGTAAACGTTTGGATGTTTCCAGGCGAGGATCATCATCTCCTCCTCCCACGGATTCCCGACATGGGTGCCGAGGATCTTGAGCTCGGGGAATGTCAGCGCCACTTCGTCGAGATAGATCGGCCGCCCGCATTCCGACGGCAGAAGCGGCCCGGTGTGGCCGACCTGGATGGCGATCGGAATGTTGTACTCGCAGCAGGCGACATAAAACGGCCAATACATGCGATGCGTCGGTGGCGGGGCGGTCGTGCGTCCGTCGCCGTATTGATAGGGCTCAAGACGGAAGATCTTCATGCCGAGTTCCTCGACCGCGCGGCGGAACTCGCGCATGGCGGGCATCGGATCGCGGATGTCGACGGTGAATGCGCCGATAAAGCGGTCGGGCGCCTGGCGTACATAGGCCGCATTCTCGTCGTTGTCGACGATCCAGGTGTCGAGCCACTTGAATGACGACGCGACGCCGATTTCGACGCCAGCCTCGTCCATTTCCTTGATGATTTCGTCCAGCGTGAAGCCTTTACGGAAGCGCTGCTCGACGCCGTATTTGCGGAATATATGCCAGAACGAGTCCGGCCAGCGTGCCGCTGTCTTGGGCGCCATGATCGACATCCAGGCGTCGATCGCGCCGACCTTTCGTGCGTTCATCTTCAGCCCTCCATGTTACGAACGAGCGTGCGCGAGATGATCTCGCGCATGATTTCTGACGTTCCCGCGCCTACCGAAAAACCCGCGACGTCGCGGAAGTAGCGAGGCACCGGCGATTCCTCCATCTGACCGAACCCGCCGTGCAACTGCAGGATTTCGGCGGCGACGCTCTGAACCGCCCCTGCCGCATGCAGTTTGGCCATGGACACCGCCATCTCACCGGCCGGCGAACTCGCGCTGAGCAGCGCAGCCGCCTGATGCGCCAGCAGGCGGGTCGCCTCGAGCTTCGTGGCCATTTCGGCGAAACGATGACGCCAGGTCTGGAAATCGCGCAGCCGCGTCTTGAAGGCCGTGCGCGCAGTGGCATGCGCCATACCGAGCTCGATCAATCGCTCCATCGCTCCCACGGCGAAGGCGGCGATGACCAGGCGTTCGCCCGCGAAATGGGCGAGGATGTATTTCATACCCTGCCCCTCCTCGCCGATCAGATTGCGCTGGGGCACGCGAGCGCGGTCGAAAAACAATTCGCCGGTGTCGGAGGCGCGCGCGCCGAGTTTTTGCAGCCGCCGCCCCACGCTGAAGCCCCGTGTGTTCGTTGGGAACGCGATCAGCGAGATACCACCCGAGCCGCCGCCGCCAGTGCGCACAGCCAACGAAATGAAGTCAGCGCGCGGCCCGTTCGAGATGAACGTCTTTTGACCGGTGATCAGGAAGTCGGCGCCGTCGCGTTCGGCCCGGCATTGAATCGACGCCACGTCCGAACCCGCGCCTGGTTCCGACACGCCGATCGCCCCGATCTTCTCGCCCTTGAGCGCCGGGGCAAGAAATTCGCTCTTGATGTCGTGCGAGGCCTCGGCCGCCATCACCGAGAGGGCAAATTCCGAGTGCGCCATCAGCGCTACCGCAGCGCCGATGGAATCGCCTTTGGCGAGTTCCTCACACAGCACCGTCGTCGCCAGGAAGTCGGCGCCACCCCCGCCGTATGCGGGGTCATAGCGCAGCCCGAAGAAGCCAAGCTCCGCAGCACGGCGATACAGCGCGCGGTCGACCTCACCCGCTTGCTCCCAGCGCTCGGCGTTGGGACGCATTTCCTGTTCGACGAAACGGGTGACGCCGACCCGAAAGGCCTCCAGTTCCTCACCCACGAAATGTGAGGACGGACGCGGATAACGGGACGCATTAACCAGGTAGCCTGCCAACATAACGCTCTCCTAGTAATGACTGAACTATTAGAATGGTCAGTAATAGTCAAGATCGGCCGCGCGTGATATTTTGCGATTCATGACCATAGTGATCGACGAGCCGCGCGACCGGCTCCTGGATGCGGCGGAAGAGAAATTCCGCCGCCACGGCTTCAAGCGGACGACGATTGATGACATCACGGCCGCCGCCGGCACGGGCAAGGGCAGCCTCTATCTGCACTTCGAGTCAAAGCAGGAAATTTATCTGGCCGTCGTGCGCTGCACGCTCGAACGCTTCGTTGCGCGCGCTGCGGAGGTGCTGCAGAGCACAGCTCCGGTGCCGCAACGCATGCAGCAGCTCATCCGCCTCACCGCCGAACACTATGGTAAGGATGAGCTGCTGCATGCATCTCTCTTCGGCTCGGACTTAGTGGAAGGCGAGGTCTCGCGTATAGCCGCCGCCGTGCAGCGTGAACGCATGATCGGGCTATTGGAGCAGGCTCTCATCACCGGCCAGCGTGAAGGCGTGGTGCGCACGAACATCGAGCCAGCCGCAGCCGCGGCAATCCTCTTTGAAATCGGCTGGGCGATCGTGCGCTCGGAATTGGAGGGTGAGGCTGCACTGCGCCTGGAGCATGCGCTTGCGACGCTCAACGAGATCATTGGGCTCGGACTGTTGCCGCGCCAGAAAATCCACGAATAACTGGTCAGCGCAGCGCCGTCATGACGCGTGGTAGATCTCCAACGAAAGTCGGCTTTGAAAGACCCTTTCTCCAGCGAGTGCCGGAATCAACGTTCAGGAATTCAGCAATACGCCGCCGAGACGGCGAGCCCACTCGACATCGTCTATCGAGCCACATTCGGCAGATGTCGGATCGTAGCCCAGCTGTCGCACGATGATTGGAAGATGCCGGATGGAGGGACTGTGGCGCCCATGCTCCCAGGTAACATATGTATCCATCGATACACCCGTGCGGATCGCAGCGTCTCATTGCGTTATCAACGTTGTTTGTTCGCGCCCATTTCCAGTTTGGTGGGTGCGCTGGCGCTGGCGGTTGCTACGAGATTTGGTCCGGGACTTTTCACTTGGCTGAATCCAGCCTCACTGTGGACACTCAACTCATCCGTGCTGTACGGCCGGAAATTCGCCGATAGCGATCATCCAGCGCAATCGCTGGAACAAGAGTCACCGCCTTGTACAGATTGCTCCAGACAGATCGCAACGGCGTCCCCTTCGCTTAACGGTTCGTCCAGCAAAGCGCAGTGATGGGGGGAAACCCCGGTCCGCTGGTCGCGGCGGAAATGGCGGCAGGTGTGGCAGGCGCCGAAGGCGCGTCCGCCCCGTTCAGCGATAGCCGCACGCAAGCCTGCTTCCAGATCGTCGCCGAGACGAGCGTTGGCACCGGTTGCATCGATCGTCTTCGCCAACGCCCGGACCGGATCGACGTCCAGAAACTTCAAACCTGACTTCGTGATCGCGAGCAAGACAGAGCGGCCGTCGTGCGCATTAGCGCTGACGCACGATCAGCCCTTTCGCTTCCAGCGACAACAAGGTCTGCGACACCGTTCCCCGCGTTGAGCCGAGATAATCTGCCGCACTTGCGCTTTCCGGCGGGCAGCAGCAGCGCTTGTGTATCGCGCGCGCCATCGTGCTTGAGCCCTCGGTGCTCCTGATGGATGAGCCGTGCAGCGCACTCGACCCTCTATCTTCGGCGGTCGTCGAGGATTTAATCGAAAGCCTGCGCGGTCGATTCACCGTTGTGATCGTGACCCACAATCTTGCGCAAGCCAGGCGGATCGCCAACTACGCCGCCTTCTTCTGGGTCAAGGACCACGCCGGCACGCTGATCGAATTCGGGCTTTGCCGCAGACTTTTTGAAGCCCCACAGCATGACTTGACAGCCGCCTACGTCAACGGCGCTCGCGGATAGCCGCCCCGAGTGCCCCTTGGATTGTGCCTTGTTCACGTCCCCGTGATGTCCGCAACGGGCGCAGTTCTTCATCGAACTGGTAGATGCGAGACGCAGTGCCGCGAATTTCGGTGTTTCTGCATCGTCAAGAAGCAAAGGAATGCAATGGCGAAGACGTTTTGGCATGCGTCCACAGCGATTGTGGCCGCTGCGGTAATTACGGCGCCCGCATCGGCGGACAGTAGGACAGCAAACAAGACACGCGATCAGGAAATTCAAGAACTGAAAGTGCGCCTGGACCGTCTGGAACGCGAAGCCGAGGACGAAAAGATCGTCGCCGGATCGCGCGTTGGGAAGGTCGAGGAACATCAAGCGGCACAACCCGTCTGGTCGTTCAAGAATTTACGCCCAACGATCTCGAGCCCCGACAGCGCTTTTGAGCTCGCCTTCCGAGGCCGATTTCAACTCGACTTCGCCTCATTCGAGCAGGATGACGCCGATATGGGCGCAGGCCACGGCTGCGGCGTCGGTACATTGTGCGATCTCGGCGCAGGCACGGTGTTCCGCCGCATGCGCCTCGGTGTCGAAGGCAAGTTCTTCAAGGACTTCATTTACGAGATCCGCTTCGAGTTCGGGGGCACGGACGCGGAAGCCGGGGGCGTCATCAATATCGCGCGTGTCGGCTACACGGGCATCCCCAACACGCGCATCCATGCCGGCGCCATTCAACCGATCTTCACGCTCTATAACTCGACCTCGTCCGCCGACCTGAACACGATCGAACGCGCTTCCGTCGTCAACGCATTGACCGACCCGTTCGGCGGCGACAGTGCGCGCAAGGGCGTTGAAGCGACCTACATGAAGCAAAATTTCCTCTATCCGGGCGATAACTTCATCGTTTCGGCGGCGTTCACCGGCCAACGGGTGGGCACCGCGCACTCCGGCAATCCTGATGACGAAGGCACACAGATCCTCGGCCGCGCCGCGTACCGCATCTACTCCGACTCCGACACGAATATTCAACTCGGTGTATCAGCGTCGCAGATCCTCAGCCTCAGTGGCACCACGCCCGGCGGCGCGCGAAATCTGCGCTTCTCGGACCGACCTGAGATTCGTGTGCAAGGCAACCGCTTTGTTGATACCGGCAACATAGCGTCCGATGACGGCTCGGTCATTGGTTTCGAAGCTGCTGCCAATTTTCACAACTTCTTCCTTGCCGCCGAGTACTACAAGTGGGAAGCCAACCGAAGCGACCCGCTACTGCCCGATCCGGAATTCAAAGGCTGGTACGTCGAAGGTACTTGGATCCTGACCGGCGAGAAGAAGAGTTACAAGGCTTCCGCGACGAACAACAACGTTGCCGTATGGGCGTCGCCGACGCCCAAGAGCCCGTTTACCTGGGGTGACGGCATCGGCGCGTGGGAACTCACAGCGCGCTACAGCGTGCTCGACCTGAACTATCGCGAAGATCTGACGGTAGTGCTCGGCGGCATAGCAGGCGGCGAGCAAGCGATCACTAACATCGGCATCAACTGGGTCCCCAATGCGAACCTAAGGCTGGTGACCGAGTACGCGATGGTGGACGTTGATCGCGACAGCGCGGCTGGCACGTTGAATAATGCTTTAGACGCCAAGTTCGACATCATCCAAGGCCGCGTACAGTTCTCATTCTGAGCCACCACACCCCCAACACCGCGTGGCGCTTGAACCTGGCCCTGGCTCGTGCGAGGCATTGACTGGACGGCCTAGAAGGGTCGTCCGCTGTTATTTCGTCGCCCCGGTGGGCGAGGAAAACTTGTTCGGTTGCGCCGCACTCGGCTGGGTGCATGTCCTTGATATTCGTAAGGCGGGCCAACGGAGTTTGACCGAAGGCTGCGGCATTGACGCTAGCGCCGGCGGCGAGCAGTAGCGTCGTCAGATTCGGTAAGCATGAGAAAGCCGCGTCCATCGCTGCGACGAAGGCGAGGGAATCGACCCTTTTGGAACGCGTCCCAAGGGACCTGCAGTGTTTCCGGCCGCGCAGCCTTCTGAGTAAGTCAAAGAGACTGGGGTAACCATCCGCGGTATCACGCGTCGCGCGTTCTTCACGTCCCCGTGAGACCCGCAACCAGCGCAGCCTTTCATCGAACTGATAGATGCGAGACGCAGTACCGCGGGTGCCAGTCTCTCCTACAAAGAAATACCCGCGGGCGTCTCGCACCATTTCGCGGGATAGCACAATGTGACCTCCGGCTTCATTAGATTGTCCAACGAAGACGAACAGCTCCGCCCTAGGCGCTGGCCTGATTGGCCGAACGCTACGTGTGACGCGGTCGCCTGGCGTGTCGCGTGGCGACCGCGTCGGCCCCTTCATCCCGGTTGTGATGCGAGGCAACGATGATCGGTCCGAATGCGAAGACTGAGGGACCGCCGCCCCAAACCATGCGCTGGCCTCTCCTGCTCCTCTTTGTCGTGCTGCTTTCCGCTTGCTCTACGCGAGAGTGGAACGCACCACTCGTAGAAGGTGGCGCAGCGCCACGCTACGATTTCGCCAGCCGGCTGCCGCAAGAGAATTCGCAACGCGTGTTCGTCGTGCTTGCTTTTTCCGGAGGGGGAACTCGCGCGGGCGCATTTTCCTATGGCATTCTAAAGCAGCTGAGGCAAACGACCGTACAGATCGACGGTCGGCGGCGACGGCTCCTCGATGAGGTTGACGTTATCTCTTCCGTATCGGGAGGGAGTTTCACCGCCGCGTACTACGGCCTTTTCGGCGATCGCATATTCGATGACTACGAGCGAAAGTTCCTTAAGCGAGACGTTAGTGGAGGAATGCTGTCGCGCCTACTTGACCCGACCGCGTTGACGTCGCTAACCGCTTCAGATTTCAATAGGGGCGATCTCGCAGCAAATTGGCTTGCGGAAAATTTGTACGAGCGCAAGACGTTTGCAGATATGTCCCTTGGACACCTTCCGTATGTCATCCTCAACGCCAGCGACTTAAATACGGGATTGACCTTCTCGTTCATCCAGCAGCAGTTCGACTTTCTGTGTTCGAACCTCAACACGTACCCCGTCGCCAATGCGGTGATGGCATCCGCTGCCATGCCAGTGATATTCGCGCCTATCGCGGTCCGCAACTTTGGTGCGGATTGTCGCGAGCGGAGAGAGTCGTGGGTGCCCGCGGCACTCAATCGGCGAGACATCTTTACGCGCGAATACCAAGTGGCGCGCGCTTTGTCGCGTTACTTTGAGCCGCGGACGTTGCCAATCGTTCGCCTTGTCGACGGCGGCGTTACCGACAATCTCGGCGTGCGCGGCTCCATGATGAGCCCCGTCGCCCATTATGGCAATGTACCCGACATGGCTGGAGCGTTCTCCCGCGAGGCCCTGGACCGGGTCACAGACGTTCTCGTCATCGTCGCAAACGCGCAGATATACGGTGAATATGGTTGGTCGCGAGACGGAACGGATCCCGGTATTACAGGCATGCTGTACAGCTCCTTTGACGCCGCCGTCGATATCCTGAGCACCGAAACCGTGTCCCTGGCAAAGGGCGGGTTTCAGATGTGGGCGGACCAAATCAATGCACGGCGCAAACCCGGAGCGCCGAGGGTGCGCGTCAATTTCGCGACATTGACGTTCGACGGTATCCGAGATCCGTCGGAACGGGCGCGCTTCAATGCAATTCCAACGACACTCTCGCTCCCAGCGCGTGACGTCGATGACCTCGAACGCCTTGCTGAAAGATTGCTGTTAGAGTCCACCGAGTATCAGACATTTGTGCAGACGCTGCGATAGATGTTTCACATGCGTGTGATGAGCGCAACCAAGTCGACTCAGTGAGCGAACTGGTCATGAGAGGCGCGCTCCGCGGCGAGTCGATCCTGGTATCCCGAGCGACAACTGGTGCCAGAAGTAAACCGGTCGGAGGCAAGGCGTCATCGCGAATTGTGCCCCACGCCCCTGCGGTGGTGTGATTGAGTTTCGAGCAAACCCAATCTGCCTTCGACCGGTCTTATTACCGCAGCGTCGCGCCACATGGCCAGCTGTGCAAGACACAGGCGTCGATGGGGTGTGCTGCGCAAATCCAATGTTCACGAATTCGTGCAACATCGCGCTCGTTTTCGACCGATTGTTGTGTCCGTCAGCCGTTAACATCCGTCGCGACACAACGACGTGCGCGGTTGAGCGTCGTCAGCAACGATATAGCAGCCAGTGATACAATCTACTTGCAATTCCACCTTTGGATCATGCCGGCCGTTAGCTCTTTTGGGCTGCCTTCTGCTGCTGGTCGTCTACGGCGCACACGCTGCGGATTTCGATCCGAAGTTGGAAGATCGCCTGCGACGGGGCGAAGCAGTCGCGAGCGTCAAGCGCTTGGACGCCGGCACGGGTGCACAAGTATCTGCCGCGATCGACATAGCGTTACCGGTGGCCCAGGTTTGGCCGATCATGACGGAGTGCGAGCGTGCGCCAACGTTCGTGCCAGGGCTAAAGTCCTGCAAGATTCTGCAACGCGACACCAACGGTGGCTGGGACATAAGGGAGCACGATTCCTCTCCTGGTTGGCCACTGCCCGATTTTCGAACGGTCTTTCGGTCGACCTATGAACTTGAACGTCGCGTGCGGGTTTCCCGGATCGATGGAGATCTGAAGCGATCCGAAGGAGAATGGCTCCTTGTTCCGCGAGAGCGCGGACAGTCGACCCGTGTGATCTACTTCGCGGAACTCGAATACGACACATGGCTGCCCGCGTTTCTCTTGCGCGACCATCTCGCCGCGCAAATGCCGCAGGTGCTTCTTGCACTCAGGAGACAGTGCGAGATAGCGACGGCAGTTCAACCACCGAAATAGCCCTGGGCCCTGGGCGGTCCTTGATTGGTGTGGGACCGATGATCAACGGGACTGTGCCGGCGCGTCAGATTGTTGAAGCCCGCGCCCAGCGCGAGGCACTTGTCCAGGGCCGATACCGTCATAAGTACCGTCAGATTATCGCACTGGGAAATTCTGCCATTGAGTGAGTGCACACGCTTCTCCGCATCGTGTGCGCAGGACCAAACGAGTGAATGCACACGCTTCGGTGCGTCGTGTGCACTTTGCCGAACTTTGGTGCGCTCACTTGCGATCCTGTGCGCTCTCTTTCTGCACACATTCAGCACACGGATTCTGCACACATTCAGCACACGGAGCATCGTAAGTACTTGAAGAAGAATGCGGATCGGGAAAATCCATCATTGGGGCAACCGAAAACAATTTTTCCCGAGAATTCAACAAATTAGCTGACGCCTGGCTCTCCACAGACCAACTCTTACACGCAGTCGGGCAAGGCTTGCAACCGCGCCAATTGGTCTTCGGCCTGGTGGCCGGTTCGAGGGTTTCAAGCAGTCCCACGAACGCGCACACGCAACTGCACGCAACTCATTCGTGCACTGACTAATTAAGGGACAATGTGGAGTGCAAGGCATGGGATGAATTTTCGTTTGCAAAACAACGGCGAAGAGGTTCTCGCGTTCCACAAACATCCCGGCAGTCAAATTTTTCGAGACGCCGCGCGCGTGATTGCGAATGCACGCTCTCGTTTCTATCAGGGTCCAGCCGAATCACGAATAGTCCGTACACGATGCACTTGATCGATGGCTCAACATCGGCAGTTCGTGCAGCGTAAATGGTTGCGTCATTTTTCATTTTCAACAGTTCGCAATGCGTGCGTTACACCAGACACTGGGGGCGCAGGCTGGGGTGGTTCGACGTGGAGTGGTTCCGGAATATAAGTCCGACGCGTGCCTTGATCGTTGCCATACTTGCATCAGCCGGATCAGGCGCTTTCGTCGTGGAGAGTTATGGTGCAACGCGCGACACTGCGCAGTTGCAACTGACCGGGAACATTCCTTCCATTTGTGCTTTTACGACGCTGCCGTCAGTCACAACTCTTGGTGACATGACGGCTGGCGGTGTGAAGTCGCTGGGTTCATTCGGCTTTACTTGCAATCTTGCCACCTCCGGTGCGGTACAGTTGACGGTTCAATCAGCCAACGGCGCCCTCAAGCGCGACGGCGGAACTGACGCAGTTGCCTATCAGGTCAACTGGTCGATCCAGGGCAACCCCGTTGCATCGGGCAGTCCGGCCGTCTGGACCAGCCCATTTGCCTTTGCGTTGCTCTCGGGCGTCAACGGCGCAGAACAGATCGGCACTTACTCTGTCACCATTTCCGGCCCAACGTCGGGCCTGGTCGCAGGCGATTACAAGGACACCCTCACGTACACAATTTCGCCCTGACGAGGGCGCATTGCAATTCCGGTTCGTCAGAAGCCGGGATCGACTCCTGACCATAGTGCAACGGGCACTCTGGTGAGGAGTTTTCAAGTGCCTCCCCCCTCACACCAATAGAGTTGGAGATATTTCATGCGTACTATTCTTTTGGCTACTGCAGCAATTGCCGTTGGCAGCATCGGGTCAGCCTATGCGGCTGGTTCGGTCGATTTCCACCTGTCGAGTTCGGTCGGCAAGCAATGCTCGATTGCATCTGCATCGACTGACCTGACGGTTGGTCCGTCAGCGGCAGCGACCGCTTCCGGCGCTTTCGACACAACGTGCAACTTTGAACTTTCCGACCTGACGCTGACGTTTACCAGCCTCAATGGCGGACTGCACAATGCGACCGAGAACGTCAACGCCGCCTACAATATTTCGTTCGACGGCGAAATAGTTGACTCGACTGTTGCACAGGCTGGCGTTTCGCTGGTGCGGGCCTCGGGCGCAGCGGCAAACTTCCCGATCCATCGTTCGTTCGACGTGGCTCTCCAGAGTGACCTTACCGTCGCCGGTGAGTATGCAGACGTGCTGACGATTGACGTCGCCCCGTGATGTTTCGGGTCTGACCGATAACGAAGCAATGATCGGGGTCCGGTTTCAACCGGGCCCCGGGTTTCGTGTTTACACCCAACACATGGAAGCAGCGATGAATCGAATTCTCAGCATTCTCGTTCCGACGGCACTGGTTCTCACGCTTGTGGGAATTGCCGACGCCTATCAGGTTTCTCCGATGATCTATGACATGCAGCCGTCCGGCCAGGGCGCGAGCGCGGTCATTCGGGTCAACAACACAAACAGCAGTCCGATCACCATTGAAATGGTCGCTGAAAAGCGCCTGTTTGATGAAGCTGGCAAGGAGTCCCGTGAACCGGCTGACCAGGATTTCGTCCTCTTTCCGCCCCAGGCCATTGTTCAGCCCGGCGCGACACAAGCCGTGCGCATCCAGTATGTGGGTCAGCAGAAGCTCGACCAGTCATCGACCTATACTGTCACCGTCAAACAGGTGCCTGTTCAATTACCCAATGATGGCAAAAGCGGCGTGCAGTTCGTGTTCAATTTCTCGACGGTCGCCAACATTGTACCTGCTGGTGCAAAGGCGAGCGTTGAAGCCACTTCGGTAGAGGCGACAGGCAAGACCCTGAAAGTCACGCTTCACAATTCGGGCAACAAGTATGCGAACCTTGCGCTGTCGAGCCTTGATATCAGCGGCGGCTCGTTCACAAAAACCATCAAGGACGAGGCCTGGAAGAAGGCACTGGGCACGAGCTGGATACTCCCGGGCGGCAGCAGGATTGTTGAAGTGCCCAAGCCGGACAAGGCGCCTTCGACCGGCCTTTCGGCCAAATTCAATTTCGTCGAGGCGAAGCCGTAAACGGTTTCGGGACATCCAGGCACGATGCATCATCGCCATGCGCACGCCCTTCCCCTTCAGAACGCGGGCAGCCAATCGTCCAGGCTGCTTGCCGTTCTATGTTCCGGGCTGCTTGCTATGATCGTTGCAAACGCCGCTGAAGCGGATGACGTGCGGACTGCGCAGACCGTCAGGACCTATAACCTTTCGCTTCCCCTGATCTTCCAGGGCGCCTATCTGGGCGACGTGCCCGTTGCCGCTTCGCCAGACGGAAACATCAGCGTCAACGTCGACCGCTTCATCAACCTGCTGGGCGAGCGGCTCGCTCCCGAGACGATTGCCCAGTTGAAAGCGGCAGCAGGCGGCCAGCAGGTGGCAGGGATCACTGCATTTTCACCTGCCGGCGTTACCGTTACCTACGACACTGCAAAGCTGGAACTGCGCGTCTCGATTCCCGTTTCAAAGCAGGGCGGCCAGTCCATCTCGGCCATGGATGCAACGGAACCGGGGCTCAATTCCAAAGACATGCTCAAACCTGAACGTTTTTCGGGGACGCTGCTCCTGAATGCCCGGCAGAGCTATGTGTGGAGTCCGGAAGCGTCTCAGGGCTGGGATCCGTTTCGTGTATCCGGCGACCTGTCGCTCAACATGTTTGGGAACAGCGGCATCTATCTCTTCGCGCAAGGCGAATATGATGAGGCGGCTGCGGATCCGTTTCATCGCGGAAATGCTGTGCTGATGCACGACGATGTTGAAAACGTGCTGCGGACATCCGTCGGGGACGTCACGCCGGTGCCTGCAGGCTTTCAGTCGTCGCCAATCCTGGGCGGTTTGTCGATCCAGCGCCAGTTCGGTGAACTTCAGCCTTTCAGAAACGTCAGACCGTCGGGGCTATTCAGATTCTCGCTCGACAGGTCGTCCACCGTCGACGTCGTCATCAATGGCGCGACGATCCGGACGCTCAGGCTTGATGCGGGCCAGTATGACCTGAAGGACTTTCCCCTGTTCAATGGCCTGAACGATGTCGAACTCTACATCGTCGATGAGTACGGTCGCCATCTTGTCGCTGCCTTCTCGCAGTTCTTCAGTTCGCAGCTGCTGGCGAAGGGCGTCGCCGAATTCGGTGCAACAGTCGGCGTCCCCCAATTGCGTGGCACGGCCGACGACATCACCTATGACGACAACAAACCTGCGGTCAGCACCTATCTCCGCTATGGCCTGAGCAGCGACGTTACCGTCGGCACGAACGTCCAGGGCGACGAGTTGCAGTGGCTTGCGGGTGGTGAGCTCGCATGGGCAAGCCCGATCGGCAATATTGGCGTCGTTGCAGCCTGGAGCGACATCAGGAGTTTAGGCGAAGGCTCATCATACCTTGCAAGCTATGATGTCTCTGCCGAGGAACTCTGGTTCATCAAGAGCCCGCAGATCAACCTGTCGTACCAGAGAACTAGCCAGCTCTTTGCAAGCCTTGGCACTTTAACACCCAATGAAACCCGTGCCACCGAGATGCGCGGCCGCATGTCGTTCCAGATGCCGCTAAATTTCGGCGGCGGGTTGTCGGCATCTTACACGCAGGGCCGGGACAGCGAACCCGATGAAACCCGCTATGGCTTGAGCCTCAGCCAGCATCTGGGCTTCCTCGATGTGATGGCTTCGGGAGAGCGTGTAGAGAAGGCAGGACTCGCTGACGACAATCGCCTGCTTGTCTCTCTTTCCATTCCGCTTTCCGGGCGCGAGAATGTCCGATCGACCTACGACACCCGCAATGATCAAGTGCAGATTGAATATTCACGCTATCAACGCGACGAAGTTGATGACTATGGCCTCAGGTTTGCGGCAACCCGCGACCAGGACCGCGGCACCGGCAGCGGCGAATTCGCCTACAACGCCAATCGCTTCGGCCTGACACTCCAGCACGACGCCATCGCGGATGCGGAGATGAATTTGATCCAGTCGCAGCGTTCGTCCTACATGCTGTCGACACAGCTGGCGTTTGCCGGTGACAGTGTGGCCTGGGGTCGCCCGGTCGGTCAGCGCTTTGCGATCATTGCTGCGCATGAAACGCTTGATGGAAGCGACGTCGGTGTCTCTCAGAGCAAGGACAGTCGACGCCTTCAAGCAGAGACTGGCTTGTTTGGCCCGGCGCTGGTATCGGCGGGCAATGCCTATCAGCCACAATCGATCTATCTTGACGTCGAAAACCTGCCTTCCGGCTACGATGCCGGTACAGGACAGTTTGACCTTATGCCCGGTGCTGCGTCTGGCTACGCGCTGACGGTTGGATCAGATGCTTCCCACGTCGTGGTCGGTACCGTCATGGGGCTGGATGGCAAACCGCTTGCACTGCTCGGAGGCGAGTTGCGGTCTCGTGACCGGGCGGATGCAACTCCCGTTCTCGTATTCACAAACAAGGCTGGGCGTTTTTTCGCTGAGGGCCTCGCACCCGGCAAATACATGATGGCACTGGGTCCATCACTCGAATTCGTCGTGCCGATAGAAGTGCCTGCCGGTTCGGCTGGCACGATCGACGTGGGAAATGTTGTTGCCGGAAACAAGGGAACGTGAGTCCAATGAGAAACGTCAAAGCGTCTATGGCAGCGTTCCTTGCGAGTACGCTTGCTTTTGCCGTCAATGCCCATGCGGCCTGCAACGTCAGCATTTCGAACGTCAGTCCGATCCCCAATGTTGTCTACGACCCGTTTGAAGGGCTGGCGCGCACGGTCAACTACACCGTGGATTTCACCAACTCCGGATCGGACAGCTGTTCGGTAGGACTTGCAATTGCAAGCCCCGTCCAGGGCGTGCCGCGCTCGTTCAAGAATGGTTCCAATGAGTTGAGGTATACGCTTGAATGGCCGGGTGGCGCTGTGTTTTCGAACAACATCACATCGCCGATCGGATCAATATCCGTGTCCGGCGGCAAGACGAAGTCCGTAACACTTCGCGTGCGTGTCGGGGCAGGACTGATCGCACCGGCATCGACCTATGCTGATATCCTGACCTTCCGTCTGTTCCGCGTGAGTTCCGGCCCCAATGTTGCCATCGGTACTGATCGCACCGCCAGCGCTGCCGGCGTGGTTGAACCGCGCGCGCAGGTCAATATTGCCGGGGCATCGGGCGCATTTGGTGCGCCGTTTGCGCTCGACAGGCTGGACTTTGGAACGCTGACGCTGGGCGCGGTCCGAAGCGCAATCGTACAGGTGCGTGCGACCGCGCCTGTATCGATCAATGTCACCTCGGCAAACCTTGGAAAACTGAAGCACGTGACGCTGAAGACGGACCCGGGTGTGCCATATTCGCTGCAAATTGACGGCGCCAGCGTGCCGCTCGGAAGTTCCGGCGCGGCCATCACCAGAAGCCCACCGATCACGCTGGATGGTGTGAACTATCCAATGTCGGTGCAGGTGGGCGACGTGGTGGGGCGACCGTCGGGAAACTACCAGGACACCCTGACGGTAAATGTATCACCACTCTAGACATGACAAGGGTTGCGCCCTCCGGGCGGCAATGCAGGAACCAAATCCGATGAGCAATATTCGCTTTCTTCTATTGATGGCCGTCGTGCTGTTCCCGGCGTCGCGGTTCAACGCCATTGCGGGCGACACGGCGAACATGGAGGTCCACTCATCCGTACCCATCGCGTGCCAGGCCGAGATCGTCAGTTCCCAGCTTCTGACGATCACGCCACTCGCGATCAATGCGGTTGTCAGGCAAACGTGCAACACCACGCACGACCTGTCAGTCACCTACAACGCTGCGAGCGTGATAAGCCCCTCCAAGCTTTTCATCACTCTCGAAGCCACACTACCAAGCTTCAAGCTGTCGTCGGCACAGGTGTTCGCGGGCCTCGAGCCGACGGAATCGGACAAGCCGGTTACGATCCGATACAACGCAGGAACAACTGCTCAACGGCTGGAGCTGGCGCAGGGTTGGGGCATTACCGTTACGCCACGCTGAAACTTCGGCGCGACATTTGGCTTTTGCCAAACCGCGTGTAAGTTCGGCAGCCCCACTGCTTGAACCCAGGAACGCGCATGTCCGGACAGGAAACCTATCTCGGCTGGAAAGTTGATTTCTTGACCCCGAACGGCGAGAGGTCACTGCAACATCCTTCATCCGTGCAATGGCGCATCTTCAAGAATCAGGTGGCGCTGGGCGTTGGCGGCGTCGCGGCCGTGCTCATGGAATTTGCAGATGCGCGAATCCGATCGGGCGTGTGGGATCATTCAACCTACAAGGCCGATCCCATCGGACGCTCCAAGCGAACGGGTATTGCCGCGATGGTGGGATGCTATGGTCCGGAGAGCGCCGCCAGACGCGTCATCCAGGGCGTGACCAACATGCATGCGCGCGTCCAGGGCAACACACCACAGGGCGAAGCCTACAAGGCGCTGGATGTTGAACTGCTCGACTGGGTGGCGGCGACGGCTGCCTACGGCTTTCTGAATGCCTATGACAGGTTCGTGACACCGCTCAGCGATGCCGACAAGGAAAGATTTTACCGCGACGGCGCGACTGTCGGGAGGCTCTACGGAGCGCAAACGATACCAGCGTCGTCGACCGCGTTTCTGGAGCTGATGAAACGTTACGTCGACCGCTTCGAACCGCATCCGATCGTGCACGAGTTTCTGGCCATCATTCAGTCGGGCAAGGCCGCACCCAATGTGCCGAAGTTCCTCCATCGAGCGCTTGCGCGCGCGTCAGTGTCGATCCTGCCGCCGGTCATTCGCCAGAAGCTTGAACTGGGGCCGGAGTATGATTTGTCGACCACCGACTGGCTGGCACTCAAGGTTGCTGGCGCGGTTGCCGACCGGAAAGCAGACGTGAATTCTCCGGCCTGCCAGGCCAGCGAGCGCCTGGGGCTGCCCCGCGACTTTCTGTATCGCAGCCGGTCAGAGCAAGCTCGACTGTTGCGAGCTGCAGGCCTTGATGCGGGTGTGCCTGCTGCGGCCTAGCCTTTCTTCAGCAGGGCGTCGAGATCGGACAACAGTTTCGACCATGCTGCGTCCACGTCCGGACCCCACTCGTCAGCTTGTGTATCTCGCAGCGTGTCCCTGAGGGCATTGAAGATTAGGGGATAGACATCGGCCGGCACGCCAAGCTGCTCGTGGTTTGTGTGCTCGATGCGGAAGAGATTGCCACCGTAGATATTGGGTCCGACATAGTCGAGCAGCGCCATGACCAACTCCTGGAACATGTGGCCCCGGACTGAGCCGTCCTTGTCGCGGACAAACAGTTTCTCCATCGCGGGATGTGCTGCGAACACGCGCGCATATACGTCCGCCGCGGGATCGCCCTCGGAGGCGGCGCGCTCGAGGGATGAGGTGATCAGGTCTGTTCGCAAGCAAGGCCTCTAATTGATTTGTTCACAAACATCTACCCGCCAAAACATGGGATACCCCAGCAAACCACTTGTGCCTAGCCTGCCGATGCCAGGGCCTCGCGGTGGTTATGTCCATTCCAATCCATGTCATCAACTTGCGCAAGGACGAAGAGCGTCTCTCGCATGTTTCGCAGCAGCTTGAGAGACTGGGCCTGGCGTTCGAACGCGTTGAGGCTGTCCATGGCCTGAACCTGCTGGAGTGGCTCAGACCGTATTTCCTTGACGACAACGGTGCTCCCGGTTCCGGTCTCCTTCCAGGTGAGATCGGGTGCTATGCAAGCCATCTGCTGGTCTGTGCGATGGTGGCAGAGCGAGGTCAGGCCGCCGTGGTTCTTGAAGATGACGTTGGCCTTGCCCCTGACTTTGGCGACCTGCTTGAGACACTATCCTCTTTGCCAGCGGGGTGGGACATCATAAGGCTGTCCAATCCACACAAGCGTCGCTGTGTAACTGTCCGGAGACTTTCGGGCACCTACAACCTTGTCAAATTCACGCGCGTTTCTCCGAGCACGGGCGCATATCTGATTTCTCCCGGAGGCGCTCGAAAGTTCCTGTCATGGAAGTTGCTGCGTTCGCTTCCCGTTGATCAGGATTTGCGCCGAACCTGGGATTGCGGTCTTCGAACTTATGGTGTCTCTCCGCGCCCGGTCGAACCAGACGTTGGAACATCGACAATCGATGCCATGCACCAGCGGTCGCGCAAGAAGCTCCGCAAGATGTTTGGAATTCGCGACTACATGTTGCGAACGGTCCATGAAATTTCCTGGCTTGGATTCCGACACTGGCTGGCGAGCAGGATCTATGTTGGATCCCGGGACGACAATCCGCGTCGACACCATGAAGTCGATGGCGAAATTGCAAAGTCACGTTTCGCGTGAAGGGCATGTTCACGGGCAATTGATCATTGCCTCCTGTTGAAACCATCTTGCCTTCATCTGCCTGCCGCGCCCACTATGTTTTTCCGAAACATCGGGGGCATCGATGAAGAAACTGCTGTTTGCTGCATTGCTTTCGCCGTCGATAGCGATGGCCGGCGATGCTCTGAAAGCCAACCCGGTTCAGGACCTCTCGCCCGGAGTTCACTTTCTGCAGGGTTCGATCCAGCTCGAACGAGGTCCGGACGGGAACACCGTGATGTTTGAAGCGCCGGAAGGCCTGGTGGCAATCGACACTGGCCGCCATGCCTGGCATAGCGATGCAATTCTGGACTTTGCCAGTTCACACCGCTTGCCAGTCCCAGTCATTGTCAACACGCACTGGCATCTGGATCACTCCAGCGGCAATATCCGGATCAAGGCAGCGCATCCCGAAGCCAGGCTATTTGCAACTTCGGCTGTCGATCTCGCATTGGCGCCGAACGGGTTTCTCATGCGCGAGTTCGCGCGCATGCCACGTTATCTCAAGCAGCTTGACCTTACCCATGTCCAACGCGACGAAATAGACATCGCCATGAAGACCATGGCGCATCGCGAGTTCTTGCGCCCGGACGTGCCGGTGAACGTCTCTGGGACCTTGCGACTGGCTGGCCGGGTCTTTGATGTGCACGTTACACAGGGCGCGGTGACCGATGCAGATCTCTGGCTTTATGAACCGGAGAGCAAAATTGCAGTGCTGGGTGATCTGGTCACGTTTCCGGCACCGTTCCTTGAAACAGCGTGTCCCAAGCGCTGGCGCGAGGCGCTGGACGACGTCGCAGCAGTTCCATTCACAACGGCCATTCCGGGACACGGCGCGCCGATGTCGAAGCCACAGTTTGACACCTATCGGCATGCCTTCGGACAGTTTGTCGACTGCGCGAATTCAAGCAAGCCTGCTGATGCCTGTGCTTCGGGATGGGCTTCGGATGTCTCGGCGTTTCTGGCCGACGAGAAGGAAAAAGGTGCTGCTGCCAGTTATGCTTCCTACTACGTCGGCTTCCTGCGCAGCAACAAAGGCAAGAGTCCCGACTGCAGGCGCGAGTGAGGGCGACCTTCAGTCTCGACAAACGGCAGAAAGAGTGCACTCTGGGCGAGGACTGCAACTGGCGAGGTCAAGCCCATGCGCCTTCTTGTGTTATCATTGTTTGCCCTGCTGCTCCTTTCACCGGTTTCAAGCGCAAAGCCGCTGGCGGCGAATGGCATCTCGCGGAACGAGATGGTGAGCTATCTCAAGGCCAAGGGCCTTCCTGCGACTCGAGAAGCTGACGACAACAAGCTCCAGATCGTAAAGAGCACCGTCGACGGTGTAAATTTTGACGTGTATTTTTTCGAATGTGAGCCGGGCGATGATGGCCACTGCAAGCAGATTCAACTCGCGGCGGGCTGGAGCCTGAGCGCTACGCTGGACGCCGACAAAACCAATATCTGGAACCGCGAGCACCGATTCATGCGCGCATACACAACGCCTGGCAACACTGCTCTTTATGGCGAGTTGGATATGGTGCTGGCACCAAATGGCAGTACCGGACTGATCGATGCCAATTTCGATCTGTGGAAACTTCTGCTGGCAAAATTCCGGAAGCACTTCGATATTTGACGCAACGCTGTCAGATCATCAGAAGGCGCGCCCGTTGAAACGCGCCTTCTGGGCCGGAGCTACTTGCTGAGGCGCAGGTTGGACAGGTCCTGTGCGACAGCCTGGAATACTTTTTCAAGATCCGACGACGACGGTGACTCGAAGTACAGCGAGGGGTCGGTTGCGCACCCCCGCATCAGGTCCTTTGCTCGTTGCGCATTTTCTTCCAGAAGAATGGCGTAAACCCGAATTCCGGCATCCTTGATCCTTTGGCACACTGCTGCAGTTCGTGTGTCTTGCGCAGTTTCTGAAGCCGCGGCGTTCGTCGTCCCAAGCTGGTTGCGCACAAGGAAGTTGTAAGCCGTGTAGTTCGACTTGTGGAAAGTGTTGTTGGACGGGGTCGTGTTCAGACCGTCGGTCAGGAGTATCAGCGCTTTCTGCCAATCCGGGTTGTCGTACGCCACGCCTTCCGTGTATGGCGCTGTCGGCGACAGCGTGCGCCAGCCCCACCCGGCGCCAATCGCGACGTGAGTGTTGCCGGTGGCGATCATTCCACTGATGTAGTTCAGCAACGTGGCCTTGTTGTTTGTCAGTGGCAGGATTTTCTGCAGGTTACAGTCGGTCTGCGGATTTGAAAGATTTTTTCCTACGTATTTTGCCGAACGCCTCAAGCGCGTTTCCTGATTGCCAGAAACTCCATCCGCGACATAAGTCGTATAGCCACCATAGGCACTCGCGTCCGGCCCATCAGGTTCGAAGTACGGAACCCAGCGTGTGTCGGGTGTTCCGGCCGATGGGGCGGTGTCGAGTTCTTCCAGTCCGGCCGGTCGCGCCTCCAGGCAACCTGCCCAGCTCTGGCTGGTCATCGTAGGCCAAACGGAAAACGCATATTTGTTGGCGTCGAAATTCAGTCTGGCGGTACTTGCCTGACCGTTGATGTCCATCCAGCCATTGTTGAGGAACGTCGTGGTGTCCACCTTCACGGTTTGCGAAAACGGGACCAGAGACATCCTCAGCTTGGCAGGAGCGGTTTCGCTGCCGAAAAGAATGTTGATCAGTGACGTCGCGGATGTCTTGAGCGCCTGAATCTTGCCGTTTGCTGCCATGGACCCGGTATTGTCGAGCGCGAGTGCCACTTCGAGACCCTTGGATTCGCGGGTGACTTCGACGTTTACGTCAACATCCAGATAGTCAATGCCAACGAGACCCATGAACGCCGTTTCGACCTGGGCCGTTCCGGCGACTTCGATTGCGTTGTTGTTTGAACTGGATCTCGTGACGCTGATTGACGTCACTGTTCCAAGTTCACTATCCGGGTAGTTGGCGTAGAAATATTTGTGAGCCAGGTCAGTCATCTGGGCGTCAGACAGACCGACGGTACCGCCAACGGCGAGGCCTGCCGCGTCGAGCGCTTCGCCGAGGCGCATTTTCACCATCACTGCCCGGCTTAGGTCAACGCCGCATCCGATGGACAGCACCATCGGAATAAGGGTCAACCCGAAGGTCAGAGCGACCTGTCCGGATTTTTCGGTGAACAGCCGTCTGGCAGCTGCACGCATCCTGGAGAACTTAAACGTCGACACGGTGGTACCTCTCGAACGTAACTGCGTCTTCGTCGACTGCCAGTCAGCAGACACGCGTTGCAGTATGAACGAATGTCCAGAACGACAGCCAACGAATGTCGAAAACAAGGTTCAGAATGTCTAAATCTAACACTCCTGAATTAAGCCTTGCTTGATTGGGGCGCTTTTGAGGCATTTAGCGAATGGCGCAGATCCCCGACAAATTATGAAGTTCGATCGAAATCCGGAATTCATTGAAATTGTGGTTTCCAAATTGTTAAGCCCTGCATTCCAGCTTTGAGTCATTGATTCAACTTTTGAGAGCCTCTGCGTGACGAACCCGCTTCATCGGGCCGAGGCCGCCGGCAACGGCAACGGCAAAAGTCGCTGAAGCGCATTCGCGTGCGAGGGCATAGGGATTCAAAAGGTTCGGATGCGTAAGACGCGTAAAATGACAAGCATTCGGCGGCGCGCACTCAGACAGTGCGCAACTGGCTTGGCAAGCACGTCAAGTGCCAGGCCCCGGTTTCAGTGGAAGTCGTTGGCGGGCGCGAACCGGTGAGGCTCAACGCGATGCCCTTATCAATCCTGCGGTTGGTTCAGGAATGTGTCCCCTGTCGCAGAAATAGGGCCTTCAGAATATATTCCCCACACTCAAAGAAATATTTTGCAGCCCCGGGCATATGCGCCGAGGCCGCACCTGTCTAAAACACTGGTCGGCGGGAAGTACTACTTCGGGGCGGGAACATACAGTTTGCACCAGCCTTCAGCGGCGATCGTCCCCGCAACGACCTTGCAGGCATCTGGCGCCTGGAACAGCGCGCAACCGTCACAGCGTTGTCCGTCTTTAGGCGTGGCCTGATATTTGGCTGATGACTGCGATGCCTTGGCTTTTGCCAAAGCGGGGGCGCTGCCCAAAGCCGCAACCATCACGGGAATTGCTGCTACGCAGGCTACTCTCTGAATCAGAACGCGTCTCGAAAGCTTTGTTTTGTCTTCGGTGTGAGTCATGACGACTCTCCTTGTTTGCTGCTGAACGCCGACGGAATTTGAGCTTGCAACATGTGAACTACGTTGACCTGTATCAAGTCATGCCGTGGCAAAAAGCCTCTGAAATTTGTCTGGTGATTATTTTCTAGACGCCACGCTTGTGAATGCTTCATATTTTGGAAGCGAAAGACGATCTGTAGTTTTTCATCCATCAATATTCGCAGACAGGTAATGGTATGCTGGGGTTCTGGCGCGGCGTTGGGACGGCGCGGGCATCGTTCGCTTTCCTTTTTTCGAGAGCGCCTTCCGCCGAACATCACACATCGATGTTCGCCGCTGTGTTCGTCGTGCTTATAGGCATAGCTGCACTTTCGATGGCTCTTGCGCAATACCCTGATGCAGCGCAATCGGCTGAACTGGGATTGCCATCAGGCCATACGAACATCGACGGCGTTGCTTTAACTCGCACCAATACGCACCAGAACTGGCAAGTGCCACGGTTTTCGGGGACACCCGATGAGGGGAGCGTATCATCTCGTCGCGCTGGCGAACCGGGCGCAGTCGTGAAGAAAAAGAAATCTCGACGCATTGCATCAAAGCATCGCCGCACCAGCACACGATCTGGGACTTCCACGACACAAGCTGCGGCGTCGACGAAGCCCGAGACGAAAGCCGAGCAAAAGCCGGACGCGCATAGTGGCGCAGACCCGGAAGCCGACCAGGATGACAAGGCAAGTGCCAAATCCCCGAAATCGCCTGCCGGGCCGCCCACTTTTGTGGGCTCGCAGAAGTGCATGACATGTCACGTCTCACAGGCCGAGACCTTTTCCAAGACCCTGATGGGCCAGATCTTCCTGAAGAGCCCGAGATCTGATCGTGAGAAACTTGGCTGCGAAGCCTGCCATGGCCCCGGTTCGGCCCATGTGACAGCGGGAGGCGCGGAAGACACGGGCGGCCCTGGACTTGTAACCTTTGATGCGGATTCCCCTCGACCGGTCGAGGAGCGAAACAAAGTCTGTCTCGGCTGCCACGAGAACGACCAGCGCACACACTGGCGAGGCAGTGCCCATGAGACGAGAGGGCTTGCGTGCACGTCATGCCACCAGATCATGGACAAGGCCTCTCCCAGGTTCCAGTTGATCAAGTCCACCGAAATTGACACGTGTACGCAGTGCCACAAGGACAGGCGCGCGCAACTATGGCGGTCGTCCCACATGCCGGTGCGCGAAGGGAAGTTGAAGTGCACCAGTTGCCATAACCCACACGGAACACCGAACCAGAAGCTGCTCAGGGAAGCGACTGTCAACGACACGTGTTACACCTGCCACGCAGAAAAGAGAGGTCCGTTCCTTTTCGAGCACGCCCCGTCACGAGACAACTGCCTGAGCTGCCATGAACCGCATGGTTCAATGCACGAGCGTCTGCTGACCGTTTCGAGACCGCGTCTCTGCCAGCAGTGTCACTCCGAAGAGGATCACCCCAGCGACCCACACAACCCCAACGCGCTATTCGCGTTCCGGGGAGGCTGCGCGAACTGTCATGGTGGATCCATCCACGGATCGAACTCGCCTTCAGGCGCCCAACTACACCGCTGAGGCGAATAGAGAATGTCTCTGCGCGGCTACCGCGCAGAGAGAACCTGGAAATCCAGTTTCGGTGACACACCTGCAGCGCGCCGATTGATCGATATCAAGATTGATCTTACAGAAAATTCCCAGCAGGAACGTTTTCCTTCCACAACACTTTGTGTTGCCTGCATCGCTTCACTTTGTTAAGCAACGGTGGGGATTTGAAAGGGGGACTGGTGCCGCAAAGCGAGCGAGGGTGCAATGAATCGTCTGGGTGCAAGCGCATTGATGGGTGCGTTCTTAATTTCGACTTCAGTTTCAGCCCAACCCACCACTACTGAAAAACCAACCTCGGAAAAGCCAGCGGAAACCGAGCAGGCTGCTGACGAAGACAAGTCCGATGAAGATCCGGCTATTGAGTTTCATGGTCAGGTCAATACGGGCTTCAAGCTGTTTCTCGACCAACCTGCGAACAAGTCGCGGGCCAAATTCGAGCAGTATGGAAAACAACCCTCTGGCCTTTTCATCGACAGCGCATATCTGCAAGCCATCGCCAAAGGCGGCTTCGTTGCCGATTTCTGGGGCACGCATGTCGGGCAAAACAATTCGAACTATGTCCTGCAGCTGGCCCAGCCTGGGCACGTCTATCTGAATTTCGAATACGACAAGACGCCCCACCTCAACAGCACGAAGGCGCTTACTCTCTATGACACGTCGAATCCAGCTGCACTGACAATACCGGACAGCATCCAGGCGGCGCTGCAGTCGGGCAGCGACGAGTCGCACCTGGCAACCATCAATGCGAATGTTCATCCGCTGACGCTGAACATCGACCGCGACACCACAAAGGCTTCACTGCGCTACACACCGTCGCCGTCCTGGAATATCCGCATGGATGTTTCGCGGGAAGACCGGACAGGCAATCTCAGCTTTGGCACGCCCATCAACGAATTCAACGCGATGGAGCTGCCTGCGCCAGTGTCCTACAAGACCCAGAATTTCTCAGCCAGTGCCGAGTATGCGGGCAAACTCAGCGATGACAAGAAGTTCAGCCTGAGTGCAGCCTTTGCGGGATCGCAATTCGACAATAAATACAGCTCGTTCACCTGGGACAACCCGTTCCGTCTCGACGCGCCGTCGGGTAGCAACAGTGCAAATCAGGGACGCAATGCGCTTCCACCGGACAACTCCTCGAACCGCTTCAGCGCGACTGCAGCCGTGGATCTTCCATTCGACAGCCACTATGTCGGAACGGTGCAGCGCACTTCGATGCGCCAGAATGATGCCTTCATTCCTTTCACGATCAATCCCGCCCTCAAGGCTTCAGGCGGTATTCCGTTCACCAGCCTGAGCCTCCTGCCCGCTCCAAGCCTGAATGGCAGGATCGACGAGACACTCATCAACAACGTGCTGACGACGCGCTTCAGTGACGACCTGACGAGCACGCTTCGATACAGATACCTTTCGCTAAAAAACACAACCCCACGCCTGCTGATCCGCGAATGGGTGCGCTGGGATGGCGAGAAGGAAGATGAGGCCAGGCAGAATACGCGTCCAGCCTATGACCGGACCAACACCAGCTTTGACCTGAACTGGCGCATGATGAAGGGCTGGAAGCTCGGAACGTCGGTCGGCCTCGAGAACTACGCCCACCGGGAATCTGATGTCAAATCCACCGACGAATACTCGGTAAAGGTCTTTGCTGACATTGCGCCGGAGGATCTGGACTGGCTGAAGGTTCGCACCTCCGTGATGAGGTCGGAACGGACGGCAGGCAATTACGACGCCCAGGCGAATGTGGGCGCCATCGGGCATCCGCCGACCGGCGATGATTATCCACAAAGTGCAGCCATGCGGAAGTTCTATCTCGCGGACCGCAGCCGCTTCAGGACGGACGCGTCAGCTGAAATGAGTTTTGAAAGCGGCTGGACCATCACCCCCACCCTTAGCTGGCGTTTGGATGAATTCGCTGACAAGCAGGCAACCAGCGGATTGTTGGGTCTCAAGCGTGAAGGCTATTGGAGCGCTGGACTTGAACAGTCGATACCCATCACGGATGAAATCACTCTCGCGGCTTCGATCATGCATGAAGTCTATGACCGTCGCATGATTGACGGAAAGAGCGATTCTGGCGGCAGCGGATCAGGAGGATCTCTTGCGAGCATCAGCGGTTCAAGCGGCAGCGGTTCGAGCGGAAGCGGGTCCGGCAGCGGGAGCTCGGGTAGTGGTGGTTCAGGCGGCGGTGGCTCAGGTAGCGGCTCTGGCGGTGGCGACGACCTGTGGGGCAGCCGTATAAACGACATCGTCGATACATTCGAAGGTTCGGCAACCTATGCGCTGGGCGACGCGCTGTTGCCAGGAAGCACGGACCTGGAAATTGGCTATGTGTTCTCGCGATCGAACAACAGCACTGACACCGTATTCCTCGGTAACGGAAACGAGGCTTCAGACCCGCCATTTCCGGATGTGAAGAACGATTTCCAACGATTTGACGCGACGCTGAAATATTCGGTGGACCCGGATCTGGTCGCATCGCTTGGCTGGACTGGTGAGGCCACCGTCAAGCTTCGCCTGTCCCATGAGAGCAACAAGATGACCAACTGGCAAATCGACCGGGTCGTACCTTACATGGTCAATGTGAACAGTGATGCCGACAAATCCCTATTCCTAGCCGCGCTCGATCCGAATTATTCTGCGACGGCAGTAACGCTGGAACTCGGGTTTAGCTGGTAAGCGATCAACAGGGATATCAGGGGACTGCTTCAGGCTGCTTCTGGTACCCCAAAGACTGCGCTGTACATGTTCCGCCTTTTGACAAATCCGTCGCGTCGTGCTCGGCTTGCCCAGAGTTCACCAGGCGAAGCGGAAACGTTTTCATGACACGATATCTGGCAGCGACGCTCGCCTTTCTTTGTGCAGCTCCGGCTTTTGCCGAACCTGCAGCGCTTCACCCGGCAGAAGGCGACTACATCGCGCGCGACTTTACATTTACGTCCGGCGAAAAAATTACTGAACTGCGACTGCACTATACGACGCTGGGCGAGCCCCAGAAGGACGCGCAGGGCCATGTCACCAACGCCGTCATGATCCTTCATGGCACGGGCGGCGACGGAAAGCAGTTCTTCCAGCCGCAATTTGCCGACGTGCTTTTTGCGCCTGGTGGTCTGCTCGATCCGGCGAAGCACTACATCATTCTTCCCGACGGAATCGGACATGGCAAGTCGTCCAGGCCCAGTGATGGTCTGCATGCGCGCTTTCCGCACTATGACTATGACGACATGGTCAGGGCCCAACACCAGATGCTGACCGAAGGGCTAGGCGTCGACCACCTGAAGCTGATCATGGGCACATCGATGGGTTGCATGCACGCCTTCGTGTGGGGCGAGACCTATACCAGTTACATGGACGCAATGATGCCGCTCGCCTGCCTGCCCAATGAAATCGCCGGGCGCAACAGGATGTGGCGCAAAATGACGATCGACGCGATCACGCTTGATCCCGCGTGGGAAGGCGGCGAGTACAAGTCCCAGCCCATGCAGGCCTTGCGAACTGCAGCAAGCCTGCTTGTCATCGCCGGCAGCGCTCCGCTCTATCAGCAAGCCACCTATCCGACGCGCGATTCCGTCGATGCCTTTATCGACAAGAGCCTGCCGGACCGGATCTCGAAGCTGGATGCCAATGACCTGCTCTATCAGGTCGCTGCATCACGAAACTACAATCCTTCGTCAAGGCTCGAAACCATCCGTGCGCGCGTCACCTGGGTGAACTCCACGGATGACTTCATCAATCCGCCGGAGCTCGGCATTGCTGAACGTGAGGCAAAGCGCCTGAAGAATGGAAAGTTCGTGATGATCCAGGCGAGCACCGAGACTCGCGGCCACGGCACGCACACTTGGGCGAAGTTCTGGCAGCACCATCTGGCGGCGCTTCTGAAGTAGAGGTGTGAATTCGGCTTTCACAGGTTGAGACAAATCACATTTGTGTAAAAATTGGAAAGGTAACTGATGATGATGCGTGACTTGTTCTTTGGATTTCTGATTGCGCTTTCGGTGTCGGGACTTGCAACAGCAAGCGAGATGAAAACTGTGAGCATGTTGGATGGAAAAGTTGAGCTTTCTATTCCTGCCGTGTTTTTGCCCATGTCGGACGATATGAAAAAGATCAAGTATTCCGGCGCCAACCCGCCCAGGGATATTTACACTGATGAGCGCGGCACCGTGAACATTGGCGCAAACATTGCTGCCTATCCAAAAGGGAAGAGCATGGCCGAGATGCTGTCACTTCTCTCAACGTCGATGGAGCGCGTGCGCAACATCTCGTCGTGGGACCACAAGGAACTTCGTGTCATTGGAGGGCGCGAATATGGCGTGCTGGAGTGCACGGTGAAGACTTTAGACACGGAGGTATACAATTTCATTTATTTTACGCGATCCGGCGACAAGCTAATAGTTATCACCACGAACAGTACGGTTGAAAAACTTTCGGAATGGAAGGCTGCATTGATGGAATCCGTCGAAAGCACCAAGATCGTCGAATAGCAACATATTGACACAGCGCATTGGGTGCACTGATGTCCTCTCCAAGGAAAACAGCAATCGATGCGTATGTCTCGGTCTGCGAGGCACGTGTGCAGCAACGTCTGCTAAGACTCCGCGATGTCATTCGAGAGGCTGCGCCTGACGCCGAAGAGATCATCTCATATCGGATGCCGGCATTCCGGCAGGGGCGCATCCTGGTCTATTTTGCAGCGTTCAAGAACCACATTGGCGTTTTCCCGCCGGTGCGTGAGGATGCTGCACTGGTGCGCGCGTTCTCAAAATACATGGGACCTAAAGGCAACCTGCAGTTTCCGCACGACAAGCCAGTTCCCTTTGCGCTGATCGGCAAGCTGGTGAGGTTTCGCGTCAAGAACGCGACAGCGAAGCTTCGCGGAGCGGTACGAAAATAAAAATATTTGCGGGCGGGTGCCTGGAACTCCGTCTTCGGTACCCACCATCCGGATCAATACACCGATTTTACCGTGCCTGATGAGCCTGACGTGCGAACGGTCTCCACGCTATCGCGGAGGGCGTCGAGATACTGCGCGCGGACGGGTTCGTGCTGCATGGCTAGCATCGCGTGAAGTCCCAGGGGAGCGCGCGTGAGGCTTGGCAAAAAACCTTTCTGCATCATGAGTTTTGCGACCCCTTGCATGTTCACTTCATGCGAACCGTAATTGATGATGGTGACATCCGGCTCTGACCACATCTCAAGGCCCCTGATGGAGCGAATGCCAGCAACGTAGCCGTCAACCATATTCGCAAGGCGTCGAGCCAGTCCCTCAAATCCAGGCGTCCCCATGTGGTTCAGCACGGCCCAGGCACCGGAGACTGCGCCACCCGGGCGCGTGCCGACAAGCGTCTCGGTCAAGAACGGGCCGCTTGGCCAGGCGTCAACCCTGAAAGCAGAGCGCTCGGCGTCTTCCCTGTTGCGGAAGAACACTGTGGAGGCTGGCTTCGGGCAGAAGCCGAACTTGTGAAGGTCGGCCGAGATTGAACGCACGCCGGGAAACCGGAAGTCGAATGCCGGCGTTGATCGCCCTATGCGCGTGAAGAACGGCGCGATCCAGCCGCCGACGCAGGCATCGACGTGCAGCCATTTGCCAAGCTCGACGGCAATGCGACTCAAATCCTCGATCGGATCGATCACACCATGCGGAAAGCACGGCGCAGATCCCACGAGCGCCATCGTGTTTTCATCAATCAATTCGCGCATTGCCCCGGGATCAACACGGCGGTCCGGCCTGAGTGCCGCTCGCCTGACTTCGAGGTCCATTGCGATCGCGGCCTTGTCGAAGGCCGGGTGCACGGTGATCGGAACGACAATGTTCAGCGGCGTTTCCCGGCCGACTTTGTTTTGCGCGCGATGCGCTTCGCGCGCAGCTTTCAGGGCGAGGAATATGCTCTCGCTTCCGCCTGAGCTGAAAATGCCATGACCGCCTTCGGGTGCGGAGAAAAGCCCCAGACCGTAATCCAGGACATCCGTCTCCATCGACTGCAGGCCCGGAAAGACCTTGTTGCCCAGCGCGTTCTGCGAAAAATACGCGTTGAACGCCTTCTTGCCGATCTCGTAGGTCTCTTCTTCGGCAAAGAAATAGAACGCTGGGGCGCGCCCGCCCTGGATGTCTGCATCCCGCGCCGAGCGCCTGACCATCTCTGCGTTCAGGTCATCCCAGTGGCGTCCACCGGCCGGGAAAGGGCTTCTTGGTTTGCTGGTCGTCATTGGTCATTCCTTGGGACAGCGATGCGTACTCGACAAGAATAGCCACAGCGCAACCGAAACCCCAAGGCAAACTGTCTGGCCCTCGAGCGCCATCCCTTGTTCCAAACCGGGAGGCTTGCCCTCTGCCACGGCGCGTACCTAGCCTTCCAGGTTACGCCTGGCGACGTTGGCCCAGTCGCGGTTCAGTTCCTGCGCGTGTCGCGGGAGACGCTTGAAGTTGGCGACAATTGTCTCGAGCATCGGGCGGGACTGCTCCACGCGTCCAAGCTTTTGCAGGTAGAGCGCGTGGCGTACCTTGGCTTCAAGTCCCGGGTAGTATCCGGACAGCGCCTCGTACTCGTGCAGCGCCTCGGCGTCTTTGTTCAGACCCTCAAGCGCACGCGCATAAAGCAAATGCCCTTCCGGCGAATTGAAGTCAGGGTTCTTCGCGCGTAACTGATCAAGCGTCTGCTGGCAGCCCGCGCAGTCGCACTTTCCGATCTGTGCCCTCGCCAGTCCCAGCATCAGGTGGGCATCGTCAGCGAAGGTACCTGACAGCGCGGAGCGGTACATGGTGACAGCTTCGTCATGCATGCCGCGCCTTGCGCACTCTTCAGCAAAAGCAGCTTTTGTTGCCGGTGCCTGGGTGAGTTCGGCCTCAGCGCGGCGCTCGCGGAATTCGCGGTCGGGATCGAGCACCGTGCGCAAGTCGGTGACGACCTTCTGTCCGCGCCTCGTTTTGGCCGTGTCAGGCAGAATCTCAAAAAGGAAGTAAGCCACAGGGCCTATCCCCGGGATCATAATCACATAGATCCATGGGAAAATCGTTCCGCGCTGGGACGCGTGATAGATGCAGGCCGCCTGGATCAGAACCTCGGCGAGGATGAGAATGGGCATCGGCCAGGCTCGTTTGATGGGTGAACGAGCAGACAATCTCGACAAAAGGCCCGATTTTGTCAAATTAGGGGTTAACCCCGACACACTTGGACGCGACAAAGCGGGTGCAAATGGCCGCTTGTCCCCTGCCCCCAAATGCGTATAGTCCGCGCCTTCTTGAAACCGGCCGCGGCCGCGGAGCACGGGTCCCTGAAAGGGTCCCTTGGGACGGAACGTCTGACAGCAACGCTGGTCCATCGCCTTTCGCACTGCCATGGGGGCCGTGCAGAGGTGCCGCTGCCAAACGGAGGCTCCCATGCCGTTTTACGAGCATGTATTTATCGCGCGCCAGGATGCGGCGCAGGCTCAGGTCGACCAGTTGACCGAGCAAATGAAAGGCATCATCGAACAAGGCGGCGGAAAGGTCGTCAAGGTCGAGAGCTGGGGACTGCGTTCCCTCGCCTACAAGATCAACAAGAACCGCAAGGGGCACTATGTGCACCTTGCGATCGACGGACCCTGGGGTCCGGTCGGCGAAATGGAACGCCAGCTGAAGATCAACGAAGACGTCATCCGCTATCTGACCATTCGCGTCGATGCGCTTGACGAAAATCCATCTGCTGGAATGCAGGCGAAGCAGGCGAAAGAACGCCGCGACGCCAAATGGGGCCGTCGTGAAGACGAAGTCGGCTTCGAGCCGGCTGAAGAAGGAGCTGCGACATGAGCTTTGGTGATCAGAACGAACGCGGCGGTGGCGGCGGCGGATTTGGTGGCGGACCCGGCGGCGGTGGTGGTGGTGGACGCCGTCCATTCTTCCGTCGTCGCAAGACCTGTCCGTTCTCGGGCGATAACGCGCCGAAGATCGACTATATGGATGCGAAACTGCTCTCGCGCTTCATTTCTGAGCGCGGCAAGATCGTGCCTTCGCGGATCACAGCCGTATCGGCAAAGAAGCAGCGCGAGCTGGCAGCCGCCATCAAGCGCGCCCGCTTCCTCGCTTTGCTTCCTTACGTCGTCTCGTAAGAGCCAGGAGAAACAGACATGCAAGTAATCCTGCTCGAACGAGTTGAAAAGCTCGGACAGATGGGCGAAGTGGTCAAAGTGAAGGACGGGTTCGCCCGCAACTTCCTGCTGCCTCGCAAGAAGGCCCTTCGCGCAACGAAGGACAACGTCAAGAAGTTCGAAGGCCAGAAGGCTCAGCTGGAAGCCCGCAACCTTGCTGAAAAGAAGGAAGCCGGAGTCGTCGCAGCGAAGCTCGACAACCAGACCTTCGTGATCCTGCGCCAGGCCGGCGAAACCGGCATGCTGTACGGTTCGGTCTCGACGCGTGACATTGCCGACGCCATCTCGGCCGGCGGCGTTACCGTCAGCCGCAGCCAGGTCATCCTCGACAAGGCCATCAAGGCACTGGGCCTTGTTGGCGTGAAGGTCCAGCTGCATCCTGAAGTCCGCGTCTCGGTGACGATGAACGTGGCCCGTACGGTTGAAGAGGCTGACCGTCAGTTCCGCGGCGAGAACGTGCTGAAGACCGAAGCCGACCAGGCCCGGGCCGACGCCGAAGCGATGTTTGAAGACGCGCAGGCCGCTCGTGCGGCGGCTGAAGCCGGCGAAGAACTGCCAGCTGCGGAAGCCAAGGCTGAGCCAAAGAAGAAAAAGGTTGCGAAGGCCGACAAGGCCGAGAAACCTGAAGACGCTGGTGACGAAGACAAGGCTGACACCAAGAAGAAAAAGAAGTAGTTCAGTTTCGTCTCATGTGAGTGAGGGCCGCGCCGGGCAACCTGCGCGGCCTTTTCCGTTCAGGGCGCGCATGCCGGCAGGTCAGCACTCGTCTCACCTGCGGCCACTGCCTCAAATTCGCGGCGCGCACATTTCAAATCGTGGACAAATTCCGGCGACTCAAACAGTCTGGCGACTACCGCGCTGCCCAGATAGTGACCCGCTTCGATGTCCGCCGGAAAGTGAAGGCCACAGACGACGCGGCTGTTGCCATACGAAACTGCGCGACCGATGATTGCCTGAGCGCTTGCGGGTGCCACTTCCATCAACACGAGCGCAACCGACCACGAAACCGATGCGTGACCAGACGGGTATGAAGTTCCTTTGGTGGGCGAAGCTTCGGGCGCAGGCGCCCTGTCGAATCCGCAGACCCGTTTCAGCTTGAGGCGCTGATAGGGCCTGGGGCGGGAATAGCGCTTCTTGGCTTCAGAAGTCACTGCGAATGCGTCAGCTGCAACCCGATTCAGCAGAGTCACAAGTGTGGGCAGGTGCTCTCGATCAAGCGCAAGCCCCAACTGATCATTGAAGCGGCCATACATCGTGGCGTCGTCATCCTGAGCCGTCTTGAAGCGCTCGGCGGATGCACTCCGGTACATCTCCTGAAATAGCGCGACATCAGCCTTGTCGGCGGGCGAGTCCGATGCCGGCGCCGCGAGCATTGCCGCGGCGATCGCAACAGGGTCAGCGGTCAGGTATCCTCTGCCGTCTTCCTTCTGCTGCTCGGGCGTCAGCTTCGCAAGCGCTGCGGGGCCTTCGAGCAATTTGATGCGGTCTGGGGACGCGATAGCCGAGCCAGCAACCAGCGCACAGGTAACCAGTGCTGCAAACAGTCTGAACTGCACGATGACTACGCCTTCCTTGCAATGAACGCCGAGCGCGCGCCAAGCCCGATGGTGGGCCCACTGATAGAACACTCGCCCACTTGGAGGAGAGGTTCAAGCTTTGCAGTGACTGGAAACGGTACAGACATCGTCTTTTGCGAGAGGTTGAAGATGCACACGATCTGCTCGCTCGCGCCATTCCTCTCGAAGACCAAAACCTGGTCACTGGCTTCGATGACGCGGATGTCACCGGACCGCAAAGCCGGATGCTGTTTGCGCAATTCAACAAGGCTGCGGGTGAACCAGAGTGTCGAGTTGCGGTCCATTTCCTGGCCTGCGGCGGCGAGTGCCTTGTGCGCAGGTGCCATGGGCAGCCAGGGCTCACCATAGGTGAAGCCGATGTTTGGCTTGCCTGCGACCCATGGCATGGGCGTACGGCACGGATCGCGACCCTTGCTGTAAGGGAAGTAAAGTTCACCGACAGGATCGTGGATCTGGTGACGCTCGATGGGCCCGTCAGGCAGTCCCAGTTCTTCTCCCTGGAACATCAGCACGGTGCCCTTGAGCGTCATCAGCAGTGTCATCGCCACACGAGCAAGCGCTGGATCGGCCTCCATCGTGCGGCCGTAACGTGTCACCGTGCGCGGCACGTCGTGATTGGAAAAGGTTGCGCAGGGCCAGAGGCCTTCAATGGCGTTCAGGAAGGCGTAGTGGTCAGCAAAAACCTTGGGTTTGAACGAACGGTCCTCGAGAAATGTGAATGTATAGCCCGTGTGCAGACCATGATCCCTGCCTGCAAAGTGGCTGAGCAGGCCGGGCTCTTCGGAGAACTCACCAAAGACGAACCGGTTGCCATAGCGATCGACGGCAGCGCGGATCTCGTCCAGCACTTCGCGGTTCTCGGGAAGGTTGCTGTCGCGGATGCGGCGCTGGAGATTGGGTGCGTGGGCCCAGTGGTGCGCCGTGCGTTCGGCCATCGGCACTGCAGGGTTGTCGCGGAGCTGCGTGTCGTGCAGGTATGAATTTGCGACATCGAGACGGAAGCCATCGACGCCGCGGTCGAGCCAGAAGCGCAGGACATCGATCGCGGCCTTGCGGGCATCAGCGTTGTAAAGATTGATCTTGGGCTGCTGCTTCAAAAACTTGTGAAAATAATATTGGCGACGCAAGGGGTGGTACGACCACGCAGGGCCACCGAATACACTGAGCCAGTTGTTGGGTGGCGTACCGTCCTCGCGCGGATCGGCCCAGACGTACCAGTCTGACTTCTCGTTGTCGCGCGACTTCAGGCTTTCCTGGAACCAGGGGTGAAGGTCGCTCGTGTGCGAGAGCACTTCATCGAGAATGACCTTGAGACTGCGCCGATGCGCTTCGGCGATCAGCCGCTCGAAGTCCGTGACCGTGCCCATCTCGGGCGCGATGCCGTTGAAGTCCGCGACGTCATAGCCGAAGTCGCGGTTTGGTGAGGGATGAATGGGGGAAAGCCAGATGGCATCGACGCCCAGCGAGGCAATGTAGTCGAGCTTTGACTCAATGCCTTTCAGGTCGCCGATGCCGTCAGCGTTGGAATCGCAGAACGAACGCGGATAGATCTGATAGACGACCGCGCCTTGCCACCAAGATGCCGCCATCCCCGGCTTCACGCCAGGTCGATCCGCTCAATGATGCGGCTGACGAGGCCATAGGCCTTGGCTTCCTCGGCCGACATCCAAAAGTTACGATCTGTGTCGTCCCTCACCTTGGACAGCGGCTGGCCGGTCTCGTCAGAGATTGTACGGTTGATGCGTTCCTGGGCCTTCAGGATCTCTTCGGCTTCGATCTGGATGTCCGATGCCGTACCGCGGATGCCGCCAGCAGGCTGATGCACCATGAAGCGCGTGTTTGGCAGAGCGAAGCGATGGGCCTTGTCGGCACCAAGATAGATGTGTGTGCCTGCCGATGCGACCCAACCCGTGCCAATCATTTTCACGCGCGGACGCAGGGACTTGATGATGTCGTGGATCGTGTCACCCGATTCAACGTGGCCGCCAGGCGAGTGAATGACGACCTTGATGTCCTTGTTCGGATCATCGGCGCAGAGCGCAAGCAGGTTGGCGGTCACCCGCTCGGCCATCTTCATGTCGACTTCACCGAAGATAAGGACGGTGCGCGTCTTGAAAAGTGCTTGGGGGATGGCAGTGAATGGCGAAGGCTCGGGGGTCTTTGTTTCTTCTTCCTTGTCGAGGGTAAAGCGCGATGCCATTGGCCAAATTCCTTGAGTTATGAAGCGTCTGACGTGGGAGTAGCACGGGGGCCCCATAGTGGCAAAGGCTGGTTAATTTACTCCCACAATTCTGGCCAAAGTCGGCCCGATTTCGGCGTTTATTACGAGGTCCGCCATATGGTCGAGGTCCGTCGGGTCCCGGTTCAGGATGGCCAGTTTCGCACCGCTGCGTTTCGCCGAGATCGGCAGGCCTGCTGCGGGGTACACGACCAACGACGAACCAATGGCCAGGAACAGGTCGCAACCGAAGGCTGCCTCCTCGGCCCGCGCCATTTCTTCTTCAGGCATGGCCTGTCCGAATGAGATGGTCGCAGATTTTACAATGCCTCCACACTTCTGGCAGGAGGGTGGTTCTTTCGTCTCGGCAAACGCGGGTTCGATATCATCGAACTCGTGCCGGGCGCCGCATTCAAGGCACTTGGCGTAGGTGGCGTTGCCGTGGATCTCGATTACGCGGCTGACCGGAACGCCTGACGTCTGGTGCAGACCATCAATATTCTGGGTGATGACTTCGGTGACCTTTCCCTGTTCGACCAGTCTCGAGACCGCGCGGTGGCCAGCATTCGGCGTCGCTTTGCGCAAAGTCGCGCGTCCTGCAAACAGGCGCGACCAGGCTTCCACACGCGCGTCACGCGATCGCACAAACTCGTCAAAGTAGATGACACGATTCTTGCTCCAGAAGCCGCCGGGGCTTCTGAAATCAGGAATGCCGGACTCCGTCGAGATCCCCGCACCTGTGAACACCACAACCCGCGTTGCGGTGCTGATCAGACGTTCGAGGTCATTATGTTCGGCGGTCAAGGTTACAGCGCTTTGCCTTTCTCAGTGGCCTGCAGTTTTGCGTGTTCGCGCGTTGATATCAAGTCGCAGAAGGGCGGAAACGCAACGCATTGCCACACGGCTGCAGGGTACTTGGCACCCGCCCCGCTTGGGGCTAGCTTCGGGCAAACCAGAAAATCAGTACAGAGGAAACCACATGTCGCTCGCCCAACAATCCCAGACGCCTGTTGACGCCTGGAAGGTGCCGCTCTCGCAGATCGACGTCAGCAAGGGTGAGTTGTTTGAAAAAGGCCTGCACTGGGACTACTTCGCAAGACTGCGCCGTGATGATCCGGTGCACTTCACGCCGGTCAGCGACTTCGGGCCATACTGGTCGATCACGAAATTCAAGGATATCGTGCAGGTCGAAACCAGCCACAACGTGTTTTCGTCCTTTCCTGAAATCGTGATCGGTGATGCGCCTGCCGAATTTCGTCCGCCGATGTTCATTGCGATGGATCCGCCTGTCCATGACGATCATCGCAAGACGGTTACACCGGCTGTCGCACCCGCGAGGCTCGCCGAACTTGAGCCGCTGATCCGTGAGCGCGCCGGAAAAATCCTGGACGGCCTGCCACGCAACGAGACGTTCAACTGGGTTGATCGCGTGTCGATCGAGCTCACGACGCAGATGCTGGCGACGCTGTTTGACTTCCCATTCGAAGACCGGCACCTCCTGCCCTATTGGTCGGACGTGACCACATCGTCGGATACTGTCGGCAACGATTCCCTGCCAGCTGAGAAGCGCCAGCAGATCCTGATGGAGTGCCTGGCCTATTTCACGAAGCTCTGGAACGAGCGCGTGAATACCGACAAGCCAGGCTTCGATTTCATCTCGCTGCTCGCGCGAGGACCTTCGACGGGCGACATGTACAAGGACCCGATGCTTTTCCTGGGCACGCTGATGCTGCTGATTGTCGGCGGTAATGACACGACCCGCAATTCGATCTCGGGCGGGGTCGTGGCGCTCAACAAGAACCCGAAAGAGTACGACAAGCTGCGCGCAAATCATGCCCTGATCCCATCGATGGTGTCGGAAATCATCCGCTACCAGACACCGCTGGCGCACATGCGCCGGACGGCCATCGCCGACGGCATCGTTGGCGGCAAAACGATCCGGAAGGGCGACAAGGTCGTCATGTGGTACATTTCTGGCAACCGGGACGAAACCGAAATCGACCGTCCGAACGAGTTCCTCATTGACCGCGAAAACCCGCGACATCACCTGTCGTTCGGCTTCGGCATCCATCGCTGCATGGGAAACCGTGTCGCCGAAATGCAGCTACGGATCATCTGGGAAGAGATCATGAAGCGCTTCCCCCGGATCGAACTCGTGGGAGAACCCGTGCGCCTCAAATCGAACTTCGTGCATGGTTTCACCGAGGTGATGGTGCGCATTCCGGAGTAGTTTCCGGCAAGCCAATCAGCGCGAATGTTGCCGCTCCGATACAGGGCGGCAACTTTAAGTTGGTATCACCGATTCACCACCATATATTGTGTAAAATGGTCCACAACGCCACGATATCGATCCTGAATCAGTGGCCAAAGGGTATTCCGAGCACACAAGAACCAGACCGCTTCCTCTACTTTAAGTTGCAATAGATATTGGGGGGAATGATGGGGGTTCTTGGTGGCGCGCACAGCGTCGGGTGGCGCTTGTTTCGGACGCTGTGCGTGTGTGCGACGAGCGGACTGTTGCTCCTGGTCGCGACCTCAGCGCATTCGGAGACGCTCGAGGAAGCCCTCGTCAAGACCTACACGACGAACCCGGATCTTGCGGCGGAACGGGCCGCGCTGCGCGCAACTGACGAAGAAGTATCCAAGGCGCGAGCGAAATGGCGACCCTCTCTCAACGCCGAAGCTTCATACGAAATCTCGACTGAGAACGGAAAGAATGGAGCGACACATTATGACAGCCGCAGTCGCAACTGGTCTGCAGATCTCGTAGCCGAGCAGCCACTTTTTACCGGAGGTCGCAACGGCGCCTCGCGGCGCACAGCAGACGCCCACGTTCAGGCGGCAAGGGCCAGACTGCGCGGAAAGGAACAGCGCATCCTCTTTGAAGCGGCGACCGCGTTTACCACGATCGTCCGCAACGAAGCGATCCTTGATCTGGTAAGGAGCGACATTGCGTTGCTGCAGGGACTGCTGAAGGAAATCACTGACCAGCACGACGCTGGCAAGGCCACCGATACTGACGTCGATCAGGTGCTTGCGTCGCTCGAAGCCGCGCGCGCGCAGTGTCTGGCGCACAACGCAGCCCTGCAAAACAGCTGGCGTTCCTACGAGCAGATTGTGGGGGAGGCTCCCGTCGTCGTTTCGCCTAGTGCCGAGGGCGCAAAAGTCAGTCCGTGCATCGATGCCCTGGGTGAGCGTCGCCGGTCTGTCCTCAAGATGCCTGAGAAGCTTCCACCGGTTCCTGCGACGCTGGAAGACGTTGAAGAGGCCGCTCGCGGAAATGTTCCTGACATAGATGCGGCCCGGGCCGACGAGTTGGCATCCCGTGGCGATGTATCTGCTGCCTATGCCGAGTTGCTTCCGCACGCCGGACTGACGGCCACCATCGGGACCAGCGGCGATCAGGTGGACCCGCAGTCATCGAGCCGCGAAGCCACGGTCAGTGCAACCTTGCGCATTCCACTGTTCAACACGGGCGCGGAGTGGTCCGAGATCCGTGCCGCGCGCGAGCGTGCCAACGAGGCACGACTGAGGATCACGAGCTCGCAACGACGCACGATGCGCGAAGCAGATTCTGCCTGGTACGATCTGGTTTCGATCCGCGCTGTGCGAGCCGTCAACAAGGCTCAGGCGCAAACGGTGTTGCGAGCGTTTGAGGGCCTCAGAAAGGAAATGAAAGACCCAAAGCTGCATCGCTCGGTAACCGACCTTCTTGGCCTGCGCCAGGTTTACCTGGCAACCCAGATCGCATTGATGGACAGCAACCGGGATGAAGCAACTTCGGTGTTCCAGCTCCTGTCGGCCATTGGCAAATTCAACGCGAAGGAGCTCAAACTGCCGGTAGAAGACTATGATGCTGAAGCAAATCTTCGTCACCAGTCCGGCCGTTTCGCAGGTGACACGATCAAGGGTGAATAGGTACCGCTCATGCCCCCTCGCCCGTTGCCAGCCAATGGGCGCATTCCGCGCCGAGTTCCCTGATCGCGCGATCTTCGTATTGCCGGCTCTCGGCTGGCGTGAGCACTGACTGCCATCGACCGTTGACGCCCTTGTTGATGAACACCTGGGCGCCGGCATCCCAGAACGCACCGGCCAACGGAACGCTCTTGGTTGCGTTCGCCTTCATCCAGTCAAATGAACAGTATTCAAGAATACGGGGCCAGTTTGCATCATCGACCTTGATGTCGAGAAAACCCGCGATCCGGCGCATGTGACCTGGCAAATCGGCTTTCATTGTTGCGAAGTGAACGAACATCACATTCGGGAGATGCCGGATGGCCCACCAGGTCCGGACATTCTCCCAGAATGGCCAGAACGGATGACCATCCCTTTCCATCCAGTCCCGCCAATACTGGCGAATGTCAGAAGGCGGTCTTTCGATCGGCGGTCCTACACGGCCCGGCGTGTCGTTCAGCGCGTGATACCAGACATCATTTGCGTTCACATGGTGGTTATAGATGCTCCACACCACGTCGCGCCCGTCGCGGCCGATGTAAACGTATTTCGCTTTGGGTGAATATACCAACGCATCCACTGGCAGATGTGTCTTTATGAATCGACGGTTTGTTTGCGCCTCCACGAGCGGGAGCTTTACTTCCTTTGGCGGCACCCGCAGGTCGAGCCATGGAGACAAATCCGCCACCGCGAGCTCCGGGTCGGGTCCGAACAGCATCTGGCCAATCATCTGCTGCGTCCAGGTCGTACCAGACTTGGCATAGGTGGAAATGATGATGTCATTGTCCCGAAACCTGAAGTCGTTCCAGATCGTGGAGTCGAAATGATGGTTGTGGAATTCCCTCATCTTTTTTGGGTATTCGATAGAGGCTGGCATGTTGAACGCTCTCCCGTTTTGACGATTGTTATGCCACCCTGACAGAACTTTCGATATGGCCACCTATGCAACTTCCCTTCATTCTTACTCTTCCCCGCCTGCATGAACTTGCGGCTCCGCTTTACCTGGCCCTGCTCGTCCTGGAGTTCATGATCGTGCGTCGCGGCAGTGCGCTGGGCCACTTCAGGCGCGAAGACACCCACACCAGCCTTATCATGGGAATTGGAAGCGTCGTCGGCGCCTTGCTGCTCGGAACCGCGGGCGTCGGCGTGGTTCTGTGGACATATGAGCACCGCATCGCAACACTCGGTTTCGAGTGGTGGGTGTTTCTGCTGTGCTTTGTGATTGATGATTTTCGGTTCTACTGGGGACACCGCATTTCGCACAGGTCCCGATGGTTCTGGGCGGCCCACGTCGTGCACCATTCCAGCGTGTACTACAATCTTTCGACGGCCTTGCGACAACCCTGGACGGGCACAGTCACCGGACTGGTCGTGCTGGCCGTTCCGATGACCTATTTTGGCTTTCATCCCGCACTGATCGCGTTCTGTGCGTCACTCAACCTGTTCTACCAGTTCTTCCTTCACACGGAGGCTGTGAGGCGATTGCCAAACTGGGTTGAGGCCGTGTTCAACACACCCTCGCACCATCGGGTGCACCACGCGCGCAATCCGCGATATCTCGATGCGAATTATGCGGGTACGCTGATCATCTGGGACCGGCTGTTCGGGACTTTTGTGCCCGAACTTGACAGGGACCCTCCACAGTTCGGGCTGGTCAGGAATATCGAGACCTTCAACCCCGTTTCGGTCGCGCTCGGCGAGTATTGGAGCATCCTGAAGGACGTTTTTGCGAGCCGCGTCACTCTCTCTGACCGCGTACGCTATGTCTTCGCTCCACCCGGATTCAGCCATGATGGAAGCCGAAAAAGCTCGCTCACCCTCAAGCGCGAGTTCCTGGATTCTCATCCGGCAGAACGGGGCAGCGAAGGCCTGCGGCCCTAGTTTGTCAGGAGGCCCAGTGGATGGACGCTCCATTGCCATGCGAAGGCCAGGAACGCGAGCACGGTCAGCGTCAGGACGATGTAACCCATTTGCGCCATGCGCGCACGCGGTCCCGCCCCGAACCCTGATACGCTCCACACGATCATCGGAATCGCAAGCACACCGATGACCACCGGAACCGAAAGCAAAACATAAAGCATGGGTGCGGGGCCATGCAGCACGGCCAGTGGCGAGCCGTCGGAAAGCAATGCGATCATCGACACTAGGGATGCCAGCGTCAGGCCCGCGGCCAGGAAGCCGGTCACGCGGGGAGCAAAAGGAATGACGGCCTGCGGTTCCCCGAAGAAGTGACGGCTCAGGAAGCCATTGGCCCATCCCCAAATTGTCATGATGCAGATGGCAGCCACCATCGCGAGCGCAATAGTCCACGCCGACCAAGCACCCGTGCTCACCACCCGGTCATAGGCATTGGCATCGATCATGAAAGTCGGTCCTTCTCCATAACCTTCCGGCTTGTAGCTTGCCTTCCACTGCAGATCCGGGTTCTTCCAGGTCCCGTTCGCCTGCGGCAGGAAGCTGAGATCGTGGCCCACGCCCGGCAGGAAAACGCGCAATTCACCGTTGCCCGCCGACTTGACCGATATCTGGCCTACGCCTGCTGCCATGACTGTGAAGTCAGATCTGGCCCTGCGGACGGACATATATGTGCCTTCTGACGCACGTGCCCTGGCGTCGGCATCGGACACTGGAGACGCGACGACCTGGGTATTCGATGGCCAGAGAAGGTCGAACAACGCCTTGCGCAGTGATGCGCTCGCCGCAAAGTGACAGTCAACATTGTACACGACAAAAAAGCCGCTCTTCGTTTCAGGCTGCAGGACCAGTTGCGCACAGAAGCCACGCCACGATCCGTCGTGACCGATCCACCTCACTCCGTTGCGATGACCCGTGGCAAAGCCCAGCGCCCATCCGTCAAGTCCGTCAGCATTGGCGAAGTGATCCGCGTGCATTTTCTCGACTGACAGATCGGAGATCAGATGTTCGCCGTCGCCATATATGCCGTTGTTCAGATGAGCGAGCATGAACTGGGCCATGTCGGTCGATGTCGTTATCAGATCACCCGCGGGGCCGACACGCGGGCTGTCGAGCTCGGAGCGCCGGTATCCACCTTCATCGCCGCCCTTAAAATAGGGCACGGCCATACTTTGCGGCATGGGGTATGGGACGCCGAAGCTTGACGAGTTCATCGCAAGCGGCGCGAAGACGTGTTCAGAGACGTAGGCGTTGAATTCCTGCCCGCTCACGTTTTCAACAATGTGCCCCGCAAGTGCAAAACCGTAGTTCGAATAGGCGATGACCCTGTTTGGCGGCAGTACGCGTGGCGGCATCGCGTGAGCCAGATGCTGTGCCAGAACTTCCGCAGGAGCTGACAACGGCGCTGCAAGTCCGAGGTAGCGATCGTCGAAGCCAGCAGTGTGCGTCAGCAAGTTTGCCAGCGTAACAGGCTCGGGATAGTTCGCCGCAATCTTGAACGCTGTGAGGTAGGTGTTCACGTCCGCATTGAGGTCGGCCTTGCCCTGTTCCACCACCTGCATGAAGGCCGTCGCGGTAATCAGCTTCGAGATCGAGGCCACCCTGAAGCGGGTCTGGTCCGGATCAACCGGAATGCGCGCGCGAATATCTGCAAAGCCGTATCCTGCCTTGAGTGCAATCTTGCCGTCCTGGATAATGACGATAGAGGCTCCGGGCAGTTCGCCTGCAGTAATCAGCCCGTCCATCAAACCATCGACGTAGCTCTTGACGCGCGATCCGGTGACAGGCTCTGGCGGTTGTTCCGACGTGGCGCCTGCAGTCTGCTGGTCAGTCGCCTCTGCGCCGAATGCAACGGGCTTCTTTTCAATCGGGCCTGTGTCATCCTTGGGTGGAGCGTCCAGGACGGCGTCGCCAAAAGACGAAGTGGGATCGCCAGGCTGCTGCGCCAGCACAGGGAGTGCTGCCAGGCCGAAAATCAAAACCGCGGCGAACGCGCTGATCAGTTTCATTGGATTGCTGTGACTATGGCCGATGGGGATTGCTGAGCCGAATGTTCTCAATATCCCGGCAACGCGTCGGCATCCACATCGCAATTGTTGTGTTTACCCGGAATCTGATCGCCTCAAAGGCGAGCGTCGCCCTGTCGTCATGAGCATCCGAATGGCGCGAGTCCGGGCAATTGTGGATGAATCATCCTTGGCCGCGGTCACGTGCGCCCTTTCCGGTCTCGCAAGGCGCATAAAAATGGCGGTTTTCCCAGCCCAATTCACCATGTCAGGATGCGACAGCACGCGCCTTCCTCCATCACAAAAGGTTCACCGAACCGTGGTTTACGGTGCCCGCCGAGGTGCTGGCAGCGGTTCACCTGCTCGCCCGGTTGAGACATCACAAGGGGTCGAAGATGAAACTGAAACTGGGTATCGCAGCACTGCTTGCAACATCCGTTGCTTTCCAGACTGCTGTTGCCGCGGACGCCACTGATCCGCGCTACAAGGGCTACCAGCCAATTTCCGGCGTGTCCGGAACTCTGAAGTCAGTCGGGTCCGACACGCTGAACAATCTCATGACGCTGTGGGCTGAAGACTTCAAGAAACTCTATCCGGCGGTCAAGATTGAAATTGAAGGCAAGGGCTCGTCCACCGCTCCGCCAGCGCTGATCGCGGGCACCTCGCAGTTCGGTCCGATGTCGCGCGCCATGCGGCCGCAGGAAATGGACCAGTTCGAAGCCAAGTACGGCTACAAGCCGACGGTCGTGCGCGTCGCCGTTGATGCGCTTGCTGTCTTTGTGCACAAGGACAATCCGCTGAAATGCCTCACGCTGGGTCAGCTTGATGGCATTTTCTCGATTACGCACAATTCTGGTTCTGCGGACATCAAGACCTGGGATCAAGCTGGCCTGACTGGCGAATACGCTGGCAAAGTCATCTCGCTCTTCGGTCGCAACTCGGCATCAGGCACTTATTCCTACTTCAAGGAAGTGGCGCTTCTGAACGGTGATTACAAAGGCACCGTCAAGGAGCAGCCAGGCTCGTCGGCCGTGGTCCAGGGCGTTGCGTCGGACAAATTTGCGATGGGTTATTCCGGGATCGGCTACAAGACTGCCGACGTGAAGGCCATTCAGGTGGCTGGTCGCGACGGCGTCTGCCAGGAGGCAAGCCAGGCGAATGCGTATTCCGGCAAGTATCCGGTGACGCGCTTCCTTTACGTCTACCTGAACAAGAACCCTTCGAATCCGCTCGATCCTCTGCGTGCGGAATTTCTGAAGTACATACTTTCAGGCAGCGGCCAGAAGGATACGGCGAAGGACGGGTATTTCCCGATGCCGTATATTTTCGCACAGGAAGACCGATCCAAGCTTGGACTGGGAAACTAGACCAGCGTTTTTCACAAATAATCTGGCCATGATCTCGGTTATGGCCAGATTTTTCTGTTCGCGCCTTGGGGATGTTCTTCGCGTGTTGCAGGCGTGTGGCGTATAAGGCGCGGCGCCCTGTTGGGGGATACGCTGAACAATGAGTGACAGTGCAGACACAGGCGGGGGAAACGCTCGCCGATCTTCAGTGCTGTATGAGCGGCCGAAGAAGACAAAGCGCTCAGTTCTTGTCGCCGACATGGCGGCCAACTGGGGTATTCAAGTTGGCGGACTGCTGGTCATTCTGGCGGTCTTCACGATCATGTTTTTCCTTGTCTACGTCTCGTTGCCGTTGCTGCGCGAGGGCCAGGTGGGGCAGGTCCGGCAATTCAGTGTCCCTGTCGCCGAAGGGAACGTGATTGACACCCAGATGGACGAATACCAGACGGTTGTCGTCCAGACCACTGATGCCGGGAAAGTAACGGCGTTTCATGCCCGAACCGGCACAGTGATCGCAACCACTGGTTTTGATCTTGCGGGTCAGAGCTCAACGTCCTTTGCCAGAACACTGCGTGGCGATGACATCCTGTTCGGCTTTGGCGACGGTACCGTGAGAGCGGGTCGCCTGGAGCTTCATGCGCAGATTGTTCCGGCGGACCAGCTGCCCTCGAACCTGCACCGGCTTGACGACCGGGACGAGACCGACGGAACGACGGTTTACTCGGAAGTCCCCGGGCAGTACCGAAAGATCGTTACGCAGCTCGGATTGGAAGCGCCTGTGCAGATTGCTCCGGCGGGAACCGCCATTGTCAAAGCCGACTATCGGGTTGGTGGCACGGCGGAGCGGCCATTGCGCACCTTCGTGACGCTGGACGCCACGGGGCACATCAGGCTTTCGCAGGCCTACACTGAAATCAACATGATGACGGGTGAAGCGGCGACCCAACTCACCAACGCTGAAATTCCCCTGCAGGCGCCCGTTGACCAGGTTGTCCGGCTGTTGCTCAACACACCTGGCAGCCGTGTCATGGTGGCGTTGAAGGACGGCACGATCTACCGGTTCAACACCCGGGACTTTGCGCATCCGGTCCTCGCTGAAACGGTCAAGACGCTGCCCGCAGGCGTGACCCTCACTGCGGTCAGTTATCTGAATGCAGAAAATTCGCTGATTGTGGGTGGTTCCGATGGTTCCACTGCCATCTGGTTTGGCGTTGACCGCAAATCCAGGAACACCAGCGACGGTGTACTACTGACAAAGGTTCACGCCAACTACGAGCAGCACAAGGCTGCGGTGACGGACATCCGCGTCAGCCAAAGAACGCGACTGTTCTCGACAACGGATGCAAGCGGACAGATATGGATCCATCATGGCACAACCGAGCGCACGCTTCTGTCACTGCCGGGCGTTCCTGCGGGAACCCACATCCAAAACACAGTGTTCGCAGCCAAGGATGACGGCATCCTTGGAGTCGGCGCGAACGGCAAGTCCTGGCTTTGGGAAATCGACATCCCGCACCCTGAAACCACCATCCAGTCGCTATTCGGAAAAGTCTGGTACGAGGGCTATAGCCAGCCGGAGTATGTGTGGCAATCGACCGCCGGTACAGATGCGTCCGAACCAAAGCTGTCCCTCATTCCCCTGATCTTCGGCACTTTCAAGGCAGCGATCTACTCGCTGATGCTTGCCATTCCGATCGGTCTGTTTGCTGCCGCCTATACATCCGAATTCCTGCATCCGAGGACGCGTGCGGTCGTCAAGCCCGTGATGGAATTAATGGCGACACTTCCATCAGTTGTGATCGGATTCGTTGCGGCACTGGTCCTGTCGCCAATTGTGGAGAACTGGATCGCCGCGATTGTCATCGCCTTCGGTGTTATCCCGCTGACACTTATCACGGTGTCCTTTGTCTGGCAGCTCTTGCCCCAGTCGGTCTCCAACCTGCTGGACGGTGTGCCCAAGCTTTTTGCCTATGTGGCCGCCATTGCAGCGGCTGTCTGGTTCAGCCGTATCGCCGGACCACTTGTGGAAACCGCCTTCTTCGGCGGCGACTTCAAGAAGTGGACAAATGGAGCGGGTTCAGGACAACCGTTCCTGTTCCTCATCCTGATGCCTGCTTCCTTTGCACTTGCACTGCTGATGACGCGACCGGTTTTCAACAACAACTATCGCTCCGGACTGCGCAAGATGTCTCAGGCTGCTGCCGCCGGACGCGAACTGTTCGGCTGGTTCCTCATCGTGACGCTATCGCTCGGTCTTGCGCTCGGCCTGTCCTATGCACTCTCCCTGATCGGGTATGACGCGCGAGGCGGACTGGTTGACACCTACGTTCAGCGGAACGCCCTTGTTGTCGCCTTCGCGATGGCGTTCGCGGAAATACCGATCATCTACACGATCTCCGAAGACGCCCTGAATGCAGTTCCTTCCTATCTGCGTTCCGGTTCGCTCGCGTGCGGCGCTTCCCGCTGGCAAACGACAGCGTGGATCGTGCTGCCGACGGCTGCGTCCGGCATTTTCTCAGCTATCATGATCGGCCTGGGTCGTGCGGTGGGCGAGACCATGATTGTGGTGATGGCGACGGGCAACACGCCCATCCTTGACTACAATATCTTCAATGGCCTGCGCACCCTGTCTGCAAACATAAACGTCGAACTTCCCGAAGCCGTGAGGGATTCAACTCTCTATCGAACCCTCTTCCTTTGCGCGCTTGTTTTGTTTGCCATCACGTTCGTGATCAACACGGTTGCAGAACTGGTGCGTCAACGCTACCGCCGTCGCGCGGCGCAGCTGTGAGCGGGGAACATGTGACGATGACCGACCCGACGCTCGCTGCGACTTCTGCCGAACAGACTGTCGAGGAACTGCCCGCCGACATCAGAAGAATCGGGAGCGACCTGTCAGCACGCGGCGAACCCTTTGTCTGGCTGATGGGAGCGTCGCTCGTCGCGGGCCTTGGCATGATTACCGGTCTGCTCGCTTATGTGTTTTTTGTTGGCGGCCTGACATTCTGGCCGTCGCCCATCGAAACAGTGACGACGACGGACGGAAAGACAATTGCCGGTGAACCGTTCCGGTCGGAATCCTATCGTGTTCCACAGGAGGCCATCCAGTCAGCGACGCCGGATGTGCAGAGGAAAATCGCTGGTGATTTCGGCATTTCGGAAAGAACCCTTTACCGCGTTGGCAACTTCGACCTGTACGGAGAAGACTTCGTTTGGGTTCCGGACTTCAACAAGCAGTCAGTCGCCTTTGATCGAGACATGTACTTCATCGAACGTCTGGAATGGGGTCCATTTGTTGGCCGTATCAAGGACGTCAATCTGTCTGGCGCAACTGTTCCAGCACCTTCACTTGAAAGAATTCAGCAGGAACTGAAGGCCGCCGAGGCGCGCCGCCGCCAGATCGAGAAGATCGAAAAGAACGACATTGGCGACATCAACAGCACGATGGAGGAACTGCGCCTGGAAGTCCGGCGTTCTGAAATCGACTACGGCGTCAACAGCGTCGAAACCAGGGCCGCTCGGACGCGCGCCGACAGGCAAACAGAAGAACTCAAAAAGCAGTACAGCGTGTTTGAGTCCCGGGTCGCAAGCCTGAGGCAGATCGATGACGGCTTTACCGTCACGCTGGAATCGGTCGACAAGCAAACGAAGACCTTGCCCATTTCCAGGATTGTGCGCCTCTATCCCGCGAACGCGATGAGCGTCGATCAAAAGTGGCGGGTCTATGGCTCACGCTGGTTTGAATACATCACTGCGCCACCGCGCGAAGCAAACACCGAGGGCGGCATCCTGCCGGCACTTGTTGGTACACTGACGATGATGGTGCTGCTCAGCCTCGCGGTTGCACCATTTGGCATCGTGACTGCTCTCTATCTGCGTGAATACGCCAGGCAGGGCGTGCTGGTGTCGTTTATCCGTATTTGCGTGAACAACCTTGCTGGTGTTCCGTCAATCGTTTACGGCGTGTTCGGTCTTGGCTTCTTCTGTTACATCGTCGGCGGCTCCATCGACCAGATCTTCTACCCGGAAAAACTGCCAAACCCGACATTCGGCACGGGCGGCATTCTCTGGGCCGCGCTGACGCTTGCGCTGTTGACGGTGCCTGTCGTGATCGTGGCCACCGAAGAGGCGCTCGCCGCCGTACCGCGATCGATGCGCGAAGGGTCACTCGCCTGTGGCGCCTCGAAGTGGCAGACAATCTGGCGGATCGTTCTTCCCCGAGCAGCACCAGGCATCATGACAGGACTGATTCTTGCCATGGCACGCGGCGCCGGCGAAGTGGCGCCCCTGATGATCGTGGGAGTGGTCAAGCTCGCGCCTGCACTGCCGATCGATTTTTCAGCCCCCTTCTTTCATTTCGAGCGCAGCTTCATGCATCTGGGCTTCCACATCTATGATGTCGGGTTCCAGTCGCGCAACTCTGAAGCCGGCAGGCCCATGGTATTTGTAACAACGCTGTTGCTGATCAGCCTGATCATGCTTCTCAACGCCTTCGCGATCGTCGTGCGCGAGCGTCTGAAGCGCTCGTACCAAGCGGGATCATTCTAGTGGAACTGAGGTAGTACAATGACCGTCTCGCAATCCCAAACCAAGGCAGGCGCCGACGAGTACGGTTCAACTGTGTATCACGCAGTTGAAAGTGGCAAAGGCAAGAGCATCGAAGTCCGAGACTTCAGCCTCTGGTATGGTCAGGCACGCGCCCTCTGGCACAACACGCTGGACATCCAGAAGGGGCTCTGCACGGCGCTCATTGGGCCATCGGGTTGCGGAAAGTCGACGCTGCTCAGGTCGATGAACCGGATGAACGACCTCATCGACGGGGTTCGCATTTCAGGCCAGATGCTGCTGGAAGGAGAGCACATTTTCGGACCACGCATCGACGTCATTGCGTTGCGCAAGCGCATGGGGATGGTTTTCCAGAAGCCCAACCCCTTCCCCATGTCGATAAGCGAGAACGTGGTTTATCCGCTGCGGGTTGATGGCGTAACGAACCGCACAATTCTCAAGGACACCGCAGAAGCGGCCCTCAAGGGTGCCGCCCTCTGGGACGAAGTGAAAGACAGGCTGAATGAGAGCGCACTGGGCCTGTCGGGTGGGCAGCAGCAGCGACTATGCATTGCGCGTGCGATTGCCGGAAATCCGGAAGTCCTGCTCATGGACGAGCCCTGCTCGGCCCTGGATCCGATCGCAACCGCCAAGATCGAAGAGCTCATTGATGAACTCAAGGGACGCTACACAATCGTCATCGTGACGCACAACATGCAGCAGGCAGCCCGGGTGTCGGACAACACGGCATTCATGTACCTGGGGCGCCTGATCGAGTATGGAGACACCAAGGCCATGTTCGAGAAGCCAAAAGCCAGGCGCACTGAAGATTATCTGTCCGGCCGATTTGGCTAGGCATTTTGCCGCCTACCCTGCCTTGCCTGCATTCTGGGACTTGCGTCCTTAGCCCGCGCCCTATAAAACGCCCGGCTCTGGCACAGTTTCGTGCCGGAAAACTGGCTGAAATGCGCCCTTCGTCTATCGGTTAGGACTCAAGATTTTCATTCTTGCAAGAGGGGTTCGACTCCCCTAGGGCGCACCACGTTTTTTGCTCCGGTTCTGTCTCCAAACCAAGAACGGTTCTGTCACTTTCTTGTTCCGTTCGTGTTCGTGAGCCGTCCTCCTAATTCCCCTCTTCTTGTTGCAGCCACGGATGCTCTCGTTTTCGCGTGGCCACGATAGGTCACGGCATTGCTGTTTGCCTCTCCTTTTTTTGCTGGCTTTGACCCGCCCCTGGGCAGGCCTGCGCAGCGACAAAAGTTGCACTAACCCGCGGCCCGATTAGACTCGGCATATGCAAACCTTGTGTCAGGTCGTTCGCACTCGTGCGGTCAATCGGCGAGGACCTCGATGGAGCGCAAAATATGGGTCGCTCAAAAACGCAACCCAGCAAATGCCAAGTGATGCCAAAAAGCGCGGGACAGAAAGCAAAACTTAAACTCGCATGCCCTCCAAAGACTCCCTTAGCCGAGTTGACAGAACTCAGCGATTCTCCGTCGAGATCGTGGAAAGAGCGGGTCGCCGACACCGCCATCATAGCCATTCAGCAATTTCTGAATCCCGACCGAGTCCCATAGAGCGCTTACCAATCATCATCGCCGGGCTCAACGGTATCGGCCACAAGGACGTGATCAAGGACATGCTGGCAGTCCGGATACTTGCCTGCCACCACGCTTCGATGAATCGCTTCCGTCGAGCAGCAATCCGCAGCGAGCGCCCGGAAGGTTGACAGGATGGAAGGTGTACCGAAATCACGGTGCTTTTGGGGGAGCGCCGAAGGACAACGTCAACGCGCTGAAGCACGGACGATACTCAAGAGAAAAGCTAGCGGCGAGGCGCAAGGTGCGGGAGTTTCTAAACGACGCGCGAGCCCTTTCTGACACAATATGATGGGTGCTTTCAGACCCGAGGAACCTGACCTAAGCAAAAACTGAATCTGGACCAAATGGCCAGTACCGCGAAAGTTTTGAAACTAGCGCGCCTTCGTACGGCTACTCCCAAAACCCAATTCGTTGCAGAGAGTCTTGTTACTGCTAGTTGGCGAGACATCCCGCACACTTCTCCCGCTCTCTAGAGATCGTTCAAGCAAATTCTCCTTCTGGGTGAATCTCTACTCGCACATTCTCCGTACGTGCGAGGCGACACTGGTTGCTGAGACAGCACCGTCTGATGGCAGTGTTCTTCAGCACTGCTTGGGTGTAAACCGAGTGAACGACAACTTTCAGTCGATGCTTAAACGCACCAGCGGATCTTGGCTCAACTAACCAAAGCACACAATATAAGGACTTCGCACGTTGAGAGATCCAACACAGCGTTCGACGATGAAGAATGCTGATATTTGCAGAAGTGCGGTTGAGCCAACACACGACCTGCTTGTTGACCGAGAACGCACATACGCGAAGCACGCAATCGACTGGGACCAAATCAGCAATCACTTAGATTGCAAACCTATCCCCGCCGAAAACTCTGAAATGCTGCCTGGTACCTACAATGACCTGTGAAGTCATGCTGATGAACTTGCAGAGTGTTGTGCTCGCGGCAGATAGCGCACTCACTATAACTGAACCGTCCACGAGGCGAACAATCGAGCAGCCCAACGCAAAGAAGTTGGCTATTCTAAATGCATCCGCCCCGATTGCAGCGATGTTTTTCGGAAACGGAGATTTTGGAGGATATCAATGGGCCCAAATATTCGACTCGTTTCGAGAGAACCAGGCCCTACAAACTCTGAGCGTTTCCCAAACGGCAGGGTCATTTGTGAAGTTTCTGTCTGACCTTGATTCAGACGGGCGTGTCGGGCAACTGAAAGTTGAACAATCACACGAATTCAGGACGTTTAGAGTCTATGTGGGCGACGTCATAGAACGCCTAAGAGAACTTGTTTACGAGCACGGCGGTGGAGACGAATTCCATGCCAGTCCCACGGAACCACAAATTGTTCGCGCGCTCGAGCAACTGCGTACTGAGACTTTATACGAAGCAAGTGAATTCGGCGACGAGATAGGTGAGGGCGCAAATCTAAGAGAGCGGCCTCTGATCGGAGAAAATACGCCACGACTGCGGGAATTCCTTTCGAAATTTCTCGCACAAGTCATGGAGTCTTGGGTGACTAAACTTGTGCCATATCTTAGTGCGCCTCACCGGGACCAACTGGGGCAAATAATCGCTGGCTCGATCTTGACCGATTGGATCCCTCCAAGCACGAGTTTTGCCGGAATTGTTATTGCTGGCTACAGCGCTCAAAATCCTCTCCCCTCAGCAACGGAACTTCGAGTAGTCGGGCTGATGGGTGGTGTACTAAAATATTGCCGCGCAGCGGACAACACACCAACAACTTCCCAGGGCTTAGTTATTGAGTCCTACGCTCAAGACTCTCCAATTGTTTCAATGCTTTGGGGAGCCGATCTTAATTTTCTTAACCAGACGCTGGTTTTCTCCAAAGAAATTCTTCATTCCGTCTTCTCAAAGATTCTCAATGAACTCCCCCAGAGCCAAGCGACATTTAAAAAGATGTTGTCAGAGCAATTTCTTCAAATAGCTGAAGATGTCCCCTTTTCAACTCTACAAACCAGCGTACGTTGGTATCACGATCAGATGCTAGACCTAATTGGCCCGGTGCTTGAGTCGGCGCACGCGCAACAACTCTCAGAATACGCCGGACGCCTGCTTGATTACGCGGTAATCCGCCACGAGCTTACAGGCAACAGAGGTGTGATGCGCCCTCTGAAAGTTTGCGAAATGGAAAAGGGCAAAGTACGAATCTTCCAAGTGGGGCGTGCACATGACTAGACAAACGACCAAGGCCGACCTTGCATCAACCATCTCCAAAATATCGCAAGCCGCGATCCAACGTCGCAAACAGTTCGATGCCGAAAGTAGTCGGCTGCTACCTCACCGAATTGAAGCCAGCCAAATAGTCACTCCCGAAATTTTGTTTGTGACGCAGCCGCAACCGAAATTTTGGAACATTTTTAGTCGCGTTCGCGAGTACCGCAAAGCTCAAGAGATCGCCGCCACACTAGGCCGTGTGGCCAAAACTCATAAACCCGAGTTGTGGGACTGAAGGCATCGAGATAGCCAATGCCTTAGTAATGCCGCGCTTTCTGGCGAACCGAGCGCTCCCCCTGCGGACCGCAAATGAGAATGAGAACAACGTCTGCTGAGCCAAAGTCAGATTGAACCTCCATCACTGACATGACGAAGAACAATCCAGTCGATACAAATTTTGAGGCTCTCGCCCACGGCCCGCTTCGCTGGTTTCGCGACTGGCCAGACATGTCCGTGCCTGTTTTTCGGTCTTGGAATCTGTACGATCGGGGGCAGCAATGGACGCTTTAGCTGCATCGGCCAATCAGAGGCCTTTATGTCAGCAGAAGTCCCAATTGAATTCAGCGAGTCTGAATTGTTCAGATTTGGTTCGGAACGTGTTTCTGAGGAAGACAACTACTGGACACTAATTATTTTCCACCACTAGCGAACTTGATAGGTCATCCAAGACATCGTCTACGTCCGACTTCACACGTCCCGTCAAGTTCTGTTCAGACAAATATTTGAAGAACGGAAGCAAACGCTCAGTCGGAAGCGCCGCTGCAGCAACAGCAACCAACGCGCGCCGTGCTTCCACCCTATCGTCCGTATTGACGATGCGTTTGCGAATTGTCTCAATGCCGTCATCGGAGGAAACGCGGCACAGAACTTCGGCACGCGAAGCAAGGGCTTTCCCCTTTTTGTCAGTCTTCGACCACCTTTCAATTCCAACGAGAAGCTCAATAAGTGCACCTTCAAGCTCGTTCCTAATTTCGCTTAAGGTAACCTCGTAAGGGTAGTGATGTGCAATTTTTCCTACAGCGAGGATGGCATTTTCGCGCACAATTAAGCTCGGTGGATCGACGATCACCTTCTTGAGTGAGCCGATCATCATCGGCCCCATTCCCGCGGCCAACTCGGGCGATATCTTCAGCATCTCAACCGCTTCGGCGATTCTACCATCAACTTTCCTGACTTGCCCTACTACCAGTGACAACAGGAATGACCCAAAGAGCAACTTCAATCCGCCATCAACTAACGCAGGCGTTTCAGGTGTGGATTGGACACCAGATATCCCCAAAACCAAATGATGGTATTCATCGCCAACGGGCACAAACCTCACCAAACCTATCAGCGTGTAGAGAAACCACGAGGGAAATTCAAAGACACCGCACGGTGCGCTGCAGAGCCATGCGTTTGATTGCCCCGCGCAAAACAACTTTCTGATCCCAAAATGATCATTGTCGACAGTGAAGTGAAAGTAACTAGGATTAAGAAGCAGCAGAGCCAACGGCGCTATCAAAAACAATTGCGCGCACACAAAGAAAACCGTGTTTCGCATGTCAGGATTTCCAGCATCATCCGCATTCGGATTTTCGTCTCTTAACAAAACTTTGCGTTTTCGCTGCTCATCAAGAAACCAGAAGCCGACCGTGAAAAACACTATGCTGTATGCAAACGCCAATACTGCGATAGACGCTCCGAGTAAACCGCTGCCAAACCAGGACGCTGCTGTATACAAAAATCCAAAAATCGCAGAAAGATAGACATATCGGAAGATTGGATCATCAACTCGAAGGCCCAATTCACGCGCGCAAATCTTTGCCGTCGCAGCCAGATTCCACTCACCGTCACGCCCCTCGCGCATCAGTATTGCCCCTTCAATTCCCCAAGAGCCAATATGCAATTATTGGCACGTCGATGAGGAGACATAGGCAAGACACATTGAAATTGTTTTCTACGAGCGCTGCGCTTTCGGCGCATTTCTGACCTTGGTCACTCGCCTCAAAGGCGAGTACTCGGGTGAGCAATTCACCGGATCGGATAGCTCGTCGTTTTCCGTGCTAAAACTTTTCCATTCTTGCAAGAGGGGTTCGACTCCCCTAGGGCGCACCACATTTTCCTTCAGCTTTCTCCAACGTCATCCGGTACTCGACGACGCGCGCATACGCGTTCGAGCGACCTACCAGGTCGCGCGGCCGCCGAGTGAAATCATGGCCGACGTGGAGTCTTCGCTGAAGGCGCCCTGCGCATCGACGTAGCCTGTGATCCGGCCGGTGAGCGGCATCGTGATGGATGCCCCTGTCGAGAACACGTCGCGGGCATAAGCTGCACCCTTCACATCGAAGAACACCGTCGGGTCGCCGGCAAAGGCGGCTGAGAAACCCTGGCCGCGATCCAGCATCTCGTGGCGCCAGTCCAGCCGAAGCTGCGGCACGATCTTGCGGTCTCCCAGATCGAATACGCGGGACAGCCGGGCGCTGAGGATCGACCGCAGCGAATTTGAATCGTCAGGACGTACAAGCAGTGAAAGTCCGCCTCCGCCGTGCTCCTCGAAGTCGACAGGGTGCGCACCCTGATAGTTCAAAGCCAGCGACGGTTCGAACCTGAGACCATCAAACTCGATGATCTTGCCCGCTTCGACGGAGGCCGTCAGAGCCCAGCTTCGCGCAAAGCTTTCCACGTTGTAGTTCAGCAAGCCGATGGTCATGTAGCGGTTGGCACTTGCCTGGGTGCCAATCATGCTCACGTTGCCATTCACATATGCTTCTGCCCCCCCGTAGGACACGTATGCTCCAAACTGTCCTGACCGGATGAGGCCCTTGTTGGGACTCGCGTCGTAGTCCACGCTGGATTCGACATATTGCGCGGCAACACCGGCGAGCAGCAGTGAGTCAAACACGCGGTCGACGCCGCCGATCATTCCGCCCGTAAGCTGTTGCGATCCGGGACCGTTGATGTCGCCCTTTGTCTCGCCCCAGGCACCGATGACGCGGGCCCAGAACGATGTGCTTCCGGCATCGCGGATGCCCGTTTCCAGCCAATCGAAAGCCGTAGGATCGCCCTGTACGTCCGACATGACCTCGCTTCCGTTCGTCGTGGCCTGCGCGTAACGCCTGAGGCACCAGGTTTCGCCCGACACCGTGCAGCCTGTTGTCCGCGCGGCATTGACCCGCTCGGCGACGGACTGCTTCCACGGATCGTCCGTCCTCAAGCCCGCACCGGAATTCTCCGAGTTCTCTGCGCCAGCCACCAGGGTGTATAGTCCGGGCACGCCACCTGGCGGCGTCAGGCCGATCACATTGAACAGGTTCTGCAAGTCGGGATCGTTCGTGCCGTTGACGAAGATAATTTCAAGGCCGTCACCGACATTGCCCTGGTTGTCGCCATCTCCACCAATGTTGGTGAATGGATTTCGGATGACCGTCACGCCCGCACTTGTCGGCGAATAGATACCTGTGACGGAAAAGAGCGCACTGGGTGACTGTAGAAGGTTCACCGAACCAAATGTCCCCGAAACGCTCGAACCGGTGATGACGTTGCTGTAGGTGAACGTTGTGGATGACGTTCCAGCGAACGAAATCGGGTCGAGGTAGACCCCCACATTTGCGCCGGAAATGTTGGCCAGACCTGTGAGATTGATCTTGCCATATTGCGATGTGTTGGTCGTCAGGAACAGGTTCAGATTTGAGCCTGATGCAAACGATGCCGAAGTTCCGGAGAGTGACGTGTTGTCATCCAGGTATACCGTGCCGCCCGTGCTCGCGGAGATCGAACCCAATGACGTGCCGGCCATGCCGCTGCCGTCCACGCCCTGCACTGTCCCGCCGAAGAACGCATTGGCACCCCCGGCAATGTTGAGCGCGGACGTGCCACTGAGCGCGCCCAGCACCGTGAGATTGCCACTGGCAACAGTCATCGGACCAGAAAACGCATTGCTGCCCGAGAAAGTGAATGTTCCGCTTCCTGACTTTGTCAGACCGCCAGCCCCTGCGGAATTTCCTGAGAATGTGCCTGAGGTGTTGTCCAGACCCGTCGTGAGGATTGACCCTGTTCCAAGGTTCAACCCGCCTGAGCCGGTCAGGCTGCCGATCGATTCATTGCTTGATATCGAAAGCGTTCCAGCGCCTGCAATCTGGACACCTGCACTGTTGGACAGGGCGCTGCCGCCGGACACGTCCAGCGTGCCAGCCGTGATGGTGGTTGGACCCGTGTACGTATTGGCCCCGGACAACGTGAGTGTGCCCGTTCCAATTTTTTCGATTGGACGCGAACCGCCTGTCTCACTGATCGCACCCGACTGAGTGGCCGCGTCAGCTGCCAGCACTTCGAGTTGCGTCGTGTTGCTGCTCAATATAATTGGGGCCGCATTGTTGACGGCATTCCCATATGAGATCACGGAGCCAAAGGTGGTAATCGGACCGGTCCCTGCCGCCGAGTTGCCGAGCAACCTGATGCCGCCGTGGATGATATCGATGCCGCCAGAGAAGGTGTTGTTGCCGGACAAGCTCAACAGACCAGTGCCGTCCTTGACCAATTTGCCAGTTCCGTCCAATTGCCCTGCGAAGCTGCCAGACGTGTTGTCCCCTCCCGAAGTCAGGGTTGCGTATAGGTAAACGCTGCCTGCCGAGCCAGTCAGGCTGCCGATGGTCTCGTTCGTTGCTACTGCAAGCAAGCCGCCGTTGATCAGGATCGCGCTGGTATCCGAGATCGCACCGTTCACTGGTCCGTCAAAGTAGCTCAACTGCAGCGTGCCCGCATTGAGTGTCGTCAATCCGGTGAAGGAATTGACGCTGTTCAGCGCCAGAATGCCAGATCCGTCCTTGGTCAACGTCCCGGTGCCGGTATTCAGACCCGCATTGACAATGACATCGCCGCTTCCACCGACAGTCAGGTTCTGACCTGCCCCGGTGATTGCTCCGTTTGTCTGAATCGTACCGGCATCAGAATTGATGCGTGTTGCGGACGCGAGTGTGACAGGCCCGCCCAGTATGTTGTTGCCGGATATGTTTCTGAGTGCACCGCCGTCTGCGATACCCGTGCCGTTCAATGTGACGGCTTCCGCACCAGTGACGATGCTGCCCTGCACTTCGAGTGCAGCGCCGCTTGCCACAACGGTTTCGCCTGCAGTGCTTCCAAGCGCAGCACCGTTCTCGATCCTGATCGCGCCGACATTGATGAATGTCTTGCCTGTGTAGGTGTTTGTGCCGCTGAGGGTCAGCGTTCCGGTACCGTCCTTCGAAAGATCTCCTGCGCCCAGCAGGACGCCGGAAAATTCGGTTGACGTATCGTTTCCACCGGTCGCGAGGTCAGCCCCCAGGTCAACGTTGCCAGAGCCAGCGAGCGAGCCAATCGTCGAGCTGCTGGCGATCTGCAACGTGCCAGGCGCGGACACTGTCACTGCACCAGCGGAACCCAACTGCCCGGTGCCCGCAACCAATGTGCCAGCGAGGACATCGAATCCCAGTGAAGTGCGGCTCGTCGTCCCTGTCAGCGTTACGGTCGACGTATCGACCTTCTGGAAGACTTCAAAATTCGTGTAACGCGTATCGATTCGAGCGACGCTGAAATCGAAGTTCGTTGTGCCCCCCAACTGCAGAGTGTCGGTGCCACCTTGCGCGTCGATCATCACATTCTGATCGGTCGTAGACGTGACAAGACACGTATTGTTCAAATTATCCGTCGGACAGAAGCCGCCCATCGTAGATTCAAGGGCAGTAATTGCGTCAGTCGGGCTGGTGCCGAAGTTCAGGAAATACTGAAATGTGGTCGAGGCCCCTGCTGCAAGCGGCGTCGAAAACACTACGTGAAGTCCCTGGTCAGCCAGGGTGCCATTGCCATCGAACGGCGCACTTGCGACGCTGGTCAGAAGCGCGGCCGAGTTGATCTGGAACGGACTGCCTGCGGCAACCACAGCGCGCGGATCAGTTACGCCCAGCGCGACGCTGTATCGTGACGTTACGTCGTCCGATGCCAGACCGATGAGGATGCCACCACTTGTGAACACGTCATTATACGTTGGAAAACCACCGCTCCGAGGAATGCCGATGTCCGGGTCGAAGGTGTCGAATCCAAGGAAACTGCCAATGGCCTGGCCGGTATTCTGGACGACTGTGGTGACCATCAACGAGTTCGGACCAACAAGCTGGTACTCGCGCGTCAGCGTCAGAGCGTAGGCGCCCGAAGTGTAAGTCGCAGTGCCGCTGATGACCCCGCCTGAATTGGTCAGCGTGCCAAACGCAATGCCGCCGCCGCTCGTGGTGTTGAGCTGGAACGTTGACGGTGAGCCATCAAGCATGAGGCCCCAGTCCGAAACCGGAGTTCCCGGATTGAAGTTGTCAAATCCGAAAGACGTCAGCGTATCAATTGCTGCGTTGTCAGTGCGAATATCCAGGAAGATATTCGTGCTCGTAAGTGACTCGTTTGCCAAGGCTGCAGGAGCGGCGACCAGAGTTCCTATCGCGACGCAAACAGACATGCCCGTCCGGCGCATCTTGAGCCATGTCCGTCTGGCTGGCCTGTCTTTCGACGGTGTTGCTATCCTACCTGTGCATGTTGGATGGAGGTTCATGGACAGCCCTCCACCTTGCCGAGGGTCACGGGCCCCATTTCTCCATTCGGCTTTATTGTCACCTTTTCACCGGGAATCAGGAACACGGATTGACCGGTCTGTTTGGACGTCACGATCGCGCCGCCATGATCCAGACCCACCGTCGTCGTGCCGTCGTCGGTTACCAGCGTTCGAATTGTCGTGCCACGGATGCCAACGGTCACGGTTGGTGTCTCGATCCGCACCTTGTCCTTTGGAATGTTGCCAGAGATGAAGCGGAACGCGCCCTTGGTGTAACGGACGACCTGTTGACCGGTCCCACCGGACCCTGCGTATACATACTGGTCGATGACCAGCTGTGATGCCGGACCCATGCTGAGTTTGCTGCGGTCCAGAAATGTCACTTCCAGCGCACCGCGTGGAGCTGTGCGAAGCATGGCGAACCGGAAGATGGGTGAATTGAAGTTGAGAGGCACCGTTTGTGCCTGTGGCAAGGTCTGGTCGGCAAATGGCCTCATGGCCGAAGTGAATCCGACCTGGTCGGCCGCCCCCGCAGCCCTGCTCGCAATCATCAGCAAGATGACGGCGCACGCAATTCGTCCCGCAACAGACATGATGTTCCCCACCCGAACGCTGACAGCCCCTGAAACGCATCGCGTCTCCCCAGAGGGGCCGTCTTGATTACATAGTCCTCGCAACCCCTTGTAATAGCAAACAAAACTCTACCACCTGCAGCAATGCCGATCGGGTGTGACGATGCCCAATGGTTAGCTGGCAGGTTGTAGTTTTGTGCAGAGGCTGCGAGCGAGGCATCAATGGATAGACAAGCGGTGGCGGAATGCGTCTAGCACTGCCAATTGGCGCTTGGAACGCGAATACCTAACTTGTGTTCGTTCGTCGATTTGGCGATTTCGTGTCCGGCAATTCATCCGGCGATTGTTCGGGACAAATTCGCGCACTTCAGACGCAAACGCCGTAGGAAATCGACAGCGTTGTGGGTCAATGACATAAGATCGAGCATCGTTGCTGAATTGCCACAGTCATTCAGGAAGTGATTCCCGACTGGTGGTCAGCCGGAGGCTTCACGCCCGTTTTTGCACACGTTGATCGTGCCACTTCGTTGATGACACTGTCCCTGTTCATGCGGCTATTCCTGCATCCAGTGAACCAATGCTGATGCTCATAAAACCGTTTCAGATGTTGCCTTTTGTAACTTTCCAGCAACTGCAAACGAAAGACGTCGGGCGCACACTGTGCGTGTGCTTCCGACATGCATCCGACCGGCGCCCGGCAACGACAGATGTTGCGTTGACCCGCAGCGCTGAAAAAAGCGCACAGGGTGCGTTCATATACTTGTCACAAAGCGCACTTTGTGCGTATTATTAGATCAAGCACGTAATGCGTGACGACCTGGCCTGCTGGATCGCGGCCAACTTAACGGCGGTTTCAATGTGCCGATCCGTTCAAGGAAGGAGTGCACTGCAATGAAAGGCTCATCGGTTGTTTGGCTTGTCCTTGCACCTTTTTGGCCTCTTTTTACGCTTTGTCTCGGCATAGTCGGCGTTTATGCGCTCGGACAAATGTAGGGCAACCAGAGCACCATCCGGCGTTCGCGCACGGATACAGGGGCGGGTCTCTCGGGGACCTGCCCTTTTTTTGTTTTCGTTTTCAGCCCGGAAGCAATGCGGCGTCATTGAAGAGTCTCAACACTGACGCGAAACCTTCACAATCGGTGACTATCTGCCGGGGTACATGAAACCCCAACGAGAGAAATGTCATGGATCAAGTGCACTGGTCGAAGCCCTGGTACAGATCGCGCGGCGTCTGGGGGGCGATACTCGGCGCAGCTGGCACGGTTTACGGGCTATGGGCTGGACTGCTTCCGTGCGGGACGTTGCAAACCATTCATAACTATGCGTCTGCAGGCGTTACCCTATACGGCGCGCTGCTCGCGTTCGTCGGCCGTCGGACAGCGAGCCAGCCCATTCACTTCTTCTGGCGCTACCGCACCGAATAGCGCGGGCCCTAGGGATGAGGTGCTGCCGGTGTTGTACCAGCCGAAAAGGTCGTCAGCGCCTTGACGATGGTGTCGTAGCGGGCGATCGGGAGCATCTTCACGGTTTGCACCTTGTACCCTCGCGCCAACAACTTGTCCTCGAGGTCGGGCATATGCAACGCTCCCCACGGAAGATAGACAATCCGGTATTGCGGCTCGTATTTGTCAAACGCTGCAATGACCTTGTCATTTCGCTTCCGGACTATTTCGTCCATCACGCCCCTGACCTCGTCATCAGTAAACTTGCCCGACATTTCGACATAACGTTGCATGGCCTCGCTTAGCGACGAGCTCTGGAAGATTGTTCCAACCGCTTCCAGGAAACGGAGCGTCGAGGGCGAGAGGTCCGAAACATCAATATCCGCGAACAAAACGTGCGGCGCGTTCGGCGATGACGCGACCGGCTGTGCGGCAGTTGCAGGCGACGGGGCAGCCAGCGGTTCTTCTACCCGGTTCGCACCAGCCAAAAGCACCTGAAACTCGGACTGCGACTCCAGTCCAAGACCCCGCGCGGCGTTGTCGTAGCTGGGCCTGGCTTTCATGCGTCCTTCCTTGTCGGTCACGCCTTCTGCGAGGATCAAGGCTTCGGGAGGGATGCTCGCAAACAGCGTCCGGTAAAAAGCCGGGTCGCCGATGTGAACCATGCCCACAAGGTGGACCACGTGATCGCCCTTCACCAGGACGGTCTCGCGAACTTCAAGACCCTCGGAAGCGAAATGGAGGTAGCCCCTGGATTGCTGCTCGATAAAGATCGGGATCGCGGCAATGACCGCACCAACGGCCAGAAACACAATGACGAGTGCTGCAATCGGCATTGCGATCAGGGTTCGCGTCAGCAGGTTTTCCTTGAACGGCAGTCGTGCCGCGGCCATGAACCAGTGTCCTGTCGACAGTCTGTTGGCGACAAATCCAAATGCGACCGCGCCCAGTGCGATGGCGTTGAGCATTGCCAGCGACATGTGATCGGTCATGGACCAGGAAACCCCTGGCGCACCGACGGTCAGCCAAAGAAAGACCAGGACCGGCGGCAAAAGAACGATTTTGGAAAGCTGAGGCACGAGGATCAGCGCGGCTACGGCAACAAACGTCAGTACAATCGCAAGCAGTCCGACTTGACCCTGAATTCCGTAGAATTCGCTGTTCATTGCCGACTTGAAATACAAATTATCGATGAGGCCCAACGACGCGCTTGTGGCCGACACCAGCATGAAGGTGTTCATCAGGAAGACCACCAGCCTCAGGAAGATGCTGCGTCCCGTTTGAGTTTCTTCGTTCATGGTTCAGGCGCGCCTTCTGTGGGTCCGGACCGAAGCATAGAGACGGTGACACGGTCAAAGCCATGCCTCAAATGAACCGCGCAATTCACGAAATCTCCCGTAAATCATGCCGTTCGTCCGAGAGGCGAAAAATTGCGATCGGCTTCGCGTTGATGATGAATGCAACCCCGGGTGCGAGCTGCTTTGTGGATGCACCTGCGACCGAGTGTGCCATCCCCCGTCACCCGCCGGATACACCCCACAGTTTCGGCACGTCACGCATCGAAGGTTCACAGAGCCGTCATGGAAGTGTCACGCAGTTTGGCGATGGTCCGCCCGCGAATGGGGCCGGCCTCGAGTCTCAAACCCGATCAGGGACCGAGGGGGTTTGTTGCAATCAACCGAGGGGAAGTTCGATGAAGAAACTAATTTGGATGGCGTCGACAGCACTTGTAGCTGCCGCAATCATTGCCGCACCGGCCTACGCCGGCCGCTCCAAACAGGAGCAAAAAGACCAGGAAATACAGGACCTCAAGGCACGCCTTGAGAAGCTTGAGCAGGAAAGCGCCGCCGAAAAAGCCGCAGCGGATGATGATCGCATTGCCAATGGCGCCCGCCTGAAAAAAGTTGAAGACACTCAGGACGCCGTGCAGTGGACCTTCAACGATGGCCGACCAACGGTTCGTACCGGCGATGGCCGCTTCGAAATGTCCCTGCGCGGTCGCGTACAACTCGACTTCGCATCGTTCATGCAGGATGACGCAGACTTCGGCGGCGGCTATGGCGCAGTCGATCACTGTTCGCTCACCAATGCGCTTTGCGATCTCGGCAGCGGCGCCGTTTTCCGCCGCGTCCGCTTCGGTATTGAAGGCAAATTCTTCCGCGATTTCGTCTACGAACTCCGCTTTGACTTCGGAGGTACGGATGTTGAAGGTGCTGGCATCATCAACATCGCGCGGGTTGGTTATGTCGGCATTCCGGGCCTGCGCATACAAGCTGGTGCGATCCAACCGATCCTGAGCATGTATGACTCGACCTCGTCGGCTGAGTTGACCACGATGGAACGTCCACAAGTCGTGACCTTGCTGGTTGGCAACTTCGGTGGCGACAATGGTCGCAAGGCAGTTGAAGTTACGTATCAGGAAGAAGGCCTGCTCTACCCGGAAGACAATTTCCTGATTTCAGGCGCCTTTTCCGGTGACCGTGTCGCCACGAACGGCACGTCTCACTCTGGTGGTCCTGATGATGAGCGGACGCAGCTCGTCGGCCGCATGGCGTATCGCTTCTGGTCGGATGGCGAATCGAATGCCCAGATCGGCATGAGCGCTGCCCAGATCAACTCGCTGCAAGGCGGTACTCCCGGCGTCGCCAAAACCCTGCAGCTGCGTGAACGCCCAGAAATCCGCGTGACCGGTGAACGCTTCATCGACACGGGCTCCATCTCGCTTGAGAGTGATGCGGGAGCTTCTGTTTTCGGCTTTGAAGGCGGTTTCAACTTCAAGAACCTTTATCTGGCGGGCGAATGGTACAAGTTCGACCTTGACCGTGCTGCCAGCGCCGCTGATCCGACGTTTACTGGCTGGTACGTCGAAGGCGAATGGATCATCACTGGCGAAAACAAGCGCTATGTTGCTTCGGGCACGAACAACAACATCGCCGTGTTCCGTGGCCCTTCCGTTGCTTCTCCGTGGAGCATGGGCGGCGGCACTGGCGCCTGGTCGATCCACGCTCGCTACAGCGACATGGACCTGAACTGGAACGAAGGCACCGCCGGACTTGCCACGCCTGCTGGTGGCGTCCGTGGGGGTGAGGAAAGCAACACCATCCTCGGCGTCACCTGGTACTTGAATTCCAACCTCAAGATGATGGCAGAATACAACATGGTCAGCATCGACCGGTTGAACGGCGCTGGTGCGAGCCTGAATGCGGACTTCGACGTGCTGCAAGGCCGCATGATGTTCACGTTCTAAATTTCAAGTGACTGACTAACTACCAAGTGCCTCAAACTACCTCCTCCCCTCGCTGCGTTGCAGCGGGGGGAGCCCCATTTCCGGGATTGCGGTGACGGGAGACCCGCCAACGGTGATCTGCCATATGACCGTATCAAGACGAAAAGGCTGCGTCCTTGATGATAGCCTGGACGCGGCGCTGGCCCTGCCACTCATCAGCCTTGAGCGAAGCCGCGACATGAATTTCGCGACCCTTTGACTTCAACAGGACCGGACCAAGTTCAGACTGAAGCGCGCGAAAGGCAATGCCGGAAACCCTGGAGCCGTCGCGTCCCTGAAACACGCAACGCACGTGCTGCTCTCCGACGATGGATGAGTAGGACACCTTGAGTCCGGGCAACACAAATATGGGCTCGCTGTTTCCTGCACCGTAGGGACCACAGCGCGCGACAATATCGCAAAATTCCACTGATGCACCCGAGGCTGCCAGCGCGCCCTCGAGCAGAAGGATCTTGCCCTCGCTTGAGGCCATGCAGTCGGCCGCGAGCTGGTCCGACAGGAACGCACCAAGCGCGTCGATGTGTGCCGGATCAACTGTCAGGCCCGCTGCCATTGCATGTCCGCCGCCATTGACAAGCAGACCCGCTTCCCTGGCTGCAACGATCGCTGTTCCAAGATTGACGCCTGCAACTGACCGACCCGATCCCTTGCCAATGCCCTCGTTGATCGCGATCACAATGGCAGGCTTGCCATAGCGCTCCTTGAGTCTGGAGGCCACGATTCCGATGACGCCGGGGTGCCAGCCTTCGTGTGGCACTACAAGAATGGGGCTGCTGCGGATGATGCCGTTTGTCTCTACAACCGCAATTGCCTCATCGAGCATGACCTGCTCGATGGCCCGGCGCTCCTGGTTCAGCGCATCGAGTTCGAGGGCGATCTCCCGTGCCATGCTCATATCATCGGTGGTCAGGAGACGAGTCCCGAGGTCACAGCGCCCGACCCGTCCACCTGCGTTGACGCGGGGCCCAAGAATAAATCCCAGGTGATAGGGCTCAAGCGCGCCGCTAATGCGGCCGACTTCCATCAGTGCCGTGAGGCCGGGTACGCTACCTGTGCGGATGGTATCGAGGCCCCTCATGACAAAGGCACGATTAACACCGGTCAGCGGCACCACATCTGCAACAGTGCCAAGCGCCACAATGCCGAGCCAGTTGCGCAGGTCGGGTGCCGTCCTGCGCTCAAAGAAGCCACGGTTTCGGAGTTCGCGGTTCAGTGCGACGCAAAGAAGGAATGTGACGCCTATGGCCGCCAGTTGCCCAAGGCCGGATGTGTCATCGGTGCGGTTCGGGTTGACGACAGCGTAGGCCTTGGGAAGCGTATCGGCTGGCAAATGGTGATCGCAGATGATGACATCCGCGCCCCGTGCGCTGGCGGCAGCGATCGCATCGTGTGCCTGGGTTCCGCAGTCGACGGTTACGATGACCCTGGCGCCATCCGCCGCAAGCTTTGTCATTGCAGGTATGTTGGGGCCATACCCTTCGGTCAGTCGATCAGGAATGTAGACCAGCGGCGAAGTCCCTACAGCTCCGAGGTAGCGAGCCAGGAGCGCTGAAGACGTAGCGCCATCCACATCGTAGTCGCCAAAGATTGCCATGCGCTCGCCGCGCTCTATGGCATCGGCAATTCGAATTGCAGCATGATCCATGTCTGTGACGAGACTTGGATCAGGCAAGTCTGTCTTGAGCGACGGGTTCAAATAGGTGTTGGCATCATCCGCGGTAACGCCTCTGGCGTTCAGCAGGCGCGCGATCACCTCGTGCGTGTTAAGACGCTGTGCAATTGCAAGGACATCGGACGTGTTCGTGGCGCGTTCAACCCAGCGCCGTCCGAGCGCCGACCGTGTGACGTTGAGAATTGTCTCGCCACCTTGAGCCGCTGCAGCCTGGTGCTGCCGCATCACTCAGCGCTCTTTGATGACGTGCCGCGCCTTGATCCAGCGTACGGTCCCGGTTTTGGAACGCATGACGATGGTTTCGCTGGTCATGAACTTTCCCAGGCGATGAATGCCCCGGAGCATTGACCCATCGGTCACGCCAGTTGCGGCAAACATCACGTCGCCCGACGCCAGGTCGATAGTGTTGTATTTGCGGTTGAAGTCCTTGATGCCAATACGCGCTGCGCGGCCGCGCTCATCATCGTTGCGGAATACCAGTCGGCCCTGGATCTGGCCGCCGACGCAGCGAAGCGCCGCGGCGGCAAGAACACCCTCTGGCGCGCCGCCCTGACCTATATAGATGTCGATGCCCGTATCCGGGTCGCTGGTGTGAATGACACCTGCGATGTCGCCGTCCGAAATCAGTGCAACGGCGGCTCCGGCCTGGCGCACCTTTTCGATCAGGTCCGAGTGCCTCGGGCGGTCCAGAATGCAGGCTCTGATTTCCTGTGGAGGGACGCCCTTGGCCTTGGCGAGCGCCAGAATGTTGTCGCGCGGGTCTGCATCGAGATCGACCACGCCATCGGGGTAGCCGCCGCCAATGGCAATCTTGTCCATGTAGGTGTCGGGGGCGTGCAGGAGGCTTCCGCCTTCCGCCACCGCGACAACTGCAAGTGCGTTTGCCATTGCCTTCGCAGTGAGTGTCGTGCCTTCAAGCGGGTCAAGCGCGATGTCAACTTTTGGACCTTTGCCCGTGCCAACCTTTTCGCCGATGAAAAGCATCGGGGCCTCGTCGCGTTCGCCTTCACCGATGACTACCGTGCCATCGAAATTGCACTGGTTCAGCGCACGGCGCATTGCGTCGACCGCTGCCTGGTCAGCATTGTGCTCGTTTCCGCGACCCACCTGTTCGTACGACGCGATCGCGGCTGCTTCTGTCACACGCGCGAGTTCGAGCGTCAGGATCCGCTCCAAACCATCAGTCAAAATAATGTCAGACATAGTTCCCTCAGAAACGTTCAATCCGGACCATGCAAGGCTGTTCCATTACGGTGCCGGTTGCGACCACGGCCTGAAGCGCCTTGGCCATGCCGGCCTCCTGGGCTTCGTGCGTGATCATGACGACAGGGACTGCTTCGCCTGGTGCGCGGCTGCGCTGTAGCATGGATTCGATCGATATGGCCTGATCGGCCAGACAGCGGGACAAAACCGCGATTACCCCCGGCCTGTCAATCACCGTGAACCGCAGATAGCAGGCTCCGATGTGGTCGGAAACCGGCACGATGGCGGGCCGCGAAATATGGGCGGCCGGCGCCCCAAACGTGGGTAAACGCAGGCCCCGGGCAATGTCGAGGACGTCCGACAGCACGGCCGACGCCGTGGGACCTGCTCCGGCACCCCTGCCTTCATACACAGACTTTCCGACGAGGTCGCCTTCCGCGACCACGGCGTTGAACACGCTGTCGACATCGGCCAGCGGCGTGCCGTGGGGTACCATTGAAGGATGTACGCGCTGCTCGATGCCGTCGGCAGTGCGCGTTGCGATACCCAGCAATTTGATGCGGAAGCCAAACTCGTTTGCAAAGTTGATATCCATCGGCGTGATGCGCTGGATGCCCTCGACATGAATGCCGTCCAGCGCCGGCGCGTTTCCGAACGCAACAGCTGCGAGGAGGGACAGTTTGTGCGCCGTGTCCATCCCTCCTATGTCGAAGGTCGGGTCTGCTTCGGCATAGCCCAGCTTCTGGGCTTCAGCGAGTACATCCTCGAAGCTGCGCCCTGATGCTTCCATTGTCGTCAGGATGTAGTTGCAAGTGCCGTTCAATATTCCATAGACGCGCGAGATGCGGTTTGCACCCAGACCTTCGCGCAGTGACTTGATGATGGGGATGCCGCCAGCTACCGCCGCTTCGAAGTTCAGCGCCAGGTTCCTGTCTTCAGCGGCCTTCGCGAGCGCCACGCCGTGATGGGCGAGCAACGCCTTGTTCGCGGTGACCACCGGTATGGCGCGAGCGATTGCCGCTTCAACCGAGACCTTTGCAACGCCGGCTTCGCCGCCCATCAACTCGATGAACAAGTCGATGCCAGCGGATGAAGCGAGTTTGACCGGATCATCGAACCATTCAATGCCATCCATCGGGAAGCCACGGCTCTTCGACTGAACGCGGGCGCTTACGGCCTTGAGTTCGAGAACGCGCCCGCAGCGGGATGACAGTTCCTGCCCCCGATCGATGATGATGCGGGCGACCGTGGCTCCGACAGTGCCGAGACCGGCAATTCCTACGCGTAAAGGTTTCATTGTGCGGCGGAGCGAGCGTGGCCCGCCTCCTGCTGGACGGGACCTGAAGACAGAAACTTGCGGATGCTGCGTGCCGCCTGGCGGATGCGCTGCTCGTTTTCAACGAGTGCAATGCGGACATGACCGTCACCATATTCGCCAAAGCCGACGCCAGGCGCGACTGCGACGTGCGCGTGTTCAAGCAGCAACTTCGAGAACTGAAGCGATCCCATGGCACGGAACCGCTCGGGAATGGGTGCCCATGCAAACATGGATGCTTCCGGTGCTGGCACATTCCAGCCTGCCCGTGCGAAGCCGTCGATCATGACATCGCGCCTGGACTTGTAGATGGCGCGCATCTCGTCGACACAGTCCTGCGGACCGTTGAGTGCCGCGGCCGCGGCGACCTGGATCGGTGTGAAGGCGCCGTAGTCGAGGTAGGACTTGATGCGACCGAGTGCGTGGATCAGCTTTTCATTTCCAGCCGCGAAACCCATGCGCCAGCCCGGCATTGCATAGGTCTTTGAGAGTGAATTGAACTCAACGACGATATCCTTTGCGCCTTCCACCTGCAGCATTGACGGTGGCGGCCTGTCGCCAAAATAGATTTCGGCATAGGCCAGATCGCTCAGCACCCAGAGCCCCTTGGCCTTGGCGAACTTCACGACCTCTTCATAAAAGGCGAGATCGACAACCTGCGCTGTCGGGTTGGATGGATAGCTTACCACTACAGCAGTTGGCGGCGGCACAGCGTGGCGCACGGCGCGTTCCATGCCGCGAAGGAACTGCTCAGGGCTCGACGCCTCAACGTGGCGGATCGATGCGCCAGCCAGGATAAAACCGAAAGCGTGGATCGGATAGGAAGGATTGGGAACGAGAATGGTATCTCCAGGCGCGGTCATAGCCTGGGCAAGGTTTGCAAAACCTTCCTTTGATCCCAGCGTCGCAATTACTTCGCGATCCGGGTCGAGTTTCACCCCGAAGCGACGGTCATAATATGCGGCCATCGCCTTGCGCAGGCCTGGAATGCCACGTGATGCCGAATAGCGGTTCGTGCGGGGATCGGCGACGGTCTCGATGAGTTTGTCTACGATATGCTTCGGCGTCGGCATGTCGGGATTACCCATGCCGAAGTCGATGATGTCTTCACCCGCTGCGCGCGCCTTGGCCTTGAGGCGGTTTACTTCCTCAAATACGTAGGGCGGCAAGCGCTTTATGCGCAAAAAATCAGAATTCACGATTGTTCCACTTCCCGGGAGTCCCTCTTCCGAGGTGATAAGCCAAACGGACGCGCCGCGCTTGCGATACGCCCGGAAGCCAGTCTACCCCGAGACGGGATTGCTCTCTCAAACCAAAGCTTTGTGTTTACGGCGTTCCGTCCGGCTTTTTTTCGCCTGTTGTTGCATCGGTTTCCGGCGTTGTGCTTGCAGGTTTGGCTGCTGGCGGCGGAGCCGCTGCTGGGGCTTGCCCACCCTTGAGTTCGTCGGCGGTATGCTGGGCGTTGTCCCGGTCGGCAACCAGACTGTCGCGGATTTCGCGGCGCTGTGATTCGGTTGTAGTGACCTGGCGGGGTTCAGGCTGCGTGTTGACGTTCGGGAACTCGGTCGGGGCGTCCGTTGGCTTGATGCGGGCTACCTGCGGCTCCGGCGCCAGCGGGTCGACTACGGGTTCCGCTTCGCTGCCCGCTGTCGTCGCGGGCTTGGCAACCGGTGTGGCTTCGGCCTTTTCGTCGGCCTTTTCTGCAGGTTTTCCTGCATCGGTCACACCATCGACCCAGGTCGAAGGCTTTGTCCATTCCGGCATTGTGGAACAACCGGCCAAAAGGCCGACCGAAACGGCAACAGAAATCAGTTTGAATTCAAAGCGCGACATAACGCGACAGCTCCATGCAAATTGGGGCGCAAATGCGCCGACGCCCTAGCCCTTGGGAATGAAGTGATTTTGCGCGAAACCGGATGGAAACTCCACCTTTAATATTTGTGGGTTACAAGCTTAAAAGCGGGAGTGTGTCAGATGCCGCATCCCAGTCGCTGCCGCAGACCGGCCGCCCCGCGGGACTATGCCGGTCATTTCCGACCGGTTCGGAGGGATACCATGCAGGACAAGCCCAAGAAGACCGAGTTCCGGGTCAACGATCCAGCCGAGTTTTCGCGCAACATGCTGAAGGTCGCGGCGCAGAGCCAGCGTCTGGTCAGCGACTTCATGAAGGCGCAGGCGAAAAACCCGCCGAAGGCCGGCAACAACGATCCCCTGAATCTTGGTCAGACCTTTGTCGACTTCCTGAGCCAGGCCGTACGCAATCCTGGCCACTTCGTCGAAGCGAATTTCAAACTCTGGCAGGACTATCTCAATCTCTGGCAGCACTCCGCCAAGAGGTTGCTGGGCGAAGACGTCCAGCCCGTGATCGAACCCATGTCCGGCGACAAGCGCTTCAAGGACAAGGACTGGTCGGAAAACCAGATATTCGACTTCATCAAGCAGTCCTATCTGCTCACCGCCCGCTGGCTTCAGTCATCGATGGGCGATGTGAAGGGCCTCGACGACAAGACGCGCATGCGGATCGACTTCTACACAAAGCAGTTCGCGGATGCGCTTTCCCCTTCGAACTTCCTGTTTACAAATCCGGAAGTGCTGCGCACCACGCTCGAGTCAAACGGCGAGAACCTGGTCAAGGGTCTGGACAACCTGTTGCGTGACCTCGAGCGCGGCAAGGGGCAGTTGGCCATCACGCAGACCGACATGGAATATTTCGAAGTCGGTCGCAACCTGGCACTGACGCCTGGCAAAGTCGTGTTCCAGAACGACTTGATGCAGCTCATTCAGTACGAGCCGACAACGGAGCAGCAATACAAGCGCCCGCTCGTCATTTTTCCGCCGTGGATCAACAAGTACTACATCCTGGACCTGGGAGACAAAAACTCGTTCGTCAAATGGGCGACTGCGCGCGGTTACACCGTGTTCGTTGCATCGTGGGTCAACCCGGACGCCCAGCTCGCCCAGAAGACGTTCGAAGACTACATGCGCGAGGGAATATTCGCAGCACTTGACGCCATCGAACTGGCGACAGGTGAAAAGGAAGTCAATGCGATCGGTTACTGCATCGGCGGCACGCTGTTGTCGGCGACGCTGGCTTATATGGCTGCCAAGGGTGACAACCGCATCAAGTCCGCAACATTCTTTGCGGCGCAGGCTGACTTCTCCGAGTCAGGCGACCTGCAGGTTTTCATCGACGATGCGCAGCTTGCCTCGATGGAAGAGACCATGAAGGCTTCCGGTGGCTATCTCGACGGATCGAAGATGGCAACCACGTTCAACATGCTGCGCTCCAACGACCTGATCTGGAGCTTCGTGGTGAACAACTACCTGCTTGGCCGCGATCCGATGCGCTTTGACCTGCTCTACTGGAATTCCGATACGACGCGCATGCCGATCAACATGCAGATGTTCTACCTGCGCGAATGCTATCGCGACAACAGCCTGTCAAAGGGCAAGATGGTGCTGGCCGGCGAAAAGCTCAATCTGTCAAAGGTGAAGATCCCGATTTACCTTCAGTCTTCGAAGGAAGACCACATTGCACCGTACCGCTCGGTCTACAAGTCGACCAAGCTGTTCAAGGGCCCGGTCACTTTCATGATGGCGGGCTCCGGGCACATCGCGGGCGTCATCAATCATCCGGACGCAAAGAAATACCAGCACTGGACGAACGACAAACTGCCGGATACCGCCGAAGAATGGATTGCGGGCGCCACCGAAACGCCTGGTTCCTGGTGGCCTCACTGGGACAAGTGGCTCTCCAGGCAATCAGGCGACAAGGTCCCCGCACGCGTACCGGGCGACGGCAAGCTTGAGGTGATCGAACCAGCACCGGGGACCTACGCGAAGGCCAAGTGAACGGCCGACGGCCTTTCAACTCCTGGCATTCCGATCAAAATTCACCCCGCATCGCACCATCGCGCCGGCATTGATTGCCGGGCACTGACACCTATTGTAGTGTGTCCCTACGATCAATCCGTAAGGGGTCTTCACTCATGCGCATTCTCATCGCGGGCATTCTTGGCGGCATCGCCATGTTTGCCTGGACTTCCATCGCTCACATGGCCACGCCACTGGGCTGGATCGGCTTCAGCGAATTGCAGGAAGAAGCGAGTGTTCTGCCTGCGCTGGAAACTGCTGCGGGATCGAAGCCCGGGCTCTACATTTTCCCCTGGATGGACCCCGGCACGCCGGACGCTGAAAAGGCATACTCCGAAAAAGTGAAGACCACGCCGTCCGGGCTGCTGCTCTTTCGTCCAGCGGGAGCGGGTCTGACCATGACACCTGCCATGCTTGGCGTTGAGTTTGCAAAGGAAGCGACACAGGCCTTGATTGCGGCCTTCCTTCTGTCCATGACGACGATTGCCGCGTTTGCGATGCGCGTGTCGTTTGTGGCGCTCATCCATGTTTCAGCCGCGATCGCGACCAATGTTTCCTACTGGAACTGGTATGGCTATCCGCTTGACTATACGGGGGCGCAGATCGTGATCGAAGTGGTCTCAGGTCTCGCTGCGGGAGTTGTCATCGCGCTGATGATAAAACCGCAAGCCGCGTGATCTTGCGCCCGCGGTTGCGCGCCGAAGGCCTGTTGTCCTGTTTGCGCCACAATCCGATCGCATATACTCAGGCCAAGTGACAGAGGATTTCCCCATGTTCCGCTATCTCGCCCTTGCACTCGCATTTGGTGTTACCGCTTGCGAAAGCTATGAACAGCCGCCGTCGGCCACGGCGCAGAAATGGCTGTGCGGGCGAGAGTACGTGAACCACGCCTGGGGTTACCAGCGTCACGGCACCGTAATTGACGCGTCAGGTACGGTCCTGCGCTATGATATTCGAAGCGCGGTGAACAATCTCGTCAATCCATGGTCTCCAAAGGATGCCCTGCACATGAGTGAAGACGAGCTAAAGCTTCGATATAATGGTGCCACGGCAACGGAACGCAAAGTCCCTGCGGCCGATATCGCAAAGAATTACCCGCTGATTGCCGAAGCAGCCCGGGCGAAGCCGACCGATCCAAAAATGACGGCGGCCGACATGGGGCAACACCTCACCTATTGCCTTGCCTATGATGAGGTCACGCACAGCTATTCCGAGGTCATGATCGACAACAGGGGTGACTGGACGAGCACCAATCCTTCGCCGGCGGCGCGCACGCTGAGCGCCTGGCTGGACCAGGCACTGGGACCCGAAAACTAGATCGAGGTTCCCCTACCCGCAGTTCCAAACTTTCACAATTTCAAGTCGCAGCAGCCAGACCGAAAAGGGTCCGGTGACGCTTGGAACATAATGTGAACTTTTCCGACTTTCAAGCCCCGGCGATGATCATTTCGTCGCACCATAGACATGCATTTCAACGAACCAGGTTTTGCCGATTTGGCTGTAACCAACTGACCAGCTTTCCGAACCGTTCTTCAACATGAAATGGGACTGCTCGTCGGCATGCAGGCGACCCTGCGGCAGGACGATGACCGGGCCCACTCCCTTTCGACACGCCGGTATGGACTTTGCGCGGCGCGCATAGGCGCTCTTGGCCCATTTTCCAAATTCCGTGCCGTATTTCATCCAGATGCAGGAAGCGACCGGCTGGGGTTCGATACCGGATCTGCGTGTGACCATGCAGAAGTCCTCTCCGGCGACCTTCGACGCCAGAACCTCATGGCTATCGCGCATGGTTGTGGCGACGCCTGCGTAGTTCCTGTTCAACATTTCAACCAGGCTCTTGTAACCGGCGCAGTCACCCCAGAGCAGCATGCGTTCGATACTCTCTGGCGACATGCCCTGCCCTGCACCGGCAGGCGCACTGCCCGGTGCCGCCAAAAGCCATGCAGCCAGCAGCACTTGAGCAAATCGAACGGTACGCATGCGCGACCCCCATTTTTCCACGGCTCACCCTATCGTGAGTTTTGACCCGCCGCAATTACATGCAATCATTGGCGATCTGGAGGCATCATGATCAAGATCTACAACTTCCCACGGGGTGCGCGTGGACTTCGTGTGGCATGGCAGTGCGAGGAAATGGGCCTGTCGTATGAGATCGAGAAACTGACGTTTCCGACCGGCCCGGAATACCGAAAGCTGAACCCTCTGGGTTCCGTGCCATTTCTCGTCGATGGCGATGCGAAAATCAACGAGTCCGTTGCGATCATGCTTTATCTTGCCCAGCGACATGGGCCGACGCCGCTGCTTCCGGACGCGAAGGATCCCGCTTTTGCACGCGTGGTGCAAATGACAGTGTTCAGCGAAGCAACACTGGGCGCGGGCCTGAACGTGCTCATGGCTGCACGTTTTGCTGCGCCTGAAGGTGACAAGGAAAACTGGTCCGTGCGCATGCAGCGCGAGCGGAACGAGCATGCACTTGCCTATGTCGAGCAGCTGCTGGGAGACAGGCCCTACCTGACGGGGGACAGTTTGACGATCGCCGACATCGCGATCGTCACCGCGCTCAACATGCGGCAGGGAGCGCTGGGACAGATGCCGTCTGAAAAGCTTGGCGCCTATCGTGACCGGCTTGTGGCGCGACCGGCGTACGAGCGGGCGCGCGACCGGGCCGCGTAGCGGTCTGGTGTGAAGTTTTCTTCTCACACGAAGATACGAAGGTACGAAGAAGATCAGAGAATTTCAGGTAGATCATCGAAGGATGCATTGTCTTTTTGGCGCGCTTCGCGCGCCGGACTTTTCGCCTTCGTATCTTCGTGTGCGCCCACTTGTTATTTTACCCGGGTGATATTGACACGTCCTTTTTACCCGGGTATAACCCGGCGGATGAGCGATCCACTTTCAAAAATCTGCACCGTCTTTGATGGCACGAGGCGCGTTGCAACCGGACCACTTTCGGACGTCGCGACTTCCTTCAAGAGGGCCATCGACAAGGGAAGTGCGAACGTCTTCCTGTTTGATGATGCGACAGGCCGCGCCTTCGATATCGATATTCGTGGCACCGAGGCCGAAATGCTGGCACGATTGCGACATTCGTTCCCCTTGTCCGACGATGCGCGCGGACCCGGCAGGCCGAAGCTCGGTGTCGTATCGCGCGAAGTCACATTGCTTCCCGCACAATGGGACTGGCTGGCTGCGCAACCAGGTGGCGCGTCCGTCACGTTGCGCAAACTGGTCGATGAGGCACGGCGGAACCCAAAGGCGCGGGCACGAGCGGCGCGCGATGCATCCTATGGCTTCATGTCGGCGATGGCTGGCGACCGCGAGGGATTCGAAGAAGCTTCGCGCGCACTTTTCGCCGGAGACCGGGAGAAGCTCAAACCACTGATCGCGCGCTGGCCCAAGGACATTCGCGAGCACGTGCTGCAGCTGGCGTTCGGAGGCGCAGACGCATGATATCAAGGCTATACGCCATTCAGAACGCTGGTTGATTTCAAATGATGCGGAGTATGTGCAAGCCTGTCTCAATGTTGTTCGCTGTTGTCGCACTGGGAATGTCATTTGAAATGCTCGCTGCACGTGCCAACACGATATCTACGGTTATCGTATGCGGGCGAGAGCAAACTGGAGGATGGGGTCCGCCACAAAAGGGAGAAGTGTTCGACAGCCGGGGTCGCATTCTAACATATGAAGTTTCCGTGGAAGACGAACTCCCGTTCTTCAGGCGCGGCGATGAAGTGAGCATTCACCCCGACCCGATCGTTAGAGAGATGGACACCTGGCTCAACGATGTGTTCGATGCGGATCAGTGAATGTGATTTTTCAAAACGTTGGCTTGCTGGTTCAATATGGCTCGCGGTTAGAAAAGTGATGGCCTGCCTGCATTCAGTTGTTTGAACTGGTTGCAGCACATCGACCTCTCCCCAATTCGTCATGGCAGGGCTTGTCCGTGCCACCCAGGGGAAACCAGGTAAACACGTCTGTGAGAGCCAACCGCGAGGCCAGACAAACTTGAGACAAGTTGCGACAAATCCGCCTCACTGATGCCAGGATATTCACTGAAGTCTCGCATCGAAAATTCCCCAAGCGAGAACATCATGCGTGAATTCGGCGGTTGCACTTACATGCTGGCGAGCAAGCGCAACGGCACGCTTTACACGGGAGTGACGAATGACCTGATCGGTCGTGTCTGGCGGCACAAGCAGGGCACGGCGTCAAAATTCACGAGCAAGTACAACGTGACCCGGCTTGTCTGGTTTGAGTGGCATGAGCGCATCGAGAGCGCCATCCAGAGGGAAGCTTCAATCAAGCGGTGGCCGCGGAAGTGGAAGCTGAACCTGATCGAGGCCGGCAATCCGCAGTGGATGGACCTCTGCGTAGAAATCACACGCCAACCCGAACTACCTGATTGAGCAAAATGATCGCATGGCCCCTGGGTGGCAGGGACAAGCCCTGCCATGACGAATTGGGGAGATGATGAACCGAACTGGAAGCCGTGGGCTGTGCGGACTATGACTGGTATGGGGGAATTTGTGTTGAAACCTCAATCCGAACGGAATTCTCTTCCAGTCGTGTTCGAAAATTTTGAAGCGCGGAAGGCGCGCATGGTGAGTGCAGCGAGGTCGCAGCACTTCTTCGCGGCTTAGCGCAAGACCTTCTTGAAGCGCCCACATCCTGAGGATACCCAACAATCCCGCATTTCCATTTCTTGAACCAACTCTGCTATCCTGAGCGCTTGAGATCAGGAGAATTGCTTGTCCAGAAACTGCATTCTTGTCGGGGCGCCGGTTGATTCAGGTCAACAGACGCCCGGCTGCCTGATGGGACCGTCCGCTTATCGAGTCGCGGGAATGGCATCGATGCTGAACGAGCTTGGACACAGCGTTGATGATTGGGGCGACGTAAAACCCGCCACAGTCATTCGCCAAGCCAAGTCGCATCCGAAAATTCACGGCGAAGACGAGACGGTGGCCTGGGTAAAGGCGCTGGCCGAGACGTCGCAGAAGGCGATGGCATCGGGCAACTTTCCGATCTTCATGGGTGGCGATCATTCCATGTCGATGGGAACTGTGGCTGGCATCGCGACGCACGCGAAGGCTGTCAACCGTCCCCTGTTCCTGCTGTGGCTCGATGCGCATTCGGACGTACACACGCCCCAGACTTCCGGATCAGGCAACTATCATGGCATGCCGGTTGCCTATATTGCGGGACGTGCCGGGTTCGATGCCCTGCCTGCATTTCCAAATCCCGTTCCCGACAAACACATCTGCCTGTTCGGCATTCGCTCTATCGATGCAGCAGAACACGCGGCGTTGAAAGGACGAGAATATTCCGTCAACGACATGCGAGTCCTTGACGAACGCGGGATCGTGGCGCCGTTGCGCGCGTTTCTCCAGAAGGTGGAGCATGCGAAAGGCCTGCTGCACGTCTCGCTCGACGTCGATTTCCTTGATCCCACGATCGCGCCGGGCGTTGGAACAACCGTGCCAGGTGGCGCGACGTTCCGGGAAGCTCACCTGGTGATGGAATTGCTGTTTGAAGAGAAGCTTGTTACCTCGCTCGACCTTGCAGAGCTGAACCCATTCCTCGACGAGCGCGGACGCACCGCCAAGCTGATGGTTGATCTGGTCGCCAGCCTGATGGGGCGCAAGGTCTTCGACCGCCCCACACAGAGCCACGGCTAGGAGGCGAACTGATGCCCGCTCCATCCCGTCTGGCGCTCGTGCCATTCATCAGTGTCGAGAACATGATGCGGTTCGTGCTTCATGTCGGCGTCGAACGTGTACTGACCGAACTGGCGGCTGAAGTGGAAACAGACTTTCGACGCTGGGAGAGCTTCGACAAAACGCCTCGCGTCGCCAGCCATTCCGCCGTTGGCGTGATCGAGCTCATGCCAACTTCGGACGGCGAGTACTATGGGTTCAAATACGTGAACGGTCATCCGAAAAACATGCAGGCCGGCTTGCAGACCGTCACCGCCTTTGGCGTACTGGCGGATGTGTCGACCGGATATCCGCTGCTTGTGTCAGAGATGACGATCCTGACGGCGCTGCGCACCGGTGCAACGTCAGCGATGGCTGCCAGGCATTTGGCTCCCAAGGGCGCACGCACAATGGCGCTGATCGGCAATGGGGCGCAGTCGGAGTTCCAGGCGCTGGCGTTCCGGGCGATATGCGGCATCGAGAACGTCAAACTCTATGACATTGATCCTGCAGCGACGCGAAAGTGTGCCGACAATCTGCGCAACTCAGGACTGCATATTACATCGTGTGCCACTGCCGAAGGCGCGATCGAAGGCGCGCAGATCATCACGACCTGCACAGCCGACAAGCAGTTTGCAACTATTCTCACCGACAACATGGTGGGATCCGGAGTGCACATCAACGCGATCGGCGGAGACTGTCCGGGCAAGACGGAACTGCATCGCGACATTCTGCTGCGATCGGACATATTTGTTGAGTACACGCCGCAGACCCGCATTGAAGGCGAGATCCAGCAACTTCCCGCCGACCATCCTGTGACGGAGCTATGGCAGGTCGTGGCCGGTCGCGCGCCCGGCCGCAAGAGCGCCAAACAGATCACCCTGTTTGACGGCGTTGGTTTTGCCATCGAGGATTTCGCAGCCCTCCGGTACGTTCACGCCCGGGTACAAGGCACAAACTTTGTGCAAAACCTCGACATGATTGCAGACCCCGACGAACCCCGGGACCTCTACGGCATGTTGATGCGGGCAAAGTCGTAAAGCCACAGCCATCCGGGTTGTTTTTACCTTCCATTTCGAACTACAGCTTTGCGACGATTGATGCGGGAGCAGAAGATGAATTTGGTGCGGGTTTTGCTGGCTCTGGCGGTCGTCATGTTTTTGGGCGCAGGGGCCCACGCTGCTGACCGGGTCGTGCTTCCGACCAACGTCGATCCCGTACACTACGACGTCTCGATAACGCCGGATGCCCAGCGTCTGGTCTTTTCGGGCACCGTCAGGATCGATATTGAGGTCAGGCAAGCCACGCGCGACATCGTCCTGAATTCGGCCAACATGAAGTTTTCACGCGTGCAGCTTTCAGGCAGCAAGCAGGAACCGCAAGTTTCGTTCGACGAAAAGAATGAGACTGCGACATTCAGCTTTCCTTCTGCAATCGCCGGGGGCCGTCATCGGCTCACGATTGAATATTCGGGCAAGATCTTCGAAAATGCCGCGGGCCTGTTCGCACTGGACTACGCTTCGGGCAACGGGAAAAAGCGGGCCCTGTTCACGCAGTTCGAAAACTCGGATGCGCGGCGCTTTGTGCCTTGCTGGGATGAGCCCAACCGAAAGGCCACGTTTTCACTCACTGTCACAGTGCCCAGGCGAGACCTGGCTGTGTCAAACACGCCGGTCGCGAGGACTGAACGCGCAGGTCGCGGTCTCAAGCGCGTGCGTTTCGCCATGACTCCCCGGATGTCGACATATTTGCTCTTTTTTTCAACCGGAGACCTTGAGCGTGTCAGCAGTCGGTCGGGCAAGGTTGATATCGGCATCGTTGTTAAACGTGGCGAGAGAGCGAAGGCACAATACGCACTTGATGCAGCCGTGAAGATCCTGCCGTTCCTGCAGGACTATTTTGGCGTTGCTTACCCGCTGCCAAAGCTCGACTTCATTGCTGGCCCCGGCTCCAGCCAGTTCTTTGGTGCCATGGAGAACTGGGGTGCGATCTTCTATTTCGAGCGCGCCATACTGGTAGACCGCAAGACCACGACCGAAAGCGACAAGCGCCGCATTTTCAACGTCATCGCGCACGAAATGGCACACCAATGGTTTGGCGATCTTGTCACGATGGACTGGTGGGAGGACCTCTGGCTCAACGAAGGCTTCGCCACATGGATGGCGTCAAAAGTCAGCAATCACTTCCATCCCGAGTGGAGCGTGTTCTTGGACATGGTGGATTCAAAGGATCGCGCGATGGCCCGCGACGCCCGGGAAGGAACCCATCCTGTGATTCAGCCGATCGTTGATGTCATGCAGGCCTCGCAGGCGTTTGATGCCATCACCTACCAGAAGGGCAGCTCGGTCATCCGGATGCTAGAGGACTATGTTGGCTCGGACATTTTCCGGACGGGTGTGCGCAACTACATTTCGGCGCATGCCTACGCAAACGCCGTGACCGATGACCTGTGGCGTGAGCTTGACAAGGTATCGGCGACAAAAGTGTCTGATATCGCGCATGATTTCACGCTGCAGGATGGCATTCCGCTGATCACGGTCGAGGCCTCCGACAATGGCATCACTCTTTCGGAGCAGAGGTTTGGCCTGGACCGTTCACGTGACCGATCGCATGTCTGGCGCGTGCCGGTGATCGCCGCAGACGCGGATGGCAGCTCGCCATGGCGCGGCGTTGTTCCGGGCCCCGCGCCGACGCAAGTACCGGTTTCTGGACCGCGTGGTGTGCTCGTCAATTTTGGACAGTCCGGCTACTACAAGGCGCTTTACCGCGGTGCATTGTTCCAGAAGCTCTCGGACGCCTTTGCCAGTCTGCCCGCGGCAGACCAGCTTGGGCTTCTCTATGACACGCGCATGCTTGGGTACGCGGGTGACGTGCCGCTGTCGCAGCTGTTCGAGCTTGCGTCGAAAGCCCAATCCAGCATGCATCCGCGCGTGCTCACCGTGCTTGCGGAACGCCTGTCTTCCCTCGACACATATTATGACAGGCTACCCAGCCAAGCTCCCTATCGGGCCTTCGCTCTGAAGGTGCTCAATCCGATATTTGCAAGGGTCGGCTGGAAGGCAAAGCGACATGAATCCGCGAACCATCCGTTGTTGCGCGCAGCCTTGCTCGAAGCCCTCAGCAACCTCCGGGACCCGGCGATCATCGCAGAGGCGAACCGCCGGTTTGTTGGCCTCGCAGCACATCCGGCAGCACTTTCTGCAGATGAGAGGCGCATCGTTCTGGGCATTGCGGCTCGCCACGCCGATGCAGCGACATGGGAGCGCCTGCACAGGCTCGCTCGAGGCACCGCCAATACCGTGGAACGGGAGCGCTATTACGTGCTCCTGGCCACGGCTGGAGATGCGAAGCTCGTCAAGCGGGCCCTCGACCTGACGCTGACCCCTGAAATCGCGGCGACAACGCGACCTGCCATGCTGGCGGCTGCGTCCGCGCTCTTTCCGGAGATGGCATTCGACTTTGCTTCGGAGCATTATGATGCCGTGACCACCTGGCTGGAACCAACTTCCCAGCACCGTTTTTTCCCGAACCTGATCAGCCAGGCGGTTGAGGAAAGACTGGTCGACAAGCTGAAAGTGTTTGCAGACCAGCATATCCCGTCAACCGCCAGACGCGCGACGGATGTATCCGCGAGCCAGATCCTGCTCAACGCATCCATCAGAAGCAAAAGGCTGCCGGAAACAGTCGACTGGCTTGCAGCGCACGGCTACAGATAATTATAGTGACACTATGAAAATTCAACGGCGACAGCACCAGCTTGCGTTGTTCGATTTACGACCATGAACTTGCTGTAACTGATTCGCGGGCAACATTGCTTTCTGTTCATCATCATTCACTGCGCCCACTGCGGGTTGAAAATTCTTCGACCCTGCCGAAAACTTGTGGATGGAAAGCGCGCGAATTCGGAATGTTCGCGGCGTTTTGTCATGCCGCCGACGTGCATGCTTGCATCGCTGACTCGGCTGCGTTAGCAACTGCAGCAATTGGTGAGTGAAGCGCTGTTGCACTTCATTCGCAACGATGCGGATCCGGGCGGCGAGCAACGTCCCTCAAAAATAATCATCCGCAAAACCTGATCAATGGTGGAGATCAACATGAAAAAGACTTTGACCGCAGTTGCAATTGCACTGACCGTTGCCACGATGGCTTCAAGCGCCCAGGCCGATAATTTCCTGATCGGGCTCCTGCAGAGCGCCACATGGCAGCCGCCGAAGTGCGCAGCCCCGCAAGTGCTGACGCAGGTCTTCGACCGCAAGGGAAATATCCATTTCACCTGCGCAAAGCCTGCAGCGAAGTAAACTGAATACGAAGCGCGCTGCGTCATACGCGGCGCGCTTCATTTTGGCGCACAAAGCTGTGCCATTGGTCACGCGGCAGTCACAGTTCTGCCCGAATTCCTGACCAGCCTTCGCTCCCAGGACCCAAGGGAGACCAACATGACACCTTCGAATAGACCAATCGCCTTGTTCCGCATTGCGCTGGCGACGGGGCTGGCAGCGGCATTGACCGCCAGCGCAGTACCGATCGCTGCCGCTTCGCCATGGCCACATTCGAGCACAGCCAAAAAGACACTGACGGCATTCAGATCGGACAGCGATCTGCAGGCGTTTTTGAAACGGATCCAGAAGGCAAGGCGGACACGCAGCGGATATGGCGGAGAAAACTTGCCCGTGCCTTCGCCCGCACCTCCGGCCCCGGCGGCGGGGGACTCGGCTGCAGCAGCTCCAGCGGCGGCTGAACCTGGCATCACGAACACGCAGGAAGCGGGCGTCGATGAAGGCGGCATTGTCAAGAACCATGGCGACATGCTTGTCATCCTGCGCCGCGGCCGCTTGTTTACGGTTTCCACGCGCAACGGAGAACTGAAGCCAGTCGACTCCATCAATGCATTTCCTCCCGGCGTGAATCCACAGAATGACTGGTACGATGAAATGCTTGTCGCGGGGGACCGCGTCATCGTCATCGGCTACAGTTACGGACGCGGCGGCACGGAAGTGAACCGCTTTCATATCGACAGCGATGGAGACCTTTCGTTCGAGGATGCCTATCACATCCGGTCAAACGACTATTACTCGTCACGCAACTACGCGTCCCGGCTCATCGGCAATCGCCTGATCATCTATTCGCCTTTGTACCTGCCCTACAATGCTTCCGACAATTTCGACTGGATGCCGGCAGTTCGCAGATGGAATGGTTCGACGTCACCTGCCGGGTTCCGCAGGACCGCCACTGCGACCGACATCTACATGCCAGTGGATGCCGACCAGCAGACCACGACCGTTGAAGCGCTTCACAGTGTCACCGATTGTGATCTCACGGCCTATGTCCTGAACTGCAGTGCAAAGGCGGTGCTGGGACCTGCCGGGCGTACATTCTATGTGTCGCCCCATGCCGTCTATGTCTGGGTCAACCAGGCCCGTTGGGGACAGCAGGGCCCGCAAACAGGCCCAAGCGCCTTTTTGTACCGCTTGCCGCTGGACAGAAGTGCGCCATCCGCCATCGGCGTCCGCGGCGCGCCGACTGACCAGTTCTCGTTCCGGGAAGACTGGAATGAAGGCATGCTGAACGTTCTCGTTCGTGGAGGAGGAGGCGGCGATGCCATGTGGAATCCCGAATTCTCGCAAGGGTCGGTGACACTTCTGCAGATGCCACTGCGTGCCTTTGGCGATGGCGGAAATGAAGCCCTGCCGCAATTCTATCGCCCCCTGCCTGCGCCTTCACGCGAGACCTATGCATTCCAGAACCGCTTCGTTGGAGACTATGTGCTTTATGGCAATGGCGCCGGCTGGGGCACGTCGCCCTCAAGCTCGATGCTGGTTGCTGCAGGTGTTCGCAACGGTCAAGTCGCCACCATTCCACTGCAGCACGGTGTTGACCGCATCGAGGCGATGGGACGGGATGCGGTCGTGATCGGTTCGGACGGGAAAGATTTGCACTTCCGGGCCATCGAGCTGACGGACGGTTACACTCCCCATATCGGTGACCGCTACACCATGCAGGGTGCGGCACAAGGTGAAACGCGCAGCCAGGCCTTCTACTTCAAGCCAGAGGTCGGGTATGACCGGCGCGACAGAACAACGGGACTGCTTGGGTTGCCCGTCACTCGCGCAGGCCGACCAGGTTATCAGCAGCTGGAAGAAAGTTCAGCCGCCGTCGTATTCATCAGGCGGGCCTACCGGCAGTTTTCTCCATTGGGTGAACTTGGCGCAAAGGGCAAATCGGTTGTCGACGATCGCTGCCAGGCTTCCTGCGTGGACTGGTATGGCAATTCCCGACCGATCTTCATGGGCGGACGCACATTTGCGCTGATGGGATATGAACTCGTTGAGGGTGAAGTCGCGCCAAATGCCATCCATGAAGTGCGGCGCATATCGTTCGCACCTGGTCGAGGCTGGTAGGCCCAGCCTCATTAACTGAGCGACGCGTTTCGCTATTGCGTGCGCCGGAAGCCACATCCGGCCCGCAATCAGCGCCGAGGGCGGTTGGACCAGACTTCGATTGACTATTCTCCCCTTTGACCGACTCACGGTGCGGAGGGGAATTCACTTGAATACTGCGAAGCTCGCTTCCCTGGCGTCCGTAGTTGCGATTGCAAGCGCGTCCGCCACCGCCGCCTATGCTGACAATGCGAAGATCATCGAACGCATTGACCAGATGCAAAAGCAGCTTGAAAACCAGCAGCAACAGATCGAAGCGCAAAAGCAGGAAATCGAGCGGCTGCGGTCGCGGCTTGGCGGCGAGCCTCGAACTGAAGGCGGAGCGCCGGCTTCGAAATCAGAACTCGACTCCCTGAAGGAGCAGATTGCCAGCGACGCAGCCAAAGCAAAGGCAAACCCGAGCGTTGTCATTTCCAACATCCGTCCGACGATACAAAGCGCTGACGGCAAATTCTCGATGTCCCTGAGAGGCAGGGCTCAGGTTGACGTTGCGGAGCACATCCAGGACAACGCCGGTCCGCTCGCGTCCGATTTCCGACGGGGTTCACAGGGTTCGGGTGGCCGGGAAGTGAATTCGGCCAGGGAGTTTTCAGATGGCGCAAATTTCCGACGTGCCCAGATTGGCATGGAAGGCAAGGCGTGGGGCGACTTCAACTACAAGCTGGTCTACGAATTTGGAGGCAGCGGCACCGAAGGTCCTGCGCGCCTGCACGAAGCATGGGTCAGTTATGCGGGCTTTGGCCCGCTGGTCATCCAGGCGGGAGCGCTCGCGCCGAATGCCAACCTCGATGACGGTGTTGCGTCCGATGAAACCATGTTCATCGAACGTGCAAGTCCCGCCGAACTCTCGCGCGCGCTTGCCGGTGGCGACGGCCGCTATGCGATTGGCATCAAGGGAAGCGGAAGCGTGTGGTTTGCCTCGGCGTTTCTGACAGGGGGCACAGCGGGCGATGCGGAAACTGCTGACGAACAAACAGCTGTTGTCACGCGGGTTGCTTCACGCCTTATCGAAGATGAAGATGTTGACCTGCATGTGGGCGCAAATCTCAGCTGGCTCCTTGAACCTGCTGACCTGGGATCGCTTTCGACTTCTGCAAGGTACGGCGTCCGCTTTCGGGACCGGCCGGAACTGCGCGTCGACAGCACACGCCTGATTGATACCGGCAACATTGATGCCAATAGCGCCTATGCCGGCGGGCTCGAGGCCGCCATCCGGGTGAGCAGCCTCTTCTTCCAGGGTGAGTACTTCAACTATGGCGTCGACAGACACGCCTCGACCGGCCTTGCCAATCCAGATTTCTCGGGCTGGTATGCCGAGGCTGCCTGGGCGCTCACGGGCGAAAGCCGCAAGTACAACAGCAGCGCGGCGGCATTTGCCGCGATCAAGCCGTCATCACCTGTCGAAAGCGGTAGTGGTTTTGGTGCCTTTGAACTGGCCGCCCGGTTCAGCCATGTCGACCTGAACTTTCATGACGGTATCGCTGGCGCCGCTGCGGCGGCAGATTCGATCCGTGGCGGCGAGCAGGACATCTGGACGCTTGGCCTGAACTGGTACCTGAACCCGAACCTGCGGGCCACGCTGAACTACTTCATGGTGGATGTGAACCGGTTCAACCCTGCGGGCGTTGGCAACCTGACACCTTTCGGTGCATCGCCTTCGACACCCCCCGATGGTGTCCAGATCGGGCAGGACTATGACGCGGTTGCGCTGAGGCTTCAGTTGGCGTTTTAGCTCAAGGACTGGCTTGCGGTGCAGGCTGGCTCACGGCCGTCACGCCGAGTGCTGCAACCCTGCTTGTGACGCCCTGGTCTGCCACTTCAGCGGTGGCAATATCTGAGTCACCTTCGGTGCGATGGCCGGTTGCGATCCGCACGACGCCTCGTCCGAACAGCGCTTCGGCGTTTTCCGGATTCAACACCAGCGCCGCCTCATAATCTGACAGGGCCTCGGCAAAACGCTGTGAGCGCAGCCTGATGTGACCACGGTTCACGAGCGCCACCTGCTGCGCGGGATTGCGCGCGAGCGCCCGGTCAAAGTCCGGCCCGGCCAAATCGAGCTTGTTTTTTGCGAGATAAATCGCGCCTCGCGTCGCAAGCGCGTCCGCATCTTCCGGCACCAGTGCCAGATACGCATTCACGTCCCTGAAGGCTGCGCTCTTGTCCGACACGATCAGATAGGCGATGCCACGGTTGAACAGCGCCTGTGCATATTCAGGATTCAGGGACAGAGCAGACGAAAAGTCCGCGATCGCATCCACAACCCTTGTCTTTCTCATGAGCGCGTTTCCGCGATTGTAGAAGGCGACCGACTTTTTTGCCCGCGACAGCCTTCGTCCCACCAGAGCTGTGCAGCCACGTATCTGATCGTCCGCCGTGACCAGGACGCCGCCCTGGCAAAGCAGTTCTGGTTGCGCGCGCGATGTCGCTGTCGAAACCTCTGCGGTGTGTGCCCGCCTGTGACGTGATGCGGAAGCCGGCAATGCCGTCAGCAACACCATCACGACCGAACAGAGAGCAAGCGAAGCCTTTTTCATGTTTGTCCCGCAGCGATGCCGCACTGGGAACTCGTTACACATCGCGTCCCCACATCAAAGCTCGCTTATGATGTGACCGTTCGAGCCTGTCATTGCCGGGCGGTATCCACTTTCAGCCTGCGGGCCGACCGCTTGCCCCGCGGAACGCTAAAGGGAGTAGCCCTTTCAGTCAGCAATTCCCGGTGATTTCGATGCCCAACGGGCAGCACTGCCAACCCATCCAGTGCAAAACTGACACTAATGCGACAAGGTATTGGCGCGAAAGGTCCGTACCACACTTGATCTAGGTCAGCGCACATCAACCACTATTTATTTTCACATGAATGGAATAAATTCTTACACGACGATGGGTGGACCCTTTAAGTATGTCGGGCGCTGTCACCTTTGCCAGTTTGTCGGCATGGGCGGCGCACCCCGACACCTGCGGGGACCAACTTCCGCTCGATCATGAGCCGTGCAAATGAGGGATGGTATACGTGCCGGAAGTCAACACAGGCGGTCGTGGTGCGATTGCAACTGGCAATCCTTGCGCCGGCGTCTGGATCATAGACCTGCAGCCGATCCTGCGTTCTGGACTGAAGAGCCAACTGGAGGCGAGCAACTTTCGCATCCTCGCGGAAGGCAATTGCCTGCGTGAGGCGCTCACCCAGGAAAAGCCGGGTGAAAGCCCTGATCTCGTGATCCTTGATCTCGATGCCGGACTTCAGACAATCGCCGAACTAAAACGTCTTCACCCGCAGACAAATGTCATCGTGATGGGGTGCCATGCAGAAATCCAGACGTTGTCACAGGCCTTTGCGGCTGGCGCCGACGGGTACCTGCTGAAAAGCATCTCGTCAAAGGCTCTGGTTGAGTCGTGCAAGCTTGCAGTTCTGGGTGAAAAAGTGTTCCCCAGCCTCGTCACCAATTTTCTTGGGTCGCTGCAGTCGCGTGTCCAGGTCACTGATCCCCATCACATCTGCGTTGGCGATATTGAGCTGTCGGAACGGGAAATGGGAATTGTCAGGGGTCTTGCTGCAGGGCAGACCAACAAGCTGATCGCAAAATTCCTCAGCATTACAGAGGCTACGGTGAAAGTTCACCTGAAGTCAGTGCTGCGCAAGCTGGGTGCGAGCAACCGTACACAGGTCGCCATCTGGGCAATCCAGAATCATCTGAAACCGAATGAAGGCGCTGCGCTTGGGCGGGTGCTGAACGGTCACTTTGACGGCAAGAACACGCTGCAATAGCGTCGGCAACAACTTCGATGCATCGTACTCGTGCCAGTCGCCGCGCGTGCTGCTGCGCGGCGCCGACCGGATTTCGTTCTGTCATGTGCTGACCCCTTTGGATCAGACGTTTGATGTCAGCTACCAAAGAGTGCATTTACTCACCCCTTTGAATGAGATGTCCCCCCGTTTCGTTGCAGCGCTTAAAGGGGATGTGCGTTGCGCGTTGGTTATGTTTCGCGCGTATGCGTCAGTGAAATCTCCTTCAGAGCCACTGCATCCTGCTCAAGTCATCGTTACTTAAAGGTCGGTTTCGGCAGCGAAACTGAAGTGCATTCGCACAAGGACTTTTCAGGTGGGGCACGATGTCAAACGTCAAAAAGCTTGCAGCAGCGTGTGTGATCGCAGTCTCTCTCTCCGCATGCGTGGAAGATATGGCACCAGGTGACAAAACGGGTGTACGGCCACTGTTCCGTTATCCTGTCACCAGCAACGATACGCCGTACAGTCAATGCCTGCGGGGTCTGCAGAAGATTCCGGCCACAAACCTTCCCGTGTTTGCCGTTGGGGAGATTTCCGACAAGACGGGACAGGTCGCTTACTACGACAAGGTCGGAAACAATCTGACACAGGGCGCAGCCGAAATGGTCATGAGCGCGCTATACAAGACGGGCAAGGCACAGCTGGTCGAACGGTATGACCTGCGGTTGCCCCTGGCTGAAGTCAAACTCGCCGAGCAGAGCAGGCTCAACAGGCCGGTAGAGATGTTCGGGAAACTTCCGGCGACTGACTTCATCATCGTCGGCGCCCTGACGGAACTGAACTACAATATCGTCACCGGGGGCATAGGCTTGCGCGTCGCAGGAATCGGTGGCGGTGCCAGAACGGCTGTCGTCAACGTTGCGATGGACCTTCGCGTCGTGAATTCCAAGAATTTCTCGGTCGCATACGTCTCGTCGCTTCAGAAGCAAATCTACGGATATGAAGTCCAGGCGGACGTATTCCGCTTCTTTGACTCAACTTACGTCGAGCTTGAAGCCGGTCATGTGAGAAACGAACCTCTTCAGCTTGGCGTTCGTTCCGTCGCCGAGATGGCCGTTTATCAGATCATGACCGACTTCCTCCATCTACCGAGGGAATCTCGCTGCGCCCTCGTAGAGAACGACCATATGTCGTCCTATCTCGAGCAGCTCAAACCCAACGGGGAGACTAAGCAATGAAAACACTTAAAAACGTAAGGGCCATGGCTGCCAGCCTTGGAGTCCTTGCGATGGGTGCGGTGGCCGTGTCTCCGGCCATGGCATTCGACAATGTCGAATGGAACTGGAAAAACGACACCAAGCAGCACACGGACATTGATGTCGATGTCAATGTGGATGTGGAATCTACAGGCCTCGTACAAATCGAGAAGCTGCAGATCTTCCTTGGCGACGTGAAGGCCAGCTCCTATGTCAGCCATATTTACAACAACCCGATCCGTCCAGACATGCATGGCGGACCAGGTGGCGATGATGGTGGCGAGCACGGCTACGACGAGAATTCGAGAGGCGGACCGAGGGTCAGCCTGAAGTCCCTCGACGCTCGTATCGAGCTTCCGATCGTGCTCAGCAGCGCGACGGCGGTTGGCAACAACCAGTCAATCACGACTGACGTGCCAATTTTCCTGCACGATGGCCAGTTCGTTGCCAACGTGAAGGATCACCGTTTTTCGTGCGAGTCGAGCTGCGACTATGGCTTCGACATGCAAGCCTTCTCGGCTTCCCTTCCGGCTTCTGGCCTGAACGGTGGTTATGAAGGCGGCGGATATGGTGGCGCAGCCGATGGCAACCTGCACACCGATATCGCTGGACTGTTTACACTCGGCGCAGTGCTGGGCGTGCTCACGAAGGCCGATATCGAAGCCAAGTCGGTTGTCGAAGCCATCCGTAACGCCAGCGTCGACAGTTCGGCGACGGCAGTTGCGAATAACCTGTCGGTCAATCTGGCGTCTGACGTTGACGGCGGATCGACCTGCAACACGGGTTGCAGGGACCGCCTGAGCAACCACGTCGTCATCGGCGACATCACCCAGTTTGCACTGGCGAATGTCACGGCGACGTCGAAGGTGACTGGCGTGTCAGCGGATGGTTACGATCACATGCGGCAGCTGACGACGGCGACGCTGTCACCAACGGAAGGCAACCCTGGCAACGTAATCCAGGTTCCGTCCCCATGGGTCAGCTCTACCGCTACTGCGGTTGGCAACAACGTGTCCATCAATGTTGGACGCGACCTGACGCCGTAGCCGTAAGCTGAAAGGCCCTGACGGGGCCGTCAATACAGGCAGCGGGTCCTCCGGGACCTGCTGTCCCCTTTCATTCAGGAGCAAGACAATGGTGCAAGTATCCAAAATTGTTGTGGGACTGTCCGGACTGGTGGCGTGCGTTTCAATCGCAGGCACCGCGCTGGCTGACGATCCGCTGATGGGCAAATCACCCTGGAATTTCTCGTATCAAAACCGGGCAGCTATCGCGATTGCCATCAAAAATGCGGAGAACCCAGGCTCCGGCACGGGCGGCAGCACGATCATCTGTGGTGGCACGAGCGGTGCCAGCGGACAGGGTGCAACGGGAAGCGGTGCGTCGTCTACCGCGAACAGCAGCTGCATTATCCTCAATAACTCACCGGGTTCCCAGGTTCACAACGACCAGACCTCTACCGGTGACCAGACGTCGACGAGTACGACGAAGACCTCGGCATCCAAACCCGGCGGTTCGATCGACGAAGTATCTTCCATTCTCTACGGCCAGAAGCAGGGCCTGTAGGCACATTCATCGAGGGACCTTCCGATGGCAAACACCCGTCTGATCCTGCTTGCTGGCCTGATTGCCCTGCCGGTTCTCTTTCCGACACCGGTTCTCGCCGCGTCGCCACCTAACGCCTCGCTTCAGGCGTCGGCCGACACCTGCTTCGGCAAGACACCTGCCGGCTGGACCGCGATGATCTCGGCGTGCACGCAGTTGCTGGGTGCGAAGATGCTCCCGGACCAGCGCGCTGCGACGTTCTACAACCGGGGTGCGGCATACCTGCAAACAGGCGCAAACGACAAGGCCCTGCTGGACTTCAATGCGGCACTCAAGATCATGCCCGAATTTGCACGTGCCCTGCAGGGGCGCGGAACAATATTAGTCGCACAAAAGAAATATGACGCGGCGGTGGAGGACCTGAGCAAGGTGATCAAGCTGGATCCGAAATCCACGGTCTCCTTCAACAACAGGGCGCTGGCTTACCTGGGCCTTGGACAAAACAAGCAGGCTATCGACGACCTCACGCAATCCATTGAACTGGACAGCAAGGATGCGTCTGCCTTTGCCACACGCGGAAGCGCCTATATCGCGATCGGCGACAAGGAGAAGGCTTTCGACGACCTGGACACGGCAATCGACATGGATCCAAAGCTGGTCATTGCCCATATCAATCGCGGCGTGCTTTTTGCGGCCACTGGTAACAAGGACAAGGCGAAAGCCGACTTTGATGCCGTGCTGGCAGTCGAGCCTGACAATGCTGCAGCGAAGCTACAACTCGCGTCTCTCGCGAACTGAGGAGCGATCATGAAAACTCCAACCTTGCTGTTGGTTGCCTCGGTTGCAGTTGTTTGCGGCTTTTTGCCCGCGTCTGCCAAACCCGCCAGGCCGTCTTCGCTCACCGAAGCGGACCTGAGGATGTGCATGGGTTTTGCAGGCGCAGACGCAAAGGTACAGATCGCAACCTGCAGCAAGATCATCAATTCCGGTCGCGTAAAGCACCCTCATGAAAGCGAATACTATGCCTATCGTGCCGGGGCCTATATGGCGATCGGCGACGCGGGACAGGCCCTGACCGACCTGAGCAAGGCGGTTTCAATCCAGGACAAGCCGGACTTCCGCTTTCAGCGTGCGCTGGCTTACATGGCCGCTAATGACCTGGGTGCTGCCCAGTCGGACCTTGACCAGGTCACCAGAACCAAGGCCGATTTTGCGCCGGCGTATTTCATGCGCGGCGTCATCAAGTTCAGACTGGCCGAATTCGCGAAGGCTGAAACGGATTTCGACAAGGCCTACTCGCTCCTGCCGTCCTATTACCAGGCGCTGTTCGCGCGCGGCGTGTCCAGGATCAAGCTGGACAATGCCGACAAGGGACAAGCGGACGTCCGCGAAGCGCGTGGCATGAGCTCACACGCTGATGACGATCTCAGGAAACTGGGGATCGAAGCGCCCGGGTAAAGGGCCTTGCTCGCGCAGATGTGAAATCCAGTCGCCCTCGGGCTGGTATGCTGGGACGCATACTGTTGGCCTTGGGGGAATCATGACCGTTCTGATCCGCACACTCGCGATAGTGCTGCTCGCATCACTTGCACTCGCCGAAGCGCAAGCGTCCTGCACGCCCGGTGGCAAAAGCCGGAACGCACTTGAGGCGCTCAAGGCCGCCAGTTGGCAAATTCCCAGCGACAGCGAACGCAATCAGTTTGCGCTCGACCTGGCCGGGTGTCTCGCAGACCCGGATCCGAAAATCCGCGACGGCATCGCGTTCGAGGCGCTCCGGTTCTACATGCGCAGCCGCCTGCTGGATGAACAGACGATGCTCGCGTTGTCGGATAACCTCCAGAAGCAGATCAATGCCTCCGATCCGCTCGGGTTTCGGAGGCCCTTTGCGGCGCTGGTTCTGTCGGAAGTTGCGCGCGCTGACCGGGTGAAAACTTTTCTATCGACCGATCAGCGGATGCGGTTGCTGAACACTTCGGTCAACTACATGGTCAGCATCAACGACTATCGCGGCTTTGATCCGAGGCAAGGCTATCGGCACGCCGTTGCCCATACGTCGGACCTGCTGATGCAACTGGTCCTGAACCCGCTTGTTGGCAAACCGGAGATTGTGCGCATTCGCGATGCAGTCGCAGCCCAAGTCGCGCCTGTGGGCGTCTCATACATCACGGGTGAAAGCGAGCGGCTGGCGCGTCCCGTGCTTCTGATGGCGGGACGCAAAATGTTCACCGAAGCGGAGTGGACCGCGTGGTTTGCTTCGATCGCTGGTCCCGGTCCACTTGGTACGTGGGACAACTGGTATCTGTCGATGAGTGGCCTCGCACGTCGGCACGATGTGACGTTGTTCCTTTCGACGATTTACGTCAACGCCAATGCGAGCAGTGATCCGGACTATGCGCCGATGAAGGCGGGTGTGCTGGCGGCGCTGAAAGCGGTGCCTTGAAGACGCAGTGAACAATCCCAATTTTGTCATCCCGAACGCATTGCAGCGCGAAGCGGTGCTGTGCGTTTGGGACCCATACGTGGTGACACCTTGACGGACAGGCCTCACCTCGTTTGGGTCCCGCTCGCAACGCAGCACTCGCGTGCTGCATAGCGAGCAGGATGACGCTATTGAGGGTCGATGTCGCCGCTGCCGTATGAGGCTGTGATGGCTGTTATGTGGGTGGGCAGGCGCCTTTCGACGATCGCATCCCGCAAACCCTGCATCAGGTCCTGGTAGTGCGTGAGGTTGTGCCAGGTGATCAGCATCGAGGCGAGGATCTCTTCGGATTTCACGAGATGGTGCAGGTAGGCGCGCGAGTACTGTCGGCAGGCGGGACACCTGCAACCTGCTTCCAGCGGTCGCTGGTCGTCAGTGTGCCTGGCGTTGCGCAGATTCACCGGGCCACGTGTTGTGAACGCCTGCCCGTTTCGACCCGAACGCGTCGGCAGCACGCAGTCGAACATGTCGATGCCGCGCGCAACGGCGCCGATGATATCGCCGGGCTTGCCGACACCCATCAGATAACGCGGGCGATCCTGAGGCAAATGCGGGACCGTGAAGTCCAGCACTTCAAGCATGCGCGCCTGACCCTCGCCCACGGCCAGTCCTCCCACAGCGTAGCCGGGGAAGCTGAACTCTTTCAGAGCAGCCGCCGAGCGTTCACGTAACCGCGGATAGACGCTGCCCTGAACGATACCGAACAGCGCACGACCAGGCGCCTCGTGGAACGCTGCCTTGGAACGCTTTGCCCAGCGGGTCGAGAGTTCCATCGAGGCTTCGGCTTCCTTCTCGGTGGCGGGAAATGGCGTGCACTCATCAAGCACCATGTGGATGTCGGAACCCAGCAGCGCCTGGATTTCCATCGAGCGCTCCGGCGTCAGCAGGAACTGCGCGCCATCGATGTGCGACTGGAACGACACGCCGTTCTCGTCAAGTTTGCGCAGCTGGGCGAGCGACATCACCTGGAAGCCGCCGGAGTCCGTCAGGATCGGGCGCGACCAGTTCATCATCCTGTGCAGACCGCCCAGCTTCGCAACGCGCTCGGCTGATGGCCGCAGCATCAGGTGGTAGGTGTTGCCGAGCACGATGTCGGCACCGGTCTCGCGGACGCTTTCCGGCAGCATGGCTTTCACTGTACCCGCCGTGCCGACCGGCATGAAGGCGGGCGTGCGAATTTCGCCGCGCGCCGTCGATATTGTCCCGGTGCGAGCAGCGCCGTCGCTGGCAGTGATGCTGAAGCTGAATTCGGTCATGTGCGGTTGCGGATCAAAAGGCAGGCGTCGCCGTAGGAGTAAAAACGAAAGCGCTGCTCAATAGCATGGGCGTAGGCCGCGCGCATCGTCTCCAGACCGCAAAAGGCGGACACCAGCATGAATAGCGTTGACCGAGGCAAATGGAAATTGGTCAGGAGCGTGTCGACGGTCTTGAACCGGTAGCCGGGTGTTATGAAAATACTCGTATCGCCCTCCCATGGCTTGAGTTCCGGGTTGCTCGCGGCCTCAAGCGTGCGCAGGCTTGTTGTGCCCACGGACATGACCCTGTGATGTGCTGCCTTCGCCTCATTGATCAGGCTTGCCGTTCTTTCGGGGACACTGCCCCATTCTGCGTGCATGACGTGCTCATCTGTCTCATCCACTTTCACAGGCAGGAACGTGCCTGCGCCCACATGCAAGGTCACCGACGCCGTCTTGACCCCGCGACCTTCGAGTGAAGACAGCAGGTCGGGCGTGAAATGCAAGCCAGCGGTTGGTGCTGCCACGGCACCATCAACCATGGCGAACATGGTCTGGTAATCTTCCTGGTCATGAACGTCAGCGGGGCGCCTGCCTGCAATGTAGGGCGGCAGCGGCATGACGCCGTGCTCCGCGATCGCGAGGTCGAGTGCCGCGCCACCGACATTGAAGCGCAGGTGGATCTCGCCGCTGGGCCGTCGTGCCTGGACGCTTGCGCTGAAGCCGGGCGCAAAGCGGATCTCATCGGCGATATTCAGCTTGCGGCCCGGCTTTGCGAATGCTGCCCAGTGCGTCGTATCCAGTCGCTTGTGCAGCGTCACTTCAATCCTTGAATCCGGGCTGGCTTCGCGTGCGGGTCTCACCCCGAAGAGCTGGGCCCGGATTACCCGCGTGTCGTTGAAGACGCAGACGTCGCCCTGGTCCAGATATCCAGGCAGATCGCCGATCGTTGCCTCGAAGAAGTCAGGACATCCCTCGCGCACGATCAGGAGCCGTGCGGAGTCACGCGGTACGGCCGGTCGAAGTGCAATCAGGTCCTGTGGCAGTTCGAAATCGAAATCGGCGACGCGCAATTATATCTCTATTTCTGCTTTGCGAACTTGATGCCGCGCGCAGCCAGTTTGGCGTGAACTTTCTTCACCACATAGGGCGTCGTGAAGTGGGTGATGTCGCCGCCAAGCGAGGCAATCTCCTTGACCAGCCGCGAGGCGATGGACTGGTGCTCGGCGCCCGCCATCAGGAAGACGGTTTCGATCTCGCGGTTCAGTTGCATGTTCATGCCGACCATCTGGAATTCGTACTCGAAATCCGACACCGCGCGCAGGCCGCGAATAATGGTCTGGGCACCAACCTTTTCTGCGAAATGCATAAGCAGTATGTCGAACGGCTCAACGGTAATCGTTACGCCGGAATTCTTTGCGATCTTGGCAGTTTCGTGCTGGACCATTTCGACGCGCTCATCGAGCGGGAAAAGCGGGCCTTTCGATTCGTTGATGGCGACGCCGATGACGAGGTTGTCGACGAGTTTGGAAGCACGGGCAATGATATCGAGGTGCCCGTTGGTGATCGGGTCAAAAGTGCCAGGATAAAGTCCCGTCCGCTTCGCCATTTCGTGCCAACCCTGTGAGAGCGCGTGAGGCGCGCATATTAGTGTGAGTCTGTCCGGTTGGAACGCGCGATTTTGGCGCGCGGTCCGGCTGGCGGGTTTGGTATCGGTGTTGACGACAGAGACTTGGCCGCGCTGATGGTTAAGCCTCGCCTGCTTCAGTCGCTTCGCCGCCCTCGATCTCCTGCGCTTCGCCAATACGTTCGACGGACACGACGCGTTCGCCTTCGGAGAGACGGAACACGATGACGCCCTGAGTGGCGCGACCGGCCTGGCGGATCTGCGAGACAGCCACGCGGATAGTCTGGCCACCGTCGGTGATCAGCATGAGCTGGTCCGTGACTTCTACCGGGAAGGACGCGGCGATACGTGCGTTCTTCTTGTTCATGGCCATGGCCACGATGCCTGAGCCGCCACGACCGGTGACACGGTATTCGTAGGCGCTACTGCGCTTGCCGAAACCGCTTTCCGATATGGTTAGAACGAACTGTTCCTGGGCGCCGAGTTCCGCATAGCGTTCAGTTGAAAGCGCCACTTCCGCGACGCCACCTTCTTCGGCCTCATCGGCGACGGGTTCGGCACTATCGCCGTCTTCGCCAGCGGCTCTGCGGGCAATGGCTGCCATTTTCAGATAGGCTCGAGCCTCTTCCACTGTCGTGTCGACGTGGCGAAGGATGGTCATCGAGACGACTTCGTCGCCTTCGGCAAGCTTCACGCCGCGAACGCCCGTCGAGTCGCGCCCCTTGAAGACGCGGACGTCTTCAGTCGAGAAGCGGATACATTTGCCCAGACGTGTCGTCAGCAGCACATCATCAGTCTTGTTCGCCAGCGAGACTCCCACGATGGCATCGCCTTCGGCGATCTTCATGGCGATCTTGCCGGTCGCACGGATATTCGTGAAGTCCGAGAGCAGGTTGCGACGCACGTCACCTGACTTCGTCGCAAACATGACTTCGAACTTGTCCCACTCGGCTTCTTCTTCTGGCAGCGCGAGGACCCGCGTGACTTTTTCGCCTTCCTTGAGCGGCAACAGATTGATGAGGGCCTTGCCCTTGCCCTGGGGTGTTGCCAGCGGCAAACGCCAGGTCTTGAGGACATAGGCCATGCCGTTTGACGAGAAGAACAGCAGCGGCTGATGGGTCGTTGCGATGAAGAGGTTTGATACGAAATCCTCTTCTTTCGTCGCCATTGCCGAGCGGCCTTTTCCGCCACGGCCCTGGACGCGATAGGCGTTCAGCGGAACGCGCTTGATGTAGCCCTGGTGCGTGACCGTCACGACCATATCTTCACGCTGGATCAGGTCTTCGTCTTCAACTTCGTCGCCGCCTTCGATGATTTCCGTGCGGCGGGGGGTCGCGAACTCGGCCTTGATGGCAATGAGTTCGTCCTTGACCACAGTCATCAGCTTTTCGCGCGAGCGAAGGATCGCAAGGTATTCCTCGATCGACTTGCCCAGACCCAGAAGGTCGTTGCCGATTTCATCACGGCCGAGAGCCGTCAGTCTCTGAAGGCGCAATTCAAGAATGGCGCGCGCCTGTTCGTCGGACAGCCTCAGCGTGCCATCGGCCTGCATGGCATGGCGCGGGTCGTCGACGAGGGCCACGAGCGGTGCCACGTCGAGCGCCGGCCAGGCACGCTCGGTCAGGCGCTGGCGAGCGGTCGCGGCATCCGGGCTCGAGCGGATGATGCGGATGAATTCGTCGATATTGGCAACGGCGATCGCGAGGCCGACCAGGATATGAGCCTTGTCGCGGGCGTCGCTGAGCAGTTTCTTGGTGCGGCGCGTGACCACCTCTTCGCGGAAATTCACGAAGGCGCAGATCATGTCCTTGAGGTTCATCAGGATCGGACGGCCGCGGTCGAGCGCCAGCATGTTGACGCCAAACGATGACTGCATCGCGGTGAAGCGGAAGAGCTGGTTCAGCACGACGTCGGCCATTGCATCGCGCTTGAGCTCGATGACGACGCGCATGCCCTGGCGGTCGGACTCGTCGCGCGCGTCCGAAATGCCCTCGATGCGCTTTTCATGCACGAGCTCTGAGATGCGTTCCAGCAGGTGAGCCTTGTTCACCTGATACGGCAGCTCGGTAATGATGATCGCTTCGCGGTCCTTGCGGATCGTTTCGACCGAGGTGCGTGCGCGCACGACAACGCCGCCGCGACCGCGCAGCAGTGCGATACGTGCCGCGTTTCGGCCCATGATCTGGCCGTAGGTCGGAAAGTCAGGTCCCGGGACGATGTCGACCAACTGCTCGATCCCGATGTCGGGATCGGCGATGTAGGCCAGGCAACCGTCCACCACCTCGCCCAGATTGTGCGGCGGTATGTTGGTTGCCATGCCGACTGCGATACCGGACGAGCCGTTGACCAGCAGGTTCGGAATGCGGGCCGGCAGGACGATCGGTTCGTGGTCCTGGTTGTCGTAGTTCGCCTGGAAGTCAACGGTGTCCAGATCGATGTCGGCGAGCAGCGCTTCCGCGGCGCGCGTCATGCGGACTTCGGTGTACCGCATGGCCGCTGGCGGGTCGCCGTCCACCGAACCAAAGTTGCCCTGCCCGTCAACCAGCTGCACGCGCATGGAAAATTCCTGCGCCATGCGCACCAACGCGTCGTAGACCGACTGGTCGCCGTGCGGGTGGTATTTACCAATGACGTCACCGACGACGCGGGCCGATTTGCGGTAGTGCTTGCTGTGTGTGTAACCGGCTTCCTGCATCGCATACAGGATGCGGCGGTGAACCGGTTTGAGGCCGTCTCGCGCATCGGGAAGTGCACGACTCACGATCACGCTCATCGCGTAATCGAGATATGAACGCTTCATCTCGTCTTCGATCGAGATGTTGTGAATCTCGCCGCCGGGCCTGCCCGGCTGACCGGACGCAGGATTATCTTTAATTTTGTCGGACAATGGGGTTTTCAGTCAGTTGGAAAATCGGCCGGACAATAGCCTCTCGATGCGTCCAAGCCTAGGAAATTCAAGCGAAATTCCCTCGTTTCAATGTGCAGAAAATGGCGATTTTCTGTACCACCTGTGGACGCAACGCCGCATCAGGGTTCGGGAGCGCTTTGAAAGGCTATTCAAGCCCCTTTTTTGTCCCGCTCGACAAGCCCGCGCGCCGTTGAAAGGAACAGGAAAAGGCCCGCTGCGAGCATCAGCGGTGCTGTCTCGCTGCCCGTCACGAGCCGTTGTTGTGACACGGCCATGACGAGGTGGAGCGCTGCGTTTCCTGTGAGGAAGGCCGCGAACACGAACGAGGCCGGAATCATCAGCGGGTTTCGCGAACGGACCAGCGGCGTCAGCAGGAAGAGCACGGCGAGCGTGCCGGTCATGTTGATGAGCCACACATCAAAGTTGAAAGGGGTCATGTGCATGGATGGCATGACGTTGGTCATCATGCGTTCCACGTCGCTGTAAAAGCCGAACGAGCCGCGCATGGACTCGTCGAGGATGTGAATGGCGAATGCCACGCAAGACAGCAGCCAGGAAATTGTCCAGCGATCGAAGGTCCTAAACATGGTGTCACCTCGTGCTGGGCTGGACCATAGCACGAAGTGCGTCCATTGGCTTGACTTGCGTCAATACTCGACAACCGGCGCGAAACCGCCACCTGGCGTTCTGAAGTTGGTCGTCTGGCCGCGATAAAGTCGCGCCAGGCGCATGAACGAGCGGCCCTGGTAGGCAAAGTTGCGGATATCACATCGCATCTGACCCTGCCCGGGGACTTCAACCCTGGACGGAGGAACTTCTGCCTGTGCCACATACCGGCCAGTTTGCACGATCTCTTCCCATGTCTTGCGCGTCAGTTTTGCGCCAGCATAGACGCCGCGAGAGCCGTAGCCACTCAGTGGCTTGAAATAATAGTCGCTGCGATTGGCCCAGAGCTGCGGGACGTTATCCGGTGACATGACGACGGTTTTCGGCACGGCGTCAAGCAAGGTCTGTTGCGCTTGGGCGCCAAGGCCTGCCCTGGACAGGAATGCCGCGTCACCCATGTGTGCCAGGTTTCGCTTGCACGCGAGCAATGCGTGAGCCCGCGGACCCGGTGTTATCCACGCGGCACCCGCCGCGAGCGCTTCACGCAAGGGCGCGTCTTCAACGCGGTCGAGCGCGAAGCTGGTCAGGCGGTTGTAAACGAGATCGATTGCGGTCTTGCCGAACCTCAGCGCGCCATCCCTGAAGACCAGTTGCTGTGGTGACAGGACAAACGCCCTGATACCCGCTGCGTTCAGTGTTCGCGCCGCAAGCTGAAATTCCAGGCGAAGGAATTGCTGTTCCGGCATGTCATCCACGATCGCTACAGTCTTCAGTTCGCCCCTGCCTGCAAGTGCCCACTCGTTCTGAACCTGCCGCAGGAAGAGCTCCGACCAGTAAGGGAGTGGATGTGTACCCGGCGCCCCGTTGGCGTGTCGCAAGTCATCGATGAGCGCGCCGTAAAAGGCGCCACCGGCATTCGTGTTGATTTCAATCAGCTTCGGGCCGCTTTCGGCCAGGTGGAAGTCGAACCCAGAGAACAGACCGACATCTGGCTGCATGGGCGCACGTGCCAGCTCGGGTGCCAATTCCAGAACATGTGACCGATAATACGGTGACATGACAAGGTCCTGCACTGCCGCCACGACCCGATCCATGGCATCGACGGTCGCATGCGGCACGCGCACATCCACGCCCGAAACCTTGCTGGCGAAGTCGTCCATGGGCACGGCCCCGTTTTCGAATTCGGGGTTTTCGAATTCAAGCGCCGTTCTGGCCAGGGCCGTTGTCATAGCTCACCGCAATTTGGCGGACAGGCTTGTGGCGCTGACGTCGGCGCTGCATAGGCCGTGAGCCAGGTCGCCGCTTCGGCAAATACATCCGTCCGCAGTGTGTAGTGCATCCACCTGCCGCGTTTAGTGGCCGATACCAGGCCAGCGTCGATCAGAAGCTTCATGTGATGGCTTATCGTCGCCTGGGAGAGGTTCAGACTGCGCTCCACGTCGCAGGCGCAGATTTGCCCGGCAAAGGTGCAGCAGTCGGCACCGGGGGACTTGAGAAACCCAAGGATCTTGACCCTCGCAGGGTCGCTCAAGGCTTTGAAAATGCGGTCAAGTTCGATCATGCGTGTTTATATATCGATACATTTCGATATGTCAATATGTGTTCGAAAAAGTGCAGATTTGTGCGTCGCCCCGCCATAGCGCAACGCAAATGCAGGCAAAAGGTGATTTGGACGGGATTTGCAGTCAGGGCTTCAGGAAAATCAAGCTGCCCGGTCGTCGGACACAGATTCCTACACTATCCATCTGCAGCGCCGAATAGAGCCGAAAGCGCCGAAAACAAAAAGAGAACAAATTGACGCAGCCAGCGCTGCCGCCCAAAAGTGCCGCTGAAGAACCTATCCTTTTATGTAAAATAAACCTACCCGACCGGTTCAGCACACAGGTCTGAAACCGTCCCTCAATCATCTCAAGGCTATCATGTGCGCTTGAACCAAGCGCTGGAACCCTGATTGACCGAACTGCCACAGCAATCTTTTGTCAATGTCGGCGATGCAGCGCTTGCGGTTCTTGATCGTGATGGAGCCATCGTCGAAGTCAACGATGCATGGCGACAGTTTGCGCGCGCCAACGGCTATAGCGGCCAAAATTTTGGTGTGGGTGAGAACTATCTCCGGCACTGCGCCTTTGACCAGGCCTCCGGCCAAACCGTCGCCGATGGGCTCAAGGCCGTGCTTGCAGGCGAGCAACCGCATTTTGCACACGAGTATAGTTGTCATTCACCAGACGAGCATCGCTGGTTCCGGCTCGTTGCAACGCCACGCAGCCTGTCCAGGCCCGATGGCGTCGTCATTGTCCATGTTCCGGTGACACGGGAAAAAGAAACCGAATTTTCTCTCTATGACGCCCAACGCCGACTGAACGATATTTATCACATCGCGGACATTGGCGACTTCGAACACAATGCCGTTGAAGATCGCAGCTGGCTGTCACCGCCTGTGCTTCGCATCTGGGGGCGACCGGAATGCGAAGTGGGTTCACGCCAGCAGTTCCATGACTCCATTCATCTTGACGATCGGGAACGCGTTGCCGCGCAATTCGGGGATCCGACCTGGAGAAGGCTTTCGCTGAGCTACCGCATCACGTTGCCGGATGGAGAAATCAAGCATATTTCGACCGTGGTTTCGCGTGAATTCGCCGAAGATGGAACCTACCTCCGCGCATTCGGCCTGCATCAGGATGTCACGAGCCGCCAGCTCGCCGAAGAGCGGCTGAACAACCTGTTCGATGCTTCCGTTGAAGTGCTGACGATCATTTCATTCAAGGGTTACTTCAAGCGGGTCAACCCAGCCTTTGTCAAACTGCTTGGATTCAGCGCCGACGAAATCATGTCGCGACCGTGCATCGAGTTCGTTCACCCGGATGACCGAGAGCGAACGATGAAACATGTGCTGGCTCACCTCAATGAAGGCAATAACGAGAAGATCGAGAACCGATACATCCGGAAGGATGGGTCAATCGCCCTCATGTCGTGGACGATAAGCGCTTCGGGCAGGGACATCCTGGGTGTCGCGCGCGACATCACGGCCGACCGTGCAGCCGCAATCACCTTGCAGAAAGCGAAGGACGCAGCCGAATCCGCAAACCTCGCCAAGAGCGAGTTTCTTGCCACGATGAGCCACGAGATCCGCACGCCGCTCAATGGCGTGATTGGCATGGCGGACCTGTTGCGCACCACCGGCCTGTCCGCGGTGCAGAAAGAACAGGTCGCGACGATTTACGACTCGGGGCGCGTACTGCTCACGCTTCTGAATGACATCCTTGACCTGTCACGCATAGAGGCTGGAAAATTGGAACTGGAAAAGCGCGCATTCGATCTCAGGCAGGCGGCACGCTCGCTGACTGATCTCTGGTCTCAGGCTGCCGCTGCCAAGGGCCTGGGTTTCGCGTGCGAAATCGCAGCCGACGTACCAGGCATGGTCGAAGGTGACGAAGTCCGCATTCGCCAGATCCTGGGAAATCTTCTCTCCAATGCCGTGAAATTTACCGAGACGGGCAAAGTCACTCTCCGCATTGCGATGCAGGGTGCGCCTGCATTGGTACTCTGCGAAATTGTCGACACAGGTCCTGGTATCGACGAGGCCGTCCAGCCAAAACTGTTCGAGAAGTTCAGCCAGGGTGACGCCTCTGTCACGCGCAAGCATGGGGGTACCGGTCTGGGGCTTGCCATCTCCAGGCAACTTGCGGAACTCATGGGTGGTAACATTTCCGTGTCGAGCCAGACGGGTGCCGGAACCACATTCTCGGTCACATTCAGGGTCGCGACGGTTGCGCAGCAGGTTGCGCCAGCCAGCGCGCTGCCACCGATCCGCACCGGGGGCAAGCTGCATATTCTTGTTGCTGAAGACAACGCCATCAATCGCAAGCTCATCGCGCTGATGCTGGAGGCGCTTGGTCATACGTGCGTCTTTGCGGAAGACGGACAGCAGGCTGTCGCGAAGGTGACTGAGTCCGATTTTGACCTCATCCTCATGGATGTGCAGATGCCCGTGCTTGACGGGCTGGGCGCCACGAAACAGATCCGTGAACTGGGTGGGGCTGTCGCCAAAATTCCGATCGTGGCCGTGACCGCGAATGCGATGTCGGGCGACAAGGAAAAGTACATTGCGGCCGGCATGGACAATTATGTGTCCAAGCCGTTGAGCCTGCAGAGCCTGATGCAGCTTTTTGATGAGCTGAAGATCACGCCGAAGGCGCAGGGGCAGCGCGCGGCGGGCTGATCCGGGACTTGCATTCGGTTGCATATTTCGATAAGTATCTATCTTTACCTCTATCGAATTAATGGCCCATGGAAGCACAGGACCCGACAATGTTGCTGAACTTCTTCAAAGCGCTGGCGCATGAGAGCCGGCTGAGGCTGCTCGGTTTTGTGGCGGAGCGCGAGCATAACGTGCAGGAGCTGGCGGCGCGGATGGCGCTGAAGGAGCCGACGGTGTCCCATCACCTTGGACTGCTGAAGGAAGTCGGACTGGTCAGCATGCGGCAGGACGGGACCACACACTGGTACATGCTTGAGCCCAAAACGCTGTCGCGGCTTGCGAAGTCGCTGCTTGCGCCGAGCCAACTTGCGGCGCTCAAGGGCATTGATGACCAGCCAACAAATGACGAGAAGATTGTTCGCAACTACCTGACGCCTGACGGGCGGCTGAAGGACTTTCCCGCCAGCCGCAAGAAGCGCCGCGTGATCCTGGTGTGGCTCGCGCGCCAGTTTGATGAGGGGCGAGAGTACAGCGAGACAGACGTGAACACGCTCATCGAGCGGCGCCACCATGACCGCGAAACTTTCCGTCGCGAACTGGTTGGCTACAAGATGCTGGCGCGTAAGGGTGGTGTGTATCGGCGGTTGCCGGAGGAGAACTGGCAGCCGTAGCCAACCTTGTCATCCTGCTCGCCGTGCGGCACGAAGTGACGCGTTGCGAGCGGGAGCTCGAAAACCTATGGCACACTTGCTAGTTCGACGAGTTTGGCAATGGTGTTCATGTTGCGCGCAGTGCCTGATTTTGCGGCCGGGATTTTCAACCTTGAATCTGCCATCCCGTCACCGTAATGCACGTAGATCTCGCGTGTGCCCAGACTCAGTTCCTCGTTCCTGTGGCCAGAGATGCTTTCGAGGGCGTCAGCGGGAGGGGGCTTGTCCAGGAAAATCGCGACCGTGCGGTTGGAGGCGGCTTTGGGAAACGGGTTGGCCCTCAGGACGTCGGCGAGCTCGCTTGCCGTGCGCATGATCACGCCCACTGGTTTTCCGGCATAGTCCTGCAAGCGCGTTTCCAGGAGCCTTTTGGCGTGACTGATGTTGAGGGAGCTCTGGAACAGGACATTGCCGCTGGCGATGTAGGTACGCACGTTTGCGAATCCTGCATCGACGCACATCGCCTTGAGGTCGGCCATCGGCAACTTGCCAGTCCCTCCCACGTTGACGGCTCGCAGGAGGGCGATATACACGCGCATCTATTCAACGCTAATTCGTAGTCTGAAGAATATCAAAACGGAATTTCGTCGTTCGGGTCGGAGGAGAAGTCGCGCTCTTCGCCGCGGCTGCCACCGCCCACGGCCTTACGAGCACCGCCACCCATCGAGGCGCCTTCGACCGCACCTTCAGCGCCCTTGCCGTCGAGCATCACGAGTTCGCCGCGGAACCGCTGCAACACGATTTCAGTCGTGTACTGGTCCTGGCCGTCCTTGTTCTGCCACTTTCGGGTCTGGATCTGACCTTCGAGGTACACCTTTGAGCCCTTGCGGAGATATTTTTCCGCAGTCTTGGCAATGTTTTCGTTGAAGATGACGACCTTGTGCCATTCCGTACGCTCCTTGCGCTCACCGGAGGCCTTGTCGCGCCAGGATTCAGAGGTGGCCACGCGCAGATTGACCACGGGTTCTCCCGACGCCAGTTTGCGGACTTCCGGGTCAGCGCCCAGATTTCCGACCAAAATTACCTTGTTGACGCCAGCCATTCACCTGTTCCTTCTTGTCTTGCCTGTCGTGTCAGAATTATGCGTGTTTCTGTCGGTAGAGATTAACCACCGGACCCGATGGAGTGCCACCGCAGCCATGGCATTATGTTCTTGTTACGTTCTAAAAGTCAAGCTATGAATCGTCAAATCTGTGGAATGGAAGTGAGTCGTGGCCCGGACAAGTGCAACTAAGCCGTTGATGCAAAAGAACATCTCAATTCGTGGGGCGCGCGAGCACAACCTCAAGAATGTCGACGTCGACATTCCGCGCGACCAGCTCGTGGTGCTAACCGGGCTTTCAGGCTCAGGCAAGTCCTCTCTCGCCTTCGACACCATTTATGCAGAGGGACAACGCCGATACGTGGAAAGCCTCTCGGCTTATGCACGGCAATTCCTTGAGCTCATGCAGAAACCCGACGTCGACCACATCGAAGGTCTGTCGCCAGCGATCTCGATTGAACAGAAAACCACGTCGCGAAATCCCCGTTCGACGGTGGGCACGGTCACCGAGATCTATGACTATCTGCGGCTGTTGTTTGCGCGCGTTGGCGTGCCCTACTCTCCTGCAACCGGGCTTCCCATCGAGAGCCAGACTGTCAGCCAGATGGCGGACCGGGTATTGTCTCTGCCCGAAGGTACACGGCTTTTTCTGCTGGCGCCAATCGTGCGTGGCCGCAAGGGTGAATATCGCAAGGACCTGCAGGATCTGCAGAAGCGCGGCTTCCAGCGCGTGAAGGTCGACGGCACTTTCTACGAGATCGACAAGGTTCCAGCCCTCGACAAGAAACTGAAGCACGACATCGATGTCGTGGTGGACCGCCTGGCGGTGAAGGCCGACATCGGCAACAGGTTGCCCGACAGCATCGAGCAGGCCCTGAAACTTGCCGATGGGATCGCGATTGCCGAGTTCACTGACAAGAAGACAAAGGACGGTGACCCGGAACGCCTGATCTTTTCGGCGAAGTTTGCCTGCCCCGTTTCCGGCTTTACGATTTCGGAAATTGAGCCACGCCTCTTTTCGTTCAATTCGCCGCATGGTGCCTGCCCCAAGTGCGACGGGCTTGGCACACAGATGTTCTTCGACGAGTCGCTGATCATTCCGGACGAGACTCTCACTCTCAAGACTGGCGCCGTGGCGCCCTGGTCCAAGGCAACATCGACACTCTACGGGCAAACACTTGAAGCGCTTGCCAAGCACTACAAGTTCTCGATGACTGTTCCCTGGAAGGATCTTCCCAAGAAAGCGCGCGACGTGGTGCTGCGCGGCTCCGGTGAGGATGTGATTGCCTTCATTTATGATGACGGTTTGCGGCGATATGAAACCAAGAAGTCCTTTGAGGGTGTGATTCCGAACCTCGAACGGCGCTATCGCGAGACCGACTCGTCGTGGATGCGCGAGGAGCTGGAGAAGTACAAGGACCAGAGCGAATGCGAGACCTGCCTCGGCTTTCGCCTGAAGCCTGAAGCCCTGGCGGTGAAGATCGCAGGCAGGCACGTCGGTGAGGTTTGCAATCTTTCGATCCGCGCTGCCGACGAATGGTTCCGGACGGTCGACACGAAGTTCAATTCCAAGCAAAAGGAAATTGCGGCGCGCATTCTGAAGGAAATCCGCGAACGACTGCGCTTTCTCAATGATGTAGGGCTTGAGTACCTGACACTGTCGCGCGGGTCGGGCACGTTGTCGGGTGGTGAAAGCCAGCGCATTCGCCTGGCGTCCCAAATCGGCTCGGGCCTGACAGGCGTGCTGTACGTTCTCGACGAACCTTCGATCGGTCTGCACCAGCGCGACAATCAACGGCTGCTTGAGACGCTCAGGCGCCTGCGCGATCTCGGCAACACCGTTGTCGTTGTCGAACATGACGAAGACGCCATCCGCACGGCGGACTATGTGATCGACATGGGGCCGGGTGCCGGCATCCATGGCGGCGAGATTGTTGCGCAAGGTTCGCCTGAAGACATCATGGCCAATCCGGCAAGCCTGACGGGGCAATATCTTGTCGGCCTGCGCCAGATTGAAGTGCCCGCCATCCGCCGCAAGGGGAATGGCAAGTCTCTCAAGATCGTCGGCGCGCGCGGGAACAATCTGCGCAATGTCTCTGCTGAAATACCGCTCGGCACGTTCTGCTGCATCACCGGCGTATCGGGAGGTGGCAAGTCCACGCTTGTCATCGAGACGCTCTACAAGATGGCGGCGCGCAAGCTGAACGGCGCACGCGAGAACCCCGCGCCGCACGACCGGATCGAAGGGCTGCAGCTACTCGACAAAGTCATCGACATTGACCAGTCTCCGATCGGGCGCACACCGCGTTCGAACCCTGCCACCTATACCGGCGCCTTCACGCCAATCCGAGACTGGTTCGCAGGATTGCCCGAAGCCAAGGCGCGCGGCTATGATCCCGGTCGCTTCTCGTTCAACGTCAAGGGCGGCCGCTGCGAAGCCTGCCAGGGCGACGGCGTCATCAAGATAGAGATGCACTTCCTGCCCGATGTCTATGTCCAGTGCGACATCTGCAAGGGCCAACGCTATAACCGCGAAACGCTTGAAGTGAAATTCAAGGACAAGTCGATCGCCGACGTTCTGAATATGACGGTTGAGGACGCTGCGGATTTCTTCAAGGCAGTTCCAAGCATCAGCGAAAAGATGGAAACGCTGAAACGTGTTGGCCTGACCTATGTGAAGGTCGGTCAGCAGGCGACCACGCTATCCGGCGGCGAGGCGCAGCGCGTGAAACTGTCCAAGGAACTGTCGCGACGCTCAACCGGGCGCACGCTCTACATCCTCGACGAACCCACGACGGGCCTGCACTTCGACGACGTACGCAAGCTGCTTGAGGTACTGCACGAACTCGTTGAACAGGGTAACTCGGTCGTGGTGATCGAACACAATCTCGAGGTAATCAAGACCGCTGACTGGATCATTGATCTTGGTCCCGAAGGCGGCGATGGCGGTGGCGAGATCGTCGCCGCAGGAACGCCTGAAGATGTCGCAAAGGCTGCGCGCTCGTACACCGGGCAGTTCCTGAAGCCTCTCCTGAAACGTCAAACAAAACCGGAGAAGATACCTGCGCCGATCACAAAGGCCAGGCGCGTCCGGGCAGCAGAATAGCGAGAACCGAAACATGTTGAAGATTTCACGCCGTGCCGGACTGATGCTCGCTGCCGCACATAGTGCCATGCTCGCGCTTGGGATTGTTCCGGCTCGGGCCGACAGCGGCGTGGGCAAGCTGTCACGCAAGGAAAATGATGTGTGGGGCACGCTGAAAGGCGCAACACAGATGGCGCTGAGCGAGGCTGCACAGATCTTCAAGAGCCAGAAGCTTGAAACAGGCGATGACAGTGCGGCCGTGGTCCGGTTCATCGATGACTCTCAATTGTCGCTCGGCGAGAACGCCAACATGACCATCGACGAGTACGTGTATGCGGGCGACAAGAGCCGGTCAGCCGTGATGCTGGCAAAGGGCGCGTTCAGGTTTGTTTCAGGACAAATGCCAGAGAAAAACATGAAGCTGAACACGCCGACCGTCGGCATCGGCATTCGCGGCACAGAACTGCTGATCGACGTCTATGAAGATGGCTCCACCGAGATGAGCACCATTGAAGGAGCTGCGAGTGTCGTCTCCAACCTCACCAACGAAGTGCTGGACGTTGTTGCCGGACACTCGATCCTGGCGGATGCCAAGGGAATGTTCATCGGCGGCGTCCGCGATTTCATTCACCAGTCCGCCGACCGCGCCATCGAGCGGGGCCTCGATGAACTGCGCTCGCGTTCGCCCATCCCACTGCCAGACATTCCGAATCCATTCAGGTAACCTCGTCGGATTCCTCGTCAGCCAGAGCCTTGTAGCTGAATGACATGGCTGCAATGAAAAGTGTTACACCCACCACCAGGTAAGTGATGAAAGCTGCTCCCGCCGGAACCGCGAGAACAAGCACACCCAACGCGCCTCCGGTTTGGCTGCCAGAGAGAATTCCCGCTGCCATGCCCCCTATCGCAATTCCAAGTATAGCAAGCAGCATCAGGATGAACGTAACTGCGAGCAACGTGATCAGCACCCAAAACCAAACGAGGCGAATGAAGTTGCCGCGCGTGAGTTGCCAGGACCGCCAAAACGACATTCTTCCTTCTGCAACAATAATGGGAAACGTCAATCCGAACCGCGCGAGTATCACGAGCGCGAAAAGTAGTGACAGGCCGGCAACCGGATACAGGGCGCGGCTTTCGAACAGACCTGGCAAAGTTTCATCTGCCAAAAGCTGCTTGTAATCGAAAGGGATCGTACCGCCATGTGAACTCACCCAGTAAATGTGCCCGACAAATGGCAAAATCACCGCGAGCAGCACAGCGACGAAATACAATGCGCCAGCAATGATGTACCGCAATTCTTCTCTGGTGAAGCGCAGATAAAAATACTGACCTTTCTGTTCATCATTGTGAAGAATTATTCTATGAACGCTCACGGCGATGATGGCGCCCAGAACCAATTGCAGAAAAATATCAACGACCTGTATCGTCCCCAGGACCGGATCGCCGTCTATATCCACATTGAGTTTCATTCCAACGACTTGATGCTGGACTCGCTGGGGAATTATCCCATGCGCGGCGTAGAGATAGATCGGCTCCACGAGGGAGCTGAACATAGACAGCAGCGCGGGAAACCAGACCAGTCGCAACAACGTGAAGAAACGGCGTTCGATTACGAAGCCAAAAACGCGACCTATCGTGCGCAGTACTGGCAGTTTCATATTTCCCCCACTATGTCCTGTTATTGCGTCACTGAAATCCAATTGTCGGCGTAATACTCTGCGCGTGATGGAACAGGTTCGTCGGATCAACATGCGCCTTGATGTTGCGCAGGCGGTCCACGTTCGTCGACCAATAGGCGTGCTGCCAGTCTGTCAGGTCGAGGTCGCAGTAATTCACATAGGAAAAACCTGGCAGGTGCGGGCGCATCGCAGCGTAGACCTTGCGCATCTGGGTCAGGCGGGAGCCTGTCTGCGCCGGGTCGAACCAGCTTGAATAATACTGGATGCAATAAAGCGCATTCCTGAATGCGAATGCGCTTTCGTGATTGCGCTTTCGCTGGATTGCTCCCCCATAGGCATCCATGATCGCAATCATGCTGTTGGGGGACAGGCTGGAGATGCCACGCAGCAGCGTGTCGATTGCTTGCGCGGACAGGGGCTGCAGGACGTAGTCCGATTTTCCCTTGCTGAATTTCGACTCGTAGTTCCAGCCACCTGAAAAGCGGTCGACTGCCTCGAGGAACGACCCTGACCGAATGGTCGCATTTGCCGGTTGCGATGCCTTGCCCGCAAAGCGTTGAAGCTGGTCCTGAAGGGTTGTCGCATTGCCGACAGACTGTCCTGCCAGTCGCAGGTTTGTAATCCCCCGCGCTGTACTGCGCACTGTCAACAGCGACGATATTTCGTCGGGTGCGGCCGGCGCCCAATTCTGCCACGCATCAACCACTTGCACGGCTGCCGCAATCGGGAGCGAAAATGACTGGGTAAAGGTGTGTACCTGTCCGATCTGGAACAGCGCGATGCGGAAGGACGAGGCTGCGCCGAAGGTCCCACCGCCACCGCCCTGCAGCGCCCAGTAGAGGTCGGGGTCCTTTTCGGCAGACACGACTCGCGGCGCGCCTTGCGCGTCCACGATTTCAGCACCGAGAAATGCATCGCTGGCCAAACCGAGTGCACGGGACAACAGGCCAAAACCACCCCCCTGCATGTGGCCTGCCAGACCGACTGTGGGACAGCTTCCAGCAGGGAAACACAAGCCTGCCCTGGCTGTCGCCCTGTAGAGTGCGCCAAGCGAGATGCCGCTGCCAACGACTGCGATTGGGCCAGAGGCACCCGGGCTGATCTGTACGTTGTTCAGCGGGCGGACATCGATCACGAGCGTGTCGCTCTGCGAAAAGCCCTCGAACGAATGGCCGCCGCTGCGAATTGCGAACGGGATCCTGCGGTCTCGCGCGGCGTCGACCAGGCGTCTCAGGCCTGTCATGGACTTGCAGAGCGCACGCCAGCGCGGACGCAACATCGTTCGCGCGTTGTAGGAGGGCTGATGCTGCTCATAGCCCTGGTCACCGGCACGCAGGATCTGGACATCGCCGTCGGGGAACGGTGGCAATTCATCCTGCGCGAAGGCACGCGGTCCAGCCGACAGCACGAACGGCGCCACAGCGATGGCCGTCATCGTGCTGCGCCTCGTGATCGACTTGTCGCGTAGGCCTTTCACTGGATTATTCGTGTGCGGGTTCGCCGGCAAGTGCCAGGTAGGCATTGCCCGCAACGCCGGCAGTGAGGGCGGCACTGATGATTGAAGATATGTAGTTCAGCACCATGAACTCAACCCAGTGCGCGCGCATCGCTTTCATCATGTCCACTTGCCATGTTTCGGCAGCGACGCGGAGCGCTTCAGCTGAAGCCTGGCCGCCAGACATCAATAACGCCTTGAAATCCGGCAGTGTCGGCAGATCGCTGCCAAGGATGGCGAGCACGACAACCAGGTTCAAGCAGGCCACGGGTATGAAGATGAAGAGCAATACCAGAAACATTCTAAACGCATTTCCCTTCATCAGCGCCCAGGACCGCTCGACGCCGAGGCCCTTTTCAGCGACCACCACCGCCGGAATGATCGACAGTTTGACGACTGCCCAGATCGCTGCGATCATGAGTGCTGCAGCTGCAATCCCGATCACGGCCTCGAGGCCGGGTACTGCGGCAACGATGGCCGCGAATATCCCAAAGCCAATGCTTGCGCCAATGACGCCGGCCATCGCAGCCACGATGAGCAGCAGGTACACGACAATGAGCCTGGTTTCGGTCATGCCGAACCAGATGTAGGCGGGCAACCCCGGCTTGCGGTCGCCAAACATCACGACGCGCAACAACGCCACGATCACTACGATGTTGGCCACGAAGCCCGCGATGCCGATCAGGAAGTTGACCTGCGCCATTTCCATTGCCCTGGCAGGATTTTCCTTGGCTGCAATCATCGCATCGAATGCATCTGCCCCTACGTAAGAACTGAGGCCCGATGCAATCAGGAAGGGCAGCCAGGAAATGCGAATGATGGTGATGATATCTCCGAGCAGAAAGCCGAAGGTTCTGGAAACGGTTGAAAACACCGGAAGTTTGTTCACGCGCATGACCCCTTGTTCGGGGCAAAGTTTATCGCAGGAAAGCGGCTGGACCTATGACACAGAAGCCTCAGAATCCGGGGAATTCCGGGTTCAGCACTAGGCCAAAGCGCACAAGATGCTGTAGCGTCGGCCCATCGCTATCGAAATGGATGATCGCTCAGGACATGGTGACGCTACACCGCCGTGATTTGTTGAAGACGCTTGCGGGTTTTGCCGGCACCTATCTGGCGAGCGCGGCTGGCCCTGCAAATGCGGCACCGATCGCGCTGACCACAGGACGGTACCGGTTCCCGCAAGGGGTCGCATCCGGGGATCCGAGGCCTGATGGGATCGTGCTCTGGACCCGTGTTGAAGCGAGCGACCTGTCGGCGGAGCCCGTCAATGTTCGGGTGCAGATTGCACGCACGCCCGATTTCACGCAGGTCGTCCTCGACGAGATGCTGGTTGCCACAGCCGAGAGTGACCATACCTTGCGTCTGGTGGTGCAGGGTCTGGATGCTGACACTGTCTATTTTTACCGCTTCCTGGCTACAGGAGACCAGTCACGTCTCGGACGAACGCGTACAGCGCCGATGCCGGATGTCGAAAGACCTACGCGGTTCGTATTTGCGTGCTGCCAGAATTTTGAACAGGGGTTCTACGGCGCCTGGGCCCGCATGATCGCGGACGACATCACGGCGCCGACAGAGCAGCAGATCGACTTCGTTCTGTTCCTTGGCGACTTTATCTACGAGGTTCGCGGCGACCGCTGGGACTCCGACATGCACAACCCGAAATGGCTGAAGGGTGCTGACGGACGCGAGCGGTTCTTCCCGCCGTTTCCGAATGGCTCCACGCCGTGGCCGCCCACGGACTGGAACAAGAATGGCGGTGCCACGAACGCGGTAACGGTTGCCGACTATCGATTCCTTTACAGGCTCTATCTGAGCGACGCGAACCTGCAGACGGCTCGCGCGCGATGGCCGTTCGTGTCCATCTGGGATGACCACGAATTCACCAATGACTCATGGCAGGCCCATGACACGTATTTCGGCGATGGCGGAAAGCCGGCTCAAAAACGAAAGGTTGCTGCCAGCCAGGCCTGGTTTGAATATGTGCCGGCCATGCTGACGGGCCTGCCCGGGACCGGCCAGGTAGCCAATCCCGCCCGGGACTTCAAATGGGTCGACGTGAATGACTCTCCCTATCTTGGTCCATCGCAGGACTGGATTGATCCCAACATCGACAACCGCAACGCCCTGAACTCGATCACGATCTACCGGACTCTGCGCTGGGGCAAGACGATCGAACTGATCCTGACCGACAATCGCAGCTACAAGTCGCCGCCACCCAAGCCTCCAAAGATTGATGGACAGGCGTTACCGGGTATTGAAACCGTTGCACTTCTGGACCAGGGACGCAGTGCGAACGCAGGTGACCCGCCCGTGAAGATACCCGGCACCGATATTGACAACCCGCGCCGAACCGCGCCGCCGGGGTCCGTGCTCGGACCTGCGCAAAAGGCCTGGTTCAAGGATGTCCTGACCAACTCTGATGCACGATGGAAAATTTGGGCCAACTCATTTCCGGCGCTTCCGGTACGGATGGATCTGGGCAGCATCTGGTTTGCGGGGATCAAGAATTCGAAGCTGGGTGTCGATGGCTGGAATGGGTATCCGTCCGAACTTACCGAAATCATGACCTACGTGCGTGACAACGGCGTGAGCAATCTGGTTGCCTGTGCGGGCGACCACCACATGCACATGGCCGGCCTTCTTATTGATGATCCGGATGCGGAAATCACTAGCCCGGTAGCGGTGGAGTTTGCGACCGCGGGCATCTCGTCGGAACCTGTATTTGGTGGCGCCGTCCGTGCTTCAACGGGAAGCTCTGTGTTCCATAGCATCGTGACTTATCAGAGCGGCAATGAAGTCGTCGAGAACATGAACCTGGCGCTGCTGGGTGGTGTCAATGCAGCTATCGTGCGTTCGTGGACCGGATCAAGCTGGCTTTCGGACGCATTCTGGAACGAACGCGCAAGCCCTGGGCTCAAATATGTTGACACAAATTCAAACGGCTACGGTGTGATGAGCGTCAACGCGGGCCGCATCGAGGCAAATCTGGTGACCATCGAAAATCCCGAGAAGGACTATGGCCCGCAAGGCTCTCCCATTGTGCGCAAGGCCAAGTTTACGCTGAGGGCCTGGTCGCCAGGACAAACGCCTGAACTGGTTGGGCCAGTGTTCCAGGGCAAACCTGCATTTCCGTTTGAGTAATAGGACCTTCTGCCGCGTCGCGGTTGAAATTTGCAATCTTCGAGGATCGCCCAATGCCATTCGATGAATACGCACAGTATGACGGGCTCGGGCTCGGCGAGCTTGTTGCAAAGAAAGACGTCACGCCGCTTGAGCTTGTCGAAGAAGCCATCGCACGCATCGAGAAACACAATGGCAAACTGAATGCTGTGGTCTATCGCACGTTTGACCGCGCCAGATCATCCGCAACTCTTCCAGTGAGAGGACCGTTCAGCGGCGTTCCGTTCCTGCTGAAGGACATCCTGGGCGCACAAAAGGGCGTCCCAACGCGTCAGGGTTCCAACTTCCTTCCGCCGGCGCCATCTCCGCATGACTCGACACTGGTGCGCAGGTTCACCGGCGCTGGATTGATTTCCCTCGGCAAGACCAATGTGCCAGAGTTCGGGCTCGTGCCGACGACGGAGTCCACGATGTACGGACCCGCATGCAACCCCTGGAATCTGGACTACTCGACCGGTGGTTCATCGGGCGGATCAGGTGCGGCTGTTGCGGCCGGCATCGTGCCGCTTGCGCACGCCAATGATGGCGGTGGTTCCATCCGCGTACCAGCGTCGGCCAATGGTCTGGTTGGGCTGAAGCCAACGCGTGGGCGCAACCCCCTGGGGCCGGACCTTGGTGACATCATGGGCGGCCTGATTGCAGAGGGCGTGGTCTCGCGTACGGTACGCGACACGGCCGCAGCCCTGGATGCGACAGCCGGGAACGAGATGGGGGATCCGTATTGGGCGCCACCGCAGGCCAAATCCTATTTGCAGGAGTCCAAAACTGCGCCCGGGACACTCAAGATCGCCTTTGCCACGAAAAGCATCTTTGGCATGCCCTTCGACCCTGAATGCGTGTCTGCCATCAAAGACACAGCCAAGTTGCTTGAAAGCCTTGGCCACCACGTTGAAGAAGCAAGCCCCGCGTTATCGGGCGAGCAACTGACCCTTGCCTTCACACCCGTCTGGGCGGCAGGCGTCGCGATGCTTATCGATGCCACTGGAATGATGACGGGTCGGGTACCCACCGAAAGCGACTTCCAGGGGTTGACATGGGGCTTTTATCAGCAGGGCAAACAGGTATCGGCGTCGCAATATCTGATGTGCTGGTTTCAGTTGCAGACAATGGGTCGTCAGGTCGCGCAGTTTCACGAGAATTATGATCTCTGGCTGACAACGACGCTGGGGGCGCCGACTGTCCGCAATGGCTTCCTCGACATGCAGGAAAAAGACCTGACGAAGGCAGTAGGTCCCCTGCTCAATTATCTGCCTGTCACCGCGATCCAGAACGCTACGGGTCAACCGGGTATTTCGCTGCCGCTTGCGACTTCTGCGAACGGCATGCCGATCGGATTGCACTTCGCCGCCCGCTTTGGCGAGGAAACAACACTGCTGCGCCTTGCAGGTCAACTTGAACAAGCCAAACCCTGGGCCGGAAAGCATCCGGCGATCTGGAACTGAGAGGAACCTCACAATGGCACTCCCACAATATTCGCAATTCGATGGCCTGGGTCTGGCGGAACTTGTTCGCAAGAAGGAAGTGACGCCTGCTGAATTGCTCGAGAGCGCGATCGAACGCGCGGAAAAATACAACGGCAAGCTGAACGCCATCGTCTACAAGGCCTATGACCACGCGCGTGCAGCGGCCAAGTCGGCCTCGCCAGCGGGTCCATTCCAGGGTGTTCCATTCCTGATCAAGGATCTCGGTCTCAAAGTCGCCGGGATGAAGCGATCCGATGGCACCTACTTCAAGTCCGATGAGCCTGACGCCGTTGATGATCTGCTGACCCAGCGCTTCAAGCAATCCGGGGTCACGATCTTTGGCAAGACCAACACGCCGGAATTCGGCATCACGGGTACGACAGAAAGCGCGCGGCTGAAGCCGTGCCGCAATCCATGGAATACGGATCATATCACTGGCGGTTCATCCGGCGGAGCGGCCGCATCAGTTGCCGCCGGCATCGTGCCGCTTGCCAACGCATCGGACGGGATGGGGTCCATTCGTATTCCTGCCGCATGCTGCGGCCTCGTCGGCATGAAGGTGACACAATACCGGGTCCCCATGGGACCGGCGCATGACTCCGACATTGGTCATGGCTATTCCGTGCATCATGTCGTGTCACGGACGGTGCGAGACTCGGCCGCGATGCTGGACTGCATTGACATGCCGGAAATTGATAGTCCCTACCCGTCCCCGCCAAAGGCCCGGCCTTATGCGCAGGAAGTGGTGACGGCGCCTGGACGCCTGCGCATTCGCTTTACTGACGAGACACCAAGCGGCCATCCGATCGATCCCGAGATTTCGGCTGCGCTGCGTGTGACGGCAAAGCAGCTTGAAGCGCTTGGCCACCATGTCGAGGAGGCAGGGCTCGGGATCAACTACCGCAAGCTCTACGCCGCGAGCACGGCTGTGCTTGGGTCCAACTTTGCCAATTCGATGCGCGAGCGCGTCAAGACCATGGGTCGCGAACCGCTCCAGGAAGAACTTGAGGCGCTGACCTGGCGCAACTGGAAGGGCGGCGAGCGCGTTCCAGGATACGAAGCGATGCGCGGCTGGCAGACGCTGAAAGCGATGACGCGCGAGATCTTCCACGCTTTCACCCAGTTCGACGTGTTGCTGACGCCCGTGCTTTCAACGCCGGTGCCGAAAGTCGGCTTCATCGATCCGGTCAATCTTGAGCCGCGCGAACTCGACAAGCGGCAGGCGCAGACATTCGGCTTCACGCCACCGTTCAACATGACGGGCCAGCCGTCGCTGTCTTTGCCTTTGGCGCATTCTGCCGATGGTTTGCCGGTCGGCATGATGTTCACCGGCCGTTGGGGCGATGAGGGGACGCTTTACCGGTTGGCCGGGCAGCTTGAACAGGCGCATCCGTGGATCGGGAGGAAGCCGGCGGTTTGGGGGTAGAGGTGCGCACAATGCAAGTGCCGAGGAAGCTGCCTAAGAGCGCCAAACCAACTTCGTCTTCCCGGCGTGCGCAGGGATGACAGTTTTTTTGGAGGGAAGGCGTGGGTGGTCCGCCTTCGCGGAACATGACACGATTTTTTGTTTGATCGCTTCACGGCTCGCCGGGGAAGCTTTCGACGAACTGGATTTTCAGATCCGGGAAGGACTGAACGTACTGGATGGTGAAGTCGGGGAATGAGGTTACGAACTGCCATTGACCGCAGGCGTCCGGAAATGATTTCACCCGCTGAACCTTCAGGTCGGGGAAGCTCTGCACCTCCTGGACCTTGATGTCCGGGAAGGAATTCACGATCTGCACTTTGCCGTGCAGCGCCTTGCCGCCGAAGGTGCAGTTCACGACCGGCTTTGCGGCCCAGCCTGGTGCAGCAATTGTCACGGCGAGTGCCAGCGAAACGGCAAATAATCGCAGCATTGTGCCCTCCTTGAGAAACATCGGCCTCGCCCCTATTGTCCGCCGCGATGACACAGACAATCAAGCCCATTCACGTTGTTGGCGGCGGGCTCGCTGGCTCGGAAGCTGCCTTTCAGATCGCCAGCGTTGGCGTGCCCGTTGCGCTCCACGAAATGCGGCCTCACAGGATGACGGACGCGCATACCGGGCACGGGCTGGCCGAGCTTGTCTGCTCGAACTCTTTCCGGTCAGATGACTGGGAGAACAACGCAGTTGGGCTGCTGCATGAGGAAATGCGGCGTTGCGGGTCGCTCATCATGCGTTCGGCCGACGCGCACAAGGTTCCAGCGGGTGGCGCGCTCGCGGTCGACCGGCACGGTTTTTCCGGTGCGGTGCAGGCTGCGCTGGAAGCTCACCCACTCATCACCATTGAACGTGAAGAGATTGCGGGACTGCCACCGGCCGATTGGGACAATGTCATCATCGCGACCGGACCGCTGACTTCAGCGCCACTGGCTTCTGCGATCCGGACGCTGACTGGCGAGGACTCGCTTGCATTCTTCGATGCAATCGCGCCGATCATTCACAAGGAAAGCATCGACTTCACGCGGGCGTGGTTCCAGTCGCGCTATGACAAGGTCGGGCCCGATGGTGACGGTGCGGACTACATCAACTGCGCGATGGACCAGGGGCAATATGAAGCTTTCGTGCGTGCGCTCGTTGAAGGCGAGAAGACGACGTTCAAGGACTGGGAAAAAGACACACCCTATTTTGAAGCGTGCCTGCCTGTCGAAGTGATGGCTGAGCGGGGGCTCGAGACGCTGCGCTTTGGGCCGATGAAGCCGGTGGGCCTGACCGACCCACATACGGGTCGAAGGCCGTGGGCCGTTGTGCAGCTGCGGCAGGACAATGCGCTGGGTACGCTCTACAACATGGTCGGATTCCAGACGAAGCTGAAGCACGGTGCGCAGTCAGATGTCTTCCGGATGATCCCGGGTCTGGAGAACGCGCAATTTGCGAGGCTCGGCGGACTGCATCGCAATACGTTCATCAATTCTCCCAAAGTGCTGGACCCGCAGTTGCGCCTGAAGGTGCAGACGCGACTTCGCTTCGCCGGCCAGATGACCGGCGTGGAAGGCTATGTCGAGAGTTCAGCGATCGGGCTGCTTGCGGGTCGGTTTGCTGCAGCTGAACGCTTGGGTAGAGAAAGTTCGACGCCACCGCGTACAACTGCGCTGGGGGCGCTGATCTCGCACATCACGCAGAACGCTGATGCGAAGACGTTCCAGCCGATGAACGTGAACTATGGACTCTTTCCCGACATCGAGCCGCCGGCTGGTGTGAAGGGAAAGGAACGTGGCCGTGCAAAAAAGCAGGCGATGTCGCGGCGTGCGATTGCAGATCTGGCGAACTGGCTGGGTGACGCCCAAGCAAATGCTGCGGAATAGCTACGGAAATTTTCTTCAAATCCAAGCAACCTTCCTCGCCGCTGCAGTTTAATAAATTTCAGTGACGGCCGTTGGAAGTCTGTTCTTTTGTTCGGCGTACATTGTGACAAGCGATACAAAACGGAGGGAAGAGCGATGGACTATCTCTTCTTCACAGCGTGGCAGACTTGGGTTGGACTGTTTGTAGGCTGGGGCTTGCCCTGGAGTGCAAGCGCATCGGCAACTGCGGCGGCCGGTGTCATGTTCTATTTTATTGGAATTGCATTCAAATTTCTCACGTCGAAGGAGGGCTAGCTTCGGCCAGCCTTTCCTTGCCGCCTGCGACCGACAACAGCTTGTCCACGCGGCGCTGAACGGAAGGATGCGTCGAGAACAGGTCCGCGACCGAGTTCTTCTGGTTTTCGATACACATTTCCATAATGCCGGATGGCACAGCCGGCATTTCCGATTTACCTTCAATTTTACGCAAAGCGCTGATCATTGCGTCAGGATTCTTTGTCAGTTCGACGGAGCCTGCATCCGCCAGGTATTCGCGCGACCGCGAAAGCGCAAAGCGTATCACGAGCGACAAGAACCAGGCGATTGCAATGATAATCACCGCAATCAGGATTGCCGCAGCGCCGCCACCTTTCTTGCTGCCACCTCCGGATGACGAGCCGGTGCGGAAACTGGAATAGCGCAGTGAACGGAAAACCATTTCGCCCGCAAAGGTGATGATGCCGGCAATCACTACCGCCACCACCATCAGGCGGACATCACCGTTTCGAATATGGGTCAGTTCGTGGCCCAGTACGGCCTCCAGTTCCTGGTCGTCAAGCGTGTCCATCAAGCCGCGGGTGACTGCAATCTTGTACTGCTTTTCATTCATGCCCGAAGCGTAAGCATTCATCACGTCCGTGTCGATGATCTGCAATTTCGGCATCGGAATGCCGCGCGAAATGCAAAGATTTTCGAGCAAATTGTAGAGGCGTGGCTCCTCGTCCCGGGTCACGTCGACGGCACCCGTCGACATGTCGATCATGCGCTGGTTGAACCGATAGCCGATGAAGACCCATAGACCGCCGGCGATGGTTGCCCCAGGCAGCATCCAGAAAAACTGGACGACGGTCTCATTCAGGATCGTGCCGAGATCTTCATCACCCAGTACGACACCATTGAAGGCCAGCGTGAAAGCAAAGACCAGCAGGTAGATCAGCACGAACAGGCCGGCAATCAGGATCGCTGACCGCGTGCGGTTGGCGCGAATATGGGCGTAGAGGCCGTAGGAGGCGCTCATCTGGTTTGTCGGGGTTCGATGCCTAGAATTTTACCTGCGGGACGGTGTCCAGCGCCTTTCGGTCCGTTTCACCAACATCAAAGAAGTCCTTGCGCGCAAATCCCAGCGACCGCGAGAAAAGTACGGCCGGGAAGGATTCGATCGCTGCGTTCAGTTCAGACACTGCATTGTTGAAGAAGCGGCGCGAAGCCGACAGCTTGTTTTCAACGTCGCTGAGGTCACGCTGCAATTGCTGGAAGTTCGCGCTGGCTTTGAGGTCCGGATAGGCTTCTGACAAGGCAAACAGCTGGCGCAATGCGCCGGAGAGCATGTTTTCGGCTTGTGCCTGTGCGGCGGGACCCTGCGCCGACATGGCAGCGTTTCGCGCCTGGACGACAGCTTCGAAGGTTCCTTTTTCGTGGGCTGCGTAGCCCTTCACCGTTTCGACCAGGTTGGGGATCAGGTCGTGACGCTGCTTCAGCTGGACATCGATATCCGCGAAGGACTGGTTCGCACGCTGCCGCAAAGCGACGAGGCCGTTGTAGACCGAGATGATCCAGACAACGAGCAAGACGACAACTCCAAGCACGATCCAGAAAACCATATCGAAACTCTCCTTGGCCGACTCAAACGGCGACACGCTTGCACCCTAGCACGCCAGTATTGAACTTGAATTAGATGGTGCTTGGCGGGCTCCCCAGCAAGTGCGGTGCTTCCGGGTTCCCCTATTTTGGCGGATTCACGCCGCTCCCTAGTTCTGCTGCAACCGGCCCGACGTCAACTCGCGCGGAACCAGGACGGACAGCGCCTTGCTCCGGGCGCTCTTGTCAAACGCCTCCATGGCTCTGGCGAAGCGCATTTCGACCAGCGGTTTGAACTCAACGTGAGTGAAGATGTACAGATCGTTGTCCAGGATCGCCTCGACCACGCGGTTGGCAACAGGCTCGACAGGGATCCCCGCGTTCACCATCTGAGCCGCCTGCTGCTGGTTGTCTCCCAGTCCAACCTGCACGGTGTCACCTGCGCCGTATTTTGCCTGCTTGTTGCGGTGGCTTTCGTGGATGCGGGTTTGCACGAAGCCCGGGCAAAGCACGGACACACCAATGTTCTTTGGCGCCAACTGCACCGACCAGCCTTCGGACATGGCAACAACTGCGAACTTTGATGCGCAGTATGGCTCCATGTTTGGAATGCCGAGCCAGCCTGCCATCGAGGCCGTATTCACGAAGTGACCACCTTCGCCGTGGCTTTCCATCAGGGGGGCGAAGATCTCGGTGCCGTACACTACGCCCAGCAGGTTCACGTCCGTGCACCATTGCCAGTCGCGCTCATCGACGGACCCCAGCGGCCCACCGACTGCGACGCCTGCATTGTTGCAGACGACATGCACCTTGCCGTATGTCGCAATCGTCTTGAGTGCGGCCTCTCGCAGACTGCCGCGCGATGACACGTCACAAAGGACGCCTTCTGCACGGATCTGGCTGTCTTTCAACTCCTGAACAGCACGTGTGAGGGCGGCCTGTTCAATATCGGCAATCATTACTTTCATGCCCAGTCGGCCAAAGGCCTTTGCCATACCCAGACCCAGGCCGCTTGCACCGCCGGTTATGAACGCCACCTTGTCACGCAAGTCTTTCACTATGCTGCTGCCTTCTGTTCCAGGGCGTCAAATCTTGCAATCAGTACACTTGCATCAGCGCGCTTGCCGATGCGCGCCTCGATGGCCGCGCGGCTTTGTGTACGCCCGAAATCGGCCTGAGTGACCGAATGCCAGTGGATCATGCCTTCCCAGATCGGGTCGATGATTTCGGCCCCCTTGATCCGCCGACCGTCGAGGGTCCTGATCGTGTAGCTGCGCAGTTCGGAAACAAAAGACTGCAGATAGGCCACATGAATTGCCTCATCCGTCCGGATGCGTTCGACCAGTTCAGCCGCATGGTCTGCCGCCGCGCGCCTGTCCTTGAATACATCGGGTGATCGCATGATGCTGACGCAGAAAGAAAAGAACGCTTCGGCACGGACTTCAATCATGAGCACGTTCATCAGCAGCAGGATCCAGTCTTCGTAAACCTTGTCGAGCTGCGGCATCAGCCTTCCGATCTCGGGGCGTCCGATGCTCGCGGGTACTTCCGGGAGCGGATAGGCGTTCTTGCCAAACAGTGCGTCGCGCACGGCGAACCACATGTCGTCGTGACCGCCCTCGCCCGCTTCCTTGTGGCCTCCTTCATCGAGGCCGTGTGCGTAAAGCAAACCCTTGTTGAGATGTCCGATCGTCGTCGCGCTGATGTCTTCCTCGATGATCTTCTGGAAGTCCGGCGCCTCGGCATCACAGAGTGCGCGGCCACGCGCTTCAATCACGCCGGTTATGGTCAGCGAGTTCCAGAGCGTTTCACCCATGCCGCTATTGAGCAGAAGTTTTTGCTGCTGCGCGTTGGGATACGCGTCCCGCTTGAGCAGGCGTATTGTCGCGTCAATCAGTGGAGCACCGCGTGATGCAAGCTGTTCCTGCCATGCGCGTACTGCCGGCCATCGGTTCTTCGTGCGGGGCGAGATGTATTTCCCAGCCGCATCAAATCCACCATGCAAGCGATAGCCAGCCTCGATCTGCGGCTTGGCGTAGACATCTTCTGCCATGATCTCGTCGCGCGTGAAGGTCAGCTTTGTCATGTGGGCACTCCCATTTTGCGTCTGTGTGACTGATAATTTGTCAGTTGGGCTCGCGAGTCAACTGTCCAGGCGGTGCCCTTTGTGATCCGTGTACTGATCTATTTTGCGGGCGACAGTGCCCGAACGATGAACTGGGTCAGAGACTTCACCAGCACCGAACGAGCGCCGCCACGCGCGAATGTAAAGCTCGACGCCTGCTGGATTGCCCCTACGATTGCTTGCCCGATCACGGCGAAGTCGAAATCTGTGGCGACCAGCCCCTGCTGTGCCTGGAGCCTGAGTACCTCGCCCCATTGTGCTCCCCAGCGTTCAAGGATGGTGCCGCCTTCTGAACTCCCGGCAGAAATAATGGTATCGTCCGACATGACCGTCACAAGCACACCGGGATTGGCCTCGGAGTAGTCGTAGATGCCCGTCAGAACGGCTTCGACCATTTCCGCGAGCGTCTTTGCAGATGCTGCGCGTTCGATGATTGCAGCGCTGACTTCCGCGCGCGCCTGTTCGACGAAGGTAATAAAGCACTCCTGCTTGTCCTTGAAGTGCAAGTAAAACGTGCCGTGTCCCAAGCCAGCCTCTTTCGAGATGTCCTGCGGCCGCGTCGCGTGGTACCCGCGCGTCACAAAGAGCGTACGGGCTGCATCCAGCAGGCGCTGGCGGCTGGCCTGTTTTCGCCGGGAGCCCCTTGGTTCCGGGGCCGTGGCCTGGTTTGGCGGCTCGCTCATGAACAATGGATGGGGGACCCGGGGCAGCAAGTCAACTTTTGCTTGCCTGACACCAATTAACGCTTCAATCTGCCGCCTTTCCCAGGAGGTGCAACATGGCTTTCGCTCGCTTGTCCGGCTTCGTGCTTTTCGCCGTCGCTGCAGCAGTCGCTGTGCCATCTGCCATAGCCGCGTCGAGCAGCCCTGCCCCACGCACCGAGATTCCCCGTCCCATGCCGCAGTCCGGAAACGCCAAACAGCAGGCGGCAGCGTCCGACTTTGACAAGGCCGAGTATCTGATCAAGGCAGACAAGTGCGAGGAAGCGATCCCGCTGCTTCTGAATGTCGTTGCCGACAATGGGCGCGACGCGGATGCGCTGAATTACCTTGGTTACTGCCATCGCAAGCTGGGCAAGTATCCGGAGTCGCTCGGCTTCTACAAGCGCGCACTCGCCGTGAACCCGAAGCACAAGGGTGCCAATGAATATCTGGGCGAGCTCTATCTTCGCATGAATGATCTTGCGAAGGCCGAAGAACAACACACCATACTGAAAGGGCTTTGTCCGTCAGGATGTGAAGAGCTTGAAGACCTTGAAGCCGATATTGCGGACTTCAAGGCCAATGGCAACAAGTGGCCAGGCTGATTTCGGCGAGACGTCGATTGCCTCAAGCGGCAGCTTCCAGCTTTTTCAATTTTCCGAGCAGGTAGTCCAGATCGGGCACATCGATCTCGTTGTATTGGGTCAGAACGCGCTCGATGACACGGCGTGAGAAGCGCTCGCGGTCGTGCTGCCCGCCATCGAGTTCGGTTTCATCGATCACATCAATCGCAACCCGGAATGCCGGATAGAGCGCTTCGGGAAATTCACACTTCCTGTACAGCGCCTTGAGGCCCATCTTGCCAGCGTCGTGAATAAGGAGGCTTGCCTTCTCTGTGCTGGTGCCGGCGATTTCTGCCATGGCGTCTTCGGCAAAGCGAACATCGCCAGAACACAATGCGCGCAAGACCAGCGACGGCGTCAGACGACCGCTGACGTGCAATTGCTGGATCAATGCGTGGGCGTCCTCCGCGGACGTATCCCGCGACAACAGGCCCAGCGTTGCACGTTCGCGCGCGTCAAGAATGATGTCGGTTGCAACATCGGCGGACAGCTTGTGTCGGGCAGCCAGAGTAAGCTTCAGCTTTTCCGAAACCATCGTCACCAGGCGCTCCGAGATCGTGACCGGCAGTTCCTCGCGATGGACCATCGCCGCTTTCACGGTTTCGAAATTGCCATATCGATCAAGCGTTTTTCTCAACAGCGGTTCGCTGAGAGCGGCGCCTTCATTTCCGACAAGTGTACTGACAGCAGCGGCATTTCCGGAATCGACGATGGCCGATGCAACGGTTTCGCTCACGGCGGGGCGACGCGCGATGGCGACCTGTTTCGCGCCGTTTCCATCAGCCAGAATTGAAATCAGGTCATCGTCGGTGAGAACGACCGAGTGCTCAAGAATAGGTTGGGCAACTACGACGTCGTCCTTTACGAGCTTTAGCGCCAGGTCGCGCGGCAAATTCTCCGAATGCCTGAGCGACGTCGCCACAGCGCGGCGCACCATCATTTCGGCATCCGCTGCCATTGCCCGCATGATTTCGAGCGCGAGCGACCATTCGGCAGGTGAAAGTCGGCCACCATCAATATCGACGGCCAGCTGGCTCACGACCTTCGCGCGCTGTTCGGGTGCAGGATTGGACAGCAGCGCCTTGACGTCTTCGCTACTGAGCCCGATCCTGGCGAGGGAATTTTTATTGCTTTGTTCCACGGACATGTCCCAAGTCTAGGGACGCTTGGTTAAAGTGCGGTTATGACGACAAATCTCCCAGACGCCCTCATTGGGGCGATTGCCGAAACGATCCAGCCGTTTTCGCTCGGGGATCTGCGTAAACACGCGCAAAGCTTATCAACTGGTTACCGAACGAGAGACGACATTCGGCACACACTGTCCCCGATCGAGTCTGCGGCCTATCTATGCGTCAGATTTCCATCGACATATGCCGTCGCGGCAGCCGTCTGGCAGGAAATTCTTGGCAGGATCGACGGGTCCGAAATCAGGACCATTCTGGATGCTGGCGCTGGACCAGGTACGGCTTCGCTCGCGGCATTTGAGCAGATTCCCGAGGCGCGGCTGCATTTGCTGGAGCGGGATTCCGGGTGGCGGCCCATTGCGGAAGCTTGTGCGCGGGCGGTCGGTGCGCACTTGCGGTTCAGCGCCGGATCAATCGAGCATGCCGGGCCGGACATTCACGATGCCGTTGTTGCCTCTTACGCTCTTAACGAACTGCCCCGGATGGTTCTTGAAAAGACGGTCGTAGACCTCTGGCGTTGTACGGCCAAGGTTCTCGTGATTATTGAACCTGGGACGCCGCTCGGGTTTGACATCATCAGGCGGATCCGCGCGATTCTGATCGAGGCAGGGGCCTACACAATCGCACCCTGCCCCCATGACCTGACATGTCCAATGACAGGGACTGACTGGTGTCATCGGCCAGTCAGGGTCCTGCGGTCGGAGATCCACCGTCGCGTCAAGGATGCGGACCTTGCCTACGAAGATGAGAAGTTCAGCTATGTCGCGGTGAGTCGGAATGTCCTGCCCGCCATGTCTGCCGCCCGTATTGTGCGAAAGCCCATGCTGGCAAAAGGACACCTTCATCTGGATGTCTGCCAGAATGGCGGGATCCGCCGTCTCACCTATTCCAAAAAGAATCGAGCGGCGTACAAGTCCGCGAGAGACAGCGCCTGGGGTGACTTGTGGGAACCTGATCAGTCGCCCCGGCCGTTGAGCTGAAACGCAAAAACGACGACGCATGCCGCAAACAGAATTTGTGGCACCGCCAGTGCAATGAAGTATGCAGTCGCACCGCTTTGCGCCGTTGCGTAGGACATCAACATGGGTGCTGCAATCGCTCCAAAGTCGAAGAACACGATCATCAGGGCACTTGCGGAGGTACGCTCTGCCTGGTTGAGCACTTCACTCACGCGCGCCACGCCAACCGCGTAGAGCGGGAAGGTTGCGGCGCCGAACGTGACCGCGAAAGTGAATAGCATCCATCTGTCAGGGTTGAACGATGCTGCAAGCGCACTTGCAGCAGCAGCCACTGTCAGCGCAATCAACACAATGCGACGGTCCATGTGATCGGCAAGCCATCCTGCCGGCAATTGCGCCGCCATGCCGCTGACCACGGCAAGCGCCAGGAAAATCGACTTGTCGAAGTCACTCAGTCCCATCATTTCGACAAGTGCCGGACCCGATGCCATCAATCCAGCCCACGCAAAGCCTGAAAGGCAGATGCAAAGAATGCCAAGAGGGGCGCGCATCGACAATTCACCGATTGACAAGTGGATGGTGGATTCAAGCGCAGGGTTCTGCACCCGCTCCATACGGAAACACAGCGCCGCGAGCCCGATCACTGAGGCGGCGAACATGAACAGTCCCGTTTCGCCGATGCTGCGCGCGCTCAGCAGCATTTGCCCGGCTGCAAGGCCGCCCAGCTGGATAAAGATGTACAAGCCGAACACCCTCGCTCGGATCTTGTCCCTGATACCGAGGTTCAGCCAGCTTTCGACTGTCGCAAAAATTCCTGTAATCGCTGCCCCGGCCACGAGACGAAGTGCAACCCAGACCCAGGGGTCACTGGTGAGCGCGAATGAAGCCGTCGAGAGTGCCATCGCGATTGTGTAGATCGAGGCGCTTCGAATGTGCGAGGTGCGCATGATCAGGTGTGGCGCTGAAAATGCGCCCGCGAGGCTGCCTGCGAAAAACGCGGACAGGATCAGTCCCTGGATCAGGGGCGGCAGGTGCTGGCTTTGTCCGGTAACACTGACCAACGTTCCCGCAAGACCATTGCCCATCTGGACGAGCAGCATCGCGAGAAGGATCGGCCACCAAATGCGGAGGATCTGCGTCATTCAATCTTTGCTGCAAATTGCCGGGAAGGCTGCGTTGTGGCGGATTGCACTGCTGCGGGCCATGCAGCATTCGGTCGCTTGCGCCTAAAGCTTGTACGGTCGCGGGTTCTCGTCATCCGGCCTGAAGGCTGCTTCGATGCTTGGCAGCTTGTCCATCGACGACAGCATCTGTGCCATCAATGGAGACATGATCAGGGTATTCATGCCGAAACGGTTCGTCAGGTTGTCACGCGCGGTCAACGCTGACGCGGTCTGCCCGGCGTATGAACCGCGCAGCGCCTGGCTTGCGGCATCGGCGGCTGCACCGGCCGCTGTTGCAGGCGTTTCGGCCGAAGCAAATTCGTGCGCCGAAAGGTGGCTGCCGCTGTGCTTGGCCTTGAGGGAGTCCAGCACCGCACCGACCGAACGGGCCTTGCCATCCCTGCCAAAGAAAATATTCGAATTGGAGGACGCAGCATCAGAGAAAAGATTGGCGGCGGCGGCTGTTGGCGTCGCCGCCGCAGCCTTGATCATCTTCACCGCCGCCTGGGGACCGAGGAAATGAGCGACATAAAGCTCCCCCGCCGACACTCCTCGTCCCAGCGCGACTTCCATGTCGCCGCGCATGTCATTGGTCAATTCACCGGCCATTAATGAAGACGCCTTCGGGTCCTTGCGCAGGGCAAGAATTTCCTGGCGCAACCCCTTGTCGGCGACGTTGTACCGGCCATCCTTGCCGACCTGGATTGCGTCGGCATAGGCACCGAACCCGTGCTCTGTGCCATGACGCTTCATGGTGCCCAGCCAGGTTTGCTCCACGAACTGGAACAAGCCGGTTGCCGAAGACGTTGGCGCTTTTGCTTCAGGATTCAGGCTGGATTCCCGCATTGCCGTGTTCAGCAAGTAGTCGAAATCGGCACCAGTGCTGTCGGCTGCACCGCGCAATGCGGTCAGCACGGTATCGGCCGACGCGGGGAGCGTTGGGCGAAGCGTGAGGGCAGCAGCTGGTGAACGGTCGAGCATGATACCGTTCGAGTTCGCAAGGCCCGTGCCAAATTGCCAATTGCTAACAGAGCGTAAAGTTTCCGGGAAGTTCCGGACGCCATAGGGTGTTGTCATTTGCGCGCCGGGCGTGACGCCCGTCTCCTCGTGTTCTATTTAGTTCATTGATCCGCCGGTTACCGGTGACGATGCAGTTTCAGTCTGCCGGCGGATGCAGCGTGTTGCGAAAAGCTTCAAGCCGCGCTTCAAGGCTTGCAGGTTCGAATCGGAGGGCAATACCCTGTCCCCAAACCGGGCCGGGCCAGGCAAAATCTCCTTCGTTGCGCGCGACAATGTGGACGTGGAGCTGGCTGACAATGTTGCCGAGGGCGCCGATATTGACTTTGCGGCACGGCGATGCGGCCTTCAAAATCTCGGCAGCATGCATCACTTCGTGCCACAGCCTGGTCTGGTCGGCGGGCTTGAGGTCGAAGGGCTCGGTCACACCTGTGCGGCGCGGCACCAGTACAATCCAGCTGTAGCGCTGGTCGTTCATAAGCAGCAGCTTGCAGAGCGGCCAGTCCCGCAGCCACGCCGTGTCGTTGGCCAGCCGAGGGTCGAGGTCAAAGGAAATCGGAGTCATGTGCAATTGTGCATGAGTCCGGCCCGGGCTGGCAAAGACTTCTCCGGAATACTCCACATGCCCGCGACCGCATACGGCGGGGCTTGCCTCTCACGGTGGAATAGCCCAGAAAAATCCCCGCGGGCGTGTTCGCACCGTGACCGACAGGAAACAGCCTATGACTTCTGCGACTTCTGCCCTCACTGGAATTCGAGTTCTCGATTTTGGCCGTTATATCGCCGGCCCCTATTGCGCGGCCCTGCTTGCGGATATGGGCGCCGAGGTAATCCGAATCGAAAAGCGTGACGGTTCAGAAGATCGCAACCTTGTGCCAGTGATGCACGAGGCCGATGGCTCTCCTGGCGCGGGTGCACTCTTCCTGCAGATGAACCGCAACAAAAAGGGCATGACGCTGGACCCGGCCCATCCGAAGGGGCGCGAGATCGTCAAGAAGCTCATTCGCACTGCCGATGTTGTCGTGGTCAACCTGCCGCCGCAAACGCTGACGACACTTGAGCTGGACTGGCCCAGCGTTCATTCGATCAATCCGCGCACGGTGCTGACAACGGTGTCGGCATTCGGATCGGGGGGTCCCTACTCCGAACGGCTGGGATTTGACGGCGTCGCGCAGGCCATGTCTGGTGCTGTGTATATGTCCGGCACGCCGGAGCAACCTGTGCGCTCGGCAGCGTCATGGGTTGACTTCGGCTCTGCGTCGCTGGCTGCGTTTGGTACCATGACCGCCCTGTTTGCCCGGCAGCAGACCGGACGGGGACAGCATGTTGAGGGTGCGCTGTTGCGCACGGCAGTCACGTTCATGAGCCAGACCCTGATCGAGCAGTCCGTGCTCAGAAAAAACCGCGTTGCCACCCTCAATCGCGGACAGACAGCCGGGCCCTCAGACATTTTCCGCTGCAAGGATGGCTGGATCACGATCCTGATCAACGGCAATCCACTGTTCAAGCGATGGGCGAAGCTGCTCGGCGAAGGGAATTTTCCAACCGATCCGCGTTTCAACAGCGATGAGGCACGCGGCGACAATGGCGAGATCCTCAGTGAACGGACATTGAAGTGGTGCGCAACGCGCACCGTCCAGGAAGCACTTGAAGCACTGGCCGAGGCCAAAGTGCCGGCTGGTCCGGTACTCGCGCCGCAGCAGTTGCTGGATGACCCTCACGTGAACCAGGCAGGCTACCTCAACAAGGTCGAATATCCCGGACTGGATGCACCCGCCACGATCATGGCCACACCGGTGGTGTTGTCGGAAACGCCAGGCAGGCTCTATCAGTCGCCGCCAAGCCTCGGCGAGCATACCGAGGCGTTACTGACCGAGATCGGCATTTCGGCTTCAGAAATCGACTTGCTTCGAACGGAAGGCGTGATCTAGCGCGCCAGGACGGCAGCTACCCGCTTGCGGATCTGTTCGGTTTCCTCGTGGCCCAGAATGCTGGCCGAGAGCGCCTCGGTGTGAGCGAGGTAGGCTTGCGCCCGTGGTCGCTTCTCAAAGTCCAGGGTCTTGAGCTCGACTACAATGCTTTCGGTGTAGCTGCGAATGAAGTTCGAAACTTCCTCAAATGCGTCCTTGTGTGCCGCGTGAAAATCACCACCTCCGGCGTAGGGTGTGGAACCCGCAAGGAGCTGGCCCCACAACAGCGCCCGTTCGATCTTGATCTCGTCCGGATCCTTTGAGAAGTCCGGTCGCTTCGGGCCGCGACCGCCAAAGGCGCCAAGTTTCTGAATCGGCAAGGCCGCCGTGATTTCGCGCGGCGAACGCGTGATGAGCGCATCCATCGCGTCGGATGCGAGTTGCCGGATCTTGATCAGCCTCTGCCCCCATTTTCCATCGCGCTTGGTTCCGATTTCGCGCACCAGTCCACCTGACATCTGGGTGAAGCGGTCGAGCTTGTTCAGCAGGGCATCAGGATCAAGGCTGTCGGGCCGGACAGATGCGATGTCGAGAGCCATGTTCTCCATGTCGGCGAGCAGTATGTCGCCGATCAATCCAAGATCTGGCTGGCTGAACAATGGCTGGCGTGACTGCGATGACATGATCCCGGCAAGACGAAGCACTTCCCAAGGGCGTTTCAGGCGTCCCAGCACAAGCAGGCCGACATAGGGGCAAAGTTCCTGCCTGCGAATCGTGAGCTCTTCGTAAATGTCCCGGATCAGCGTCATGTGCTGGTCACTCAGCGTGTCGATGCGCTTGGGCAGCAATCCGCGCAATGGCGACAGATCATTTGCCGATGACAGAAGCATCGCGATCTCTTCGATGTCGAACAGCGCTTCCTCGCCGCCGAATTTCACGGCGAGGATACGCCTCTCCGTGCCAGCTCCGTTCACCCGCTCGACGGCCGCCTGCACGACGGATGCGACTTCATGCTGCAACTGAAAGACCAGTTCGTTTTCGCGCCTGGTATCACGCGTGAGAACGGAACGGCTGATCTGGATTTCAAAATCGGCAAGCGTGGTGCGCAGGCCTTCCCTTGCGAGCCATTTCCACAACGCATTGATCGTCGAGCGAGCGATCCGCCCTGCCTGCTTGAATTCGCGCGACTCGACCAGGAAGTCCGCAAAAGGTTCGCAAAACAGGCGCTGCGCCGTCGGAGAACGCCGAAGGCCCACGCGCTTGAGCGTCGGCCGCAGCCCGTCGAGTATCAATTCAGCCGGAAGTCCGCGCTCTCCTGCCAGTCGGCCACGTTCAACAGCCATGGCAAGCTTTGTTGCCTTCTCCGCTGGAAGAGCGGCGAGAAAGTTCTTCAGCTCTTGCTCACGGGCAGGCATTCTCATTACGCGCGATCACTTCAATGGCGCTTTGTCGTGTGAGCGCCTGTACAGATGTTACCGGTTCCCGGTTCAATGTCTCGGCCGCTCTGACTTCGGCTTTTCAGACCATTTCTGCCTTGCTAGTCGTTGCCGCGGGTCCCGCCGGAAGAACCGGCACCGTCACCACCGCCGGAGCCACCTTCGGTTCCGCCAAATGTCTGGTTGAAGGGATTCAGTCCCTGGTCCACGGACGCGTCGCCCGCCGTCCAATGCTTCCTGGCAGGCGAACCGATCGATCCATCCGGTCCGATCGTGACCATGTCGCCTTCGGTCATGGGAACATTTTGCCCCTTGCCGTTATCAACGTAGCCGCTGCCGTGCTCAAAGAAAATGGTTCCTGATCCATCTTCCTTGACCAGAGCCTTGACGATTGTACCGCGGATGCCGACGGACACGCTGGGCGTCACAAGCCTGACCTGGTCCTTGGGGATTGCTCCCGAAACAAAGCGGAAGAGGCCTTTGGTCATGCGCAGCGTCTGCTGGCCAGAACCCTGCGGCCCCGCATAAACATAATTGTCGACCACGATCGATGATGCCGAACCCAGGGTGAGGCGGCTGCCATCCGTGAACGTCACTTCCAGTGCGCCTGACGGAACGGTCTCAAGCCTGCCATTCTTCACGACGGGGTTCATGCGGAAGATTGGTGTCCGCTGTGCCTGCGGTGGTGTCTGGTAGGCAAATTTCTGCACACGTGTCGCCTGCCCGACATTATCTGCCCAAACGGGAGACGCGAGCACCATTGCGGCTGTCGCCGCCAAAGCGATCAAATTCAAACGCATAGCAAGCCTCGTGCAATTCGATCCCGGGCTGGCCGCCGGGGAGGGCCCGGTCCAGTCGCGCCATCAGATTGGCACGCCGTCCGGTGGGCGTATCTGTCGAGTGTAGGGCCAAGGGATGACCTCGGCAACGGTATCAGGGGTTATGCCTTATCCCCGGTCAAGGAGAACTGGTTGAATCCACAGACCTCCAGACCTATCCGGATGATTGAGTTAAAGCCAGTTAGGCGGTCACAAAGTATCCAGATCGGATCCATGCAACCTGCAGTCGGCGATGGGGGCTCAGCGCCTGGTACCCCAGGTACCATCCCCTCGCGCATCCTCCGGCACGATTTATGCGGTCAGACTGTTGCGAAGCAGGCTGGCACCGCGAACGTGACTGCGCTGCGGATGGCTTGGTTAATGTGCACGTGGTGCGCCAAGCGGACGCTGCTTTTTGCATGTCATTCATCTGACGTTCCTGCGGTTGCGCGTTGATTCCATTCCTGATCTGTCCGATGGATGGATGCAACTTCAGTTCGTCAACTCATGAGTGGCTGCCCCGATGAAAGGGAATGATTTCAAGCGCTGGCGCAAAGACCAGAACCTGTCGCAAAAGGAAGCAGCCGACGCCCTCGGCCTGAAGCGACGGGTGGTGCAGTACTACGAAAAGGGAGAGCGCGACGGTGAACCCGTGAAGATCCCGCGCGTTGTGCGACTGGCCTGCTATGCCATCCTGCTTGGCATCGAGGACTATCATGGCCCCGAGAAGGTCAAGAAAGAAAAGAAGGCAAAGCGCAAGCCGGGCAAGAGCGAGTAATCACACCTAGCTGTTTGATGCCCGGTCCGCCGCCGGCAAATCAAGCGTGACCTGCAAGCCACCTTCCGGTGCCCGATCGAGGCTGAAGGTTCCGCCGTACAGCGATGAAATGTCCTTCACAATTCCAATTCCAAGTCCGGAGCCTGGCTTGGACTCATCCATTCTTTCACCGCGCTCGAGCACGCGCATTTTCTGCTCGTCGGACAAACCCGGTCCGTCATCGACAACCGTGATGCGCAGGCGTCCTGGATTTGCACGCGTGGCTGCAATGCTGACCTGGCTTTCGGCCCACTTGCACGCATTGTCGAGCAGATTGCCAACCATTTCCTCAAGGTCTGAACGGTCACCACGGAATGTCAGGCCTTCAGCGCAACTCTTTTCGATTTCAATGCCCTGGGCATCGTAGATTTTGGTGAGTGCCCGCGTCAGGTCCGAGAGCACGGGCGCCACGTCGCAACGCGCCCCAATCACGGAGGCCGAAGCCACCGTCCGTGCGCGTGCCAGATAGTGATCGGCCTGGCGGCGCATGACCTGCACCTGCTTTGTCACTGACTCGGCCAAAGGCCCTGCGGCGCCCTTTGCCTCATTGGCGAGGACGCTGAGCGGTGTCTTGAGGAAATGCGCGAGGTTGCCCACATGCGTGCGCGCCCTCGCAACGACTTCCGAATTGTGCCGCACGAGGGCGTTCAGCTCATCTGCAAGCGGCTGCAATTCTGTCGGGAAATTGCCTTCAAGGCGGTCGGCCCTGCCCTCGCGGATCGCAGCCAGGGAACGGGAAATCTGTTCAAGCGGTGAAAGCCCGAGGCGCACAAACAGCGCCATGGCGCCTGCCATGCTCACACCCAGTGCGATCACCGACCAGAACAGGATCGTGTTGAAACTTTCAATTTCCGACTCGATGTCATTCAGATCGCTCGCAATGGCAATGCGAAACAACCGGCTGCCGACGCACTTGCTGTCATTACTGTTTGTGCTCGGGCCGGACGCGCCGTTTCCGGCTGTGCTATTGACGCTTGCTTCAGCGCCATCGGCGTCGTTGCCGTCGCTGTCCGAATGCGTGATCGAGACCACGCGTTCGACGTAACGCAGGTTCTGCCCGATGGGCCCATCTGCATATCCCTTCTGGATCTGACCAAGCATTGTGTTCGAACTGATCGGCAGCAACTTGTCCCACAGCGAGCGGGAGCGCATCAGCGGCTTCTGTGCCACTTTTGCTGCCGCCTCGATCGACGAGACCTGCCAGTACGAGCCTGAAAACACACGCGTGAACCGTTCGGCAATCAGCGGCTTGGGCATCATGAAGCCACCATCACAATCGAGTTCTGCCACGGCTACGATACTCTCGAGGTCGGCCAGCAGGCGATTGTCCAGACTGCGCTCAGTCGAGGAGCGAAACAGCGATGACAGCAATACGCCGCCGGCGATGAGGCCAATCACTCCCCAGCCGGCGGCAATTGCAACGAGGCGAAATGCGATTGATCTAGTGCGCAGCATTAGCTTCCGAGTCAGCTACACCTTCGTCGAGTTTGTATCCCAGTCCGCGCATTGTCTGAATCAGATTTACACCCAGCTTCTTGCGCAGGCGACCCACGAAAACCTCGATCGTGTTCGAGTCGCGGTCAAAATCCTGGTCGTACAGATGCTCCACCAGTTCGGTGCGCGACACGACCCTGCCCTTGTGATGGGCCAGGTAAGCGAGCAAGCGATATTCGAGCGATGTCAGCTTCACGGGATTGCCCTGGATCGTCACGCGGGCAGCCCGCGTGTCGATGCGCATTGGGCCCACCTCGATATCCGAGGTCGAGATTCCGGCGCCACGGCGCAGCAGCGTGCGCACACGCGCCAGCACTTCCTCGGTGAAGAAAGGTTTTGCGACATAGTCGTCAGCGCCTGCGTCGAGGCCAGCGACCTTGTCACTCCAGCGATCGCGGGCTGTCAAAATCAGGACCGGCATCACGCGGCCAGCCTTGCGCCATTTTTCGAGCACCTTGATGCCGTCCAATTCAGGCAGGCCAAGATCCAGGATGACAGCGTCATAGGGTTCCGTGTCGCCAAGAAAATGTCCTTCAACCCCATCGCTTGCGGTGTCGACGACATAACCGTTGTCACGCAGCGCGGTTGCCAGCAAGCGCTGCAGATCGGGGTCATCTTCTACGACGAGAATGCGCATGGCTTTCTTTCCGTTCCTATAATCCGCGTACCCGCATCACCTGTCCGGTGCGGGCATCAACGATGATCACGATCTGGCGACCGTCACGGGTCAGCCAGACTATCTCATAGATAAGTCGATCCGCGCGCTGCATGGGACCACGCGCATCCAGCGGCTTGCCCGGATAAACCGACATCAGGTTGTTGATGATCGAGTCAAGCGGGATCACCCGGTCTTCGCTTCCACCGCGCGCTTCGTCGCGCCGATCGCGCCAGCGACCGCGCCCAGGTCCGTCATTGTCGGCAAGGATGATCTGGCCGTTGCTGTCGATGCGGGGTTGTTCGCCCGCAATCGCCGACATGCCCGACAGGAGGAGCACGACTGCAATCAGTATTGGGCGCACGGTGTAACGCATGGTTGCCTTGGTAGGACAATATCGCTGAACCCCACATGAATAGTCCATCCAGACCCGGTTCAGATTGAGAACATCATTATCAACGCCAAGGGTTGGGTTTCGGCCCTTTCAAACAGGAGTTAATCAATATGCGTAAATATGTGACAGCTGCTGCAACAGCCCTGACGCTTGGTGTACTGAACTTTGCGGCCCCCGCAATGGCCGACCAGTATCAGCCAAACTACGGTAACCACGGCCAGCAGGGTCAAAACCAGGGTGGCAACCAGCAATATGGCAATCCCGGATACGGGAACCAAGGCAACGGTCAGCCGAACTATGGTCACAATGACGATGGGTATCGTCAGGGCGACCGCCGCACTGAAGGCAACTTCAACTGGAACCGACACGAAGGCAACTTCGATCGCTGGGAACGCGGTTGGGAACGTGGTGGATGGAACAATGACCGTCATGGCGCAGTGCTTTCCTACTGGCGCCTTGTCCGTCGGGTTGAACAGCAGGGCTATTATGGTGTCCGCGGCCTGCGACAGAGCCGGTTCGGGTCAGAATATCGGGCTTTTGCGTTCAACTTCCGCGGTCGCCCGGTGATGCTGCGAATCAATCCGTACAGCGGTCGCGTGCTCAACGTTCGCAACATCTAGCGCAGATGTCTTGAATGTGATGACGCCGGGCGGCCTGCTGCCCGGCGTTTTTCGTTTCAGGGTCGGCGAGCCACGCGGCCGGCAGCGCAATGTTAACTCCCTGTGAGGACCGGATCGCTGTCCCCACCTTGTTGTGCCTGACACCCGAACAGGTCTATATTCTCATCGTGAAGTGAATGTGTGAGGGGCGGGGTTGACCCAGCCAGGGCAAACGAATCAGCAGTGCGGCAGCAAGGGATGGCAGGACGCCATTCGTTGCGTGTTTGTCGCCATTGTGTCGCTGTCCCTGGTATTTCAGGCGCAGCTGTCCTCCAGCCACATGCACTGGCCCGACGGGACAGTCTCGCAAACCAGTGGTGACGGCCAGGGCAACGGCAACAACTCTCCCGACAAACGTTCCGACACGAAGTGCTTCCTTTGCCAGCAACTGGCGTCGGCTCACAATTATTTGTTCAGCTCGGTCCCGTTCGAATTCAGGCCCGCCGAGCACAGCCAGCGCATCACATTTGTGGCGCTGCGCATTTCCGAACCATCAAGTTCGAGCTTCAGCTGGTCGAGCAGAGCGCCTCCGTCTGCGTGATTCACGCCTGTCATCGACGGCGTTGACCTGACGCGGCGCAGCTCTTGCGACCCCATCCACTACATTGCTGATCACATTTGCGTGCGCTTGCGAAAGCGTAACGCGCCCTGAAACCCGATTGATATTGGTCATTCACATGAAAAGAACTCAGACAGCGGCGCTGGCGCTCGCGGTGGGGCTTGCTGCCGCCACTTCGCCATCAGCCCGTGCCGATACCGCTTCCGACATTGCGCAGATCCGGAAGGAAATGAAGTCGCTGCGCGGGGATTATGAAAAGAAGATCGAGGACCTTGAGGCGCGACTGAAGAAGGCGGAAACGCGTGCGGATGATGCCGAGGCGAAAGCTTCCACAGTGGCTTCACCAGTCGCCGTGGCCGATGTGGCGCCACCAGCTCCTGCCCCAGTGGTATCGGCGCCAAGCTCGGCGAACGCATTCAACCCTGCGATTTCGGCAATTCTGAACGGTTCGTACAATGTGTCGTCGAAGGATCCCGGAACGCTGCGCGTGCCAGGTTTTGCACTGGGTGACGAGGCCGGTTTGCGTGACCGGGGATTCTCACTCGGAGAATCAGAGGTATCGATTTCAGCAAATGTTGACCAGGCATTCCTGGCCAACCTGATCGTGTCGATGGGCAGCGACGATTCGATCGGTGTTGAAGAGGCATACATTCAGACCACGGACCTGCCTGGAGGCTTCACTGTCAAGGCTGGCCGCTTCCTCTCCGGCATTGGCTATCTGAACGAGAAGCATGCGCACGCCTGGGATTTCTCGGACGCGCCACTGCCCTATCGCGCGATGCTGGGCAACCAGTATGGCGATGACGGCGTCCAGGCTCGCTGGCTTGCACCGACCGATTTCTTTCTGGAATTTGGTGCCGAATGGATGCGCGGCGATGCATTTCCTGCGGGCAACGCGGATGACAACGGGTCTGGCACTGTGTCAGGCTTCGTGCATTCCGGCGGCGACATCGATGAGTCCTCGAGTTTTCTTGTGGGCGCGTCCTACCTGCGGACAAAGTCGGACCAGCGTGACACGGGCGAGACATTCAGCGGCAAGGACGACCTCTTCATTGCCAGCGCCGTCTACAAATGGGCGCCAAACGGCAACCCGATACAAACAAACCTGTCGGTTTCAGGTGAGTATTTTCTGGGAAATGAGCAAGGCACCTTTGAAGGTGTCCCCGTTGACTACCAACGATCCGGCTTCTACGTGCAGGGCGTGTACCAATTCATGCCGCGCTGGCGGTTCGGCGTTCGCTACGCCGAGTTGCAGAGCGATGATGCGCCTCTGGCACTTGCCGGCACTTCGCTGGACAATGCCGGACACACGCCACAGGCGCTTTCGGCATTGCTCGAATATCGGACAAGCGAATTCGCGCGCTTTCGGGCCGAGTACACGCTCGACGACGCCGACACGCAGTCCAATGACGAATTCGTATTCAGCTACACCGTGGCCATTGGCGCGCACGGCGCTCACAGCTTTTGAGGAACATGCACATGCGTAAGCTCATATTCTCCGTGGCCTCGCTTGCCGCCGGGCTTTTCATCGCGCCGGCGCAAGCCGACGTCAACGTCTTTGCCTGCGAACCGGAATGGGGCGCGCTGGTAATTGAACTCGCGGGCGACAAGGCGTCGCTCTATGTGGCGACAACCGGCATGCAGGATCCGCACCAGATCCAGGCAAGGCCAAGCCTGATTGCCAAGGCACGGGCCGCCGACCTCACCGTGTGCACGGGTGCCGAGCTTGAAATTGGCTGGCTGCCGATGGTGCTGCAGCAGGCCGCGAATTCGAAAATCAAGGCCGGTATGCCGGGATCCTTCGAAGCTTCCAGGTATGTGCAACTGCTCGAAGTGCCGACACGGCTTGACCGGGCGGAGGGCGATATTCATGCCTCGGGCAACCCGCATATCCAGACCGATCCGCGCAACATTCTGCTGGTGGCGAAAGGGCTGTCGGACCGGCTTGCCGAGATCGACAATGCAAATGCCATCACCTACGCCTCCCGCTTTGCCGATTTCTCGACCCGCTGGAAAGCGGCCATCGCGCGATGGAATGCGGAAGCGGCCCCGTTGCGGGGCGTATCGATTGGCGTGCAGCACGCCGGATGGATCTACATGATCAACTGGCTCGGTCTGAAACAGATTGTCGTGCTGGAACCAAAACCAGGTGTACCAGCATCGAGCGGCCATATTGCGGACGTGCTGGCAACACTTTCCAAACAGCCGGTGAAGTTGATCATCCGCGCCGCCTACCAGGATGACCGCTCTTCCGTGTTCATATCGGAGCGCGCACATGTCCCCGCAATCGCCCTGCCGTTCACGGTTGGCGGCTCTGACGCTGCCAAAGACCTGTTCTCGCTCTATGATGATACGCTCAAGACCCTGCTGGCGGCTTCAAAATGAATCTCGGCATTCTCGAGTTCAGCATCCTGCTGCCGGCATTCCTTGCCGGCATGCTGGTGCTTTCGATCCACGTGCCGCTCGGCATGCAGGTGCTTTCTCGTGGCATCGTCTTCATCGACCTCGCCATCGCACAGGTGGCGGGGCTCGGCGTGACGGTCGCGGATGCAATGGGCTACGAGCCGCAGGGCTGGCGGGTACAGGGGGCGGCTGTTGCAGCGGCGCTTGGCGGCGCGTTCCTGCTCACACTCACCGAGCGGTTCTGGCCGGAAGTGCAGGAAGCGCTGATCGGCGTGCTCTTCGTGCTGGCGGCTTGCGTGGAACTTCTCATCTTGGCCAATAACCCGCATGGCGGTGAACATCTGAAGGACCTCCTGGTTGGGCAGATCCTGTGGGTGTCGCCGGAGTCGCTCGAGCCGGTGGCCTTGTTGTATGCGGCTGCGCTTATTGTGTGGTTCGGGGCAAGGCAATGGCTTGGCCATTTTGGTTTTTACGTGCTGTTTGCGCTTGTGGTGACGCAATCGGTGCAGCTCGTTGGCATTTATCTTGTGTTCGCGAGCCTGATCATCCCCGCGCTGGCGTCACGGCGTTTTGCGACGAGCTGGAAGCTCGGTGGCGCCTATCTCGTTGGCATCACGGGATATGTGAGCGGGCTTGTGGCCTCGTCAATGTTTGACCTTCCCACGGGCGCCATGATCGTGGTGACACTGTGCGCGGCGTTCGCGCTTTCAGTGCTGCTGGTGAAGGATCATGGGGTGGCTGCGTAACCAGCTTACCCACTCTGTCATCCTGAACGCATTGCAGCGCGTAGCGGTGCTGTGCGTTCGGGACCCATACGTGGTGAGGGCTATCCGGAGCGGCCTCACCTCGCATGGGTCCCGCCTGCAAAGCGGCACTGCGCGCCGCATTGCAAGCAGGATGACTGGATGAAATTTAAAGCGCGCTTGGTGTGGAGCCGCCGCTATTGTGTTGCCCTGATCGCAAGGCGGCGGGCTGAGCGGATGTGGTCGGAGAAGAGCGCGGCCATGTCGTCGACGTCGTCTACCGTCGTCAGGCACCTGCCGCCGTAGTTCGTCTCGGTGCACAACTGCCAGGGCAACGTGCCGGCAACGATGATTGCCGCAACCGGAAGATCGTGCATGCCATAGGCGAGGAGGTCCGGCGCGTCAGCCCTGATCCTCGCCGCGGCACGCATGTTGTCCTTGCGCCGATTCTTGTCTTTCTGGATCGTGTGCAGGAGGAAGATGTCGTCGGACTTCGTCGCAAGACCTGCGTAGGGCTCGTAAAGATCCAGGCGAACGGGTTTCAAGGAGCGGATTCTTCGGGCAAAACCCCATGGTTCCAGATCCCGGATGCTGCCATCACGCGACCACAGGCAATCGCCCTGATTGTCCGGCACCGTGCACAGGAGCCAACCCCTTGCCGGGGAACTGACAGATTCCTGAATGCGAAGGCTCATGGCGCTGACCGGCCGCTCCGTGGCGCTGATATCGCTCACGCTGTCGCGGATTGTAACTTCCTGGCCGGAAAAGTCCTTTTCCGCATAGAGCGTGATGGCCTCGGCATGTGCGAGGCGGCCCGGAAGCATGCCGAGAAGAATGCATGCCGTGGCGATAATTCGTGTCAGATTCCATTTCAGTGACATGTTACGCATCTCGAAAAACTCCGTCATGAAGAAACGAGTGATCCTCAAATTCGGTATCCCGCCTGCAAGAACGTTTCCCGGTTTTACTCCGGCCTGTCTCGCCGCGCGGACGATAACACACAACCCAACATGTCGCACCTGAGACACCTTCCATGGCAACACTGTTCGTATTATGTTCTTTTTGGCACAAGCCCTTTGCTGCGGCCGACTTGACAATTGAATACCTACCGGCGGACTTGGGTGACTTTTTCCAGGCGACCGCCTCGTGAGCCCCGCGCGAAAAGGAATTGTGGGGTGAGTGCCTGGGAGTGCGCCTGATTTCGGGGGCTGATTTTCAGGTTTGCCAGCAGGGTGCAAAATGAAAAAACACCCCCGTACCTTGTCTCACTCTTCGCATGTTTTCCGCAGAAACAGGCCGAAAATAGTGAGACAGCCTTTGTTCCGTGTCCCACCGAAAAGTTGCCGGGTTGCGGGGAGCTTTTCCTGGAAGCTTTTGGAGTTCGCGGAGGCGGGAGGAAGTGTCCGGTTTAGACCGGTTTGAGAATCTGTTTCCTTTAGCTGTCATCCTGAACGCATTGCAGCGCGAAGTGCCGCTTTGCAAGCAGGATGACTCGAGGAAGTTCAACGACCGTCCGGCGTAGCGGGGCCACTGGCAAGCCTCTCACAGTCCCTGTTTGGCAATGTCCGCGCTGTTGATCGGGCATTCGGGCGCGTGGGGGCCGGTGGGCGTGCCGGGATTGACGGCCTGATCGAGCGCCTGCTGCATCTTCGTCAGCCACAACTGTCCCTTTGCAGCGCATCCCGCCCCGTAGTCGAACAGGGCCTGCATCTTCAGTCTGTCGAAATCGAGAAAGCCTGCGAAGCCATCATTGCCGGGGATGGCGGTGTAGTGAAATGTCATTCCAAGCTTTTGCGCGAAGGCCGCGTTCTGCGCGAGCGCTGTCCTTGAGGCGTGGGAGAGCGCCGATGAAAACCCTCGCTCAAAAATCGACAGCGTATTCACAGGCGTGGTCTGCGCCATGACGTTGAGATCGGAATTGACGATGATGTAGATGTTGCCGCCGCGCGCGCCCCACGGCAGGCCAGGTGCGACGAGCACCGCCTCGGGCGCCACGAAGAACGGAACAGAGGTGGCGCCGTCAACGTGCATCTCCTCATAAAGATGTCCCTGTTCGTCCGCGACCGGGATCATGACGGGCGGAAAGATGCCGGGCACGCTTGCCGATGCGACCAGCACGTCCCGGAATAGTTTTCGGGCGGGCTCGCCGCCAGTGGCCGCGATGGCCCCCATGTTCCAGACGACCGCCTCGCTCCGGTCCAGGTCCGTGGTTGCGACCAGGAGCAATCTTCCACGTGCAGCCTCGCCGGCGACCTGCTCGATCAGGCGTGGCGTGATAAAGCTGTCGATGAGCCTGCGCAGGGGATCGCCGTCATAAACTGAAACACCGAACAGGCCACCAAGCCCCTTCCTTTGCATCATGTCGGCACTCAGTCCGCCAACAACGGCATCAGTGAGCTGCTGGTCCCAGTCGGATCCGAGAAATGCAAACGGCGCTATCAGCGCGCCGGTGCTGACGCCCGTGACGAGTTCGAACTGTGGTCTCGCGTGTGCCTTTGTCAGTCCCACGAGCGCGCCTGCACCGAAGGCGCCGCTTGCGCCGCCGCCCGACAATGCCAGGATATCAAGCGTGCCATCCGTGGCAGCGGCCCTCAGCCTGACAACTATTTGTTCGGGTGGCGCTTCAAGGCGCCAGTCCACGCCCTGCACGCGGACGGCAGCCGGAAACCCTGCGGGAACGACCGAGCGGGAGTTGGGCGGTGGATGATCCAACCGCGGCAGTGTCACGCAACCGGAAAGTCCTGCAACCAGGAGCACCAGCCAGACCAGATGTTTCATTGTGTTCTTTCGGTCAGGTGGAGTCCGGATGAAGTCGCGGGAAAGCGTGCTGGTTCAACGCGCTTGGCGGGGAGTGGTTCCCTTGGGGGCGTGCAGTTCGTGGTGCTGCGGACCCCATCCCCTGCAGCATCGCTGACGCGATGCGCAGGTACTTCCCCATTTCATGGGGAAGACAACACGAATTGTGCTCTTTCTCTTGTCTTCCCCACTTGTGGGGAAGTACCTGCGCTGCCGCAGGCTGCTGCAGGGGATGGGGTCCTAGGCAGTCACCGACGGCCAGAAGCCAGCGCCACCACTTTTGGCCGCGGTTCGGCCGAGGCCTTCGGCCCATTCGGTTTCGGGGCCGAACTCGGCGCGCCAGGACCAGAGCCTTCGGGTTGCAAAGTGCAGCGAGTGTTCGCGCGTGATGCCGATCGCGCCGTGGACCTGGTGGGCGATTGATGTTGCAGGTCCTACCGCTTCTCCTGCGCGGATCTTGGCAACTGCCACGTCGACGTCGCGGCGTGTTGCATCATGCAGGCTTGCGAGGGCTGCTTCTGCAGCCATGGACGAGGCCGCGGTGTGACCTGCGAGCACAGCGAGTTGTTGCTGTATCGCCTGAAAGGCTGCGATCGGCTTGCCGAACTGAACGCGCGTGCGTGCATACTCAACGGTCTGCATGAGGATGCGTTCAAGCGCGCCTGCCATTGCGACAGAGCGCAGAGTTGCGCCGGCAAGCTTCAGGTCCCTGCCGCTGATGCCGGCCACCGTCGTGCCTGCCGTGTCGGTGAAACTGATGTCGTCGCGCGGTTCGCCTGCGATGTTGGTTGACTCGACCAGCGTGCCGCGCCGCGTAGCAATCATGACGGCTTCCTGTCCCTCCATTGTCGCCAGCAGCAGCGCTGATGTGTGCCTTGCGTATGGCACGCGCTTGGCGAGGCCCTTGAGATGGGCGTGATCACCATGCGTGTGTGTGTGGCCATCGAGGACGGCAAAGCTGAGCGGACCCGCCGGTGCGCGCACCTTGCGAGATCCGAGAAGCGCGCGGGCGATGATCGTTTCGCCCAGTGGCACTGGAACGAGGTGACGCGCGGCCGCCTTGAGCAGCGCGTGGGTGTTTGCAGCGCGCTCCGGCGCCGGCGTGCCGTCATCGACGAACGTGTCGAGGAAGCCCGCCTCTTCGATGGCGTCCCAGAGCTTTTCGCTCCATTCACCCTGCTCCGCGCGCAGCAGAAGCTCGGGCGTGACGTGCTGTGTGAAAAGCTTGTGTGCGGCGTCATGGATGAGTTGAGCGGTCTCGTTCATGGTGTCACCTCAATCCCAGGCCACGTGCTATGATGCCGCGCAGGATTTCGCGCGTGCCGCCTCGCAGCGAGAACGACGGCGCTGTCTGCGTCAGGTAGTGCTGTACGCGCAGCAGGTCATTGGTCGATGCCGGTGTCGGCTCCTGGCCAAACAGATCGTGTGCGATGTCAGGAATTTCCTGCTCGAAGATGGCGCCGACGTCCTTGACGATGGCAGCCTCCAGTGCGGGGTTTTCACCGCGCTGAAGCTGTGTTGCAACCGACAGCGACAGGCGGCGAAGTGCATGAAGCCTTGCCGTGATGCGTCCAAGTGCGATTGCGACGCGCTCGGAAGGATCAGGGCCCGCGACGGCAACGAGCTGCTGCACGAGTGCCATGCTTGAAAGGAAGCGTTCCGGGCCCGAGCGTTCATAGGCGAGCTCGGCTGTGACCTGCGCCCATCCCTGCCCCTCGGCGCCGATCAGTGCATCGTGAGGCAACAGCGCGTTGTCGAAGACGACTTCGTTGAAGTGCTCGTGGCCGGTGAGGTCTGCGATGGGCCTTGCCTTGATGCCCGGCAGTGACAGGTCGACCAGAAACTGGGACAGGCCCATCTGGCGCTGGTCCGTACTGTCCCCGGTTCTGAACACGGCGATCATGTACTGCGCCTTGTGCGCCCATGAACTCCAGAGCTTGGTGCCGTTGACGCGCCAGCCGTCGTTCGTTTTCGTTGCGCGGGTGCGCACGCTGGCGAGGTCGGAGCCTGAGTCGGGCTCGCTCATGCCGATGGCGAAGTAGGTTTCGCCCCTTGCGATGCCGGGAACGACCCGCTGGCGCTGCTCTTCGGTACCGAACTTCAGCAGCAAGGGACCCGACTGGCGGTCGGCTACCCAGTGGGCTGCGACCGGCGCGCCGGCTGCGAGCAACTCCTCAACGACAACATAGCGTTCGAGCGCGGTGCGCTCGTGGCCGCCATATTTTTTCGGCCAGGTCATGCCAAGCCAGCCGCGCTCGCCCAGCTTCCTCGAGAAGTCGGGGTTGAAGCCGCTCCATGAGCGGGCGCGCTTTTCATAAGGGATGCTGGCGATTTCCTTCGCCAGGAACGCACGCAGTTCAGCCCGGAGCTTTTCAGTCTCGGGTGGGAGCGTTGCGAGCTGGAACTGAAACGGAAGCGGTTGAGCGAGGTTCATGGGCACGACTATGGCGCACCTTGCATCGCTCGCTCAACTGCGAATAGTCCGCGGAATTACAACAAATTGATCCGCCGGGCGGTTTTTGTGCGGCGACGTTCCTCACGGTCACGAACGAAGTAACCCGAAAAGAAGCCCGCACCAATGATGAACGCGACCACGATTACCGCGTCCATACAGGATCCTCGCGGAAATCAAATTCGCGAAGCGACGACATCGGCTTGAAGCGCGACCGCGACATCTTCTTGTATGCTGCGAAAGCCCTTACGCCAAAGCCCGCGCCGTACCCCATTCCAAACAAAATCCCCACCGCGATGAATAAGTCCATTTGCTTATCTCCGTGTCTTCTGGCCGGATGTTTTATGCGGTGCGTACCGAGTGAGTTTCGAATGTGTGTTCGCCAAACATCAGTACGACTATTAATGCCCACGATGTCTTGACACCGTTGAATTTCTTATGAGGTCGAAACGTTAACGCGTCAACTCTTGAATCAAAAAGAATTTTTAATTCACGCGCCCTGATTGGCACTGACGTGATTCGCTACGCGCAGAACTGGAAACGGATGCAACTTTTTCACACGCGCCATGCCGAGAAGTTGCGTGGCGCGACCAAGTGCCCGCCAAGCAGGTAGTTTGAAGCTGGTGCAACCGACGACACCTGAGACTCAGGACCGAAATTGAAAGCAAAAGCGATTCGTCCACGCCGCCTGATGCGAATGTCTTCATGCAGCAGCGTTGCATCGATCCCCGATTCGCGCAGGGCGAGGCTGACGACATCGAGACATAGCTCGCGCGCGGGCCAAACGCCGACATAGTAACGCCGCCCCATCTTCGCGATAGCAGGGGTGCCTGAGGCGAAGCAGGCCAGTGTTTCGACGCCCTCTCCTGCTTCGAGCGATTCGGCCCAGGTGCCGCACTTGTAGGATTTGTTTCCCCAAAGGCATTCACGCGTCAATCCGGGGCGCAGGCTTTCCACACGGGCGACTTTCACCGGCAAGACCGACTGCAGGGTGCCCGGCGGCAAGTTGCGCGGGATCTGGAATGATTCGGTCTTGGCGCCCGTGCGAATGCCAAAGACCGTCACGCCGGTGAATTTGGCAAACGCGGCGAGCGCCGCATCGGACACATGTGGCAGGCTGGGTACGAACACGGCCTTATAAGGTGACAGGTCTGCGCCCGGTTGCACGATGTCGATATCCACGCCGTGGCGACGCAGGCTGGTGTACCAGTTGAAAACGAGCGCGAGATAGCTGAACGAGCGGCCTTGTGGCTGGATCTCGTGCATCCAGGCGGCTTGGTAGTCGAAAACGATTGCGACAGGCGCCGGCTCGTGCGCTGCTGCGGCGGCCTCCTTCCACCAGGTGGTTGAGATTTCCTGCGCGGTGGCAAGCACTTCTTGGCCGCCGACATCGAGGACATTGTCCGGACGGTTCAGGCCCGCGTGCATCTGCTCCTGTGCGAAGGGCGCCTGTCGCCATCGGAAGAAACTGACGACCTCCGCGCCATGAGCCAATGCTTCCCACGCCCAAAGCCGGACCATTCCCGGTGCCGGGCTCGGGTTCCACTGGGCCCAGTTCACGGGTCCCGGTTGCTGCTCCATGACCCAAAAGCGTTTCTTCGTCATGCCCCGATAGAGATCATGATGAAAGGCAGAGATGTCGGGGTGGCCGGTCTCGGCATACCGAACGCGCTCGGCTTCGGTGAAACCAGTCGCAGCGATACTGTCGGTAAAGCCCAGCGGGTAGGAATCCCAGCTTGCGAAGTCGATCGCCTGCGAGAGCTTGAAGTGATCGAAGTCGAGGAACGCGCCCATGAAATTGTGCGTGATGAAGCGCCCGGGCGAATACCTCCTTATGATGTCGACGTGGAGGGCGTTGTAGGCCGCGACCTGATCGGAGCTGAAGCGGTAGAAATCCAGAACATGCGGCGGGTTGAGTTCGGTGACTGCGACCATCGGGAGATCAACTTCGTCAAAGGATCGGTATTCCATGCTCCAGAAGCGGTTTCCCCACGCCTCGTTCAGGGCAGCGATGTCGACGTATCTCGCCTTGAGCCAGTCGCGGAACGCAACTGCAGCAGCGGGTGAGTAGGAACGGACAGTGTCGTGACAGCCGAACTCATTGTCGGTCTGCCAGCCCACGAGCGCAGGGTGTTCGCCATAGCGCCTGGCCACTGCCTCGACGATGCGGCGTGTCTCCTGCCTGTAAACGGGACTTGAGAAACAATAGTGGCGGCGTGAGCCAAACCGGCGCGGGCGGCCATGGCGATCGACGGGCAGGATTTCCGGATGGCGGTCTATCAACCATTTTGGTGGGGTGGCGGTTGGCGTGCCCAGCACGACCTTCAGCCCGGCGCCGCCCAAGGTTGCAAAAGCTTCATCCAGCCATTCCCAGCGGAACACACCGGGTTCTGGCTCCATGGCACTCCAGGCAAATTCACCAATCCGGACATAGTTCAGGCCCAATTCGGCCATGCGTTTGGCATCATCGGCCCATAGTTCTTGCGGCCAGTGTTCGGGATAGTAGCAGACGCCCAGCATGAATTTTCCTTCACAGTCAAATCGCCGCTATTTCACCCAAGAGCGGGGTGAGTGACAATGGCTGCTGGCGAATGGAATGGATGAGTGAAAATATGCCCGCGTTGAAGTACGAGATGAGCCCCCCGGCTTTGCGGACCCCAGATGAGCGATGAACTACCGACTGACGATCTTCCCGTGGAACCCGACCCCTGGGAGCAAGTGCCCCCAAGGACGCATCGTCCGTGGTGGTTCTGGCTCGCGACCGGGTTCGGCGGCATCGTGCTGTTTCTCTCGGCCTGCTTTGTTGCCCTTTATTATATCTATGCGCCATCGCTTTCGATCACGGCAGACAGGCTTGGTGAGCTCAACCGGACGCCATCCATCACGCTGACAGACGAAGGGGGAAAGGTGTTCGCCTCGCGCGGGGCGGCATTTGGCTACCGCGTCAAGGTTGAGGAGATGCCCAAGTACCTTCCGCTGGCTTTCATCGTGACGGAAGACCGGCGGTTCTACAGCCACGGCGGCGTGGACTATCGCGGCCTCATTCGCGCATTCTTCCGGAACTGGGCTGCCGGCGGCGTCGTGCAGGGCGGCTCGACCATCACGCAGCAGCTGGCAAAGAACACGTTCCTGACGCCTGAGCGTACGTGGCGGAGAAAGCTCGAGGAAATGTTCCTGTCGTTCTGGCTCGAGCGGCACTATACCAAAGACGAAATCATGACGCTGTACCTGAACCGGATCTATCTGGGATCGGGTGCGTACGGCGTTGATGCGGCCGCGCGCGAGTATTTCGACAAATCAATCAAGGACGTCACGTTGCCGGAAGCGGCCATGCTTGCGGCGCTGACTCGCGCGCCGTCACGCTATTCGCCCGATGCAAACCTCAAGCTCGCGCAGGAGCGTGCGGCCCTGGTCGTCACGCTGCTGCAGCAACAGGGTTACATCACCGAGGAAGACGCCACGAAGGCAAAGGCGCATCCCGCAAAGCCGGTCATCAAGCCTGAGGTTGAGAGTGCGAACTATTTCGCGGACTTCGTGATGGACCAGCTCAAGGCGCTGGACATTACGCCGAACAAGGATCTGATCGTGCGCACGACGATCGACATCAAGCTGCAGGGTGTCGCGCAGAAGTCGCTGGTCCGGACGATCGACAAGGAAGGCGCCCATCGAAACGTCTCGCAAGGTGCGATTATTGCAATGGAACCGAGCGGCGCCATTCGCAGCCTCGTGGGCGGCAAGGATTATTCGCAGTCGTCCTTCAATCGGGCGTATCAGTCCAAACGCCAGCCCGGCTCGTCCTTCAAGCCATTCGTTTATCTTGCAGCTCTTGAAGCGGGACTGACCCCTGATGACGTGCGCGAGGATGCGCCGTACGAAAATCGCGGCTGGAGCCCGGAGAACTATGACGGGCAATACCTGGGCTCGATCACGCTGCGCGAGGCGCTTGCGAAGTCGATCAACACTGTTGCCGTCCGCCTTGCCGACGAAGTTGGCCGGCGCAAGATCATCAGTGTTGCGCAGCGCCTTGGTATCTCGTCGCCACTTGAGCCGAACCGTTCGCTGCCGCTGGGTACGTCGGAAGTGACGCTCTATGAGATGACACGTGCATTTGCTGCCTTTGCAAACCACGGGAACCGCGTCGAGCCTTTTGCCATCGTCGAAGTCAAGACGTCCGACGGCACGGTGCTCTACCAGTATCGCGAGAAGCCACCGATCACGGTCATGAACCAGACCGCGCTCGAGGAGATGAACCAGATGATGTATGAGGTGGTTCAGACCGGTACCGGCCAGCGCGCTGATCTCTCGCCCCGCGAAGTCGCCGCCAAGACGGGCACCAGTCAGGAATGGCGCGACGCGTGGTTCGTCGGCTACACGGCTGATTTTATCGGCGGCGTGTGGCTCGGCAACGACGACAATACTTCCATGAGCAAGATCGTTGGTGGCAGCCTGCCGGCGAGCATCTGGAAAGCCTACATGTCCGAGGCGCATCGCAAGATCGCGGTTCATCCGCTTCCAGGCATCAACAACTATGACGGCAGCGAAAATCCGGAAGTGGCCGACAATGGAGCAGAAGACAACCCCTGGGTCGAGCACGACGGCGATGGCTATGACAACGGATCCGGCGACGACAAGGGCGTGATCGAAGACTTCTTTGACCGCCTGTTTGGCGACGAGGAACCGCGCCGTCCGAGGCCACCGCCGCCTCCACCACCACCGCCGTCGGAGTATAACGCACCGCGCTCGGAGGCTAATCCGGGCTTTGATCCGGCTGACGCGGAAGACTATCCAGAGCAACCCACGGGGAAATCGGCCACGTCCGATCCTGCCCAGAACGGTCCATACCGGCAGCCGCAATCCGACCCAAACGCTGAATCGCCGTTTTAGCTTTCCCGGTAAATTGTGCTAGTCAGGGCAGAGGCCTCAATAGCGGGGCCGTGACCTGTCTGATTGGCGGATTTTCACGTGGGATTCATACTACGACTTGTTGGTGCGCTGGTGCTGGCGACGTTGCTCGGTCTCGGCAGCGCCTATTACGCAGTGCGGTATTCGACGGGACAGTCAACGGCGATCAAGAACGGTCCCTGGCAGACTGACCTCACGGCTGGCGGAGCAAACGCCGACATGTACACGCGAGCGCGTGTTGCCCTGTTCGGTCTGCTTGCCTTGACCAAATCGGAGACGATCTATTACACGGCCCGCGGCGACAGCACCGGCATGCCATTCGATCCAAAGTGCAACTACCGCATAGAAGGCCGTGATCCCGACACAAGATGGTGGAGCTTCACCGTTTACGGGGCGGACAGTTTCCTCGTCCCAAACCCGCAGAACAAATATTCGGTGAGCAAGAACTCGGTGGTGCGCAGCACGGACGGCAGTTTTGCGATCAGGTTGTCGGTCACGCCTGAAACACAGAACTGGATCGCAACCACGCCGGACGGGTTCGACGTGACGCTGCGGCTTTACAATCCAGGACCGAGCGTCATCGCTGACCCGGCGAATGTCACGCTGCCCGCCATCACCAGGGAGGCCTGCGCGTCATGATCCGATTGCTCCGTTGGCTTGTATTCACCGTGGTGCTTGCCGTGATCATTCACGTAGCGGCCATCACACTCGCGCCGTCAGTCATCATGTCCCGTGTCATGACCGTCATGGAGAAAAACTCGAAGGGTTCGATCGGGTTTGGAGAACGACCAACAGCCGAATCGCGCCAGGTCGTCCGACCAAGCCCGGACCTGCTTTACTCGACCTGCGTCTATGACGTTTCACGAACCCCGTACAAGGTTGTGACGGCAGCGCCAACCGACACCTACTGGTCAGTCAGCTTCTATGCAGATAATTCGGACAATTTCTTCGTGCTGAATGATGCGCAAGCTGCCGGGCAGCCCACGACGATCTATATCGTCGGGCAAGGGCAAAGTGCACCACAGAAGGGCGCCGGCACGATCGTGGTCAGTGCTCCAACGTCACGTGGCATTGTGCTTTTCCGTACCCTGATCAACGATGATGCGCGACTGGCCGAACTTGACCAGCAGCGGCGGCAGGCCAGTTGCAGCCCGGTCCTTCCAAATGAAAACAGGTAGAGTGACATGAGACTTTTGCGTCCTCTTGGACTCGCCACCACGCTGGCGCTCGCGCTGATTGCCGTTCTGCCGGCAGGCGCTGCGCCGAAGAAGGCGCCTGCGCTCATCAAGCTCACGTTCGTGACGGACTGGAAGGCGCAAGCCGAGCATGGCGGATTTTACCATGCGGTTGCCAATGGCCTGTACAAAAAGGCGGGGCTCGATGTCACGATCAAGCAAGGGGGACCGGCCGTAAACACGCCGCAACTGATCGCAGCGGGTGCCGTCGACTTCGCGATGGGCTCCAACCACTTCCAACCGCTGAACCTTGAAGCGGCAGGGGCCGACGCTGTTGCCGTTGCCGCCATCTTCCAGAAGGACCCGCAGGTCCTGATCACCCACCCACGGACCGATATCAAGTCAATTGCCGACATGAAGGGCAAGCCTGTCATGGTGTCGGATGCGACCGTCTCGACCTGGTGGACGTGGACACGCTCGCGCTATGGCTTCGACGACAGGCAGATTCGGAAATATACTTTCAACCTGGCGCCCTTCCTGACCGACAAGAACGCGATCCAGCAAGGTTATGTGACATCAGAGCCCTACACGATCGAGACACAGGGCAAGATCAAGCCGCAGATTTACCTGCTCGCCGACTATGGCTATCCCGGCTATGCGAACTTCATCATGGCGCGCGGCAAGGATGTGCGTGATCGCCCAAAGGTCGTGCAGGCCTTTGTCGAGGCAAGCCTTGACGGGTGGAAGGGCTATCTGAACGGGGACGCGAAAGCGGCGAATGCACTCATCAGGAAAGACAACCCGGACATGACTGACGACATCATTGCGCAGGCTATCAAGCAGATGCGCGACCGCGGCATGGTCGAAGGTGGTGACGCTGTGAAACTCGGCATCGGCGCCATGACCGACGCGCGGCTGAAGGAGTTCTTCGACCTGATGTCCGCCAACAAGGTGTTCGACGCCAAGCTCGACTACAAGAAGGCGTTCGATACACGCTTCGTCAACAAGGGGCGTGGCATCACTGTTGCCCCGGCAGCGAAGCCCGCAGCCAAACCGCACTGAAGACAGGTCGCATTGCTCTCTTTCAACGGTGTCAGCAAGTCATTCGCCAGTGGCGTAAAGGCGTTGGATGGCGCCAGCTTTTCCGTCGAGCGCGGTGAGTTCCTCTCGCTTGTGGGGCCTTCCGGCTGTGGCAAAAGCACGGCGCTTCGTCTCATTGCTGGGCTTACAAAGCCCACCGGGGGCAAGGTGACGTGGCAGGGTGCACCTCCATCGGTTGGATTTGTGTTCCAGGACGCAGCCCTGCTGCCATGGGCAACAGTTGAAAAGAATGTGCGCCTTCCGCTTGAACTCAAGGCTTCTGACGACGCCGTGACCGCACTCAAGGTCGCCGACGCGCTTGAACTCGTCGGCCTGTCCGGATTTGCGAAGGCCTATCCCCGGGAGCTTTCAGGTGGCATGCGCATGCGAGCTTCGATTGCGCGCGCGCTGGCGGCGGATGCAACCTTGCTTTTGATGGATGAGCCTTTCGCTGCGCTTGACGAGCTGACGCGCGAGAGGCTGAACGACGAACTGCGCGCGCTGTGGGCTGCCAGGTCGCTGACCGTCATCTTTGTCACTCATTCGATTTATGAAAGCGTGTACCTGTCCTCGCGCGTCGTCGTGATGAGCGCGCGGCCGGGCCACGTGGTCGACGACATCAGCATGGGCGAGCCACAGGCCCGCACGCCGGACTTCCGCCTCTCGCCCGCATATGGCGAACGATGCAAGACCGTGCGCGCAGCGCTGCAGAAGGGAGGCGCTGCGTGATGAGACGTGACAAATCTCTTGCCCGACTTGTTCCTCCACCTTCACCGAACTTGGTCATGGTCTGCGAAGGCAGACCACCTACGACCTCTTTTTCTCCAACGAAGACATGTAAAGTCGTGGGTGGTCCGCCTCCGCGGACCATGACACATAATTTTTATTTCGGGACCAAGCGATGAGCACAGAACGCTTCATCAGCTACGCCCTGCCCACAGTGGTCGCTGTTGCCGTGCTTGGCTTCTGGGAATGGGCGGTGTGGGCGTTCGAGATGTCGAAGTTTGTGTTGCCCGCGCCTTCACAAATCGCGCTGGCGCTCTATGAGAATTCGGATTCACTCGCAGAGTCCGCGTGGGTCACAGTCAAGATCACAGCGATGGCATTTGCCTTCGCACTTGTCCTTGGCGTTGCGCTGGCTGTCGTATTTTCGCAAAGTCGTGCCATCGAGCGGGCATTGTTCCCTTATGCGGTAACGTTGCAGGTGACGCCTATCGTGGCCATTGCGCCGCTGATCCTGATCTGGGTGGGGCTCGACAATGCAGAGCGCGCGGTGCTGATCCTTGCGACCGTCGTCGCCTTCTTTCCGATCCTTGCCAACACCACGCTGGGCTTGCGATCGGTGGATCCGCTGCTGCACGAACTGTTCGACCTCTATGGAGCAACGCGTTGGCAGCGACTGATGCGACTGCAGTTTCCGGCCGCGGTTCCCAACATCCTGGCGGGAATGAAGATTGCCGGCGGGCTTGCGCTGATCGGGGCCGTGGTGGCTGAGTTCGCAGCAGGTTCTGGCACATCGACGGGACTTGCCTGGCGCATTGCCGAGGCCGGGAACCGACTGGAGACGGCCAAAGCCTTTGCGGCGCTCGCGATCCTGTCCGGGATAGGCATCCTGATTTACGCGCTCCTGTCGCTGTTTGAGCGGCAGTTGCTCCGGAAATGGCATGAAAGTGCGGTTTCAAAAGAATAATACGGTATTTATTGTATTATCTTTTATTTCACATGAAATCTTGACAAAATACCCCCTCGTGCACCATCTTCCTGAGAAGAGGACGGCGGGATGCATCAGGTTCTTACAGCCAATCGACTGATTGACGGCGAGGTCGTTTATCTCGCGCTGGATGGCGCGTGGGTGACGAGCTTTGCGGCTGCACTGGTTTTCGACAACAAGGCCGAGGCTGAGGCCAGCCTCGAGGTCGGCCTGCAGGCCGAGCGCGACCAGAAGATTGTCCACGCCTATCTCTTTGACGTCAAACACAACGACGGAACGCTGAAGCCCGTGAAGCAGCGCGAGATCATACGCGCCGCCGGCCCCACCGTGCGCCGCGACCTGGGCAAGCAGGCAGCGCTCTAATGTACCGATACGATGAATTCGACCAGAAGGCGGTCGACGAACGCGTCCAGCAGTTCAGCGGACAGGTCGCGCGCCGCCTCTCGGGCGAGCTGACTGAAGACCAGTTCAAGCCGCTGCGGCTGATGAACGGGCTCTACCTGCAGCTTCATGCGTACATGCTGCGTGTGGCCATCCCCTATGGCACCCTGTCGTCACGCCAGCTGCACATGCTCGCGCATATCGCACGCAAGTATGACAAGGACTATGCGCATTTCACGACGCGACAGAACATCCAGTACAACTGGCCGAAGCTTGCCGATGTTCCCGCGATACTCGCCGATCTCGCGACGGTCGAGATGCATGCCATCCAGACGTCGGGCAACTGCATCCGCAACGTGACGTCGGACCAGTTCGCTGGTGCATCGGCTGATGAGGTTGAGGATCCGCGCATCTGGTCGGAAATCATCCGCCAGTGGTCGACGTTCCATCCCGAATTCTCCTATCTGCCGCGCAAGTTCAAGATTGCCGTCACGGCGGCACCCAAGGATCGCGCCGCGATCAAGGTGCATGACATCGGGATCATCATTCGCAGGAATGCCTCGGGCGCGCCCATCTTCGATGTGTGGGTAGGCGGAGGCCAGGGCCGGACGCCGATTGTCGGCCACCTGATCGGCGAAGGCATCGCGGCGCCAGACCTGCTTGCCTATCTCGAGGCGACGATGCGGGTCTATAACCAGCATGGCCGTCGCGACAACATCTACAAGGCGCGTATCAAGATCCTCGTGCACCAGATTGGTGCGGACGAGATGCGCCGGCAGGTCGCAGCCGAGTTTGAGGACGTGAAAGCCAAGGGCGCGCTTGCCCTGCCGCAGGTGGAAGTCGACCGGATTGCAGCGTATTTCAAGGCTCCCGCATTTGAAACGCTAGCCGATGATGACCTGAAGGACGCGCGCCGAAACAAGACCTTTGCAGCGTGGCATGACACTAACGTGTCCCCGCACAAGGTGCCTGGCTATGCCATCGTGACCATCTCGCTCAAGCCGATTGGCGGCATTCCGGGTGACGCGAGCGCCGACCAGATGGATTTGATTGCCGATCTTGCGCAGGCATCCAGCTTTGATGAGGTGCGTGTCAGCCACGAGCAGAACCTGGTGCTTGCGCATGTGCGCCAGCAGGACCTGTTTGCGGTGTGGCAGAAGCTCGAGGGTGCGGGTCTTGCGACGGCCAATTACGGCCTGATCACCGACATCATCGCATGCCCCGGCCTGGACTATTGCGATCTTGCCAATGCACGCTCGATATCGATCGCGCAGGCCATCAGCACCCGCTTTGCGACGCTTGAGCGCCAGCGCGAGATCGGCGAACTCAAGCTCAAGATCTCGGGCTGCATCAATGCCTGCGGACACCACCATGTCGGCCATATCGGCATCCTTGGCGTCGACAAGAAGGGCGTCGAGTTCTACCAGATCACGCTTGGCGGCTCGGGCGACGAGACCGCTTCCATCGGCGAGATCCTGGGGCCGGCGTTTGGCGAGGCGGAAGTACCCGACGTCATCGAGACCCTCATCGACACCTATTTTGGCCTGCGCCAGTCGGGAGAGCGCTTCCTCGACACCTATCGCCGCGTCGGTATCCAGCCATTCCGGGAGAAGCTCTATGCCCATCATTAAGAACAATGCGTTCGTCGAGAATGCGTTCAAGCACGTGGCGGATGGCGAAGCCCTGCCCGATGGCGCCATTGTCGTATCGCTCAAGCGGTTCCAGGCCGAGCGCGAAACGCTGATGCAGCGCAATGCACCGCTTGGCTTGCGCCTGGCGCCTGACCAGGCGCCGGACACATTGGGCGCAGACGTGCAGCACTTTGCTCTGATCGAGCTTGAGTTTCCGAAGTTCCGTGACGGGCGCGGCTATTCTTACGCGCGCATGCTGCGTGACCGGCTTGGATACCGGGGCGAGATCCGCGCCGTCGGCGATGTGCTGCGTGACCAGTGGCTCTACATGAGCCGCTGCGGTGTCGACGCCTTTGACGTGCATCCGGGCACGCGGATCGAGGACTTCCGCGCGGCGATGAGCGAGCAAACCGTCTTCTACCAGCGCTCTGCCGACCGGCATGCCAGCATCTTCGACCTGCGGCATGGCGTGAAGCCGAAGTTCGGGGCCGCGGCGGAGTAAAATTCTTTTGTTGCGCTGACCCCATCCCCTGCAGCATCGCTGACGCGATGCGCAGGTACTTCCCCATTTTCAATGGGGAAGACGAGAGACGTGTGCACCTTTTTTCTGTCTTCCCCAAGCAACGCTTGGGGAAGTACCTGCGCTTCGCCGAAGGCGATGCTGCAGGGGATGGGGTGATGCGCGGTACTCAGATTGTCAAGGAGTGTGAGCGGCTGCGTGCCATTTTCGGGCACTCGCCACGAAGCGCGACATCTCTTCCGCGGAAGCGAAAGCATTTGCGGGAATTGTTTGCGCTATCATGGGCGCGGTCTGCAGAAACACATGTCTATCGCTGACAATAATCCGATCCACTTCAGTCCAAGGATACCTGCTCGTTCCTTGCTTGAACATGCCTTGGACGCCTTCTGGAAATATTATGACGGTGATGTCACCCTCACCCCATCTGTAGGCCTCGAAGGTCCGCCGCATCACCCTCGGTTCCCAGTACAGAAACGTGAACAAGGTGTAGGCAACGCCACCTGCGAGAATTTCAAGAAAAAGCGCGCCACCCTGCGGCTGCAGCGTGCCAGTGAGATGCAGCGACAGCAGCAACAAGTTGATGCCTACGACGAACACGGTGACAAAGCCGGTCATCGTCGAGAAGCCCAAGATCCATGCGGCTACGCTTCCATCCCGAGCTCGAGGAAATGACTTGTGCAGAGCTTTCAAGTCTTCCAGCGTCAACTTGAATGGCCCAACGGATAGCTGCTCTTCTGTCACAAAACTGCCTGCCCTTCATCTTCAGCTGACCGGGACGCTGCGGAATACTAATCCAGCGGCGGCACTTTTCACACCCATCCGTCGGTGCCCTACCCCGCCTTCAAATCCGCAAGGCGGTCGACCTTGCGGAGTTCGGGGAACCACCAGGACCAGAGGGCGACGATGCCGAGGGTGCCGACGCCGCCGACGATTACGGCAGGAACTGTTCCCCACCAGGCGGCGGTGACACCGCTTTCGAACTCGCCCAGTTCATTTGATGCGCCGATGAAGAGCATGCTGACCGAACTCACACGGCCACGCATGTGGTCGGGTGTCGAGAGCTGTGTCAGCGAATGGCGAACGTTCACGCTGACCATGTCGGCCGCGCCCAACGTGATGAGACATGCCATCGAAAGAAAGAAGCTTTGGGACAGGGCGAACACGATGGTGGCCGCACCGAACAGTGCGACGCAGCCAAACATCTTCAGTCCGGCGTTGCGATCCAGCGGATATGCGGTCAGCACGAAGGACATCGCGGCTGCGCCGATCGCCGGCGAAGCGCGAAGCCAGCCGAACTCGGCCGGACCGACATGCAAGATATCCTGCGCAAAAAACGGCAGCAGTGCCGTGGCACCGCCCAGGAGAACTGCAAAAAGATCAAGTGATATCGCGCCCAGCAACTCGCGCCGCTTGCGGACGAAGGCGATGCCCTCCCACAGGCGCTCGAGAAGCGAGGCCGATGAAACCGGGCGGTTGGGCAGGTTCTCGATCCGGATCGCGTAGATCACGGCCGATACCACGCCGAACATCAGGAAGCTGATCGCGAAGGCAAAAGCGGTACTGACCTGCAAGGCCAGCCCACCTATGGCGGGACCCGAGATGACGGCGACCTGCATCACGGACGAACTGATCGAGATCGCCCGTGGCAGCATGTCGTTCGAGACGATCTGCGGCAGGAATGACTGAGACGCAGGTCCGGAGAAAGCGCGCGCGCAACCGAAGAGGACGAGGATGGCGTAGAAAATCCACGGCCGCTCCTCGCCACTGAAGACAGCGGCGACAAGCAGGCCTGCGCACGTGGCTTCGACGAGGAAGCTCAAGGCCAGGATGAGGCGCCGCTGGTGGCGGTCCGCGACGTCGCCCGCAAAAAGGGTGAGCGCAAACATCGGGCCGAACTGGGCAAGGCCCACCAGGCCCAACGTCATCGGGTCGTGGGTCAGGCTTGCCAGATGCCAGCCGACCGAAACCGAGAGCACCTGCATGGCCACGTTCGAGCAGAAGCGGCTGGCCAGAAAGAGATAAAGATTGCGAGTAAAAATGACTAGTTCCTGCGTGCGGCCAAGAGAGCGCGGACGGCCGCCGTGATGAACACGGCCAGAGCCAAGATGAAGATGATGAGCCAGGATCCAAAGTCGAATCGCTTGCCGACTTCGAGATATCTCGCGATGCCGAAGCCGAACAGGGACACGAGAACGAAGATCGCGCCAAGTTTCAGCGTTTCAAAGAATTTCTCGGTCGGGGTCTTTTTTCGAAAGGGCATGTTGGATGCGAACTACGACTCAGCTTGCTGCCGTGAGATCATTGCAAATAAAAGGCCACCGAGGAAACCCACCATCATCTGTGCACCGAGACCCATCATGCTGCGTGCGCCGAAGACCCCCACGGTACCCAGTTCCATCCGCATGATCCTGAACATCACAAACATCGCGATGGCGCCCGCAACTGCGAACACGATTGCCCTCAATCCGGTAAACCGGGCAACGAGACCGGCTACAAGAAAGGCAATGAAGAGCGCGACTGCAATGAGACCGCCATAGAGCGGCTCGAGACCGATCAGATCATGGGTAATCCAGCCGATGCGATCTGCCATGGGAATGGCCTCCGCGACACCCGAACCACTGGCCGCAGTCGCATCAACAAAGGCCTGCTGGATAAACAGGGAATGCGAAACCGAGCCCAGAACGGCCGTGATCAGAACCGCGGAAACATATGCAGCAAGGCTACGGACCATATGACGTTCTCCCCTCTTCACCCTTTGCTTATGCACCGAAATAAGGTCAGATGTAACTGGCTTAGACAATTTGTCCCTTCAAGGAGTTTGCGATGACCACCCGGACTTTACTTTGCGGTGTGGCCCTTGTGGCCGGATTTGCAGGCATGGCATTGGCCGACGTCGCGCCGCCACCTGTACGCCCTGCCCCGCCGCCACCTCAGGACGCGCCCATCGTCAAGACAGGCTACAAGGTCGTGGAAATCGCGAAAGGGCTCGATCACCCGTGGTCCATGGCGTTCCTTCCCGACGGTTCGATTCTGGTGACCGAGCGTGCCGGTCGGCTGCGTCTGATCAAGAACGGCCAGCTGCAGCCGCAACCGATCGGCGGTGTCCCCGCCGTTCACACAGGCAGCCAGGCCGGGCTGTTTGACATCGTGCTGCATCCGAAGTTCGCAGAGAACCAGATCGTCTACCTGACCTATGCGAACGGCACGAACAGCGCGAATGAAACGCGCGTGGCTCGCGCAAAATTCGACGGCGTGGCGCTGAAGGACCTGCAGGTGATCTTCGAAGCAAAGCCGGTCAAGGACACGAACAACCACTTTGGCGCGCGCATGGCGTTCCTTGCTGACGGTACCTTTGCGCTGACGATTGGCGACGGCTTCGAGTATCGCGAGCAGGCGCAGAACATGACGTCGCATCTCGGCAAGATCGTCCGCCTGAACGACGACGGCAGCGTTCCGGCCGACAACCCGTTCATCAAGGACAAGGATGCGGCACGTGGCCTTTATTCACTTGGCCATCGCAACGAACAGGGCCTTGTGTTCGATGCGCAGACCGGCCGCCTGTATGAAACCGAGCACGGACCCAAAGGCGGAGATGAACTCAACATTATCGAGCCTGGCCGCAACTATGGCTGGCCGCTGATCACCTACGGCATGGACTATTCAGGCGCGTATGTGTCGCCTTACAAGGAACGAGAGGGTCTTGAACAGCCTGTGGTCCAGTGGACGCCGTCGATTGCGCCTTCCGGCACGGCCGTCTATCGCGGCGACAAATTCCCCGCCTGGAATGGAGACATCTTTGTGGGAGCGCTCGCCTTCAAGCATCTGCGTCGCGTGCATCTTGACGAACAGGGTCGCGCGATCTCGCAGGAGCAATTGCTGACGGAACTCGGACATCGCATCCGCGACGTCAGGTCGAGCCCTGATGGCTTTCTCTATGTCTCCACAGACGATGACGCAGGCCTGGTGCTGAGACTGGAACCGGCGAACTAGTTTCCATGAGCACAATCTCGCTGTCACGGTTGTCCGGTGCGCTTGGCGCGGAACTGCGCGGGCTGGACCTGAGCAACGCCTGGTCAGTGCAGGATGTTGCGCCGCTCAAGCGGGCACTTGTCGACCACCTGGTCGTTGCCCTGCCAGAACAGAGCCTGACACTTGATGACCTTGAGCGTGTTACTGACCTCCTGGGCGGGCGGACCGTGACGCCTTTCGTCAAACCGCTCCCAGACCGGCCCCATGTGATACGCGTGATCAAGGAGAAAGCCGACAAGCTGAACTTTGCCAATGCGTGGCATTCGGACCTGTCCTACCTTCCAGAACCACCCAGTTACACGCTGCTGCACGCGCTTGACGTCCCCGACTATGGCGGGGACACGCTGTTCCAGAACCAGTATCAGGCCTTCGAGACACTTTCGAAGGGGCTGCAGAAAACATTGCTGGGATTGCGCGCCGTGCACACTGCAGGTCCAGCCTATGGCACTGGCGGCTATCTCGACCGTGTGAAGGACAAAATGTCGATGGAAATCGAACCGTCAGAGGAAGCGTTTCGCGAGCACACCCATCCGGCCGTCATCCGGCATCCCGATACGGGTCGTGCAGCGCTCTACCTGAACGGTGTCTATACATCGCGCTTCGAGGGCTGGACGCAAGCCGAAAGCCAGTCACTCTTGCAGCATATCTATCACCATGCGACGAATGAGAACCTGACGTGCCGCGTCCGCTGGGCCAAATCCATGCTGACAGTCTGGGACAACCGCGCAACGCAACACAACGCGCTGAACGACTATCACGGCCAGCGACGCGAGATGTACCGCACGAGTGTTGCAGGGAGCGCTCCACAAGCGGCGTGAACTCATGTACGTGCTGTTGTCGCTCATCTGGTTCATTGCCGGCGTTGTGAACACGCTGGCCTGGGTTCGCTACTTCGGCATGCCGGTGCTGCCCGGAGAAAAGCGCCCTGCCCGCGTTCCCGCGCCTGAAGCAACGCCTTCCCCTGCGGTCGAGGTGGAGACCGCACCGGAGGCCCTCAGTGCGAAACTGTACCGGTTAAGCCAGCCGCTGGAGTCGTTCGGCGACAGCTCGGCGCATCCCAAGGAGCTGAGGGACCGGTCGGAATTTTCAGAGGCTGTGCTGTTGTTGGTGAAAGATGACGTGCCGATCGAAGTTGTCACGCAGTATGCGTTCGGGGCGAACTGGACGATGGCGTGCGCGGCACTCGAAGCCCTGGCGGCGCGCGCAGACGGAGAGGATGTGTCGGTCCAGGTCGCCAACCAGATTCCACGGCTGCGGCCGTGGGTGCTGTATTTTGCGCTTGAATACCTGTCGAAGCTGCAAGCCCGCCCGTCTGCAGGAGCGGCCGTTGTAGGCGCCGAGCAATGGTGGATCGACAACATCATAATCCCGGGACTGTTCCAGTCCTATTTCACCAAGCTGGAACAACTGGGTGAAGTGCCGGAGTTTGGCACCTGGCTCCACGCGCATTCGGCATCTGATCCGGAGCAGGTCGAGAATTTCCTGAAGTGCCTCAACCATCCGTTTGCGACCAAGCTCATCAGCGCTTTGCACGAGCAGAAAGAGGAGCGCATGGACCGCGCCTTCCTCACAGGCTTCGGCCGCTTCTGGACGAGTGCCGCGCCGGAAGAGCCGCTGATCGAACCTCCGGAATGGAAAGACCTGCTCGACGCCGCCGAACGGGCGATCCTGCATACGCCACCTCGATCGCTGATCGTGCGAGGCGAGGAGAAGGTCGGCAAAACCGCCTTCCTGAAATTGCTCGGCATCCGGCTCATGGGAAAGAAGTGGACGGTATTCGAGGCTGGGGGGCCGGAACTGCAGGCCGGCCAGAGCTACATCGGACAGCTTGAAGAGCGCGTGAGGCGTCTTGCACAGGAGGTCGTCGCTTCGAAACGCGTCATCTGGTATGTTCCAGACATACTGCAGATGGCCGTCAGCGGCACGCACCAGGCGCAGACCGCCAGCATCCTCGACCAGCTGCAACCGGCTCTGAGCGCGGGTCGCGTGATCATCATCAGCGAGGCGACGCCGGCGCAACTCACACAGCTTGTTCAGCTCAAGCCGCATCTGAAAGGATTGTTCGAAGCAGTTCCGCTCGGTGCTCTGAGCGAAGCGCGCACGCTTGAACTTGCCCAGAAATTCGTCAAGCGCGTGGAAGAAACGTCCGCCATCCGGTTTGGTGCGGACGTGGTTCCGCTCACGCTGCAACTGGCACGTCAGTACCTTGATCCCACGCAACTGCCCGGGATCGTGTTTGAGCTGATCAAGCTGGCCTTCAACCAGTGCGCGGCGCAAGGGACCACACTTGTTACGCCAAGGGACATCATGGTGTCCCTGTCGCAAGTAACCGGGCTGCCCAAGGCGATCCTGGACGCGGACGAACGCGTTGAACTGGCGCAGGTGCGTCGCTATTTTGACGAACGCGTCATGGGCCAGCCCGAAGCGGTGCAGCACGTGGTCGACCGGGTGGCGATGCTCAAGGCCGGGCTCACGGATCCGTCAAAGCCGATTGGCGTTTTCCTGTTCGCTGGCCCCACCGGTACCGGCAAGACGGAGCTCGCCAAGACGCTGGCGCAGTATCTGTTCGGCTCGACCGAACGGATGATCCGCCTCGACATGAGCGAGTTCAAGAACCATGACTCGATCAGCAAGATCATTGGTGAAGCCGGCGCGATCAGCCTGCGCTCGGACTCGCTGATCAACCGCGTGCGCAAGCAACCGTTTTCGGTCGTGCTCCTGGACGAGTTCGAGAAGGCGCATCCCAATGTCTGGGACCTGTTCCTGCAGGTCTTTGATGATGGGCGCCTGACGGACGCCAATGGCAGTGTTGCAGACTTCAGGCACTGCATCATCATCCTGACGTCCAATCTGGGTGCCACGGTGCACCAGAACTCGGGGCTGGGGTTTGGTGAGCGCACCGATGCGTTTTCGCCGGAACAGATCATGCGTGCGATCGGTCAATCGTTCCGGCCGGAGTTCGTGAACCGGCTGGACAAGGTGATTGTGTTCCAGCCACTGAGGCGCGACCTGATGCGCGAGATCCTGCAAAAGGAATTGCGCACCGTACTGGAACGTCGCGGCATCAGAAACCGCGAATGGGCTGTGGAATGGGAAAGTTCGGCAATCGAGTTCCTGCTCGACAAGGGCTTTTCAGCCCAACTGGGCGCAAGGCCACTGAAGCGGGCGATAGACCAGTACTTGCTGGCGCCGCTTGCCGCGACGATCGTCGAGCACCGTGTTCCGGAGGGTGACCAGTTCCTCTTTGTTCGCAGCGATGGCAATTCCATCCAGGTTGAGTTCGTTGATCCGGACGCGGACCGCAAGCCCCAGACCAGCGTGCCACAAAAGGGGACTGTCGAATTGGCGGGTATTGTCCTTGGAGCGCAGGGCACCGAGGACGAGCACACGGCGCTCGCCCAGGAACTTCGGCTGCTCGATGTTCGGATGAACTCGGATGAGTGGCGAACGCTTGCCGATACTTTGAGCCTGCAAATGTCGGATGCTGCATTCTGGAAGAAGGACGAGCGGTTCGAGACCCTGGCCCGCTATGCGTTGCTGGACCGCGTGAAGGCGGCCGCCAAGACTGCAGATGCGCTGCGCGAACGGCTTGAGAAAAGCCGGGACAAGGCGGGACGCTATTCACCGCAGCTGATGGGCCGTCTGGCGCGGCAGATGCTCAACACGAGAGCAGGCTCCATCGATGCAGTGGTGAATGCACCCGTCGAGGCCGTGCTGAAGGTGGAGATTGCACTTGAAGGTGGCGGAACAGGTGGCGACGCCGCGAAAGAGTGGTGTGACCGGATCAGCAACATGTATCGCGGATGGGCTGCAAAACGCGTCATGCAGATCAATGAATACACGCTGGAAGGCGCCACCTATTTCGCTGTCTCCGGGTTCGGCGCCTACCGAACGCTGATCGAGGAAATCGGGTTGCACGTGCTTGAAACGGGCGAGGAAGAAGGTGGCACGTCGAGGTGTGTCGCACGCGTCCGCGTGGCGCCGTCGCCGCCGGGCGAACTGAAGGCACACAAAGCCGCGCGGCAACTGAAGACAGCTGTCGAGACCGTCCCGGCTTCCAGCACGGTCGTGCGCCGCTATCGCGGCGGCGATGCAGCGCTCGTGCGCGATGCCAAGCGCGGCTGGCGCAGCGGTCGTTTCGATGAGGTGATGTCGGGCGATTTCGACCTGATCGGGGCGACAGCGGAATAGCCGCCGCCCTGGATTGCCGACGACTATTCGTTTGGACGCGCGGCTACAGCCGGGCTATCAAAGATGATCGGCAGTCCGTTCTTGCCATTGCCGATAATGATGACTTTGGCGTTCGGGCTTTTGGAGACTTCAAGGGTTGCCTCAATGCCTTTCCAGGCAAGCAGCTTGTCGCTGATGCCCTCGGTCACGATCTTCTGGAAATCGGCGATGCCGCGCGCTTCGATGCGCTTGCGCTCGGCCTCCTGGGTTTCCTTCTCGAGAACGAAGCGCATCGCCAGTGACTGCTGTTCGGCCGAAAGCTTCTTTTCGATCGCGTCGCGAACCTGTTCAGGAATGCCGATATTGCGCAGCAGCACCTGCTGAATCGAAACCGCCTGCCCCTTGAATCCGTAGTCGTCGAGCAATGAGCGCACGTGCTTGCGCATATTGTCATTCATCATCTGGGTAAGATCATCGCGCTTTGGACCATAGGCTTCCTGAGCTGTGAACTTCGACAGGGCTTCGCGGACTGCCGTCCGGATCCCGGGCACGATGACCTTGTCACCATAGTCCTCGCCCAGATGCTCAAACACCCATGGCGCATCACTCTGTACCAGGCGATAGAGCACTGTTGTGTCGAGGGGCATGCGCATGCCGTCTGACGACACGGCTTCGATGACATCACCTGCGTTCTGGTCCTGCCCGGCATGGGCGCTGAAGGTTTCAGTCCGCGTTGACATCTGCACCACGTTCTTCAGCGGATTGATCAGGTGAAGGCCCGGTTCAAGCGCGGTTGAGTCCACCGAACCAAACAGGCTTGAGACGCCGACCTGTCCCACGCCGATCTGCGTGAAGCCCGAAGCCACCATCAGTCCAACGCCCACAAGAAACAGGAGTATCGATCGCAGGCGCGCGCCCATTGAACTCTGGGTGCCCCGCAGCGCGGGCACGAGACCAAGTACAAACGATATGGCGACCAGTATGAGACCAAAGACAATCATTGATATTCTCCGCGCGAACCTGTCGCTTCACGCGGTCATATCATGAGTCCGGAGCCAAGCGAACTATGCGGAGCAATGGCTCCGTCTCAGCAGAAGCGCGGACAGGATGCCGACTTTCCCTGACTCAGTTCTTCTTGCGGATGATGACCGGCAGGCTTTCGTAGCCCTTCACGAAAGTCGAGAAAGACCGCTTTGGCTCACCAACGACTTCGATGTCAGGGAAGCGCTTCAGGATTTCTTCCCAGATGATGGTCAGTTGCAATTCGGCCAGACGGTTGCCGACACAGCGGTGGATGCCGAAACCGAAGGATAGATGCTGGCGATGGCGTTCGCGGTCGATGATGTAGGAGTTCGGATTCTCGATCACTTCGTCGTCGCGATTGCCCGATACGTACCACATCACGACCTTGTCGCCCTTGCGGATCTTCTTGCCCTGGAAGTCGATGTCCTGCATCGCGTTGCGTCGCATGTGAGCCAAGGGGGTCTGCCAGCGGATCGTCTCAGATACCATTGAGGGGATCAGTCCCGGGTTTTCGCGAAGCTTCCTGTACTGGTCCTGGTTCTGGTTGAGGGCGAGAACAGAGCCCGTGATCGTGTTGCGCGTGGTGTCGTTGCCGCCCACCGTCAGCAGCACGATGTTGCCAAAGTATTCGCGCGGCTCCATGTTGCGGGTGGCCGGACTGTGCGCCAGCATCGATATCAGGTCGCTGCCAGGATCCGCATTGACCCGCTGGTTCCAGATGTTCGTGAAGTAAGCGTGGTATTCCTGGAAGATTGCCATCTTCTGCTCGAAGGTGTCGATGAGGCCGTGACCAGGTACCGCCGTGACGACGTCCGACCAGTAGGTGAGCTTGCGGCGATCGCTTTGCGGTATGTCGAAAAGGGTCGCCAGAGTCATGGCGGTCAGCTCCATCGACACCTTGTCGACCCAGTCGAACTGTTCGCCGATGGGCAGGCCGTCAAGAATGCCGGCCGCACGCTCGCGTATCAGCGGCGCCAGGCGTTCGAGGTTCATCGGGGACACGGCCGGGCTCACGATCTTGCGCTGGATGTCGTGCTTTGGCGGGTCCATCGCGATGAACATCGGCAGCGGGCCACCGTTCAATGTCGGATCGACGATCGTGATCGACGGTTCCGACGAGAAAACCTGATGGTTGGTGTCGACAGCAACAATGTCGTGGTACTTGGTGATTGACCAGTACGGGCCGTATTCGCTGTCAGGCGTGAAGTGAACCGGGTCTTCCTTGCGCAGGCGCTCAAAAATCGGCCACATCGCGTCCTGCTGGAACAGGGCTGGCTGCGCCGGGTTCAATGACGCAAGCGGCACGTCATATATCGGGCTGCGCTGGGATTTCGAAGGGCTGGTATGGGCGGTGCTCATTGGCAGGGTCCGGTTCTGTGATGGCTGTTCCGGCCAGCATAAACCAGTTTGAGCCAAGCCTCCACCTTCAAGAGAACGCCGGCCAAACCGGTGGTTTCACATCATACCGTGTGTTTCAACCTTCATCGATGACCGGTGGCTCGCCCAGATAGACCGCATCGCGATCAAATTGGACGAGCGACAGATAGAGTGCGGACATGAGCCGGGCATTGGATCGCGTGACAGAGCGTCCCTTTTCACCCTTGCGACCCAACTCGCAGATGGTGGTCAGGCCCGACGACAGATCGTGGCGCCACAGCTCCTTGCGAAAGAAGGACGCCCCCTGGTGCAGACCGCGCATCAACTCGTCGGCCGTGTGCTTTGAAAAAGCGCCAAGTTCATAAAGCTGTGCGATGTCAGCCGCCACCTTCGCATCGCTCATCGAAGCGGGATCGTAGCTGGAGCCGTTTGACAGACTGTCGATCGCCAGGCACTCGTATCCACCACCGCCGCGGACCTCGCGAACGAACAGCCCACCAATGCCGCGGTCGCGCTGAAACCTTGATGGAAGTTGCTTCCAGCCCTGCGCCGACAGCAAAGTGGCGCTCATCAGGTCGGCGAAATCGTCCTGAATGCCAACGTCACCCTTGAAATGCGAGAGCTTGAGGTCCGGGGGGTCACTGAAGCGGACCTGCAATGGCGTCGGCTTTGGCGGTGGCTTGCTGTCGGGATCTGGAGTCTTTGGAGGCGATGGTGCGGCTGGTGGCCTGACTTGCGATGGAGTCGATGACTTCGGAGGTGATGGGGCTGGCGGCCGGGAATTCGGAGCGGACGACTTGTCCGGGTTCGACCCGCGATCCCTTCCCTGCAAATAATAGCGGAGCACAATCAACGCCAGCGCGACCACCGTCAGGATCACAATGATCCACGGCAAGCTGCTGACTGCGCAATTCAAAGCAGTGTTTTCACCGCAAGTATTCACTAGCGTCAGGCCCCACCACTGATGCGAGTGGAAATGAGCCTCATCCTGACCACTTAGGCAAGGTCTCGATTGTCACCGCCGCATCATTTGAACTGCGGCGGCAGGGCCGTGAAGGCCGAAAAGAGCCAGAAGGGCGTAATGCTGACGGCTAGTCGGGACGAGACCCGCGGTAAACGGCATAGAAGATCGGCAAAAGCAGGATGCCCATTGCCAGTGACAGCACCATGGCGCCACCAGCCAGGATCACCAGATTGGCGTAAAGTGTCTTGACCCATCCAGGCACTTCGAAAGGCGCGATGAAGTCGAGCAGGGAGATCAGCACCCCCTTGGCAGGTTCGATGACGAGTGCGTCGGCGGCCGCGATTCTGCCCCCGATCCTGGCGTCGCCGAGACTGGTCAGCATCGAGACCATCAAGCCAGCGCCCATGAGTGTCAAAACGATCGCCAGAAGTGCGTAAGGCCAAAGCCAGCGGCGCACTTTAACCCTCCCCCAAAGTCATCCCCCGGCAGGTTTAGCATAAACGGGCGGATGGAAACGAGGGGCCTCAGACCGAAATGATGCGTTCCCGCAGCGCTTTTGTGACTGCCTGCACGCGGGACGACACACCCAGCTTTGTCTTGGCGCTGTCGACGTGAAATCGCACAGTTCTGGGACTGATGCCCAGAAGACGGCTGATTTCATCGTCTTCGTGCCCGGTGGCAATGTAGCCGAGGCACTGGGTTTCCCGCACAGAAAGGGCGATGGCGGACTGAGGCGCCTTTTGATCCCTTAATTCTTCAACGCGATCGAAGGCTGCGTGGGATGCGACCTGCATGGTCGACTTAACTATCGCCGATGTGTCAGGTGACTTGCCGCCAAAACTTATTCCGCCGGCAAATTCCTGATCCTTGAACACGGGTACGAGCAGGCCTTCACCATGCTTCACGGTTTCGTGCATGTGCTCGAACCAGACCGGATCCACATCTCCGTTGTCCTTTCGAAACTCGGTTACCGTAAACGGAGCGGTTGATCTCATCGCCCGCCTCACGAATGGATGATTTGCGTAAGTCAGGTTACGATCAAATTCGACGAACATCTGTTTGCGGGCATCGGAATAAAGCAGACTGTCCTGAATTTTGCTGGTCTGCATGGGCGCCGCCACCGCAGACAGAAATGTGTAGCCGTAGTGTGCTGCCAATTCCTTCAGGGCCGACCAGACCAGGTTGGAAGTCGTTGCAGATGAAATTCGGTTCAGAGTTTCACAAAGGCCTGAATAATGGTCTGTCATTTAGAAGTTGCGCCGAGTTGCAATGAAAATTCTCCAATTCAAGACTGCCAAGTCTGGCAAATGTCGACCCAGGCACTGCAGCCTCCAGCTCAGGATGAAAGTCAGAGCAAAGCATGTCAGCAAACCGGAAGGTCAAGAACAACTGCCCTGTCCGTGCCGGTCAAGGTGATCGACAACTTGAAGTCGTTGGCTCACCTTACTGAATCGCAGTATCTACAAATGTGCCCTGTTTTATCTTTTGGTGCAATGCATCCACGGGTCCAACAAGCGACATATTGCGATCAAGATTAATTCGAAAATACCTTGGAATAGCAGGAATAAAAGCCGTTCAGCCACTTTGGATTACACCGGAATGACAGACACTTCGACCTGTCATGCGTGGCGGCACCAAATACCTGATTTGACAGGTCTCGCACCTGCACATGACATGCATTCAAACCACCGTTGGAACGGGGCTGACATCCAAGATGCGGTCACGTCTGCCCGGTTCGGAAGCGGACATGGAAGCTTGAATTCGCTCCGACCTCGAAACCACCTCACGCCCGTCTCTCTACCCTTGAACCGCCGGCTTTGAACCACCGGTCGCATCATCGCTGCAACGCAGCATCAAATTTTCTCCTTGCTTCATGATAACTCACAACCATGCAAGCAAGTTCCATTGTTCAATTGCGATTGAAACAAGTCGTAACAGAGTCGAGAGAACGAGAGCGCACCTCGTGCGACTCCCTTAATGCAAACATTCAGCATGCTGAAAATTTTTTCATCTACCTCTAGGACAATCCCGAAAGTGGGATTACGCTGTACACAGAATAAGTGCTGCGTGATTCTCTTTTGAAGGTGCTTCGAAAGAGCGGTCACGCGGAAATCGCCTAGGGAGGGCGGCCATGCGTAAGGGGCTTTGGCGTGCGTTAAACGCCTGCGGACAGTGGTCCGCCATATCCATTGTGATGCACTGCAACGAGAAAACGTGTTGACGACGCAGCAAAAAAGCTGCGGCGCCACCCTTTAGCGCCCGCGACGGATGATCCGGCTCAAGGCGTGATTTTTGCGGAGCATGGATCACAATGGCCCAAAATGTACCAAGTCATCTGGCAACCTTAAGGTTCAGCACGCTGTTGTTGTCGTGCACTTCGCTGGTTGCATTCAGCAATTCTGCGGCCCTCGCCGACCCGGTTCAGCCTTACTGGGTCATACCGGCCGTTCTTTCCGACCCGGGAATTAATTCCGCGGCGTCACGTAATGAGCCAATCACACTGTACAGGCCTGCACTGAAACGACAGTTTGATCTTAACCTCTACCTGAAGCCCAGCTCGGACTTTCAGTATCCGCGCCTCAGCTCTCTCGAATTCTCGAACGACGCGTCTGCACCAGGCCTGCTGGCGAAATTTTCTTCCAGCACGGTTCAGCTTCAACCATCCGTTTCTGCGAAAGTCAGCCATATTGCAGAGGGCCTCGACTTTGCGAGCGGCGGGTTAACCGCGCAGACCTACAGCCTCAGCTCGCAGTTTCTGGACGGTCGAGTCAATTTCAGCTCTGACATCATTGATGACAGCGTAAATCTTGACCGGCGCGACTTCCGCGATCCGCAACTGCGCGAGACTGCCCGTGACGTGCGCACTCAGGACCTGACAAGACGTCATCGCTTTGCTGCGAAGCTGATTGACTCAGGCAAGCTGAGGCTGATGGTTGACGGCGAGTTCGGACATATCTCCGACCAGTTTGCCCTGAACTTCAGCGAGCTGCCGACCGGACAGATGGTGCTGCCCGGGAGCTGGTCCAATGTATCGTCCCGGCTCGAGTTCGGTGACGCCAACGTCACGGTTGGTTACCAGGACTATGAAACCAGGAACGAGGCTCGCAAGCGCGAGCAGGTCGTTCTGGGGTTTGCGAAGTCGGAACTGCAGGTTTACCGGCGCCAGGGTTCCGAGTTCAACCTGATCAATGGCGGGCAATGGCTCAAGCGGACGACATATTCGGGTATCACCGCCGACTTGATGGTTGCGGACGTTTTGCCCTCGGCAGTTGCTGACGCGATTGACCCGGTCCGGTTCATCCTGCCCACCTCGGTCAGTGGCGGCTTTGAACGCGGAGACGTGGTGCGGGCGGAGTTCACGACAGGCCCGCGCGACAAGGTTACAACGGCCAACATGGCGATGACCTGGGATACGCGGCTCGGCGAAACCACGGCAAGCTTCTGGCAACGCAAGATCACCACCGACCTCATTACTCCCGGCGTGGAGGATGGCGTGAAGCTGTCGCAGTCGAGTGACCGCTATGCCGATATTTCGCACAGTGTTCGCAGGGGCAACTGGAAGTTTGGCGCCGGGCTGTCACTGATCCAGACCAATGACGAGGTCCTGGGCGTCCGGAATTCCGACAGCCAGACAGCACCGCATGTTTCGATCGCCTACGAACCCGAGCACGGTCCCAAGGTGGAGCTTCGTTTCGGCGCGGCGGATGCGCAGTCGCAAATCGTCGACGACAACCTGGCGGCACGCGCCAAGACAAGGCAATTGCAGCTCAGCGTCGATGTTTCGGACTATGTGCGTGACGAGCTCAATCGTCCGGATGCGAAGCTGAAGCTTGAGTACCGATATGATTTCAGCAATGGCAGCGACAATGCAGGCAACGGGTTGCGCGAGCGCGATGGCGGCCACGCATTGCTGGTCACGTTCTCGACACCCTTGAACTGAACGCCCGACCTATTGCGTTGTGCGCTCCGTGTTGCGCCCACTGAGCAGTACGAACACAACCATCAGCGCGACCAGTACCGCCGTTGCAAGAAAGCGGTCGAGCGCAAGGCCCCCATGGTCCACGGGCTTGTCCAGAAAATCGCCAACGACAGCACCAAGCGGCCGGGTCAGGATGAACGCTGACCAGAACAGGAGCGTCCGGGAGATGGCTGTCGTGTAGTAGAGCCCGCCCAGCGCCAGGAGCCCTGCACCAAAAAGCAATGCGCTTCCGTCATAGCCCAAGCCATTGGTGTCGGCCATCCAGTCACCGAGCGCCGTTCCCAGTGTCTGGGAGGTCAGGATCGTTGCCCAATAGAAGTATTCGATGCGCGGCGTCGTGATGCGTTCGACCGAGACACTTCCCGCCGTCCAGTACCAGATCGCGAGGGACGCCAGCAGAGTCGCGAAGAGAAGCGCCGATCCACCCTCATAGCCGATCCCGAGCGAGCGCGTCGCATAGTCCGCGACCGTCGTGCCCGCCGTGGTCGTCGCAACGATCACGAACCAGTACAGGAAGGGATGGAACCTGCGCACCGATACCTGAACGGTGACGGCTGCCAAAAAAATGGCGATGAAAATGAGGCTGGCCACCGCATATCCCAGGTCCATGGACATCGAGACCGCGTCACCGCCGGTTTCACCCAGTGTCGTCGCAAATATCTTGGTGATCCAGAACATGAGTGTGATGGCTGGCACCTTGTTATGAAGCGTTGAAGTCTCAGCCATATTTTCCCGCGGGCTCATTGTCGTCCTTGAGATTCTCAATGTACCCGAACTGACGCAAACTAGCCCTGCAACCATTCGTCCACCAGCATTGATGCGAATTCATCTGGTCGACACACAATTGACAGAAATTGCGACCAGCCTGAATGGGCGGACAGAGCACCGCAGGCCAACAGAAAGTTCCTCCCCCATGTTACGTCTTGTCACCAGCACAGCACTTGCTGCCGTCATGTTTGCAAGCGCGCCCGCCATCGCGTCCACCGGACATCATATGGAATATGCCAAGGCAGACACGCATCGCGCCGTTCGCAGTTCAGAAGCGTGTCACATGACCTCTCAACGATGGAATGACGCACGTTATGATGCGCACGGAAACCCGCATCTGAAATCAGCGCAAGCATTGGCCGCCAGGGCCCACCGCGAGTGTGCGTCGCCACATTTGTCGCTGCAGAAGCGCGGTGCCCACCACTATCGTGCAGCAATTCGCCTGCTCGGCATGGCTCCTCCGTAGTTCTCCGGTTCACTGCACCGAGCGTCCCCTTGCCGGTCCCCTCCGGCGAAAAAACTGTTCTGATCCTTGCTCACGACGCGCAGACCAACCCCGAGGCCCACTCGCATGGCACCGCTGCTGACGTTCGTCATCCTGGTTTGCACCCTTGCGGCTTCAGTCCTCATTCACTTCGAGGCACTGCAACATCTGCACGGGCGTTCGCTGCGGGGCAGACGCGGAATCCTGATTGCATTCATGCTGTTGCTCGGCGTGCATTTGCTGGAGGTCGGGCTTTTCGGTACTGCTTTTTATGGTGCAACCAAGTGGATCCAGATCGGCTCATTTGCCGGAGAACGGTCCATGAGTTTCATGGACTACTACTATTATGCGGCCGAGACGTATTCATCGCTTGGATACGGGGACATTTATCCCGTGGGCGAAATCAGGCTTCTGGCCAGCGTAACGCCCATTATCGGCATACTGCTGCTTGGCTGGTCGAGCTCGTTCCTGTTCACAATCGCGCACGCTGGACGTGCTGAACGGACGTGAAGCCCCCTGACATTGTGTTCAAGGTTACCCATATATACGAGTAGGCGAAGCAACAGCGCAGTTTTCTGCCGAAAGCCAGGAAAGCGCCTGGTAAGGTGCAGCACCGGTGCCCTTGACGACCACTCATGGCTTGAACGAAACATGATCCCATGACCGATCTCAGCATTGCCCACGGCCCGTATGCAGGCAGCGCGATTGATTTCCGCGAAGCATCTTCGCCTTCCAGCGGTCCGCTTCCCTCTCCCACGCGGCACATTCCGTATGGCGAACTCCCGCGACAAAAACTCGATCTTTATCTTCCGCGAGACGGCAAGGTGAAGGCGACCATCGTCTTCTACTATGGCGGCGGGTGGGTCAGTGGCGCGCGCTGGTACTATGGTGTTTTCGGTCGTGCGATGGCTGCGCGCGGGTATGCGGTCGTCGTCCCTGACTATCGCCTGTTCCCCCAGGTCCGCTTTCCGCTCTTCAACCAGGATGCGGCGCTGGCGTTCAAGTGGGTGCACGCCAATCTTGCACGCTGGGGCGGCAATGCCTCGCAGCTTTATATAATGGGGCATTCGGCCGGCGCGCATATTTCAGTGACGCTAGCGCTCGACCCGCGTTATCTCGAGGCGCATGGGCTGACACCTGAGGCCATCAAGGGTGTGATCGGACTTGCCGGCCCCTACACACTGAACCCGCTCAAGTGGCGTGGCGTGAAGGACATTTTTTCGACGTCACTTGATGCGCCGAATTCTGCCCGCCCAATCAAGCTTGTGCGTGGCAGCGCCCCATCAATGCTGCTGCTGCACGGCGGGCGCGACCGGGTGGCGGCAGCGCATGCAAGCGTGATGCTGGCCGACGCGCTGAATGATGCCGGAACGAAAGCGCGCGCCGTGATCTATCCCAAGCTTGGCCACTTCGAGATCTTCGGCTGCTTCCTGCCGGGCTGGCGCTGGCGGGCGTCAGCGCTGAAGGATGTCGAAGGGTTTCTGCACGAGAAGAAATAGCAGCCCGCATCCCGAGCAACCCAGTTCGGCAACCTTGTCAGATCACTTCATATCGAACTTGAGCGTCTTGCCCAAGGCGCTGGCCAGGGTGTCGAGGCGCTTGGTCATTGCTTCGGCGATCAGCGACTGGTGCTGTTTGGGCATGCTGACCACCAATGAATTCGGGGTCAGCTTGACGGATGTCTCGCTAAGCACGGCCGGAGCTGGACCTGCGAGTACCATCGCGGCACGCAATGCATAGCCCAGCAGCTGGGCCTTCCTTGCCAGGTCTTCGCCAATGAAACGCTGTGCGCGCCTGATGATCTTTTCGTCGTCGCCGCCATAGCGGTAGGACAGCGCGAGCGCCAGCGTCGTGCGCCTGAAATGGTCGATCCCAATAAACGGCGCGTACAGCACTTCGCTGTAAATGAGTTCAGCGCGATGATCAGGGTGTGCGCGCCAGCCCGTGTCTGAAAGTTGGCAGGCTGCGCGGCGCAGTCGGTCGAAGGCCTTGTCCTCGCCAGCGAAGAGCGGTGCTGTCCAGCGTTCCAGCACGCGGCCGAGTGCCGGGTCCCGGCCCATGCGCACTGCCATGTCTTCGCAGGCAGACAGCAACGGGTCCTTCTGGCGCTCTTCAGCGTTGAGCTTGGTGAACAGAATGCCTTCTCGCACGCCGAATGCCGAGATCACGACGCGATCCAGTTTGGTCACCTTCAGCAGGCGTTCCAGTACAACGGCGCCAAATGGAATGGATTCAGCGCGCTTGCGCGTGACACCTGCCGAGGTCTCGAGCGACTTGCGGGACAGGCCCGAGATGAAGTTCGCGAAGTCAATCGCGCGGTCTCGCGGAATTTCATAGTGATGCAGCACACGCACCGGATGCTGCACATTGTCGAGGTGCATGCGGGCAATGTTGCGCCAGACGCCGCCAACCGCGTAAAGGGATTTGCCCTTGAGCTTTTCGAGCAGCGGAAGCCCTTCGAGCGCTTCATCGACGATGGCCCTCGCCTTTTCGATCTTGCCGTCCGACATGTCCATCAAGCGCAGCGGACCGAATGGAAGCGTCATGCCACCGGATTGCTGGCCTTGCGACACGAACGCCAGTTCAAGACTGCCACCACCGAGGTCACCGACAACGCCGTCTGCGTCCGGAATGGCCGCAAGTACGCCTTCGGCGGCAAAGCGGGCCTCTTCTTCTCCGGTCAGTATGCGGATCGGTGTACCGACGGCATCGCGCGCACGGGCGACAAATTCAGCGCCGTTCCGGGCGTCGCGGACGGCAGCCGTCGCAAAGGTTTCAAGACGAACCACGCCAACAGACTTTGCAATGTCGCGGAAGCGTGCGAGGGCGCTGATGGCGGCGGTGCTGCCTTCGTCATCGAGCACCCCGGACCGCACCATGTTGCGGCCGATGGCGCACAGGGACTTTTCATTGAACAGCGCCACGGGGCTTCGCACCAGGCGGTCGTAGATCACAAGGCGGACGGAATTTGAACCGATGTCGACGACGCCAATCGGCCCTTCATTCGCTGGAGGCGCCACTTGACGGCGGTGCTGTTCGTTGAGCGCACCAGCCATGGCGCCTATTGCCCTTTCGAACGGCTGCGCTGGCTGGCCTTGGCGCGGCCTTTCGCAGGGTGCTTGCTGCCGCGGCCCGACAGACTTGGATTGGTCATGAAATATTCGTGTGCACTGAACGCGTCTTTTGAATCGAAGCCCGAGGCTCGAAAATAGGTGCCGTCGCTCTGCAGGAGCCAGCTTTGGGCGATGTCGCGCAGGTTGGCATTCATGATCTGACCCATCACCTGCTCGTGCACCGTTGCGTTTTCGACAGGGACCAGAACTTCAACACGGCGGTCGAGGTTCCGGGGCATCCAGTCGGCGGAGGAGATGTACACTTTTGCATTCGGGTGAGGCAACCCATTCCCGTTGCCAAAGCACACAATCCGCGCGTGTTCGAGAAAGCGTCCAACAATGCTCTTGACGCGAATGTTTTCCGACAGACCGGGCACCCCCGGGCGCAAGCAACAGATGCCGCGAACGACCAGATCGATCTTCACGCCAGCCTGGCTTGCACGGTAAAGCTCATCGATAACCGCAGCATCAACAAGGGCGTTAAGCTTTGCCCAGATCTGGGCGGGACGGCCGGCCTTTGCGTGGGCGATTTCCTGCTCGAGGTGCTCAAGCAGCGTTGCCCTCAGGTTGACTGGCGAAACCGCAAGTTTCTCCAGATGCTGCGGCTCGGCGTAGCCGGTAATGAAATTGAACACCTTGCCGGCGTCGCGTCCCATTGCCTGGTCGGCTGTGAAGAGCGACAGGTCGGTATAGATCTTGGCTGTTGTCGCGTGATAGTTGCCGGTTCCGAAATGAGTGTACGTGCGCATAGTGGTCGCTTCACGGCGGACGACGAGTGACAGCTTGGCGTGCGTCTTGAGTTCGATGAAGCCATAGACAACCTGCACGCCCGCGCGCTGCAGATCGTTCGCCCATTTGATGTTGGCCGCTTCGTCAAAGCGGGCCTTGAGTTCGACTACCGCCGTCACGGACTTGCCCGCCTCTGCGGCTTCGATCAGCGCGGCCACGACAGGAGAATCGTTTCCGGTGCGATACAGCGTCTGCTTGATGGCAACGACATCGGGATCGGCTGCGGCCTGGCGGAGGAACTGGACGACCACGTCGAAGGATTCAAACGGGTGGTGGACGATCAGGTCCTTGGCGCGGATCGCCGCAAAACAGTCACCATTGAACTCACGGATGCGCTCCGGGAAGCGGGCGTTGTACTGCTTGAAGCAGAGTTCCGGATGGTCCTGCGTGATCAGGTGGCTTGTGTCTGCGAGGCCTAGCAAACCATCGACAACGACGGGCGCGCGGCCGCTCAGTTCGATTTTTTCAACGATGAGGCTTCGCAGTTCCTGCGGCATAAGGCTTTCAAACTTGAGGCGGATGACGCTGCCGCGTCGGCGGCGCTTGAGCGCGCCCTCGTACCAGCGCACAAGGTCCTCGGCTTCTTCGGCGACTTCGATATCGCTGTCCCGCAACACCCTGAGGCAGCCCCTGCCCAGGACCTCGTATCCGGGAAACAGCTTGTCCAGAAACTCGCCGATGATTTTCTCCAGCGCGATGAAACGCACGGAGGACTGCCCTGCCACGGTCGGCAACCGCATGAAGCGCGCGATTCTCCCCGGGATCGGCACCAGCGCATCCATTTCATGACCGTCCTGCAGTCGCTTCAGCTGCAGCGCGAGTGCCAGGCCCAGGTTCGGAATGAACGGAAACGGGTGTGCGGGGTCAATCGCAAGGGGAGTCAGCACAGGGTACACCTCGCTCATGAAGCGGGCTTCAAGCCAGCTGCGTTCGGTGTTTGTGAGCTCGCTTGCGTCGATGACAGAAATGCCGACCTTGTGCATTTCGGCGTGCAGCGACAACCACACGCGCTGCTGTTCTGACATCAGCTCGGAAGCCGTTTGGTCAATTGCGTCGAGCTGTTGCTGCGGACGCCTGCCGTCGTCCGAAACGGTTCCGATGTGAGCCTTGACCATACCCTTGAGGCCAGCCACGCGCACCATGTAGAATTCATCGAGGTTTGCCGACGAGATCGACAGAAAACGCAGGCGCTCGAGCAGCGGATGCCGCTCGTTCTTGGCCTCATCGAGCACGCGGGTGTTGAAGGCGAGCCACGAGAGCTCGCGGTTGATCAGGCGTTCCGGGGATTTCGGGTCAATCGGCTTTGCGCCCGATCGCGAGTCACGCTTTCCGGTCGACGTTGCCGACGGCTGCGCGGGCGCATCACGTTTTTGAGTTGTATTGTCCATTGCCCAGAAGTCGCCCCGTCAATCCTGTTCAGCCCCATCCCCCCAACGGGCCGGACGCTAACTCAAACTGTCTGCGTTGTCAGCCGACTGGCCGTTGCGCTCGTCGTCCACATGACGCAGGGCGCGTGAAGCCGTTTCGATGGTTACACTTCGCTTTTTCTCGAGCGCCAGGAAATCCATCAACGCAACCAGCTTTTCGGCATCGGCGAAGGACCGCCTCAGACGGGGTACAAGATAGTCTATCAAGGCTTCGGGAAACTTAAGCTGGCGGTCGGCGGACAGCTTCAGAAGGACACGTGCCATGAGCGCTTCATCAGGCAAATCAAGGCTTGCGCCTGCCACAGCGGTTAACCGGGAGTGAAGATCCGGTACCGAGGTTGGCCAGCGCTGGGGCGCATGCTCGCCCGTCAGCAGGAGCCAGCCCTCGCTCTGGTTCACAAAATTGACAAGGTGGAACAACGGCGCACCGTTCATCACTTCGCCCGCACCATCGATGAGAACTGCACAACCAGGGTCCAGTTCAGCGACACGTTCAACCGTCAGGTCAGTCGCCACGATTTCAACGGCGTCGGCTGCAGCACGCCAAATCTGTGACAGATGGGTCTTGCCGCTGCCGCGCGGACCCCATATCGCGCCCACCCTGCCCGGCCAGTCTGGCCAGGTATCGACAAAGGCCAATGCTTCCGCATTGGCGAGCCCGGGTACAAAATCGTCGCGCGACGTCGAGCGCTTGAGCTCGAACGCGAACGGCAATTGTGTGGTGATCGGTGTCTCAGGCATGGTGTGTCTGGACTGTCAGTCGCGTGCCGGCAGGTGTTCACGCATGCGATGCACCTTGTGCCGCACGTACGGCCCGTGTCCCTTCAAAATAATACGCCACCCAGGATGCGACGGTCAGACCTGCCGTGATCAGCACGAGGATCGTTCGCAGTTGTGCGAGGTCAAGCCTGAAAGCCAGGTCGCCGAGCGTTACCAGCAACAGCGTGATCTGCGCAAACGTCGTGAGCTTGCTGACGAAGAGCGGTTTCATCCTCAAGGCACTGGACTTCATGCGATTGAAGGCGGCAACAGTGGCAACGATAGCAACGTCGCGCGCCAGAACCAGGATCATCAGCCAGAGAGGGATGTGATCATAGGCGGTCAGCAGCCCGAACAGGGTCACAACCAGGATCTTGTCTGCTATCGGATCAAGATACGCACCTATGATCGACTTGTGACCGAAGAAGCGCGCAATGAACCCGTCCACCGCGTCAGAGGCGCCGGCAATCAGGGTCATCCAGAACGCGTCGTCAAAACGCTGGTTCAGCAGAGCAATCGCGATGAAGGGAACGAGCACCAGCCGAATGGCGGTTACGCCATTGGCAAGCGTCAGCCCGTAGCGAGATGGCTTAAGGAACCACGGGGTTTGGACTTGGGGCGGTTGCGGTTGAGGCATTACGGCTTAGAGTCCAATTACCTTTGTCATCTGCTGTGAGAAAAAAGTTTGTCTGCGCGAGTGCTGTCTGCAATTGTTCGAACTTGCCTACATAGTCAAGTCGCACACGGGCGACCGACGCATTCATTTCCTCGACCTGCATTTTCTGGATCAGTCGCGTGCCGTCCAGCGTGCGACGGATCGTAACCCAGTCTGCGAGCGAGGAAAATGGTATGTCGACTTCCACGGAAGTCTGGGCGCCAAAGTCCACCGACGTGGTGCGTTTCCATTCTTCCTGCAAGGTGTCTGCGATCTGGCTCGCAGCGCGCGCGGCAAGGTAGGTGTCGTCTTCGGTACCCTGGCGCGGGAACGTCGATCCCTTTGGCGCACGGCCGTCGGGCTTGATGTGAGTCATGCTGACCTGGATGCCGTTGGCGGTCTTGGTCTGGGCAGCGACCAGCACCGAGCCTGCGCCATAGCGGTCAGCGAGAGGCTTCACCACGCCCCAGTCGGATGCGGAGGAAACTGTTGCGAGCGTTGCCAGGTCCTGCGCATCTCCGACCGGAACGGCAACAGGCACAAGGCGCCCGCGCAGCGTCTGGTTCGACCAGGCGCGACCCCAGAATGATTCAGGCTGCCACGCCGCACCCGACAACGCGATGACGAGCACCGGCTTGGAAGTCGATTCAGAATACCTAACACCCGTCTTGCGGAGCGTGTCGCGGACGGCGGCCGCACTGAACACATAGGTAACGGTGGCGAGGTAGCGCGTGCTCGAGTGCTTTTCGTTCGCAATGTCAAAGCTCTTGACCATCGGTTCCAGCACTTCATTTGCGATCGGTGGCTGGGACGGCCACACCGCAGACGGCGTCAGGCGCCGGAAGATTTCAGTCCATGCCCGCTGGCGGCCAACAGACAAGGCGGTTTCCTTGGCGGCTGACGGGCTTGCGGCCGATCCATCCACCGGAACGTTCGGAACTGTCCACAGATCAACTTGCTGAGCAGCGGCTGCAAAATTCCCGGCGAACCACAGGCCCAAGAAAGCCATGAACGTCGTGAAGCTGAAACGCCTGGACATCGACTATTCCCACCGTATTCGTTCGTTATCGGCGGCAAATCTACAGAACCCTGTGTGTGGACGCAAAGGGTGGTTGCAAGCGGCAGGATGCCCGTCATTCTGCAGTTTCCTGCAGTTTGCGATTGAGCTCGGTGCTCTCTAGCCTGCTGCAATTGCCGACTCACCCGCTTTCAGGCGGCTGAATCTTGGGCACTCGGGAGAGCCTGGCCTTGCACATCCAACAAAAATTCATTGCGGGCATACTTACACTCCTTCCCCTTGCAGCCGTGTGGGTGGTCATGAAGCTGATCATTGACGCCCTGTCCTATTTCGGCAGTCCGTGGGTCAGCTGGACTGCGTCCACGCTGGGACCGATGCTGCCTGGCCAGGTCTCGCAAATCCTGTCGAGCGAAGTGTTCCTGTATGTCATCGGCACCGTCTTCACGTTGGGCGTGATCTTTGTCGTCGGCACGCTGACGACGCGTGTCATCGGCCAGCAGCTGCTTGAATCCTTCGAGGGCATGCTTGCGAAGGTGCCTTTCGTCTACATGATCTATTCCTCCACGAAAAAGGTCGTGTCGGCACTGCAGACCAAACAGGACAATATACAACGCGTCTGCCTGATCGATTTTCCGAACGCCGACATGCGCGCCATCGGCTTTGCCATGCGCACGTTCCACGAAACGACGACGGGACAGGAACTCACGGCGGTGTTTGTGCCGACGGCGCCCAATCCGACATCCGGTTATCTGGAAATCGTGCCGAGCGAGAATGTCATCCCGATTGACCTGACCGCGGAACAGGCCATGGCGATGATCGTATCCGGTGGAGTTGTCGGTCCCGACAAGATCACGTTCCTGCACAAGTCCCCCGCCCAGGAAATGCCGAAAGCAGACTAAGTGCTTCTATTCAAAGCGCAGCGCGTCGATCGGATCGAGACGCGACGCGCGCAGCGCGGGGAAGAACCCGAACAGCACGCCGATCATTACTGGCACACCCAGACCAAGCGCCAGGATCTCGGCGCTGATGTAGACGGGCACGTTGAGGGCCGAGCCGATTGCGGCAGCGCCTCCGAAGCCCAGAAGCGCGCCTGCGATGCCGCCTGCGAGCGACAGCACGACCGCCTCGACCAGAAACTGCAGCAGCACGTCATTCTGTTCTGCGCCGACCGCCATGCGGATGCCGATCTCGCGCGTGCGCTCGGTCACAGCGACCAGCATCACATTCATGATGCCGATGCCGCCTACAACCAGGCTGATCGCGGCAACGCCACCGACGGCCAGCGACAGCTTGTAGCCGACCGAGTCCAGGGTCTTGACCTCATCCCTGATGTCGACGACGCGGAAATTGTCCTTCCGCTCGGGCGTGATGCCGCGACGCTCGCGCAATAGACGCGTGATGTCGCTGATCGCGCCTGAAATCTGTCCGGTTGTCGGCGTCATCACGTTGATCAGGTTTACATCGCTGTTGCCGGACAGGCGTCGCTGGTAGGTCAGGATCGGCATGATCACAACGTCGTCGACATCCGATGTGATGAAGGAATGAGCAGAGACCGCCATCACGCCCACGACCCTGCAGCTGAATGTTCCCGACCGGATGATCGCCCCCACCGGGTTCTGCAAACCGAACAGTTCCTTTCGGACCATCTGTCCCAGGACGCAGACGGTGCTGGCGTTGTTGATCTCTGTGTTCGTGAAACGCCGACCCAGTGCCATCTGCCAGTTCCTGATTTCGAACAACGCGTTTGTCGACCCGTCCACTTCGGTCTCGTGTTCGTGGCCATTGGCTGAGAACATGCGCGCGTTCTCAGCGATGGGCGCCACGATCTGCGCGCCCGCGATTTCCTGTCTGATAGCGTCGGCGTCGCTGATCTTGAACTGGATGCGCCGGTCCTGGCCCGGTTCGCGCTTTGGGACGATGACAATGAGGTTGCGGGCCATCGAGGACAGGTCGCCCATCACCTGAGCCGAGACCCCCTGCATGACGGCAACAACCGTGATCACGGCCGCCACACCGATGATCATGCCCAGGCAGGTCAGCGACGTGCGAAGCAGGTTCGCCCGCAGCTCGCGAAACGCCATGAAAACGGTATTGAAGAACATGGGGGCGACGTTATCGATCGGCCCCCGGCTTTCAAGGTTTACGGACTGAGCAAAGGCGAATACCGTGACAAATGAACGTGATTTGCCATATGGGATTTGCGTCGTGCCCTGCCTTGAGGTAGGCATTGCCCCCCAAATCGGTGGCCGGTTTAGCTCAGGGGTAGAGCAACCGCCTTGTAAGCGGTAGGTCGTGTGTTCAATTCACACAACCGGCACCATTTTTCCTGTCGCGTGATCGACCCATCCGAACAGACAAGACCTGCGCCCATGACTTCCTGGCTTGAGCTGTTCCGAACAGTGATGCGCTACGTTCTTGCGGCGGCGTATCTGTTCGTCGGGGTTGTTCACCTTCGGTCGCCCGATGTGTTCCTGCCGATTGTTCCGGACTGGGTGCCGTTCCCGCGCGAGACTGTTCTGCTGACGGGCGCGTGCGAGATTGCGGGCGCCGTCGCCCTGCTGACCCAGCGCCTGCGATACGCCGCGGGGGTGATGCTGGCGCTCTACGCGATTTGTGTTTTTCCGGCAAACGTCAAGCATGCGATGGAAGACGTTGCCCTTGGCGGGACGCGGCTC
>JBEBHP010000034.1:0-17082 GCA_040080835.1 Micropepsaceae bacterium | reverse complement strand
AAGAAAGAGAATAAAAACAGCTCAAAGCTTAAGTCTAACGACCTGGCTCCTACGCCGCCCTCATCCCCCTTCCCGGTATCCATATTGTCAAGTCGCAGCCGCCCGACGAAAAAAGCTCGCCCGTGCGAATGATGCGCACGCGACGACCGCTTTACCCGACGAGGGAAACCCGCACCGAACCCAGCGCCCGAAGCGCTTGTTCATGCAGGAGGCGGAAATTAAGACTACCAACCTGCAGAGTCAACGATCTTCCGTCATTTTTTTTGGCCAGAATTGCCGCACTTAACCACCCCCGAAATTTTGGCTCGCAACTGCGATAATTCAAATGCAACCTGACGGGATACGAGTGCAACCGCAGTATGATTGACAGTTCTGGGAAGACCAGACATTCGAATCACCTGCAGCATGTTGGTTCAGTTGGGGTCAAGCGTTGAAATCGGGTCGTAGCCAGGCAAAGGCCAAGCCTGTGAAGTCCAATTACGATTGGACACGCGCTGCTGCGACAATGGCCGGGATCCTGACACTGTCCCTATCAGCCTTTGTGGCGATCGTCAGCTCGAACTCCAGTTCACCGATGAACGGGTTTGCCTGGCTGGGCCAGGAAGCGCCTACCGAAGCGCCAGACGCACAACTGGCTGATACCATTCCGCAAATTGACGTCCGTGAGGTGGAGGTGGACCGCGGAGACACGCTAAGCGGCCTCCTGATGGAAGAAGGTGCCAGCCCGGAAGATGCGCAGGGGATTACGTCAGCCCTGTCACAAGTCTACGACCCGTCGGACCTGCGCGGCGGCCAGGTGGTGACGCTGACCTTTGAGATCGCAAAGCGTGGAGACACACCTGCCATCCTTGAATCGGTCGGATTGAAACCAAGTGTCGAGCGCGCGATTACCGTTCATCGAAATGAAGATGGCACCTATCGTGCCGAGGAAACTGTCAAAACACTGAAACCGATCGGGACACGCGCAGAAGGGACCATCGATGGAAGCCTTTACCAGTCTGCAAAAAATGCAAGCGTACCCGATGGTGTGATTGTCGAACTCATCCGAATTTATTCACACGCCGTCGACTTCCAGCGCGAAATCAGACAGGGTGACAAGTTCGACATCCTCTATACAAAATATGTTGACGAGAGCGGTGACGTGATAAAGAGCGGCGCCATTGATTATGCCCAGCTCACACTATCGGGCGATGCAAAACCATTGTTCCGCTTCACAAGCAGCGAAGACCAAACGACCGACTACTACACACCGCAAGGATCGAGTGGCAAGCGCATGCTCATGCGGACGCCGATTGACGGCGCACGCCTCACGTCAGGCTACGGGATGCGCATGCACCCTGTCCTCGGCTACACAAAGATGCACAAGGGTATCGACTTTTCCGCATCGACGGGAACGCCAATCATGGCGGCTGGAAACGGAACGATAAAATTTGCACGCTGGTTCGGCACCTTCGGAAACTATGTTCGCCTGAAGCACGCCAACAGCTACGAAACAGCCTATGCACATATGAGCCGCTTTGCGCCCGGGATCAGGGAAGGCTCACGCGTTCGACAGGGTCAAGTCATCGGCTATGTCGGAACAACAGGTCGCTCGACCGGACCGCACCTGCACTACGAAGTGCTCGCACATGAAGCCCAGATCAATCCGATGGACGTCAGACTTCCGACGGGAACTGCGCTCGCTGGCACAGATCTCGATGTGTTCAAGCAACACGTGCAAAAAGTGAATGGCGTACTCGCCAGTTGGGGCAGCGAACCGGCCCTTGTTGCGCAAGGTGAGATACTGCGGGCCAAATTGCTGCCGTAACCAACAATCCTTTTCCAAAGTCTGCTCTCATGCATTAGCTTTGATGCCTGGCAGGCATCAACCGATGTGGCGGAACAAGACATGTCCGCCCCGAGAAAGCAGTTTGCAGTATGGGTTTCGCGTTGTTGATCGCAGCCGCTCTCGCTGCAACGGGCTGGCAGTTTCAGACACAGGCCGATCCGCTGGGCCATCCGATTTATGTGGCCGCCTCTCTTCCTGATCCGGAGAAACCGCAGGCGTTTCTGAGATTTTCCTGTGGTGGCATCATCGGCGTCGAACTGCAGTACAACCTTGGAAAGCCCGCTTTTGAGGGTAGCGACTTTTCCACTGGCGAACCACAATGGGAGGACGTGAGCTTTACCTTCCCCGAAGGACCCTATCCCACGACTTCCAAGCGGGCGCCAATTACCGACGGGGTTGGAACCTTTGAGATCAAAGGTGGCGATGCGATGTTCATTGTGAAGCTGTTTCGCAGCGGTGGCAGCGTGACGATCAAGCAAGGACCTCAGGAGTCCGCTTTTTCACTTGAAGCGGCCGCAGGCCCGATCAATGCGGTCATTGACCAGTGCCCGTTCAAGTACAATGATCAGTGAAGCGTTGCGCTCTTGCGCTTCTCGTTGATCAGCAGGCCGTGCCCATCCGAAGAAACCCGGACAGTGTCTCCGTCCTTGATCTTTCCCTGCAGGATAAGATCGGCCAGAGGATCCTGAAGGTGTCTCTGCACCGCACGCTTTAGTGGCCGCGCACCATACACCGGGTCGTAGCCAGAGTCTGCCAGCCACTCCTTGGCCACCTGATCAAGATCGATCACAATTTTACGATCAACGAGCAGCTTCGCAAGTCGCGCTATCTGGATGTCCACGATCTTGTCCATCTGCGCCCGACCCAGCCTGTGAAACAGGATGATCTCGTCCAGCCGGTTCAAAAACTCGGGCCTGAACTTTGCGCGCACGATGTCCATGACATCCTCACGCACTGTAGCCGTGTCTTCACCGTCGGCCTGTGCGGCGAGGATATCGCCTCCAAGATTTGACGTCAGAATTATGACCGTGTTCTTGAAGTCCACTGTCCTGCCCTGCCCGTCCGTCAAGCGGCCGTCATCGAGCACCTGCAGCAGCACGTTGAATACGTCGGTATGAGCTTTCTCAATCTCGTCGAACAGGATTACCTGGTACGGACGGCGGCGGACAGCCTCGGTCAGCGAGCCACCCTCCTCATATCCGACATATCCCGGAGGCGCTCCAATCAGGCGCGAGACCGAGTGTTTTTCCATATACTCGGACATGTCGATGCGAACCATCGCCGTATCGTCATCGAACAGAAACGCGGCCAGCGCCTTTGTGAGCTCGGTCTTTCCGACACCTGTTGGGCCCAGAAAAAGGAATGAACCGATCGGACGGTTCGGGTCTTGCAACCCGGCGCGGGCCCTGCGAACCGCTGCAGCGACTGCGTGGACTGCTTCTTCCTGTCCGACAACCCGCCCTCGCAGGACCTCTTCCATCTTGAGGAGCTTTTCGCGTTCTCCTGCCAGCATCTTGTCGACGGGCACACCCGTCCAGCGTGACACTACCTGCGCTATGTGCTCGTCGGTCACAGCCTCGGTCACGAGCTGTGTTGCACTCTGCTCCTCAATCTTCCTGAGGTCCTTCTCGAGGCCTGGAATGAGGCCGTAGGCAATTTCTCCTGCCTTGGCGAGATCACCCTTGCGCTGTGCAAGCTCGAGATCGTGACGTGCCTTGTCGAGCTTTTCCTTGATTGACTGGGCCTGACCGAGCTTTGCCTTTTCCTGGCGCCAGCGCTGAGTGAGGGACGCCGACTTGTCTTCAAGATCCGCAAGCTCCTTCTCGAGCTTTTGCAGCCGGTCCCTGGATGCCGAGTCGGTTTCTTTCTTCAGAGCCTCCCGCTCGATCTTGAGCTGCATGATGCGGCGGTCGAACTCGTCGAGTTCTTCGGGTTTGGAATCTACCTGCATGCGGAGCCGACTGGCTGACTCATCGATCAGATCGATAGCTTTGTCCGGCAGGAAGCGGTCAGTGATGTATCGGTTCGAGAGCTGTGCCGCGGCGACGATCGCGGAATCGGTTATGCGCACGCCGTGGTGCAGTTCGTATTTTTCCTTCAACCCCCGCAGAATCGAGATTGTATCCTCGACAGTCGGCTCGCTAACGAACACCGACTGGAAGCGGCGCGCGAGTGCCGCGTCCTTTTCGACGTGCTTTCTGTATTCATCCAGAGTGGTCGCGCCAACACAATGCAGTTCGCCGCGCGCAAGCGCCGGTTTCAGCAGGTTGGAAGCATCCATCGCACCGTCCGCCTTGCCAGCGCCAACGAGTGTGTGCATTTCGTCGATGAAAAGGATGATGCCGCCTTCAGCGGCAGTCACTTCGGAAAGGACGGCCTTGAGCCGTTCTTCGAATTCGCCACGGTATTTCGCTCCCGCAATGAGTGCACCCATATCGAGCGACAGGAGCTTCTTGTCCTTGAGTGACTCCGGCACGTCACCATTGACGATCCGCAGTGCGAGACCTTCAACGATGGCGGTCTTGCCGACGCCGGGTTCGCCAATCAATACCGGGTTGTTCTTGGTCCGGCGCGAAAGGACCTGAATGGTGCGGCGAATTTCTTCATCGCGGCCTATCACGGGGTCAAGCTTGCCGGCCCTCGCCGCTTCGGTGAGATCACGTGAGTATTTCTTCAGCGCGTCGTAACCCTGCTCGGCCGATGCCGTGTCCGCCGTGCGGCCCTTGCGCAGATCGTTGATCGCCTCATTCAGCTTTTGAGGCGTTGCGCCTGCGTCCTTGATGATCTTTGCAGACTCGGGCGCTGTGCCAATTGCCAGAGCAATCAACAGGCGCTCGACCGTCACGTAGCTGTCGCCGGCCTTCTTTGCAATTTGTTCGGATTCTTCAAGCAGCCGGGCAGTTTCTGGCGCGATGTAAAGCTGCCCAGATCCCGAACCTTCGACGCGCGGCAGCTTTGCGAGCGCCGCCTCGGTCGCCCTAAGCGCGCGAACAGGATCTCCACCTGCGCGCTTGATCAGGCCTGCTGCCAGGCCTTCCTCATCATCCAGAAGCACCTTGAGCAGGTGTTCCGGCGTCAAACGCTGATGGCCTGATCGTTGTGCAAGGCCCTGCGCATTCTGAAGGAATGCCTGAGCGCGCTCTGTGAATTTCTGAAGATCCATTTTTGTCGGTTCTGTGTTGGTGCCCCAGCCGAAATCCGGTTACCAGCAGGCTAGCGCCCGGGTGCGGTTTCGACCAGAACAGTGTTGGCGATGTTCCCATTCATCTGGGGTGAAATTTTTCCCGTGCAAGCACTTGCAAATTGGCTGAATGCTGCCGATTTGCAATAATCCTGTTTCGATTTGCTTGAGTAGAGCGCTTTCTGGCGATCAAGCCGCTCTTGCCGTGCGCGACCCGTATGGAATGAAAGGCCGCACTCGGCGTATCTGTCTTTCATCATGAAACTGGAGTCTCGCATGGCGAAGGGTTACTGGATTGCGCGCCATTCGCTACGGGAGATATTCTGATCGTGGAAGGACATGAAGCGGGTTGATCCGGTGCCGAAGCAGGTAATTTATTTACGGGGACACCTCACAAGCCACCTGATTCTTTTCGATCCGCGCCGTAACGTGTTGCACCTTTGGCACATCCCGTGTAGCAGCAATGTTGTCCACACACTGATCGCGTGTGTAGCCTCGTGAAAGTGATTCGCATGCGTTTGCGAAGACTCAATCCAGGGGGCTATCCATGAAGTACGGTTTACTTTCGTCAGTATGCGGAGCGGCATTGATTGTCGTTGCGGGTCCGGCAGCAGCCGACAATACATTTTCCGGCAACATCAATCTGAACTATGGCGCCGGCACGACGAGTTCGTCGAACTTCGTCCTTCAGGATGTGCTCGATGATCCGCAATACTATACCGGTTCGGCCAAAGGATATTGGCCGCTCAGTCAGGAAGTAAATCTCCAGGTCGATCTTTTCGCCGAACGGACTGACAATCTGGTTCGCGACTGGGGAACGAATGAACACTCAACTACGTACGGCGGCGCGGTTCATCTGTTGCATCCGTTTGAAAACCGGGCGCGCCTTGGAATTGCTGGCTCCATCTGGAACAACGACATTTATGTTGACGATGGAAATGGGCAGACCGACAAGACGTACGGGCTGGCGCTGGTTGAAGGCCAGTTCTTCGGTACCGACTGGACGCTCACAGGCCAAGGTGGCTTTTTCGGCAGCATCGGCTGCAGCGACTGGTGCGGTGGTTCGCTGGACAGCGGCAGCTTCATCCGTGGCAAGATTCGCTACTTCCTGCATGACAACACGTCATTGAGTGTCGAAACGGTGCAGATGTGGGGTACGCTCGACAGCGATGATGCCAGCATCTTTGACGGGAAGTCGGCAAAATATTCGAAGTGGAAGCTCGAAGCCGAGCATCGTTTCGAAGGTTCAGAGTTCTCAGGCCTTCTTGGCCTGTCGCATGAAACGAGCGAAACTGAAGTTACAGTTCCGGAGACGGCTGATACCGATACCGTGTGGCTTGGTATCAAGTTCTACTACAACGAAACTTCGTTGAGAGAAAATGACAAGACGGGCGCTGAACTCGATACGCCGACGTTCGGCGACCTGCCCGAAACGGACGCTGTGCTGGCGGAGTTCTACGGGATTGGCTAGAGCCTGACCGCGACGTAGGTATTGCAGGCCCGGATGAAAATCCGGGCCTTATATTTTTGGAAGCCTTTCCGTGCTTTTTTCGTTGTCGGCCATTCGCCGCAGCTTTTCCGGGTTTGCGGCTGTCCAGGCATCCCACGCCTCACGCGTCAGGCTATAGAGATGCAAGTCGACGCGAGTGCCATCGGCATGCGACCGGATTCGACCCTTCAACACCTGGCTCAGTGTCCAGCCAGTACCTTTCAGGTATCCGGCAATTGCAGCATTGCTCGCCAGCGCCGTCGCTGTCATCACCTTCAGTCCCAAAGTGCCGAAGAAATAGGTGCGAAAGGCTGGCGAGATTGCGGAGGTAACGCCGCTGTTTCGATAGGTTTCTTCGCCGACGATCATATTCACGAGATAGCGGCCGATTTTCCAGTCAATGTCGATGTCGATGAATCCCACCAGCAGATCATTGCGCTTGTCGAACATGCCGAGCAGGATTTTATTCTTGCCGTCGAATCGCGCGATGAAGGCGTCCATGTCCACTTTGGTTCGGCGGCCAGGCTTTACATTCAGGCTCTCCCGCACTTCCGCCTGGTCAAACCACGACGCCATCCGATCGGTCGCGTCGTCTGACGTCAGTTCGCGCATGTAGAAATTCAGCGTCTCGATGAAAACGACCTGGCGGCTTGGGACAACAAGAGGTGCTGCACTCATTTGATTCTCCCTTTGAAGGAAGCTTAACGATTTTCCCCTTTCAGGAGAACCGATCGCCTCACAGGCGAACTGCGGCGTTGCGGCCTGAAGATTCAGTAATTCTCCTCCAACGTGTCACCGCCAAGGCGCAGACACGTGGCACATGCACCATGCTAGGTTGAGGCAGCCAGAAGGTTTTGCAATCGCTGGCTGGGCTGGGGGGGCTCACATGCTTGGGGGAAAGTGGATCGCAGCAATCGCTGCTGCGGTTTCCATGGTTATTGTTGCAGCGTCACATGCAGAAGACTTTCATCCGGTTGTACAATCGGCGGTTGCCGCTGACTCCGTGACGCTCGAAAGTTCAGCCCGTGCGAGGTTCGGCTGGACGGAAATCGCCTTTAGAAGCGACAAACCAAAGGCGTGGGACGAAATCATCAGCCCTGAACTTCGCGTGTCGGTGAAAATCCTGAGTGGTCTGTTCGAAGGGAGACTCGAGCTCGGGGCCCTGTCCGACCAGTTCGACAGGCACGAGACGAGTTCGACAAACCAGATCAAGGCCGAGCTGCAACTCGGCATCAGACTTGGCAACTGGTCCATTCTTGGGGAATGGAAAGGACGCGACACTTTCAGCTTTGAGGATCATGATTTTCTGGTCGGTCTGAACGTCTATGACCTTCGGGTACGTCGACGTTTCGTTGCGCCCTTGTTCGAGCGCCTTCCCGCAGGGCAGTTTCAGCTCGCGGTGGCTGCAGGCTATAGCGCTGCAATGCCGAGCGTTTTTCAACGGAATTTCGCTGAGGCTGAACTGGAAGCCGTTCAACCGCTCGGGAACGGCTTTGCGATGATGGTGGCGCCAAAGGTCGAACTTAACGACTATGTCGACTTCAATGGAAAGGACCGCACCGACACCGTGCTGAGCATCAGACTTGTTCCCAGCTACAGCTTCGGCAGCGGCATGACTGTCAGTGTGGAAGGACAAGCAACAGTTGCATTGTCCACGCTGGACACCAAGAATGGCGAAAGCTGGGGCGTGACGCCAATCCTGCGGTTGCAGCAGTCGCTTTAAACCGTCGGCGGGTGTTTGCAGAATCACTGCGTCGCGGCTAAGTCTTCGGCATGCAAGCATCCTTTGAAACCGCAGGTGAAATGCTGCGTGCGGCAGCGGAAGCCGAGCGCTCAGGCGAATTCGCCCGAGCCGCCGAGTTGCTGCAACACGTTTGCGAGTCTCCGCAATCCGATGCGAATGTGTTGCTCCTTGCGGGTGAGGCGCAGATGCGCCTCAAGCGTCCGCGGCGGGCGATCGAGACGCTGAGCCGGGCTGTCGCGCTGTCGCCGGAAAATGCTCAGCTTTATCTAAGGCGGGGGCAGTTCCTGACCCAGATCGGCCAACACAAGCCTGCACTGGCGAACCTGACGCTTGCGGCGCAACTCGAGCCCAAGCGCTTCGACGTCATGCTGGCCTATGGTGCGGCCTTGTCTGCTTGCAACGAGTTGCCGGCGTCACTTGCGGCCTTTCAGGCCGCGCGCCGCCTCAACCCCAACCACCCTGGTGTGCTCAGCAACTGCGGTTGGCTGCTATGCCAGTTGCAGCGATACGATGAAGCCATTGCCGTTCTGGACCGCGCACTCGACATTGCGCCCGGGCACGCCGGGGCGCGATGGAACCGGTCACTTTGCCTTCTGACCGCCGGGCGCTTTGAGGAAGGATTTGCCGACTACGAAGCGCGGATGACGATCGCGGATCCGCGCTATGAGCGGCTTCGAAAATACGACGCCCTTTTGTGGCGCAAGGGCGAAAGCATCGCCGGTCAGAGGATATTCCTGTACACCGATCAGGGGCACGGGGACACGATCCAGTTCATCCGGCTGGCGCGTGATCTAATGCGCATGGACGCGCAGGTCGTGATCGAAGTGCAAGAGCCGCTGGTCGAGCTGTGCAAGACGCTGCATCCCGCTTTGCAGGTGATCACAAAGAACGATACGCCACCGCCGTTCGACGTCTATTGTCCGCTGCCATCGCTGCCTCACCGCCTGAATCTGACGGTGGATACGATACCTGCGCGCGTGCCTTATCTTGCTGCCGACGCAAGCCTGGGCGACAAGTGGCGCGAACGGCTAGCGTCGCTCAACGGTCGTTTGAAGATTGGCATTACATGGGCGGGCAACCCGCAGCACTTCAATGATCAGAACCGTTCCATTCCACTGCACAGATTGCTGCCGGTGCTGGAAAGCCGCAATGCAAGCTTCGTCAGCCTGCAGAAAGAGCCGCGGCCCGGGGACGCCGACATACTGAATGCGCTGGGTGTGTTTGATGCGACCGCAGACCTCCGGTCCTTCAGCGACACGGCAGCGCTTGTTTCGCAGCTTGACATGGTGATTTCGGTCGACACATCAGTCGCACACCTCGCCGGTGCACTGGCGAAGCCGGTGTGGATCCTGCTGCCATTTGCAGTCGATTTCCGATGGCTTGCCCACCGGAGCGACAGCCCGTGGTATCCAACTGCCCGCCTTTTCAGGCAGCCCGAATTCGCAGACTGGGATGGCGCAATCGAGCAAGTGCGGGCAAAACTCGCGGCACTCTAGCCCAGATCAATCGTAACGGCCGTTGTCTTCCTCGTTGTAGACATCATCCTGGGGGCCGCCCTGCTGCACAGAACTGGTCACAACGGCTTCGCCGTTGCCGTTGCCATTTCCATTTCCGCTTCCATTGCCGCCTTCGAAGGTGTTGCCGTTGGGATCACCCTGCTGGCCTGAGCCGCCGCCCGTCTGGTTGCGGTATGGGCCGCCGTAGTGGCCTGCCTGGCTCGGAGGCTGGTTGGACTGCTGTCCCGCATTGCCATAAGGCTGTCCGCCACCTTGCTGCTGCTGCAGATGGGTTTGGTAAGCCATGATCAGGCGATAATAGTGCTCGGCATGCTGAAGATAGTTCTCGGCCATGACCCGGTCGCCGGACGAATTCGCATCGCGTGCGAGCTGCAAATATTTCTCGTAGATGTGGTGCGCGTTGCCACGGATCTTCACGTCCGGACCGTTCGAGTCGATCGTGCGGTGAATATTGAAAACCTGATCCTGGTTCTGGTGGCTGCTGCTCTGATGACGTGGACCGCCGCCACCACCGCCACCGCCTCCTCCGCTACCACCACCACCCTGGTGCTTGCCGCGTCCACGGCCTCTGCCACGCTTGTTGTTGTTATTGTTATTTGGTCCCGGTCTCATATTCATGAGTTGTTCCGTCTGGTAAAATTGGTGTCTGTCAAGAAATTCGCTTTGTAAGTGAGATTGTCGCGGGGGCCATCCGCTGGAAATTGCGGTTGCCCCTGCTCGCTTTCGGTCAAAATCAAAAAAACCCCTATTGCGCCTTGTCGAACCTCAATCACAGTGAGGACATCTGGCGGTGTGTTGGCTTCCCTAGGTCCCGGGTTGGCGCCGCCAGCTCATCGCGGTCAGCCTGTCCCCACCGGACCCTCTGCGCGCGTCCTCAAGCCCCTTGAGCACATGCGCGCCGGTAAATCTTCTTAGGTGAGCGCAAGCTAGTCGATATGGGTTGGAAAATCCAAACGATTTTTCGCAGTTTTCCTGAACAAGCTGCCTATTGCGGCAACATGGCCACCAGATTCTGTGCTGCAACCCGACATTCTTAACGCCTGATGAAGGCTGGAGCCTCTGATTTTGCGTGTTCGCGAGGCTGACCTGCCGTGACAGGTCCCGCTTCAAAGGGCACTCTACATCCCACAACTCGACGGCGAGGGACCTGCGAATCAAGACTGCGTCGCATTTGTCGGCTGCTTTCCCATTCTTTCAGCCCGGAGCGCCGAACGTCGGACCTTGCCGGCTTCGTCGCGGGTGAAGTCGTCGACAAACTCGAAAGTCGCGGGAAGCTTGTAGCTTGCGAGTCGGTCCTTCAGGAAAGACCTGAGCGCCAATTCCGCGTCGCGGGTGTTTCGCTGCCCCGATCTGAGCTGAACGATCGCATGAACTGTCGCTCCCAGATCTGCGTGCGGCAAACCGATCACGACAGAAGATGAGACTTCGGGACACTCGTCAATTGCCGCCTCAACTTCCGCTGGATAGATGTTGGCACCGCCGCGGAGGATGAGATCGGTACGCCGGTCCGCAAGATAGAGGTACCCGTCTGCATCAAGCCAGCCCATGTCGCCAAGGGACTCCCAGTCGCCCATCGCTCGCGCTTCTGCACCAAGATAGTGGTAGGTCGAACCCCGCCCGCCTGGCGCCAGTATGAACACCTCACCAACTTCGCCAGTCGGAAGCTCGCTACCATCGTCATCCACGATTTTCACCTGCGCGCCACCGACGAAGCGCCCGACTGATCCTCGGTGCTGCAGCCATTCCGTTCCAGCAATCAGCGTGAAGCCCTGCGCTTCCGTGCCGCCATAGAGTTCCCAGACCACGTCAGCGCCCAGCCATTCGATCCATGCCTCTTTCAGCCATGGCGGGCAAGGAGCAGCGAGATGCAGGACGCGCTTCAAGCTGGACAAATCGTACCTTGACCGCACTTCTGGCGGCAGGCTCCAGATTCGATGCATCATTGTCGGCACCTGGTAGAGCCAGTCCGCCTTGTGCGTTGCGACAAGCCGCAATGTTTCTTCCGGATCGAAGCGCAGCGAACCCACCAGGCAACGCCCGCCGTTCAGTGCCATCATCGAAGTCGAGAAGGGTCCATTGTGATAAAGTGGGCCTGGCACATGGCAACACTTGCTGTCAGGCCCGGTGGGCATGAGCGGGTTGATGCTATCCAGATCCACCACGCCTTCACCGCTTGCCACGATGAGCTTGGGTCGACCGGTTGAGCCACCGCTGGTCATTGCCTTCCAGTGTCGGCTGATGCGATTTGGCAGCAGACCGCTTGCGTCTTCGCCTTCCCATTCCGATGCTACAGAGTTCCAGCCCTTGATCTCTGCGGGTAATGTTCCCACGACAAGGCCGGGTCTTGCCAATTCCAATATGCCATTCAGTTCGGCGACTGGCAGCCTGGAGGGAACCGGGTTCGGGATCGCCCCAAGCCTGAGAGCGGCATAAACTGTTTCGAGAAATGCGGTACCGTTTGGAAGCGCAATTGTCACGAAGTCACCTTCCTTGACTCCGCGGGCCATCATGCCGTGTGCGCGGCGAGTGACGGCACCAGCGAACCGAGACCACGACAGCGAGCGGTCTGCGAAGACCACCGCCGTATCCTCGGGCTTCAGACCCGCGAAATATTCAGGAACCTGACCCATCGGGAATGTCGGCATCGGCGGTGTGCTCACTTTTGGCGGCTGGGAAGCCTTGCTGCGATGACCCTGTCGTTGTGCCCCAGGTCCTGAACGACACCTATAACATCCAGACCCCGCTTGCGCAGCGTGCTGGTTGCCGGACCGCCCTGGTCGTAGCCAATTTCGATGAGCGCGAGGGCGCCGGGATGCAGGCAATCGTGGAGCGCGATTGCAATCCGCTCAAGTGGGCCCAGGCCGTCCGGCCCACCCTTGAGGGCCAGATGAGGCTCGTACTCCCGCACGTCCGGCTCGAGTGTTTGCATGACGGCGTCGGCAATGTAGGGCGGGTTCGAGACGACAAGGTCATAACGGTCGTCGGAGAGTTCGCCAAAGTCGCATTGCACGAATTTTGCACGGCTTGCGACTCCCAATCTGTCGGCATTGCGGCTGGCCACGGCCAGCGCGTCGGGCGAGATATCGATCCCCACGCCAGTCGCGTCCGGCCATTCGGTCAGCAGGGAAATCAGCAGGCAACCCGATCCGGTACCCAGATCGAGAATGCGCTTTGGCGGGTTGTGCTTCAGTTCCTTCAACGCGGTTTCCACAATCGTTTCGGTATCCGGGCGCGGGATCAGCACCGCGGGCGTGACTTCGAAGTCGAGGCTCCAGAACTCCCAGCGGCCGAGGATATAGGCGACGGGTTCCCGCCTGATGCGCCGTTCGACGGCCTCGTCAAAGCGATCAGGAATTTCGTCAAGCAGGATGCGCGCCTCGCGCAGGGGCTGGTCGATGCCTGCAGCAGCGAGGCGAGCGGCTGCTTCGCGCAGACGCTTCTGCGTCACGCGCCCAAGCCCTGATCAAGCATCGCCAGCTTCTTTGCCTGGTCATCGTTTACGAGCGCATCAATGATCTTGCCCAGCGACATGCCCTGCATGACCTGGTCGAGCTCGTAAAGCGTCAGGTTGATGCGATGGTCGGTGCAGCGGCCTTGCGGGAAGTTATAGGTGCGAATGCGTTCTGACCTGTCGCCTGAGCCAACCTGGTCCTTGCGGTCGGCGGCGCGCACCTTGTCAAGACGTTCGCGCTCGGCCTCGTAGATCCGGGCCTTCAGGATTTTCATCGCCTTGGCCTTGTTCTTGTGCTGTGATTTTTCTTCCTGCATCGCGACAACCACGCCGGTTGGAATGTGCGTGATGCGCACGGCGCTTTCAGTTTTGTTGACGTGCTGCCCGCCGGCGCCGCTCGCGCGGTAAACGTCAATCCGCAGGTCGCCTTCGTTGATCTCGATGTCCACGTCGCTTGCCTCCGGCATCACGGCGACTGTCGCCGCCGAAGTGTGAATGCGGCCCGACGCTTCGGTCGCGGGTACACGCTGGACGCGATGCACACCGGATTCATATTTCAGCTTCGCAAAGACACCTGAGCCGTTTACGCTTACGATCACTTCCTTGTAGCCGCCGAGGTCGGATTCGCTTTCGCTCATCACTTCGAACTGCCAGCCCTGAAGCTGGGCGTAGCGCTGGTACATGCGGAAGAGATCGCCCGCGAACAAGGCTGCTTCGTCGCCGCCGGTTCCTGCGCGAACTTCCAGAAGCGCGCTTCCATTGTCGGCTGAATCCTTGGGGAGCATCAGGATCGAAAGCTCGCGCTCGAGCTCGGGCAGCTTGTGCTTGAGTTCCACCAGCTCGTCGCCGGCCATGGAACGAAGTTCGGGATCTGCCGAGGCATCCGATGACATCGCCGTCAGCTGCGTCATTTCCCTGCGCATCTCCGAGACCTGCCTGGCCTTGGCGACGATGGGCCCCAGATCCGCGTATTCCTTTGCCAGCTTGGCAAATGACGCGCCGGCATCGGACGCCATGCGGGCTTCGATTTCCGAATAACGGTCCAGGATCCGGTCAATTTGAACTGAGGCAATCATGAAAGGATTGTTCGCACGAATGAGAGGTTTCGGATTGGGCGAAGAGATAGCAACCGCGTCCGGCCAAAACCAGAGTGCAGTTCGCGCCATCCCTGCGGTCTAGGCGGACTTGGCTGCGCTGATTTCGCGCGCCAGACGTCGCTGCTGCGCGTCGACTTCCCGAAAGGCAGCAAACACCGAGAGTTCCCGGTCTGCCTTTTCACCGCGCGCAAGACGGTAAATCTGGGCGTAGTACCAGAAAATTATTGCGAAGCCTTCCAGGGCGCGGACGACAGGTATGATGCGCAAGACGTTCGCCCACGTCGGCAACAGCTTCAGGTGTCCCTCCCATCGCGTAAGTTCGTTTGTGCCACCAATCCACTGGTTTGGCGCGTCCATGTCCACGCACATGGGACGAGCGAGGCCCACCATGTCTGCTGCATTGCTCTCGAGTGCGTGGAGCGCTGCCTGCCTCTGGCGGATGCCTCCGGTCAGCAGGACAGGTATCTTCAGGGTATTGCGCATGGCCTTGGCGAAATCGACGAAGTAGGCCTCACGAGCCGCAGTGGACGCTGCGAGTTTCTGTGTTTCAGGCGCTTCCATGCCTTCGATGTTCATCATCTTGGGCTGCTCGTATGACCCACCGGAAACTTCAATGAGATCCACGCTCGCCTCTTCGAGCCACTTGGCAACGACAAGGCTGTCCTCGAAGGCAAAACCACCCTTCTGGAAATCGGCCGAGTTGAGTTTCACGGAAATGGCGAACGCGGCGCCGACTGCCGTGCGCGTGCGTTTTACCGCTTCCAGCAGAAATCTCGCGCGGTTCTCCAGCGAACCACCCCATTTGTCGGTTCGCAGGTTGGCGCGCGGATTGAGGAACTGCGATATCAGATAGCCGTGGGCAGCGTGAATCTGGACGCCAGTGAAGCCTGCGTCACGCGCAGCCTTCGAGGCCACGGCGAAGCGCGTGATCAGATCTTCGATCTCGGCCTCTGCCAGCGGCACCGGAACGCCAAACTGCTTGCCGGGCAATCCCAAGGGCACTGCTGACGGCGCTTTCGGATGCGGGTTCACCAATGCCTGCGTTTGCCGTCCGGCGTGGCTGATTTGCATCCAGAGCTGGGTGTTGTTTCTTGTTCCCGCTTCTGCCCATGCCTTGAGCTGTTTTCGCATCTCATCATCCGGTTCGCGCTGGATGACCACATTGCCTGGTCGCTCGAGGTGATCGATGTCGATCATCACGTTACCCGTGATCAGCAAACCGGCGCCGCCATCTGCCCAGGCCTTGTACAGCGTGACGTGGCCTTCGGTGGGACGCCCGCGCGCATCCGCCAGTCCTTCTGTCATCGCAGATTTTGCAATTCGGTTGCGGATCGTGGTGCCGCAAGGCAGGGTCAGCGACCCTGTGAGGGAGGCGCTCATGATCAATAATCCTTTGATTAGCTAGGCGGGTGCCTTGGTCTGACGCGTTCGTTCAATCTCGGCGGCGCGCTTCTCGACGAGTTCGACAATGTGCTCAACGAGCCTGTCATTGTCCATCTTGTGGTCGGGCTTACCCGCAACATAGATCATTCCCGAGCCCGCACCACCGCCAGTGAAGCCGATATCGGTCTGTGCCGCTTCACCTGGTCCATTCACGACGCAGCCAATGATCGACAACGACATTGGTGTGGTTATGTGTTTGAGGCGGTCTTCAATGATGGCCACCGTCTTGATGACATCAAAACCCTGCCTGGCGCAGGACGGACACGCAATCACGTTCACGCCGCGATGGCGCAGGTTGAGCGATTTCAGGATGTCGAAGCCGACGCGGATTTCCTCGACAGGATCTGCGGACAGCGAGACGCGAATGGTGTCGCCAATGCCTGCCCACAGCAGCGAACCAATGCCGATGGATGACTTGACGGTGCCGGTCATCAAGCCGCCCGCTTCTGTCACACCGATGTGCAAGGGGTAGTCGCAGGCGTCGGCGAGCCCCTGATAAGCAGCGACCGCGAGAAATACGTCGGACGCCTTCACGCTGATCTTGAACTCGCGGAAATCGTGGTCTTCCAGAATCTTCGCATGGTTCAGGGCACTCTCGACCATCGCTTCCGGGCATGGCTCGCCGTACCGATCGAGGAGTTCCCTCTCGAGCGAACCTGCGTTCACGCCGATGCGCATCGAAACGCCATGATCCTTGGCGGCCTGCACGACTTCACGCACGCGCGCGGCTGAACCAATATTACCGGGGTTGATACGAAGGCATGCTGCACCGGCTTTCGCAGCTTCAATGCCGCGTTTGTAGTGAAAATGAATGTCGGCAACGATCGGAACCTGAACCGCGCGAACGATCGACTTGAGGGCTGCGGTCGACTCTTCATCCGGACACGAAATGCGAACAATGTCTGCGCCTGCGGCCTCCAGCGCCTTCACTTGGCGGATCGTCGCCTGGATGTCGGTCGTCAGCGTGTTGGTCATCGACTGCACCGTGATCGGCGCGTCGCCGCCAACCTCAACGTTGCCGACCCGGATCTTGCGGCTCTTGCGGCGGATGATGTCTCTGTAAGGGCGGATGCTCATGGGAGAATGAATAGCAATATGGGCAGGGTGAGGCCAGTGGCAGCAGTCACCACTTTAAGCCATGCGATCCGCCACGGATAGCGAGGGCGCAAGGCGGTCCGTTTCAGCTCCTCCAAACAAAATCCCCCTCTTTCGTCATGATACGCTCCCGCCACTGCTGTCCGGTTCAGTTCGACCTCCTTTTATTCGTCATGGCAGGGCTTGTCCCTGCCACCCAGGGGCCATCCGGTCATTTTGCCCAATCAGGTAGCGCCG
>JBEBHP010000020.1:0-72941 GCA_040080835.1 Micropepsaceae bacterium | reverse complement strand
CGTGATCGCCGCCGTCAACGACGTCTTGCCGTGGTCAACGTGCCCAATCGTCCCGATGTTGCAGTGCGGCTTGTTCCGCTCAAATTTCGCTTTGCCCATCTATCTATTCCCTAATTCTACTCGTTCTGTGTTCCGCTACTTCAACAAGACATCCCATTGCGACTTGCCAGTCCGGTATTTTCAATGTCACTCTCCGTCAGCTTCATTCCTGTCCAGCGTTTGCGTCGCCGACGAAGAATGGAGCGGGTGAAGGGAATCGAACCCTCGTCGTAAGCTTGGAAGGCTTCTGCTCTACCATTGAGCTACACCCGCAACTTCCGGCATGAGCCGTTTTGATCTGTCTTCAACCAATCCAATCAACGCTTGCACACATGTCTTCCCGCTTTTGCCTGAGCGTCAGCGGGTATCCTTCGCCGTACAATTTTCCGGCCCGCCATCTCAACTCCTTGCGGAAAGAGATGGTGGGGGAGGTAGGACTCGAACCTACGAAGGCGTAAGCCAGCGGATTTACAGTCCGCCCCCTTTGCCACTCGGGACACTCCCCCAAAATGGACATGCGCGCGCTTGCGCCGCGTGCGTGATTGCTTCAGCTGTTTGTGAATTTTATCCTATCTCTTGGGATCGCGCCTGCTGTTGCCCACCAAAAGGAGGGCATGAGACCGGGGCTTATGGCGAAGAACTCACTGGCTTGTCAACTGGTTAACCCCTATGTTCCCCCGTCTTTTGGGGCGGCAGAATGACCAGACACAAAGATAGGAACCGGCCCTCGCCGAACAAGGACCGCAGCGACACGGGCGGCTTGATATGGCTTTGGGGCACTCATGCCGTGACGGCTGCCCTCAAGAATCCGGCGCGAAAGTGCCGAAAATTGCTGGTCGGGCCCGATGCCGACCCCGAGATCCTGCGGCTGGCGGGGCGTGCAAAGGCGATGGTCGAGCAGACTGACCACTACACTATTGACCGGATTTTGCCCCGGGATGCCGTCCACCAGGGCCTCGCCCTCCACGCCTTTCCCTTGCCGGAACATGAAGTCGCAGCCGTGATTGATCGTGCTAAACGGCCCTGCTGCCTGGTGCTGCTTGACCAGGTGACGGATCCGCACAATTTCGGGGCCGTGATCCGGTCTGCTGCCGCTTTTGGCGCCTGCGGTATAATTGTGCAGGATCGGCACACCCCTCCGATTGGAGGCGTTCTCGCCAAGGCGGCGAGCGGCGCGCTGGAGACCGTTCCGATCATCCACGTCGTCAATATCTCGCGCACGCTTGAGCAGCTGGGCAAAGACGGATTCATGCGCCTTGCCTTCGCCGATGGCGAAAACGAGTCGCTGGCCGAGGTTGATCTCAACCGGGACATCGTACTGGTGCTGGGCTCTGAAGGGGAAGGCATCCGCCGCCTGACGCGCGAGAACTGCGATGTGACCGTGCGCTTGCCGACGACTGAAGCAATGCCAAGCCTCAACGTGTCGAATGCCGCGGCTGTTGCGCTCTATGCCTGGTCGACGGCGAAGAAGGTTTGATCACCCTCTTCTATTTCAAATTCTCTCATCTCGCCTTCCGTCCGTCATGGTTTTCAGAACTGCCTCAATTTTCACAATCGGGCGGAGAGAAACGAATTCAATTTTGATTGAAGATAAATGTTGCAAAAAATGGCCAGGGGCGGAATTGCAAACAGTATCGAGAATGGAACGACGCCCATCGCTTTGATACCCTTGGAAGGTAGAATGGGTCGCAGCCTCTTGAAGCTGCTTATCAGTATCAGAGATACTGCCAAAAAGAGGACCACGGCGATCGGTACATCTAGTGCGAAGAACAGTCCGATAGAGTCAAGACGACAACTAACGCTTTCTCCGCAGGAGTTGAGCAGCAACTGCGTCAAGATCATGATCGACAAGTGTACAACTCCGAGCGTTGCAACAATCCATCCGTATAAGCGGATGTTTAGTTTGTTTGGAATATTCAGATTGTTCAAATCATTCGCGATACTCCCAGCGTAAAAAATAAGTGCCAGGCCACCGCTAATGATGTTCAAGAACAGAACCCACCAAATGGATCTCCGCTTCACATTTGTCGCTGCTGACGGCAAAGACTCCAATCGCATGCTCCTCTAAGCCGTAGTCACAACTTCGATCGCTTAGAACAACCCTTCTACCAATCCGTTCTCGTTGAGGCGGATGGTGTTGGCGGCAGGCACACGCGGCAGGCCCGGCATGGTCATGATGTCCCCGGTAATCACCACGACAAACTCGGCACCCGCCGATAGTCTGATTTCACGAACAGCGACAGAGTGGCCTGAAGGTGCGCCCATCAGCTTGGGATCGGTAGAGAACGAGTATTGTGTCTTGGCGATACAGACTGGAAATTGACCGAAGCCTTCCCGTTCCAATTCGCGGAAGCGCTCCCTTACCGTCTTGTCGGCCGTGATCTCGCTTGCGCCGTAAAGCGAGGTCGCGATGGTGTGGACTTTGTCCCACAGGCTCATCTCGTCGGGATAAAGCGTCGCGAATTGCGAGTGGCCGCCTTCGCAGAGCTTGACGACCTGGCGCGCAAGTTCGGCGCACCCCTTGCCGCCATCAGCCCAATGACTGCACAGCACGGCATCGACGCCCTGCGCCCGAGCTGCTTTTTCGACGGCTTCGATTTCGGCCGGCGTATCTTCACTGAAGCGGTTGATCGCGACGACGACTGGGACACCGAATTTCTTCACGTTCGCGACGTGGCGGGCCAGGTTTGCCGCCCCCTTCTGCACGGCCGCAACACTTTCATCCTTGAGATTCTCCCTGGCTACGCCACCATGCATCTTGAGCGCGCGGACCGTGGCCACGATCACGGCTGCTTCGGGACGCAAACCCGCTTTGCGGCATTTGATGTTGAAAAATTTCTCTGCACCCAGATCCGCTCCGAAGCCTGCTTCGGTCACGACGTAGTCCGCGAGGCTGAGCGCCGTCGAAGTCGCCAGGACGGAGTTGCATCCATGAGCGATGTTGCCGAAGGGGCCGCCATGGACGAAAACCGGGTTGTTTTCCAATGTCTGCACGAGATTTGGCATCAGGGCATCTTTGAGCAGCACGGCCATGGCGCCGGCAGCCTGGATGTCGCGCGCGGTGATGTTCTTCTTCTCGCGCGTTTGGGCCACTACGATGTTGCCCAGTCGCCGTTCCAGATCCTTCAGATCTTTTGCCAGACAGAAGATTGCCATCACTTCCGACGCCACCGTGATGTCGAAACCGTCTTCGCGCGGAAACCCGTTGGCGACACCGCCCAAGGAACTGACGATCTGGCGCAGCGCACGGTCGTTCATGTCCATGACACGGCGCCAGAACACGCGGCGCGGATCGATCTGGAGCGCGTTGCCCCAATAGATGTGATTGTCGATCATCGCGGCGAGCAGATTGTTGGCCGAGGTTATGGCGTGGAAATCTCCGGTGAAGTGAAGATTGATGTCTTCCATCGGCACGACTTGGGCTCGGCCGCCGCCCGCCGCTCCGCCTTTCATGCCGAAGCACGGCCCTAGGGATGGTTCGCGAATGCAGCCGACGGCGCGCTTGCCGATGTGATTGAGCCCGTCGGTGAGGCCGACCGTTGTCGTGGTCTTGCCCTCACCCGCTGGGGTGGGTGTTATTGCGGTAACCAGGACAAGCTTGCCATGCGGGTGCGTGCGCAGACCTTCGATGAATTCGAAATCGATCTTGGCTTTGTGCTTGCCATAAGCGTGAAGCGCGTCGTTCGGAATGCCGATCGACATTGCGATGTCTTCGATGGGCTTCATTCGCGCCGCGCGCGCGATTTCGATGTCGTCCTTCAATGCTGTCCGTCCCCGGTTGAGCGCTCCCGAGGGTGTAAACCATCCTGCGGTAAAATGGCGTTAAATTCGGGCTCATATTGGTGAAACCGCGGGACAGGGGCTGTCTCACCGATTGCGGCCGGGGCTGCCGCAGAACAGCCATGCATCCGGCACATGCTGGTACGAAATACGTATCCTTTCCGCGCAATTCCCTCCTAGTTAACCGGCACCCGGATTCCAATGATGGCGAATTCAAGAGTTGACTGCGCCTTGCACTCGCATCATCTTTATTCGCAACCGGACGATTGCCGGTGCCCCGCCGAATGAAAGGCGCAGACGCGCACCGGCTTCCGGCGTTGCGGCGCGAACAATGCGTTCCGGCCGTCATTCAGGTGACATCATGACTTTCCTATATGTTTTGCTTGCGCTTCTCGCGCTGGCTGTTGCGGGTGTGCGTATCGTGCAGGAGTACGAACGATGCGTCGTGTTCCGGCTGGGTCGCTTTTCGCGCATCGGCGGACCAGGGGTTTTCTGGATCATTCCGCTGGCAGAGTGGACGACGAAGATCGACCTTCGCACACGAACGGTCGACATTGAACGCCAGGAGACGATCACCAAGGACAGCGTGACGATCAACGTCAACGCGGTACTCTGGTACAAGGTATCGGATCCCAAACTGGCCGTACTTGCGGTCGAGAAATACGGCACTGCGGTCTATCAGGTGGCACTGACCAGCCTTCGCAACATCATCGGCCAGCATGCTCTCGACGAAGTGCTGAAGGACCGCGATGCTATCAATGGCTCCCTGCGCGCGATCGTCGACCAGGCGACAGAGGCCTGGGGCGTGAACATCGAGATGGTGGAAATGAAGGACGTCGAGATTCCTGAAGTCATGCAGCGTGCGATGGCGCGGGAAGCTGAAGCGGTACGTGAGAAACGAGCGCGTCTCATCAAGGCCGAGGCCGAAGAGGAAGCGGCGCAGAAGCTGACCTCGGCGGCCTTGCTGATGACGCAAAGCCCGATGGCGCTTGAGTTGCGAAGGCTTCAGATGGTTGCAGAGATCGGCGCGGAAAACAACACGACGACCGTCATCATGCTGCCATCGGACATCATCAAACTGGCGTCGACGGCTGCGTGAAACCGTGCATCCGGTTGGTCTCGCGCGCTAGGGTGCGCGAGACTTGAATTCCGGAGGCGATGCCCGATATTGGCAGTACGTCATTCGGCATCGCCTTTTCCCATTACAGTCTTCCCAACGGCACCATCATGTCGCAATTCGAACTCGCGCAGATCAATATTGCCCGCTTTGCGCTGCCCAAGGAGCATGCTGCGAATGCACCGTTCATGGCGGCGCTCGATGATGTGAATGCGAAGGCCGAGGCGTCGCCGGGGTTTGTGTGGCGGCTGGTTGGAGAAGGGAACAACGCAACAGACGTGGAAGCTGTCCCCGATGATCCACTTCTGATCGTGAACATGTCGGTGTGGCGCGACATAGCTTCGCTCGGTGCTTTCGCGTATCGAAACAGCAAGCACCTTTCGGTCATGCGGCGCAAGCATGAATGGTTTGAGCCAATGGAGGTGTCGTTCGCCCTTTGGTGGGTTCCACAAGGCCACCGCCCCAGTGTTGCGGATGGTATGGCCAGGCTTGCAGTACTTGCGTCTCGCGGACCATCGACCGAGGCGTTTACGTTTCGAACCCCGTTTGCGGCCCCATGCGGCTCGATTGACGTGGCATCGCATCCGGAACGATTGTAAGCGCCCGCCTGATGACCGCCGAATGCATTGACTGGCGGATAGACACTGACGCTTTGTACCGCGCAGTTTATGCCCAACCTGACTTTTGGGTAATGTCGCCCCAAGCTATTCTGAATACCCTGCGGTGGAGATTTTGCAGCATGGCAAAGCTCGTCTTTGGAATGAACCAGTCCCTGGACGGCTATGTGGGCCATGAGGAATTTGCGCCAGACCCCACGCTCTTTCGTCACTTCACCGAGCAGGTCCGCGACCTCACAGGCAGTGTGTACTGGTCGCCGTATGTATGAGGTCATGCGTTATTGGGACGAGGATCATCCCGAGTGGGATGCGGCGGAACGCGACTTAGCTACGGCGTGGCGGCGCCAACCGAAGTGGGTCGTGTCGCGCTGGTTGAAGTCCGTCGGCCCCAACGCCACGCTGGTCGAAGGTGACATCGAGGCGGCTTTAGCTGGGCTGAAAGTCCGGTTCGATGGAGAGATTGATGTTGCCGGACCGGAGCTAGCGCAAAGCCTGGTCGACATTGGTCTTATTGATGAGTATCGACTCTTCGTCCACCCCATCGTGCTTGGTCGCGGCAAGGCATTCTTCGCTGGCCCGCGGCCACCATTCTGCCTCATTTCCGCCGATCGCTTTGGCAAGGACTTGATCAGGCTGACCTACGTTCCTGCTTGATCGCGCGTCTCGACAGACGGCGGTCTTGCCGACTCATCCTGCATGAAATCGGTACTTCGGGGCCACGATAGCCAAAAGGCGCCGGATCAACTAGTCTTGCTCAATCCAGGAAATCAGGCGGGCGGACCAACGTCTCATGGGATCATTTCTTCTACGACCCATCGATGCGTTCAGCGCAGCGCCGCTTCACGTGAAGGCGGGGGTGATTGCGGCGGCGTGTGGCCTGTTCAGCGTCATTTGTGGTTTTGTGCTCTACGTCGTGTTCGCGCACATGCTTGAGCACGGCGACGTGCCGACGAAAATCACGGGGGTTGCGGCGGGGCTGATTATTTCCATGGCTGTCGCCTGGACGGCAGAGCGGCTCTGGGAAACGATCGAGAGCGGCGAGTTCAAGGTTGGCGGGCGCACGAAACGGGCGTTCATTACCGGGCTTTCGCTGGTGGTTGTATTCGAACTGTCGGCTTCGGCGTTCGAAGACTTCGCGCGGGAACTTTCGGGAGACTTCGACGGCATCAAGCGCATCGCGGCGTCCATCGCGGGCCGCGATGAAGCGCAGGCGGATGAGGCTTTGGGTCCTGGGGAAAGCCTGGCGCTTCTCCGGCAACTCAGCGCCGATGCGACTCACGTTGGCCAGGCTGGCGCAGTCCCCGATGCTTCCGCAGGCGCGCGCGTGCTGGCACTGATCTCCGCGCGCCAGCGTCTGGAAATCTTTGCGCACGAGCTTCAGCCGAGCGACGAAACAATCGCCCAGGCGTTTTTCTCGAATGTGCCGGCCTTTGGAACAATCGGGCTAAGGACCGGCAGCAACGCCTGCGTCCGGCCAATTGCCCTGATCCCAATGCCAAAGGTTTCACCAAACGCTGCGTTGCTGGCGCCAGTGCAGCCGCAGAAGATTGCAGAATGTCGCAACTACCTGCTGTCGCTTGATGACAATGCCCGCGCGACCAGGCTTGCGCGCGCCATGCAAAACCTCGTTGGTCGCCATGACCTGTACGATGCGAAGAGTTTCGCGCAGGACTTTCTGCGTAAGCCACTTGGGCTTGGGCCGGAAGTACTGTTGCAGCTGGTCAACCAGCGCGACGCCTGTGATGCGATCCGGCTCAGCTCGCCCAATGCCCGGTACATGCTGTGTGACGAGGCGGCCCGTCGCGGACTGGCCGTTGCGGGCTCGGGGAAACTCATCGCGCCTTCCGACATGCGGGCGCTCAACCGGGACCTGCTGGCCTCGGCGTTTCCAGGCGTGATCAAGCCACTGCCGATCCTGTGGTGGGATATGGGACTCATGTTCCTGATGTGGTGCACGTCAGCCATGGTGGTTGGCGTGTATCTGAGTTATCTCACCTCTGCGGGCGGCACCGGAACCAGCTTGCGAGAATTCGGCTTTCGCATGTTCATCGCGTTCTGCGCGCTGTGGGTTGCGGGCCTGATTGCAGCCGCAGTTATCACATTTGTTCGGCTGTTGCCGTTTTTGTGGCTGCTGATGCTGGACCCCGCGAGCACGGTCTCACACGCGGTGCCGGGCGTGTTCAATTTCATACCGGGCATGGTTCGCTGGCTTGCGTCCGGAGAAGTTGGCGTCACCATTCCGGGCTGGATCTCGCTGCCTGCCCTGTTCGTGCCGACGTGTGTCGTCTGGGCGCGTGCTGTGGGATCTTCCGGCGACAGCAGCCTGATGACGATTTCCGGCATGATGCTACTGGGCATGGTCCTGTCCGCAGTCGCGCCGGTGCTGGACGGCATGGTTGGCGTCGTGCTGCTTCTGGTGGGTGCATGGTTCGTTCCAACGTTTGGGCTTGCCGTGCTGGCGCCATACCTGAGACCCGGCCGTGAGTTGCCGCACTGGTGGGGCGCGGTGTCATTGCTGGGCGGGCTTGCGGTCGCTTTCTGGGTCGCAGTGGTCCAGCCTGATCTGGTTGCAACCAATCGCGGCATTGTCGCGCTGGCGGGACTTGTGTCGGCCGCAACCGGCGCGCTCATCCTTCGGCGTGTGCCGATGACGGATCTTTGGCCTTTGCTTGCAATTACGATTGGGCTGCTGCTGCTGGGTCTCTCAGCAGCATTCCAGCAACTGACTTTTGCCGGTGCACTCAAGCAACTGCACCCAGTGGCCCACAGCGAGGCGCCGGTTCATCGCCCGCTTCAAATTTCCGGGGACGATGACGTGGTTGGCTATCTGACCATACTGGCGCCCCGCCAGCACGACGAAGATGTACCGGAAGCGTTTCGCGCCAGGAAAGTCGAGGACGATGTGTCCGTCTCGCTCAATCTTGAGCTGGCTCTCGCAGGCTCCATCGGTTTCTGGCTGACGCTGTCCCTGATGGTGGGATGGGCCTTGCGGCAGGGCCCGATCAAGGGGCATGAGGGGCCAGACCCCAAGGTTGCGGCACCGGCCGAGAGCGAAGCGCACTGACAGTGCGCGCGATACTCTCGGGTAAGTGCGCCTACATTCTTCGCGTAGGCCTTGCTGATGCAATAAATCTCTCGTCGATGTCCAAACTGGCATAGAGTTGCGTCGTCGGCTCACGAATTGCCCGGTCCCTGAATGGAGGTCGCGAATGGACGCCCGCATTGTTCTTGCGCTTGTCGCGCTTTGTATCTGCAGTCCCTCATCTGCCATGGCTGCAAAATGGCTGATGGTGACACCTGATGATCCTTATGCGTCCAAGGATTCAAGGCACTTTTTCGATATCGATAGCGGCTTGGAAGACACCGCGACGGGTTTCGTCTATGCGCGCATGAATTTCGTGAGCGACGCCGATGCGACGACTGACAAGGTCAAGGGATGGTACATCTGGGCCTATGACTGCGGCAAGGACACGGTCTATTTCACCTCCGATCCGGGTGCTGATGGCACGGGAAGCGTTTCGAAAACCGGCTGGCAAAAAGATCCGCATGTCATGACGGCAAAAACAGATGCCGTGACGCGAGCGCTCGGCCGCAAATTGTGTGCGCTCAAGGGTTCATGGCCGAAAGGCAATTTGCCGAAATAGCGGTTCGCTGGTTCAGCGCGCTTCAACGACAAGGTTTTGCACGACCCGGCCATAATAGCCCTTGCTGTCGGCGAGCCTTGCGAACGCGATGCCGCCACCGTCGGGACCGAGCCAGGTTTCGGCGTCGAGCAGGATCCAATCGCCAACCGGATCGCGTGCCAGTGACACGTTGAGATCGGCGTTGATGAAAGTCCATTCGTCAAAATTCAACGCCGATGACACACCGTTGGTGAAGTCTGCCGTCGCAACACTGCGCATGACCGCGCTACTTGGGTGACCTTCCACAAATGGGCGCTCAAACCGGAACCAGACTGCCGCCGGACCCTTCCGGCCGAACTCGCCCTTCACGGCGAGAATGGTTGCGCCGGAAGCAAATCCCACCGTTGCGCGACCCATGATGTTGCGCGGGCGGCCATGCTCGTGGTTTGGAAGCTCAAGCCTGTCTGCTGTGGCGATTGCCTCGTAGCTGCTGGCAGACCGCCTGACCTTCAGAATGCTCGCGCGGGCTACTTCCACGCCGCCGCTTTCAAGATGGATTGAAAGCAGCTGAATCTTTTTTCCTTCGCGCACAACCTCCGGGCGGATGCGCATGGGGGCAATCGGCACCGGGCGCAACAGGTCGATCGTCAAGCGTGCAATGCGCATCGGGGTCTGCGTCGGCACCTGCTCTGCGGCCCAAACCGCAAGTGATGATGGTGCGCCGCCATGTTGCAGCCCCGGATTCCACGGTCCTGCCGCAAAGGGGCTCACAGTGACGTCGTTGTTCTCGACCCTGAATATGGCGTCCATCGTGTTCCGCACTCTGAATTTCTGCTGCCAAAGAGTTGCCGCAGCCGGAGCCCGGATGCAAGACGCGCTTGCATGTCGCCGGATTTCGCTACGGACTGCCTGCCCTTCCCGCTCGAGAGTTTCGCTGCTAGCGTGGCCTCAAACCAAAACTCAATCAGGGAACTATTCACATGCACGATCTGGTCATTCGCGGCGGTACTGTTGTTGACGGTACTGGCTGCAAGCCTTTCACCGCGGACGTCGCAGTCGACAACGGACGCATCACGGCAGTTGGCAACGTAAGCGGTCGCGGCAAGGAAGAGATCGATGCGTCTGGCAAGATTGTTGCACCAGGCTTCGTCGATATCCACACGCACTACGATGGACAAGCGACCTGGGACGATGTGATGGCGCCGTCGAGCTGGCATGGCGTGACAACAGTTGTCATGGGCAATTGCGGCGTCGGCTTTGCGCCTGCGCGCCCTGACCGTCATCAGTGGCTGATCAGCCTGATGGAAGGCGTGGAGGACATTCCAGGCACGGCGCTCGCCGAAGGCATGAAGTGGAACTGGGAGAGCTTTCCCGAATACATGAATGCGCTCGAGGAACTGCCGCGCACGGTGGATGTCGCCACGCACGTGCCGCATGGCGCGGTGCGGGCCTATGTCATGGGTGAACGCGGCGCGCGCAACGAGGCGCCGACCGAGACCGACATAGCGCGCATGTCCCAGATCGTCGAGGAAGGCCTGCGGGCCGGTGCGTTGGGCTTTTCGACTTCTCGCACGATCCTGCACCGCTCGGTTGATGGCGAGCTCGTGCCCGGCACGACGGCAACAAAGGAAGAGCTCATCGGCATTGGTCGCGCCATGGGACGCGTCGGTCACGGCGTGTTCGAGATGGCGTCCGACCTGAAGCGTGAATGGAAAGAATTCGAATGGATGGGCGAGCTCAGCCGCGAGACGAAAATGCCCGTTACCTTCGCGATGCTGCAGTCGATTGCCAAGGAACTTCCCTGGGAAGAGCAGATGTCGACGATGAAATCCGAGAACGACAAGGGCGCGAACATAGTCGCCCAGATTGCGCTGCGCGGGACCGGTATCCTGATGGCATGGCGCGGGACGGTGCATCCGTTCCTGCTGCGCCCATCATGGGCCGAGGTTGCGGGCAAGCCATGGGACCAGCAGCTGAAGACGCTGCGTGATCCTGCGTTCCGGGCGAAGATCCTGGCTGAGGAACCAATCCTGGAAGGCGAACTCGCGGGCCTGCGCATGGTGATCGGCAAGGGCTGGTTCACGCAGTATGCGATGAATGATGACTTCAACTACGAGCCGACGCCGGGTGAGACAATCATGGCGCTCGCCGCGGCCAAGGGCGTGACCGGGGACGAATTTGCCTATGACCTGCTCATGGAGAATGACGGCACGGGCTTCATCTATCTGCCGCTGCTGAACTATGCGGACGGCAATCTTGATTTCGTGAAGGGCCTGCTTGAACGCGAGGACGCCGTGATCTCGCTGTCGGATGGCGGCGCGCATTGCGGCACGATCTGTGATGCGGCTTCGCCGACCTTCCTGTTGCAGCACTGGGTGCGCGACCGCAAGCGCGGCAGGATTCCGCTTGAGCTTGCCATCAAGCGCCAATGCCGCGATACGGCGATGCTCTATGGCATGGAAGACCGCGGGTTGCTGAAGCCGGGCTATCTCGCGGACATCAACGTGATTGACCTTGCGACGTTAAAGCTCGGCAAGCCGTGGCTTGCGTTCGACCTTCCCGCTGGTGGCAAGCGGCTCTTGCAAAAGGCGGAAGGTTACGTGGCGACCATCAAGAGCGGCGAGGTGACATTTCGCAACGGTGAGGTGCAGGCTGTTCGTCCGGGCCGCGTGGTGCGCGGGCCTCAACGCGAGCCGCGGGCGATGGCGGCGGAGTAGGTTCAACATCGGAAGAGGGAAAACGCATGACACGGTTCTGGGCCCTGCTCACCGCCATCACGGGTATCGCCTCGCTTGGGACGGTCGCCACTTTTCAAATGCTTGGTGAGGTGAAGGCCGCCCAGGCTTGCAACGCTGGCGAAGCGGTCATCCGCTTCGAGCTGGCACGCAGCATTGATACGCTGCTCGCGATATTCGGTCCGGTCGAAAGCGCGTGCCGTGGCAAGATCATTGCTGCGGTGGACGCCGTAAACACGCTCGATATTCATGCTTTCATACCTTCGTATACGGCGTTTGCGGTATTTGCAGCGCTCTTCCTTTCAGTGGGGCGGCTCGTGCCGCTGGCGCTTGCGGCGATTGTAGCAGCGTTGGTCGCATGCGCCGCCGACTATGTCGAAACGCTGAGCCTGCTTGCCTACACGCCCGACCTGTCGCCCAGCACTGAAGCGCTTGCGACGTCGGCCAATGCGGCGTGGATCAAGTTCGCGGCGTTGGGGCTCAACGGACTGTGTCTCGCCGGGCTGTGTTTCACATCAGAGGCGCGCCGCCCGATCCTCGGCGTGCTGCTCTGCCTGCCTGCCATCGGCGTCGCGATGATGGCCGTTGACCTCAAGTGGATCTGGCTGCAGTCGCTCGGCTTTTTTGCGAGCTGGACGCCGTTGCTGTTGATGGCGCTCAGGGCGGCGGTGTTGGGTCGGGAGTAAAGGCCACCACCGCCGTCATTCCGGAAGCTACACGAGCTCAACTGCGAAGCAGTTGATTTGCGAGTGTTGCTGTCCGGGACCTAGGGACACTATGCAACTCACCCTCCGGCTTCTGGGTCCCTGCGTTCGCCGGGATGACGAGAGTGTTGGGTTATGATGAAACATTCCCACCGTCGTCATCCCGTACGCATTGCAGCGCGAAGCGGTGCAGTGCGTACGGGACCCAAACGAGGTGAGGGATATCCGGAGAGGCCTCACCTCGTTTGGGTCCCGCTTGCAAAGCGTCACTTCGTGCCGCATGGCAAGCAGGATGACAGTTTGAGTTTTGATTTGCTGGTTGCTGTGCCTGGGAAAACAGGTAGGCTCGCTCTTGACGATGCAACGCCGTCAGGAGCCCGTGATGCACACGCGTATTTTCTGGTTCGTATGCCTGCTGGTTATCAGCGGGTTGAGCAATGCGTCCGGTACTGAGTTGTTTCGGTTCTGGCCCGGACCGGGTGCCAAGGCCGCGCCAGGGTTTCAAGGCCTTTCGGAGCATCCCTGCGGCGAAGTGGCCAATGCACTGGTCTCCAAGTTGCCAACCGCAAAGGAAGGCCCACTGCTTTCCGACGTCGTTGTCGAACTCAATCTCCATGGAAGAGTTATACGCCGTTGGCCCATTCCCGTTGACTATACGCCTCACGCGCTAAGGGGTGAGGAGTTACTTGTTGTGCTCGCCGACAAAGGGTTCTGGGTGCGATCAAATGGGGCGTTCCGAAAGGCGACAACAATTGCGGAGCCTGACGAGATGTTGCTTATCAAGTGTGACCTGACGGATGTCTTTGGCAAATCGGGCTTCGCTCAATGCGGTAAATTTCTGGATATGGCATCTCACAAGAAGCGAACGCTGGGGTATGAAGGCGTATGCAGCTAGAGTGTTGGCAATAGCATCCCGGCACAGCCACGCATATTTGGATTTTCACCCGCTACGGGATCGCACAACCCATCGCTGTCATTCCGGACGCTACACGAGTTCAACTGCGAAGCAGTTGATTTGCAAGTGTTGCTGTCAGGGACTCCGGGACACCATGCGCTTCGCCCTGACGCTTCTGGGTCCCGGCGTTCGCCGGGATGACGATGTTGGCGTAAGCGTAGTTGCCCCACCGCCGTCGTCCTGTACGCACTGCAGCGATGAGCAGTGCTGTGCGGACGGGAGCCACGCGTGGAACAGGATTTCCGGAGAGGGCTCACCTCGCGGATGGGTTCCGCTCGCAACGCGTCACTTCGTGCCGCATGGCGAGCAGGATGACTCGCGTGGTGGTGTCAGGACCCGATGAAGCGGCCGGGGAAGGCGAAGCGGGATATGGGGTTACGGGGGCTTGGCATCTCGCGCGCCTGAAGTGCTTCTGGCAGTGAAGCCTTGTCTCCCGGCCAGCCTATGGCGATGGCGGCTTCCACGCGATAGTCGGAGGGAATGTCGAGGTCGCGGGCGGCGCGTTCGCGGTCGAAGCCTGCCATGCCGTGCGTCTGCAAGCCCTGCTCCACTGCCTGAAGTGCCAACTGCATCCATGCGGCGCCCGTATCGAAGCTGTGGGTTGGCGAAGGAACGAAATTGGTGGAACCCGGAAATGCCATTTGAGTGTGAGACGCGACGATTACCAGAGCAGACGCGTTCTTCGCCCATGACTGGTTGTTGGGTGTCAGAAGATCGACGAAACGCTGCCAGTCACCCGTGTCCCGCATTGCGTAGACAAAACGCCAAGGCTGGCTATTCAAGCATGAGGGCGCCCAGCGTGCAGCTTCAAACAGCGAGGCGAGCTGGTCGTGTGTGATCGGGCGCGGATCAAATGCCCGCGGCGACCAGCGCTGCGTAAAGCGCGGGTCGATGGGGTGATCTGCTGTTCTGGGACTTGTCATTTGCGATTTCCTTGAAGGGACAGTTGCAGTTACGCGAAGCTGTACCCCGGCAAGGAGATGGCGTGCAATGTCAGCTCAGGACTTGTTCAGAAGAGCGCAGCAACCGTGTCGGACGAAGGCCCACCGTAGTCTTCGATGAAGACCAGGACCTTGTAGCCCCGTGTCAGCTGAACCTTTCCGTTCGCATCCCTGACGAGTACGCCCTTGGTGTCCATCGTGCCGGTTTGCGGATCGATCCTGAACTGCGGCACGCGGCCCTTGTATTGCGCGGTGATCATCTCAAACAGGACGCGGGCGTTCGCGGTCGACAGGCGGATGCAGCCGTGGGACGCGCGCCTGCCCAGTTCAGCTTCACCCTTCGCATCCGAACCGTGGATGGCAAGGCCAGAAGGACGGCCTTCGATCTGCCAGTCAAAGAACATCGCGTATGGCATCGGCGACTGCCACTGGCGGGAGGTGTAATCTTCATAGCTGCGATCGCGGTCGAGCTTGAAGACACCTTCGGGCGTGTGGGTGCCGAGCAAGCGCCCGGACGGAGACTTGACCTGCTCTTCCAAGCCGGTCGACACAGGCCAGCTGTGCTTGAGCTCGTAGACGTGGCCTTCTGTCTTGGCCAGCACAAACAGCTTCTGGGCCCAGGTGCCTTTGTCAGACGACGCCTTGCTCACATAGAGAAACAGATCGAAATATTCGAGAACCTCCTGCGGTACCCGCATGCGCAGGCGAGATTCGACGGGAGACAGGTCCATCGGCGACTGTCCTTCCGCCTGCGTCAGCCGTAAGTCGGATGCGCCTGCCGGGTTGACCTGCTCGATCGGAACCATCCCCGATGGCGCCTTGATGGCAGGTGCAGAAAAGTCCCTGGGCTCGATTTCCATGAAGGGCAGTTTGCCCATCTTGTCGGACGACACCTGGGCCGACTGAGGGGCAGCGGGGCCGCGCGATCGCTCAACCACCGCCACCGCTGTGCGTGACGATTCAAACAGTGTCTTGATCGCATCGCCACCCTGATTGACGAAGTCGTCAATCGCCGGACGCAGTTTCATCGCCTCGGCGTTAAGGCGCTCGCCGTTGCCGCCCTGAAGCATGACAAACGAGCCCACCGACATACCGGATACGATAAACGCAATGCTCAGTGCTCTGAGCCACCAACCCATGGCTATCCCCTATTCCGAGCCGGAGTGTACTAATAGCTACCCAATCCTCAATATCTCGTTGCAAGTTAGTTGCTTAACTCGCGATGGTTGCAGCCTTTTTGCAACGCGACAATGAGGACAATGTGAAGGTCATTTACCACCTTGGAAGGGTGGCAAATGCTAATTGGTATATGCGACAACCGGGCCCGAGATCTCCTCGCGGCCGTCGAAATTCTCGACAAACAGGACCGCGCGGTAACCGTCCTGCAGCAGCATGGAACCCGCCGGATCGTGCTGCACCCGGCCCCAGCGGTCGGTTGAGCCCTTTTCGTTCATGGCGAGAACCGGCACCCTGCCTTTTGTCGTGTTGCGTACCTTGAAGAACAACTCAGCCGCATTTTTCGGCGAAAGCCGGATGCAGCCGGCACTATCGCGCCTTCCCAGTCGGGCAATCTTGGATTTCCCGATTGCGGCATGGATCGCCAGCCCTGACTGGTAACCATTATTCATCAGGTCATAGAACATCGCGTAGTGCATGGGCGCGCCGTTCCAGGTGTGCGACCAGTACTTCTCGTGCATGCGCTCCGGATCGAGCTGGAAGATGCCTTCCGGTGTGTTGGTCCGCACAGTGCGCTCATTGTGGATCTCGATTTTCTCGCGGCCGGTTGAAACCTTCCACTCCGCATAGGGAATGATCCTGCCATCGGCGTCGCGCTGAAAGATGAACATGTGCTGTGCCAGCGGGCCGCGCGTTGACTTGCTGACATACATGAACAAGTCGAAATAAGGCTCGATGTCTGTTGGCACCGTCGCGAAAAGGCGCTTCTGAGCGAGAGAAGAGATTGGCGTGGTCTCTTCCTGAAGAAGTGAATCCGGTGGAGGCGTCACGCCTATCGCTGGTTGTGCTGTGACCTGTTCCGGAGACGCTGCCGGTTGTTGCGGCTGGCTCACGGCTTCAGCTGGCACGGCCATCATTGCGCGGGCCTGTGCAGGCACGAACGAAGCGATTGCCGGCGCAGCAACGGCCAGCGACGTTACGCCTGTGGCGTTGAACGCTGCATGGCTTGCGACTGGCTGTGCCGAAACAGGTGCTGGTGCTTCAGGAGCGGCTTCTTCAGGCGCAATGCGCGTTGGCGCATGCCCTGCTTGCCCATCCCGGGGTTGATACACGTCGCCTGAAGGTGCAGAAATCGCATCTGGAGCATAGATTGGAAGCGCGGTCGCAGCCGACTCAGCTTCGGATCTGGCTCTGTACGGGTCCTGGCTTCCAACACTACCGGCACTTAGTAAAACAGCAATAATACCCAAAGCGAAAGTCGCTTGACGCGGCATGAATGCCCCCAGCTCGACTTCCCCGCACCGGTACTAATCCCCATCAGCAGCCCGGTCCCTTCTGTATTTCAAAAGTGAAACAATTCTGTGTGCGTTTCAACTACCCAAAAGGGTAGCGATCACGAGATACGCGCGCGCATCAACAACTCATCGTAGAAATCGCCATCGATGCGAAGTTCATGCTCAAGTTGTCCACACACTTTGAATCCGAACGATTCATACAACCTTCGTGCCCCCTCGTTTTTGGACGTCACAGCCAGAGTTGCAAAATACGCCTGAGCGGGGAATTCACCGGAGCGTATCAACTCCATTGCAGATTGCATGAGTGCGCGGCCAACCCCCTGCCGGTGGAACGCCGGACGAACAATGAAGCCCGTGATCTCAACGTTGTGCGCCAATTTGACGCGTGAATTTGGGGACACCGAAGCCATGCCTGCAAGCGTCGAACCGATTTCCGCACCCAGCGTGCGTGCGGGGCCCTTCAATCGGTTCTCGAAAAAAGAGAGCGGCTGCGTCGCCTCTTCTTCCCAGGCGCTGCCGAAGTTCGATGGAAACGTTCTCAATCCTTCCAGCCGCAAGTCGCGAACAGCGACTGCGTCCGCTGGTTGCAGCCGCCTTATTCTGATCGCGTTCATGCGGCCGGCGCGCCACCGAACTGGGTTTCCCACGCGGTGATCTGCTCCGGCAGTATCTTTGCGAACAGGACATCGGGAATCTGGAATTTGTGGCCTGGCTTCAGCGCGTTAAGTTCGTCTGCGATTTTCCCCTTCGGCCATTTCAGGTTGTCCACACCCAGTCCCTTCGCCATCGTCTCGGCTGCAAACGGAATCACCGGCGATGACAGGATTGCAAACAGCCTGATCAGGTTGATAGCGACGCGCACGCTGAGTGCCGCTGAATCCTTGTCCGTGCGTATGGCTGTCCATGGAGCAGCGTCCGCCAGATACTCGTTGCCCAGCACCCAGATCGAACGCAATTCGGCGGCAGCCTTGCGCAGCTGGATTTCTTCCATGAATGCCGAGTAGATGCCAAAGCGCTTCTCGAGCGCGTCGAACAATTTGGTTTCGCGCGCGCCAGGTTTTCCACCATCCGGAACCTCGTTTCCAAACTTGCCCTGCGTGAACTTCAATGTCCGGTTGACGAAGTTGCCCAGCACATCAGCAAGGTCCTTGTTCACCGTGTCCGAGAAATGCTGCCAGGTGAAGGAAGCGTCCGAAGTTTCAGGCGCATTCGCTGTCAGGAACCAGCGCCAGTAATCAGCCGGCAAGAGCTCGAGCGCTGTATCCATGAAGATGCCGCGCTTCTGGCTGGTCGAGAACTTTCCGTTGTAATAGTTGAGCCAGTTGAAGCCCTTGATCTGGTCGACCAGCTTCCACTTCTCTCCGGAACCCAGGATCGTGACGGGGAAACCGACGGTGTGGAACGGCACATTGTCCTTGCCCATGAACTGAACGTAGCGCACGTTTTTCTGTGCGTCCTCGCCCACCCACCAGGACTTCCAGTCTCGCGCATTGTTGCCGGGTGCCGCATCGGCCCATTCGCGCGTTGCGCCAATATATTCAATTGGCGCGTCGAACCAGACGTAAAAGACCTTTCCCTTCAACCCCCCGACATCAGGCTTCTGCCCTTGCGGGTTTGGCCCCCAGTCTTCTGCGTTGACGGGCACGCCCCAGGAAAGGTCCCGCGTGATGCCACGATCCTGCAGTCCTTCATCAAGCCATTTGAAAGCGATTGAACTGACAAGCTGCGGCCATTCGGTGCGCGAAGAAATCCAGCTGCGCAATTCGTCCGAAAAGACCGACTGCTTCAGGAACAAATGCTTGCTGTCGCGAAACTCGATGTCTGTCGAACCGGACAGCGAAGAGCGAGGAGACTTCAGGTCGACCGGATCCAGAACGCGGGTGCAGTTCTCGCACTGGTCGCCGGTCGCACGCTCGTAGCCGCAATGTGGGCAAGTGCCGACGACATAGCGGTCCGGCAGAAACCTTTTCTCCGCGTTCGAATAGACTTGGGTTGTTGACCGTTCTTCGATGAATCCGCGCTCCCACAGTACCTTTGCGAAATGCTGGGTCAGCTCACGATTCTGATGGCTGGATGAGCGCCCGAAATAGTCGAATGAAAGCCCGAAGCCATCTGACAGCTTCTTTTGCACGCTCCACCATTTCTCGCAGTATTCGTCGACCGGGAGCCCTTCGGCGATCGCTGCCAGCTCCGCCGGTGTGCCGTGTTCGTCCGTGGCGCAGATGTACAGGACGTCGCGCCCGCGGGAACGCTGGTACCGCGCGTAAACGTCGGCGGGCAGCATTGAGCCCGCCAGATTGCCCAAGTGCTTGATGCCGTTAATGTAAGGAAGGGCGCTGGTAATGAGAATTCGGTTCTGGGTCATGGTTCTTCTCTTGCGCACCAGATAGATGAATCCGGCGCATTGGGAGGCGGACCTTATAGAAACGCCTATCTGTGATCAAAGCTTCCCTGTCGCTTGGCTCGTTGGCCCAGTTCTGCTTTAACGCCCCAAGAAAATCGGCCCAGGACAAGAGATGACCGGACAAAAGAACGGACTAACCTATGCCCAGGCGGGTGTTGACATCGATGCTGGCGACGCCCTGGTTGAGGCGATCAAACCGCTGGCAAAGTCGACAGCGCGCCCGGGGGCCGATGCTTCACTGGGGGGGTTCGGCGGATTATTTGACCTGAAAGCTGCCGGGTTCAGGGACCCCCTGCTGGTGGCCGGTACGGACGGCGTAGGTACGAAGCTCAAGGTTGCCATCGAGTCCGGCATTCACGACACGGTTGGCATCGACCTGGTTGCAATGTCGGTGAACGACATTGTCGTGCAGGGTGCCGAGCCGCTGCTTTTTCTCGACTACTTCGCGACCGGCAAGCTGGATGTCGCCGTAGGAACGGCTGTCGTGAAAGGCGTTGCAGAAGGCTGCCTGCAGGCTGGTTGCGCGCTGGTTGGGGGCGAGACAGCTGAAATGCCCGGGATGTACGCCCGTGGAGACTATGATCTTGCGGGGTTTGCGATTGGAGCGGTCGAACGCGATCAGGTGCTGCCTCGCCGGGACATGAGCGCAGGCGACGTCATCCTGGGCCTTGCGTCATCGGGCATCCATTCCAACGGCTATTCTCTGGTTCGATGGATCATAACCGACCAGGGTCTGAACTACGACAGTCCGGCTCCCTTCGCGGGTGGCGTGTCGCTTGGTCGTGCGCTGCTCGCGCCCACCCGCATTTACGTGAAGTCAGCGCTGAACCTGATACGCAAGGGCGAGGTCAAGGGTTTCGCACATATCACGGGTGGCGGATTGACAGAGAACTGTCCGCGCGTGGTCCCGGATGACTTTGACCTCGAGATCGATCTGGGGAGCTGGAAGGTGCCGCCCGTATTTCAGTGGCTGGCAAAGGCCGGTGGCGTGGAAGAGGGGGAGATGCTGCGCACGTTCAACTGCGGCATCGGGATGATCGCCATCGTTCCCGAGGCGAAGGCCGCTGCTGCCATCCAGATCCTGCGCGACTCCGGTGAGGACGTGTTCATCCTTGGCAGGCTTGTGATTGGCAAGGGTGAACCCAGGGTTCGATACAAGGGTCGCACAATCCTCTGAGGCGCACTGCATGAAACGGGTTCGCATCGGTATCCTGATATCCGGACGTGGCAGCAACATGCGCGCGCTCATCGAAGCGTCGCGCGCAACTGATTTCCCGGGCGAAATCGCGTTGGTCGTATCAAGCCAGGCAGATGCCGAAGGGCTGGAAATCGCAAAGTCGCTGGGCGTGCGAACAGCCCTTGTCGATCAGGTACGTTTCCGCCGCGAGAACCGGGACCGTGAAGCTTTCGACGCCGAGCTACATCAGGTGCTGAGCGCGTCCAACATCGAATTCGTTTGCCTTGCAGGTTTCATGCGCATCCTGTCGCCGAATTTTGTCCGCAAGTGGGAGGGCCGCATAGTCAATATACACCCCTCTCTCCTGCCTGCGTTTCGCGGGATGCACCCACAGAAGCAGGCGATTGACGCCGGCGCCACTGTTTCAGGGTGTACGGTTCACTTTGTCATCCCCGAACTCGATGCTGGTCCGATCATAGCGCAGGCTCAAGTGCCGGTTTTTCCAGGTGACACGGTGGAGGCCCTGAGCGCGCGCATCCTGGAAGCCGAGCATTCCACCTATCCGGAAGCCCTACGAAAAGCGCTTGCCCAGATCGCGTAGTATTTCGCGTGCCGCATTGTGGCCTGGCGCACCAGTGACGCCACCACCGGGGTGCGTGCCAGCCCCGCACATGTACAAACCTGCAATGGGCGCCCTGTAATTTCCATTTCCCAGTACCGGGCGCGCCGAAAAGAGCTGATCAAGCGACAACGCCCCATGCATGATGTCGCCGCCGATGAGACCGAACGTCGTTTCAAGGTCCATTGGCGTCATCGCCATGTATCCGATCACAGAGTTCCTGAACCCAGGCGCAAACCTGTCAACAGTGTTTATCATCACCTGAGCCACCTCATCACGGTGGTCACTCCATGAGCGCCCCCCTGAAAGCTCGGGCGCCACGTGCTGGCAAAAGAGGCTTGCTACATGCTTGCCCTCTGGCGCGAGGCTGTTGTCGAGTGTTGACGGGATCAGCATTTCCACGATCGGCTCCTTCGACCATCCGCCAGCGCGCGCGTCGTGGTACGCCTGATCAAGATATTTCAGACTTGGTCCGATCACGATGCCGGATGTCAGATGATCACCGGGTGTTGGAAGGCACGTAAACTTTGGAAGTTCTGAAAGTGCAACGTTCATCCGGAACGTGCCCGAGCCGCATTTGTAGTTCCTGATGCGCTCGCGGAAGTCATCAGGCAAATGCGCCGGGTCCAGCAGGCGCTCATAGAGCAGCTTGGGGTTCGTATTCGAAGCGATGATGCGAGCCTCGATCCTTTCGCCTGCTTCTGTGACTACGCCGACGGCTTTTCCATCCCGGACCAGCACTTCCTTCACGCCCGCATTCAACCTGATGGTGACGCCTTTTGCCTCCGCGGCTTTTGCCATCGCCTGCGTGATGGCACCCATGCCGCCGATCGCATGGCCCCACTCACCCCTTATTCCATTCACTTCACCGAACAGATGATGCAGCAACACATATGCAGTGCCGGGAGTGTAGGGCGACGCGTAGTTTCCGACAATTCCGTCGAACCCCAGGATGGCCTTGATCGGATCGCTTTCGAACCAGCTGTCGAGGTATTCTCCTGCCGAGCGCGTAAAGATCGCGAGCAGATCGCGGCGGGTCTGCATCGAAAGGCCAGCGAGTTTCGACCCCAGCGACGCCGATTTCAACAGTTCAGGCAGCGCACCGAACCAGCCGCTTTCCATCACATTTGGCGGGCTCATCAAAACCATGTCGCGCAGCACATCTGCCAGTGCGCCGATGCGGTCGTAATAGACGTTGACTGCCTGGGCATCGCGCGCGGAGAACTTGGCAACTTCCTGCTGCGTACGGCCTGCGCCGACGGCCAGATAGGAGCGATCATCAACGGGTATGAAATTCGCGAGCTTGCGATGCACGATCTTCAAACCGTGAGTGTGAAGCTCAAGATCCGCGATCACCTTCGGGTTCAGAAGGCTGACGGTGTAGGCTGCGGTCGAGTTTCGGAATCCGGGATGAAATTCTTCGGTTACTGCGGCACCTCCCACCACGTGGCGACGTTCCAGAACCGTTACCTTCAGACCGGCGCGCGCCAGATAAAACGCGCAGACGAGTCCGTTGTGGCCTCCACCGATGATGAGAACGTCCTGGGTCATGAGTCGATTGCGCTCCGGGGTTCGGCTTGCTTGACGAGTTTGTCCATGAAAACAGCGTGCGGGGCAAGATCATACGGGGGCGCAGCACCGCAATACCCACGACCACTTCCCACCAGTTTCATTCTCCGTTCGCGCTATCATTGCCATTCGGGAGCGGATACTTTCGCTCAATTGCATGCGCCGCATTGAACATTGGAGAAACGGCAATGAGTGATCTGGTCCTTGTCACCGGTGGTTCGGGCTTCATCGGCGTGCATTCGATCGTGCAACTGCTCAAGGCTGGCAACCGGGTGCGGGCAACCTTGCGCACGCCCTCACGAGAGGCCGAGGTGCGCGGTATTGTGGCTGCGGGTGGTGCGCAAGCCGGCGATCAACTGTCGTTTGCGCAGGCCGACCTGATGTCGGATGTCGGCTGGAACGAAGCTGCAAAGGGCTGTGACTATCTCCTGCATATTGCATCTCCTTTTCCTCCCGCCGTGCCAAAGCATGAAGACGAGCTTATCATTCCCGCACGCGAAGGCACGTTGCGGGCGCTGAAGGCAGCAAAGGCGGCGGGCGTAAAACGCGCTGTTGTAACGTCTTCCTTCGCAGCGATTGGCTATGGAAGACCGGGAAACCCTTCCAAGCCTTTCCATGAAGAAGACTGGACCGACCCGGAAGGCGCAGATGTTCGCGCGTATGTGAAGTCAAAAACGATTGCTGAAAAGGCGGCCTGGGATTTTGCCAATCGCGAAGGACTGGAGCTTGCCGTAGTCAATCCCGTCGCCGTGCTGGGTCCGGTGCTTGGCAAGGATTATTCGACGTCCATCGAGATCGTGAAAAAGTTGATGGATGGATCTTTCCCGGGCTGTCCGAAAATCGGCTTTTCAATCGTCGATGTCCGCGACGTTGCCGATCTTCATATTCGCGCCATGCGCCATCCGGCAGCAGCCGGCCAGCGCTTTCTTGCGACCAACGAGCAGTTCTGCTGGATGTCGGATGTTGCGAAAATCCTGAAAGCCCGCATGGGAGAAGCAGCACGGCGTGTACCGACGCGCACGCTGCCCAACTGGCTCGTTCGCATCGTGGCGCGCTTCGATCCCATCGTTGGCCAGATTGTTCCGGAACTGGGACGCGTGCGTCCGGCAACCGGCGAGAAAGCCTGCCGGACGCTGGGCTGGACACGCCATTCCACCGAAGACGCCATCGTGGCGACTGCAGACAGCCTGATCGCGCAAGGACTCTTGAAAGCCTAGTCCATCAGCTTGCGTGACAGATACGTGAACTCGAGAGCGATGCGCTTGGCGCGCTCGCGCTGGTTTGCGGCTGCAGCGTGGCCTCCGTCGACGTTCTCATAGTAGAGGAACGGCAGGTGCATTGCTTCCATTCTGGCCGCCATCTTGCGCGCGTGTCCTGGATGCACACGATCGTCCTTTGACGAAGTAACAAAGAACGGCTCGGGATATTTCACGCCTTCCTTCAGATTGTGATACGGCGAGATCTTGCGCAGGAAGGCGCCTTCAACCGGGTCGTCAGGATCACCGTATTCACCCATCCACGAGGCACCAGCCAAAAGTTTGTGGTAACGAAGCATGTCAAGCAGCGGGACCTGGATCACAACGGCATTCCAGAGTTCCGGATGCTGCGTGAACTCGACCCCCATCAGAAGCCCACCATTCGAGCCGCCCTCAATTCCGAGACGGCGCGGCGAAGTCACCTTGCGTGAAATCAGGTCGTTGGCGACCGCAACGAAGTCGTCATAGATGATCTGCCGCTTGGTCTTCAGCCCGGCGTCGTGCCAGGCCGGACCGAACTCACCGCCGCCACGTATGTTTGCGAGAACATAGACCCCTCCCAGCTCAAGCCACAGCTTTCCGACGGTGCCGGAGTAGCTTGGTGTCATCGAGACCTGGAAGCCGCCATACCCATAGAGCAGTGTCGGATTGGTGCCATCAAGCTTGATGTCTTTTCGGTGCACGATGAAGTACGGGATTTTCGTGCCATCGGTGGATGCGGCTTCGAACTGATCGACCTGAATTCTGGATGCGTCAAAACGGGCGGGTAGCGACTTGACCCGTTCGAGGTTGTTCTTGCTGGCATCGCCGAAATACAGACCGTCGGGTTCGACAAAGCTTGCAGCGTTGACGAACACTGCATCGTCCTCGTTGCGGGTCGAGAGGATGTTGATCGTCGCGTTCGCTGGCAGCGTCAGCTTTTTCTTCAGCCACGTACCGCCTTCAAAACTGAAAGCATACAGTCCGCCCTTCACATTTTCGTACACTGCGAGCAACAGCAGGTTGCGCGTGCTTGAGACTTCTTCGACAGACTCGCGCGGTCCCGGCGCGAAGATCAGTGTGGCGTTCGCGTTGGCACTGTCCTTCCTGATGTCGTCCAGATTGAAAGAGAGCACCGCCCCTTTGGCATAGGACTTTCCATTCCACTTCCAGTCGTCGTCCAGTGTCAGGATCAGCTGATGTGCCACCAACGCCTTTAAGGATGACTTGAGCGGGAACGGCAGTTTGACCGGGCCATTGTCTGTCGAAAGGTAATATTCCGTTTCAAAAAATGACGGATAGCGGAAGAAAATGACGGCCTGGACTTTTCCATTTTCGTCTCGCCACGCTCCCCCGCCCGCGGCGACGTCTGTCTGCTTGCCGCGATAGACTTCGACAGCGTCATCGATTTTAGTGCCGCGCGTCCACTTCTTGACGATGTAGGGATAGCCGGACTCAGTCATTGTGCCCGGGCCCCACTCACGCGAGACGTACAGCGTATCTTGGTCCAGCCAGTCAACGTTCTGCTTGCCTGCCGAGAGCTTGAAGCCGCCGTCCATGAATGTTTTGCTTTTCAGGTCATACTCACGGATTTCGACCGCATCCTTGCCGCCGTCTGAGAGCTCGATCATGCAGCGCGTTTCTTCGGGCTGCAGGCAGTTGCTGCCCTTGTAAACCCAATTGGCGCCTTCGGACTTTGACAGTGCATCGACATCCAGCACCGTTTCCCAGGCTGGTGCATCCGTCCGGAATGAAGATGTTGTAGTTCGGCGGAGGATGCCGCGCACGGCGCTCTGATCCTGCCAGAAGTTGTACACCTGGCCCGCACGAAAAGCGGGCGACGGAATTCGATCCTTTGCCTCAAGAATTGCCAGCGCCTTGGCTTCGAGGTCGGAAAATCTTTCATCCGACTTGAGCAGTTTCAGCGAACGCTCATTTTGTGCAGTTACCCATTCCAGCGCCCTGGCGCCTTCAACATCTTCCAGCCACTGAAACTGATCGGCTTCCTGAGCCATGGAAACTCCCGTAACTGTCATGATCACAATTGACAGTGCTGCCAACGCGACTTTCTGCATATCAACCTCGCGACGAATTGGTTCAGAGCGCGTATTTCAATCCAAGCGGTGCAACGATCTTGAGTTCGTGCGCCACGCAGGCCGCAAAGCTTGGTCTTGCCAACACAGTCTTGAGCAAGCGGGTCAAGTTTGGAAACTTGCCAGCATCCGGCGCAAATCCCGTGTGCGCGACGTTTACGAAGGGTGATGCAACAGAGATGTCTGCGATGGAGAAGCTGTCACCTGCAAACCAGGTGCGGTCCTTGAGGTGGGCTTCATAGTACTCCAGGAACTTCTGGACCTTGTTGTCCCAGACATCCTGGGCCTGGGCCATGTCCGGCGCTTTTTTCGAGAACATGTTGACGACAACAGGTCGAAACATGCCAAGGCCGGTTGCTGCAACGAAATCCGTGTCTGCGTATTCTTCGAACCAGAGCGCCTGGCCATATGCAAAAGGCTGGGATGGATAGAGTGCCGGGAGCGGATGCTTTTTTTCCAGATAGCCACAGATGGCTGAGGAGTCTGGCAGGATTGCATTCGGTCCTTCGCTTTCATCGCGCAAGACCGGGATGCGTTTCAATGGTGAAATCTTTTCGAAGTCGGGCGGTGGCGCAAAGGGTGAAATCGGGTCAAGCTTGTATTCAAGCTGCTTTTCCGCAAGCACCACCCGCACCTTGCGCACGAATGGGGACAGGGGCGAGCCGTGAAGTGTGATCGTCATCTTGCAATCCGGTTTGTGAGTGCTGAATGACTGGATTGTCCCCTATCGGGCGTGCTGTTTGCAATGACTGTTTGGGCATGGCGCATTCAACTGACTGTGCACCAATGATCAGTTCCAGCGCATCAGCGGCCCAGTGCACGTCGAAAGCAAACCCCAGATTCCGGGCGCTGTCTGGCACAACGCGCTGGGAATAGAGAAAGATCGAGGACATTTCGCCCATACCCAGGCGAAGTGCCCACGCAGGCACGCGGAAATAGAGCGGGCGACGCAACGAGCGCGCCATAGATTTCTGGAAGTCAGCATGCCGCACCGGCTCGGGCGCAACCGCGTTGATGGCGCCCTGCCACTTGTCTGAATCGATCGCGGTGACGATCATTCTCAAAAGATCGTTGCGCGTAATCCAGCTCATCCATTGTTGCCCGTTGCCGAAGATGGCACCAAGTCCAAAGCGGCATGGCAACGCCATCATGGGCAGCGCGCCGCCGTCAAGGTCGAGAACAAGGCCGAGCCGCAAACAGACAACGCGGATGCCAAGGTCGCGCGCGCCCATCGCGGCTTCTTCCCAGGCGGCACAGAGTTCCGCTGCGAAGCCGCGTCCCCTGTTTTCGTCATCAGACAGTGCCTCGTCGGCGCGATCGCCATAATAACCAACCGCGGAACCACTCACGAGCACGCGTGGTTTTTGTTCAAGGGTTTTCATCCAGTCGACCAGGGCATCGGTCGTTTCGATGCGTGATCGCCAGATCGCCCTGCGCCTTGAAGCCGTCCAGGGAAGTCCAATGATAGGCGCACCAGCCAGATTGACAACTGCGTCGATGCGCGTTTCAGCCGGCAACTCAGACAATGATGCCAAGTGGCGCACATTTGCGCCCAGAAGCACCTTTGCCTGGCGTACATCGCGGGAGAGAACGAACACCCTGTCCCCTCTGGTCTCGAGCCTTGCAACCAGGGCAGATCCAACAAAGCCCGTGCCGCCTGTGACCAAAACAGTTCTTCCGCTTTGCGGCTGAACCAGGTGCTGGCGAGTGGCTTGCTTCCCGAGTACGCGAACCGCGATGAAATTGCGAACCGAAAATGCAAACACGCCGATTGACGAAACCGTGAAGAACCAGGAAAGGGCGCCGTGATCGACAAAGTTGATCTGGCTGGCGCTCATCGCAGAGGCGGCAAGCCAGGGAATGACGGAAATGAGGAACCCGCCATAGAAGATTGCCAACACGGTATGCAAAACGCGCTCGAAAGGCGGCAGGTGCCGCGAGCGGTCCTCTTCGAGGAAATCCAGGATCGTGACTACGATTTCAGTGGCGAGCAACACAAGCACGAGTGCCGCAAAGAACCCGGCAGGCTCGGTCCAGGCAAATATCAAAAACAGGCATCCATAGATGCCTTCCCGCGCACTGTGGAGGGCGAGTTCATATCGTGCCGAAGGCTTTGACGGCAGTCGCTCGGTGATTTCGTGGTGTAAAATATTGTCGAGCGCGCCGAACACAATCTGCAACGTCAGCAGGGCAAGCATGGTTGCCGTCATTTGTTCCACTCCTGCGGGTCCTGGAATACGCCGTCCTGGAATACTGTCCGACCAAACCAGGGATGATCAAATGACAATGTGAACCGAAAGCTTCCCTTGCCCTGGTCGATATGGCGAACTTCGGCAAGGCCGGGGGTCATCCATAGAGGCAGCGGGATACTCACGGCGCCACACCGCCAGAAGAATTGCCGCGAACGGAAGACGAGGCTGCCCTGGTCGGCGAAGACATCAAGCAGCATCGTCCATCCGCCCGCACAGCATTCGAACAGGCGCCCGTCTTCCGACAGTCGCTTGATCGAACGCACACGAAACGCCAGTCCGGCGGGGCCGCGATAAATACGCGTCCATGACATGCCGCCATCCTTGACGTTTACAAAAACTGTTGCGCTTCGCTTTCCCGTCAGCACGGGGATGGGCGCACCGAAGACAAGCAGAGTCATCGCAAAGATGCGACCAGCCAGGTTGAGCGTCGTCTCGGTCTCACCGGCGTAGGCCGCAGGCAGAACCCGCTCAAATCGCCTTCGAACATCTGCAGGAAGCTGCAGCCATTGTCTTGCGCCTATAATTCGCAGGATTGTATCATTTGTCGTCCGGTCGAAGTCTTCAATGATCGCCTTTGGACCACTCCAAAACCAGGCCGATGGTGTCGCCTTCATTTCTAGCTCGCTTTTTTGCTGACGAAGCGGACGACTCCGGCGCCAAGCCTGATCAGCCTCTGCAAGGTCGGTCTCGGGACCCGGCGCATCTGCTCGTACCAGCCCGTCATGCGCTCGATGAAGCCCAGCATCTCTTCCAACCTCAGCTTCACGTCAGCTGGCGTAGAGGCGTCTGTGCCCGCCTGCAGTTGCGCTTCACGCAACACAGAAAGCGTTGGGTCGATCTCGCGCTTCTTGCGCTCGTCCACGATGACCTGGACGATGTCCCAGGTGTCACCCCTGACTTCGTAGTAGTTTCTCCGGTCGCCGATGACATGCACGAGCGTCACAAGCCGGAAGGCTTGCAGCTCATCGAGGGAGGTCGAGGCGTTCGATCTTGCGATGCCCAGCGTCTCGGAAATCTCCTCTGCGGTCATCGCGCGACCCGAGAGCCACAAAAGCGCATGGATCTGTGCGACTGAACGGTTGACGCCCCAACGCGCCCCCATTTCACCCCAGTGCAGAACAACTTTTTCGAGGACAGGAGGCATTGGCATGGCAGCACCTGACAGTTATTTCTGTCATTACAGAAATTACTGATGTTAGTGGATCATAGCAAGGGGCCCTGCCGCGGCGGCACGACGCAGCGAGCCGGGCGGCTTCGGGAGCCGCGTCTTGAATGACTACCTCACAACTGCCACATTCATCCCTTCAGGTGATTGCACTTGAGGAGGATTTTTCATGGGCCGGTTTTTCGCATTTCTGTTTGTATTCCTGCTGGGCGGTGTTGCCGGCGCGCTGGGTGGCGCCGTGCTGGGAGGCGTCGGCGGTGCTTATGTGGGCGCCTGCAAGGTCATTGACACTGCCGTTGAAGGCGGAACGCTGTCGCAGGACCAGGCCAATGCGCTGATCCGGTCGATTGCCACCGAGATCGACATTCATGCCGATGACAAGCAACGCGTTGTTGACGCCGTGCACAAGGCCAATCAACCGCCTTCGCCCTGCGTGACTGCTATCGAAGCTCTCTAGCGGACCAAAATCATGAACACTACTTTTGCTGCCGGTGCGCTGATCGCATCGATGATGACCCTTGCCAGCTCACCGACACAGGCAAAGCCGATCAAGGTGTCGGACCCGGAAGTTGCCATGAGGGCCGCATACGCGGCGCTTGAAAAAGAATCCCAGGAAGTCGAACTACCGCTATCAGCAAGGCTTGCTGGACTATTCGCGCTCGACGAGCACGAGACAGGCAAGGACGAAGTTGGTCGCATTGACTTCGACTATTTTGTGAACGGCCAGGATTCAAAAGTCAGCCGCAGCAAGGTCAGCATTCGCACCGTCGAGAACGGTCCGGCACGGCGCATCGTGGTTGTTCGCTTCAAAAACTTTGACCAGGAGATGGAGAACCACTTTTTCTGGGAAAAGGCGAAGACCGGCTGGGTGCTTGATGACGTGCGCTTCCTGGATGGCAAGGAGGGCTACACGCTTTCGCTTGTCCTGAAGTATGGCTGGGACGGCCCGGAGGAACTGAACCAATCCGGTCAGTGACCGCTTCCGGACATTGCCTCAACGCTCAAATTGAGGTTAACTGGAGATGGCTCTGCTTGAATCAGACACGGTTCAGCGCACAGCCTGCTCGTACAGGACAACGATCAGGAGACTTGTCATGAAAGATCTTGCTATTGCGCGACTGGCTCTGGCCGGTTCAGTCGGGTTGCTTGCAACGTGTAGTGCACATGCTGATTCGACCGAGGTGTCCGTGAAGGGTTCTCTGTCGAAATCAACCGGGCAATTCAGGTCTGCGCCGCTGGATACAGCGACACGCCCTGTGGCGGGCACAGAGGTGCAGCGGTTGCTTGACATTATCGTGTCCCCTGGTTCGTCGCAAGGCGCGTACAGCATGTCCATGTCGGATGACCAGAACAACACGGTCCTGACAGTGACGAGCGACGGTGCGTCGTTGAAAACCATCAGGCTTGCATCGGTAAAGTCCAACCGCGTCATCGGCGCCTGGACAGTGACCGGCAGGACATCGCCTGCAGAGATGGCGCAGATTTCGCAATCGATCGCAAACGAGATGATCCTTTCCGATCCGTCTGCTGGTGGTGCTCGCGGCATTGCGCTGGCCGGCCAGCGCGCGCGCTGAGTTTCAGCAAACTCTCGTTCCTGTTGTGCGGCCCCTGACGGGGCCGTTTTTCATTTAACCGATTCAATCAGCAAGTGAATCGATCAGTCGCAATCGCCTCTGTGTGCATACGCCATGGGTTGAAGCCTTCCGGTGCCGTTCGCCTGAACATGTGCAGATTTCCGTTCATACACAAGCTGCTGTGCGTCGCTGGCAATCCACACACGACGCGGACAAACACTTTGTTGCCCTCTCATTTTCTAGACGCTAGCGTGATTTCTCTCGCTGTTGCTCTTCATGGCGAACTGGCGACTTGTGAACATAATCATTCAGAACTTTGAAAAGAGGTCTCATGAAAAATCCAAATTTCTCTGCAGCGCTTGTCACTGCGTGCACGATATTTGCGGCCACAGCATTTCCTTTGGCCCATGCCGACTCCACCGAAAGTGCTACCACGCAGGCGGGGCACATTGTGAAAGCGAACCAGCAACCGGCAGCTTATGCAGCGATCCCATTGCAGGGGCCGACCACCCAAGGTGCGGGAGCAGAACTGAGCCGCATCATTGATGTTGTTGTCACTGCTCCATCGCCGACGGATGCCTATTCCGTATCGCTCAAGAGCAATGACGAGAAGTGTTCTGTTTCGGTCGACGTGAAGGACGGAACCAAGACGATTGCACTCACGTCCAGCCGTACGGATGTTGCGCCCGGACACTGGACCATCACGGACAAGACGACCAGCAGCGAACGGGACGCAATTACCACGGCCATTTCGAAAGCATTCAGCGTGGCAGGAACCGGTACCAGCCTGACGTCAGCCACATCAAGCGCTGCCAAACGAAACTAGATTGCAGTCTTTGAAACAAAGATTTTCAGGATATGGAGGATGAATTCAATGCAGAAACTGGTTCAATCGTTCCTTTTGGGACTGGGCTTGCTCGTTGCCAGCAGCCAGGCCGCCAGCGCAGATGTTACCTTTTGCAACAAGACAGGCACATTTTTGAATGTGTCGATCGCAGCGCATGTAACTGTTCCATATGACACAATCGAGGCGCGAGGGTGGCAACCGATGGAAAACGGCGATTGCTTTGTAGCGCTGACCGGGGACTACACTGGAGAAAAGCTGTATTATTTTGCGTTCAATGAAAATGGCGAATGGCAAGAAGACAGAGACTTTTCGCCAGTGTGCATTCCAACCGACGGCAATGCATTCATTCGGCGCGGGTCGGCTTCGCAACTGCAGCCGCCCTGCTCAAGCGGAGAGGCGGCAAAACACTTCTACTCGGCGGCCATCACCGCGAAAACCTTCAAATACACAATCTACAGCAAATAGCGGCGGTCAAGCGGCCACAAAGAAAGACAGCGGCCTGCACTACCTGCAACCGCTGTTCCGCCTTTCAAGGGTACTGTGAGGCGCAGGTCGGCCTAGCCGACGATTTCGGTATCCGAAAAGAAGAAGCGGATTTCGTTGGCGGCGTTCTCGACGCTATCGGAACCATGCACCGAGTTCGCTTCGATCGACTCGGCAAAATCCTTGCGGATGGTGCCCGGCGCCGCCTTGGAGGGATCGGTAGCCCCCATCACTTCGCGGTTCTTCGCGACGGCGTTCACGCCTTCCAGGACCTGAACCACGACAGGCCCGGAGGTCATGAACTTCACGAGATCATGGAAGAATGGACGGGCCTTGTGCACGCCGTAGAACGCTTCAGCCTGTTTCGTGGACAACCAGACGCGCTTTGACGCAACAACCCTGAGTCCTGCGGCTTCGAGGCGCTCGACCACCTTTCCCGTCAGATTGCGGCGGGTAGCGTCCGGTTTGATGATGGAAAAGGTGCGTTCCGTCGTCATGTAGCAATTCCTTAGGTAAACTGAGGGGAAATTTGGCCGCTTTCATACAGACGGGGGGGCTGACCTGCAAGGACCACCCCCTCCCCTCATTGTCGCGGCCAGACCGTTTGGGCTTCCCCTGGGGCGCGAAGCGCTTTAGAGACCGCGGCCCATGTTACGTATCAACAACCTTACCTATCGGATCGAAGGTCGGCCGCTTTTTGAGCAGGCCTCGGCAAATATTCCTGGCGGCCACAAGGTCGGCCTGGTCGGACGCAATGGAACAGGCAAAACGACGCTCTTCCGGCTGATCCGCCAGGAAGTCGAAACTGATGGTGGTGAAATTACCATCGCGCGAGACTGGCGCATTGGTGGCGTGGCGCAGGAAGTGTCCGGCGGCCCCACCTCGCTCATCGACACCGTGCTTGAGGCCGATGTCGAGCGGGCGAACCTGCTCGCGGAATCGCAATCGGCAACCGACCCTTTGCGCATTGCCGAAATTGAAACACGGCTTTCCGACATCGGCGCCCACCGGGCACCCGCGCGGGCGGCCGAAATCCTGGCGGGCCTTGGCTTTGATGCGGCGGCGCAACTGCGTCCATGCTCGGAGTTCTCCGGTGGCTGGCGCATGCGGGTTGCGCTGGCGGCGGTGCTGTTTTCCAATCCGGACCTGCTGCTCCTCGACGAGCCGACAAACTATCTTGATCTTGAAGGTTCGATCTGGCTTGAGCAATACCTCAAGCGCTTTCAGGGAACCATGCTTCTCATCAGTCATGATCGCGATTTGCTGAATACCGCCGTCGATTCAATCCTGCACCTGGAAGACAAGAAGCTCACGTTCTACACGGGCAACTATGACACCTTCGAAAGAACGCGCAGCGAGCGTATGGCGGTTGCTGAAGCACAACGCACGAAACAGGATGTGCAGCGCAAGCACATGCAGGCCTTTGTCGACCGCTTTCGCTACAAGGCCTCCAAGGCTCGTCAGGCGCAAAGCCGCCTGAAGGCAATTGCGAAGCTGCAGCCGATTGCCGGTATCTCCAACGAGCGGGTGGCCCCTTTTCGGCTGGGTGAACCAGAGGAATTGTCGCCGCCACTTCTTGCCCTCGATCGCGTGAGTGCCGGTTACGACGGCCGGGCGATTCTGTCGGGCATGGAACTTCGCATCGATCCGGATGACCGCATCGCCCTGCTGGGTGCAAACGGAAATGGCAAATCCACATTCGCCAAGCTGATCTCCAGCCGGCTGAAACCGATGGAAGGCACCGTGACCAGGGCGCGACGTCTCAGGATCGGCTACTTCGCCCAGCACCAACTTGACGAAATGTCTGCGAACATCACGCCCGTGCGCCATCTCATGAACCTGTTGCCCCATATCCGGGAGCAAGAAGCGCGCACGCGATTGGGGACTGCCGGGTTTCCGGAATCCAAAGCCGACACCATCATTGGAAACCTTTCAGGCGGCGAACGCGCACGGCTCCTCATCATGATCGCATCGCTTGATGCGCCGCATCTGCTTATTCTTGACGAACCGACGAACCATCTCGATATCGACAGCCGAGAAGGATTGGTTTTGGCGCTTAACGACTATCCGGGCGCCGTGCTTCTGATCAGTCACGATCCGCATCTGGTGGAAACCTGCGCTGATCGCCTGTGGCTGGTGGCCAATGGATGCGTCACACCCTTTGACGGGGACATGGATGACTACCGACGCGTCCTGCTCGATGAACGAAAGCCAGCCAGCAGCAAGTCTGCTTCGTCTGCGCCGAAGCTCACCAAGGCGGAGGAACGCAAGGCTGCAGCCGACAGGCGCGCGCAGATTGCTCCGCTGAAGAAGGCCGCTGATGAAGCGGAAAAGCGGATCGCCAGGCTCCAGGCAGACCTCCAGAAGATGGAGACTGCGCTCAATGCGCCCGATCTCTACGAGAAGGAGCCTGGTCAGGTGACTTCGCTGACAAAGCAGCGCGCGGATTTGCAGAAGCAGATTGAAGTTGCGGAGACAGCATGGCTGCAGGCCTCCGAGACCTATGAAGCAGCACGCAAGCCGGTCGACGGCGGCGCCTGACCTGCATTAAGTGTCGATTAACCGGGGTGGCTCAATCTCGATGCTACTGATTCGCGATGATCAGAAACTAGTTTGGGTAGGGCTTGATGAAATCGGCAAGGACGCCAGACACGCAGATGCGTGTTCTAAAAGACTGGGCAGTGGACCGCATGACCACTGGCACGCAAACGCCGTATGCCTGGTTCCAGTTCATGAAACTTATTGAGGTGCTCGACTCCTTCATGGAAGCCGGCGAAGACGCAGGCATCTATGAAAGGCTGCCCGATCCGCAACCCAAACGACGTGCACGGGTCAAGCCGTTACCGGAGAACGTCGTCCCGTTCGAGCTGGCGCTTCGTCAGCGGGCGGCAGAGTAGAACGATCACGCAATCCTCAAGCGCCGTGGACCCGCATCTCCGTCGCTTCCTGGTCCTCGTGGTCTTCATTGACCCGAGAGTGCAACGGCCTTGCCTCCAGGATATAGCCTGAGCCGCGGATCGTGTTGATCTGCACGTTGGTGTTCGACGTGTCGAGTATCCTACGCAAGCGCGACATTCGCTGCTCGATGGCATTGGACGACAGCTCTTCGCTGTCGACACCCGTTACTGCCCGGTCGATCATCGACTTGGTGACCAGTCGACCCGCACGTCGAACCAGGATTGACAGCACTTTCTGCTCGGCCTGCTGCAACACTGCTCGCGCGCCGTGGAAATAGATCTCGCCGTCATCAGCAAGTTCAAGATTGCCAACGCGTATCTTTGCCAGCAGTGACGCGTCCGCACGGCGCATCAGCGCCCTGGCGCGCGCGACCAGCTCATCCAGATGCACGGGCCGCATCAACACATCGTCCGCACCTGCTTCGAGGGCTTGCACGCGCTCATGCACCGGCGCGGGATCGGTAACGATCATGATGGCTGTTTTCTGCGAGAACTGCTTGCACAACTCAATGAGCTTAATTCTGTCTTCTTTAGGTACGTCCATAGCCAAAATGACTAACCCGTAAGCACGTTGCAGTAGAAAACTGTTCAGATTTGGCACGTCTCTGGCGAAGTCCACCTCGCATTGTGCACGCAGCCGCTGCCGCAACTGCAGTCCGAATTGTCGCTGATTTTCGCCCAAAAGCACGCGCACGGAATTAATCCCTACTAATTAGTATTAATACCTATTCGACGAAGCCGTGCTGCACATATGAGACATTCGCAATTGGCACCCATTTCCCACCCTCTAACAGTCCTCAAAAAACCCTGATTTTTTCTGGCTTTTTTGGCACCGAGACCATCAATGGTTTTCCTATTTTCCAGCCAAAAAAATGGCACTTCCAGTTTATTCCAAGCCCGAAGTGCGACAGGCCGTCGCACTAACAAGTCAGCTTCCCGTCAGGTTGCAGATTGAGTTTGCGCGGTGCGGGAATTGTGCCGTCGAGATTCAACAAATCGGGTGCGCGCTTTGGGCTCAAAGGTTGCAGAGCTGTAACCAAAGGCGCGAAAGCCCGGAAATTCTAGGGGTGTTTGACCATGGCTGTTACATTTACAAAAAATGACCTTCAGTACCTGCTGACGCAGATCCAGATGGCTGAGACCAACACACCTCCGGTCAGCCCGCATCTGGCTTTTGGTCTGCGAGAGGTTGCGGGAACGAACAACAACTCGGTTCCCGGGCAAAGCACATTTGGGTCGGCCGACCAGCCCTTCGCCACCTACACGCAAGAGTATTTCCGCACGGTCAATGTCGACGAAACCATCTTCGACGCCCATCGCGGTGTTGCAGGCGATTTCATGACCTATGCGTCAACCGCACCGGGCGCAATCATGGGGGTCAATGTTGTTGATGGCGCCCCACGCACAATTTCAAATCTGATCTCGGACATCAGTGCAAACAACCCCGCAGCCCTTCAAGCCGCACAGGATTTCGCCGCACAGCTCGGCGACGGCTACACCGACTTCTCGTCTAACCCCAGTGGCCTGATTCTACCCGGTGCAGATGGCGTCTTTGGTACCGCCGACGATGCATGGGGCGCGGGCCTTGACGGAATCGCAGGCAATGTCGACGACCTGTGGGGCGCTGATGGCATTTCAGGAAACTCTGACGACCTCTCGCCCGCCGACAAAGTCAACCTGTTCATCGGAAACGTGACACCGGACGCAGGCCTCTCGGCGCCGTTCAACAGCTGGATGACGTTCTTCGGTCAGTTCTTCGATCACGGCCTGGATCTCATCACCAAGGGCAGCCAGGGAACAGTCTTCATCCCGCTTGCAGCAGATGACCCACTGATCACACTGGGTCCGGACGGCATTGCCGGAACCGGCGATGAAATTACAAATCCAAATCTGCAGTTCATGGCGCTGACGCGCGCGACCAACCTGACTGTATCGGCGGGCGCTGACGGTATCATCGGAACGTCCGACGATATTCACGAGAACATCAACACCACTTCGCCTTTCGTCGACCAGAACCAGACCTACTCTTCGCATCCTTCGCACCAGGTGTTCCTGCGCGAATACATCCTAGGCATCGACGGTAAGCTGCACACGACCGGCAACCTGCTTCAGCATGCGGCCGGCAAGGATGGAGTTCTCGGCAATGCCGATGACAACTCGGGCATGGCGACGTGGAGCGATGTGAAGGCGAACGCCCTGAAGTTCGGTCTGGTACTTGAAGACAAGTACGTCGGCAACGTTCCCGTTCTCCTGTCGGATGCCTATGGCAACTTCACGCCAGATGCAGCAACCGGCCACGTTCAGATTTCTGTGAAGGTGGGTGCAAACATCGTTGCGTTTGTGCTTGATCCCAGCGCTCCGCTGACCATTGCGCAAATTCAGACAGCCACAGGTGGTACGGTTCAATTCACGGACCATGCCTTCATCAACGACATGGCAGCGACGGCCTCGCCGTTCGACAATCAGACTCATGTGCTGCTGGCGCAGGACGGCGATACACTGGCCGGCAACACGCCAGGCGCTGGCACCTACGACAACGAACTTCTGGATGCGCACTACATCGCCGGTGATGGTCGCGTAAACGAAAACATTGCGCTGATAACCGTCCACGAGATCTTCCACAGCGAACACAATCGCCTGGTCAACCAGATCAAGGACATGGTTCGCGCAGAGCTTGCAAACGGCGATAGCGCTTTTGCTTCCGAATGGGTCTTGGCCGGCACCAACCTTGCGGATGGCATCCAGGCCGGCGAATGGAATGGCGAACGCATCTTCCAGGCGGCGAAATTCGGTACCGAAACGCAATACCAGCATCTCGTGTTCGAAGAATTCGCCCGCAAGGTAGCGCCAACCATCCACCTGTTCGGCAACAACGACATTCACCTCGATCCGGCGATCACGTCCGAGTTTGCCAATGCGGTATACCGTTTTGGCCATTCGATGCTCGACGAAAACGTTCCGATATTCGAAACGAACTCAGACGGTACGATGGTAATCGGGCCCGATGGTCAACCCGTTCTGACAGATGTGGGATTGATCCAGGCCTTTACCAACCCGCTGCTGTTCGCCAGTCTTGGCACGGATGGTACTCAGCAAATCATCCAGGGCGCGACGCACCAGATCGGTAGCGAAATCGACGAGTTCGTCACCGGCGCCTTGAGAAACAACCTTTTGGGTCTGCCGCTCGACCTTGCCGCGTTGAACATCGCACGTGGCCGCGATACCGGCGTTGCGCCATTGAACCTCGTGCGCGCCCAGATCTACGACGCGACGAACGATGCAACGCTGAAACCCTATGCGAATTGGCTCGAGTTTGGCCAATTCCTCAAGCATGAAGGTTCACTGATCAACTTCATTGCGGCCTATGGCTCGCATTCGTCGATCACGTCAGCATCGACCATGTTGGCAAAACGCGCTGCAGCCTTGGATCTGATCACGATGGGATCAGACCCTGCCAGTGCGTCGGGTGATGCGCAGCACCAGGATGCCTACAACTTCATGCACAGCCTTGGCGACTGGGCGAACAACACCCGCGTTGTCGGCGGTGATGCGAAGCTGAATACGGCCGACGACACGTGGGCTGGCGGGTCGCACATCAACAACGCTCTGATGAACATTGACGTTGGTGCGGATCTCTTGCCGGGCACTGCCGACGACGGCGTGACGCACGCTGCGATGTGGGCGACGGGTTCGGTCACGGGCCTGGATACGATCGATTTGTGGATCGGTGGTCTGGCCGAAAAGCAGAACCTGTTTGGTGGCCTGCTTGGCTCAACTTTCAACTTCATCTTCGAAACCCAACTGGAAGCGCTCCAGGATGCCGACCGGCTCTATTACCTGCCGCGCATCGAAGGCATGGACTTCGGATTCCAGATCGAAAACAACTCATTCGCGGACATGATCATCGCGAATACGGGCGCGCGACACATTCCAGCGAGCATCTTCCTGACGCCGGAATATACGATTGAAGCCGGGTCGTACTTCCAGAAGGACATCAACGGCGACTTCCTTCTCGACATCAACGGACACCGAATCGCAACGGATTCTTCGACCTGGCTTCGCAATCCGGTTTCAGGTGCGCTGTTGGTTGAAGTGTTGCCTGATGGAACAGTCCACTTCATTGGCGATGACAACTTCTTCGGCAACACGATGGTGCTTGGCGGCACTGCGGGTGACGACCGGCTGCTTGCGGGACATGCAGACGACGACACCGTCTGGGGTGATGCGGGCAATGACTGGATTGACGGTGGAAACGGCAACGATTTCCTCTATGGCGGTACCGGCAACGACACGATCGTCGACAACGCCGGCGACGACGTCATTCACGGCGAAGAGGGCGACGACTGGATCAATGGTGGCCAGGGCGACGACCTGATCTTTGCCGGAGCCGGCAACGACTACGTTGAAACCGGCAATGCGACATTGGGAGACGAAGCCCAGGGCGGTGCCGGCAACGACATTCTCATCGGTGGTGACAGCGACGACGCACTGATCGGCAACGAAGGTGACGACTGGCTTGAAGGTGGTGCAGGCGGCGACGGACTGGTCGGCGACACTGGCGCACCAACGGGTCAAGTGCCTCTTTTCGCGGGCAACGACGTCCTCGACGGTGGCACCTTTGGCGACAAGATGGTCGGCTTCAGCGGCGACGACATCATGCTGGGCGAAGGCGGCTTCGACAAGTTTAACGGACTGCTGGGCTTTGACTGGGCCGACTTCGAAAAAGAACAGTACGGCGTCAGCCTGGACATGGAGCGTCGCGAGTTCATTCCGAACCAGCAACAGCTGGCCGGTGACGCGGTGCGTGACTTCTTTATCGAAACTGAAGCTGCCAGCGGCACGAAGTTTGACGACTTCATGCAGGGGACAGAGGACCGGGGCGGTGCCGCCGGTGTCATGAACGAGCTGACAAACGTTGACCTGATCTTCAACCTCAACACATTCTTCGCAGGCGGTGTAGCGGCGAACTTCGCGCCGGATACGCCAATCGCCGCTGTAACGAATCCGCTCGGTTTCAACAACGGCAACATTCTTCTTGGTGGCGATGGCAGTGACATGATCACAGGCCGCGGTGGCAACGACATCATCGATGGTGATGCGTGGCTGCACGTTGACCTGGTTCAGCACGGCGTGGCTGGTGCCGACATCATCCGCGAAATCCGTTGGGACATCACGGACGGTGACATCGATACCGCTGTCTATCGTGACGTGTTCTCGAATTACTCGATCAGCTTCGCGCCGGACGCAGAAGGCTTCTACACGATCACGCACAATGCGACGGTCGGCATCGGAGGCGGCGTGCTGATCTCTGACGGCGTGGACAAGGTTCGCAACATCGAGCGCCTTCAGTTCGCGGACGTGACCATCAACATCGGAGACGGACCGGTAAACAACGCGTTGCCTGGTGGCTCTCTCATCATCACCGATGATGATGGCAACCCTGCGACGCCGGTCAATGCCTTTGTCGGGACTCCGCTAGTGGCGGTGTCGACGGTTACTGACTCGGACGGTATCGCACCTGGATCGGTGCATTTCCAGTGGCAGCAGCAGATGGTCACCGCAGGCGGTGGCTTGCAGTGGGTCAACATCCCCAACACGGACAGCCTGACGTTCAACCCAACGAACGCGGTGCTTGGAAACGCGCTGCGTGTCGTTGAGACTTTTGTGGACGGCAAAGGGTTCCACGAAACGGTGAATTCGGCACCGACCGCACTGCTGCTTCCAAACCTGGCTGTCAATACCGCACCGTTTGTGGTGCAGCAGCAAAATCCTGCGGGCTTGCCGGATACGGGCGCCCGCACTGGTGTTCCGATCAACCTGTTCCTGCCAATCACAAGCACTTTCGGGGACAACGAGACCGCGTCCACAAACCTGATTTATACGGCCAAACTGGCGTCGAATGGTCATGTGCTGGATGGTACGGCTGGTGCAAACGGACTGACGTTCACCCTGGTTCCAGATGGATTGGGCGGCGTCTCGGGTGCGAACATCACCGGCACGGTGAATGTCACTGGACCGATCAGCATCACTGTCACCGCAACGGATGTCGGCACGCCCGGGTCGCCTGGCACAGAACTGGGTGTGACGGACACTTTCATCATCAACGTCATAAGCAATGGTGGTGCACCATTCTTCCTGAGCGCGGATCCGGTGGATCTCACAGGCGCATTGGAAGACACGCTGTTCGACGGTGTCGTCCTGGCGGCTCAGGACCCGACGAACGATCCGTTGGCCTACAAGCTGGTGCCTGGTTCTGCGGTAAATGGATCCGTCACTCTCAACAACAACGGCACGTTCACGTTCCTGCCAACGCAGGACTTCGCGGGTACAGCCAGCTTCAAGTACTATGCCTTTGACGGCTTGCTGAAGAGTGCTGAAAAGACGGTCAACATCACGGTCGCGCCTGTCGATGACGGGACGGCGCCTGCGTTCCTGACTGGAACTGCTGCAAATGGTGGTTCACTGTCTGCGTTCCTGGGCTTTGATCCAGATGGTGACATCACCAGTGGTTCCGAGCAGTTTCAGTGGCTCAGGGACGGCGTGGAGATTTCTGGAGCAATTGGCGCTGACTACATCGTTCAGCAAACCGACATCGGGCATACGATCTCGGTGGCGATCACCTACGAGGACGGTCAGGGCAACATCAACGATGGCGCGCCAGGACACCTGTCGCCTGCGGTGACGGACGAGATCCTGATCGGAGACGTATCGGTTACAGGCGTCGTGGGAGCAAATGCTCCACAGATGCAGCAACTTTCCACTCTGCAGGACCCGGACGGCGGCATTCTTGATGAGCTGACGACGCTGGTCTGGGAAACGTCAACTGACAATGGCTTGACCTGGCTGCCGGTTCCGGCGCCGCAGATCAGTGCCGACACCCGGTTCTTCAATCCGGCGGGCACGACCGGCGCGGCGGGAAGGCTTGTCCGCGTGACGTCTACATATACAGATGGCAACGGCGACACGAACACCGTGAATGGGTCGGCGGTGCACTACATCATCGATGCCGCAAGCGGCAACAACATCACCGGCACTGCTGCTATCGACCTTATCTTCGGCAATGGTGGCAACGACAGCATTACCGCTGGTCTGGGCGATGACTTTGTCCTGGGTGGCGCTGGCAACGACACGTTCTTTGCAAGCACTGGTGACGGCAACGATACCTACGATGGCGGCACGGGTACCGACACCTACAACATGGCGTCCACGGCCGGTAACACGAATGTCGACCTGACGAACACCAACGACCTCACGCAGGGTGGGACGGCGACGAGTGCGCTTACAGGCGCTGACCTGCTGTTCCGCATCGAGAATGTCACTGGCAGTGTCGACGACAATATCATTGTCGGAAGTTCCTCAAACAACACGCTGCGCGGCAATGGCGGCAATGACACGCTGGATGGCGGTACGGCTGGTACGGACACGCTCATCGGCGGTCTCGGCAACGACACCTACATCGTGCGCCACAACACCGGCGGGACGGGCCTGACCACGATTACCGAAGCCGCTGGTGCGGGTTCAGGCACCGACACAGTCCAATCGTTCGTCACCTATACGATTGGAAACAACGTCGAAAACCTGACGCTGATGGGAACAGGCAACATCAACGGCACCGGCAACAACCTGGCAAACGTACTCACCGGAAATACCGGCAACAACACGCTTGCGGGTGACGATGGCAACGATACCTTCATCGCGTTCGTAGGAGACGGCAACGATACCTACAATGGTGGCGCAGGTGCGGACACACTTGACATGAGTGCTGCGACGAATGCGGTTACGGTGCAATTGAACAACGTGATTGGAAACCTGTTCTTTGCGGTCGCGACCGGAACGGACATCGGTACCGACGTTCTTTCAGCCTTTTTGCAGCAGTCGACAATCGAAACCTTCATCGGCGGTTCGGGCAACGACACCTTCACGGGTCGTACCGCGGGAGGCGCCAACGCGGTGACGTTTGTCGGCGGTGGCGGCATTGACACGTTCATCGCTGGCAACAGTGTTGAAACGATGACGGGTGGGATCGACGCCGATATCTTCCAGTATCTGTCGAGCGGTGGCGTCGGCACCGGGGGCGGGCGGTCGATCATCACGGACTTCCACCATGCCGAGGGTGACATCATCGACCTCACGAGCATCGATGCGAACACCACGGTTTCGGGCAACCAGGCTTTCGACTTCATCGGCAGTGCGGCGTTCAGCGATCCGACGGTGGGCGCCACACTGGCAGCCGGCCAGATCAGGTGGCAGCTGTTTGACTCGGACGGCAATGGTTCGCTCGACTCGACACTGATCCAGGGCAACCTGAACGACAACCTGTCTGCTGACTTTGAAATCCTGTTGCGCGGCTATGTGCAACCGGCTGAGCCGACCCTGGTCAGCACAGACTTCCATCTTTGATTGAGAGAACGGCATGGGCGCCGGCGGTGTGGGGCACCGGCGGCGCCAAAACGGGGACATCAGGCAGTACTGAAGATGCTTCATCTGCCTTAGAAAATTGAAGGGACGTCACATGGTCAGGAACAAATTCTCGAAGACGCTGGGTGCCATTCTGCTGGCGAGCGGCGCTTCTTCATTCGGCGTGGGCTCGGCGCTCGCGCAAGGCATTCCGACAGGCTTGCCAGCAAGCCCGCTGTTCAACGCGGGTGAATTCGAACAGGAAATGATGCTGTTCGAGGAATTCGGCACGAAGCCGTATATCGGCACGACCTGCGCGACGTGTACGCCGGTACCAGCACCGCAGAGCTGCACGCTTGGACCTGCGTCTGCGTCGATCGACACGTTCCTGAAGCAGGCGCTGAGCCCGGGGATGACCAGGCTGGCGAACACCACCAAGCCCAACCCGTGGGCCGCAACGATTGGTACCTGCATTGGCCAGGCGCTTGCCAAGAGCGCAGCTGAAGGGCGCCCGAGCGGCGAGTATTTTGCCCACCAGCGGCTGACGGAATTTCCACCCAAGGTCTACTTCCAGTCGGCTTCAGCGGGCGCGCGCACCAACCTTGGACTGAGAGATTCACTGCAGCGACACCACTATGCCGTCGGTGAATTCAAGCCAGGCGGACTTTACAATCACGGTGGAACCAACACCAATACCGCTGTCAGGTTCCATCCAAACTTCCCTGCACAGCAGGCTAACTCCGTCTGGACCTTTGACGGCACCATGCCACCGAAGCTGCTGATGGCGCGCTATGGCGAGCCCGTCCTGTTCCGTCACTACAACATGCTGCCGATTGATGCGTCGGCGACGAACGGATTCGGCTTCCACACGCTGTCGACACACGAACACAATGGTCACAACCCGGCAGAGAGCGACGGCTATACCGCCGCCTACTTCTTTCCTGGCCAGTATTACGACTATCGCTGGCCGATGATCATCGCGGGTTATGACAACATCAACACGACAGCAACCACCGACTGGGCCGGAATGCCGGACGGTGCCGGCGGCATCAAGCGTCTGCGTGGTGACTGGAAAGAAACCATGAGCACGCACTGGTTCCATGACCACATGCTCGATTTCACGGCGCAGAATGTCTACAAGGGCAGCGCCGCGATGATGAACTACTACTCATCTATCGACCGCGGTCGCGAGGGGTTGAAGTGCAACTACACCAACGCCGCCAACCCGAACATGTGTCTGCCAAGCGGCACGGCACTTGACTGGGGCAACCGCGACTACGACGTCAACCTGCTCGTCGCCGACAAGGCCTGGGACGCCAATGGTCAGCTGACATTCAATCCGCTGAACACGGATGGCTTCCTGGGTGACCGGGTCCTCGTGAACTGGACCTACAAGCCATTCCTGAAGGTTCGTCCTCGACGTTACCGATTCCGCATCCTGAACGGCTCGGTCTCGCGCTATTTCAAGCTGGCGATCGTGACGGCTGCAGGCGTGCGCGTGCCGTACTACATGGTGGCCAACGACGGCAACCTGATGCAGCACACGGTTCCGTTCCCGAACGCGCAGAGCCAGGACCTGCCGACGCAAGGGATTGCAGAGCGCTACGACATCGTCATCGACTTCAAGAACCTTGCCAACGGCACCAAGCTCTACATGGTGAACTTGCTTGAGCATGTGAACGGCATGGGTCCGAACAGGGAAATTCCGCTGGCCGACATCATCAGCGGCGCCTACGCAGGTGATCCGGCTGTTGGACGCATCATGGAGTTCCGTGTCGACACGACAAGCTACACCTACAGTGACCTCAGCATGGACCCTGCCCAGTATGTTGCAGGACTGAAGCAGATGATCCCGCTGCCGGTCATGACGCCAGCAGAACTGTCGACAGCCCGCCAGCGCACGTTCGAGTTTGGCCGCGCGAATGCGACCGACGCTGCGCCGTGGACCATCAAGACGGACGGCGGCCAGGGCTTTGGCATGGACCCCCACCGTTACTCTGCGGCGCCAAAGAAAGGTTCGCTTGAGATCTGGCACCTGATCAACCTGGGCCAGAGCTGGAGCCATCCCGTGCACATCCATTTCGAAGAAGGCCGGATCCTGCAGCGTGGCGGTGTCGCCCCGCCGATCTGGGAAACCTTCGCCCGCAAGGACGTGTACCGCATCGGTGTATCACCCGACTCGACGGCAACGGTCGATCTTGCGATCCGCATCCGGGAATTTGCAGGTACCTACATGGAGCACTGCCACAACACGCAGCATGAAGACCATGCCATGCTTCTGCGGTGGGACTCGGTGAACCCTGGCCAGACGCTTGCGATCCCGACTCCGCGACAGACCTGGGAAGGCACCTTCTATGAGCCTTCATTTGGACTGCCGACGGCAAACTGATAGGGCTTGCATCTGAACATCCGTCATGGCTCGCTCGCGCGGGCCATGACCTTTTTGGGAAAGACCTGAATGCGCCACAAGCTGCCTGTTCGCCTGGTTGCGGCCCTTGCGCTGATGCTGTGTTCAGCTGGCTGGACGCTTGCGGCCGAGTGGCACGGGAACTACTTCCCCAATGTCGAACTGACCGACCAGGATGGCAACAGGTACCGGTTCTATGACGACCTGCTGAAGGGCAAGATCGTCACGATCAACTTCATCTATACGAACTGCAAGGACATCTGCCCGGCGGACACGGCGCAGCTGTCGCAGGTCCAGGCTCAGCTTGGCGACAGGGTGGGTCGGGACTTCCACATGTACTCGATCACCATTGATCCGGACCATGACACGCCCGAGGTCCTCAAGACCTACATGCACACCTTTGGCCTGAAGCCGGGATGGCTGTTCCTGACGGGCGCCAAGGAAGACATCAAGCTGATCCAGCAGAAGCTCGCCATGCGCGTATTCGAGCCGGGCAAGCCACGCGACCATGACACCAGCGTGATGGTGGCCAACGAGACCACCGGCCAGTGGATCAAGCGCTCGGTCTATGACGACCCTGTTGTGCTTGCGAACCTGCTGACTGACCGCATGACGAACTATGCCACCTCGATTGCGGGGACGAAGCAGGACTACTCCGTGGCAAGGCAACTGCCGCCGCAGTCACGGGGCGAGTATCTCTTCCGAACGCGCTGCGTATCCTGCCACACAATGGGCAGCGGCGACCGGCTGGGTCCGGACCTTCTTGGGGTCGCGTCATCGCGCCCGCATGACTGGATGAGCCGCTGGATCAGAGAGCCCGACAAGATGATCGAAGAAGGTGATCCGGTCGCAACCGCGCTCAGGGCCAAGTACAAGGACATGCCGATGCCCAATTTTGGCCTAGGCGAGAAGGAAGCAACCGCCCTGATCGACTACATGGCCAGCGAAGACACGAAGGCTGCGGCGAAAGCGGCGAAGGCAAAGCCAAGGGTCAAAAACTAGGTTCTCTTCCTGCCAAATTGAGTGAGACCGTGAGACACGGAACGGGGGTCTTTATTCAACACACTCGTCACGACAGAAGTGGTGCGGTCGGTTAAACCTGTCCGGAGAATCCAGGGTACCTCACTCCCAAACTTGCGGTCACCGCGCAAATCCGCTCGCATTTTGTTTTGAGGAGGCAGATAGGGACAGAACCCCGTTTCAACCTTTTCCGACTCTAAACATATAGCGACGAACGGCACTTCGAATCATTTCATTTATCACCACAATTGAGATTACACCCGTCACCACTCCTGCGAGTGCGCCAAAATAGTAGACTACAGCAACACACAGCAAAATCGCTACAATCGACGCAATCCAGATTTGAGCCTTGGCAACCTCCCACGCTTTATCATCCTTTTCTTTGTTTTCACCAGTCACGCTTAGACTCCTTAGGTTTGCTCTCAATTCGCGCGGGCACTTCTGGTGAGAATCGGGAGGAATCGGGGTCAGACACCACTTGAACAACGGGGACATATTAAAACCTCCCTGCCACCACACACCCTGCCACATTCCATCCTTCGACGCACCACCCCCACGCTGCAAGACAGAGCCGGCAGGATGCCGGCGCTCCCAGGGAGTGTGCGCTCAACGTGTCGCACCGGACCCTCTTGTATGGCACCAATGTTCGTATTATGTTCCCTTCCGGCGCCAGCCCCGGCTGCTGCCAACTTGACAACTGAATACCTACCCGGCGGACCTGGGAATTCCAGGCGACCGCCTCGTGAGCCCCGCGCGAAAAGAAATTGCGGGGTGTGTGCCCCGGACTGCGCCTGATTTTCGAGCCCGATTTTCATTTGCCGCCGGCACGGTGCAAAATGAAAAACACCCCCACACCTTGTTGCACTTTGCACCTGTTTTCCGCGGAAAAAAGCCAAAAATAGCCGAACAGCCTTTGTCTCAAACCCGCTCAAAAAAGTCGCTCTGAAACTCGGCGAGAGAGCCTTGCTGCCCTTCCTGGATGTCTTTGGAACTTGCGTTCGGGCAGGAAGTGCGGGGTGTCAGCCAGCGGCGTTCCCCAATCGCGGTAAGCATTTCAAGTCGGACCCCAAAGCTGCACCTGATTGGAATACAAACATTGACTGAACCTGGAGATTCCGCAATGCCGCTCGTGCTTTATGGCCACCCCTTCTCCTCGTACACCCAGAAGGCGCTCATCGCGCTCTATGAGAACGCCACGCCTTTCGAGTTCCGCGTGATCGGACCGGACACGCCTCAGCATGCTGCCGAGTGGCTCAGGCGCTGGCCGCTCGCCAAGTTTCCGCTGCTGGTGGACGGCGACCGCAGCATCGTGGAGACCAGCATCATCATCGAATACCTGCAACTCGCGCATCCCGGGCCCGTGCGCCTGCTTCCCCCAGACCCGATGGCAGCGCTCGACGTGCGCTTTCTTGACCGCTTCTTCGACCTGCACGTCATGGACGCGATGCAGGTTGCAGTCGACAGTGCACTGGGCCGTGTCCCCGTGAAGAGCGCGGAAGGCCTCGCCCTTGCGACCGAACGGCTTGAACGTGCCTATGCCTGGATCGATGGACATCTCGCAGGCAAGACGTGGGTTGCCGGCGCCAACTTCACGCTCGCAGACTGCGCGGCCGCGCCGTCGCTGTTCTATGCGGACTGGGTCTACCGGATTCCGGAGACCTACACTGCGCTTCGCGCCTATCGTGCACGGCTGCTTGCCCGCCCATCCTTCGCCCGCGCGGCTGAGGAGGCGCGACCGTATCGGCCGCTCTTTCCGCTGGGGGCGCCGGACCGGGATTGAAGTGTATGCGACTCACCGCGCCGGAAACTTTGATCCTTGATTTGCTGGAATGGGTTGCCGTCAAGCCGAGGCCCTATGATGAGCTGATGACGAGCTGGCGCACGAGTTGCCCAAGGTTGCCGGTCTGGGAGGACGCGGTGGATTCAGGCTTCGTGCAGCGAACCACGGGGGAGAACTGCGAGTCCCTGGTGAAGCTTACTCCCGCCGGTGAGGCATGGCTTCGGGTGCATCGCCAGCAGCATTGAATTTCGTATACGGGCGAGGCGCAACCCCAGACATTGGTGCCACTGAATGACCGGCGCGCAGATGAAGCACGAAGCTTGCCTGATCAAGGTTCGTTCAGGGGACACCGTTCAACAGCGCCTTGAAGCGCAAATCTGAACGGAGCTTGTCGAAGTCAGGATCCAGGCGCAGCAGCGCTGGCGTCAGCGGCAAGGGCGCGGGCAGTTTCATCAGGGATTCGATTGCGGCGATCGCGGCGTTCCGATCGCCCAAGCGCGCCCAGACGCGCGCCTGCACATCCAGATAGTATGCGCCGCTCAAGGCGTCCTTTGCGACCGGCACGGTCTTCACGGCAAGCGCTGCAAACTTCGTGGCCTGGGCGCGATCACCGAGACCGCAATACACCAATGCCAAATAGGAATGCACGTCGGCGTTTTCAGGCTGTTTCGCCAAGTCCATGCGCAGTTCATCGAGCGCCTGCCGGTAATTTGCCCTCGCGCCTTTTGCATCGCCGGAGAGCCGCCTCAGGTTTCCGAGATAGAGATTCAGATCCACTGACGTGCGACCAACCGAGCCCTCGGCTTCATCACGCTTGAGAAGAGATACGAGCAGCGGGATCGCGTCATCGTACTGCCGGCGCAGGATGGCCTGGATGACGATCGGTTCAACGAGTTCGCCATCCGGCTGCGGATCAAGACCTTCGAGCAGAACCGTGGCGTCGTCCAGGCGGCCAAGCGCCTGATAGATCAACGCCTTCTTGGCGATGAAGGGAAGTTTGTCGGGCGCCTCCGGCCAATACTCCAACGAGGCGTCGAGCTGATGCAAGGCACCCGTGAAGTCGCGCGTCGCGAAAGCAAGTTCGGCGGCCTTCACACGCCTGCCCGGGCGCAGCGGGTCGATCGCGATGGCGCGCTCGAAATAGTTTTTGCTCTCACCCCATCGGCCCTGGCGGCGCGTGATGCTGGCGAGCGCAGTCAGGACATCTGCATTGTTGGGCCACTTCATGCTCAGCGTTTCAAACCGGCTCCGAGCCCCTTCATAGTCGCGCTTCACCCAGTATTCGAAGTAGGCGTCAGCGAGCAGAACTTCAGCGAGGTCGGGCTTCAGGCGGAGCGCCTGCGCCAACGCCTGCCCGGCCGCGCCACGCCGGCCTTCGGTTGCATCCGTGCGGTTGAAATAGAAATAGGAATGGACGCGCGATAACAGCGCCCAGGCCAATGCAAAATCGGGATCGGTTTCGACGGCGTCGTTCAGCAAGCGCTGCGCGCTGCGCACATTTGCTTCAGTTGTCGTGCGGTAGAGCTTCAGCGCCTTCTGGTAGGCTTCAAACGCCTTCGGCTTGGCCGTCGGATTGAGAGCCTGCTGCTCGCCACTGGCGATCGTTACATCCAAAGCCGCGGCAACCGCGACGGCCACTCTGGCGGCGACTTCGCTTTGGACGCCCAATGCGTTGTCGGTCTTGCGTTCGTACACCTCTGCCCAAACCTGCGTGTCGGTTGCTGCGTTGATCAGCTGGGCACTGATGACCATATCGTCGCCCTCACTGCGCACACTGCCTTCAATGATCAACGACACGCCGAGCTGCCTGGCGATCTCAGGTAGGGCGACAGCTTTGCCCTTGAAGACAGACGCCGAGGTCTGCGAAATGACGCGAAGATTGCTGGCCTTTCCCAAGAGGCTGCTGATGAGTTCCGACAACCAGTCGCCGTATTCGGAATCGTCCTTGATTTGCGAGCGGTTTTCGAACGGAAGTATTGCGATGGACCGGTCGCCGGGCGCGAGGTCGCTCACGCGTGGGGACAACGTCATCACGCCAGCTACCACGCTGACGATGATGACCATCGCTACCAGTATCCAGTCGGTGACGCGCGGTTTGGCTGGTTCGCCGTCTCCGAACCCGACGGTGCGCTTGATCCCCTCGGGCGTCAGTTCGAACATCCAGGACACGGTAATGGCAGCCGGGAAGCCGAGGATCAGCAGGTACAGCACCGCAGTGTCGAACCACGCCGGAAGCATGAGCGCGTTTTCAAGCGATGCGGCGACCTGGAGCATGATCCAGCTCGCGACGACGTAACTCGCAGCGACACGGGTCACCTGTCGGCGTTGCAGTTCGGACAGAAGCCACTTCATGCGCGAGATTTGATGGGCTCCTTTCGGTGGCCATTGTAGCAAGGCGCCCCAAACAAACAAATGTGGCCGGCATTTTGGCCGGCCACAAGAACTGTCAAATCGTGCCTCGGCTATTGATTCGTGGGATCGCCTGGAGGAGGAGGCGGGGCTACCGGCTGCGCCGGTGCGGTCGGATCACCCGGAGGGGCTGCTCCGTCCACTGGAGCGGCCGCCGGATCTGCGGGTGCCGCAGCCGGATCTGCAGGAGCAGCTGCAGGGTCGGCCGGAGCCGCCGGATCTGCGGCAGGCGCAGCCGGATCCGTCACTGCTGCCGGGTCGGCCGGAGCATCCGCAGCCTTCCGATTCATGTACCAGTAAGCTCCACCCGCAGCGATAACGACCGCGACAATCAAAAGTACCGTTCTGTTCATTCGTTCCTCCAGTCCCGTGTTAGCAGTCTTGTGTTGGTTCGTGACCATTGTGGCGACCACGAAGCGCTCGCCGGTTCGTTCCACCCGGTTTTCACAAGTGTCACTACGCGAAGCGCAATCCAGTCTAGTTTGAGTGTTCCGCGGCAACAAGCGTTCGCCGGCGAGCCGTGTCAGCCCAAGTGCCGCATGGCAGGTATCGGCGGGCTCGCTATTCCGCCACAAAGTCTGCGTAATTCACCCATGATTCTGGCGTCAACATCGATGCAAGGACCTAACTGGAGTGAACCGCATGACGTTGGACAATTCGAAGGCAGTCGTGATCCTGGGTGTACTGCTGGCGCTTGGCATGTCGCTGGCCGCTTTCATCTTTGGCATCCAGGCCAAACAGATCGGGGCGGGCAAACAGAGCATTTCGGTCAAAGGGCTGGCAGAGAAGCCGGTGGAGGCGGACTACGCCGAATGGACAGTTGGTCTGCGCGTGCAGGGTGCCACGTTTGCAGACGCGCTGGCGAAGCTGCGCAAGGAGCGCCCTGCCCTCGACGCCTTTCTTGCCGCACAAGGCTTTGCCAAGGACGCGGTGAAGAACGGCAACGAGAGCGTCACGCCGAACCTCGTCGATGAAGAACTGCCAGGCGGGCGCACGCGCCAGGTCCAGCGCGGCTTCAACGCGGCGCAGGATGTTCTCGTCACGGGCCGGGACCTGCCAGCCGTCGAAGCGGCGCACAAGGCCATTCTGCAGTTCGAGGGCGAGGGTCACCCCGTGCATTATGAAAGCCCATCGTTCCTGGTCTCGAGCCTCGAGGATATCAAGATGTCCCTGATTGGTGCTGCCACGCAGAATGCGCAAAAGCGCGCGCAGGAATTCGCCAAGAACGGTAACGCCACTGTGGGCGCGATGCGTTCGGCCTCGCAAGGTGCCTTCTACATCCTGCCGGCGGGTGCCAGTGTGGATTCCAGCGACTATGGCTATGGCGGCACGTACGACAAGAGCACAATCTCAAAGACGGCTCGTGTGGTGGTGACGATTGATTACAATATTGAGCATTAGCGGGAGCTGACGCACCCTGCACTCCGGATTTCTCTGCAAGTCAACCTGCTTGCAATGCGACACGTGAGTGACGCCTTGCAAGCGTCCCCCTGCGTGGTGAGGCCTTGTTCAGCCCAGGCCGCCGGGTCGCCTGGTCACATAAGGCAGAACGAAGAGGTACAAGCCGCTGAGCATGAGCAGTGCCAGCGGGATGAGCGGCAAGAAGTATACCCACTGCGCGGGTTCCATTTTTGCGCCGAGGGCGGCGAAAATGCTCGCAACGATCACGGAAAATATGACCGATAGCCATCGATGAAGCTGCCGTATCCAGGTATTGAAGTTCATTGTCACCTCCTCCTTCGTCCATCTGTCCCAGGACCTGTTCAAGCCTTGCCTCGAGTGCTCCGACCAGAGACAGATACCTCGGATTGCTGTACCGCAGTCTCTTCCACCGCGTGCTGGATCTCGAGAGCGCAGATCACCGCCGACGCGGCACTCGGAAACTCGATCAGCACGCCGTCGCCCATGAGCTTGAAGATGCGCCCGCCATGCGCGGCGACCACGGGGTCAAACAACGTCTTCCTGTTTCCCTTGAGGCGCGCCAGGGTTCCCGCTTCGTCGCGTTCCATGAGCCCGCTGTAGCCCACCAGGTCCGCTGAGAGGATGACGGTGAGCTTGCGTTGCATCAGTCTTTCCTCGCCAACCTCGCCTCAGCGGCGGAGATCATGGTCTTGAAGCGAGGGTCGCCGCGCAGAGGATCGAGGTCCGGATCGGCCTTGGCATGGTTCAGGAAGTCGATCGTGGTTGTGGCGAGGAATGGAGCGATCAGATCGAGAGCCAGTTCTGGTTCCTTCAGGTCGATGGCCGCGGCGCAAGCGAAGTTGTAGCGCATGTTCATGTTGTCGGGATCGATCAGCAGCGCGCGGGCCATCCACTCCTTGGCGCGTTCGACTTCGCCCAAGGCCGCGAGCGCGCCGACCCCGAAACCCATCGCCGCGCCGTTGCTTTGATCCTGAGTCAGCGCCTTTTCCGCGCGCGTGAGTGACAGTTGCGCTACGCGCCGCGCGGCAGCATTGTCGCCGGTCGCAGTGTAACAGCTGATCAGCATGCCCGGCGAATTGAAGTCGGTTTCCAGCAGCGCCGTCGTCTTTTCGAAATGGCGAATGGCGTCGTCGAGCCGCTTTTGGCGATAGTACAAGGTCGCCGCGACGCGGTTGACCTCATAGGATTCGGGGTCGAGGCGCAGCGCGATGCCAAGCTCAGCCGCGGACTCCGCCAGGCGACCGGCTTCGAACAAGATGCCAGCCTTTACGCCATGCGCTTCGGAAAGATTTGAATCGAGCGCCAACGCCTTTTCGGCCGAAGCCATGCCTCCGTCGCCCACGCTGCCGTAGTAATAGCGTTGCCAGTTTTGTGCCAGCGCCGTCAGCGCCCAAGCGCGCGCGTAGCCAGGGTCGATTTCAGTGGCACGCTTGCACAGGCGAACGATTGCCTCCTCCCGCCTGGCATCGCCGTAATTGCCGGTGACGTAATATTGGCGCGCCATGAGATAAAGATTGTAGGCATCGACGTTGTCTGTCCCACGCGCTTCGATCGCCGTCTTTTCTTCTGGCAACAGCTTCAGCTTCAGCGCCTTGACGATGGCCTCGGAGATTTCGTCTTGAAGCGCAAAGATGTCATTGAGGTCACGATCATACCGTTCGGCCCAAACATGCTCGCCCGATCGACCATCGATGAGCTGCGCCGTGATGCGCAAACGGCCGCCAGCCTTGCGAACACTGCCCTCCAGCACGTGGCTCACTTTGACCTGACGGGCGACCTGCGGAACATCGACGCTCTTGCCCTTGAACTGGAACGACGTGTTGCGCGCGGTGACGCCCAGCGCGGACACTTTGCTCAGATCGGTGATGATATCTTCCGAGATTCCGTCTGAAAAATATTCCTGCTGCGGATCATCGCTCATGTTGGCGAAGGGCAGCACACAGATCGAGAGTTTGCGGGGGCCTTCCACTTTTTGACCTTCGTGTTGAACGGCGAATACCTTGAACACATGCACTGGCCGTTCGATGTTTTTGACGCTGTGCTCGCCCATGTCTTCGAAGACGCAAGCCATCTTGCCATCAATGTTATCGCGCACCATCTTCGACAACGCCACGCCCCCAACGGGCGCCAGTGCCTGAATGCGCGCCGCAACGTTGACGCCTTCGCCGTAAATGTCGTCACCCTCGACAATCACTTCGCCCAAATTTATGCCCATACGATAGCGCAAACCTTTGGCATTCTCCGTCGCTTCCTGGATCGCGAGTGCGCAATTCACAGCCGCCACCACGCTGCCGAACTCTACAAGCGCGCCGTCGCCCATCAGCTTGAATTGCCGTCCGCCATGTTTTGCGACCTGCGGATCGAACACGGACGTTCGGTTCGCTTTCAGAAGCGAAAGCGTCCCCGCCTCGTCGCGCTCCATCAGACCGCTATAGCCCACTACGTCTGCTGAAAGGATGACGGTCAATTTGCGTTGCATGAAGCAGGAATATCAGCCCTTTCTGATTTCGTGCAAGGTAAACGGACCGGAGCGCTGACTGTGAGGGCCATGTGAGAGGGTCGCCTGCTACCAGACCGTCAGCCAATATAATCGGGTATCCGTGGCAGCCCGGGACTATAGTGGTGGCAGGGTCGTCGGACACGGGAGCCACATTGTGCGCAAATCATGCCTGTTGATTTTGATGTCGTTCTTCGCATCCCTGCCAGCGACAGCGGCCCCAACTCTCCAGGAGGCTCTTTGTACTGCAGCGAAGTCCGGTACGCCGGCAGACGTTGCGGCGGCTCTCTCCAAAGGAGCGAAAGTCAATGGTCGCTGCCTGAACGCCGGGTCGAGCAACGCGCTCGGTTCCGCGCTCACCACGGCGAAAGTCGACAATGTGCGAGCACTGATCAAGGCGGGTGCCAATGTCGTAGGTAACAAGGACCACATGCCGCTTGGCTATGTGCGCAACGCAGCATCGGCCGAACTCTTGCTCCAACATGGCGCCAAGGTGAACATGGTTGATCAGTACAACTCAACCGCTCTCATGCACGTGACTTCAAGCCTCGCATCAAATTTCGATGATTTTTATCAGATGAACGAAAACGACGCCGTCGAAATAGCGAAGGTGCTGCTTGCTCACGGCGCTTCCGTCAAGCACAAGGACGAGTACGGTGGAACGGCACTCATGGAGGCGGCCTTTGCCTGCCTGCCAAACCTGGTTGGTCTGCTGATTGACCACGGCGCAGACGTGAACGCCAAGTCTTCAGGCCAGACCCCGCTCGCGCGACTTGAGAACATCAAGGACATGCATCCGGTTGAATGCGGCGCGACCGAGCAGGTGCTTCTGGCGCACGGTGCAACGAAATAGGCGTCAGGCTTTTTTTTCCCAACCTCCGTGTTCGGTTTGTTGCCAATAGGTCGTGTCATAGCCAGTGGCGCGTGCGAGCTTCCACTGCGCGCGAGCACTTTCCATCGCTGCGGGATCTCGGCCATCGAACATGAGCACTATGCGTTGGCAGGCCTTCACCAGGTCTGATGTCCAGTCGTCCGGGTTGGCGCCGTCGGCAAAGAACGCGACGTTTGCACCATTGGGGTTGCCGTCCGCGGTTGTCAGCAATACCGGCTGATCGGCTGCGCGAGAATCCTTGAACGTGCCGTGAGGAAGAAAACTTTCTTCCTTGTATGTCCATAAGTGGCTGTCCAGTGCCTCCAGGCGCTCCTGCGAACTGACCCGAATGAGCGCCTTCCAGCCCCGTTCGCGGGACTTTTCAAGCAGGCCGGGCAAGACGTCTTCAAGGCTTGCCCGTTCCAGATGATAGAAAAGAACTTCCGGCATCAGCTTTCGTAGTAGTCAGCAACCAGACGGTTCAACAGCCTGACACCAAAGCCGCTGGCGCCTTTGGGTGTCACCCCCCGGGATTCTTCCGCCCAGGCTGTCCCCGCGATATCCAGGTGAGCCCATGGGACCTTGTTCACAAAGCGTTGGAGGAATACAGCCGCCGTGATCGAACCTCCAAAGGCTCCGCCGATGTTCTTCATGTCGGCGACGGGGCTGTCGATCAGCTTGTCGAAGCGTTCATTCATGGGCATGCGCCACAACTCTTCGCCTTCGGCCTTGCCGGCTGCTGCAAGCCGGCTGGCGAGCTCGTCATTGTTGGAGAACAGGCCTGCAATCTCGAGACCGAGAGAGACACGGATCGCACCTGTCAATGTCGCGAGGTCCACCATGAATTTCGGCTTGAAGCGGTTTTGGCAGTACCAGAGTGCATCAGCAAGCACGAGGCGGCCTTCGGCATCGGTGTTCAGGATTTCAACTGTCTGACCCGACATCGATTTCACGATGTCACCAGGTCTCTGCGCCTTGCCGTCCGGCATGTTTTCGACGAGACCGATGATGCCGATTGCGTTGACTTTGGCCTTGCGGCCTGCAAGCGCATGCATGAGGCCGGTCACCGTTCCGGCACCACCCATGTCGTATTTCATCGCATCCATGCCAGGGCCGGGCTTCAGGGAAATGCCTCCGGTATCAAAGGTGACGCCCTTGCCGACAAAAGCGATCGGGGTCGCGTTCTTGTCCTTGGCGCCCTTCCAGTGCATTACGACAAGCTGAGACTCGCATTCGGAGCCCTGCCCCACGCCGAGCAGCGTGTTCATGCCGAGTTTTGCCATCTCCTTTTCGCCAAGTATCTCGACATCGACGCCAAGTTCTTCGAGCTTGCGTGTTCGCTTGGCAAATTCTTCCGGGTGAAGGACATTCGGCGGCTCGGAGACAAGATCGCGGGTGAAATAGACGCCCTTGGCGACTGCCTCCGGCGCGCGCCAGGCTTTCTTGGCGTCTGCCGGGTCACTGCATTCTATGCTTATTTTCCCAAGCGTTGGCTTTTCCGATTTTTTTTGCGTCGTGCGATACTGGTCAAAGCGATAGGCGCGCAGCAGGGCGCCAAAAGCTGTTGCCGATGCAAGCTCTGCGTTATCCACGAACGGGCTCTGCAACCTGAGCGTGGCAGATTTCTCGCCGCTGGTTAACAGGCGGGCTGTCACCGCCGCTCCAAAATCGTGCGCTTGCTGCTTGCCAAAATCATCGATTTTGCCGAGGCCAACCACGACGAGCCGATCGAGATCGAGGCCGGCTGGCGCAAGAATGTCAGCCATTTGACCCTTGCCGCCGGTGAACCTTGCCGCTTTCAGAGCCCGGGCGATGGCGCCCTTGGCCTTTTTGTCGAGTGCTGCCAGTGAATCAGGCAGGTCGTCATCGAACGCGGCAACCCCCACGGCGAGGGCTCCGTCTTCAGACGAGTCGATCCGGGTGAAATTTATTTGCATGTGACGTTATCTCTTTGATCAAGAAATTCTCAGGAAATCAGCCAAAGTTGTTGCCTGGACCCGGCGGCTGGACTATTCGGGTGTCGTTCAGTTTGGCGGCCCGCATTATCGCAACGGCTAATGTCCTAACTTTGCAGTAACGCATCGGGTTGTAACGATGTGGCGGATCAATGTGAAGCGAGCAGTGTCGATAAAAGCAATGGGCGCGTAACTCATGTCCGGAGTTCAAGGTTATATCTTCCGGCAGGTGTTGGGACCGCTCATCTTTTTCATGTTCGCGCTGGTAGGCGTCGCCTGGCTATCGCAGTCGCTGCGCATGCTGGATCTTGTCATCAACCAGAGCCAGTCAGCGGCCACCTATCTTTATCTGACCATCCTTGCGCTGCCCCAGGTGATCGGGCTCTTGTTGCCTTTCGCGCTGGTGATTGCCGTGATCTATGCGCTGAACCGGATGTATGTCGAAAGCGAGCTCGTCGTGATCTGGGCGGCCGGTTTCAATCGCTGGGCTGTCGTGTGGCCCATCCTGTCGCTGGCCATCATGACGACAATCGCTGCCTACGTGACCAATCTTGCAATCATGCCGGCCGGCATGCGTGAAGTGAAGGATCGCGTCTTCGAGATCCGCGCCGACCTCGTGAACACATTTGTTCGTGAGGGTGCGTTCACTAACCCGATCGCCGGCCTCACGGTCTATGTTTCGGAAAACAATGCGGGTGGGGACATTCGCGGCATACTCGTGCACGACGCCAGAAATCCAAAGGGCATCGCCACCTATATGGCTCAGCGCGGCGTGCTTGCAAACACGCCGCAGGGTCCGCGGCTGATCATGTACAAGGGCAATGTGCAATGGCTTGAAGGCGGCGCGGGCCGGCTAAAGGTACTGGACTTCGAAAAGTATACGTTCGATCTCGGACAGTTCGACAAGACGCGTGACGAAGGTTCGCGCGAGGCCAGCGAGCGGTACCTCAATGAACTTCTCTATCCTGAAAAAACGGTGTCGGACAAAGCACGGCGGAAATACTTCGCTGACGCCCACAATCGCCTCAGCAGCCCTCTGTATTGTCTGGTATTTGCGCTGATTGGCGTATACGCGCTTGTTGGCGGCACATTTAACCGGCGTGGCTACGGCGGGCGAATTGCGCTGGCATGCGGTGCCGTGCTGATCGCGCGGCTTCCAGGGTTTGCATTTCAGCAAATGACAAGTTCGATGCCGGATGCCGCATTCACGATGTACCTTTGGCCTGCGATCTGGATCGTGGGCATCCTGTTCATGCTGTCTGTGCCCAGGTTCGAATACCTGAAGAGTTCCGGCATCGTGGCCGCAACGCCGGGAGGGGCTTGAGATGTACATCAGCTGGACCCTGTCGCGTTATCTGGCACAGCAATTCCTGATCAGCGTTGGCATTGTCTTCGGATTCTGCCTGATCCTGGCCTTTGTCATCGACATCGTCGATCTGCTCCAGCGAACGGCCGGTCATGAACACGTTCCGTTCAACATTGTCATCGGCATGGCACTGCTGAAACTTCCGAACCTCACTGAAAAGATGATGCCCTTCGCGGTGATGTTCGGCGCGATCTCGTGCTTTGCGCGCATGACCCGCAGCCAGGAACTGATCATCGCGCGCGCAGCCGGTGTGTCTGCATGGCTGTTTTTGGCGCCGGCACTGATCATGGCCCTCGTGATCGGGACGTTCATGACAACCGTCTACAATCCCTTTGCTGCAAGACTGATTTCACGGTTTGAGGAGTTTCAGGCACGCTACATTCAGGGTCGGCCATCGCTGCTGGCCGTTTCGAACAACGGATTATGGCTGCGCCAGGGAGACGAAAAAGGGCAGACGGTAATTCACGCCAAGGGCGTATCGAACAGCGGTCTACATCTCCAGGATGTGGTGCTGTTCATCTATGAAGGCAAAGAGGCGTTCAAGGGACGAATCGACGCCAAGGTCGCCACGCTGCAGAAGGAAAAATGGCACCTCGAAGAGGCCTGGGTTACCGGTCCGGAGCGTCCTGCCGTTTTTTACCCGCTGCTTGATGTGAAAACGTCACTAACTCACAACCAAATTCAAGAAAGCTTCGCAACCCCAGAAACCATAGCATTTTGGGACTTGCCCGACTTTATCGAACAGGCTGAATCGGCGGGCTTTTCGGCGACCAAACACCGTTTACACTACCATGCATTGCTTGCAGGCCCGGTCCTATTATGCGCTATGATATTCATAGCGGCGGCGTTCTCGCTTCGGCTGGCGCGACTTGGGGGGGCTGCAAGGCTCATTATCTCGAGCGTCTTGACTGGATTTGTGCTGTATTTCTTCACCGACGTGGCAGGCGCGTTGGGGGTATCCGGCGTAGTTCCGGTTGCGCTGGCTGCGTGGGCACCTGCAACGACTGCACTATTACTTGGTATGGCGTACATGTTTAATCAGGAGGACGGATGAAGGTTGCGTTTCGCCTCATCACAGCCCTTCTTTTTTGTCTGATTGCGGCACCCTTCGCTTTTGCAGGCGGAGACAGCGTGGTGCTTGCGCTTGCCCGCACGCAGACCAGTGACGCACCGGAAGGCGGCACTCCAGGCGCTACTCCAGCAACGCCCCAGAAGCAGCAGGAAGTTCTGATCCGCGCCGACAAGATGTCATACGACACGACGACGAACGTCGTGAGCGCCGAAGGCAACGTGGAAGTGACATATGGCGAGCGGACGCTGCTTGCCGACCGGCTGAGCTACAACCAGCAGAGCCGCATCGTGATAGCTGAAGGCAACGCAACGCTTCGCGAGGCTAATGGCACGACGCTGACGGGCAGCCGCATTGAAGTTACAGATGACATGAAGGACGGCATCATCGAGAGCCTGAACGTTGTCGTCGCAGGCAGAGGCCGACTGGCCGCTGCCAAGGCAACCCGAAGCGATGGAAACGTGATGACGCTTGAGAAAGCTGTCTACACGACCTGCAAACCCTGCAAGGACGATCCTTCGAAAGCGCCAACATGGCAGATCAAGGCGTTTCGCATCGTCTACAATCAGGAAAAAGCTCGCGTTGAATACGAAGATGCATTTTTCGAAGTTTTTGGCGTTCCAATCCTGTATCTGCCCTATTTCTCTCACTCCGATCCTGAAGCTCCACGCGAGTCAGGCTTCCTGGTTCCGGGAGTGGGTCATTCGACCGACATCGGCTATTTCGCCGAAATTCCGTACTATTTTGCGCTCGATCCGAGTTACGACCTGCTGCTGGCTCCGATGTACACGGAGAATGACGGTCCACTTGTCAAAGGCGAATGGCGCCAGCGCACCGAGACCGGCTCATACAACATTCAGGCCAGCGGTCGCTATGGCAAGCCGCGCGATCGCTTTGGCGACGAAGTCAGGGACGACACTTTGCAAGGCCACATCTTCGGCTCGGGAAAATTCAACATTGATGATGTCTGGAGCTGGGGTTACAACGCGCAACTTACATCGAATGACACGTATCTGAAGCGGTACGATATTTCTTCGCTTGATCGCCTGCAAAACAACCTGTTCCTCGAAGGCATCAATGGTCGCTCCTACAGTGCCGTCAATGCCTGGTACTTCCAGGGACTGCGTGAAACCGATGATCCGGGAACGACACCTCTGGTGCTGCCACTTGCAGAGCTTGAATACGTTCCGGACGAGACTGTTCTGGGCGGTCGGTTCACTTTCTCGGCCAATGGCCTCTTTCTTCACAGGTCGGAAGGACAAGACACGAGCCGGGTCTCTGCGACGGCGTCCTGGAAACTTCCCCTGACGACGGAAGGTGGCCACCTGCTTACCTTGTTCGCAAACGTTCGTGGGGACGCCTATTACGTCACCGACTCTGCACCGGGCGCCGATGCAGAGACAGTCACCCGCTTCCTGCCATGGGCCGGAATTGAGTGGCGGTATCCGCTCGTGCGTACGGACTGGGGCTGGAAACAGGTCATCGAACCGATCGTTCAGGTGATTGGCGCGCCCTATGGCGGCAATCCGGCCGGCATACCGAATGAAGACAGCGGCAGCTTTGAATTTGACGAGACGAATTTGTTCTCATTCAACAAATTCCCGGGTCTGGACCGTTGGGAAACAGGACCGCGCATCAATGCCGGCGTGCGTGCGGCTGCCTATTTTGATGACGGATTTGTGGAAGCCATCATCGGCGAAAGCTTCCGCCTTCACGAGGATGATGCTTTCACCGTACAATCAGGTCTGCGTGGTCAGCAGAGTGATTTTGTCGGCCGGTTCACGATCCAGCCGACCAGCGAGATCCGCATCGTGAACCGCTTCCGGATCAACGAGCAGGACTACAGTTTCGAAAGAAATGAAGTCTACGCGGAAGCCAGCGATCCGGACTGGTACCTGTTCCGCGCTGGCTACGTGCTGCTTGAGCCCGATCCACTGCTTCCGGACCAGCGCGAAGAAGTCAATTTCCTGGGCTCTTTCCGGGCAGTCGACAATATCTGGCTGAAGGGTTCAGGACGCCGCGATTTGGCCGGCGACCAAATGATCGAAAGCAAGTTCGGCTTGGCCTACGAAGATGACTGTGCCGAGTTCGGCATTGATTTCCGGCGCAGGTTTACCCGCGACCGCGACATTGAGCCCGCGAGCTCAGTCCTATTCACGTTCCGGCTAAAGGGCGTGAACTAGGGCAGAATTGTGGCCTAATTTCAATGTTTGGACCCGCTCTGGTGGCATTGATCGCGGGTTAAAAGTCGCTATTGTTGCGCCATTCGCTCCCCGTCGACGCTGAGTCTTGAAACTCAGCGCCCCACGAATGATGGATCTCAGGTATTTTCATGTTGAGTTCACGCTTAGGTCGGTTGCCCCGCACACTTGCAACTTTGCTCGCATTGACGTGCGCACCGCTCGTGCTGTGTCCTCCCGCCACTGCTGCCACGCCGACAAAGGACGCCGCCACCATGCGCGCCGCTGCGGTGGTGAATGACCTTGTCATTTCGACCTACGATCTCGACCAGCGCGTCAAGCTGATGATGGTCACTTCGGGTGCGCAGGGTCCTGACGTTGCCAAAAAGTTGCGTGCTCAGGTTCTGCGACAGTTGATCGACGAACTGCTGCAACTGCAGGAAGCGCAAAAGGCCAAGATCGCTATTGGTGCCGACGATCTGGACAAGAGCTTCAAGCGTATCGCTCAGCAAAACAACATCACCGTCGATCAAATCTACAAGACGCTCGATGAAAACAACATTTCCCGCACGACGCTGCAGAACCAGATCAAGGCGGACCTCGCGTGGCAAAAGCTGATCCAGCAACGCCTGGCACCCCGCGTCACGGTGTCGGACGAAGAAGTGGACAACGCCTTCACCGCCGCGCAAGAGACTTCCAAACAGCCCCAGTATCTGCTGTCGGAAATCTTTCTCGCTGTTGACGTTCCCAGCGCCGAGGAACAGGTGAAACAAAATGCGCAAGGCATCATCACGCAGCTGAAGGCGGGCGCAAATTTCGCAGCGCTGGCACGCCAGTTCAGCCAGTCGGCTACCGCAAGCAGTGGCGGCGACATGGGCTGGATATCGCTTGGAGACTTGCCGGATGCAGTCGCCAGACAGGTGAAAACCATGACGTCTGGCGCGATTTCGGAGCCAATCCGGGCACCCGGCGGTTACTATCTTCTTGGGCTGCGCCAGAAGCGCCTGGCGGCGGGCTCAGCGCCTGCGCCGCAAGTTGCGGCGGCTCCGGCTACGCCCCAACCCGAACAAAAGATGAAGGCAGTAATTACGCTGGCCCGTTTCTCGGTGCCGCTGGCGCAGGGTTCGCCAAAAGCCAAGGAAGAACAGGTGCGCAAGAATGCAGTTGAGATTTTCCGTGCAGTGAACGGTTGCTCGACTGCGGGGGCGCTTGCGAAATCCCGCGGTGCGAAGTTCGACATGATCGGACCAGTCACTGTGAAGGATCTGGCGCCGCCGTTCATCGAAATCCTGAAAAAAACGCCTAATGGGCGTTCCACTCCGCCGCTGCGCGGCGCGAACGGCATTGAAATGTACGTTATCTGCGATGGCGGCATGCGTCCGGCGGTTACTGTTGGCGGTGGCGGCGAACAGGGCGGCGACAAGGCTGCAAGCGACGTCTCGAAAGAAGACATCGAAAACCGCTTGTTCAATCAGGAACTCACGATGCTCGCGCGCCGCTACCTGCGGGACCTGCGTCGTGACGCGACAATTGAAGTCAAGGAAAACTAGATCCTCAATGCATCAACCGCGCAAGCCTCTCGCGCTCACCATGGGCGAGCCGTCAGGGATTGCCGGAGAAATTGTTGTAAAGGCCTGGGCGGGAGACGGGAAACCGGTTCCGCCCTTTGTGTATCTGGGTGATCCGGCCTGGCTTCGTGCTGAAGCGCACCGCATCAGAAGTCACTACCATGTGGTGGAAGTTTCTTCGTGTGACGAGGCTGTCGTCAGATTTGCGGACGGCATTCCGGTGCTGCCCGTCGCTTTGGCCGAGCGGCCGACCTTCGGTATGCCGCATCCAGCCAATGCCGCTGCCGTGACCCAGTCCATCCGCCACGCGGTTGATCTTGTGATATCCGGTCATGCAAGCGCCGTCGTCACAAACCCGATCCACAAGGCTGCGCTGTATGCGGCAGGGTTCAAATTTCCCGGTCACACCGAGTTCCTTGCAGACCTGACCGGTGGCGGCCACGCAGTGATGATGCTCTGCATCGAGGGCTTGCGCGTCGTGCCGGTCACGGTTCACCAGTCGCTCGCCAGCGCAATCAAAAGCCTGACGGTAGACAGCATCGTAAGTGCTGCCGTCACGACGAACCTGGCTCTGAGGAAGGAATTCGGTATCGCCATGCCACGGATCGCCGTCGCTGCACTCAATCCGCACGCGGGTGAAGACGGGACAATGGGCGATGAAGAGGTTCGGATTATCAGCCCCGCCGTCACGCAATTGCGCCAGCAGGGTGTGAATGTGGTTGGCCCGCTGCCAGCCGATACTCTGTTCCACGCGGGCTCCCGCAAACGCTTTGATGCCGTGATTTGCATGTATCATGACCAGGCACTCATTCCCCTGAAGACGCTCGACTTCCAGCATGGCGTCAACACGACGCTGGGTCTGTCGATTGTCCGGACATCGCCCGATCACGGCACGGCGTTTGACATAGCGGGTTCGGGAAAGGCCGACCCCTCCAGCCTTCTCGCCGCATTGAGGCTTGCCGACGAGATGAGCCGCAATCGCGCAGCGCACGCATGACTCTCGAGGACTTGCCGCCTCTCAAGACAGTGATTGCAGCGCTTGAACTTTCGGCGCGAAAATCGTTGGGCCAGAATTTTCTGCTGGACCTGAACCTGACACGGCGCATTGCGCGCGAGGCGGGCCCATTGCAGGGAAAAACCGTACTGGAAGTGGGACCCGGTCCCGGCGGCCTGACGAGATCGATATTGGCCGAAGGCGCTGCGACGCTCATTGTCGTCGAACGCGACGAACGCTGTTTGCCGGCCCTGGAAGACATCGCGGCGGCGTCTTCCGGCCGCATGCGCATCCACCTTGGGGATGCCGTCGATGTTCGCGAACCTGAACTGCTCAATGGCCAGAAGGCGCAGGTTGTCGCCAACCTCCCCTATAATGTGGGCACCGCTCTGTTGCTGAAGTGGCTGACCGTCGACCCCTGGCCGCCATGGTTCGAGACGCTGACGCTTATGTTTCAGCGCGAGGTGGCCGAGCGGATCGTCGCCAAGCCGTCGACTCCGGCCTATGGGAGGCTCTCCGTCATCAGCCAGTGGCGGACCAGCCCCTCAATCCTCTTTGATGTCCATCGCAGCGCCTTCACGCCACCACCCAAAATCACGTCCAGCGTGGTCAGGTTTGCCTTGCTGGAACGACCGCGCGGAGACGCCAGTTGCCGTGACCTCGAACGAGTGACTGCCGCCGCATTTGGCCAGCGTCGCAAGATGTTGCGTTCGAGCCTCAAGTCGCTGGGGCCTTTCAGCGACGAGTTGCTTGCAGAAGCCCAGATTGCCCCGACGGCGCGCGCTGAGGAAATTCCTGTGGAAGGATTTGCGGCGCTAGCACGGGCGTTTGGCCGCCGCGGCTAGGCGATCAGCGTCCTTACAAAATCGGACAGGCCAGTTTGGCGGGCTCGCTTGCACCGTTCGGCGTCCACGATTTCCACAATTCTTCCTTCGGCGACATCCAGGTCATCGTTCACGATAACGTAGTCGTATTCGGCCCAGTGGCTGATTTCAGCGTTTGCCTGCGCCATTCGCCTGGTTACCGTTTCTGCTGAGTCCTGACCACGCGACGACAGGCGTTTTTCAAGCTCAAGGCGTGTCGGGGGCAGGATGAATATGCTCACGACGTCTTCCCGCGCTTTTTCCTTCAGTTGCTGCGTGCCCTGCCAGTCGATGTCAAACAGGATGTCCAGCCCGGCTTTCAATGCGTCCTCGACTGGCGACCGCAACGTTCCGTAAGAATTGCCAAATACGGAAGCGGATTCCAGGAACTCACCATTTTTCACTTTCGAAGCGAACTTCGCCTGGTCCACGAAATGGTAGTCGACGCCCTCCACCTCGCCAGGGCGCTTGCTGCGCGTCGTCACAGAAACCGACATCCGAATGATCGGGTCGCGTGCCAGAATGCGTCTTGAAAGCGTCGTCTTGCCCGCGCCGGATGGCGAAGACAGAACCAGCATCATTCCGCGGCGAGCAATCCTTGTTGGTTCGCTCATTCAACGTTTTGAACCTGTTCACGGAACTGATCGATGATGGTCTTGAGCTCAAGACCGACGCGCGTGAGCTGGATGTCAGACGACTTTGAACAAAGCGTGTTGGCTTCCCGGTTGAGTTCCTGTGACAGGAAGTCGAGCCGCCGACCCTGCGCTCCCTTGGACGCCAGCAGGTCGTTCGCCTGTGTGAGATGCGACTTCAACCGGTCGATTTCCTCGCGCACATCCGCGCGGACCAGCAGCAGGGCCACTTCCTGTGCAATACGGTCAGGGCTGAACCCAGAGGTGTTGGCGGCCAGCAATGCCAACGCGTTCTTCAGCTTGCCCTGAAGCATTTCCGGCTGCGAAGACGCCAGCCTTGCTGCCTGTTCGACAAGTTCTGCCAGCTTGCTGGTCTGGTTACCAAGAAAGTTATTCAGCCTTGAGCCTTCCTCGCGCCTGGCCGTTGCAAGACCGTCCAGCGCCTGGGTGAGGCTGGACAGCAACGCCGCGTCGCGGGAGGCGAGTTCAACCTGCCCGACTTCGTTCGGCTGGACTTCGATGACCCCCCTTAACGCGAGAATGCCATCCAGTCGCGGAAGTTCGGCCCGAACCGAGCCTTCCAGCGTGCGCAGGGCCGTCAATACCTGATTGAGCGCATCCTCGTTGATTCGGATGGCGCCGCGGTTCGCTTCGGAGTCTACGGTCAGCGTGGCGGTGACTCCGCCTCTCGTGAAGCGCTCTGAGGCAAGAATGCGGGTCGGTTGCTCAAGACTTTCGAAGCCCTCGGGCAGACGAACACGCAGATCAAGCCCGCGCGCGTTGACGCTCCTGACCTCCCAATGCCAGCGCCACACACCATGGGACCCGTGTGCACGGGCAAATCCTGTCATACTGGACAAGGGCATGGGCTTCGGGCCTCTCTTGGTGACTCATGTGGCGCCGACTCTATTCAATCAGTGCCAGCGCCTCAATCTCAGGGCGTGGGCGCCTGAGGCGCAGGAACAGCTGCGGCCCTTTGCTTTTCAATCAGACGCCAGTTCTGCACATTTTTCTCGTGATCAGCGAGTGTTGCAGCGAAAGCGTGACCTCCACTGCCGTCAGCAACAAAGTAGAGGTCTTCCGTCGGTGCCGGGTTCAGCACGGCCTTTATCGCTTCCTTGCCGGGATTTGCAATCGGCGTTGGTGGCAAACCGATGATGACATAGGTGTTGTAGGGCGTGGCCTTCTCAAGCTCGCTTTGGCGAATGCCTCGGCCGAGCGGGACGCCCTGCGAAATTCCATAAATGATGGTCGGGTCGGATTGCAGTTTCATGCCCTTTCGCAGACGGTTCACGAAGACCGCGGCAACGCGCGGGCGCTCGCTGGCAACACCTGTTTCCTTTTCAACGATGGAGGCCAACACGACTGCTTCTTCCTTGGTCGAAAACGGAAGGTTCGGCGCCCGGGTCTGCCAGAGCCCGTTCAAGATCGCCGTATGGTCCTGTTCCATCTTCTCAATGAGGGCATCACGAGCCGTGCCGCGACTGAACACATAGGTTTCCGGCAGCAGCGTGCCTTCTGCAGGGGTCCTGGTGATGGTTCCTTCGAGCGAGGTGTTCTTCGCGACGAGATCAAGCGCCATCGCTGTCGTCAGACCTTCAGGCAAGGTGAGCTTGTACACGATCGCCTTGCCTTCGATCAGGATGTCCATGATCTGCCTCGGGGACGCGCCCGAAGGGATGGCGTATTCTCCGGCCTTTAGCGCGCTTGCCTTGCCGTAATACATGACGCCAGCCCGGAAGATCAGGCTGTTGCCGATCACGCCCTGCTCTTCCAATGTATCGGCAATCCGGCTGAGGCCTGTACCCTTGGGCAGGCTCACTACTGTCTGCGGGCTTCCGTCGACAGAATCTGGACCTGGCTCCTCAAATTCGCTCCACACATGCCACGCGCCGACACCACCGATTAAAGCGACGAGCAAAAAAAGCACGAAAAATGTGCGCAACAGAAATCGCAAGGGGCAACTCCGCGAAACAGGGTTCGATCACCGCCAATACTTAACTATTGAGCGCCCGCGGTCAAAATCAGAGTGGCGTTTGTACCGCCAAATCCAAAGGAATTTGAAAGCGCCGCTCGAATCTCGCGCTTCTTCGCCTTGTGGGGGACCAGGTCGATCCTGGTTTCAACTGAAGGGTTGTCCAGATTCAACGTGGGCGGGCAGATCTGGTCCCGCAATGCAAGAATGCAGAATATTGCCTCAACCGCACCGGCAGCACCCAGCAGGTGTCCGATAGACGACTTGGTCGACGACATGGATACGCGCTCAGACGCATTTGCGAACAGGCGCTCAACCGCCCGCAGCTCGATTTCGTCACCAAGTGGTGTCGATGTGCCGTGAGCGTTTACATAATCGATATCCGACGGCATGAAGCCTGCGCGCTTCAACGCCATTTGCATGGACCTGAATCCGCCGTTGCCGTCATCCGCAGGTGCCGTAATGTGGTGGGCGTCACCTGACATCCCATAGCCACGGATTTCGGCATAGATTTTCGCACCACGGGCCCTCGCATGCTCGAGTTCCTCGAGAACGACAACGCCAGAGCCTTCACCCATCACAAAACCATCGCGGTCCTTGTCATAGGGCCTGGATGCGCGGTGCGGTTCCTCATTGAAGCCTGTCGACAAGGCACGGCACGCTGCGAATCCAGCCATGCCGATGCGCGAAATTGCGGCTTCGGTGCCGCCTGCCACCATGATGTCTGCATCATCCAGCGCAATCATCCGGGCGGCATCACCGATGGCGTGGGCACCGCTTGAACATGCCGTGACCACAGCATGGTTTGGTCCCTTGAGGCCGAACTTTATGGAGATGTAGCCCGACGCCAGATTTATCAGCCGTCCGGGGATGAAGAACGGACTGATCTTGCGCGGACCCTTTTCCTGCAACGTGAGCGACGCTTCGGCGATGCCCTTGAGGCCGCCGATACCGGAACCCATCATCACACCGGCCCGGTATTTCTTTTCTTCGGTGTCGAGAACAAATCCTGAGTCGAGTACGGCCTGAGACGCCGCGCCCATTGCGAAGATGATGAAATCATCTACCCGGCGGTGTTCCTTGGGATCCATCCACTGGTCGGCATTGAAGGTGCCTTCGGTGCCGTCACCACGACGAACGTTTGCTGCTATTCGGGCCGGCAGGTCAGACGTTTCGAAGGTAGATATTTTCCGGGCACCTGATTCACCCTTCAACAGACGTGACCACGTGTCTTCAACACCGCAAGCAAGCGGTGTTACCAAACCCAGTCCCGTTACAACGACGCGGCGCATCTGTTCGACGATTTTGAAGGGTACAGCCGAACTAGGCTGCAGCCTTTCCGTTGATGAACTTCACGGCATCACCAACAGTCACGATCGACTCGGCGGCATCATCGGGAATCTCGACGTTGAACTCTTCCTCGAAGGCCATAACGAGTTCCACGGTATCCAAGCTGTCTGCACCGAGATCGTCGATGAAGCTCGCGTTTTCGGTTACTTTTTCAGCTTCAACATTGAGATGCTCAATAACAATCTTCTTCACGCGCTCGGCGACATCGCTCATTTTATGGTCCTTTAAGAAATTAGATCCCCGAAATGGGTACCCCTAAAGTCCTGAGGAGAATAGAGACTCCTCCGGAGAATTTGGGCGTTTCGTAACACACCTTTGTTCAGCTTGCCAACTGTCAGGCGAACACGGTTAAGTCCTTCAAATCATAGCCATTCCGCCATTAACGTGCAGGGTCTGGCCGGTAATATACGACGCTTCTTCGCTTGAGAGGTAGGCAACGGCTGCTCCAATGTCCTTCCCTGACCCCAGTCGACCGGCCGGAATCTTGCTCATGATGGCCTCGCGCTGCTGGTCATTCAAAGAGTCTGTCATCGGCGATTTGATGAAGCCGGGCGCCACACAGTTAACAGTTATATTCCGCGATGCGACTTCCTGGGCAAGCGATTTTGTCATTCCGATCAGGCCAGCCTTTGTGGCCGCATAGTTTCCCTGCCCCGGGTTGCCGGTGACACCCACGACCGACGTGATCGAAATGATGCGGCCCCAGCGCTTCTTCATCATAGGTTTCAGCACGGCACGGGCGAGAACAAAGGTGGCGGTCAGGTTTACCTTGATGACCTGATCCCACTCGTCGTCCTTCATGCGCATAAAGAGGTTGTCACGCGTGATACCGGCGTTCGATATCAAGATATCCATGCCACCCATCAGGCCCTCTGCGGCCTTCGGCAGTTCTGCGACCTGTGCCAGATCGGAGAGATTGCAGACCGCGATGTGAGCGCGCGAGCCCAGCTCCGTCTTGAGCGATTCAAGCGCGTCCAGCCTCGTCCCTGACAACGTGACTGTCGCGCCCTGAGCATGAAGCGTCCGGGCAATGTCACTGCCGATGCCGCCACTCGCGCCTGTTACGAGGGCTGTCTTGCCCGAAAGATCATACATTGGCTGTCGTCCTTTGCGTTTACAGCGTTTTCAGGAAGGCTTCGATTTCCTGAGGCGTCTCGATAGAGACGGCTGGCAAATCCTTGTCAATACGCTTTGCCATGGTGGTCAGGACCTTGCCCGCCCCAACCTCAACTATGGATGTGATGCCCCGCTCGCGCATTCCTGCGACTGTCTCGCGCCAGCGAACGCGTGCCGTCACCTGCTCGACCAGCAGATTGCGGATACGGTCGGGATCGCTTTCAGGGGACACACTGACATTGGAAATGACTGGTACTCTTGGCGGGCGCATCAGTACCTTTTGCAGAGCCTCTTCCATCTCTCGCGCTGCAGGCGCCATTAGCGGCGAGTGAAATGGCGCGCTGACCGGCAGCATCATCGTTCGTTTGATGCCCTTGGACTTGGCGATCTCTGCGGCGCGTTCAATGGCAGTCTTGTGGCCGGAAATGACCACCTGACCGGGCGCGTTGTCGTTCGCGACGACGCAGACTTCGCTGCCCTGGGATGCTTCCTTCGAAACTTCCTCGGCCTGCGCTATTTCCGCGCCAAGCAGGGCGGCCATTCCGCCCTTGCCAACCGGCACCGCCCGCTGCATTGCGAGGCCACGCGCCTTGAGCAGTTTCGCCGCATCAGCAACCGAGAATGCGCCGGCAGCTGCGAGCGCCGAATACTCACCGAGTGAATGGCCCGCAACCAGAACGGCATGCTTGCCCCAGGCAAAATTGCCTTCTGCCTCGAGGACCCGCATCAGGGCCAGACTGACTGCCATGAGTGCAGGCTGCGCATTCTCGGTCAGGGTCAGGTCGCTCTCAGGCCCTTGCCACATCAAGCGCGACAGAGACTGCCCCAGTGCTTCGTCGACCTCTTCAAAAAGTTCCCTTGCAACGGGGAACGCCTGAGAAAGTGCCAGTCCCATGCCAACAACCTGGCTGCCTTGTCCAGGAAAGGTAAGCGCGCGGCTCATTCGGACCTCATTCGAAATTTCGGGGGACTGAAACCGAGCAATTCCCCCGGAGTCAAGTTTATCGGACCAAATCCATGTTGGTCCGCCATGACTGGGCGACGCCTGTCCCCAGCAGAGCAGCATAAGTTACAGCAACAGCCGGTATCTGCAGGCCGAAATCGGCAAAAGCATGCAGTCCGACCGCCACGGAAGCGGCAAAGCCCACCGCAGGATAGACACGGTCCCTGCGCCGTCTCGAGCACCCTGCGAAACACATCCAGGCCAGCAATGCTGGTCCGGCCAAATACGCAAGCCCCGCAGGAACACCGAGATCCGCCAGGGTTTCCAGTATATCGTCGTGTGCCTCATCGACTTCACCTTGAACAGTGCCGTCGGCGAATATCGGATAATATCGCTCGTAAGCGCCAAATCCCAACCCGGTAAGTGGTGCCGACTGGATCGCTGCCACGGTTGAGCCGAAGAGTGAGGCCCGCGTTGAGTCGTTGATGCCCTGCTCCTGAACGCGATTGAGCAGCGGATCTGCGCTCAGGGCGATGCTGACGCCGAGCACCGCAACGAGCAACGCCACAATGGCCCGCCTGCCGGCTGCTTCGCCAACGGAGAGGTCTCTCCCCCGTGAAAGCATCAGCGCGAGCGCAAATATGCCAACAATGAGCGCCACAACGGCCGCCCGCGACTGGGTGAACAGCAATGCGGACAACATGAAAATGATTGCTGCCATCCGCATCGCATTAATCCCGGACAATGCGTGCAGCGCCGATCTGATGAGA
>JBEBHP010000042.1:0-4455 GCA_040080835.1 Micropepsaceae bacterium | reverse complement strand
GACAGTCCCCACACCCCACCACCATTTGATTTTCCCCACCCACCACCTACAGTGCGCTCAACATCACCACTGAGCCCGCACCATGCACCTGACGCCCCAGCACGAAGAACTCCGTCGCTCGCTGATCCGTTTCATCGACACTGAAATCAACCCGCACGTCGACAAGTGGGAGGAAAACCCGCCCTTCCCCGCGCATGAAGTCTTTCGCAAGATGGGCGATGCGGGCTTCCTCGGCATCACCAAGCCTGAGCAGTTCGGCGGCCTCGGCCTCGACTATTCATTCGCTGCCGTCTACTGCGAAGCGCTAGGCCACATCAATTGCGGCGGGATCCCGATGGCGATCGCCGTGCAGACCGAAATGGCGACGCCTGCACTCGCCCGCTTCGGCACGGATCAGGTGCGCGAGGAGTTCCTGCGACCTTCGATCGAAGGCAAATTCGTCGCCTGCCTCGGTGTATCCGAAGTAGGAGCAGGCTCCGACGTTGCCGCAATCAGGACCAACGCCCGCAAGGTCGGCGACGACTACATCATCAATGGCGGCAAGATGTGGACGACCAGCGGTGCCCAGGCAGACTGGATCTGCCTGCTCGCCAACACCGGCGATGGCCCGTCCCACCGGAACAAGACGATGATCTGTGTGCCGATGAAATCAAAGGGCGTCACCGTCGCGCGGACGCTGAAGAAACTCGGCATGTATTCAAGTGACACAGCGCAGATACACTTCGACGACGTCCGGGTGCCACAGCGCAACCGCATCGGCGAGGAAGGCATGGGCTTCACCTACCAGATGGTGCAGTTCCAGGAAGAGCGCATGTACGCAGCCCTATGCGCCCTCACCGGCCTGCAGAAGACGATCGATGAAACCATCGCCTACACGCGCGAGCGCAAGGCCTTCGGCAAGTCGATCCTCGACAACCAGGTTGTCCACTTCCGCCTCGCCGAACTGCAGACCGAAGTCGAAGCCCTGCGCGCGCTGACCTGGAATGCCGTCGAGCGCTACGTGGCAGGCGAAGACATGACAAGGCTCGCCTCCATGGCCAAGCTGAAGGCTGCGCGCCTGCAACGCGAAGTCAGCGACTCCTGCCTGCAATACTGGGGCGGCATGGGCTTCATGGCCGAAACCCCCGTATCCCGCCGCTACCGCGACGGCCGCCTCGCCTCCATCGGCGGTGGCGCCGACGAAGTCATGCTGCAGATCATCGCAAAGCACATGGGAACGCTGCCTGGGCGGGGGAATTGAGGATGCACGCCTCCTCACCCGTCATGCCACGCTGCATCTCCTCACCCGTCTCGCTGCTGCGCAGCGATCCACCCTCTCCACTCCGTGGAGAGGGGCTAGAGCCAAACCCTGCCCTTCTCCACAAAGTGGAGAAGGTGGCGCGCCGCACATCAGTGCGGCGTGACGGATGAGGAACCCAGAAATGCACTACCGCCCCTTCAAATCCGTCCTCATCGCCAACCGCGGAGAAATCGCGTGCCGCATTGTGAAGGAAGCGCGCGCAGCCGGTCTCCGGTCCATTGCTGTCTATTCCGATGCCGACCGACTCGCGCACCATGTGCTGGCTGCCGACGCAGCGATTCACATCGGCCCTTCGCCCGCTTCGGAATCCTATCTCAGTATCCCGAAAATTCTCGTTGCCGCGAAGGCGACCAAGGCCGAAGCCATCCACCCGGGCTACGGTTTCCTTTCCGAGAACCCGGACTTCGCGCAGGCTGTGATCGACGCCGGGCTCGTCTGGATCGGTCCCTCCCCGGACGCCATCCGCGCCATGGGCGACAAGGGCAACGCGAAGGAGTTGGCACGCAAGGCCCGCGTCCCCGTAATTCCAGGCTACGACGGCGACGACCAGTCAGACGCCAAATTGCTGTCCGAGGCGAAAAAAATCGGCTGGCCCGTCCTGATCAAGGCGGCCCTCGGCGGCGGCGGCCGAGGCCAGCGCAAGGTCACGGAAGAAAGCGCCTTTCTTGACGCCCTCGCCTCCGCACGCCGCGAAGCGCTGTCTGCCTTCGCGTCAGACCGCATGATCCTTGAAAAGGCGCTCGAAAACGTCCGTCACATCGAAGTACAGGTCTTCGGCGACAGCCATGGCAACGTCATCCATCTCGGCGAGCGCGACTGCTCAGTCCAGCGCCGCAACCAGAAGATCATCGAGGAAGCCCCCGCCCTCGGCGTTAGCGAGGAATTGCGCAACCGCATGGGCGCCGCAGCGGTCTCCCTTGCTAAAGCTGTGAACTACGGGAACGCCGGAACCGTCGAATATCTCCTCGACCACGACGGAAAATTCTACTTCCTCGAGATGAACACCCGCATCCAGGTCGAACATCCTGTCACCGAAGAAGTCACTGGCACAAACCTGATCCAGTGGCAGTTTCAAGTTGCTCACGGAATGGCCATGTCAACTCTAGTGCGTGGCGGAAAGCAGTTTGCGAACCTTCTGCGCGCGCGTGGCGATGTCATACAAGATGCAATTAGGTCTGACACCTTGTACGTTGTCAAAGCGCCCGTTCAGAACGACAGCGAAGGAACGCTGAAATTCGGGCAAACCGAATTCTTCGGGCATGCAATCGAGGCACGTCTTTGCGCGGAAGATCCCATGATCGGATTCGCACCGCAGACGGGCACCGCTACCATTGGCGAAGGCAAAATCAGGATCGACAGCGCCGGCGACGTCGTCCAGGTATCGGGTCACTACGACTCAATGCTCGCAAAGATCATCGGCACTGGTGACACGAGATCTGAGGCGATTGCCAATCTAACTCATCAGTTGAAAGCCCTTCTGCCCGCGGGAATCCGCACCAATCGGAATTATTTGTTGGATCTGCTGGAAAGTCCTGAGTTTCAGGCTGGCAGGTGCTCGATCGAATGGCTGACGAACAGGGCGGAATTTTCCGAAAACAACTGCAAAGGTCCACTCGCCTCAGCTGTTGCGATTTTTCTGGATCATGGAGCCGGGGAGCATTGGCGCTCCAACGGAATCATGCGGTCAATGATTACACTCAAGGAACGCGCCAACTCGTCGTCTTTTGTTGTCGAGACCTTCCAGTGCAACGGTTATGAAATGACAAGCGTGCGCCCGAACGGAAATCTTGTCCGGGCAGAAATGCGAGGGCCGGATGGCGTACTGCACAGCATCGTCGCCAGGTTTGACGAAAATCATGTGCACATCGTCCTCGACGGCCGCGACGCCATCTTCGAAGACATCACCTACGCCCCCGCCGAGCGCAAGGATGCTGCAGGCGCTGGCACCATCCGCGCACCAATGGCCGGCCGCATCGTGAAACTGAATGCCGCTCCCGGCGCAACAGTCACTAAGGGCGACATCCTCGTCATCCTCGAGGCGATGAAGATGGAGCACGAATTGCGCACGAGCGCCGACGGCACGATCGACACTGTCACCATAAAACCCGGCGACCAGGTCGCGATGCGCCAGGTGCTTGTCACTTTGAAGCCCGTATGAACGCAAACCAGCCATGACCACGAACACCATGGATCTGGACGTGGCTGGCGCCGTCGCTGAACTCCATACCGGCCCGGGCTACCTCGTTCTGCCTGAACTCATCTCAAGCGATCTCGCCGCCTCCGCGCGCAACCGCATCCTTGAATGCGCCGAACAGGATCGCGCGCACGACAAACTCATCCTGCAGAACGGCCGTTGGCGTGTGCGGCTTGTCGGTCGCGGCGACATCTTCATGGAACTGGCCACGCACCCCGTCATCACCCAAGTCGCAGAAGCCATGCTGGGTGCGGGTTTCGTGATGGGCGGCCTGTCAGCGCACACAATCACGGCCGGTGCACCACCGCAGGGCGTACACGTCGACTACCCCTACTCCGTGATGAACGAACCATTCCCCGAACCGCCAATGCAGCTGCAGACGATCTGGGCGCTGGACGCATTCACGGCGGACAACGGAGCCACACGCGTCCTGCCACACAGCCAGAAAACGCGCCGCCGTCCCGACCGCCAGGAATTCCACGACAAGTCGATCCCCATCCTCTGCCCTGCCGGGTCACTGATCCTGTCGCATGGCGGCCTCTGGCACGATTCATCGACCAACCGCTCGCAAGCCGACCGCATCGCGATGCTCGGCAACTACACACCCTTCTGGGTCAAGTCCGTCGAAGGCTTCCCCGACTCCATCAAGTCCCCGGATTTCAAACCCACCCAAGCCCAGCGCAAACTCCTCGGCTACGACACCCGCGACGCCATGATGAAAGCCGTCGCCTGGAAACGCGAAGACAAGAACGCCCCCAAGCCACCTTATTGAGCCAGCACCGGCTCCTCATCCGTCACCGCTCGCACTGAAGTGCATGAGGTGGCACGGCTCCTCATCCGTCACGCAGCGCTTCGCGCCGCGCGCCACCTTGCATGTTCGGAAAGTCCGAATCGGTTGATGCTGAGCGGATATTCGGAAGGGGTGGCCACCCCTTCCGAATTGGCGGGCGGGACCGCGATT
>JBEBHP010000033.1:0-18704 GCA_040080835.1 Micropepsaceae bacterium | reverse complement strand
CCCCCGCCCCCGCCGCCGCCACCGCTTCCGGTGTCCTGCAGCGTGAAGGCAAAGGTTGCGAGAATGACGCCCCCATCCGACAAGTTGGAGAGCGTGGCGGTGCCGCTCCAGGTTGTCAGATCGGTTGCATTGGCGAGCTCGATCTGCAGCGACTGAGCGTTGTTCATCTGGAAGTCGACGAACGAGCCGTTGTCTGCCTGCGCGACGAGCAAGGCGTCCCTGAAAATCGATGCGGTTCGTGTCACCGCCAGTGGTGACGACACGGTGAGGCGCAGCGTCACTGGCGCGTCGATGCCCGTGATGGTGACGGGGGTCGTCAACGCCGAGGCGACGAAACCTGCGTTCGTGACGTCGGCGATGCTGACCAGGTTTGGCGTGAGGTCAGCCGCCTGCGACCGGGCGGCGAAGCCCAGCAGTTGGGTGAGTTGCAGCATGGGCTAGTTGTCGGTGTTGGCAGAGGTTGCGAAGAAGAGCGCAATGCCATGCAGCCTTGCGTCGGCGGGCAGCGTGTCGTTCGCGTCAGTTGCTGCGCGGAAGAGTTCCAGCACCAGCACATCGCCCTGCGCGGCGGGACCTGGCGGTGTCAGTGCGGGTGTCTCGGGTGAACGGTAGAGGTCGTTTGTCGTGCCGCCTGAGTCGGTGACCTGGACGGCTGTGCCGAATGCCACATCAAGCGGGTCATCGTCTGAAATCGTGAGCGCACGCAACGCCCATACGACGTTGAAATTCGCTGATGCCACCGCATGTGACCAGACGAAGATGGCCGATAGTGTCCCCAGGTTCCAGCCCTTGGGCATTTGCAGGGTCACCTGTGCGAACTCTGCCACAGCAGGATCAAAGTCGAGCGTTCGCAACACAAGCTTGCTGGCCGGCAACTCCAGCGTGGCGGTGCCTGGTCCTGCCGTCAGCCTGGGCAGCATTGCTGTTGCCGGGATCCACACGGTCTGGCGTCCGGTTGCTGCTGCCGAGAGTGGCAGGCGGTGCACTGCACCGTCAGCGAGCTTGCGGATCAGCAGTTCATAGGAAGCAGGATCCGTCGTTGGCGCGACAGCCAGTCCGGCAATGGCATTCGACAGCAGGTTGGGTACTGACACCTTTTTCGAGGCATTTGCTTCCGATGCGTCGACAAACGGGATGAGGTCAGAAGCTGTGCCGCCGGTCGTGTCGCTTGCGAGCAGGTTAAGGTCGATTGCGGTGCCGACGCCAAGGGTCGCCCGTGCTGCCGCCGCGTCCTGGTCATCCAGCAGGTTGGCTGCGAATGCCGAGACTGCCTGAAGGTTCAGGCCGGTTGCCACCTTGCTTTCGTAGCCGGTGCCGGCCGCATTGATGCCGATCAGGTGGTTTGCCCTGACCGGCGCCGGTTCGGGCAGGGTCAGGTCCGCAAGCGTCGAACCAACCGGCAATCTTGGCGACCTGGCGATCAGCTCGCGCAGCGTCTGGATCTCTGCCGTGAGCTTGTCGAGCTGCATCTCAATGTTCTCGGCCGCGAACGCGCCCGAGGTTGCGAGATCAAGTTCCTGTGTCAGTGCCATGTCGCGCAGCACGGTGATGGCAGTGCCCAAGGGTGGAGCAGCGGAGAACACCAGATTGCCGATACCTGGATAGGCGGTGAGATCCATCCACCAGACGGTCCCCAGCGGCTGGGGTTCATCGATCTGGGACGTGGCGCTTCGGAAATATACTTTCAGGTCCGACGCAGACCAGACTCTGAAGGGTATCGGGAAAATTCGGGAGACACCGTCGCCAATAAAGGCAGTTCTCGAAGTCATTGAAATTACTGTCATTCACAGTTCCTTAAAATTAATGGGGGCATTTGAAAGCAGGCATGATCGTGCGGCAGGAAACAGTCGCGCGCCGATCATGTGTGATGTGTCAGAGAGAGGGCGCAGCGGCGTATAATCCGGTCTAACAACGCATGAGCGTGGCTTGGTATGTCAGTGCTAACAACCAGATGTTCGGACCGTACTCGTTCGAGCAGATGCGGGACTATGTCCAGGAGCAAAGGCTGGGACCGAAGTCGATGGTCCGCATGGGCGAAGCCGGTGCGTTCCAGGCCGCGGAACGGCACATCGCGCTGTCAAAATTCTTCGAGCGCAAGGAACAGGCTGCCGCTGAGGCTGCTGCTGCTGTGGCAGCACAACCCAGGCAGATCGTGCATGCATCCGTGCCTGCTGATGACGAGCCTTCGAACTTTGTGATCATTGCAGAGCTGCGCACCGGTTCGACACGTCATTTCGAAACAGAACTGAAGAAGATGGGCCGCACCTATCGGCTGAACACCACCACGTGGATGCTGCAGGCCGAGAAGCCGATCAATTCGGTCAGACTGAATCTGGCACCATATGTCGGCCGCGAGGATCACCTGATCATCATTGACGCGCGGCGCAACCGGTTTGCCTTTCACAATCTTGGCGCCGTCGAAGCAGCAACGATCAAAGAGCTCTGGAAGCTTCCGAACGAACCACAATAGTTCCAGGACCCTTCAGTCAGCCATCGACAGCACTGGCGCTATCGACAGGATGTCGAGCGGCATCGGCTCTCGCTGGCGGATCGTGATGCGCGCGTCCTGATCGAAGTCCGAGGCTGGAAACACATCGACGCTGCCCGAACGCAGTGGCGGAGACGCATCCATCGCATCGCCAAGATCGCGCCTGACAAGCTCCTCTGCCACGCCACCGGTTCCGGTTTGTGCCTCACCGCCGATTGCGTTGAGCACCCGGACGGCAAAGCGCGGGATGCGCTTTGTCCTGCCCTGTGCCAGACCCAACGTCGCGGCCTCCAGCCTGAGCGTGCGCAGGCTGCTCTGGTAGCCGAGGCCAATCCAGGCATTGGACGCCTTGCGCTCGAGCGTGATGCCTCCACCGCCCACAACCCGGGTCGGATGAAGCGCGCCATCCGCGACGACGGTGACACCTTCGCCTTCCAGATGCGACAGGCCCGACATCGCCGTGGTCGGCGCACCCTGATAGGAAAGCGCGCAATCGACAAAGCCCATCGCAACCTTGTCGGTTTCGTGCACCGGTTCAAACGGCGGAGCAAGAATCTCGACGAACCGTCGGGTCGTTGCGTTTATCGTGCGCCTCACGATCAGCCACAGGTCATCGGTGGCACCGTCCGCCGAGGGGATCACAGCAATGCTTTCCACCTCGCCGCCGAAGTCGTGCTGCGCCCAGGCATAGAGCTGCTGCTCGCGCCGATAGGTCATCGACAAAAGCTTGCCGTCAGTGCGCAGCGCCCACAACAGCGAAGCAGGGTTCTTGGCCCACGCCAGTCGCGTAACAGCGGCGTTGCGGGTGAGGTGCTCGGCGAGCTCCGTCAGGTCGGTCGACACGTAAGCACCCACATCGGCCTGGTTGGCGAGGGAGAATATCTTGCGCCCCGCCCGGTTCACGAAGATCGTTTCGATGCCCACCTTGACGGGCTGGACTGCGTTCGAGCCTTCGCCCGATTGCGGCACGATGCGCGTGTTGGCTGGTGTGATGGGATCGCCAAGGCCGCCTCCAAAGGCTGCGAATTCCTGCGAGAGCGTGCCCACGAGAAGGTCGGATGCCGATGTCAGCCAGCGAATGGGATCGGCCTGGTTGGCTGCGATGTTGTAGGAGATCGTCTCGTCATCGCGCGTGCCCGGCAGGAAGTTGGCATAGTCCGCCGAAGCCGAGGCCCACAGGCCAAATGGCTGGGCTTTCGTATTCGCGAATACCAGACGCTGTTCATGCAAGGCAACTGCTGCGGGAAATCCGCGGGCGGCACTGAAGGCACTTTCAGCCCAGAGCCATGTCGCATAACGCCTGATGCTGCCGCCGGCTGTGTACAGCGCTGGTGAATTCGAGTTCGCGAGATCGAAGGTCGTGGGCGACACGTTGATGATCCTCCAGTCGCCGTTTGCCTGCACCGCGCCGCCGACGCCCGATACTGCAACATAGTCACCTTCGTCATAGCCGTGGCCTGCTGCTGTCACACGACAGAAGCCACCCGCATTCGTCACATTCGTGATGGACTTTGCCGGTGGCGCAAGGCCGTTGCAGAGATAGGTCACCGCGGTTGCCTGCATTGTTTTTGAATCCACGAAACTGTCCAGGCGCAGGATCGCCCAGCGCGAGTGGAGATAGCGCCACTTCTTGCGGTGCGTAGCACCAACCGGATTGTCCCAGGCATCGCCTTCCGTGTGAGAAGGCGCGACAGTTCCCGTTTGCGCGCCCGATCCTGCGTCCGTGAGTGCGTAGACGTGGCCGTTGCTCGAAACCTGCGTGCCGATGGTTGTGGTGATGCCTTCGCCCGGCGACCAAGGCGAGACGTTCTGGTCTGCCAGGTAGATCTCCTGCATGCGGAAATGGCTTCCCTCGTGAGCCATGGTGAACAGAGGTGCACTGGCTTTCAACGTGACCTGCGCGCCCGGCTGAAATCCCGATGCACCGGCGCACATCACGCGCAGCGTGTCGTTGCCATTCATGGCGGCGAACGGGCCGCGGTCGAGTGGAACAGCCGCCAGCGTCCAGGCTGCGTGGCCTGTTCTGGTGAGCGTGCGAGGTGCGTGGGCGGCATGCACGAGATAGAGAACATCTGCAGACTGCGCGAAGGCGATGGTTTCAAGCTCTGCTTCGGCGTAGGGAGATGCGATCTCGTAAATTTTCGAAACCGTGCCACCGGAGCGATAGGGCGTGAAGGACGTGGAGTCGATGCCGGACAGTTCGAAACCGTCCGCATCGGCGTTTGCGATCGTGAACTCGCGGTTGTTCAACTCGCCCATGCCTTTGAGGCCGGTGACCAGGACACGGTCCCCATTTGCAAAACCGTGAGCAAACGCCGTCACGCGCGCCGGGTTTGCGGACGTGACGGTGATGACAGGCTTCGAGACTGACACAACCGGTGCCGCATCTTTCCAGACGCGGATCGTGCCGGGTCCGAACTCAAGCATGTAGGCCTGGACCGTCGAGAAAACGAACGGGATGAGGCGCGACCGACCGCGACTGTCGCGCGTCTCGCCCGCAAAGCGCGTGCCGTGCCTTCGCATGAGGCCGCCTTCCGGACGCACGATGAAGTTCTCGATCAATTCGGCGCCACTTTCATACTTCTGCAGGTCCGTGCGGCCATACAGCCTTGGAGAAAGTTCGCCCGCGGCAAATGAGTATTGCTGTGTGCTGACGCGCATGGCTGTCACCACTCATCGCCGGGCTGCAGCACGAAGCCACGCTCGAAGCGCGCATCGAGCCAGGCACTTCTCATGTCGTGATCAGCATCGCCTTCCTGCGCGTCACGGATCCGGGCCTCGGCAATCTTGTTCTGATAAAGCTGGAACAGGATTTGCGCGCGCGAGGTGTTTTCACTGAGCTGCACGCAGAGATCCGCTGCAAGGCGGGTTGCCAGCGCGTCGACAAACAGCGCGTCGAACAGACCGGGATCGGTGATGCGGGCCGTGTAGGTGATGCTGAGCGGCGCTGTGGCGTCAGTCAGAATCTGCCGGCCTTCCACTTCCCATCGCTGTGCGCTGCAGTGATTGACCCTGCGGACCAGCAGGCAGTCTGCCGGCAGCCCGAAAGCGCTGGCATATCCGAACAAGGGCGTCATGCTGCTTGCGGGCAAGGCCGCGCGACGTGCTGCGAAGTTCCAGTCGTAGCCGCGCAACGCAGCATCACGGGCGTAAGGGTAACGTCGTCTGCAGGCGCGCGCGGCCTGGCCTGCTTCGTCGAGAGAGGTGATCTCGGCACCCCGCCCGATTTCAGCCAGGGCCATGTTGCAGATGGCAACTTCGGAATATTCTCCCAATGTGGGCATGATGATGAACCTTCCAGTTCACGACACGTCACCCCGGCGATGGCCGGGGTGACATGCGTGCGAGCTAGCTCTGGGTGAAATAAAGATCGACGATCAGTGTTCCGCTCGCGGGCAGCGCCGCTGCCGCAATGGTCATGATCACGACCTCATCGGTGGCAAGCTTGACGCCCTGTGCCGATGTCTTTGCGAAGGGTGTCGGCGCGTCGACGAGCGCGTGCACCGCGGGCGCACGGTATTTGGCCGGTGAGAGCGCCGACCCGATCGAGACCTGGGAGAGCCCGAGCGACACATCGGATGTAAGCATGCCGTGCAGAAAGGTCTCGCCAGCCGACGGGAGCGCGAGCACTATCGTGTCGGCTGTGACCTGGCCTGCGAGCGTGATCTTCTCGCGGTAGACGCGGACATGTCCGCCCTGAAGACTTCCATCCACGAGACCTTGAGGCGTGGTTGATCGCGGGGTGGTGTTTGCCCCGTAGAGTACTGCCATGGTGATTGTCCTTTGAGAGTGTTGGCGTCGACTTATTCGACGCAGGCGATTTCGACGATGCCAGCTTCCTGCATGCGGGTTGCGCCCGCCGACATGGAATAGAAGACCTGCGTCGAGTAGTTTTTGTCGGCGCGTTCGGTGATGCGCGCGGTTGGCTGCGCGCCGAGGCCCAGCGCCACCTGGTCCCGCTGCCAGGCCACGCACGCGCGCTCGGTACCCGTCAGGGTGGGCAGGATCTTGCTGCCGTCGATTCTGACACCATCCACGCGGATGAAGCTGAAGCCCAGGAAAGTCTCGACCTCGCCCTGCACCAGCGCCTTGACGGTGTTGAAGTCCGAAGACGTAACCTGCGTCGTGTTCAGCAGGTCCTCGAGCTGTTCGGAGGTGACTGCGATGAACCGGCCCTCGCCGTCAATGTCGGCCATGTCGAGGATTTTCTTGGCCGAGATCAGTTTTGGCAGCGTGAGTCCGGTGCCGCCGGAAACGACTTTCTGGCCTGCTGGCAAGGGAACCGCAACCGAGCCGTTCTCGCCCGTAAACGACGTGCCGCGCATGGCATCGACGATCACTTCGTCCAGCGCCCGTCCCATCGCGTTGGCCGCGCTTTTTGCGTAGGTTGATGCCGGATCTATGAGGAGACGCACCTTGTCCTCGTGGTCGATCAGGTCGGCCCAGTCGAAGTCCTCGATCGAGCAGCGACGCCTTGCATGTGGTGTGTCCATGCGCGGCGTGTCCGAGTGCCTTGAGGTCCGGCGGCGGGCTGCCGTCGCGCCGATCTGATCGAAGAAGGCCTGTTTGCCGTTCACATTCTCGATGCGAACTGCGTCACGCAGTTTCGATCCTTTCTGTTGCGCCAGCATCGTGACGTTTGCTGCGTACTGGTTGACGAAAGCCGTCGTAATCTGAGTAGACATTTTTGTGGTTTCCGAATGAATTTGAGAGGTTCGGAACGGGTGCCTCGCAGTCGCGCGAGGCCGCATCCTTGATGTTGTCCGTCACATCCGGGGCGGCTTGGCTTGCAAGCTTGCGGCGGGCCGAAGTGGCGACAGCTTTTCTCAAGCCGCGCCGTTCGGGTATCCACGTTGTTAATCAGTTTCTGCTGCTTTGCGGGCGTTGCGACAATTGCTGTGCTTTTGCGCCATTACCCGCACGTTGCCGCCAATTCTTGCTAATTGCGTAGCGTCATTGTAAAGTTTGGCAGGACGGCTGTACGATTTCGAAGTGCGGGCCGGGAATGTCCAGACACTCGCGCTCAGCAGCACAGTGGCTGTGCCAATCCCCAAGACCAGACTTCATCCAAGGAAATCGACATTCGCTCGCAGCGGTGCTGGCATATCGCCATCGCCAAACCTTTCTGTCAGGAATATTTGCATGGCCTCGCTTAATGGAACGGTTAAATTCTTCAACGAGACAAAGGGATTCGGTTTCATCACACCTGACGGCGGTGGCAAGGACGTTTTCGTCCACGCAACTGCGGTTGAACACGCGGGCATGAAGACGCTTCGCGAAGGTCAGCGCGTCAGCTTTGACACTGAACCGGATCAACGCGGACCGAAGGCCGTCAATCTGCGAGCAGCCTGAAGCAGTTTGTCTGCATAACCCTGGGGGCGGCGGCCGGAAGCAAGTTCTGGCGCCGCTTTTTGTTTAGGAGCAAAGGCAATGAAAAAGAACAAAGATAAAAACAAAGACAAAGAGCCGGCGTCTCCTGAACCACAGAAGATTCCGCAAGTACACGACCTGAGCAGCCGGGTGCCCGACATGAGCGACGCAGAACTTGCGACGTTCCTGGCAAACGCCAAGCGTCTGCAGGCCTCGGGTTCAGCCATCCAGAAGAAATCTGCCGAAGTTCTCGTTCCCCTCATTGACGAGGAGATGGCCAGGCGGCTGGCTGCCAAGGAGGCCGCCAAGGCCGCCAAGCGCAAGAAGCCAAAGGCGAAGGCGGCGGAAGGCGAGCCTGCACCAGTCGTGGACGAGGTGTCCCAGTCCTGATTTCCAGGATCTACTCTGCAGGACCCGCACTCGCATAGGCCTGTTCAAACAGTTGCCTTACCTGGTCAACCGCACTGGCGTGATCAGGGTGGCCCTTTTGCGTGTAGGCGGGCTTTGACATCAAAGCCTGTGCCTTGCGCAACGCCTCGTCGGGCGGCAAGGAGGTTTCAATTGCAGTGCTGCCTCTGAGCGTGTCTTCGCTCAACAGCGCGCCTGCCCTTGCGAAGGCGCGAACGAGATCCGGGTGATCGCCGAGACCGCTTTCGTTCAGAAAGCCAACCAGCGCCTCGCCGCCAAAATAGCGCGCCGCACGCGCGGCCTGCGCCAGTTTTGGTTCATAGCCTGCGCCCCACTCTGCCTTCAGCGCTTCAGTTGCCCTGCCCTGCTCTTCCAGGCGCGATCTTGTTGCGGCGTCGTAGCCCTGCGCCTGATGTCCGGCATAGAAATCGACCAGGCCCTGAACCTGTTGCGGCGTGAGGCCAAGCTTGTGCGCGACGGGAAGTGCCGCCTGTTCGAAGGCTTCGTCATAGGGCAAGGCCTGCGGCAACTGCGGCCGTGTCAGTTGATACTCGCTGGCTGATTTCGGGATGCCCAGTTTCTCGCGCGTCACGTCATCCCACACGCCGTCCTTTGGCAGCGGTATCTTGTCTGCGCCGATCAGGCGCTGAGCATGCGCGTAGGCCTGCACGACATCGGCGGGCGATTTATAGCCCTTCGCCGTGACCAGGCTTTTCAGTTCGGGCGCCAGGGTTTCAGTCCAGTCCTGCGCCGTTGCCGGGTCATTTTGGTGCTGTTCAGTCATTTGGAAGTTCTCCGTCGGTTATGGAAACGAAATCGGATGGGTTGAGGGCTGAAAGTCTTGCCACGTGGAGCCAGACGCGACGTTTGCCCTCCTCAACGCCGCGTTCGAATTCGCAGGCGCCCGTGACAGGGGCTGCGGCATTGCAGAAGATCGCGAGGTCCCGGACAAAGAGACTGTGATTTTCGCAGGCCTTCTTGTATTCAGCCGCGACATGCGCGGCCCGTTTGCTGCCCCAGAGAAGGGCCAGCAGTCCGGGAAGTGATTGCATGTTTGATCCTTGAGTTTTCAGTTGTGAGAGGTCGGCAAGACGATGGTTGAACGCATTTCTTCGGGCTCGACGTTCGAACGAGACATGGCTTATTCCCGCGCCATCGTTGATGGCGACTGGATCTTCGTGTCAGGCACGACGGGGTTTGACTACGACACCATGACGATTTCGAACGACGTCGCCGAACAGGCCGAGCAGTGCTTCCGGAATATCTCCAAGGCCCTTGGGCAGGCTGGTGCCACGCTCGGGAATGTGGTGCGGGTGCACTATATCCTGCCGAACGCCGACGACTTTCCCGCCTGCTGGCCGGTGTTGCGGAAATATCTTGGCGATGTGCGACCGGCGGCGACGATGTTCAGTGCGGGCCTCGCCGAAGCGCGCATGAAGATCGAGATCGAAGTCACCGCGCGCAAGGGCAATGCGCCGTAGGCCGAACTCCGTTGGCGGGCGTTCGATCGCCCTCCAAATTTCGTCATGGCAGGGCTTGTTCCTGCCACCCAGTGCGCGCACGTCCGTGCGCGCTGGAGACTCTTTCGAAAGCCCACTGATAGTGCGATGATACCAGACATGTTTCGAGGCACCTGCCTGCGGCCCCTGGGTGGCAGGGACAAGCCCTGCCATGACGAATTTATTAAGTGTTCGAGGTTCCTCATACGCCCGATGCAACACAACGCAGGCAGTTCTGCTGGCGTATGATCCTTCGCCTGATTGTCAAACGATAGCGCGTTCGTGTGACGTCAGTTATCCGCCACGCAGGATGCGGGCGGGGACAGCCCAGCCTTGGGCCATAACCTCGAGCGCATGGGCGTGGTCGAGATTGCCCGCGATGGTCGGATCGAATTTCGTGATCGTGTCCAGGTTCTCGTAAAGCCTTGCGACGGCCTGCGCCTCGCCAGCCAACTGCGCGCGGGCAAGGGGCGAGACGTAGTCCACGCACATGCACTGTCCCCTTATTTCTGGCGGTGGCTCCGGCAATTGCCCGGCGCGCAGCAGCATGCCGAAGCGGCGCCGGATCAGGGGTGACAGGAACTCCGACTGGATGCGGCCGAGATTGGGTCCGAGGAGGCGCAGCTTTTCTTCCTGGCGTCCCATCCATTCCGTTGCCGTCATGTTGGGACTTCCCGACATCTGCAACAGCTGGAAATGGAACGCCTCGCGGATGGCCTGCCTGCGGTTTTCGATCATCTCGAGCGTGATCGCGGGATTGGCGCCCGTGTAGATCGGCTTTATGCGCAGGTTGCCGGACTGGTCGAGGGCACCATAGCTGATACCGCCCGGCACCGTGCGCGCCGCCTTGGCCAATCCCCTGTCGGGGACGGCCATTGGCGGATCCGCCATGAGCTGGGCTGCACGCAACGCCGTTTCCTCCATGCGCGCAAGCAGGCGCATGTCGGGCAAAACCTGATCGCCAATGCCGCGACCATAGGCTTCGCCTGGCGTCTGCAGCCAGCGTGGAACCTGATAGGGCATTTCGAAGTAGCCGCCGCTGCCGACCATGCGCGCGCCATCTTCCTCCACATAAACTGACAGGAACGGGCGTGCATGCGGTGCAGGGCTTCCCGGCAACGCTTCGTCGTTTGCGTGGACGCAGTGAAGAAACGTCACGCGCTCGAGATCGTTGCGCGCGGCGCCACGTGCGGTGCGTGGACTGACACTGTCACCAAACAACGAGACGGCCTGACGTGGTGTCAGTGTGAACCTTCGGAAGACGGTGTCGATCTCGCCACTTGCGCTCTCCGCAACGAAGCATTCGGCGAGCGGGCGGACCGTGTCGCTGAACGAACCTGTGCCCGCGATTTCCTCCGAGTAGAATACGGCGGTGCCAAAGGTCGCGAGGTCCGCGTAGAGCGCCGGCAACACGGCGTAGAAGCGCGAGGATTGCGGGCCGAACGAGGCGAGCATGCGCGTTTCCACCTCGTACAGCCAGTCCCGGACGGGATCGAAGCTGTTGAGGTCCTCGTCGTGCAGGCGCAGGGCGAACCAGCGGTTGGCGGGGTTTGTCATCATGCCATAGATGCCGCTGGCGAAGTTCTCGGCGGCAAGCTTCGCCGTGGAATCCATGAGCGCAAACTTCGCCTCGCCGCCCAGCGCCCGGGCGCAGTGAGGGCGCATGTAGTGGGCAATTTCGCGCCAGTGCTGTTCGAAGACTGTGCGCTCGGCCTTGAGCCTGTTGCAGTGCGAGACCAGTTCATTTGGTGTGCGTAAGGACATTTTTGTTCCGTCATATTGGGGTCATAATGATTTGCTGCGTTGCCCGGCCTGCGGGCAGGCAGATAGAATGATTGCGGGTGAGAAGGCTTCGGCATGTCAGCGAGCGACGAACAGGCACCAGACCAGGCACCAGACTTGGGGCCAGTTCCAGGTTCGGCACCACCGTTGCGGCCCGAACGCGATGCAAACCTTTCAGCGCTGTCGTGGCTTGGCCGCTGGCTTGGCATTCCGTTCCTGCTCATCGTTGCGCTGTACTACGCCGAGCCCTTGTTCCGCAGCGTCGGCGGCCCTGAGTTCGTGCAGACGGTCTCGCACCAGGAGGTCTATCCCTATCCTGAAGGCTCGAAGGGACCTTCGCTCGCGCCGACCGACGTCGTGCGGCCGAAGCCCCTGCCGTTTCCTGCATTTCCGGGCCAGCCAGCGCCGGCAAAGCCTGATGCAAGCGAGATCGTCGCGCATCCTGTCTCCCAGCCCCAGCCGGTCTACCCGAGAAGGGCGCTGGACATGGAGCGTGAAGGAAGCGTACGCGTGCGCATCACGATTGCGCCGGACGGCAGCGTGAGCGATGCCGTGGTCATCTGGGCTGATCCCGTCGGGTGGTTCGAGAACGCGACGCTCGAGGCGGTTCGCAAGTGGCGCTACCAGCCGCCCGGACGACCGCTTGTCACCGAAGCCGTCATCGAGTTCAGGATGAACTGAAAGGCCTAGCCGCCCAGCAGCGACTTGCGGGCCAGCGGGTTGGCATAGGCTGATTGTGTCACCGCATATGGCGACAGGTACTGGCCCTGCCGCCTGAGCAGCCTGCGGCGATCGCGCAGTTCTTCCTCCTGCCTCGATTCAAGGCGCTGCGGTGGCGGCGGGGTCGGCATTTTTGGTGTTTTCATCAGGCACATTGTCTTGAAGTCTCCATGCATACTGGGTGAAGGCGGCGCCGGTGGCGCCGAAGTGGGGTATGTGGCACTCGGCCCGGAAGCCGAGTTTTTCGAGAAAGCGGATGGCGTCATCGTGGCCCTGCATTGTGCGGCACTCGGCGCGCGTGAAGCCCTGGGCCAGAAGCGTGGGTCTTGCGACCTGAACGCACCAGCGCCAGACCGGTCGTATCACGCGGGGCCACTCGTCTGTTGCCAGCAGCGAGGCTGACAGCGTGCGTGGCGTGATCGCATGAAAGGCGATGACGGCCTGTGGTGCGCCGCAGGCGTGAAAGAGGCGCGTGAGTGCGGATGGTGCCGACAGCATCGACACGGCTTCATCGGAGTCAATTCCGTATTCTCCGAGTTCGACGCGGTCGCGCTTTCGCAGGCGCAGCATCAGGCTCTGCAAGTCCTTGTCCATTGAGAGATCCGTGTCCGGGGCTGAAACGGGGCCACGGTTGTTGCCTGTGGACATTGCTGTCCGTCCCCCTGGTTTCTGCGGTTTTTGTTGTGGCCCCGTAGCGACGGTCACATGATTTGCACTCGCCAACGGATGCCTGTTTGCTTTCATCTGGCGTTCATGTGCGCGGGCACAAGTTCCGCCCGCTTTCAGCCATGTGGCTGGAACCGAAGCAGAGACCAGACAAAGGGAATGAGGAAATGAAGAAGTTATTGGTATTCGCCGCAGCAGCAATTGTATCAACCATCGCCAGCGTCACGCCGGCGCTTGCCTGGGACGAGATCGCCCAGCTGAATGTTCGCGACCGCGTCGACGTCGACACCGTGAACCTGCCGGGCAACCGGGAATTCAGCCGCCTGAAATTCTGCGTCTATCGCCACCCGGTGCATTTCATCGATATCGACGTCTGGTTCCGCAATGGCGGCCACCAGGACATCAATACGCGCTTCCAAATCAATCCAGGTGACTGTACACGCGTGATTGACCTGGATGGCGGGCGCAGGAACGTCGATCATATTGTCCTCAAATACGAAGAAAACAGCTGGAAGAACCGCACGGCGACCGTGCGCGTCTTCGCAGAATAAGAAGAAGAACGCTTCCCTCAGGAAACGCTCAGGGCTGCCCGCGCGAAAGCGTCGGCAGCCCAATTGTTTTGTGTACGTCATCGGTAGTGTCTCTTCGCGCGGTCCCGCGACCTATGTCGGCTGGACCGTCGATCTCGATCAGCGTCTGAAGCGGCACAACGCGGGGTCAGGTGCGAAGTCGACCCGCGGCGGCACCTGGCGCCTGCTTTATGCAGAGGCTTTCCACAACAGGATCCACGCCATGAGCCGCGAGTGGTATCTCAAGCGCGACAGGCGCCTGCGCCAGGCGTTGCGCGGGCTGCTCTAGCCACAAAAGAAAAGGGCGGAGACTTTCGTCTCCGCCCCTTCGGGTTACGCTCTCGAGAGAGAGGCCTAGTTCAGGTCCACCGTGGCGCGGCGGTTCTGAGGCTCTTTCACGCCGTCGCCGGTCTGAACCATGAGCTCGGATTCGCCTTTGCCCGAGGTCGAGATCGCGCCGTCAGACACGCCCTTGCCAACCAGGTTCGACTTGACCGCATTGGCGCGGCATTCCGAAAGCTTCTGGTTGTAGGCGTTCGAACCTGACGTGTCGGTGTGACCGACGACGCGGATCGAAGCTGAACCATTCGACTTCGCAGACGAAGCGGCTTCGCTGAGAACTGCATCAGCTTCTGCCGTGATGTTGCACTTGTTCCAGCCAAAGAACACGATGAACTGCTTCGGCTTGGGTGGCTCGACGATGACTGGCGGCTCAACAATTACCGGCGGCTCGTTGTAGCCATAGCGGAAGCCAACGGTCACAGAATGCTTCTCGAGGTCAACTTCGCGCGGCGCCGAGAACGCTGTCTGCTGAAGTTCAGCCTGCGATGCGTTCAGGTAGCGGTAGTTGAGGTCGATGTCCCAATGCTGGTTGACGCGATAGGTCAGGCCAGCGATGGCTTGCCAGGCGAAAACCTTGTCGTTGCTGTCGTGGCCGTCGCGGGCCATGTAGCGCGGGTTGTCAACACCAGCGCCGGCGCCAATGCTCAGGCCCCAGCGTTCGGAGTTCAGGTTGATGTCATACAGCGCGTTGACCATGCCTGACCATTCTTCCAGCGCGATGTCGTCGGTCGTGGTCGTACAAGCTGTCTGACAGACAGTGATGTCCTGCGTGCCTTCGTTGTTGCGATAGCCGAGTTCGCCTTCGATGCGCCAGTTGCTGTTCTTGAACGCATGACCGACGGTGGCAAATGCTGCCATTCCATCGTCGAGTTTGATCGGTGTCGGCGAGCCTGCGAAGTTCGTCTCGTTGACGCGACCCCAGCCAGCTTCCAGTCCAATGTACCAGCCGTCGCGTTCATAACCCGCGTTCGCTGCACCCATGAGTGTTGCCGATGCTGCAACACCAAGTAACAAGGCCTTCATGTTCATTTTGATCCCCCAACTCCAAACTGAGGCCGGCGGCCAAAGCCCAATAGTGAGCTTACCCCAGCGCGTTTTACCCACTCGCATCTTAAACGGATCGCTCCGGAGTGTTAGTATCCGGGATGCAACAGGCCGTCCCTAAATCAGAATTCTGGACAGAAATATCCTGATTTTTTTGGCTCTTTTCAGCCATTTCCCTAATCGAGGGAAATATTACAGGCGAGGTGACGCCGGATGTCGTCACTTCGGCATCGCACCGGGGACAGCTTCATCCACACAACATCTGATTGGTGAAAGCAGTGGACGCTCGGCACGGTTGATTTGAGCATTTCGAGCTCCCTATTCAAAGGGGAATGTAGATCGTATTGCCCGAGGACCTGAGGCCCGAGACCGTTTCGGCGGCGCCGATCAGGCTTCGTGCAAGGCCTGCGCGAGCAGCGCGCCGCAGTTGCCTTGACTGCACGTCACCCTGGTAGAGCGACTGGCGAGCGGCGTCTTCTTCGGCCCGCACACCATCGAGATCGCGGGCATGGGCCGCGGCGAGCGATGCGGTCACCGATTCACTTTTGGGGTCTGCGCCGGAGGTGAATGCGTTGACGCGCGCGGTGGCCGCTCTTGTGTCGGCCTGGTCGCGCAGGCGTTCGCCGCGCGCGTTGGCAGAGGCTGCGTCGGCGCGGGCATTGGCCTCGGCCTGTTTCGCCTGCCGCCGCTGGTCGGCCGATTGCGCAGCCGCGCCCGCGATGGATGAGGCGATCTGAAGCCCGGTCAGGGCTATGGGGACACACATGTTGTTTCTCCGTTGGTCAGGTTGCGAGCGTGTGGCGCGCAGGGTCGTATGGGTCAGCAGGCGCTATGAAGCCAGTGCGGTCGGCCTCGGCCGGTCTTGCCTCGCGCAGCATCATCAGCGCGATGCGCGTCGCGCTCATCAGGTCGTCGTGCTCCTTCACGATCAGACCGTTCACGCGGTGATAGGTTTCGAACTCGCGGAACCAGTCATGCAGGTGCTCGAAGACCCTGAAGCGGTTCGTCTGCATGCGGGCGAGCATGTCCATCACGCCCGCCTCGGTGCCATAGCCGCCGGGAGCGTGCGTTGCGTGCGTATGATGCATGGTCAGGCCCTCGGCAGCGTAGAGCGACTGCAACTGCCTGCCGCTGCCCTTCTCGGCCTGGTTGCCATCGTGCGGCCAGGCGAATGTCAGATCGTGTCCCCACTTGCGCAGGGCCGAGGCGTGCACGGGCGGTGTTTCCTTTCGCGCGCGATAGCTTTGCGTGACGTAGACACAGTCGCCGTCGCGATCCCAGGCCAGCTTGACCGCCGCGAACGGATGGTCCCAGCCGAAGTCCATGCCGCCGATCACGGGCCAGTCCGTTGGAATGTCGAATGCGCGGTGGCGGATGTCGGCGCTGTCGACCGGAAAGACGCGGCCGCTGCCCAGCACGGGGATGCCCGAGATGCGCGCGTCGCGCTCGTGCTCGGGGAAGTTTGCGATGATGCCTTCCCAATCGTCCGGACTGATGTGGTGCGCGTCGGCCAGCACCATGTTGACGTCAGCACATGTTGTTCCGTCGTGCTGCCCGATCAGGCGGGACACGATGTTGCTGAGGCCCAGCAGTGGCGTGAAGGTCGTGTAGATCATGCCGCCGGTTGCGATGAGGCGCGCGAGCGCTTCGTTGTAGATGACGTCGGGTGGTTCCTCATCGCACCAGATGACGTGCTTGGCCGGACCCTGCCACGCCTGCCTGCCCTGGTCGTAGCGCTTGAAACCGAGTTTCGAGGTGCCGCCCGACGCATGGCGCACGAGCACGATGTCAAGCAGGTCGGCGACGCCCTGCCCGCGCTTGGCCTCGATCAGGCAGGAAAGCGGAATGGCACCCGTGCCCCAGTCGCCGATCGGGCCCATGAGCGCGCGCTGCGGGTTGTCGCGCGTGGTCTCGCCGGTATCGCAGGCTGCCCACGCGTCGACGGGATGATCGAACCTGCGGCCATCCCACCAGTCGGGGTACTGGCCCGTCAGGTGCATCGCCATCTCCATGGCCCCGGAATAGGTCTTGCCCTGCTGGTTGCCTGCACGCAGCAGGCGCTGCTTGCAGGTGGCCCCGTATTTATGGAAGGCGCGCTGCTTTTCGTACGGCGCGTAGCTTTTGAGGCGGTTTGTCACCTGACGGTGGGACTTCTCCTGCGTCAGCGCCTGCGCGAGCGTCGACAGTTGATCGGATGACAGAAATTGCAGTTTCGAGTTCATTGTCTGATAAGCCGTTGATGGGGTTGGCAGGCAGTTGGCCTTCGAGCGCGGCCTGGATCAGGCGCAGATAGGCGGACGGGTTGTCCTCGCTCAGCTTTTTGATCGCCGTGGTGCCGTTGAGGGCGAAGCTGGTTTTGAGCGCTTCCTGGAATTGCTGTGTGAGTTTGCCGTCGGCGCCGGTTGGCGCGTCTGGCTTTGGCGGGGGTGTGAATTTGGTCATGGGCATTCCTTTCGCGGACGCAGGCGCGCGTGTTGGCGCGCGGTTCCGCGGTGGGCTTGGTATTGATGAGTTTGTTGGCTTTCAGGGTTGTGAGGGGCGCCGCACTGAGCTCTGGCGCCAGGTTGCAAACCGGATCAGAAGAGGAACCATATTCGCTCCGGGATCGCCCCGGCACAGATTCCTACACTATCCATCTGCAGCGCCGAATAGAGCCGAAAGCGCCGAAAACAAAAAGAGAACAAATTGACGCAGGGATATTTCGTGGCCGGCGTGGGGCGGAGGGGCTAGATGTTGGGTGGGGAACTCTTGAACGCGCCTTCCCGGGAGCGCCGGCATCCTGCCGGCATCTTCTTCGCCCGATCAACTCGCTCTCTCCAAGCCCCCTTTTTCGTCATGGCAGGGCTTGTCCCTGCCAACCAGGGGCCACGCGTTGAAGCCTCGAAACATGCACCAACTCGCCACGCGATCGGCGGTCTTTCAAATGAGTCTCTAGCGCACACAGACGTGCGCGCACTGGGTGGCAGGGACAAGCCCTGCCATGACGAATAAAAGGAGGTCGAACTGAACCGGACAGCAGTGGCGCAGGCAGACCACCCACAACTTCATTTTCCGTTCAAAACTTTGCAAAGACGTGGGTGGTCCGCCTTCGCGAACCACGACAAGGGGTGAGGTGTGTGTCCCCCTACTTCGCCATCGTCTGCATCAGGGTCAACGCGGCTTCGATGCTGGACGCCTCGCGTGAATTGCCGAGGGCGTCACCGTTGCAGACGATGCTCAGGAAGAATGCAAGCGACTGGTTTTCCGACACGGGCTGCCAGGCGGGCGCTTCGAGTTCAAACTCGTCGACAACTGTTGGGGTGCCGTCCAGAAGCACTCGCGTCATCGGCTGGAAAGTCTTGCTTGAACAGTTGAGACGGTCCTCGGACAGGATGTACTGATACACCTTGCCGCTCGCACTCTTCTCTGGCTTGCTGAGATAGAGCGCGCTCAACAACGTGACATACCCCGTCTTTTCGTCCCGCTTTATCGTTTCCGTGTCGTAGGCGAGTGAGCCACCTGATGCCTTGGCAACCAGCCAACGCTCTTTCGTATCGGCTGCTGCGAGCTGGCAAGCAGCAAGCGTCGCGCACAGGGCCAATGCACAATTCAGTCGAAGGGAACTCATGGTCGGGCTACTCCGCACAGATTCGGTAGTCAGGCATTTTGGGGGCGGCAAGTGGAACCGTCCATACCGTAACTGGGGTATCCTCATCCGTCTCGCAGCTCACGCTGCGAGCCACCTTGCATGTTCGGAAAGTCCGAATCGGTTGATGCTGAGCGGATATTCGGAAGGGGTGGCCACCCCTTCCGAATTGGCGGGCGGGACCGCGATTG
>JBEBHP010000019.1:0-85268 GCA_040080835.1 Micropepsaceae bacterium | reverse complement strand
GCCGGCTCATTAAAAGGGCCATGGATTGTGCGGACTCGGGTAAGCTCTCCCTCTACGACGGGTGTTTGTGCTATGCCTCATGTTACCGAGGAACCTGGAATGACAACCCGTGATTTCGTAGTCACTGCCCGCGATGGTGGCGTGCTGACATTGACGCTGAACCGGCCGCAGGCGCGTAACGCGCTCTCCGAGGGCCTGATGCATGAGATGCAGGCGGTCCTTGATGCGGCGGCAACGGACAGGTCCGTCGGCGTGGTGGTTATTGCAGCGAACGGCCCTGCCTTCTCGGCCGGCCATGACCTGAAAGAGATGACGCCGCACTGGAACGACGCTGACAAGGGACACGACTATTTCCACCGGCTGCTCAAGCAGTGCGCCTGGATGATGCAGACCATCGTCCACCTGCAGAAGCCGGTGATAGCCCAGGTGCACGGAATCGCCACAGCAGCAGGCTGCCAGCTGGTCGCCAGCTGCGATCTTGCCATTGCGGCCGAAGGCACGCGATTTGCCACGCCTGGTGTGAATATCGGGCTGTTCTGTTCGACGCCGATGGTGGCGCTCTCGCGCAATGTCTCGCGCAAGCATGCGATGGAAATGCTTCTGACCGGGGACATGATCGATACGTCCCGTGCGCAGGAGATCGGGCTGATCAACCGCGCCGTGCCTGCCGACTTGCTCGTTGCCGAGGTTCAAAAGCTCGCGCAGCACATTGCATCAAAGTCAAAAGTGTCGATTGCCATCGGCAAGGAGGCCTTCTACCGCCAAGCTGAACTGGGCCTTGCTGAAGCCTATGCCTATGCCAGCGAAGTGATGACACGAAACATGCTGGAGGCAGACGCAAAGGAGGGCATTACGGCTTTCATCGACAAGCGCGAGCCGAAATGGGGCCAGTAGCCTATTTCGACCTTGCGATCACTTCGCGCACGATCGGATAGATATCGTTTTCCCAGCGCTTGCCGCCGAACAGGCCGTAGTGGCCCGCGCCAGGCTGCAGGTGATGGCGTTTTTTTGCGCTGTCGAGACCGCTGCAAAGATCGTGTGCGGCATAGGTTTGGCCAAGGCCGCAGATATCATCGCGCTCGCCCTCGACGGTCAGCACAAATGTACGCTTGATTTTCGACGGATCAATGCGCTCGCCCTGGTGCATCAGTTCGCCCTTGGCGAGCAGTGCGTCCTGGAAAACCATCCTGACGGTTTCGATATAGAATTCGGCCGGCAGGTCGAGAACAGAGAAATACTCGTCATAGAATTCGATGATGGGTTCTGCCGACTTCCAGTCATGGTTGGCCAGGTGCTTGTAGAGCATCCTGTGGAACTTCATGTGACGCTCGAGATTCATGCGCATGAACGCGGTCAGCTGCACGAAGCCCGGATACACCTTGCGCCCTGCGCCCTTGTAGCGTGCGGGTACCTGGGAGATCAGGTTCTTCTCGAACCACTGGATCGGGTTCTTGAATGCAAGTTCGTTCACCTTGGTCGGCGAGCGACGCACATCGATTGGCCCGCCCATCAAGGTCATTGAGCGCGGCTGGCACGGGTGCTGTTGCGCTGCCATGATGGCCATAGCCGCGAGCACCTGAACACAGGGCTGGCACACTGCCACGACATGCGAGCCTGGCCCGAGGTATTCAAGGAAGCCAATCACTGTGTCGATGTAGTCCGAAAATCCGAACACCCCTGCCGACAACTCGACATCACGGGCGTTGTGCCAGTCGGTGATGTAGACGTCGTGATCCTGCAGCAGCGTTCGTACGGTGTAGCGGAGCAGTGTTGAGAAATGCCCGGACATTGGCGCTACCAGCAATACCGCCGGGCCAGGCGACTTCATGTCCTTGCGAAAATGAAGCAGCGTGCCAAACGGCGTCGCCGTAATTGGCTCTTCGACAACATCGATGGCCTTGCCGCCGACGATGACATGATCGATTTCGTATTCGGGGCGTTCGTGGGTGAGGGTAAAACGCTCGAGCATCTGAAGCGTGGCGGAGACCCTTCGCATGGGGTGCGTCTTGGGTGCGCGCTGGTGCCAACCCATTGCGGTGTGCATCAACTGCGCCATGGTCCGCACCGGAAACAACACATCCGAATGCGCCTGATACATCTGATAGATCACGCTTGCATCCCCTCCGGAGAATCGGAACACGCCAGTCTTATTGCGAATGCTAACAAGGATTGCTGCGCGCGCTTGCAACATTGCAGCAACAGTTAATGCGGATCGGTTACCTGGGAAGAGACTTCCGTTACGGAAGATTGTCTGGTTTTCCGTGCATCCAGGGCTTTTCTGATATCAGCGTGAACAAGACGCGTCAGGCCGTACTGGGTGATCATGTAAATCGGCACGAGGTGCAGCAACGGCAGACAGACCCCCACGATCGAGCCCAGCTGACGAACTGATGCTGCGGGCACCGACGCAGGGTCGGCGTGTTCCGGAAGGTTGATAAAGCTCAGGATCAGGCCTCCGAACAGCATACCCAGGCCCGAAGTGGCCTTTACGCAAAACGAAACTGCCGCATTGAACATTGCTTCCTGGCGGAACCCGGTCTCGAGTTCGTGCTGGTCGAGAATATCGGCAATGGCTGACGCGCCGATCACACCGCGAATGACTTCGATGCCGGCGATCAGGGCGCCCTCGACAACGAGTATGGCAATCAGCAACTGGGAGCCGTTGGGTGGCAGCACACCTTCAAATCGCAGGGTGACGACTGCGACGCCGCCAAACATGCTGAGAAACGAACACACCAGCAAAATGTGCTTCTTGTCCCACCAGCGCTGTGCCACCGATACGAGCGGGAACGCCAGCAGCGCGCCAATGCCCCACAGCGCAAACCACTTGAGATCTTCGGAAGCGAGCTGCCAGAAATAGGTCGCCATGTAGAGCGCCATGTTCTGCGTTGTGCCGGCCAGGGCAGAAGAGATCAAAACAATCGTGAAAAACAGCGCGAACTCCCTGTTTGCGAGCGCCCGTCTCACTTCAAAAATCGTTGCACCAATCGATGGCAGGCTCTGGCGAACGGTATGCTGGCGCAGATATGGAATTTCCTTCCATGTCAGAAATGTCGTCGCCAATGCGCCGAATGTCATCAGGCCGGCGCCGACAAGCGCCATTGTTGGATAGTAGGAAGCATTCAGCTGACCGACGGGATATGCGGGGGTCGCCGGCATCAAGACTGCAAAGACAAGCAGCGGAAACAGCACGCCCACGAACCAGCCCACCGCATATCGGTAAGCCATCACGGAAGTGCGTTCGTCATAGTCATCAGTCAGTTCGGCTGCAATTGCAGCCCAGGGAACGAAGAACACGGAAAGCGAAACGCGGCTGAGGATCAGGAACACCGTCAGCCACTCAAACAGCTCGTGTTGCGAAAGACCCGCAGGAGGCACGAAGACAGCGTAGAACGCGGGGCCGAGCGGTATCGCACCCAGCAGCATGAGCGGATGCCTGCGCCCCCATTTCGAATGCAGATTGTCGGAAATCGCACCGATCCACGGGTCGGCGATCGCGTCGATGATGATCGTGAGGGCAAGCGCGACAGACACCAGAAGCGCGTCCACACCCAGGATCTGATTGTAGTAGATCAGGACAAAGGTGTTGAAGACCCAGTTCTTGATCGTATCCGGAATGGCGCCAATGCCCTGGAAGAGCTTGAGTGAAAACGACAGTCGCGACGTGCGTTCCTGCCGGTGATAGGACGGCGCCGAAGGCTCAGCAGCGGACATAACTCAACTCACCTGGAACCTTCTGATTGAACGCACACCACAGCGAGTTCCTTCTGGCGGGTGCACCTGTCGTGCAGACCCGTTGGTTAGCGGGTCAGTCATATACCTGCCTGCGCCTATACAGCACAGTTGTAATCTCTTTGTCATCAAATGTTGAGGGTGAACGCGAATGCATGTCGACGGCATGGTGTTCGCTTTCAGGGGGACACGCATTCCAGTTTGCCCTTAACGGTATGTTTTTGCCAAAATGCAGCAAATCAGTTGAGTAAGCAGTGTCTCGTGTGACCCTATCCCGCCACAACGCCAACCTGTCCGGTTATTGCAGCCCATGAAGTTTCTTGTTGTCGAAGATGATCTCAAGACTCGCGACTTCCTCACCAAGGGCCTGGTCGAGCAGGGTTACTTCGTGGATGCAGCGGCCAACGGTGCCGACGCGATGGGCTTCCTCGCGCTGAACAAGTATGACCTGATCATTCTCGACGTCATGATGCCGGTTCGCGACGGCTGGTGGACGCTGTCAGAGTTGCGCCGTAACAAATGTGAAACTCCCGTGATCATGCTGACGGCGCGCGAGAGCGTGGAGAGCCGGGTCCAGGGCCTGACACTCGGCGCTGACGATTATCTCGTGAAGCCGTTTGCGTTTTCCGAACTGATGGCACGCATCAAGGCCATCATGCGACGATCCGGTCAAATCAAGCCGGAAGTGCTTCAGATCGAGGACCTCGAACTCGATCCCCGCCGGCATGAAGTCAAGCGCGGCGCCGACAAGATCGAACTGACAGCAAAGGAGTTCTTGCTGCTCGAACTGCTGCTGCGCCACAACGGCGAAGTCCTGTCACGAACCTTTATTTCAGAGCAGGTGTGGGACGTTCGCTTTGATACCGACAGCAATGTGGTCGATGTCAATATTCGCCGTCTCAGAGCCAAGGTCGACGACCCCTATCCGCGCAAGCTGATACACACGATACGCGGGCGCGGCTATGCCGTACGCTAAGGAAATCGACGCGCCGCAAACAGCCTCGCTGCGCACGCGCCTGATTGGGTGGTTCTTCGCATCCTGCCTTGCCATGATCGCGGTCACCGGACTGACTTTCTACTGGGCCACCGTCGCGGGCCTGCAGTGGGCCGATGACGAGTTGCTGGACAAGCGGGTGAAAAACATCCGTTCGATCGTGCAAACACAGAACCCCGACAGTGACCTGATCAACCACGAGGTCAGTGAAGAGATGGAGGGCCCGCGCCAGATATTCATTCGCGTCGTCTATCCACCCGGTACCATCGGCCACGAGACGCCCAACATGGCGGAGGTACTTCCGATCAAGCTGTTTCCCAGTGTCGCCACAACGGAACTCGACAAGCTGCGCAATGCCGATGTCACCGCCACCGACGGGCGGCTGTTTCGAACCGTGGCTGCACGCGTGAAATCATCCACTGCCCTTGGCTTCAGTGAAGTCTACATACAGGTTGGAACCGATATCAGTCTCGACCAGCAGGTTCTCAGCTGGTACCGGATGCTGCTTTCTTTTGTGCTGTTTGGCGGCCTGATCGTGTGCGGCTTTGCGGGGTGGCTGATCATCAGATCCGAAATGCGCCCGCTGAGCGACATTACTGAAGCCACTTCTGCAATCGGTCCTACAAACCTTGGATACAGGCTCGAGCTGAAGGGCCTGCCGACCGAATTGCGTGAGCTTGGCTGGCAGTTCAACCGCATGCTTGACCGGCTCGAGATCACCTATGACGGCCTGAAGCACTATGCCGACAACGTGGCGCACGAGCTGCGGACGCCGCTCAACAAGATGCTGCTGGGATCAGAAGTCATTCTGCGCAAGGCGCGCACGGTTGAGGAATACCAGGAAGCGATCGAGTCCAACATCGAGGAATGCGAAGCGCTGACAAACATCGTGCGTGGGTTGCTGTTTGTGGCGCGCGCCGAAAACGCACAGATGAAGCTGCAGCGGGAAAGGGTCTGGCTGTCGAAGGAACTTGGCAACACGCGAGACTACTTCGGGGACAGCGCAAGCGACACCGGGATCACCCTTTCGCTCGATTGCCCCCAAGACCTGATTGTCAATGTCGACCGGCTGGTGTTCCAGCGTGCCATCAACAATCTGGTCGCCAATGCAATTTCACATACGTCTCCTGGTGGGTCAGTCCAGATTGTAGTCAAACCCCGTCATGGCAGTGTTGAAATACTGGTGCGCGATACCGGTGAGGGCATCGCGCCGGAACACCTGCCGCACGTGTTCGATCGCTTTTATCGCGCTGATCCTGTCCGTGCCGCCGACAGCGACCGGGTCGGACTGGGTCTTGCCATCACAAAAAGCATTGTTGAACTGCACGGAGGTACCATCGAGGTTCGCAGCGAATTCGGCAAGGGAACCGAGTTCAGCGTCACCGTTCCCGACGTTCAACCGGCGGAAGCGATCGAACCGGCGCATTAACGCAATGTTTAAATGACACCGGGATACGCCCGCTGTAATCTTGCCGTCATGAGCCAATTGATAGTGTGTGCAACAAACTCTCTGGTGATGCCATGCGTATTCTGGTCGTTGAAGACGACACCAAAACTTCAGGCCTCCTTGTCAAAGGTCTAAGGGAAAGCGGCTTTGAGGCTGATGCCGTGCCGGACGGCGAGGCCGGACTCGAGCGACTGACACGCAGTCACTATGATGTTGTCCTGCTCGATATCATGATGCCCAAGCGGGACGGCTATTCGCTGCTTCAGGAACTTCGGGATCGTGGCGTGAAGACACCCGTGATCCTGCTGACGGCGCGTGAGGGCCTTGGAGACCGCGTCAATGGCCTGGATCTTGGCGCTGATGACTATCTGGTGAAGCCCATCGCCTTCAGTGAACTGCTTGCACGCCTCAATGCCGTGATCCGCCGCTGCATCCCTGCTGACCAGCGCGACCTTGAATATGATGGCCTGCGGCTGGATGCAGCGAGCCATCAGGCGTGGCGCGACAATCAGGCCATTTTGCTCGATGACCGACAGTTTCACCTGCTGCGCCTGCTGATGAGCTTTCCGCGCGAAAGCCTTTCAACGAATTTCCTTGGCGAACGCGCACTGGCCGAACTCCAGGCGAGCAGCGATGTGGATCAGGTCATGGCAAGCCTGCGATCGCAGATTGACGGGCCGTTCGAGCGCAAGCTGATCCATGACGTCGCCGGCATTGGATACGTGCTGCGCTAAAATCTTGCAGCGCCGGTGGGTTCAGTTCGCAAGCTTTTGTGTGCTCAGGAACTCCCAGATCTTGTCGCTGGCATTGATATCCAGATTCGTCGGACCAAACTGCTTTTCATCCATAACGCCAGGGGTTCCCGGCCACGTGTGACCGCCGCCCTCGATGATGTAAAACACAATTGGGGCTGTCGGCATGCAGTTGTTGGGTATGTAGCGCATGACCTTGGTACCGGGCGAGCGGCCGCTCTCGCCAAATGTCGTCATCACGCCCGATGGCGCGCAACCATTGCGCCTGGCGAACAGGGCCACGGTTTCCTTGACGCTCAATGTAATGCGCGTCGGCATTCCGCTTTGGGAGTCGCGCGTCTGGACACCGTCGATCAGTATGCTGGGATCGGCCGTGCCGTGCATGAAAAACATTGGCGCAGGTTTGCCGTTCTTGCAGAATTCGGTCATCACGGTGTAGAGCGCGGAACCGCCTTCGGCAAAACCGGCAAAGGTGTCTGACGCCGAACACGCCATTCGAAGCGTCATGAACCCGCCGTTCGAGAATCCGGAGATGTACATGCGCTGCGGATCAACATTGAGATCCACGCGAAGGTCCGCCATGAGTGTCTTGAGAAAGCCGACATCGTCCTGACGCAATCCGGCTGGCTCGAGGCCCGCCGTATGAACGCTGTGTGCCGACTTGTTGTAGAGGTCGAACTGCGCATTCCATTCGTGGTTCAGCCCCTCCGGATAGACAACGATAAAGCCGTGCCGCGCCGCGACTGCGTTCATGCCTGAAATCCTTGCCATAGCGGCGGCGTTGCTTGGCCTGCCGTGCAACACGACAACAACTGGCGTCGGCTTTCGGGCGTCGTAGGACTGCGGCACATACAGGATATGCTCACGCGTGGCTTCAGCACTGCCGCGACCCGTCTGCAGCCCGAAACCTGCCCGATCGAACATGAACCTGTCGACCAGAGACGTGGTGTCTATCTCGTGGCGATTGAGCCTGTATTCGTTGCCCGTGTGAGCCCACTCCTGCTTGCCGCCAGGCACGCCGACATAGGCTACCGTCGAGCCAGCCTGGCAGTTTGAATAAATCACACTGCCGTCGCTGCCCGTCGTGGCCGGAGACGCGCCGCAGCCATCGGCCCCGCGCCAGAAACCAATTGTTTCGCCAACGCTCAGCCGCGCGGCACTGACTCCGGGTTGGGCTGACACGCCGTCCACCGGAAACAATTCGCTGTCACGGCCATGCACGACCAGAATCGACGTCGCCGGCCGTCCGGCCGCGCATGCGCTTGCCGAGAAGTTCCACATCAGGGCGGAAACGACCGTCACGGCCGCAAACCGGACGGGAGGATTGCAGGCAAGCCGATAGGCCATCGCGCCGCCGCCGTCGTAGCCGAGCAGGAAGACCTTGCTCTGGTCGATTGCATAGTCGGTCGTGATGGTTTCAGCGAGTGCCTTGATGAACCCCATGTCATCGGGCTCGGGTTCGGTGCGCTGAAGTACGGTGTGGCCGCCATCGCCCCAATAGGCGCCCAAAGTTTCCGGGTACACGAGGATGGCGCCGCGAGCGTCGGCCACGCGCTGCAAATGCGACATCGCATGAAGCGCCTTTGCAGATGAAAAGCGGCCATGCAGTGCGATGATCATCGGTGCAGGCCGTTCCCTTGAGTATGACTTCGGCACATAGAGTCCAAAGTTCCGGTCAATGCCGCTGTGCTTGATTGAAAAGCCCTGCAGGTCGTCATAAGCCCGCGTGCTCTGCGCCCGGCCTGGCTCTTCCGGCAGCAGAAAGAAATATGAAAGGCCTGCCATGAGGCCCATCGCCAGCACTGCAGCGGCTGCGTGCGTCATCCTGCTCATGAAAATGCTCCCGGCGTGTCGGCCTGAATAGGTCCTGCTGAATTAGAGGTTATTCCCGCACCTTCGATCAATCCCGGACGTGCTGAAACCCTACGTGCCGCAGCGGAGAAGCGATCACATGCGCGTGAGATCGTACTTCGATATCTGGTTGTTTTTTAGGGGGAAATGCACCCAGCGGGTGCTTGTGACAGATTCGTACACTATCCATCTGCAGCGCCGAATAGAGCCGAAAGCGCCGAAAACAAAAAGAGAACAAATTGACGCAGCCAAGTCTTGCGTGCGATTGGGACTGCGGCGCAAAATGTTGAGTGAGGAAGTGAGAGGAACCCCCATGTTGCCAGCCGCCGACCAGGTCATCATCGATGCCTTGCGCAATGCCCGGGTCATCGCCCTGGTTGGCGCATCAGCCAACCCGGCGCGGGATTCCCACGAAGTCATGGCCTTCCTGCAACGCAAGGGGCACAGGGTGCTGCCGGTCAATCCCGGCCTCGCGGGGCAGACGCTCCTGGGCGAGACCGTATATGCGTCGCTCGCCGACATTCCGGTCAAGGTCGACATGGTCGATGTCTTCCGCAATTCCGAAGCGGCGGGCCCTGTCGTCGACGAGGCCATCGCCATCGGGGCAAAATGTGTGTGGATGCAGCTCGGGGTCGTCAACGAGCCTGCGGCGGAACGTGGCCGTAAAGCGGGGTTGACCGTCATCATGGACCGGTGTCCTAAAATTGAATACTCGCGCTTTGCTGCGGAATTGGGTTGAGTCTCTTCCGGATGCGAATCAACTTGCGCGCCACCTGCACGCAAACTCGCGAAAGGGATTTCGATGACCACAGAGTCAAGGCAGGCTGACCTCGGATTCAACACGCTGTCGGTTCACGCCGGCGCCGAACCGGACGCCACAACCGGCGCGCGCGTCACGCCGATCTACCAGACAACGTCTTTCGTTTTTGATGACGTTGACCACGCGGCTTCGCTGTTTGGACTGCAGGCTGCGGGCAACATCTACACGCGCATCGGCAACCCAACGCAAGGCGTACTTGAGGAACGCATCGCGACGCTTGAAGGCGGCACGGCGGCGCTGGCGACGGCGTCTGGTCATTCAGCGCAGTTCCTGGCGTTCCACTCGATCATGCAGCCAGGCGACGAGTTCATCGCGGCGCGTCAGCTGTACGGTGGTTCGATCAACCAGTTCTCGCATGCTTTCAAGAGCTTTGGCTGGAACGTGAAGTGGGCTGACGCACGTGACCCGGAAAGCTTCCGGCGTCAGCTGACGGCGAAAACGAAAGCCTTCTTCTGCGAAAGCATTGCCAATCCAGGCGGCATCATCGTCGACATCGAAGCGATTGGTGCCATGGCCAAGGAAGCGGGCGTGCCGCTGATCGTGGACAACACGCTTGCGACGCCCTACCTGATCCGGCCAATCGAGTGGGGTGCGGACATTGTTGTGCACTCGATGACCAAATTCCTGGGCGGCCATGGCAACTCGATGGGTGGCATCATCGTCGATGCCGGGACATTCGACTGGTCGCGCACGAAGAAATATCCGCTGCTGTCGGAGCCCTGCCCTTCCTATAACGGCCTGAAGATCCACGAGACCTTTGGCGACACGGCATTCGCCGTTTGTTGCCGCGTGCTGGGCTTGCGCGACTTTGGCCCTGCCATCTCGCCGTTCAATGCGTTCATGATCCTGACCGGCATCGAGACGCTGCCATTGCGAATGCAGCGGCACTGTGAGAACGCCAAGGCTGTGGCGCAGTATCTGAGCCGGCATCAGAAGATCGCCTGGGTCAGCTATGCGAACCTGCCGAATGACCCGTGTTATGGGCTGGCGCAGACCTATTGCCCGCGTGGGGCGGGAGCCGTCTTCACATTCGGTGTGCGCGGCGGCTATGACGCGGGTGTGGCGCTGGTCAACGACGTGAAGCTTGCGTCGCATCTTGCGAATGTGGGCGATACGCGCACTTTGATCATTCACCCGGCTTCAACGACGCACAGGCAGTTGACCGACGAGCAGAAGACCGTTGCGGGAGCGGGGCCCGATGTCGTGCGCATTTCGGTGGGCATCGAAGATGTCAGCGACATCATCGCGGACCTGGAGCAGGCGTTGTCGGATTAGTATTTTTCGGGATGTGTCGAGCCTGGCAGAAGCCAAGAGGTTTCACGCGAAGACGCGAATGACAAGTTTCACGCGAAAACGCCAAAAAGAATAAGAAGCAAATTCAGTATACACTTGTGCGCAAATGATGTCGCGCAAAGGGCATCGCCAATCCACGGTGTTTGACGGTCTTCAGAACCGATCACGGAGAGAACCATGGTCCAGGTTGGGGCAGTGATGACGACGCAGAATAGGAAGGAGTTGACTTATGCGCCGCGATTAGAGAACTCCGATTCATACTTGTGTGGCTTTTTTAGCAGTCAATGGGGCTGGAGAGATGATGAGTAGCAAAATCACTACTTGGCTTAGCTTGATATTCGCGGCAATTCTGGCGACGACCGCTTTGGGAGCGCCTGAGCCGCCCAAGATATTGGCTCCATATCTACTCAATGGAGAGCTGACATTCGACGACATTGGCTGGGTACGCTGGAAATTCAGCAAAAGTCGAGTTGATCATGAGCGCTGGAAGCAAGTTTTATCGTGGTCAAAGTCTATTTCCGAAATGCAGCGCGCCAAAGCGGATGATGCGGCGGCTCGCTTCGGCGTGAGCTTGGATGGCCCACACTCAGATTTGATGTCAAGCAATTGCTTCGGAAATTCGTCTTGTATTCGGATCTACATCGTAGACCGCAGCCCGCCAACAGCTAAAGACTGGAAGAGCTTTCAGTCTGCGTACCGACAAGCTTTGCCCGTCTTTGAAGGGTATCAACTTGCCGTTTCGGCAGCAAAAGATTGGGCGCTCCACGCGTTTCCACAGTCAACGTTGGCTGGGCAGATACAAGCTCGGACCATTGCCGAGCAACTGCACCGCCGAAATTATGCCTTACTACCCGTGTCTTCTGATCAAGAAAGCCTGTTGGCTTTCCGTTCGCCCATAGCAATTAGCGTGTCCGTCGCAGCTAAGGAGTTATTGCAAAATCTTGTGGGGATTGAGTTTGTAACTGAAGATTCGTCGAACACGGCGTGGTTCAAAGAGATATTGCGAAAGTCCGGCTGGCCCGCGCCTACGGATATTGGTTCGGAAGCGTGGGAAGCTGCTTGGCGTATTGTACGTCACTCAGACAACGATCCGGCGTTTCAGCTCGAAGCCTTGGAAGCGTTACGAGTGCTCGTTGAGAAGCAACAGTTGAGCAAACCGGCATATGCAACACGCGTCGACCACATCTTGCCGGATGTGACCGGCAAACAACGATATGGAACCCAAGTCATTTGCAAGGGTGGGGCGCCGACACTCGTTCCAGTCGAAAATCCAAGCGACTTGGATTCACTTCGCGCTGAAGCGGGTCTCCCAACTCTTGCAGAGCAAAATGCAATGATACCCAAGGACTTTTGCAAGGCCTCATCATTCGCAGGGGCAAAAAGTTAGGGTCAGACACTTATTTGATACGGTGACACCTTGATATGGTGACTGACTTCCATTCAACAAAGCGGCGAGGCCTTTGCTTCGCGGTTTTGCGTGAGAATTTCTTTAATACTGCCTTCAACAAAAGTCGTGGGTGGTCCGCCTGCGCGGACCATGACTCCTAGTTGGAAGGCGTTGGGAGTACCGAGTGTCTCCTAGCCCGGCTTGCGGAACTTGAAGATGAACTGGTCGGTGTGGCCGCGGATGGTTGGGTCGAAGACGTTCTTGTCGCCCAGGTCATACGGGTTGCGCAGGATGTCGCTTTCCTCGACCAGCTTGAAGCCTGCTGCCAGCACCTGCTCCTTCACGAAGGCCGGATCGATGCGATGCAGCTTGTCGATCTGCTCGGGCGTCGTCACGCCGCGGCCGATATGGTCGATGATGAAGTAGATGCCGCCCGGCTTCAGCGCGTCGAAGATCGCCTTGTTCATCTTTGAGACGTCAACCTTCTGCCAGACCTGGTCGTGGTAGAGCTGGCTGATGAAGATCACATCGACCGGCTTGTCGAAGTGGATCTCGGCCATCGGCTGGACCGAACTCTCGACATTGGGATAGCCGCCGGCGGCGAGAGCCTTCACGCCGTCAGCCGCCTTCGGGAATTTCTCTGCAACCCAGGTCGGATTGAAGCCGTAGACCTTGCCCTTTTCGCCGGCGATGCGGCTGAGGATCCTGGTGTAGTAGCCAGTACCCGGTCCGACGTCGACTGCCGTGTCGCCTGGCTTCACGCCGGTCAAGGTCATGATTTCAGCGGGCTTGCGGTCTGCGTCGCGCGCCCGATCCTTGTCGGGCCTGGCTGTGTCCGACACAGCTTTTGCGACGAAGGCTGGAACGGGCTTGGCGTGGACCGCGCCAATGGATACGGAAGCTGCAACGAGCAGCGCTGCAAATGATTTGAACATGAATTTCCCCTGGAAGACAGAGCGCAGCTTAGCGACAGGATCGGCCAACACCAAGACCCCAGCGATCACGGGGACGTGACAGCCAAATGGCTCAAGACCTGTTTCGCGCCGCAACACGGCTGCAAACCTCGTCTTTCGCGACGGCGTCGGCAATCTTCAGCAGCTTGGGACAATTCGATTCGTACCAGTCCCTGCCGGGCCGCCACGTCGCCAGAACCCAGACATAGACGTCGAGCGCTGACATGCTGCGGCCCAGAAACCACGGACCCTGCACGTGCTTCTCGAGAAATTTCAGAAGCACTTTTCGATGTTCATCCGTCGTGCGTCGCAGGGCTTGGCCTGCACCTTCGTCCTTGGGTTCGTCCACCCAGCGCTGGGGTATGTCGCCGTAGGTGAAGGTTGGATAGACAGCTGACACGAGAAAGACCAGCCAGCGCAGGAACGCCGTCCGCTGTTTGGACTTTAGTCCGGGCACAAGCGCAAAATCCGGAACGCGATCTGCAAGGTGCAGGATGATGGCCGCACTTTCGCTCATGATGCTGCCGTCCGGCAATTCGAGCGTTGGCACCTGACCCAGCGGGTTGATCTTTTTCAGGGACTTGCTGTCCCAGCCAAGATCATCCCAGGCGATATCCTTGATCGTCAGCGGCAGCTTTGTGTAGCCAAATGCAGCTTCCACAATCATCGAACCGCCGCCCTTGGCTGCATACAGCTTGTAGGGTTTGGCTTTGCGGGTGGTCATGCGTTTCGCCTCAGGCTGTCGGTGTGAAGGAGTGCTGCCGTCAATAACAGCACCGCGCCAAACTGATGACAAGCAGCAAGCCAGACCGGCACCACAAGTACCAGAGTGAAGATGCCGAGCGCGACCTGAACGCTGACGGCGGCCAGCAGCAGCGCGGATGTGGTACGGGATCGTGCGTTCAGGTTCCTGCGCAGACCCAGCACAAACATGGCGACGATGGCAGCAAAGACCACATAGGCCAGTATCCGGTGGTCGAACTGGACAGTCGTGACGTCCTCAAACGGCGCGAGCCAGACGGGCGATGAGTGATAGGCGCCCTCGGGGATCACTGCGCCATCCATCAGCGGCCATTCATTGTAGACAAGGCCTGCATCAAGGCCGGCGACGAAGCCTCCGAGCAGGATCTGCAGGAACACCAGCGCGACGATACCGTGCGAAAATCCGTAGAGGCGATGCGGTGACTTCACTGCAGGCCACTCGGAGCGCCACAAGGGCAAGGCCGTCAGGAAGATCGCCATGTAGATGATGAGCGCCAGCCCGAGATGGGCGACGAGCCGGTACTGGCTGACATCGACGCGCTCGCTCAGGCCGCTTGCAACCATGAACCAGCCCAAGGCGCCCTGCAGTCCACCCAGTATGAACAGAACCACAAGCCGCGGCACCAGCGCGCGTTCGATCATTCCGCGGAACCAGAACACAAGAAACGGTATGAGAAAGGCAAAGCCGATCAGGCGGCCGAGGTTTCTGTGTGCCCACTCCCACCAGAAGATCCCCTTGAACTCGTCCAGCGTCATGCCGACGTTCAGTTGCTGGTATTGCGGGATCTGCTTGTAGGCATCGAATTCCTGGTTCCAGTCTGCTTCCGAGAGCGGAGGCAGCGCACCATGGATCGGTTTCCATTCGGTGATTGACAGGCCCGAATTCGTGAGACGCGTCAGGCCGCCCACCACCACCATCAGCGCGATGAGCGCGCAGACGCTGAAGAGCCACACCGCCAATGTGCGCCGGTACTGCTGTGCCAGCATCAAATTCACCCCACCGAGAGATTCTGCGTGCGCCAGCGCAGCATGCCGCCGCTGACATTCGCGACGCGTTCAAAGCCGTTCTGCTTCAGGAACAGGGTCGCGCGTGCCGAGCGGGCACCGGAGCGGCAGATAATTGCGACGGGTTTGTCCTTGCCGATCTCGTTGAGCCGGTGAGGCAGTTCGCCCAGCGGGATCAGGAAAGCACCGGGTGCGTGACCGAGAGCGTCGTTGAACTCCTGAGGTTCGCGCACATCGAGAAGCTGGATGTTCTTCAGGTTCTCCTCGACCCATTGCGGCGTTACTTCCGGAACGCCGGCAAAGGTCATATGGATTGGCGCCCACTGTGCGACTTCTCCGACAGAGCGTTCGGGTTGGCCGCATTTCATGTTTGCAGGCACTGCGATCTCCATGAGTTTTGGGTGGGCAAGCCCGAGGTTGTCCATGAAGCCGCGGAAATCATCTTCGCGGATACTGGTCGCCAGTCGCGGGTTGAACTTCTTCTCTTCGCCGACTGACGACGAAGTCGAACCGTTATAGTCGTGTCCGGGGTAGATCACGCAGTTATCAGGCAGCGAGAAGATCTGATCGTGAATTGAATGAAACAACGTGTGTGCGCTGCCCTGCTGGAAGTCTGTCCGGCCGCAGCCGCGGATGAGCAATGCGTCGCCGGTGAACGCCATCGAACCATCGTCCAGTACATAAGTCATGCAACCATTTGTGTGTCCCGGCGTGGCCCGCGCTTCGACATGCCGGGAGCCAAAGGGCACCTTTTCACCGTGTGCCAGGTAAATGTCTGCGCCGCTCGCGCCAGACTTGCCGGACAAAGCGATCTTCGAACCCAGGCTCTGCCTGAGCAGCCAGGCTCCGGTGACGTGATCGGCGTGAACATGAGTATCGAGTGACGCCACGACCTTCAGCCCCAGCTCCCCAATCAGCGCGATTTCGCGGCGAGCCTGCTCGAAGACCGGGTCGATGATGACGGCTTCGCGGGTCCGCTCGTCTGCGAGAATGTAGGTGTAGGTTGAAGACTGCGGGTCGAACAACTGCCTGAAAATCATGGGTCTGCATCCTGATTGTGCAAGCGTATTACCACGGTTGCGCGCGGCAGCTTAAGGGCCTGCGTCAATATCCACTGCCAATGCGGCGTTGCGGGCTGATTCGGTGGTGGCGGCGATCAGGAAGCGCGAAACGCCCACTTCCTGCATTTGCCCGGTTCAGCGCCAGTTGCTAAGCACTACGCCATGAAAATGCGATGGAAGAAGTTTCTCGGTGTCTTTCTGCTGATTGGCATCATCATCATCTACGCGCTGCTGGTGATGCGCCTGGCGGTGGCCGTGCTTCCGTCTGCCGGCGGAATCGTGGAGTTCCTGTTTTATGCGATTGCGGGCATGGCGTGGGTCGTGCCGGTGCGCTATCTCATAGTCTGGATGAATACCCCCGGGCGGAAAGACACTGACCATGGCGAAGCTGCCTAGTTCCTTTACAAACTTCATGCGAGAGGCTGTGACCGACCCCATGGAAAAAATCCAGACGGCCATCGAACGGATCATCCTCTACAGCCGCTACATCCTGGTCATCTTTTACATCGGCCTCGCGTTTGCTCTGGCGGTCTACGCCATCGCGTTCATCTTCGAGGTGCTGCACGTCGCGGAAATCGCGCTTTGGCCTCCGGAATCCGAAAACGGCAATTTCAGCCTCGTGATGCCAATCCTCGAGCTGATCGATGGCGCACTCGTGTCGGGCCTGATCGTGATGGTGATGCTGAGTTCGTACGAGAATTTCGTCGGGCGTTTTGGTGACGAGGCGCTGCACGATTCACCGGAATGGCTGCGACGGCTTGATCCCGGTTCGCTGAAGGTGAAAGTTGCCACCGCGCTGCTGACAATCTCTGCCGTGAAACTGCTGCAGGTCTTCATGGACCGCGAGCAGTTTTCCGACAGCGACATCTACTGGAAGTGTGTCATCCACGTCCTGTTCATCGGATCGGCGATTGCGCTCGCCTACCTGGACCGGCTGACAGACCATTCGCACGACAGCAAGCCGCCGCAGGACAAGGCTCCATACGACAAACACTAGCAAAGGCTTGCATCCCCCCCATGGCCAATTCCAATCCGAATTCCATCTTTCTGGGCAAGGGCGACAATGTCGCCGAGCTCCTGCTTTCAACCGCAAACCGGCACGGCATGATTGCCGGTGCGACGGGTACGGGAAAGACGGCAACGCTGCGCGTCCTCGCCGAAGGCTTCAGCCGCGCAGGCGTTCCGGTCTTTGCGCCGGACATCAAGGGGGACCTTGCCGGCATGTGCATGCCTGCGGAGGTAAAGCCCTTCATCACCGAGCGGCTGCAGAAGATCGGCAATCCGGAATGGAAACCCGAGGCACACCCGGTCGTGTTCTGGGACCTGTTCGGAGAGCTTGGCCATCCGCTGCGTGCGACTGTTTCAGAGATGGGACCGGTGCTGCTCGCCCGCATGCTGCAACTCAACGACACGCAGGAAGGCGTGCTGAACATCGTCTTCCGCGTTGCCGACGAACAGGGCCTGTTGCTCATCGACCTGAAGGACCTGCGCGCGCTGCTGGTGCATATCGGTGAGAGCTCCGAGAAGTACACGCTTGAATACGGCAACATTGCGACGGCGAGTGTGGGCGCGATCCAGCGTGCGCTGCTGACGCTTGAGAACCAGGGTGGCGAAGCGTTCTTCGGCGAACCTGCGCTCAACCTTGAAGACCTGATGTTCACGGACGAGAACGGCCGCGGTGCGATCCACATATTGGCGTCTGAAAAGCTGTTCGGCAGCCCGAAGCTCTACGCGACATTCCTGTTGTGGCTGCTGTCGGAGCTTTACGAGCACCTGCCGGAAGTGGGCGATGTCGACAAGCCCAAGCTTGTCTTCTTCTTCGACGAAGCACATCTGCTTTTCGACGACGCCTCCAAAGCGCTGATGGACAAGGTCGAGCAGGTCGTGCGCCTGATCCGCTCCAAGGGCGTCGGCGTCTATTTCGTCAGCCAGTCGCCGCTTGATGTGCCGGACGACGTGCTCGGACAGCTCGGCAACAAGGTGCAGCATGCACTGCGCGCCTTCACGCCGAAGGACCGCAAGTCGGTGAAGGCGGTCGCCGACAATTTCCGTGAGAACCCGAAATTCAAGGCTTCCGACATCGTGCAGGAACTCGCGGTGGGCGAAGCGCTGGTCTCCACGCTTGATGCCAAAGGCATTCCGTCGGTGGTCGAGCGCGTGCTGATCGTGCCGCCGACGTGCCGCATGGGTGCGATCACGCCGCAGGAGCGCCAGGCCGTGATGGCCAAGAGCCCGCTGAAAGGCGCCTATGACCAGGCGATTGACCGGGAGTCGGCCTACGAAATCCTTCGTGCGAAAGCAGATGCAGCGCGTGCAAGCGCGCCTGCGTCCGGACCGTCGCGCCGCACGTGGGGCACGTCGACATCTGCACCCCGCACGCCAGCGCAGCCTCGCGCCTCCAACCGCCAAACCATGGGTGAGGCGATTGTCAAAAGCGCGGCGCGGTCGGTGACATCGTCCATCGGCAGCTCGCTTGGTCGCGCCCTTGTGCGCGGTGTCCTCGGATCTCTCCTCAAGAGGTGAAACGCGTCATGCGCAACCTGCTCCCGCTGCTCTCGCTTGCAAGTGCATTGTTCCTCGCCTCCTGCGAAACGGGAGTCTCTGGTTCACCCGAAGGCGACCCGCTGATGCTGAACGACTGGCAGGCGACTGCGATCGACGACACGGCGGTGACAGCACCGCGTCCGGTGACACTGTCCTTCATGGAAGGGCGCGCATCGGGCCGCAGCGGCTGCAACCTCTATTCGGGTCCTGTCGACTATGACGGGCGACACATCAAGTTCGGCCCGATGATCTCCACCAAGATGGCGTGCATCGACAACGGCGTCATGCAGCTGGAGTCCCGCTATCTGCAGACACTGCAGGCCTCGCAATCCTACGAGATTGACGGGCAAGGTAAATTGACCATCAGCGGCACCCAGGGCCGCATTCATTTCACACCGCAGCCGCGCCAGATGCGCCCCTGAATCCTGCCAAATTCGCTTCTCACGCGAATTGTGCAATACCAATTGCACGTGCATTGCAGGGCCACTTGCCTTGGCGCGGCCCCATTTTCATGAGAGGTTAAGGCTTGGGTAGAGCTTGAGCGGCGAGCGTTCGAAACTGCCGATTTCCGCTCGGCGTTCTAAAACTGGTGGGTGTATGTTTTCAAGACTGGTGAGGACCCTGCGTGGCAAGGATGCTGCGGATGCTGCATCCGTGCAGCAGCGGCCGCTCGACGCGTTTGAACATCACAATCCTTCCAGCTTCGCAGGCAATGGCGTCTTCGCGTCGGACGACATCGTCCGGCAGTTCCAGCACGAGCGCAATTCGTATGTGATTGGCCTGATCCACCGTCACCAGAACGACCGCGAGGCGTGGGAGCACTGGTACTTCGACGCCATGATCGGCGAACATCACCTGCAGGACTTCATGACGGCGCTTGCAGCCGTTCCGCCTGAAGCGCGACTTGATATCGTGCTGCATTCGGTGGGCGGCTTCTCGCTGTTCGTGCAGCAGATCGCGCGCGCGATCAAGGCGCATCCGGGCGAGACGACGGTTTTCATTCCGCACTATGCGCATCATTACTCGACGCTGATTGCGCTTGCGGCCGACCATGTCGTGATGGGACCGGCGGCAACACTTTCCTATATTGAACCCGCCGATCCGACGCTGAAAGAAGTTGTCCGGCAGAAGGGCCTGCGCAAGGTGCAGGACCAGACGCTGCTGCGGCTGAGCATTGCGAAAAACTTCGGCCGCGAGCTTTCGGCCTTCGTCACGGAAATGGCAACCGGCACGGCCAAACATGGCGCGGCGCGCATCGTCAGCGAACTGACGGGCGGCAAGCGTCCGCCCTGGGAACCGCTGACGGCGTCGAGCGCCCAGAAGATGGGCCTGCCGGTGACAACCGACATGCCGGCCGAGATGTACCGCCTGATCCAGGCGTGCCGCGCGGCACCCGTGCGCGACCAGGGCGTGAAGACGGTCGAGCGTGTGGTCAGCGCGAAACGCGCGAGCTTCATGAACGCAAACGACCTCGAGACCTGCCTGATACATGGCGTCAGCCTGCCGCCGCTTGACGGTCCGCATTTCAGCCGCCGCGGCGAAGTTGCGCCCTCGACGCACGGCGACGAGGAAGACGACGATGATCCGCACGGCGTCTCGCTCGAGAATTGCGACATCACGATCCGTCCGCTGATTGCGAAGATGGAGCAGCTGCGCGGCAGCCGAGTGGTGTGCATCATCCACCAGGCGGGCATGGAGAGCAGTTCGGTCGACACGGTGACGACGGAAGACATTCTGACGGCGCTGCAGTCGACGCCGAAGGACAAGCCGCTCGATATCATCCTGCACACGCCAGGCGGCTATTCCTATCAGGCGCACCAGATTGCGCTGGCGGTCAAGGCGCACAAGGGGCGCAAGACGGTGTTCGTGCCGAACTTTGCGATGTCGGGCGGCACGATCATCTCGCTCGCGGCGGATGAAATCGTGATGTCACCCAATGCGGTGATCGGCCCGATCGATGCGCAGTTCCCGGTGTTCCACCTGCGCCGGATGATCCCGACCAGGGCGGTGCTTGACCTTGTGAATACAAAGCCCAAGCACCGGATCCATGACGAGCTGCTCGAGCTTGGCATTGAATGCAAGCGCTCGGTCCACCAGGACCACAAGAGCGCGGTCGAGCTCATGCATGGCACCTATTCTTCAGCCACTGCCGAGCGCATTGCCCACACGCTGAACGACGGTGCGCTGACGCACGGGTTTCCGGTTACCTATGCGCATGCCAAGAAGCTGGGGCTGAATGTCAGCAGCAACATCCCGGCAGAGGCTGTTGCGATTGTGCGGGCTTATCGGCGGAACCGGTTTGGGAAGCGGAGTGTGGTGTTCTGCGGGTAGGGGGTTGGTGCTCAAGGCATCATGGTGGGCCACACAGTCCTAGGCCGCTGCGGCAGACGGTCAACGTGGGTTCTGGAGCGAACGTCATTAGGATCGTCCTCGTTTGTGGACCCGCAGTTTCGGTCGAAAGTTGTGGGATATTTCGAAACTGTGCTTGACAGGTCTAATTGACTTCATAATATTCACTTCATGCAAGTGAGGATTATGAGTTGAGGCACCCTTTGGCAAAAATGATGGACGGTCGGACCGTTTTTTCCGGCGTTATGAGTGGGCGCAAGCTTTTGACCGCCTTGATCGCAGCCACGCCTTCGGCCGACTTTCCCACCATCATCTTCCTTGACTTCGGCGGAGTGGAAGTGGCCACAAGCTCCTTTCTGCGAGAGGCTGTCATCGGTTTCCGCGATTATGCCCTAATCTCACTTACTGACATCTACCCGGTCGCTGCCAATCTGACGCCGCCCGTCCTTGAGGAACTCGATTTTTTCCTTAGGGCTCGAAACGATGCTGTGTGGGTCTGCGACCTCGACCCTAACGATAGTGTGAATGGCGCCCGCCTCATCGGCGAACTCGATCCCGTTCAGCGTGTCACCTTTGAAGTGATTCAACACCTCCGCGCGGTGACAGCACCCGACCTCGCCGCTCGCTTTCCGAATGAAAACATCGGCCCGACAGCTTGGAACAACCGTTTGTCCGCGTTGGGAGCGAAGCGACTGGTTGTTGAGCGAAAAATTGGGAAAACGAAGTCGTTCAGCCCCCTTTTGGAGATTGCTTGATGGGACTAGATTACATCCGTGCGCAAACTGGCAAGCCGTGGAAGAAGCGCTGGAGCGGCGGTCTGAACCGTCTCAAGCAGCCGACGCTTTTTGAACTCACAATGTCGGAAGCGGCACGCACATTGACCGTCGACCTTCAGCCCGGCACATCGCTTCGCGCGGGCGACATTCTTATTGTCGAAAATGGCGCCGCAGGTATCACGGTGAGCGATGGCCTGCGGCCAATTGGCATTGTCGTAAATCCTTCAGCCGATATCTCCGCCACGCTCGCCAAGGGCGGTGGTTATGCGTCGGGCACACTTGAGCGTGTTGGTCTGTTTGGTGACACTGCTGAGGTCATCATAAAATGAACGAACGTCCGCCAAACGAACCGTCTCGCCGCTTCTTGCAAACACAACGCCTCTGGGACGACAAATCGCGCCACGCACCGTCGTTGGGCTGCCCAACGTGTCTGGAGTTTGGCCGCTGCGGCGGCGTCCACACAGACGCCGGCGTTGTCGATTGCGCCGACCTTTGCTCGTGTCGTGACAAAAGCCAGTGCGACATGGTCTGCCGCTTTAGCCGTCGTGCCTTCGTGGCTCGCATGGCTGAAGTGGGCGGCCTCTCCTTCAAAAATGTGAAACGTGTGAATCCCCAAGGCGTGCCCGAGTTGCCGCGCGTCATTCCCCTCATTGATCATCGCTACGGCCGGGCATCGATACTGAACGAGCACGCTGTGGCGCTGTCGCTCTACAAAGTTGTCAACATGGCGACGGGTGCTTTGCACGTAACAACACGCGAAGCGCTAGCTCGCCGCTTTTTAATACCTGAAGACGCCACCATCATCTTAAGTGGTGTAGAACAGGATGGCTCAATCGAACGCTGGTGGGAAATCGCTAATCGTTCCGAAATTCTTGCAGGACTCGCGAGCCTAGGCGTGGAGGCCATCACCGCGCCAAACTACAGCGTGCTTAATGACGTTCCAAGAACCGACAATTTGCACGCGATCAAACGAATCTTGCTGACCTGGACAGAGATGGCAGCGGCTGGCCTTCCAGCCGCGCTACACGTCAATGCGCGCACCGAGCACGACTATCGCAGATGGGGAGACTTAATAATTGAGCGATCAGAAATCGAGATGCTTGCATTTGAATTCGCGACGGGCGCCGGGCATGGTGAACGTATCAACTGGCATGTTGAACAACTCTGCAAACTGTCCGAACGTGCAGGTCGACCATTGACCCTCATTATTCGCGGCGGTGGTCGCAAGGCGGATCTGCTTCGACATCACTTCGCTCACGTCACACTAATCGACACCGAAGCGTTCGCACGGGCGATCCGTCGCAAACGCGCCGTGCTCACTGACTCAGGTCGCCTGAAGTGGGTGTCATACCCAACGCCGATTGGCGCGCCCATCGACGACCTTGTCGCCTGTAACATCGCTGCCGTACGTTTAGCGCACACACTGGGGCAGCGGCCCGCGGCACCGCGCCTACGCGTTGTGACGACAGCGCGGCGCACATCGGACAGTGATGATCAACCCGTCCAACTGAGCTTTCTGACCGACCTCAAACAGTCCGACGAGGCTGGGAGCATCACCCCAAACCCGCAGCGAATGTTCGCCGCTGCGAAAGCGTAGTTCCGCCGAATCATGTGCCAACGCTCGAAATACCTGTCCAATCCCATAACCGTGTCCGGTGGAGCGCCCGTAGCGCGAAGCGCCGTCAGAGACCGCGACGCGAAGCGCTTCTCCGGAGTCAGCAATCTCGGCGAACTCGGGATTCTGACGCAGGCTTGCAAGCATGCCCATGCCAGCATCGGCGATAACAAACTCGAAAACCCCGTTCAGCGCAGCATACGCAACGAGACCGGTCTCGGGTCGCCCGCTGTGATGGATGACATTGTCCTGCAACTCTCCAAGTGCGCCCATCAAACCGGCGACAAGGCTCTGTGTGAGCCCGGCCGCTACGGCAGCGTTTTCGGCATGGCTGGTCCATTGCTGCCAATTGCTGTCGTCCCCATCCAGGTCGAGCTGCGCCAATGGAAAAACTCCAGCTATGTCGCGCGCGTAGCAACCGCTGATTTCACCGTAGGTCAGGCTACACAGCACCTGATCGAAGAAAGGAGCCGTGACTGCAACTGACGCATAATCCACCGGTCGAGCACGAGTCGCGAATGCCAGTTCGACAAGCGGCCCAATCTGACCCGAGCGGGCGACCACAATCGCACCTCGGCCGGCAAGCCGACCGCACTGGGCTTGCCAGAGCAGATCGTCGGTGAGATCAAAGGTTGCCGCAAACTTGCGAGAGTTCTCGTCGTCCAACTTCTTTCCTCAATTGCTGAAGGCTTGACGAATGTGCTCAATGAGAATGTTCTTCAAAAACTTGTCAAACTACAAATATCCAGGCAATCATGCAAACATGGGCACGTGAATAGACAATGATTGTTCTCGGTTTCAATTTGGGAAAAGGAGACTTGCGATGGGCACTCCTCACCGGCACAATTGCTAGCCCTGTCCTGGCAGAAAAAGGCCGTCGAACGTTTAACCCCGACGATCTCTCGGATACTTGCCACTGGTTTGACAAGAATTTCAGCGAACTGATTGCTCAAATCAAACCAAATACAGTGTCGTATCGGTTGTCTTGGAAAATCAAATCAAAAGCGCAAGCGGGATACCTCGTTATGCCTTTTGGCATTTTGCACTTGAGGTGTCGCGAAGAGAAAATGCACTGCATCGAGCATCATATTGGAAGCTTCACGAAGAAGCGATTCTCATTCCCAAACAAAATTACGGCAATTGAAATGTGCGATAGCATGTTCAAGCCTGCGCCACCGCACTGGGATGACGCTCAAAAGTATGCCGTCTTGGCCGCGTGGGCAGAATTGCCATGAGCATTCCGCTAACAACCGGTCAACAGTTGCAGAAATACGAGATAATTCGGTCACTCAACTCGGGCAATTTTGGAGAGGTGTTCAAAGTCAAGGATACGGCGCTTGCAACAGTAAAGGCGCTAAAGCTTGTCGAGATTGATGGATCAACCGAATACAAAGACGCACTCGAAGCACAACTCATGCGCGAGTGCAGGCACCCAAACTGTGTCACCGTGAATGAAGTAAACATCTTCAGCATCGGAGGAAAAAGGTACTATGCAATTGACATGGAATTTGCACCCAATGGATCTCTGGACGGCCTGATAACAGCCGACTCGGGGTCATTTGGCGGCCTTCTATCTATTTTCAAGGACGCCTTGTATGGCCTCGCCAACGCACACAGCAAGTCCGTGATTCACGCCGATATCAAGCCCGGAAACATCCTTCTTTTCGGCAACTCATCAAAGCTGTCCGACTTCGGGTTAGCCTTCAACTCTGCAGCAGGCAATCCTCCACCGGATCTGAAATACTTCACGCACATTGCGCCTGAAATGGTTGGAACAAGGGTCCGAAATATTCGGACTGATCTCTACGCTATGGGCGTCACAATGTTTCGAGCGTTCAACCGCCTAGCAGATTGGGACGCAGCACAGGACCACCTCACTGATGTTCGGGAAGCAATAAGAACCGGCAAGTTCTTGGGTCGAGTCGGATTTGAAGACTTTGTACCCTCTAAACTCAGGCGGATCATCAACCGGGCGTGCCACATCGACCCGGGAAGCAGATACGAGTCAGCGGCAGACCTTCGCCAAGCGTTAGATAGGCTGGCCGTACGGGTGGACTGGAGACGCGACGGTCCCAGCCAGTGGATTGGTATTGAGAACACAAAGACACACGTAGTCGAAGCAAATCCATCAACCAATGCAGTGATTCACACCGTGAACGGGCGAAAAAATACTTCTAATTGCAGCAGGCATTCAACGTCGATATCTGCCGCTCGCGAAATGAACCGAGTTGTTGCGCAAACATCGCTGGAGTAACTACCAAGTCGAAAGCCGTTATGCCCCCCCACTCCCACTCAATCGTCCCTGGCGGCTTGCTCGTCACGTCATAAAATACGCTAAGTGGATCGGGTTCAGCGAATCGGGGTCGAATCGGAAAAGATATGGGGTCAGGTCAGGAATCGGGGTCGGACTGAGCTAACCCGGGTTTCCCGGACACTTCAAAACGGGATTATGATACCCGAGGAGGTGTTGAATGGGAAAGCGAGTGACTTTCAGCAAAGAGTTCAAGATCGAAGCAGTTCGCCTTCTGGATTTGGGCAAGAAGTCAGCGGTTGAACTGGCGCTTGAGCTTGGTGTGCGCCGCAACCAGCTCTACAAGTGGAAAGAACAGCTTGGCAGGAAGAAGGAAGCCGCCTTCCGCGGGCCAGGCCGCAGGCCGGCATCGGAAGAAAGCGAAGTCGCACGTCTCAAGCGCGAGCTTGAGAAGGTCAAGGAAGAACGCGACATTTTAAAAAAAGCCGCGGCGTGCTTTGCGCGAGACCTGCCGTGAAGTACGCCTTCATCCGCAACAATCGCAGGCGGTTCAGGCTGACACGCATGTGTTCGGCCTTGGGCGTGTCGCGCAGCGGCTACTACGAATGGCTTGGCAGACCCGAGAGCCACAGAGTAGCTGCAGACCGACGTTTGCTGGAACAGCTTCGGGTACTGCACCGCCAATCGCGCGAAGCCTATGGTGCGCTGAAGTCGTGGCACGTCCTGCAAGGCCGTGGCGTCGCCTGTGGCAAGCACCGCATTGCGCGATTGCGCCGCCAGAATGGCATTGAAGCACTCAGGAAGCGACGCTTTCGCGTGACGGTCGAGCATCACAAGCGAGCGCCTGCTGCACCGAACACGCTCGATCGTCAGTTCGCTGTCGTTCAGCCAGACCGCGTGTGGGCCGGCGACATGACGGTCGTTCCAACCGGCACCGGATGGCTGCATCTGGCAGTGATCCTTGATCTCTATTCAAGACGTGTCGTCGGCTGGGCGATGGGCAACCAGCGAGGCCAGGCGCTTGCAATCCACGCCCTGCAGATGGCGATCGAACAACGAAGTCCTGCTCCAGGACTGCTGCATCACAGCGACCAGGGCTCAGCCTACACCGGTGCTGACTATCACGCACTGCTGGGCAAAATAGGAGCCGAAACCAGCATGAGCCGAAAGGGCAACTGCTACGACAATGCGGTGGTCGAAAGCTTCTTCAGCAATCTGAAGAACGAACTGACGCATCACCGGCACTTCTTCAGTCGCGAAGAGGCGCGGGCCGCGATCTTTGACTACATCGAACTGTTTTATAACCGTCACCGGGCGCATGCCACGTTGCAATACCAGAGCCCGGTGGAGTACGAACGATCAAGTGGTGTAGCTAGTTAAACCTGTCCGGAGAATCCGGGTTACCTCAGACACCCATTTGATACGATGATAGCTCAGAATGACATCTGAACCTGCTCAGGCGACTGCACGTTCCCAAAACTGTCATCCTGGACGCATTGCAGCGCGTGGCGGTGCTGTGCGTCTGGGTCCCATACGTGGTGACGGTCTTTCGGAGATACCTCACCTCGTATGGGTCCCGCTTGCACAGCGGCACTGCGCGCCGCAGAGCAAGCAGGATGACCTGGTGAGGCAGGGACATGACTTCATTTCGGTGACATGGGGCGGTCCCGCGGAAAACCTCAGTGCCCGAACATGCCACACAGCCCAACATGTCGCACTGGAGCCTCTTGTACGACGCAAATGTTCGTATTATGTTCTTTTTGGTGCCAGCCCCTTCTGCCACTAACTTGACAATTGAATACCTACCCGGCGGACCTGGGAATTCCAGGCGACCGCCTCGTGAGTCTCGCGCGAAAAGGAATTGCGGGGCGAGTGTCCAGACTTGCGCCCTGTTTTCGGCCTTGATTTCGATGCTGGTGAGCAGAGTGCAAAATAAAAAAGCACCCCCCTTTCCCTGTCTCACTTTTCGGATGTTTTCCGCACAAGCCTGCCAAAAAACCTGAGACTGGCTTTGTCTCAACTGCGCTCAAAAAAGTGTGGTACATGTACTTGGCAAACAGACGCCCACAGGTAGCCCGTGCCGGGTTACTCGAAACGCGAGCCAGGAAGCCATGGAAGACATTGGAGTTTGGATTGCGAGGCACGACCTTACCTGGATTGCGATATGGGTTCCGTTCGTGATCTGCATCGGTACGGGCGTCGTTTTGGCGATCTATGCCGGACGGAAAGAGTCGGGCGACAAGCCCTAGAGCGCCAGCTTCAGCGACTTGCGTTTGTTCCTCTTCGGCTCTGGTTGAGGCGTAGCGCGCCCGATCTTGCCCAGCGCCTTATCGAAGACGGTTTCCGATTCATCGGTCCCACATGCAATCGGCCCGCGGTGTGAGCGCGGGCCGGAGCTTTGAAACTGCGATGTTGCTTGCGGCTGTTACAGCCGGTAGCGGACCTGGTCCATCCAGAAGCGCTCGAGGCGCGTCAGGGCGCGGTTGAGTGATGCGAACTCGGAGACTTCCAGTCCGCCTGACGGCTCGACCAGCACTACGTGACGGTCAAAGAGGCCGGCCACGATCTTCGCGATGCTCTGCCCCTTCTCGGTCAGGCTCACGCGGACCGAGCGGCGATCGCTTTCCGAGCGTACGTGATTGATGTATCCCGCCTCGACAAGCTTCTTGAGATTGTACGATACGTTCGAGCCCAGGTAGTGACCGCGAGTGCGAAGCTCGCCCGCCGTCAGTTCCTGCGTGCCGATGTTGAACAGCAGCAGCGCCTGCACGCTGTTGACTTCGCTCTGGCCCACGCGCTCAAGCTCATCCTTGATCACATCAAGAAGCTGTCGATGCAGCCGCTCCACCAGGTTCAGGCATTCGAGATAGCGTTGCTTGACGCCCTCTGGCCCGTCCTGCGGAACTTCGTTCTGTACGCGTGCCGATGCTGTAACGCTCATGACCCCAACCCAAACCTTTGGATGCTGGCGTTTTGCCTGCATCATTTGGGGTGAGGTTAGACGGCGCCCGCTAAAGATCGCTTAAATGATAAAGCAAATGCGGAGTTAAGATTGCGGATGCCCGCGCAAAAGCTGGATGATGCCGGAAAAGTCACGCGCGCCTGATCCTGCGGATTCAAACAGCGTGTAAAGCGCCGTTGCCTGCGCTCCCAGCGGCGTTGCCGCCCCTGATGCCTGCGCTGCGCTCTGCGAGAGTTTCAGATCCTTAAGCATCATCGCCGCCGTAAAGCCCGCCTGGTAGTCGCGGTTTGCGGGTGATGCAGGCACCGGTCCCGGAACGGGACAGTAGCTTGTCAGGCTCCAGCACTGGCCGGACGCCGTCGACGAAATCGCGAACAGCGTTTCGTGTGACAGTCCAAGCTTTTCGGCCAGCACAAAGGCTTCACATGTGCCGATCATCGAAATCGCGAGCAGCATGTTGTTGCAGATCTTTGCCGCCTGGCCATTGCCTGCGCCGCCCGCGTGGAAAATGTTCTTGCCCATCTTGTCCAGGATCGGCTTTGCGCGGTTGAACGCCGCGTCCTCGCCGCCCACCATGAACGTCAGCGTCCCGGCCGTTGCGCCGCCAACCCCGCCCGAGACTGGCGCGTCAAGGAAGTCCACGCTGATGCTCTTTGCCGCCGCGTAGACATCGCGTGCGGTTGCCACATCGATGGTCGAGGAGTCGATGAACAGTGTCCCCGGTTTTGCCTTTGCCAGCAGACCCTTCTCGCCCAGATAGACCTGGCGCACATGCTGGCCTGCGGGCAGCATCGTCACCACGACATCCGCGCCTGCTGCTGCTTCCAGCGTACCTGCCGACCGCTTGATACCGGCTGCGGCAGCCTTGTCCAGTGCGGCGGCCGACATGTCGAACGCCGTGACCGCGTGGCCCGCCTTGACCAGATTGACCGCCATGGGGCCGCCCATGTTGCCAAGACCGATGAATCCGATTTGCATCCCTGATGCTCCTTGTGATGGTTTGGATGAAGAGCTGGGCTTCAGCCCAGGTCCAGATCACCGCCCGGAAGCGGTGCAAAATATTCGTCAACGTCGCGCTTGCGCACAAGCTCGAGGCTGGGCGGATCCCATTTCGGGGCGTTGTCCTTTTCGATGATGACCGCGCGCACGCCTTCGTAGAAATCGTGTCCCCGCATGAAGCGGTTCGTCAGGCGGAACTCAAGGCGCATGCATTCCTCAAAGCCGAGCTTCGCCCCTTCACGCACCTGGCGATAGGCGACCTTCAGGCTGGTCGGGGACTTGCCAGCGAGCAGCTTGAGTGTCTGCTCCTCGAAGATCGACTTGCCCCGCGCAAGCGAGGCCATGATGTCTTCAACCGAGCCTTCGGAGAAGAACATGTCGATGGCCTGCTGCAGACCGTCGAGCTTTGACTTGTTCTGCGGATGGACGGCAAACTTCGAGAGTACGCGTTCAAGCGCGTCGCTGCCGTCGCAAAGTTCAGCCTGCAGCGCCTCGTGTTGCGCCGCTGGCACGACATGGCTGGCCACGCCGGTGTATTTCGCATCCGTGATGTCGAGCCGCGCGCCCGTCAACGCGAGGTACATGCCGATCTCACCCGGGCAACGCGGCAGGAAGAACGTGCCGCCGACATCGGGGAAAAGGCCAATGCCGGTCTCGGGCATCGCGAACATGGTGCCTTCGCCGCAGACGCGCACCCTGCCGTGCACCGATACACCCACGCCACCCCCCATCACGATGCCGTTGATGAGGGCGATGTATGGTTTTGGAAAGCGCTTGATGAGCGTGTTCAGGCGGTATTCGCGGGCGTAGAAGTCGATGACATAAGGCGTGCCCGCCTTGCCTGAATCGTAGAGGGCGCGGATGTCGCCGCCGGCGCAGAAGGCCCTGTCGCCTGTACCCTTCACGATGACGAGTTCGACCTGCGGGTCGTCGCGCCACTCGCGCAGCCTGGCGTCCATCGCATCGACCATGCCGAGTGTGAGCGCGTTCAGCGCCCTGGGGCGGTTCAGCGTGATGACACCTGCCCGGCCGCGCTTTTCGAAGAGGACTTCATCCATGGTCGACTTCCTCAGACACGTGGAACCTCAAACAGCGGGAACGCCTGGCATCCTGCTTGGCCAGAGGCCGCTCAGCAGTCCCGTGCCATAGGCCCACGCGACCCAGCTTGCAAACAGGCGCTGCTGCTCGGTATCCAGATCCGGAAACACGGTCGTGCTCCAGCCAAGGACGGCGGCGTCTCCCACGAGCCCGATGGCGCAGATCAGGATCGCGGCCGCGGCGCGCTCCTCGCGCGGGGTCCTGAACATGTAGAAGAAGCACCAGCCCACCGCGTAGACGATGAACGGCGTCAGCGCGAACACGCCGGCGGTGTACTGCATGTTCTGAGGAACGAAGATCCAGTCACCGAGGAAGCGGATGGTGAGGGTTGCCTCGAACCAGATCAGGGCGCCATAAGCCAGTGCATAAAGCGCGGTACGTGGCTGGATCATGTTCATTGGCGTGACAGCTCGCGGGCGATGATGACGCGCATGATCTCGTTCGTGCCTTCAAGGATCTGGTGGACGCGCAGATCGCGCACGTGGCGCTCGAGCGGGAAGTCCTTGAGATAGCCGTAACCGCCGTGGAGCTGCAGCGCATCGTTTGCGATCCGGGAGGCGTTGTCGGAGGCGAAGCGCTTGGCCATGGCACACAGCATGGTCGCGCGCGGGTCCTTGCGGTCCAGCGCTGCGGCGGCATTCCAGATCATCAGGCGCGAGGCTTCGAGGTCGGTTGCCATGTCGGCAATCTTGAACTGGGTTGCCTGGAACTCGGCGATCTGCTTGCCGAACTGCCTGCGCTCGGCAATGTAGCGCTGGGCCTGCTCGAGCGAGGCGCGCGCCGCACCCAGCGAACAGGCACCAATGTTGATGCGGCCGCCATCGAGACCCATCATCGCGATCCTGAAGCCTTCGCCTTCTGCACCGATGCGGTTTGCAACGGGGACACGACAATCCTCGAAATTGACGGTCGCCGTCGGCTGGCTGCGCCAGCCCATCTTGCGCTCGTTCTTGCCGAAACTGAGGCCCCTGGTGCCCTTCTCGACCACGATGCACGAGATGCCCTTCGGCCCATCAATGCCGGTGCGCACCATGCAGACATAGACGTCCGAGGTGCCTGCGCCCGAGATAAAGGCCTTGCTGCCGTTCAGCACGTAGTGGTCGCCATCGCGCACGGCCCTTGTCTTGAGGCTTGCCGCATCCGAACCCGAGCCCGGCTCGGTCAGGCAGTAGCTTGCGACCAGTTCCATCGTCGCCAGTTTCGGCAGCCACTTGCGGCGCTGTTCCTCGCTGCCGAAGCGGTCGATCATCCAGGATGCCATGTTGTGGATCGAAAGGTAAGCGGCCGTCGGCGTGCAGCCGGCTGCGAGTTCCTCGAAGATGACGGCTGCATCGAGACGCGTGAGGCCGCTGCCGCCGATGTCATCGCGGACATAGATGCCCGCGAAACCAAGTTCGGCTGCCTTGCGCATGGTGGGGACGGGAAAGATCTCTTCCTCGTCCCACTTTGCTGCGAATGGTGCCAGCTGCGCTGCTGCGAAATCGCGCGCCGTTTTCTGCACCATGCGCTGGTCTTCAGTCAGTTCAAAAGGCATTCCCGGCTTCCCTCGAGGCTGCGTGTGGTGATACGTAGAGGCATCCCCCGTGTCAACGAAGTGTGCCCGTCTCCATGCCTGCCACCAACAACCCGAGTTATCCCCTGACCCGCATGAGGCGACTGCGTCGTACGGACTGGGCGCGGAGGCTTGTCGCCGAGCACAGCCTGGGTGTTTCGGATCTCATCTGGCCCGTGTTCCTGGTTGATGGCGCCAGGCGGCGGGACCCCATTCCTTCCATGCCCGGTGTTGACCGGATTTCCGTCGACCTCGTGGTCGGCGTGGCGGAGGAAGCCTGCAAGCTTGGCATTCCTGTCATCGCGCTCTTTCCCTACACGGACCCTGCGCGAAAGACCGAAGATGGTCGCGAGGCGCTGAACCGGGACAATCTCGTGTGTCGTGCGACGCGCGCCATACGTGACGCAAAGCTCGAGATCGGTGTCCTGTGCGATGTTGCACTCGATCCCTACACGAGCCACGGCCATGATGGGCTGCTCAAAAACGGCGTGATCCTGAATGACGAGACGGTCGACGTGCTCGTCGCTCAGGCACTGACACAGGTGGAAGCGGGCTGTGATATCATCGCGCCATCCGACATGATGGACGGGCGCATCGGCGCGATCCGCGGAGCGCTTGAAAACAACGGCCACAAGGACACGCTGATCATGGCCTATGCCGCGAAATACGCGTCGGCGTTTTACGGCCCGTTCCGCGATGCGGTCGGCTCGGCAAAGGCACTGCAGGGTGACAAGCGGACCTACCAGATGAACTTCGCCAATTCCGACGAAGCGCTGAATGAAGTCGCGCTCGACATTGCCGAAGGCGCCGACATGGTCATGGTCAAGCCGGGCATGCCCTATCTCGACATCGTGCGGCGCGTGAAGGACCGCTTTGGTGTCCCTACGTTCGCCTATCAGGTCTCGGGCGAATACTCGATGATCATGGCGGCCGCCGAGCGCGGCTGGATGGATGCCGACAAGGCCATCATCGAGAGCCTGACCGCGTTCAAGCGGGCGGGCGCCGACGGCGTGCTGAGCTATTTTGCGCCGCGGGCGGCGAGGCTAATTTCCACCCTTTGACAGGCGCGCGATCAGGCTGGACGTATCCCAGCGCGCGCCGCCCATGCCTTCGATATCGGCATAGAACTGGTCAACGATCGCGGTCACGGGAAGCCTTGCGCCGTTCTTGCGCGCTTCGGCAAGCGCGATCCTGAGGTCCTTGCGCATCCAGTTGACCGCAAAGCCGAAGTCGAACCTGCGGTCGTGCATGGTCCCTGCCCTGTTCTCCATCTGCCAGCTCTGCGCTGCACCCTTTGAGATGACCTCAATGACTTCGGCCGGGTCCAGGCCAGCCTGTTCGGCGAAGTGCACACCTTCCGACAGAGCCTGCACGAGGCCTGCGATACAGATCTGGTTGACCATCTTGGTCTTCTGGCCTGCTCCCGCGGGTCCGAGGCGCTTCACCATTTTCGCATAGGCGCGCATCACCGGTTCTGCTTTCGCGTAAGCATCGGCGTCGCCGCCGCACATGATCGTCAGTTGCCCCTTCTGCGCACCGGCCTCTCCGCCCGAAACGGGTGCATCAATGAAGGAAAGCTGCCGTGCGCCTGCCTGCCTTGCGAGCTGTTCGGCGAGTTCCGCCGATCCCGTGGTGTGGTCCGCGAAGATACTTCCCGGGGACATGGCGGTGAAAGCCTCTTCCGCGACAGACCTGATGTCAGGATCATCGCCGACACACGAGAAAACGATGTCCGCACCATTCGCTGCCTCTGCGACCGAGCGGCCGGCGACTGCGCCATACTCACGGGCCCAGGCATCTGTACGGGCGGCACTGCGGTTGAAGCCCCGCACGACATGGCCGGCCTTCACGAGATGTCCCGCCATCGGGAAGCCCATGCGCCCAAGGCCAATAAATGCAAGAGTTGCCATCCGACTAATCCCCTTTATGTTGTGGCGACACGTAATAGCTCTGGTCCGGTTCCGCAATGAACAGATATTTCCGCGCAGCCGCCCTGACGGTGTTGTTCCTGATTTCACTGCTAGTGCTGTGGCTTGGCATCACGACCGCGTGGCTTCGCGGGTCGCTGCCCAGGCTTTCGGGTGAGATCAGCGTGCAGGGACTTGCAGCTCCCATTCGCATCGTGCGTGACCTCGATGGCGTTCCGCATATCTTCGCCCAAAGTCGGGATGATGCGCTGTTCGGGCTTGGCTTCGTCCACGGACAGGATCGGCTCTGGCAGATGGAGTTCCAGCGGCGGACCGTGCAGGGTCGCCTGAGCGAGGTCGCAGGCTCATCCACGCTGATTGCGGATACCTATTTGAGATCTCTTGGCCTCTATCGCGCGGCGGAGAGATCTGCGACGCATCTGTCGCCGGAAGCGCTGCGGGCGTTTGAAAGCTATGCTGCCGGTGTCAATGCCGCGCTGCCGAAGGGCGGTCGTCCCCTTCCACCCGAATTCTTCATGCTGGGCGTGCGGCCTGACGCATGGACGCCTGCAGACTCCATTGCCGTGCTCAAGGGCATCGCCCTGCAACTGTCCGCCAACGGCTTCCAGGAGATCGTGCGCCTGCAACTCCTCAAGGAGCTGTCGCCGGAAAAGCTCAGGGGGTTCACTCCGCCACTGCCGGACGATGTGCTGAAGGCCTACGAACAATATGCACCAAGGAATGGAAGCAAATATGCCGATGCCGCGAAAGCCATGCTGGCCTTTGCGAAGGTGCTCGAACCCATCGGCGCTTCGAACAACTGGGTTGTGGGCGGAGGACATACTCAGAGTGGCAAGCCCATGCTGGCCAATGATCCACACCTTCCGCTGACCATTCCGGCGTTCTGGTATCTGGCACATTTGCATTGGCCGGGTGCGGACGCCATCGGCGGAAGCGTTCCAGGCGTGCCGGGCATCATCGCCGGCAAGACACGCAATATTGCCTGGGGACTGACCACAACCGGCGCCGATGTGCAGGACCTGTACTGGGAGAAACTCGATCCGGACAACGAGAACTTCTACATGACCCCGGGCGGCTCGGCTGCGTTCGAAGCGCGGCGGGAAACGATCAAGGTGCGGTTTGGTTCATCGAAATCCATTCGCATCCTCAGCACGCGTCACGGCCCGGTCCTGCCCACGGATGAACCGCGGCTCAAGGCGCTCGTGCCCGAGGGCTATGTGCTCTCGTTGAGCTGGCCGGCGGTGTCGGAGGATGACCACACGGGCGAGACGCTGCTTCGCATTCTTGATGCGCGAGATGCTAGCCCTCGCAGCGTGGAATACATCTTTGAGCCCTACACGGCACCCATCCAGAGCTTCGTCTATGCCGATACGCTGGGTAATGTCGGCCTGATCCTGCCTGGAAAAATTCCGGTCCGGGGCCCCGACAATCCGGTGCGCGGCCTTCTGCCGTCCTACGGACCAAGCGCCAGGTTTGACTGGCATGGGTTCCTTGCAGGCGCTGATCGTCCCATGTGGACCGGCGGCCCGCAGGACGAATTCGTGACGGCCAACAACAAGGTCGCGCCACAGGACTACAAACCCATGATCGCGCTCGACTTTGATGCGGAACATCGGGCACGACGCATCAGGACGCTTCTGGCCGAGGAGAAAAAGCCCTTCGACACGGAGAGTTTCAGGCGCATCCAGCTTGATGACGGCGAACAGTTTGCGATGGATGTGCTGCCATCCATGCTCAAGCAAGCATCGGCTTCCAATGATGCCGCGCGCGACGCACTCGGCCTGCTTCGGGCGTGGGACATGCACATGCATCCGGCGCAGGGCGCCCCGCTGATCTTTGCCGCCTGGATACGCGAGTTCACGAAGGAACTGGTCGAAGACGAACTTGGTGACATGTTCAAGCCGATGTGGTCCGACCGGCCAAACTTCATTACAGCCGTGGTGAGGGGCGAGGCCGATGCGACACTGCTTTGTGACGATGTGCGCACGCAGGCTGTACATGAAGACTGCACACAGGTGATGAACAGGAGCCTTGCTGCGGCCGTCGCTGAACTGACTGTCCGGTTCGGTCCCGACCTGCGTCAGTGGCGATGGGGTGCGGCGCACCAGGCCACTTTCTCGCACACGCCATTCGGCTTCGTGCTGTTGCTGTCGAACCTGTTCGGGTTTCGTGTCGAGATCGGTGGCGGGAACTCCACGGTGCAGCGTGCGGCGTACCGCTATGCAAACGCGGATCCTTTCGCGGCCGTTCATGGAAGCGGCTATCGCGGCATCTATGACCTTGGCGCGGAGGAAAAGTCGCTATTCATGGTGTCTACCGGGCAGAGCGGCAATGTCTACTCGCCATTCTATGCAAATCTTGCGCCGCGCTGGGCACGCGGAGAGTATCTGCCGATGCGGACAAACGAAGCGCAGATCAATGCAGCCGCCGCAGGAACCCTTGAGTTGCGGCCCACGCCCTGACAATCACTTCGCGAGTTCGCGATAGCCGCCACGGTAATAGACCAGGGGTTCTTCATGTCCCTTGTGCGTGAATTCCAGCACGCGACCGATGAAGATCACGTGGTCACCGGCCTCGACCTTCTGATGAACCATGCATTCAAAGGATGCTATTGCATTTTGCAGCATGGGGACACCGTGATGGCCCATACGGACTTCGTCGCCCTGGAGCGCGTATTCTCCCTTGCGAGACAGGCGTTTTGACAGCTCCCTTTCAGCCTGCGCAAGGATATTGGCGCCGAAATGTTCAACCTGCATCAGCGCTGCAAAGCGGTCGGAGGCCCTGTCGAGGCTCCAGAGGACGAGGGGCGGATCAAGGGAAACAGAGGCAAAAGAGTTAACCGTCAGGCCGAGAGGCAGACCATTGGGACCCATGGCAGAGACCACGGCCACGCCAGTCGCAAAATGACCCAACGCATCGCGAAAACCGCGGGAATTCAATGTCATTGGACGATCCTTAAAACTCTCAACACCACATTAACGGCTCTCAGGTCATAGTGCCTTTCAAATCGCAGTAATGGCGCCGAAGAGCAAAGACAAGCCTTAAAAAAGAGGCTGGCGCTGACGGCGTAACCGGCTGGGGACCTTGACGTTATGGCGGGCAAATCCAACGCTCCGATCATCATCAAGAAGATCAAGAAAGGCGGCGGTGGAGGTCACCACGGCGGCGCCTGGAAGGTGGCCTATGCCGACTTCGTGACCGCCATGATGGCATTCTTCCTCCTGATGTGGCTTATCAACACGACCACGCCGGAACAGAAGCGCGGCATTGCTGACTATTTCGCCCCTGAAGCGGTGAGCCGTGCGAACTCGGGCAATGGCGCCCTGCTCGGAGGGACGTCCGCGAGCGAGGATGGTCACGACGGTACCGGTACGCTGGCGGTCAAGACACTGCTGCGTCAGCCCAAGGATGAAGCCAAGCCAAAGAACCCGTCAGAAGATCCCCAGACGGCAGCCAATGGCTCTTCATCCACCGAGAACAAGAAAAACAACGAACAGCTCGAACAAGCTACTGCGCGTCTCCGACAAGCGATGCAGGACATGCCGGATCTCGCCGAACTTTCGCATCATGTGCTGATCGACGATACGCCAGAGGGCATGCGCATCCAGCTCGTGGATCAGGACGGCCGCTCGATGTTCGATGCAGGCAGCGCCGATCCAACCCCAGCCGTGAAATCCCTGCTCAAGGAAGTAGCCAAGATCGTCAATGAACTTCCAAACCGGATCTCGGTTTCAGGCCACACGGACGGTGGCACATTCAAGGGTCCGGGCGGGTATTCGAACTGGGACCTGTCTTCCGCCCGCGCAAATGCCAGCCTGCGCATCCTACAGGAGAATGGCGTTCAGGACACGCGTGTGGCGGACGTGGCTGGCAAAGCAGGTTCGGACCCGCTCTATCCGGACAATCCATTTGCGTCGGCCAACCGGCGGATAAGCATCGTTTTGCTAAAGGAAGCCCCGGTGATGCCGCCGGGCCTGTAATCCACACGGCGCGCCTTAGAATTAAAGTCGTTTTTGCCGGTTCCCATGCGGGCCCGACTGTGTGAAATTCATAGGCAAGGGCCCGGTTCAACTGATTCGGGACGTAAATAGTTTGCACGCGGAGTTGCGCACCGTGACGGAACAGTTGGGAACCAGGGTCCCGCAGTTTTACCTGACATCGCCAGCGCCCTGCCCCTATCTTGCGGGCAAATCGGAGCGAAAGGTCTTTACGCGCCTTTCGGGCGACATCGCGAAGACGCTGAATGATGTTCTCACCCATTCAGGTTTCCGTCGAAGCCAGAGCATTGCGTACCGACCATCCTGCGAGAGCTGCCAGGCTTGCCTGTCGGTTCGTGTTGTGGTGGATGCGTTTGAGACCTCGCGCTCGTTCCAGCGGGTTGCCGCCAAGAACGGAGACCTCAGCAGCGAAGTCGTTGACCCCTGGGCCACTGAAGAGCAGTTCGCGCTTCTGAGGCGCTATCTGGATTGCAGGCACGTTGGCGGTGGCATGTCGGACATGACCATGTTCGACTATGTGGCCATGGTTGAGGACTCGGCTGTCGAGACGCAACTCGTCGAATACCGGTACGCGACTGGTGAAAGAGCGGGCGACCTTGCGGCTGTTGCACTGACGGACTCGCTGTCTGATGGCCTGTCGATGGTTTACAGCTTCTATGACCCCGACGAGACATCGCGAAGCCTTGGCACGTTCATGGTGCTTGACCACATCGAGCAGGCGAGACGACGGGGTCTACCCTACATCTATTTGGGGTATTGGATCGAAGGCAGCCAGAAGATGAGCTACAAAGCGCGCTTCGCACCACTGGAAGCGCGTTTAGCCGCTGGCTGGGTCCCCTTGAAGCGGTCGTAAAGCCAACGCAAACTGCAAACTCCATTATTTCGGGGACTCATCGCGATGTCGACCAACACGCGTCTGGCCATTCTTGTGGCCGCACTTGGATATTTCGTGGACGTCTATGACCTGATCCTGTTCACGATCCTGCGTGTTCCGAGCCTGACTGACCTTGGCGTCGCCGGCGATGACCTCGTGACAGTCGGAACCTATCTGCTCAACTGGCAAATGGGAGGCTTCTTGATCGGCGGTGTGCTCTGGGGCATCATCGGCGACAAGGTCGGCCGGATCCAGTTGCTGTTCGGCTCCATCCTGCTCTACTCGATCGGCAACATTCTGAATGGATTTGTTGGGCAGTTCGGTGCGCCGGTCGATGCCCTGATTTCGCCGGTTGACCAGTATGCAGCGCTGCGTTTCTTCACGGGCATCGGACTTGCGGGAGAGATTGGCGGCGGCATAACGCTCGTTGCAGAACTTCTGCCCAAGAACCTGCGCGGCTTTGGAACAACCATCGTTGTTGCAACCGGCGTTGCCGGCGCCGTTGGCGCGGCCCTCGTCTATCAATATTTTTCCTGGCGCGGCGCATACATCATTGGCGGCGTCATGGGACTGGCCTTGTTGCTCTTGCGGCTGTCCGTGGCCGAGTCCGGCATTTTCAAGGCGGCCGCTGCGCAGGAGCACATCGCGCGCGGCAACTTCTTCATGCTGTTCACCTCGTGGGATCGTTTCAGCCGCTACATCAATTGCATCCTGGTGGGGCTGCCGATCTGGTACTCGCTTTCGATCCTCGTGACATTTTCGCCCGAGCTGGCGCCAGCGCTGGGCGTTGCGGACAAGATCGTCGCCGGAACATCCGTCTTCTGGTTCTATTGCGGCATTACCCTGGGAAGCGTCGTCAATGGACTGTTCAGCCAGTTTGTAGGCAGTCGCAAACTTTCCATCGGCGTGTTTCTGTTCGCCCTCTTCGTTGCCTTCGCGTACATCTTCCATGTGCCGCTGCACACGGCGCCAGAGTTCTACACGATCGTGTTCATCATCGGGTTTTGTACTGCGTACTGGGCCATGATGGTGACAGTGGCCGCTGAACAATTCGGTACAAACCTGCGCGCGACAGTGGCCACATCGGTTCCGAATTTCGTTCGCGGTTTTACCGTTCCCATCACGCTGGCTTTTGGTTACATTCGCCCGGATATCGGCATCGTAGGCGCAGCTGAAGTCGTGGCGATAGTCGTGTCTGGCCTTGCGATCTATGCACTGTTCGGCCTGCGCGAAACGTTCAATGTCGACCTGGACTATCTTGAAACCAGCGACACTGCTGCGGCAAAGAAGGCCTGATGGAAAAGCTTCCGCAAAGCCCTCCACCTGACTGGCGCCAGTACATGCTGCGCGCTGTGATCTGGGTGGCGTTCGTTGGTTCGCTTGGGTATGCGGCTGCCAATGGCGGCCTCGATTTTCTCGAGAACGACGTCAGTCTGAAGCTGGAGGCCAACCGTGACAGCGTGCAGCTGACAGGTCCAGTTCCGGCCGTCATCGAACTGAAGGTAAAGCTGCAAAACTCGACAGCGAGCGGGGTGAGATTGTCCGCGCTATCGGCATGCAAGATTTTCCGCTGGCAAATTTTCAACCGCGCGGCCGAACTTGTGCAAAGTGCGGTGCCAGATGATCGGTGCCCCGAGACACCGGTCTCAGCCGCTCTTGGTTCTAACCAGAAAATTGAAGAGATCTATTCCATTCCGCTCACACCAGAGCGTTTCAAAGCCGGCGAGGATTACCTGGTGCATGTCTGGTACTGGGGTTATGAGGCAGAATTCCAGTTCAAGGCTGAGTAGGATTTCAGGCCGTATCGCGCCGGGACGCGCTACGCGACAGGGGATCAGCGACAAGTTCCTTGCCCGAGAGCGCTGACAGCCAATCCAGGCCCGCGCGCAGCCTTACCACTTCCCCAATCACAATGAGCGCTGGCGCCAGGATTCCGCTCTCAGCAACGTCGGCCACCGAGCACGACAAAGTGGTTTCAAGTACACGCTGGTGCCTGGTGGTTGCCTGGCTGATGATCGCAACAGGTTCCTGAGGGTTGCGTCCTGCAGCAATCAGTTCTGTTACGATGTTGGGCAAGTGCTTGAGCCCCATATAGACCACGATCACAGGCGAACCCTGCGACAGGGCTTTCCAGTTCAGATCTGCGGGAGGCTCGCCTTTCGAATTGTGTCCCGTCACAAACGTCACGGCGTGATTGATGTCGCGATGGGTCGGCGGGATGCCGGCATAGGCCAAACCACCAATGCCCGATGACACGCCGGGTACAACGCGGAACGGAATGCCGGCGCTGACGAGTGTCAGTGCTTCCTCCCCGCCGCGGCCAAACAGGAAGGGATCGCCGCCCTTCAGGCGCAACACGCGCTTGCCGCCGCGCGCGAACTCAATCAGCCGAAGTGAAATATCCCGTTGCTTCTGGCTTGGCTTGCCACCCCGCTTTCCGGCGTATTCGACCACAGCGCCGGGGCGGATTAGTTTCAAAATCGACTCGTCGACAAGAGCGTCGTAGACGACGATGTCTGCCTGCTGCAGCGCGTTCAGCGCATGTACCGTGAGCAATCCCGGGTCACCCGGACCGGCACCAACCAGCCACACCCAGCCCGGTTCAAACTCCGGCAGGTCGAGCGACGTTCTCAGCGCGTGGGACAGGAATGTGAGGTTCATATTGCTTTTTACACAATAATCCGTTATTTGTCAAATTATACATTGTTTTCTGTTTAACTCATTTGTCCCCGCTTATGCAACGTTGCGCTAGTTTGTTCGCATGAACCGATTTGTCGTCCTGATCATTGTCCTGCTGGCAGTCACCGTCTTTATTGTCTGGATGGCGGGCGGTGCGTTGCGCACTCCCGGCTCACCGGCAGGCTCCGCGACGCTGGCCTATCAGGTCACTGCGCTGGTTCTGCTGCTCACATCTCTGGTACTCGGCTGGAGGGGTTCGCTGAGCCAGGCCCTGCGTTACGCCATGTTCTGGCTGTCGTTGTTCTTTGGACTCATTCTCGCGTACTCGTACCGCAGTGAATTCTCGAGCGCGTTTCAGCGTGTATCGGGGGAAATAAATCCGGCAATGCCGCTCTCGCGCTCTGCAAGTGAAGTTTCACTGCGGCGCTCGGGTGACGGGCATTTCTATGTCGATGCCAGTATCAATGGCACGGACATGCGATTGCTGGCCGATACCGGTGCCAGTACCATCGCGCTTAGCATGGACGATGCCGAGAATGCGGGAATCGACGTCAACCAGCTCGATTTTACGCTGCGTGTTTCCACTGCAAATGGCACCGCCGCCGCGGCGCAGGTTACACTGGATGAAGTGCGGGTCGGCTCAATTGTGAGGAAGGACGTGACAGCCATTGTCGCGCGCGGTCTGTCGGGTTCTCTTCTTGGCATGAACTTCTTCAATTCGCTTTCCAAGTTCCAGATCGAAAACGACGAACTGCTGCTCAGGGATTGATATGACCGAGCATACACCGGTGAAACGGGGGACACTGTTCCTGATCGTTGGTCCGTCGGGCGCGGGCAAGGACACGCTCATTGCGGCAGCCCGAAAGGAACTTTCCCGCACGCACGTGTTTCCACGCCGCACAATTACACGGCCATCCGTCAAGGACGCCGAGGATCATGTTTCGAAGACAGTGCCGGAGTTTGACCGGCTGGTCAGCGAACGGCAATTTGCGCTCACCTGGAAGGCCCACAACTTGCAATATGGAATTCCGGCTTCAATCGAGGATGAACTAAAAGGGGGTCGACACGTTGTCATCAACGTGTCCCGCGCTGTCGTGGATAGCGCCAGGTCCCAGTACCGCCCTTCGCGGACGATCCTTGTGACCGCCAGTCCCGCAGCGCTGCGAACGAGGCTAGTGGCCAGGGGGCGGGAAGTTCCGTCCGACCTGGAGTCCAGGCTGGCCCGGGAACAGCGGGATGTGCGGCCGGATGTGACTGTTGAGAATGAAGCTTCGCTTGAAACTGCCATTGCCGCCTTCGTCAAAGCCCTTCACTGTTGATAATTCACGGACTGCGCTCTAAACGCAGGCAGCCACTGAAAGCCGCTTCATGACCTCCAAACCCCGCACCGACTTGCGCCCCAACACTCTTGAGTTTGAAACGCAGGCCTTGGTCTCTCCAAACGGGTTCCGCGAGTATGATGCACGATGGCTCTTCCCAAAAGATATCAACCTGAATGGCATCCGCCTGCTCGGAGCAAGTCTTGCAACCCTGATCCAGGATCTGGGTGTGAATCCAAGGGTCGTCGTCGGTCACGACTACCGTTCCTATTCGATGAGCGTGAAGCATGCCCTGACGATCGGGCTGTTGCAGGGCGGCGCCGAAGTGCTGGATATCGGTCTGGCTGTATCTCCGATGGCCTATTTTGCGCAGTTCGAACTCGATGCTCCCTGTGTTGCGATGGTGACTGCCAGCCACAACGAGAATGGCTGGACGGGCGTGAAGATGGGCGCTGCCCGGCCGCTGACCTTTGGCCCTGAAGAAATGACAGCACTGAAGAGTATCACGCTGAACGCCACGGCCCGGGACCGGCCCGGCGGGCGATATGTTCCAGTCGCAGGAATCCGTGAGAAGTATCTCGACGACCTCACCAGGGGGCGGAAGCTAACCCGGCCGATCAAGGTCGTGGCAGCCTGCGGCAATGGAACAGCGGGGGCATTTGCGCCGGAAGCACTTGCCCGTATCGGCGCGCAGGTCGTCCCGCTGGACACCGAGCTTAACTACGACTTTCCGCACTACAACCCGAACCCAGAAGACATGAAGATGCTTCATGCGCTGTCCGATGCGGTGCTTGCCAACAAGGCCGACATTGGCCTGGGATTTGATGGTGACGGTGACCGGTGTGGTGTCGTCGACAACCTTGGACGGGAAATATTCGCCGACAAGGTCGGTGTACTGATTGCGCGGGACATCTCGCGGCGCCAGAAGAACGCACAGTTCGTCGTTGACGTGAAATCGACGGGCCTGTTCATGACGGACCCTGTGCTTATCGCAAATGGCGTGAAGACGGATTACTGGAAGACCGGCCATTCGTATATCAAGCGCCGCGCTCACGAGTTGCAGGCGCAGGCAGGCTTCGAGAAAAGCGGACACTACTTCTTCAACCCGCCTGTCGGGCGAGGTTATGACGACGGCATCATATCAGCAATTGCGACGCTGGAGATGATGGACCGGGCAGGCGCCACATCGATCGGCGACCTCTATGACAGCCTGCCGAAAACCTATAGCTCTCCGACCATGGCGCCGCATTGCCCTGATGAACAGAAGTATGCGGTCGCCGATGAAATCACTGAAGCCTATACCAGTGCGTTCAAGCGAGGTGAAAAGATCATGGGTCTTTCGATCCGCAGTATCGTGACGGTCAATGGTGTGCGCGTGACACTCGAGGACGGTACATGGGGCCTCGTTCGTGCTTCATCAAACAAGCCAAGCCTTGTGGTCGTTGTCGAAAGCCCGATATCAGAACAGCGCATGCGGGGCATGTTTGCCGAAATTGACGGCAGGCTGTCAATGAACCCGAATGTCGGCGCCTACGACCAAAAGATCTGACAACCGAGAAACCTGGCATGAAGCAAGAGATCATCGACTACTATGATGACCTTGCATCGTCATATGATGAAAGCCGCTTCGGCGGCACCTATGGGCGCTTCATCGATGGGCAGGAACGAAAACTGCTGGCAGGAATGTTGCCGACAGGCGAAATTCTCGAACTGGCGTGCGGGACTGGGCGGCTCAGTTCCTTCGCGACGGTTGCCTGCGATGCGAGCCGCAAGAGCCTCGACATAGCGACGGGGCGTTGCACGACTGCACGGTTTGCATGCTGTGACGCCGAGAAGCTTCCATTTCGCAGCGGACATTTTTCTGCCGTCTTTGCGTTTCACTTTCTGATGCATCTTGAATCTGAAGCGATTTCGCGTGTGCTGGCAGAGGCCGCGCGCGTGCTGAAACCCGGAGGTGTGTTTGTCGTTGATGTGCTATCTCCGGGCCGGAAGCGCGGTCACAACAGCAGGCAGCCCTGGCACGCAGCCACAGCTTTGTCACTGTCAGACCTGCAGGCGTTGGCGGGTGCGGCCGGGCTTCGCATCGAAAGACACGCCGGGATCCTGGTGCTTCCCATTCAACGCTTCCCGTCAGCGCTCAGACTGCAGCTGTGCCAGCTCGACATGTGGCTAGGTGGGGTCGTGCCATTCCTTGCGTCCTATCACGTGGCCTACATGCGCAAGGGAGACGCTTGAGATGTCGGCACTTCGCTCCCTTGTGCGCTCATTGCTGCCTCAACCGCTTCGACAGTCCGTCGCCCAGATACGCCGGAGCGTGAGGGATCACCCCCATCGTGCTGACTTTGCAACCGAGCGGATGCCCCCCGGGCAACGCGTGGGTTGGCATGAGATCTGTCGCGTGATGCAAACCATCCAGCCAACAGCGCATTTCGAGGGCAAGATGAACAATCTGCACCTTGCTGCACAGCGCCTCGACGGTCTCGAGGTGCAGAACGGCAAAGTTGCATCCTTCTGGAAGCTGGTCGGCAAGCCATCTGAACATAACGGGTTTCGTACCGGTCGCGGAATCGTCAACGACCAGCTCCAGTCTGATGTCGGCGGTGGCCTGTGCCAGATTGCAAGCCTCATGTATGAGCTTGGGTTGCGCAGCGGCTGCGAAATCAGTGAGCGATTTTGCCATACGCGTGATCTCTACACCGAGGCGAGCCGCTTTACGCCACTGGGACTCGACGCAACTGTGGTCTGGGGCTTCAAGGACGTTCGGGTGCGCAACACCACAGGACAGACGCTGTCGTTCTGCTTCGAGATTGTCGATCACACCATCATCGGCGTTACGCTCGCGCCGAAGACATTCCCGTCCTGCGATCTTGCAATTCAGCGCTGGGACCTGAACGGTATTCGCCACGCAGAGGTGACCCGGCACCAGGGACAATCGAGCAGTGTCGTGAGCACTGACAGCTACGTGATCGATCCGACCTGATCCCTTCCATTATTGCGGCAGGCGTTCCAGAAAGAAACGAATCTCGTTCTCGCCCGAGACCTTGCGGATTTCTTCTTCCGTGAAGCCTGCCTTGAGCATTTCGTCGACGAGGACTGCGGATTCCGAGGCGTCGAATTTCGTTGTCGTGGATCCATCATAATCGGAGCCGAGCGCAACATGATCGACGCCCACGAGGTCTACCGCGTAACGAATGGACTTGACCACGCCTGCCGGTGAATAGTCGCAGACGGCACCTTCCCAGAAGCCGATACCGATCAGCCCTCCCCTGGCGGCAATGGCTTTCATCGTGTCATCAGTCAGGTTGCGCGGGCTGTTGCAGGCCCCGCGCACGCCGGTGTGCGAAACGATCACGGGCTTTGTTGCGATGTGCAAGACGTCGCTTGCCGTCTGCTCCGAGGAATGAGCGAGATCAACGATCATGCCCTGCTCCTCGATTGCTTTCACGACCTGATAGCCAAAAGGCGTGAGACCGGCGTGGGATGTCCCGTGCAGCGAGCCGCCAATCTCGTTGTCGAAGAAGTGGTGCAGGCCGATCATGCGAAAGCCAGCGTCGTAAAACTGCTTTATGTTTTCAATCCTGCCCTCGAGCGGATGAGCGCCCTCCGTTTCGAGCAACCCGCCAACAATGTTCGAACCCTTCGCGCGCAGGGACAAGACGCGTTCCAGGTCATCCCTGGACTTCAGCACAACAAGTGCTTCCGGTGATTTGTCGGCCATGGCCTGCAGACGACCGGCCTGATACACAGCGCGTTCTGCCAGGCTGGACCAGGTCGCAGTCGGCCACAGGTTCAGGATCGCAAGCTCTGTAATGGAATCCGAGTCCGGTGTGTTCCGGCTATAGTTCTGCCCTCTGGGCGTCTTGGTCACAGCCGAAAATACCTGCACGGCAAAGCGGCCCTCGACCAGCCTAGGCACATCGACGTGGCCACGCGTTCCGCGTACGAGCAGGTCGCGTCCCCACAGCAACGAGTCCGCGTGAAGGTCGGCGAGGTTAATGGTCTTGTGCAAGGATCTTGCCGCTTTGCTGATCGCGTAGGGGGAATGCGGCTCAACCGTGTTGAGGCGGTCTTCAACCATTCGCGGGCCCACCAGCAGTGTCGCAGCAATGGCTGCAGAGACGATAGCGAGAATACCCACGAACCAGCGCATGACGTTTTCCATTCCCTTGGACGTTTCCAGAAACGCTAGCAGCGCGCATTCCCGGCCGATATGGGGCGCGTTGACATCAGGCGAGGTAAGCCCAACCCATGCGCAGCGCTGTCAAGCACAGAAATACACCAAAGGTGCGACGCAGCACTTGGCGTGGCAGGCGGTGTGCGACCGCCACGCCCCACGGCGTCGATACCATGGTGGCAGGCACAATCAGGGCAAAACCGACCAAACTGATATAACCCAGCGAGTATGGCGGCAGGTGCGATACGTTCCAGCCATTGTAGATCATGCCGATGGTCCCCGGCACTGCGATGATCGCGCCGAAGCCCGCTGCCGTGGCGACGGCGCGATGAATGCTCGCTCCGAACAATGTCATCACGGTGACGCCGAACGTGCCACCGCCGATGCCCATCAGCACTGAAAGACCACCATTGGCAACGCCTAGAGGCCATCTCCAGACTCCAACCGGCACGACGTCTCCCAGGCGCCATTCCTCGCGCCCAGCCAGCATGAAGAGGCCGAGCAGGCCAGCGCCAACCGCAAAGACCGCGGTCAGTCCCCTGCCCCCAATAATGCCGGCAACCCAGGTCCCCAAGACCACGCCGACAACCGTCGGCAGCGCCCAAGCAGTGAGCATTGTCCAATCTACAGATCCACGCTGGTTGTGGCTGAGTGTCGAGCGAATTGAGGTCGGAATGATGGTCGCAAGAGATGTGCCCACCGCCAGTGGCATCCGAAGCGCTTCGTCGACGCCCAGAAACGCAAAAGCCTGAAAGAGGACAGGCACCAGCACGATACCGCCGCCGACGCCGAGCATGCCGGCAACCGTGCCAGCCAGCAGGCCCGACGCACTCACGCCAACTGCAAGAAACGCCAGCTCTTCGGGGGACACTGAAGCAAACGTTGCAACGCTCACGCAGCCTCTCGCTCGGGTTCACTTTGGCGAACGAAGTCCAGCGCTTCGCGCACAACGTCGAGCCCGGCACCGGCCCGGACCGCATTCTCGCTCAGGTGCCGGCGAAACGAGCGTGCGCCTGACAAGCCATTGAACAAGCCGAGCACATGCTTTGTCATGGCATTGAGCGGCGTGCCTGTTGCGAGCTCTGCTTCCATGTAGGGCATGAACCGCTCGACCGCGATTACTCTTGTCGCCGGGCCCTGATCGGCTGCATATATTTCACGATCGATCGACGACAGGATCCATGGCGTCTGATACGCCGCGCGCCCCATCATGACGCCGTCTACGTGTGGCAGGTGTTCCTTGACCTGTTCCATCGTCGTGATGCCGCCATTGATTGAAATGTGAAACTGCGGCCACTTGCGCTTCACGTCATAGACGATCTGATAGTCAAGCGGCGGGACGTCACGGTTTTCCTTCGGTGAGAGACCGCGCAGCCATGCCTTGCGCGCATGGATGATGAACGTCCTGCAGCCGGCACGCGACACCATTTCGACAAATTCGAATAGCGACTGGCGTGGTTCCTGGTAGTCAACGCCGAGCCTGCATTTGACGGTCACGGGAATCTTGACCGCCAGACGCATCGCCTCGACACAATCGGCGACCAGTTCAGGCTCGCGCATGAGGCAGGCGCCGAACGCCCCTTTCTGGACGCGCTCGGACGGACATCCGACATTGAGGTTGATTTCGTCGTATCCGGCATCCTCAGCGATGCGTGCGCATTTCGCGAGGTCATCGGGCTCGCTGCCGCCCAACTGAAGCACGACCGGGTGCTCGGACGCATCATAAGCCAGCAGACGCTGGCGTGGTCCATTGATGATCGCGGCGGAGGTAACCATTTCAGTATAGAGCTGCGCGCGCGTCGTCAGGAGCCGGTGAAAATACCGGCAGTGTCGGTCCGTCCAATCCATCATCGGCGCCACGGAGAATCTTTTATCTTGTAATTTCAATGATTTACCCTATTCTCTCAAGGACCTAAACCAGAACGAATGCACCTCCGTGTGCACTCAAATACGCCCAAATATTCTCTTTTTGTACCTCTTACTGCACACCGAGCGCACACGTTGGCCACGTTCAAACAGCTTCCTTCCGGCAATTGGCGAGTTCAAGTCCGCCGCAAGGGACGTTATATCGGCGAAACGTTTCGCCGACGCAAGGATGCCGAGGAATGGGCGCTCGAGTCCGAGCGAAGCATCGATCGCGGTCAAACACCGCTTTCCCGTGGCAAGGTTGACCCGACGAGAGTTGAACATCTCATCGATCTTCACCTTGAGGATATGAAGGAAGTTGGTAAGTGTCCGCGGCGGTCCAAAGCCTTCAGTCTGGATTCTCTAAAGAAGAAGCTGGGCATGCTGCGACTCTCCGACCTCAACCGGGAGAGATTGATCAAGTTCGGCCGGGACCGTGCGGCCGAAGGTGCGGGTCCGGTCACGGTTGGCATGGACCTCACATACCTTAAGACCGTCATTGCACATGCCGCCGCTGTTCACGGCATCGATGTCTCCGTGGAGCAAGTCAACCTGGCACGCATCGCCCTCAAGCGGTTGGGTCTTGTCGGCAAAGGCCGATCACGCGACCGACGGCCTTGGCCAGACGAGATCACCAGGCTTGTCGACTATTTCGACAGCAATCCGCGGCAGGTCATCCCTGTGGGGCGTATTGTGCGCTTCGCCATTGCGACCGCCATGCGTCAAGATGAGATCTGCCGCATTTGCTGGTCAGATGTGGACGCAAGAACCAAGACCGTGACGATTCGAGATCGAAAGGATCCGCGCGAGAAAGACGGCAACCACCAGAAGGTGCCGTTGCTGAATGTCGGTGGGTACGATGCCTGGGCGGTAATGCAGGAACAGAGAAGTCTCACTGGACGAATGGAGCGTGTGTTTCCTTATTGCGGCAGGTCGGTCGGCACAGCATTTCGGCGCGGATGCCGGGAGCTCAAGATCGAGGATTTGCATTTTCACGATCTGCGGCACGAAGCGGCGAGCCGTTTGTTCGAGGCTGGGTTCACAATCGAGCAGGTTGCGCTCGTAACAGGCCATCGCGATTGGAAGATGCTGAAGCGCTATACGAACTTGCGGCCGGAAGATCTGCACCGGCTAAAGATCGCGAAGCCGCAGTCTGAAGAGCCGGAACGGAGGCAAAGCATGGTCGGTGAGAAATCAGTGGTCGGCGGGGAGTAATACCGGAGCGCGACCACCTGCCGAACCGAGCGAGCTGTTGTCGCAAGGACGCGCGGCTAGCGACCTGCCACTTTCCCGACGGGCGTCAACGCAAGGCCCGACCCGTGAATCGATAGCCCAAAAACCGCCGCGCCACGAACAAACAACGGAGCAAAGCCGTCAGTAATGACGACAAAATATTCTGCTTGCCAGCAATTGATTTCGATACACGTCGCACCTGCCCTGTCGCGTGTTTCTGAGTGCTTCCAATCGACGTACCGATAGATGGCGATAGCAGTCGGCAGATGGGATACCTTTCCCACTCGATTGTTCAGACGATCCCTAACTGTCTGCTTTCATTATAGAAATTTTCAGCGCGACAGCGAGACACCGCCTGTAGTGCCGTCAAAAACCTACGCTTTTGATTTTACATGAGAATTCTCGCCGAAAAAATCTTCGAGGTTTCAGCATCTATCGGCAGACCGATCGGCTACCAAGCCCCTCGCCGACAGAATCGACGACTGCTGCTCGTCGGAAAACTACCGTCACGAAGATGATACCTCTAATCACTGTCAGAAAGCAGGCGCTCACCAATGGCAGGATATTGACGGCGTTGACCGATTTCAAAACCTTCATGGCGTCCGACGCCGGCGCATCTGCCCGCTATGAGCAGCGCCGTCGGCGGCGCATCCGCATCAGTATCGACGATATCGAGCCCCAATCGAAAAAGATGTCGCCCGCAGATCGTGCTGCGTTTCAGTCCGCGGTCGCCGAACAGCTTAGCGACGTCAAGCGCGGCACCTTTCGGGGTGACATTGCTCTAAAGTTAGACCTCGCAACGTCAAGCAAGTCACCGCCACACGCGCATACCATCGCCAAAAACCTGCTGGATCTCCTTGGCAAGAGAATGGACGGAATCGATTGGCCGAAGAAGAGCCTTCTGTATGCCGATGATAGCCAGATCCAGGCGCTATCGGTCATGTGCCGTCATGGCGAAGGACGGCCCAATATCGGTATCGAAGCCAGGCCTTTCGCCGCGATGCTCCACGACCTGGAGCTGGCAGCCAACGCCCTTCATGCCGCGGAGAGTATGGATTCCTATTATGAGCGGGATCGCGAAGGTGAGTGGATCGACACCTTCCGCGACCTTAATCGGGACGAGGCGCAACAGCGCAAAGCTCTCGGCGACAAATTGTACGAAGCCTATCGCAAGATGGTCCGCTGGAGCGCCCAACGCGCGCTGCTTGGCCGCAGCGGCGTCGATATCCCCGTGTTGGGCTGGATGTACGGCCTACCGCGTGGCATCCCCGCCGGGTTCGACAAAGGTATGTGGGCCAACTTGGTTGGTGAATCGAAGCTCCGACTTCAAGTTGGTGAGCTACCAATTGCGACCGGTGGGTCCTCCGCTTTCAAGCAGAAGGTGGTGGACGAGATCGCTGCCTTCAAAACGCGCTGGGATTGGATCATCAAACCGTTGGTGGTTGCCGTCGCACTTGAAGTCATTGTTCGCCCGAATCCGAAGACTCCGCCGGCGGTGTTCCATGACCTGGACAACATCGTCCGGGACTACCTCATTCCCGGTATCGTTCCCGCTTTTGGCACCGTCTCTGACCATCGCTGGACGATCGACTTCACCGAATTGCGTTCGCGCGACCCTAAGCTCGCCGAATCATTGGGTGCATACCCGACACCGCCAGCCGGAACGAGGAACGGGGTGACGCGATACGAGGTCTGGCGCCTGCCGGCTGTAGAGAACGAGCCAGGCTTCGTCAGCGTAGCCCTTGTCGCCGACATAGACGCCAAGGGTGATCTGACGGCCCAAATGGACGAGCACATACGCGAGTGGCGCAAAAATCTCTCAGAGGATGACAGGCATCCTTGGCGGCGACGCCGCCGCAGATAAGATGCGGCCGCTGCAGCCGCCCTACGCTCTCCTCCGATCTACGCAAATGGCGCGCCGGCAAGAATATTCTGGCCTTGAACAATGATATTGCACCAACGCTTTGCCCGCGTCACCGCGTTGTATAGCAGCCGACGCTTGTGTTCGATATCGCCGCCAACTTGGTACGGCCAGATTACGACAACCCCCTCGAACTCGCGGTTTTTGGCCTGTTGAACCGTCATCGCGTTGAAGAGATGCGATCCGCCGCCACCATGTTGCCTGCGCAATGCTACGTTTCGCGCGATCACCGCTTCGATTTCCTCGCGAGCAAAGGCCGTGCGCCCCACTGCGTGCATCTGATTGTTGACCCAACTGATCGCCGCGCGTCCTGGCGCGGACGGAGGAAGCGCTCGCAACGCAGCGCATGCCTCAGCGGCCGTTGGAGCCGCCGGAAGCTGGAGTGCACCCACGATGAGCTGGGTCTCCTCGCGATCAGTTCCTTCCCAGTGGATTGAATACGGCCCATTTTGCTGCTGTCCGCAGGGGCCTTGCGCCACCCGCGCAACGACTGACAGGGCAAACCCGCCTTGTAGCGCTGGAGTGATGACCGCAACATCGCCGCCCTGACGCCAGGCGATAGCATTGGCGAGCAATGTGGCTGCAAGCGGCACGCTTACGCCCGGTTGCAAGATTCGAAAGCCCTGGCCGTTCACCGGCCGTTGGCTACCCCGGATCGCGGTTGCCGCCGCGAGAAGGCCACCAACATTTGTCCTCCGGACCTGGACTAGCGTTTCAGGCTCAGTCGTATCCTGCAGCCATGTCACGAGGGGGTTTGGGCGAAGCGTTTGATCGAGGCACTGAAACTCATCAGCCGCGATTTTGGCGTGCGTCGCCCCCGCCAGAGCCACCAACATGCGCAAACGCTGAGGTCGTAGATCCTGGCCTTCATCGACGAGGACAATCGGAAAGCTCATGGCCGTCCATGATCGAACCTCTGCCTGTTCAAGCAGCAATCCGGCCGCATCGCACACCGCGTCGAACTCACCCTCGGTGAAAGCCGGAATTCCAAGTGCCATCGCTAGGCCACGCCAGCGTCGGTAGATTCGCCACGCGAAGGCATCAACCGTGCAGCATTGCACCCGCCCACCGAGACCGGCGACGCCTTTGAGGCGATCCGATAAACGACGCCGCGCCCCGTGCATGAAGGTCAACGCGAGCACGCGCTGTCCCTCGGTCAGCGGATGGGCGGCAAGCGTTTCTGCGAGCATCGCCATGAGCCGGGTGGTTTTCCCGCAACCCGCGGCCCCCTCGACCGCGCGGATAGTCACGGCTGAAAGACCTTGACCGCCGCGTTGTTTGCATCGGCGACGAACAGAGGATTCGCCACTCCTTTCGCAAGATCTGCGATCGCGTTCAGCAGCGATCGAGCGCGCGTGCAGCATGCCTCGTTTGCTCCGATGGAAGCCGCGATGGACTCGTAACTTGACGTGTCTTTCTTCAACCCTCCCGCATTCCGGTTTTCGCTTTTCAGACGCGTGACCAACTCCGCCGAGGTGGCTGCAGGGTTGTCGATTTGTATTGCCGCAAGGCAGGCTGCCGCATCCGCCTCAATGATCCAACCAATCGTATCTTCCAGCATTTGATCATCCGCCCAGCGGATGATCACGCCGGAGTTCGGAGAACCGGCAGCCGTGAGGGCAGCGGCGTAGCCTAACCCTTCTACGTCTCCATCGACGATCGCCACCACACGAGGGTGCAGAGGCGCCATAGCGTTGACGGTTCTGAGTACCGCTCCGTCGTGCGTCGGGATCACGCCGACAAAAGCATCGAACCTACACTCATCGGCTGCTGCCCAGCTTTGGTGCAAATCGATCGCGCGCACCAGGAGCCCGATCCATTCGTAGTCGGTTCGACCTTCAGGGACCAAAACGAACTCGTGCATCAGCGCCGCGATCGTTTCGACGCGATTGACCTGGAAGAGCTTGCGGACGCTATTCGGCGTGTCAGCCGGCAACGTGGATGTCAGCAGAGGGATTGACGTTAATTGGCCATCATCGTTACGGAGAACGGCGACGCCTTTCGGGTCGGCGAGCGCCGCCACCATCGGCGAGTGTGTCGAAACAAACGTCTGCTGCGACAACGCCTGGATGCGATGAACCAATCGCCGCTGGAGCGCTGGGGGCACGTGAAGTTCAGGCTCCTCCAACGCCATCCAAAAGCCCTCGTGGGCCTCTGCCCGAAGCCGTCCGAACTGGAGCAGCAGAAGTAAGTGTTGAAGCGAAAGTAGCCCGCTGCCATGCCGCCTCGCCGGCAACGGCAGGTCAGTGCCCTCGTGTGCGTAGTGGGACACGACAGACTCGAGCAGACCGTCACTGTCGGTTGTGGTCACCCTCAAATGGAGCTTGGGCGCCGTCCTGAAGAACCCGCGCAATTCAAGATTCAGTCGCTCGACGATCGGCGCTAAACGCTCGTCCTGCTCGAGCCGCGCTTCGGGTGCGCGCAGCCTATCTCGCTCAGTGAGGACCGACTCTGACGGTTGCCCCTCACCGGCAGCGACCACCCTTCGAAAGAGCTCCGATCCAAACGAGACTGTCCTATCCCAGGTTCGCGCTGCTGGGACGAAGAAGAAACCGATGTCTCGGATCAAGCGCGCCGGAAAGCCAGTGGCGCTCTCCTCAGAGAAAACATCTTCGACCGCATCGTCATCGTGAAAATAGCGCAGCGTCTCCACTTCCAGCGACGGCCGGTGGAACCGTGCGGAGAAGGCGACTTGGCAAGCAAGTCGCCAGGACGGGTCCGCGCGCGCGGGCATCACTGCGCCATTCGCCGGGTTCCACCATTTCACGACTCCTCGGTCGTCCCGAAACCAGTCCATGTGCTGAGCGGGATCGTTCCCTTCAAAATCGATGACCGTTGCAACAAGGCGGATTCGATCCGGCGGCTGCGGATTGCTGCCGTAGAAATCGTGCTCAGTCAGTTGGCGAATCATGCGGTCTCGACCGAACAGAAGGGCCAAGGCCTCGACGACTGTCGTTTTCCCGCAGTTGTTCGGTCCAACGAACACAGTGTGGGGCGAGAATTGGACAGTGCCTTCACGGATGCCGCGAAAGTTCTCGATCTCTAGCTTCGCAATCCGCAAAGTCCTGCCCCCCGCTACCGTTCTCACTCGGCGGCTTCTGGCCAGACCGCCCGCCCTGCGGCAGGGCCCTGCCGCGTCTTGGTTCTTCGACGCTTAAACCACAGGCACAACCATTGACAGGCATTTATAACCGGCCATATTTGCCCGGTAAAGGAGGCCCCGTCATGTTTGCCTACAATCCCGAGAAATTCGCGTCACTCTATGAGACCGAGTTAGGCCAGCGCATCTGGGCGTTCCTGACCGAAGCCGAGAATGTTGCCCGTCTGGAAACGGCCTCGCAGCTCGGCAAGCCAGCCGTGGAAGGAATCGAGGAGCACCTTCTCGACGAATTTCGGGAGGACGTGCTCGCCGACCGGGTCAAGCAGATGGTCGGCCACATGGTTCGCCAGATTCTGGAGCAGCGCGACTGGGTCCTCGACCAGACGGATGTAAAGGTGCAGTCGGTGCCGTTCAGCAAGGCGGCGCGCTACCGGCGGCCCGACTGGATCACCTTCCACGCGTTTCGGAACACCAGTGACCCGCGCGACGTCGTCATCACCGATCGCCGCCAGAACGCGCAGCTCCCAGCCGATGCGCGCTGGTCTTACTATGCGACCTTCGCGAGCCCGCTGAAGGCGTCGGTAGCTTTTGGTGTTCGCGACATCCGGCAGCTCCGCCAGCACGTGCATGCGCACGGTTATCAGCGCATGCGCATCGAACGAATGTTACGGCGTGCCTGATGTCGATGCCGGACCACTCTGACATCGCGCTCAGCGATCGAGATCAGCCGGTGCTGCTCGCGTGGCCGACACAAGACAATGCGGGCGGGCTCATGCGGTTCGAGAAGGCCGCGGACTGGCGCGCCTTTGTCAAAAGCCTCGGTATCGACACGCGCATCCCCGAGATCGTACGCGCGAAGTTTGCACGCGCGCAGATGCTCTATCTGCTCGGCTGGGTTGACTTCAGCGTCGTGAAGGCGGGCGAGCTCGCCGCCCTAGTCGCCCTGGAGCTGGCGTTGATGGACCGCTACGGCGGGCGCATCTCAAAGAGCAAGCGAAGCTTCGCTGCGCTTCTAAAATTCATGGTCGACTCTGATGGCCTGACCGATGCGCAGATTCCGATCGTCGTGCGCTGCGGGGGAACGGCCGTGGGTCAGTTGACCGGCGAGACTCATCCGACCCTCGCTGAGCGTCGAAACGCGCTGGCGCACGGCGATCCATTCGATGGACTGCCCACAGGCGGGCTACTCGAGCTGGTCAGGGACCTTATCAATTTGGCTTACCGGCACTACATCGCCGAGGCCGAAAGCCTTGTCGCAGAGCCACAGAGATAGAAGCGCGGCATGGAGACTTTTACCCTAGACGCTCGCCAACTTGCCCGAATCGAGGCCGTTCACCGCGGCTTTCTCTATCAGCACCTCTACGCGGCGGCGTGCTTGTTTCGCGCCGCGAATTCCGGCGTCACACACGTTGTTGTCGAGAACGACGAAGACGTCGAGCTGGTGTTTCCCGAACGGCGGGTCTACGCGCAAATCAAAACGCGCGGATCGCGTCTTATCTTCAGTGATATTGAGAGCGCCCTCACGAGGTTCGATCAGATTCGCGCAGAGCACGTCGAAGGCCGAAGGAGCGGCGCCTGCCAATTCGTCATCGTATCGAACACGGCACCGGGGCCAAACCTAGCTGAACGTGCTGCAGGTGCGGCGTGGCCGACAGATATCACACTCTTGCATCCCGGGTCTGCTTCTGCAGCGGCTTCGCTGCCCGAGCCGTGGGAAACGGTCAGCGACGGCATCGAGGCATGCCGGGCGGCGGCGGAGACACTACCGTTTTCCATCCTGGCACCCGAAACGCTCGTTTGGAAACTCGCGGGTCGGATATTCGCGGCGGCAGCGGGTATCGACCCCAACCCAAGCCACACATTCGCTGTTGAGGATCTTCCAAGCCTCTTCGAGCAACTCGTCGTTCAACTGCAGGACTTCCCCGCGCCGCCGTTGCGATACCGGCCACAGGATAAGGAGCCGGCGCTCGTCAGCCCGCAACGTGTGCGGCTCGTCGTCGGCTTCTCAGGCGCTGGCAAGACCTCATGGGTTTCTCAGACTGCCCTCCACACGACCGACAGGCTTGCCTACTACGACGTTTCAGACATCTCCGGGTCCGCGCTGGCGAGCGCAGTCGCTCGCGAGCTGGCCGCTCGAATGTTCGGGTCACGCGGTGGCACCCTGGGGGAAATTCTGTTGCCCGGAGCCAGCGGAACGGAAATCCTCGTTGCGATCGGTCGCCACCTTGCGGACGACGGCCTCACTGCGACCGTGGTCCTGGACAATGCCCACCGCGTTGCCGCTGGCGACATCGCTCCCCTCATTGGAGCGTCCCCGCAACTGCGCTTCGTCTTACTCGCTCAACCGAACGCCTCGATCGCTCGCCTCGAAGCTACTCTCGGCATATCGGCAGAACCTCTTCTCGGTTGGTCGAACGAGACTGCCGCGGCGGAAGGATCATCGCTTGGATGTCGCGGCGACTATGCGGACTACGAGCGTTTGCTGAAGCTGACAGCTGGCCTGCCGCTATATGTCCAAAACGCCCTCAAGATCGCCGCCGAGTCATACGACGGAAACATCAGTCGGCTCTGCACAGCGCTCGAGGAGCGGACGCACATCGTCGAAACGGCGCAGGAACTCATCCTCACGGATGTCTTCGACACCTACAATGACAATGAACGCCGCGCGGTCGCCGCGCTCAGCCTGAGTGATGTTCCGCTCTCACAAGCCGAAGCCAGCAGTGTACTGAAGCGGGTGTTCGGTTTGGAGCCGACCGATGCGGCCGCAGCATTTCGCCGTCTTCGATCAAGCGGCTCGATTCAGATCTTCGGTGTCGATCGCTTCAAAATTCACGATGCGATCCGTCCCCTCGGGCGCGCGTTCCTCAAAGATTGCGGTGTTGCGGCGCTCAAGACGACACAGGAAGCAATCCGCGACCTCGTGATGCTCACCCTGCCGAAAGAGCATGATCGACAACGGGTATTCCTCCTGCTTCGGATGTTCGTAGCTCTCGGCAATGTGAAGCCTTTGGTCGAGATGGCAACCGACGAGCTGTTTCATGAACTTGGCTACATGGAGGAGATTTCTGCGTTCCTATCCCAGGCCGCTGCGTCTGACGATATTCCTGCCGAAGACCGGTTTTGGGCCCTCGACGGGCTCGTCTTTGCTCATTTCAAGGACGGTGACGGCACCGACATCCGAAGCAAGCTCGATCGCATGGACGAACTTGTTTGGGAGAATGACCTGGGCCTGTCCGAACGCCTCGCCGTTGGCATGAAGCGTATGATCTTTGCTGCGCGCGACGGAGACGTCGTGACGGTGAAGAAAACAATGACAGAATTGAGCCGCGTTCTCCCACAGACGCCGCAACACCTTCGAGTAGCTAAGTACAACTATGCTCATGCGCTCTTCGAACTGGGAATGATTGACGAGTGCGTTTCTGGCACCCTCGACCTGATCGCCGAATATTATGACCTGCTTGGCCTCAGGCTAGCCGACGCGATGGGCAATAATCCTGACAAGATATTCCCGCTGCTAAAAGGCGATAACGGCCACACTGAAAACCTGAAGCACCTCGCTGACTCCCTCGACCTTCAATCAAAGGCGGTCAGGGCGTCCGGAAACAATCCCGGCCTAGCGCCTATTCACGCGATGAAGTTCTATTCGATGGCTCAATCGTTGGATTCCTTCGTGAGAGTCGGCCAGGAGCTCGTCGACGACTTCATAGCCCGGAACGACTACATCGGCGCGCGTGATGTCATCGAGCGCAATCTGATGCCGACAATTATGGGGTTGAAGCTTGCCGGCCGCGTCATCCCAGTGCGCAGCCAGTACGCCGTCGTCCTCGCCTATTGCGGAGCTTTCGACGAGGCCGACGCTGAAATGGCGCGCCTAGCGCCCTATGAGGGCGGTTTGGAAGACCGAGGCCAGTCGGAGCTGCAGAACCAGCGAGCCTTGATCGCACATCTGAGGGCAAATCCGCCGCCACCACAGTGGGAGATGCCTCCCCAACTTGGAGGCCCAGGAAAATAGCCGGCGCGCCGCTTGATTTCGCTAGCTAGTGCTTTGACTCATTCGGTCGATGCAGAGCCCTCGTCCACAAACGGGCCTGCGAGCGGCCGACCCATGAATCGTCTGAACGTGTCTGAACACTAGGAGGCGATCCATCGACGCACAAAGTAATCGGTCTCTTTTCGGCTTTTGCAATGGTAGGTCTTGCGGATCATTTTTCGCAGCGTTTCGCCCTGCGGTCCATGCCGCTCCTCACCTTGCGAAAGGTCGACGCTCGCCAGCTCCTCGGCCGAGAAGCCGCCCATTGGCATAGGGTTGACGGTCCAGATCTCTCCTAGGCTTGCGAAAACACCGTTTGAAAACTCGATGCGCTTGAGCAAGCGTGGTAGCTGGCTTTCGAGCCCGTAGAGCCGGGCAGCGCCGATCTTCGTGCTGACTCTGACGTCCAAAAGCGGCTTTCGCCTGTAGAAAGTGACGTCTGCCGGCTGCCCTGACGTTGAAAGGATCGTCAGCGTGTGCGTCAGCATCCCCTCGCGAGAGCCGAAATGCTGCTCGAGCCGCTTGATCGCCTCTTGTGGGGTGAAGTGCTGCGTCATCATCTTCTTCGGCTCAGCCTAAAACGTATCCTCGTCTTGCTTGGGCGTGACTCCGCTACCCGCATATTAAGCCCCGCCCGCGCCCTCGTCCCATTCGATCTCTCCCACTCCATCATTTCCCTTGAAGAATTCACGTTGGAATCCAAATGCATAGCTTGCGACGATTTGGCTGGTACCGACGCGTGGACCGTCACACGCGAAAGCTAGCCCCCAACTCTCGCAAACTTGCTGAGGTCACCCCACGCGCTACGAACAGCCTCTTGCCTTCCCGTTCAATTTTTACACCCGAACGAAGAGTCATCGTACTCAGATGAAAGGCAAATGACCCGCTCGATACCGTCATGGTCGAAGCCCGCTTCAAGCCCCCCCGGCACACAACGGGGCGTCAAATAGAACCGCCGAGGGAACTCTCTCCGCTGTTCCATCGTACATGGCTACTTCGGACGGAGGCACAGTGTTCGCCATCTGCGCCCACGAACCATCCACGGGGGCATCAGGCAGATATGCGATTAGCGCTCCTTATTGGTCGTGAGCCGAGAATGCGTGGCCGGTCTAATCCCGCGATATTACTCGTGAAAATGGCGACGCACCAATTGTGTTACAGACCACTGCAGTGAATCGGGAAACAACGCTTGGAACGAGAGCCTATTTCTGTCGAGAAAGCTCATGAGGTGGGCGTGTTGAACCTGGTCCATCAAGATGTCGAGCGCACGAAGGTCGCCTTTGAAACAGCGGCCAGCGTCGGTGACTTCGTCCATATAGTCCGGAAGCCACTGCGCTTCCTGACCGTCGCCGTCGATTGCGCAGTAGGACAACAGACCTTTTTGCTCCTTCTGCCGAGGGTCATGCCGCGCAGGGTCGAAAAGCACCGCCTTGTTTTCAGTCGTGAATTCCGAGCGCAAAGCATAGTAGATGCGAATTGCCGCGTCCTTACGGTTCCAGAACGCCGCCGCCATGAACAACGCCACGAGCGAGCTATCTGTCCAATCAAGCAAAGGCGTCGGCACACCGTAGTGTTGTGCCAATGCGACCTTATCCCGGAATGGCAATGCGGCAACATCATGCCGCGGGTCCAGCACGCGCTCGTATTCGCTGATGAACTCATTCACGCACCCAGCCAACCGATTGAGTTTACGCCGCCGCGCTCGCCGATCCAATGGAATGCCGTTTTCACCGCGAAATAAACTCGGGCAGAGCGGCCACGCCGAGCTGGCATGACCGCGAAACACTACGTCGTCGCTATCGGCGCGCGCTAGAAGCGGAAGAGCTGCCACAAAGTTGGGAACGTCCTCAATCGTGGCAACGGAGCTGGCCATCACGTATCACTTCGTACCGGAGACAATGCTGCCGCCAGTCCGGCGCAGTTCGCTTTCGAGATGTGACAACATCTGTTGCGCCTCAGCTAACATTCGCCGATCATGCTCGTCGCGGCTACGTTCGGCGCTGGCCTCAAGTTGCCCCAGCACGCCGCGCCATTTCTTCCGCAGCGACGGGAATACTTCGCTAACATACGAAACGAACTGTCCCCGATAGTTCGAGCGCGCCATCAGCGACTCCAAGATGCGTTCGCCCTCCACGCAGTCTCTCAAGAATCGAATGTTGATGAAAGCCCTGTACAGTTCGGACGCCGGCCGCGAGACGTACCCAACTTCGTAGTTAGCGCGCGTGCAAGCATTCATGAACAATATTGAGTGTTCCTTTGACGCGACGCCTGTGTTCTCGCCTTTGCCGGTGCGGAAGACCAAGCTTCTGTACATTTGAAACGCCTCAACATCGAGCGTGTAACGCGGATAGACCGTCGACAGCTGGTCAGGTCCATGCAACAGGCACAGCTCGTGCTTGATGGGCCTCAGCACGCCACTGATGCAGTAGCTCTCAACGCACCTACGGATCGCCTCGTCCGAATAACCGATAGCGCGCAACTCGTCGAAAATCCGTTCGAACGATATCTCGTCACTGTACGTTGTCTGCTTGTGAATTTGCTCCCAATAGCGGCAAATCAAGCGCAACAGTATTACGCCAATATACGGGTTATTGCGGCGCAAATTGGATTCTCGGATTACGCCGAATGGGTTGAGCAATATCTCCGTCGTAGTGACGCCACCACCGATGCCTTGCATTGCATCGAACAACGCTTCTCGTACGACATCGCCCAGGGGCTCTGTCGTCTGCGGTATTGGCCACACCTGACCATGACGGCTCTGTCTGTCTGACAGCCAGTTCTGCACGATAAGCGCATGCCCGACGATCTTGAGTGCGAACATCCTACCGCGACGCAGGCTCTGCCCGGAGAACGCACTGATAAGTCGCTCGGTTTCCGGGCTCTTGCGGTGCACCCAGTCAATAATCTCGCTTAACAACTGACTGAGCGATCCCTCCGGTGTGAAGGTGCTGGAATCCGTGATTGGAATCTGAAGCACCAAATTCCGTTTCAACCGGCCTTCTACTTCCGCATGTTGTAGGCGCTTTGCGACGAACGATTTCGTGATGCTCCAAATTCCGTCGTCGATGCCGTTGATATTGATCACGCGCGGAGCACTCAGCGGAAACTCCCCGATTGCCGCGTTCGAAATTAGTGACCAAGTCGACTTACGGCACGGAAGGATAAAGTACAAACGAGAGCCGCCGTCGTCTTGGACCATCTTAAGAAATTGTTCGACGCGCTTGCGCGCCGACTCGAAGTGCGCGATCAGACGCCTCAACGTCGTTGAAGAAAGCGAGTCAACGTTGTCGAGCGCGATGAACGTGTAACAGTCCGGCAGCGCCTGACGCGCGAAGCAGAGGAAGGATTGAAGGCCGTACCGCCCCTCGGCGCCTTCGAGAAGAGCGCGCACGCACGGCTCAAGCCCCGCTGGATCGTCCTGCCAGCGCGCGTACGCATCACAGACCGACCGCCCATCGGGAAGCTTCACGGTTTGAAGCTGCGCAAAGACCGTCGTGTAGACTTCGGAATTGAACGATTCGTGCGCCGAGTCCAAATTCCGTGCATCCACATTCAACCGTACGATGTTGGTAAATTCGGGATTACGATAGCTCCCGAACCCGAAGACATAGTGCAGTAGCGTCGTCTTGCCGCCGCCCTCGTTCCCCAGCACGACCGTGTCACGCTTTTCGCGGAGCGCGTCCAGCAACGAGCTCTCCAGAGTAGGCCGCCGGTGATAATCGGAGCCGTCGACTATGTCGGTTGAGAACGGATACCCGCGCTGCTCGAAGTGTCGGTCAAATATTCCCCATTTTGCACTCGAAATGAACCCCGACCAGTCGTTTGCAAATTCGTCGAAGGCTGCGGAGTTCGAGGGGTGCCCCCTGCGGACTGGATGAATAAGGCCAATGAGATCGTCTTCAGCCATGGCGAATTGCCTTCATTTGGAGTGTCGGCTCGGCGTGACGAAAGTGATTCAAGCCGACTGGAACGTTAACCTCGTTACAACAAATTGCTGAGAGCGTCAATTGGATTGCAAAAAATTGAGAACTTGGTGCAGATTTTTGCAACTCGCGGTAACCGGCCTCAAGTCGCGAAGGACAGAAGTTGGTGTTGAATGGCGACTAACTCGGAGCTTTCGACATATTCTTTGCTTCGACTCAAAGAAAGCTCGGTACGAGAAAGTCCGATCATGCAATCCGTAGACATCGCGAATGTGGTGCAAAGCTTTCTGTTGAATCGCAGTCTCTTGCTCGTTGTTGCCTGGGTCAGGGTGAGCTAACCCGGGTTTCCCGGACACTTCAAAACGGGGTTATGATACCCGAGGAGGTGTTGAATGGGAAAGCGAGTGACTTTCAGCAAAGAGTTCAAGATCGAAGCAGTTCGCCTTCTGGATTTGGGCAAGAAGTCAGCGGTTGAACTGGCGCTTGAGCTTGGTGTGCGCCGCAACCAGCTCTACAAGTGGAAAGAACAGCTTGGCAGGAAGAAGGAAGCCGCCTTCCGCGGGCCAGGCCGCAGGCCGGCATCGGAAGAAAGCGAAGTCGCACGTCTCAAGCGCGAGCTTGAGAAGGTCAAGGAAGAACGCGACATTTTAAAAAAAGCCGCGGCGTGCTTTGCGCGAGACCTGCCGTGAAGTACGCCTTCATCCGCAACAATCGCAGGCGGTTCAGGCTGACACGCATGTGTTCGGCCTTGGGCGTGTCGCGCAGCGGCTACTACGAATGGCTTGGCAGACCCGAGAGCCACAGAGTAGCTGCAGACCGACGTTTGCTGGAACAGCTTCGGGTACTGCACCGCCAATCGCGCGAAGCCTATGGTGCGCTGAAGTCGTGGCACGTCCTGCAAGGCCGTGGCGTCGCCTGTGGCAAGCACCGCATTGCGCGATTGCGCCGCCAGAATGGCATTGAAGCACTCAGGAAGCGACGCTTTCGCGTGACGGTCGAGCATCACAAGCGAGCGCCTGCTGCACCGAACACGCTCGATCGTCAGTTCGCTGTCGTTCAGCCAGACCGCGTGTGGGCCGGCGACATGACGGTCGTTCCAACCGGCACCGGATGGCTGCATCTGGCAGTGATCCTTGATCTCTATTCAAGACGTGTCGTCGGCTGGGCGATGGGCAACCAGCGAGGCCAGGCGCTTGCAATCCACGCCCTGCAGATGGCGATCGAACAACGAAGTCCTGCTCCAGGACTGCTGCATCACAGCGACCAGGGCTCAGCCTACACCGGTGCTGACTATCACGCACTGCTGGGCAAAATAGGAGCCGAAACCAGCATGAGCCGAAAGGGCAACTGCTACGACAATGCGGTGGTCGAAAGCTTCTTCAGCAATCTGAAGAACGAACTGACGCATCACCGGCACTTCTTCAGTCGCGAAGAGGCGCGGGCCGCGATCTTTGACTACATCGAACTGTTTTATAACCGTCACCGGGCGCATGCCACGTTGCAATACCAGAGCCCGGTGGAGTACGAACGATCAAGTGGTGTAGCTAGTTAAACCTGTCCGGAGAATCCGGGTTACCTCAGGGTACGTTTATCTGGAATTGTGCGTTCACAGCCGCTACAACCCACGTATTAACGCGGCAGCGCTTTGACGGGGAATTCTATGGCTCTGGGGCTCATTCTGGGCGCGGGCAAATATGCGACCCACCTTCACGAGCAGCTTCGTCACACCAACAGAGCAAAGGCTTCGATCGCCATCTCGCCCGAGGTGATCAACGGTGAGACGCACGGCACTCAGATCGACAGATTTATCGACGGAACGTTCGGCATCGGTCAGATCGACGACGCAATAGCGACGCTCGTAGCTCGCGGGGTCAGTCGCGTGATATTTGGCGGCGATTTCCGCGCCCTTGAATCTGTTGCCGGTGAGACCGGCCCGGTCGGGCCCTCGATCGCTGAATTGATCCGAAGGGTGTCAAGCAAATTGAACCAGCACAGAATAAAGCCGGTGCATGCAACCAAGGAACTTCCGGATCTCGCCGTCAGAAAGGGCATTATCGGCGGACCCAGCGCCTGCGGCCCTGCGCTCCGAGGCAAGAACTTGGAAGCGCACGCCTACGAGCTGGCCCGCATTGCGCAAACTGCCAGTTTGAATGGCATTTCGTTGCTGGCAATTCGCCAATCCATGCTCTTCGATCACACGAAGATTGTGCCAGTAGAGGGCGCGCGCGGCACCGACGATCTCTTGGAGAGGGCGCTATCGCACAAGAAGCAGCCGGGTGTTGTCCGCGCGTTGGTGAAATTGACCGCGAAGGACATCGATCCGCGACTCGATCCGCCCGTCGTGGGTCTGAGGACGATCGAAGGCGCAAAGGCGGCTGAAGTTTCGCTTATTGTGCTCGACGCCGGCAGAGGCATTATCTGCGAAAAAGAGGAAGTTATGGAAGCTTGCCGCAAGCACCACGTTACTCTGTTCGGCGTCCACTGCGAGTAATGAGGCAACCTACGATGCGGCTTTTCGCACCGCTTCATTTTCGGACTCGACGGTCGGCGAGAACGCCTGCTCTCCAAACATCGTTCGCAGTTCGAGAATTTTGTCCCGCACCTGATAGCTCTCGAGTTCGACCAGTTGACCACCTTTCGCGACCACAAACCCTTGACGATCAGCGGTGTTCGGCTCGTAGAAGATCACGTTGAGCCAGGAATTGATACGGGCGTGCCTGCGGACTTGAGTCTTGGGCGCGCCACCGGTCGATCCGAGTTCGCGCGTTTGGCTTGCAAGATGATCGAGAAAGACCTGCTGCTCTTTCTCGTCCGTCGTGAACATCACGAATTGCCGTTTCGTGTCCAGCGCAAGCTGAGTCAAAGTATGGCTCGCTTGGCCGCCGTGATGGAAGAAATAGCGGCAGTCAGGAATTACCGCCGCCACGACGCGCGCGCGGCTCGTAATGGCCACAGGTGAAAACAGACTATACGCAGACACGATGCGCTCGGCTTCGTCGCCATAGGCCTTCTGAATGTAGCTCAACCATTCGCCCGGCGGTGCGTTCTTACTCTCGGCATGATGGTTCATCGCCAGAACGAGCCATTCGCTGGCTTTAAAATATTTTTGGCGCCCCTTTGGCGCCGACTTTGACCGTTCTCCGAGCTGTTTGAGCCCGAAGCTCACTGCTTGGCGGCTCTTGTCCAGTAGCTCGGCCGCCCGGGCTTCGGTCAAACCCAAAGCTTTCAGCGCATCGCGGTCGTCAGCAATCGCAGTCGTCGAATGTCCCATGCGTCCACGAATCCTAGGTTTCGGAGCCCAAAAAGCACGTCACAGAGCAATGTTCCAGCAAAAATTTTGCTTCTTCGCAAATAATGTGTCGCACACGACATTTGGGACATTTTCAACCGGCTCGAGTTGAAAAGCCGAATAGTTTAGTTACGTCAAGAGCTTGGCCAACTGGACCGCCGTTGTGTGCAAACACCAGACAGGGTCATGGTTCCGGATATCCCATTGCACCACTTCGGAAAGGCCCGTAACGCTGGGAGTTGAGACATGGGCGCGTCGCGCCAACTCGGTCGCTGCGCCTCAGCGCACATAGGGGACCAATCATCAACAGGGTCGGAAGCTGGCGTCCTCTGACGCTTAACTGATTGATTCTAGCGCTCCCAACTGACCCAATCGTGTCCAATGCTCGAAACTGGGGAAGCAAACGTTCTGCTAATACGCGACACGCGCACACCGGTCCTGGTACGGCTGTCGGTCGATGTTGTGAAAAGGTATATGGGAGGAGATGATGCGGTGGCCAAACAAGGCTGAAGAACGCAAGCTAATTGAGATTTACGCCGATATTGCCGCTGCAAAGTCGGAATTCGCCGAGGGCCACCAAGGTCACGATCCGGGCTTTGTTATTCTGCACGAACGGCTTCGGATCAAGCCCCCCCCTTCTGATTGTCGGCCACCGACCCAATGGTCCAGCGCTCCGCCCGGCGGATTCAGACTTCAAAGACGACGAGCCCACGCAAGAATCGCCACCATCGAACGACAAGCTGTCGTTGCGCAACGGAAAGTACCAGATGGCCATCATGTCGACCGGCATATTCGACCGCGCCGACGCGCTGAGGGCGCTCGGTAATGCTCAATTCCATGATGTCAATTTTTTTCGCAAGCTGCGTGATGAACCCGCGGGATTCGCACTCGCCGCTGAGCGGCGTTGCCTGAGGGTCGTCAAGAAGCTCATTTATTTGATCCAGCCGAAGGCCATCGTCACAAGTGGCGCGGACGCCCTACGCTCGCTGCTTCGAATGTCGGAGCCGCCAGAGGAACTGCCCAAGCGATTCCCAATTTTGCATAAGATCGAGAGTGAAGAAATCGAGCATTTCTTCCGATACAAGGGCTTTAGATCTCCCGTTTATCCTTTGGCTCACCTGTCTGGAAGGGGAACGAGCGCGGATATCTTGAAGGCCACTATCAAGAAACTCCGAAAGCTCTTCGGCTGAAATCTATCGACAACGCGCTCTCGAAGCGAATCCCGAAAGGTCTCGATCTGTCGCCAAAGCGAAATGGGCGCCTGACGATCGCATTGTCGTCGTAAAGTCACTGGAGCTCAACCTGCACCATGACCAGATCAACTGAGCTCGGTGAGTGTCAGTTCATCGGGCAATTTTTGGGCATCTGCAGTCGCGGCACCGTCAACAGTACCGTCAGATCAACTCGGCTGCGTGTCTACGCCGCTAGAGACGGCGACGGGGGCGCACTCCCTTGGGGAGGCAGGGGCCGGAGGTTCAAATCCTCTCTCTCCGACCAGTTTTCCCTGCAATTCGGCAACTTGATCGTTCACGTTTTGGCACGTTCGAGTTCTCTTTTGCCCAGAACTTTCAAGAAACAGTGGGCAATCAGTGGGCAGCGAAAAGCGCCGGCACTCGTAATGCGGGGGTCAGGTGTTTGAGTCACCTAGGCGGCACCACCCCAAAGACCGCGAAGAGCCGCCATTCGGCAGGCCTCTCTGAGCGACACCCCCCATTCCGGGGCCTCAATGCATCCCGCATAGACGCAATTGGCGAGTAGAGCGCCGACGCGGCTGTGCCGGACGATCCCCGTGCCATCCTTGGGGAAGAGCGGGTTCTCTTGGAGAAAGCGCATTACCTCGGCCTGGGTCTCGAAACGGCCAGAGGCGTATCCGGTTAGAGCTTCCTCGACGACGGAAGCAACGGGCTCATACCGCTTCATCACCGCGCGGGTGAAGCCTCCAAGCTCCCCGCCCCCCATGGTCACCGTCTGCCGATGAAGCGCACAAGGGAACTTTCGCTCTCCCTTGACCCATCGACCGAAGAGCGTTTCGTCGCCCTTCGGCACCCACGAGCAGGTACGGAGATTTCCCTCTCCGCCTGCACCAGCCATGGATGAACGTGCGCCGTCCGATCGCGGCGGTCAGCCTGTAACGGCCCAACCCGAGATAGATGACCCTAGCGACTTAATTGGGTAAACCAGAATTACCACATTGAACGAAGTGTCGAAGGCTTCTGCCAAGCATTCGTGCGCTTCGCCATTCCGATCGGTCATGGAAACCGTGGTTGGGCGGGTCATCTTCCGTCCCATCGGAAGAACGCGGCCGAGGGAATGGTCAAGTGTTATGACCTGTTCGCGCGGCAGTCCGAATTGTTGCCGGAAGGACTGTGAGGCTTCGATCCGCCGCACCTCAGCCCGTGCCCCGCTCTCTTCGCAGTAGGTAATCCCCTCAAGGACATACACGACGCAAGCACGGTGATGCGTGCGGGCAAATTCACGGCACGACGCATACACCGATGCACCGAACTTACCGGCCAGCTTGATAGGCGTCTTGATCTCGAACTTGTGGTCAGCCGCCATTGAGGCGTAGCCATCGCCCTGAAATAGCACGTACCGGGCGAAATTGTTCGCTTCGCGTTCGAATTGGTCGGCAATCTCTGGTTCAAGAGTCTTCTCGCAATCGTGAAAAATGCGGAAGAGTTTCCGATGAGTCGGTAGCTCATGATGGCCTGCCTCATGCAGCTTTAGAAAATTCTGCTTCGACGGGCGGACCTCATGATCGATATGAATCAGGCATTCGTCGGCGTCATAGATGCCGAGCACCTTTGAGATTGCTGATTTGAGTGCTGAGGCTACCTGCTCGGCCTTGCCAAGCAAGTATTCCATCATGCGGCTTGGATCGAATGCGCTGGCGGGCGCGACCCTCAGATTTGCGGCTTCGAGAATGTCTCCGATTGGCGTTGGGTAAATGCCCCAGCCACTGGCACGGTCTAGGGCGCGCCGGGCAGCCACCTGCACGGCGCGCAACTCCTCGGGATCGAGGCTGCTATCGTCAGCTCTTGCCACTCGGTTTTTTCCTGCTTCGCAAATATCCAAGGTATTTGACGAGTTCTGATTCTTCCTCGGGCGACAAATTGTGATCAGCAAATGTCGCGACACGGCCGTGCCGCTGTTCGGCGCTGCTTCGCGACCGTGTTGGCACGACAAAGCCCGCGCGCTCCATAAGATTCTCGTAGCTGACCGCGTACAGCTCGGCGAGCGCGTGCAGAATGTTAGGACTGGGCTTCTTGATCTGATTGTTCTCGATCTGACTCAAATAGGCGTTGGACACGACCTTGTTTGTCGCCTTCTCGACATCGCGCTGCGACAGCTTACGGTCTTCGCGAATTGAAGCCAGATATTCACCCAGCGTGAGCTTGCCTTCAGGCTCGACGCTTTTCTTGGACATGGCATGACTTCCGAAAGTTATTGATTTCTCTCATCTATTTTAGGCCGATTGCCCGCAATGTCAAGCATGCTAGTCACATGCTTGACATTCTTTGCATGCCGCCATATCTTTTCGTTAGCAGTTCCGGCGTTGGGCTGGGCGGGCAAACGACAAAGGGCAAGCAGATGGAAAACCTAGTTGCGAGTAGCAAAGGCAGCGATAGTACCGTCAAAGGGCAGAGCGCTCGCGCTCCGGGATCGGACGGAAAGTTCTTCACCACGGTCAATGACGTCCTGGTGAAGTTCTCGGACTCAACTCCGAAGGGTGAGCGGATCCTTGATAAGGCAGGGCTCAAACCGGTCGGCGAACACGTCCTTATTCAACTGCTGCGGCACAGCAGCCGATCCATCGGTCTTGACGAGACGGTGGATTTGGTGGCCGAGGGCACCGAGGAATTCCGGGCGTTTCTTAGCGCCCGCATTTTCCGCTTCACTCTAAACGGTCATGGATATGAGTGGGGCGTCGCCAACCTTGCCGAACCCGAGCTTCGCAAGATCGGCCGTGTTCGCGATGATGAGGTGGTCGTTGCGGATCGCGACGGTCACGACATCGACCTGAATCCCGCCGATGTCCTTGATCTAGCCCAGGCCGGTACCGAGCAGCTTCACACAGAAAAGCGGCACGTCACTGTCTTCTTCGAAAACGAACCGCGCGAAATCCCCCGCGGAACCTACACAACCGAGCAGCTAAAGGTGAGTCTGGGAGTTCAGGCAGGCTACGTCCTCGAAGTCATCAACGAAGAAGGACAGCTCACGCCGCTCAAGCCCGGTGCCAAAATCAGGGTGAAGGACGGCATGAAGTTCTTCGAGCAAGTGCCGTGCGGGGGCTCCTCGTGAGCGACCCGGCCAAAGAAATCGCATGCCTCAAAGCGATGCATGCCGGCGCCACCCTCCTCAAGGAGGGTGGCCAACCGGTTGCGCTGCTTCCGGCGTTCGGTTTCACCGCCGGTGACCGCGCTTACAAGATGGATCTGCTTCTCGTCCCTTTTGCCCACTCTGGCTATATTACTCGGCTTTTTTTCGCACAGCAGATCGAAGGGCGTGCGGCCAACTGGACCCAGCATCGAGTCATCGAGCGCAACTGGTGGGCTCCATCGTGGAATCACGTTCCCGTCGCAATGCGCTGGACGCAGATGCTCTCAGCCCATTTGAGGGCCGTCTCATGAAAATTCGCTTCAAGATCACCAGCCAATTGCTATCAACGATCCGCGTCGACCTGCGTCGCCCGCACCCGTTTGCGCATGAGCGCGTCGGCTTCATCGCGGCGGGATTAGCTGCGGCTCACGACGAGCTTCTTATTCTCGCACGAGAATACCGCCCGCTCCGCGATGACGAATATCTTCGCGACCAAAGCGTCGGCGCGATGATGAGCGCAGAGGCCATACGCCGCGCGCGGCAATGGGCCATGGACGATCGCGCGGCCATCTTCCACGTCCATACGCACGGAGGGCGCGGCGTCCCCGCCTTCAGCGGCGTCGATATTCAAGAAAATGCGAAGTTTATTCCGAATTTCGTATCCATCGCACCGCAAAGCGTTCACGGGGCGATCGTCCTGAGCGACACGGCGGCGTTCGGCCAAGTATGGCTCGATCGCAACTCGCCACAACAATTCATCACCGCCTTTACCGAGGTCGGCATGTCGATGCACAGATGGTGGGCCAAATGAGTCGCCTTGCACGCCAAAGTTTTCTTGGACCGCTTAGCGAAGCCATCCTCGCCGCCACCACCATTGGCATCGTCGGCCTCGGCGGCGGCGGCTCCCATGTTGCCCAGCAAACCGCTCATATGGGAGTGGGTGGCTACGTAAACGCTGATCCGGATCGCATAGAAGACACCAACACCAACCGGCTCGTCGGCGGTACGTTGGCCGACGTCGCCAACGCGCGGGAGAAGGTGGCAATCGCTGAGCGCCTAATTCGCGGCCTGCAGCCCAACGCACGCATCCTCTCGATCCCGAAGGATTGGCGGGATGCCGTTGACGACCTCAAACTGTGTGACGCGATCGTCGGTGCTGTAGACGGCTTCAAGGAGCGGGAAGAGATCGAGCGCTTCGCTCGCCGCCACCTGATCCCGTACATCGATGTCGGCATGGATGTTCATGATCTTGGCAACAGCAGCTTTCTCGTGAGCGGCCAAGTCATCCTGTCCAATCCTGGTGCGCCCTGTATGCGCTGCTGCGGCTTCATCACCGATGAGCGTCTGGAACAGGAGGCCAAGAAGTACAGCGCGGCCGGGTCGCGCCCTCAAGTCGTTTGGTCCAACGGCGTTTTGGCCTCGACTGCAGTTGGCTTGCTAACGCAAGTGCTAACGGCATGGTATCCGAATCCACCTTGCTTCGTGTTCCTTGACTATGACGGCAACAAAGGAACGGTAACGCGTAACCCCCGCATGGAACTCTTGAAGGACCATGTGTGCCCCCATCATCCGGCGAACGAAGCCGGCGACCCGCTGTTCGACATTCGCACACAAAAGTTCGCGCCAAGGCGACGGCCTGCAGCGCCGCCGCTAAAACGGTGGCAGCGCATTCTGAACTGGTTTTACCAAACTGATCGCGCTTCCGGATAGAGGTACTCTTTTTCGTCCATATATAAATGATTGAAAAATAGGAGAAATCAAATTTTGTGGACGAATTTCAAATACGACTTTGAAAAATCGTCCAGCCGCCATAACGGTAGGCTGACGACTATAAATCTGTGCATTGAAGGCGACATGACCCAAGAGGACAAAAAGACTGACATCGAAGCCGACTTCCTTCAGCTTGCACGCATTGCTCTGTCGGGACGTCCCCAGGATGTTCAAGTCATCTTGCGGCGCGCAGCCAAACGCTATTACCCCTCCGTGCCGCGTTTCGCCGACGCGTTGATGACGCTTTTGCATGAGTTGCCTTCCGCGGAATCGCCGCTGCGTGGCCAAGCTGAGACCCCGATTCCTGTCGATTTGGACTCGCGCCTGCACCTGCTACGGGTGGAAGCCGAACCTGTGCTCGATTACGAACCTATCTTTAGCCCCGGTCTGGCGGCGTCTTTGACTCAGATCGTAGAAGAACGACGGAATCCGAAGACCCTGATCCGCGCCGGATTGGACCCATCTCGCTCCGCACTATTTGTCGGATTGCCCGGCGTCGGCAAGACGATGGCGGCTCGGTGGTTGGCGCGGCAGCTCAAGCGTCCCTTGCTCATTCTCGATTTGGCAGCCGTGATGAGCAGCCTTTTGGGGCGCACCGGCAGCAATCTGCGACATGTGCTTGAGTATGCCAAGACAATCGAATGCGTTCTCCTTCTTGACGAACTCGACGCGATAGCGAAGCGCCGGGACGATCGCGGCGAAATCGGAGAGCTCAAACGTCTTGTCACAGTTCTAATTCAACAGATTGACGACTGGCCTTCGTCCGGCGTCCTTCTCGCCGCGACCAATCATCCTGACCTTCTCGACCCGGCCATTTGGCGCAGGTTTGATTTACACATCGAGTTTCCGCTCCCTGATCAGGCCGCAATTGGGGCATTCATCGAAGGCAGGCTTCTGCCTTTTTTTCCGGCCACCCGCCATTGGAGCACGCCGCTGGCTGTCGCATTCAGCGGCAAATCGTTCAGCGACATCGAACGAGACCTCACATCTGCACGTCGCAGCGCGGCACTTCGCGATGTCCCATTGGAGGACGAACTGGTGGGGCTTCTCGCAAACAAGTCTCTGACCAAGAAGAAACGGATTCAATTGGCTACGTCGATCGTGCAGCAAGGGCTGCTCTCCCAGCGTAAAGCCCGCGAGCTGACAGGCGTCGCGCGTGATACAATTCGCAGTCGCGCCGCGTCAAAGCCCAAAAAGCCAAAAAAGCCAAAAACAAAAACGGCTAGAGGCAGATCATGACGGAGCGAAATTTCCTGCTAGGCAAAGGCGAGCGTCTAGTCGAAGACATTGCGGGCGTTCGCGGCGGCGGCCCGAAAGCTCATCCCTATACTTTCGTCCAAGCTCGAGAACGCCTCGCGCCAATGCTGACGCGTGTCGTACGCGGCATCGATCAGTTGCCGGAAGAAGCCTGTCCGAACGACCAGGCTATTGTCGCTATCACGTTGAATCCTGAATACATCGCCAAGTCCTATTTTCCCGACAAACTCTTCCAGTCGGTGGGTCTGCAAACAGTTGGAAGCCGCCCACGCCGCGTCAAACCGGAAAAGCGCTCGAAAGGCCGAGAGCCAGAGGAGACGATCACCACCGAGTTGTTTGTCATGGCACCGCGTTCGGCCTTCCGGGCGTGGCGCGCTGAGCTGCCCAAGTGGCATCAGGACCAGATTGGCGCGAGTGAGCTTCCGACCATCGAGGAAGTCAGCGCGCCGTCGGCTCGGGACAAGATCAAAGGCCAATTGCCGAAGGCCGGAAAAATTGTTTTTGAAGCCGTATTGCACAGCGATGGTGCGGGAGCGAACGGCGTCGTCCAGCAATTTCGAGATTACCTTGGGCGCATCGGGATCGACCAACCGCTTGATCGCCGCTTCGCTGCAGGAGGTCTGTGCTTTGTGGAACTCGAAGCGCCGGTAGAAATGGCTGATCGCATCGCTACGTTCACACCCATACGAGCACTTCGTCAAATGCCCGGCCTTCGCGTCCTACGTCCAAGCTTTCGCGCCTCTCGCGTGCCGATGGAAGATATTCAGTTTCCCAAGCAAGGCCCGATCGATCCGAACATCCGTGTTGCAATTTTCGATGGCGGCGTGCCGAAGGGGCATCCCATCGGCAAATGGGTTAAAGCAATCGAGCCCCCAGGCATCGGTAAGCCGTTTTCGGAATTCCAAAAGCACGGAGTCGGAGTTACATCGGCGTTCTTGTTCGGCCACATCACCGATCCAGCCAACCCACTCGGACGCCCGTATGCTTCCGTCGATCACTATCGCGTGCTCGACATGGCTCCGGGCCAAGACCCACATGAGCTTTACGAGGTGCTCGGGCGCATTGATCAGGTTCTGGTAGAAAAACATTATGACTTCATCAATCTGAGCATCGGCCCATACCCTCCGGTCGAAGATGATGACGTGCACGCCTGGACGGCGGTGCTCGATGACAGGCTTTCTCGCGGCACAACCCTTGCCACAATCGCCGTTGGCAATGGTGGCGACCGATCAGCCAAAGATGGACTGAACCGCATTCAAGTCCCTGCCGACTGCGTGAATGCGCTGGCGGTGGGAGCCTGTGACAATCACGATGCACCTTGGCAGCGATGCTCTTACAGCTCGGTGGGACCGGGTCGTAGCCCCGGCGTGGTGAAACCGGATTTTGTTGAATTTGGCGGTACCCTCCAACGTCCGTTCATCGTCCTGAACGAACAGACGCCGACGGAGTTAGAAGCAACCGAAGGAACGTCTTTTTCGGCACCTTCGGTCCTACGGCTTGGCGCTGGAGTGCGCGCCCATTTCGGTGATACGCTCAGCGTCCTTGCCATTCGAGCCTTGTTGATTCACACGACCGACGCTTGCGACTTCCCCTGTGAAGAGGTCGGCCGTGGCCGTGTTGCGCGGTCCTTGCAGGACATCGTCCTCTGTGACGACGACACCATCCGAGTTGTTTATCAGGGGACGATTTCACCAACCCGCTACATCCGCGCGCCCATTCCCATGCCATCGGGCACTATTCCGGGAAAGGTCACGGTCACGGCGACCCTGTGTTATCCAACCGGCGTTGACCCTCATCATCCCGGTAATTACACTCGAGCCGGACTTGAACCGACTTTCCGACCGCACGATCAGAAGCGAAAGGATCTCAAACAAGTTCATGCGGACAGCAAGGGCTTTTTCGGGAAGGCACAGAGTGGCTTGATGGAGGATGAGCTACGCCGCGACGCATGGAAATGGGAGAACTGCCGTCACACCAGCGTGTCATTCTTAGGCAAGACTCTGCGGAATCCTGTGCTCGACATCCACTACAACGCGCGGCAGGACGGCCGTGACTATGCACCAAAGGAACAGCTCCCGTATGCGCTCATCGTGAGCGTACATGCAAAACATCTCGGCGATCTCTACGACAAGGTCGTTCGCAAGTATGCGCGACAGCTTGAGGCCTTGCGCCCGGTTGTTGAAATCCCGGTCATCACATAGTGGGTTGTCTTAAGTGCGTCGGCATGGCTGACCGGCTCTACTCGCTTTTGCTCACCGAGGCAGCCGCTCGGCCTCCCGCTGCAGCTTCTCAGCACGTCGCCGTCTAGGACGACAAGGCCGCTCTCCAAGAGCGCCCCGGTGAAAATGTCCTTTTCTTCGGAAATCTCGTCGCGAAAAATGATTTTTTCCGCCGCATTTGGTGATTTTTGCGCTAGATGGGGCACTACCCAAAGACCCATTCCGATAGACGCGTCATTTCGTCAATCGCTAGCAGCATGCGCAATGTGACATCGCGAGAAATCCGCTGCCGTGTCCCTCTTGGATCAAAACCGCCACAGCACCGGCGGCGGAGTTCCTACGCCTGCGGTGCCTTCAGCGCCTCGCGCCATGGTGTGCGGGCGCTGTCGTGACCGCGCAGAGCAAGTCAGTGAGTTAATGCCGCTGAACGAAAGCATTAAGCCGGTGCGCCCCCAACTCTGCAGAGGCTTCCGCTTCTTCCAATATTTCCTGAAGCTCTGTGGCGTCAAATCCTTCATCGAATTCTGTAACGACGGCCTTTTGAACCTTGTTGCGTGCACGTGAGAACCGAGCCAGCGGCTCCCCCAATTCTGGAAACGCACAAAGCGCGAGCAAATGCTCGTCCAGCTTCGGCGTCGTCAAGGATGGAAAAGCCTGCTGGGCGATCGAGTGACCGACCGAGGGCACTCGCATAAAGGTCGCGCACATGTGAAGATGATCCTGAAGACCTTCCAATTCGAGCGCTGCCACTCTTGCGGCGGCAACAACTGATTGTTCGCGGAGGCGGTCGTCGGGCTGAAGCGTCAGCCCGGCGGTGAGCATGTTTCCCACAACGACGCTCACCAACGCTGCAAGAGCCGCCAAATGAGATCCGTAAAAACTAGCCGCGCCTTCTGCATTTAGCAGCATGAAAGGGAGCAGTATTGCCGTGAAAACCAGAGCGAATACTGGAAGCACGACGATCGGTTGACCGAGCCAAAAGATCCAGTTGGTTGGCTTCCCCAGCCACCAAAGAATATGGCGACGACGAGGTTGTCCTCCCCACGACCTCGGGTACTGCCGTCGCGTCCGACGGAGCTTCGCAAGGTTATAGTGTCGATATGCGCAGCGCCGGGGGCGCGACTTGTCATTCATCGCGCTGCTTACAATAGGCTTACTGGCGAGCCGCAAACTTTTGCACACCAATGCGGCACCAGCGCAAGCGGCTGTTTTTGCCGCGAAATTTGGTGGGTGATGCAGGGATCGAACCTTCGACCCGCTGATTAAGAGTTTTGCATTGGGTGCTTACGATAGGTTATGGCAGATTATTCTAGCATATTTTTTGCTCAAAAATCAGATACTTAGCCCCTTGCTAGTTTGTGGTGCGTTATCCTAGCTTGTCCTAGCTTGCTAGAAATACGCTAGGAACCAGCTACCGTGGTGAAGCTCACAAAGACGTTTATCGAAAAAGTAAAAGCGCCTCCGCAGGGCTACGCCATGTGGTGGGATGATGCTGTGCGCGGATACGGACTAAGGGTCTCCTCAGCGCAACCGGGCACGCCAGCGAAGAAAGTCTTCATGGTGATGGGACGGGTCGCCGGCAAGTCGATTCAATTCACAATCGGACCCTTCGGAACCTACACCGAGGACAAAGCGAGGAAGCGCGCTCAAGGCATTCTTCAAGGAATGCGAGAAGGGATTGATCCACGGGACGTTAGGAAGGCTGACGAAGCGATGAAGGTGACGCTGCAACAGGTCTGCGACGCATACACAGACCGGCCCGGCAAACTGAAGGAAACCACGAAGGCTGAATACAAGCGCCACGTTGAGAAAGTGCTTACAGCTTGGAAGGACAAACCTATCATCAGCATCACAGAGGATGACGTTCGCAAGCGTCACCGTGAGCTTGTTGAACAAGGCCTTGGCGGCGAAAAAGGCGCTCCCGCAAGCGCAAATGCTGCAATGGTAACGCTCCGGATGCTGATAAATTTTGCATCGCGACAATACCGAAGAGGCGATGGGTCACCACTAATTCAAAGTAACCCTGTAAATGTGCTGAGAGACCATTGGGCAAAGCTCGGCTCGCGCACAGACCGCTACATTGACAAGCGCAAGATCGGTGAAGTCTGGAACAAGTTGTACGATGCGCGCCAAAATCCCAAGAATCGCGATGCGCTCGCCGCAATCGACTTGGCCATCTTTTTGCTTTTGACTGGCGCAAGAAGGGATGAGGGGGCAGCTTTGACCTTCGACCGCATCAACATTGACGACAACGATCCGACAAACTGCTGGTGGCATGTTCCAGAACGCAAACGTGGAGATGCGATCTGGCTTCCGCTATCGTCTCAAGCAGTAAATCTGCTGAAGCTCCGTCCGCGCTTGGATGAGGATGGCAAGCTGAACCGCTTCGTCTTTGGGTCGCTAAGCAGCAAAGCCGGGTATATCAAGGACACTCGCGCGCCGATGAGGCTTGCAAGCGAGATCGCAGGCAAACATCTCAGCCTACACGACCTAAGACGTACATTTTGTAACGTCGCCATGCGCGAGTGCTTAGTGGAGAAATTCCGAACGGATTTGCTGGTGGGACACAAACCTGCGCAAGAAGACATCACCGCGCGAAACTATCTCGATCTGGCGCGGCTCGATTGGCTTCACCCCGAAGTGCAACGCGTCGGAGATTGGATTGAACAGCTGGGTCGCGTCGCCAAAGCGAAAGCTAAGGAGCCAAACGAAATGCAGCTTGGTGCGTGACAGCTACAGCCGCATTGAGGTAGCCTTCTCAAAGTCGGGCCAAGGAAAGAATAATGTTCAATCTCGTGATGCTGAACGTTGACTGGAGGACAGGTCGGGCCACGATTCCTGTAACTCGATTGTTCGAATACACCGAACAAGAGATTGAAGATCAATTCAAACAAAACGGCGCTCCAAGCTTCGAACTCTTGGAAAAGTTGCCATGCCTATTTATGCAAGAAGGCACCGGAAGCGAGAGCGCTTTCGTTGGCCAGCTCACTAGAGCGCGCATATTAGGTAGTGAAATAGCATTTGAGTGCAGCATCGACTCCGAAGTTCCACCGATTCAAAACAGCCTCATATACGCCAATCGCATGGCGCTTGATATGCCAAAGGATTTTGAATTCTCGCGCAACCATTGGGCAGTGAAGGATGTGGACCTTTACCGCTTCCTCCTTCGAAACACGCGCCCGCGTCGACAGCTGCCATCTGTCTTTCAGATTCCGGAACATGAAAACATCGAGCCGACTCTTGCGTCTGCAATGATGCCATTCGATCCTGCCTTTACCGCTGTCTACGAATGCATCAAACAAGCCGCCGCAAGCTCCGGACTCCGATGCAGGCGTGCCGACGACATTTGGGAAAACGCAGCAATCATTCAAGATGTTGTCGCGCTGATTGACCGGTCACGTGTGGTTGTATGTGACTGTACGGGCCGGAACCCGAACGTCTTCTATGAAGCTGGCATTGCTCATACGCTCGGACGAGAGGTGATCTTGATCACGCAAAGTGAACACGATATTCCATTTGATCTGAGACACCTTCGATATGTGCGCTATCTCAATAACAGTGAAGGACTCGCGGCGCTGAAGGAAGCGCTTCAATCCAGAATGCAAACGGTAATAGGGCACTAGCGCGCCCAAGCGGTGAATCTGCAAAAGCAGCGCTGCAGCCCCGTACAGCCGCGCAAAAGTGCCGCGCCACTACCCCGGCGGCAGCTGTGTTTGAACTGGTTGCTTGGGCCCCACAGCCGCCCATTTACAACCACCACACCGTGGAACAGTGCAATCTCTCGCCGATTCACGCCGAGTACGGGTTCATCAAGCCAGATTTTGCCTCGAAATTTTTGACGCGCGCGATTTCAGTGCCGGGCCGCTGACTTCGTCCCCCCTCCCCCGGGGCTCCCCTCGAAGTTGGTGGAGAAGAAATCACCTTTCCGGAGCTGACCGCAGCGCAGGAAAAGCATTGCACGCGCAATTATCTATGCTAACGTTTGCACATGGTTGCAGTGCAGTCTGCAGTGCATCATCCGTCTCTCGGGTCCGGTTAGACCGTTCACCCCATTGCCGCTCTGGGTCAACAAGGGCAACTAGCCTGCCGCACTATGGCAGGTGATTGGGGAGACTGACGCCGTGAGTACCAGCAATATGACCCTTGAGCAGCTCTGCGAGCTGTTTGGCTACACTTCCAAAGGCCGCCCACTCACCAGTAAAGAAGTCGCCGAGATCATCGGCGTTCATCCCGGGACGATGAATCACTATCGCCTCCGCGGGGACGGTCCGCGCTACTACAGCCCCTCCGGCACTCGCCTCGTTTGGTACGCAGAACAAGATGTTTTGGCGTGGCTCGCGTCTGGAGCCAGACACAGCACAAGCCAGAGGGCGGCGACATAGTTCGCCCCACAAACTGTGAAGAAGCCGGGCAACAACGGAAAAGCAGAAGCATCAGAGCCACTTAGCTCCATGTCTGCGCGCTCCCACTAGCCCAGCTCTAGCTGCACTCAAAAAAAGCGGCCGGACTCCGAAGCATCCGACCGCAAGTTTGATTCAAATCACCAGCCCCATCAAAGATAGGACCCAGTAAAATGCACATACAAGACCGCGCGACAGTTCCGCAAGCGAGCCTCGGTAATCAGTTTTCAACCTTTGAAAGTATGGTTTGCGCGAAACGTTGGCTTCTCGCATCGCCTGACAAGGTTCCGCACTACATCAGCGGCGTGCGACGTCAAGGAGAACCAGACGCCCCCGAAGACCGTGCGCAACTTGCGCCTTACCACCACGCGGCAGACGCACTTTTGCAGTGTGGGGAAGGCTGGCTACTCGGTTTCGCGCTTGGACCAGACGGGCGTGGAGGGCATTGGCAGGGAATCGACTTGGATGACGTGGTCGAGAACCGACTCGCTGATTTGGCTAACGACGCCCCAGGCTACGTTGAAATGAGCCCGAGTGGTACGGGCGCCCACGCCATCGGTTATGGGAGACCCTTCTCTACGCTCGGACACAACGGCACAGGTGTCGAGGCCTATGCCGGTGGGCGCTACTTCACGGTCACACAGCGCAAAATTCGCGACTCCACACCTGCCTGCCTCGCTAACTATGTTGAGCAGACACTAACACCCCGTCACGGAGTCCGACGTTCAATCTCCAACAACCACAATGTGGAATTGATTCAGGTCGACGACCGTACCAAGCGAGACCTGCGATCCGCTTTTCAGGCAATGCGTTCAGACGACTATCACCTTTGGATCCGCATGGGCATGGCAGTGAGCGAGCTTGGAGACCTTGGGCGCGGGCTATGGATGGAATGGTCTTCCGCCTCGGACAAATTTAATGCCAAACAATCAGCAAGGAAATGGGACAGCTTCAATCCCAGCAACACCGGCTATCAGGCTGTCTTTGCCGAAGCGCAGCGCCACGGCTGGCTAAACCCAGCAAGCAACTCCTCTCAGCCTGGTAGCCCGGCAAGTGTGCTTGATCCGAACTCAACCAATCCAACTAGCATCAAGTTGGAGTTCGCAAAGTCCAGTGATACAGCAACCCTCAAGCTCGATTATCTGGTTGATCCGTATCTTCCGAGCACGTGCGCTGTTGGCTTCTTTGGTCGTGGCGCAACCGCAAAATCATCCTTTCTTGCGTCGATGGCGGCGGGAATTAGCACGCTCGCATCAACCCTTTGGGTAAGCGTCGAAGAACCGAAGGACTGGATAAAGGTGCGTCACATCCGATCCGGCGGCACCGACGGTACACTCTCCGTAGTAGTCGCAGTCCCCGGAAAGAAAGATACGCAAGGGCGCGTTATCACATCCAGTTTCGACATCTACGAACACCTCGGACCGGCGATCTTGCAGGCGAAGGCAGCTTCTCAACTCCACGGCAAGCCGCCACTGCGGCTTGTGGTGCTGGACACCGCCGTCGGACTGACTGCATGGGCCAGAGGCGAAAGCCCAAACGATGATGTAGCCGTGAAGCGTCTGCTCGCCTACCTACAAAACTTGGCAGAAACTCACTTTCTAACGATCGCCATGATCGGTCACGCGAACAAGGGCAAGCATGAACACTTTGCGGATACAGTTATGGGTGCCAGCGCATGGACCAACTCGCCCCGCCTATCGTTCATTCATGCCCGCGATCGGCGCGAAGAACACAGTTACGTGGTCCGCGTTGCCAAATCCAGTGTGGACCAATCTTTTGCCGCGTCTTACGTCACCGTCCCGGTACATACGCTCCACGAACGCCCCAATGGTGCAAACTCAGTCCTCTGCCGCGTTGAACGGAATGAAGAGATTTGGGGAGCTGATGCATCCATGGAGCTCTTCGAGGCAGCAACACGCAATCCAGACGCCGACGATGGAGATGAGGGAAAACGCAAGACCAGCCTTGTTGATAAGGTCCTCACAGCGGTGGTGGAAATGGTTCACACCCTAGGTGGGCCGGTAACGCGCGAAATGGCTCATACGCGTCTTGGGAGAGAGGTTAGCCGCCGCGAATGGAGCAAGGTTGAAGATCGACTTCGACTGGCACAATTTCAATACAAGGTCGGGATCACGCCAGGGCCCCAGAACCTGGCCATATACCAGAAGCTGACCTGAGAGCTGTTACCATCGCCCTCCATGACTGCAAATAGGTAACATCGGTAACAACTGCTACAACGGGCATCTCGACAAATTTGTTGTTGTTACCGTTGTTACCGTTGTTACCTCAACCACTCATGGGGTGTTTGTAACAACAGTACGCTCGCCTGCGCTCGTCATCGCGGCGTAAGCGTCATCTGAACCTCACCTTGCGCTGCCCTGCCCTTGGATGATTGCGTCTACCGGCACAACGGGGGGCGATAGATGGACAAGGAGCGGTCGAATGAGGGCTCTTACGAGCGTCATGTGAGCGGTCATAAGAGTGATCTGGTTGTTGAAGTTCGCCCGATCCGCAAGAGAACCTGGATGCCTGCGGAGAAGTTGTCGATCGTGCGAGAAGGCCTGCAGCGTGGTGCTGTTGCAGCAGACATCATGCGCCATCATGGAATATCGAGCAGCGTGTTTTACACTTGGCGCAAGCAGGTTCTGGCGGCAGCGCCCGCCGGGTTTATGCCGGTGCGCGTTGCAGAACCGCCACCCACTCAAGACCGCGCGCCGCAAGTGGCGAGCCGGATTGAGATCATCACGCCCGGTGGAACCACGCTGCGCATCGAGGGTGCAGTCGATGCGCGCACCCTTGGCGCGGTACTGAAAGCGTTGTGCGCCTAATGTTTGCGCTGGCGCCAAATGTGCGCATCTTCATCGCCTGCGGCGTCACCGACATGAGAAAAGGGTTCGACGGTCTGGTGGGACGGATCGAGCAAGATCTCAAAGCCGATCCCTATGGCGGGGCGTTCTACATTTTCCGGGGCAAACGCGGTGACATCGTAAAAGCCCTCCATTGGGACGGCCAGGGCCTGGTGCTCTATGCAAAGAGATTGGAGAAGGGCCGCTTCACGTGGCCACAGGCCAAGGACGGCGTCATGACAATGACGAGCGCGCAGCTGGCGATGTTGATCGAAGGGATCGATTGGCGGATGCCGAACTGGAGCGCCCGGCCGATGCCTGAGCGCAACGCTTAAATCATCGCAAGTGAATCGCGTCGAACTTCAAAGCGGCTAAATGACTCGCACCAAGACGCTGTCACTGACGCGGCGAAGAAGATAGATACTCGTCCGTGCAAGAAACATCTGATCTCCCCCACGATATCGATGCGTTGAAAGCAGCGCTGCTCGACGCGCGTGCACTGATCGCGGTGAAGGACGACGCGCTGATGACGCAAGGCGCCGAGCTTGATGCGGCGCGCGCGCAAGCCCTGGCGGCGCAGACCGCGCTTGAGGCCGGCGCCGTCGAGATCGAACACCTCCAGGCGTTGATCGTGCAGATGCGGCGCAAGCAATTCGGCAGCTCGTCCGAAAAACTCACCCGTGTGCTCGAGCAACTCGAACTCAAGCTTGAGGATCTTGAAGAAACCCAATCCGAGCGTGAAGCTGACGCAGACGCCAAGGCCAAACTTGCCGGACGTCAGCGCGCCCCGCGCAAGCCCGGCGTGCGCAAAGCCCTACCTGCACATCTGCCGCGCGAAATCATTGTCTTGGAACCGGAAACCACGTGTACCTGCTGCGCGCCGGGAGCGCGCGTCAAGATCGGCGAAGACATTACTGAAGTGCTTGAGAAAGTTCCGGTCGAACACAAAGTAATCCGGTATGTGCGCCCGAAATACGCGTGCCGGGGGTGCGAGAAAATCACCCAGGCACCGGCGCCCGATCTGGTGATCGCCAAGGGCATGGCCGGTCCGGGTTTGATTGCCGACATCGCGATCTCGAAATACTGCGACGGCGCGCCGCTCTATCGTCAGTCGGCGATCCTGGGCCGCCTCGGCATCGAGATCTCACGCGCCGCCATGGCCGAATGGATGGGTGCGGTGGCCTGGTGGACGAAGCCGATTTACGATCTCATCAAGCTGGAAGTGATGCGTGCGCCGGTGCTGCACACCGACGACACACCGGTCAAAGTCCTGGCACCCGGCAAAGGCAAAACTGTCACCGGCCGATTATGGGTCTATCTGGTCGATGAAGAACCTTGGCGTGGGCTGCGCCCGTCGGCCGCGTTCTATCGATATTCGCCAGACCGCAAAGGCGCGCGTCCGCAAGAAGATCTCGATGGCTTTGCGGGCTTTCTGCAGGCGGATGCTTATGCGGGCTATGACAAGCTCACAGCGCCGGTAAATGGCGTGCCCGCCAAGATCATCCACGTCGCCTGCATGGCGCACGCGCGGCGGTACTTCTTCGAGGCGTTCGAAAAGACGCAGTCGCCGATCGCTGCCGAAGCGCTCAGACGCATCCAGGATCTCTACGCGATCGAGCGAGAGATCACCGGCAAGCCGGCGGAGCAGCGTTTATCCGCCCGCCAAGAGAAAGCCGCACCGCTCCTGTCGGCCTTTGAAACATGGATGCGTGAAAAGATCGAGCGCATCTCGTCGAAGTCCGACACCGCAAAAGCGCTTGGTTATGCCCTCGGGCGCTGGAACGCGCTGTCGCGATATGCCAGCGACGGACGTCTCGCCATCGACAACAACCCTGCCGAACGGGCGCTGCGCACCATCGCGGTGTCGCGAAAGAATTTCC
>JBEBHP010000005.1:0-275064 GCA_040080835.1 Micropepsaceae bacterium | reverse complement strand
CAAAATTGTGATCCTGGCGAACTTGCTCATCAACCAGGACCGGAAGTGGCAGGCCGAGGCACCCAAATGTGTTTGACTTCCGTTACAGATGCTTCTCCACTCCGTGGAGAAGGGCAGAAATTTGGCAGCCCCTCTCCAGCTATGCTGGAGAGGGTGGCTCGCTGCAAAGCAGCGAGACGGGTGAGGAGAAGCCCCACCACCCCTCACACCATCTTGTACCGCACCGGTAGCGTCTTCAGACCACTCACGAAATTTGCCAGCGTATTCTTCGGTGTCCCCGCAAGCTCGATCGACTTCAGCCGCGGCAGCAGCTCGTTATAAAGCGCCCTGATTTCCATCCTCGCGAGATGCATGCCGAGGCACACATGCACGCCGTACCCGAACGCGACATGCTTGGACACATTGCGGTCGACCTTGAACTTGAACGGATCCTCGAACACGTCCTCGTCGCGATTGCCCGACCAGTAGAACAGGCACAGGCCGTCGCCCTCCTTGATCTTCTTGCCCCGCAGCGAATAGTCCTGCACGGCCGTACGCATGAAGTGCTTCACCGGTGTCACCCAGCGAATGCTTTCCTCGACAAAGTTCGGCACCAAGCTCATGTCTGCACGAAGCTTTGTCATCTGCTCGGGGTTCTTCATCAGCTGCAGCAATCCGCCAGCAACTGTAGAGCTGGTCGTGTCGTGCCCGGCCGTCGCCACGATGATGTAATAGCTCATCGCTTCCCGGTCTCCGATCGGCTGTCCGTCAATCATGCCGTTCGCAATGATCGAAGCGACGTCATCCCTCGGGTTCTTGCGTCGATCAGTCGTGAGGGCCCCAAAATATTCAAAAAGCCGCGTGGCCGTCTGCAACAGGTCAACAGACTCACCCGAGGCGCTGAACGCGCCGGTATCGGCCTTGTGCGCGGCTTCAGCCGTGACATCCGGGTCGCCGGGCCCAAAGATTTCTTGTGTCATCTTCAGCATGAAGGGTTCGTCCTCCGGCGGCACGCCCAGCAGCATCATGATGACACGCAGCGGATACCAGAGCGCCACCTCCTTCACAAAATCGCACTCGCCGCCGAGCGCAACCATGCGGTCCACATGGTCCTTGGCGATCTGGCCGATGCGCGCCTCGAGCTTCTTCAGGTTCGGCGGCATGAACCACGACTGCGTCAGCCCGCGCAGCTTCATGTGGATGGGATCATCGAGATCAACCAGTGTGCGGAACAGGTGCGTGTCCCCGGTCATGGACTGCACCCAAGCCTCGCCCTGGACCGGCGACAGATAGGTCCGCAGGCGATTGACGAAAATCTGGTGGTTTTTCTCAACCTCGAGAATATCCGCGTGTTTCGTCACCGACCAGAACGGACGGAAGTGCGAAGGCTGCGTCCAGTGCACCGGGTCCTCGCGCCGCAGCTGCGCATAGACATCATGGATCGTCTCGTCCTGTGTCAGGAGCGGATTGACGACCCGGTTATCAAGTGTGTCCAGCGTATAGCCAGGAAACGTCTCGACGGCAGCGCTCATGTAAAATTCTCCAGTATGTTCGCTGAAAGCTTGGGCCCGAAGCGGACCAAATGCAATCGCAGAAGCGCAAATTCAGCCACAGGATTCAGAAATCCCTGTGCAGCAGGCACCGGTCGCATCTTGAGCACATGGCACAAATCCGGCTAACATTTTGTCGCAGCAATCGGCGCTTGTCACTGGCAGAAGTTCTTATTATGTTCTTTTCTCACTTTCCGCCACCGGAAAGCTGCTGCGACTTGAAATTCGAATGACTTTTTTGGAAGTACCCACGCCATCGGCGCGGGCCCCCGCGCCCTCATCAACCAACTTACAGGAGAATTCCTATGGCACGCATCAACTACGTGGAACTCCCATCAGGCAGCTTTGCTGCATCCGCGAAATTCTACACTGACGCCTTCGGCTGGACCTTCACCCCGTTCGGTCCCACCTATGCCGCCACCCTGACAGGCGACGTGGACCTGGGCCTGCAGGGCGACATGCCCGAGGCGACAAAAGCCCCACTCGTTGTCATCGATGTGGACAATCTGGAGGCAGCACTCGCCTCTGTTCAGAAGGCGGGTGCCTCAATCACCAAACCGATCTTTGCTTTTCCAGGCGGCCGTCGCTTTCATTTCCGCGACCCCAGCGGCAACGAACTCGCCGTCGTGAAAGGTGACCCTGCGTAATCTTCATCGGGCGCGAATTGCACGATTGGAAGGTGACACTGTCACCTCTGTTGTCCCCCGTTTTTTGGCTCAACACTGCCGGCCGCATGGTTAAAAGGTGACAAAAATGCTCGAAGGTCACCGTTCGAACCAGTCCGGATTCCGCGAATGGTCGGGCGTGCCCGTACGCACCCCCTCGCTATTGTATCGCGCAGTCGTCATCGCATAGCGTGCGCGCAACAAAACAACCGTCGGCGAGGAAACAGCACGATGACAAAAACCTACCAGACGCTCGACTTCGATTCCTCGCGCCCGCCCTCCCCCTTCATGAACGAAAGCCATCACGTCTGGCGGCGTGAGCTCAGGAAATTCATCGATCGCGAAATGATGCCCCACGTCAATGAATGGGACGAAAAAGGCGAGTTCCCGATTGAACTCTACAAGAAGGCGTCCGAGTTCGGCCTGACACGCATGGGCTACCCCGAAGCCTACGGCGGTATCTCCGAGGGCCTCGATCGCTTCCATGGCATCGTGACCGCCGAAGAGATGGCGCGCATGGGCGCAGGCGGTATCAACGCAAGTCTCATGGTCCATGGCATCGGCCTGCCGCCGATCATGGCAATCGGCTCTCCGGAAATGAAACAGCACATCGCGCCGCAAGTGCTGTCAGGCGACAAGCAGATCGCGCTTGCCATCACCGAACCTTCAGGTGGCTCCGACGTAGCGCAACTCAAGACCCGCGCCGTGCGCGATGGCGACCACTATGTCGTCAACGGGTCAAAGATGTTCATCACCGGCGGCATGCGCGCGCACTACTTCACAACGGCCGTGCGCACTGGCGGTCCTGGAATGGGCGGCATCTCGCTTTTGCTGATCGAGGCAGACTCGAAGGGCCTCACCCGTACCAACCTGAAAAAGCAGGGCTGGTGGGCGTCCGACACCGCAGAGATCGGTTTCCAGGATGTACGTGTCCCCGTTGCAAACCTGATCGGCGGTGAAAATCAGGGCTTCATGGGTATCATGCTGAACTTCAACGGCGAGCGTCTTGGCATGGCCGCAGGCGCCACCGCTTACGCCCGCGTCTGTCTTGAAGAGGCCGTGAAGTGGGCCCGAGAGCGCCAGACCTTCGGCAAGCGCCTCGCTGACCACCAGGTGATCCGCCACAAGATTTCCGAGATGGTACGCCAGATCAACGCGTCACAGGCCTATCTGGAAATTTGTGCATGGCGCGTCCAGAATGGCGAGACGCCCGCTGCCGATCTAGCCCTCCTGAAGGTACAGGCGACGCTGACCATGGAATTCTGCGCCCGCGAGGCCATGCAAATCCTGGGTGGCAGCGGTTACATGCGTGGCAGCAGGGTTGAACGCATCTATCGCGAAGTCCGCGTTAACGCGATAGGAGGAGGTTCCGAGGAGATTATGCGCGATCTGGCCGCACGGCAGATGGGGTTATGAGTTTTAAACGACCCATGACATCCTAGATTGAATCACCAGCAAGCGGAGCAACGACGCTCATGTTTTCACTTACCATCGGATTTCTGGTCTTCGCCGCTATGGGCGGTGCCATTCTCTGGCGACCACAATACATCACCCAGGTCACGGGCATCGAACTCTCGACGCCGGAATCGCGCAGTGAAGCCCGCGCCATCTACGGCGGCTTTGGTGTTGCCATCGCCTTCGCGCTTCTCGTGGCCATGTTCTCCGAACTGCGCGGCGGCATCATGTTCACGACCGGCATCGCGCTGATCGGCATGGCAGGCGGCCGGGGTTATGCGGCCTGGCTTGAACGCCCGACCAATCCCGTCATTTGGGGATTGCTCGCCGGAGAAGCACTGTTGGGCATGCTGCTCTTCTTCCGCGTTGGCTGAGTGTCCTTCAGGCACCTGACATACGAAACCGAAGGCCGGATTGCGACCATCACGCTGAACCGGCCTGAAAGGCTGAATGCGATTTCCCGCGGCATGCCGCAGGAAATCCGTGAGGCCGTTGAGAAAGCGGGCGACGACAACGACATTCACTGCATCATCCTCACCGGTGCCGGCCGCTCGTTTTGTGCAGGCTACGACCTCATCGACTTCGCCGAAAGCAAGAGCCGGACCTCAGGTGGACAGGACGCATCGCATGGGCCATGGGACCCCATGGTCGACTTCGCGATGATGTACCGCAACACGCAGGACTTCATGAGCCTGTGGCGTTCCAACAAGCCCACCATCGCCAAGGTCCGCGGCCACGCCGTTGCCGGCGGAAGCGACATCGCCCTCTGCTGCGATCTCGTCGTAATGGCCGAGGACGCAAGGATCGGCTACCCGCCTTCCCGCGTTTGGGGCGTGCCCACGCCAATGATGTGGGTCTATCGATTGGGCGCAGAGCGCGCCAAGCGCATGCTCTTCACAGGTGATCTCATCACCGGAAAAGAAGCCGCCAACATCGGTTTGATTTCAGAGTGCGTGCCGGACGCCGAACTTAATTCCCGCGTTGTTGCTTTGGCGACACGCATCTCGGCGGTGCCAAAAAACCAGCTGATGATGATGAAACTTGTCGTCAATCAGTCGGTTGAATCGATGGGAATTTCCCAGACCCAGATGTTCGCTACTCTTTTTGACGGAATTGCGCGGCATTCTCCCGAAGGTGTGTGGTTCAAGCAACGAGCGGAAGAAAAAGGTTTCAAGGAAGCCGTGCGCGAACGCGACTCCGGAGAGCCGATCGCAGAAGGTGTATCGAAGCCCTTCTATCGCTTCTAATCCATTGAACGCTGTTCAATTTGCCGTCATTCCTGTTCCCGAGATTTGGATTCGGGGGGATACGAACTTGTCTCATTCAGATGTGCCGTCAGATCGCCGCCGTGAAGACCGGAGAGAAGCCTCGCACGCAAACAAGCGCGCCGAGATTCTCGACGCGGCAAGACGGGTGTTCGCGCGTGACGGGGCCAAGGGGCTGACCATTAGGGCCGTTGCAACCGAAGCGGGCTACGTTCCCGGTGCAGTCTATTTCTATTTCCACTCCAAGGCGTCGATTCTGTCGGAGCTTGCCGTGAGCGAACTCACCGGTCTGACCAAGCACCTGAAGAGTGTCTCCAAGCGTGACGCCGCAGAGCGCGCAGCAACGGCAGCAGAAGCCTTCGCGACGGCACACGCGATCTTCAACCTGGACGTCGACAGCCAGGGCGTGAACCCAAGCTCGGAACGCGTGCTGTTGGGCCGCCTCATCTCACTGTTCCAGACTGTCAGCGAACCACTGGAACTCGACGGCCTTCCAACCGAACAGGCTCAGGCACGCGCCCTCGGTCTTTCCTCGGCAGCCATCGGCCTTGCCACCCTCGCCCGCATGGGCAAGCTCGACAAGCTCGGCGTCACCGCCGCCGCCACCCTGCGCGAAGTCGCCCACTGCCTGAAAGACGCCCCCGAACGCAAGGAAGCAACGGGCTAGACTGTCCCCTGCTCCATCAGGTGGCCTGGACGTTGTACGAGCACACATGCGCGTCCGGATACTCAGATACTGGGGACAGTATAAAGTCTGCCCGCGAGAATTTTTTTGACAAAAACAACTCCCGATTGAACGCTGACATTGGCAGGGTCAGGAGGCTGATCTACATTGCGAGAATGTGAGAGGGGAGCGTTTTCGCATGTATAAGAAGATACTGGCAGCCGCGGCTGTTAGCGCGTTGGCGACGTCAGTTGTTCAGGCCGAGGACTGTAAACCACTGCAGCGTTATGGTGTTATTCCCTTTGAGTATACAGGCAGTGGCAACATAACTCTCCCGGCATCGCTTGCCGGCCAGAAGACGCACCTCATGCTGGATACGGGCGCGTACTGGGGAAGCATTCGGGATGATCTTGCGAAAGCGCTGGGTCTCAAAGTCAGATCCTCTGACGGCATCGTCATTGTCGACCTTTCTGGAGAGCGGATGACCCAGGTGGCGGTGGTTCCCGACGTCAAAATTGGAAGTCTGAATTTTGGCGCTGCAGAGTTTTTTCTTTCAAAAGGCGATCGTGACGTTCCAGTCGAAGAGGATGCAGGCCTCCTGGGCCAGAATCTCCTGACTCAGGTCGATCTCGAAATCGACAACGCACACAAGACAATTTCGCTGTTCAGCCAGGATCATTGCGACGGCGATGGCGTTCACTGGGCCGATGAAGCCGTCGTGCTGGAGTACAAGAGGCAGAAGGCCAGAGGTCACACGAGCACTCGCCTTGCACCACACGTCGATCCCAACCAGATCGATCCCCCAATCGTTATTGCAGATTTTGAAGGCGAACCAGTCCCTGTCCTGTTCGACACGGGTGCCTCGTTCACATCGATGGATATTGACGTCGCGCGAAAGCGATTTGGCATTACTCCCAGTACGCCGGGTGTAGAGCCGTTCGGCAAGGTAACAGTGGCAGCGGGTGGCACGTTGGACGCATACAAATATACGTTCAAGAAGCTCAGCATCGCCGGAGTGCAATATGAAAATCTGCCGGTCCTTCTGGTTAAATTTGACGTCGGCACACAAGTCGTCCTTGGCATGAACGAGATGAAGCACCTTCACCTGTACTTCGCGTTCAAGGAAGGACGAATCTACATCACGTCCGCAAACGCGGGACGACAACCTGCAGCCAAGTAAGGATTTTGAATCACCCGAATAACCGCTCGAGCTGACGCATCCACGTCGGCTCGAGCCGTTTGAAAACTAAGCCGCCTCAAACACCGCAGCGATCCCCTGCCCGCCTCCGACACACATCGTCTCGAGGCCAAGCTTCGCCTTGCGGCGCTTCATCTCGTGCAGCAGCGTAACCGCAATGCGAACTCCCGTCGCGCCGATCGGATGCCCCAGCGAAATGCCCGAGCCATTGACGTTGAGCTTGTCCATCGCCTCAAAACCCCAGCGCTTCACGACGCCCAGCACCTGCGCCGCGAAGGCCTCATTCAGTTCAACCAGGTCGATGTCGTTCCACTTGAGCTTGTGCCGCTGAAACAGTTTCTCGACAGCAGCAACCGGTCCCAGTCCCATCGTCGCGGGATGGCAACCAGCAGCCGCCCAGCCGACCAGAAACCCCATGGGCTTCAGGCCAAGCGACGCAAGCTTGTCCTCCGCAACGATCAGGCACGCCGCTGCCGCATCGTTCTGCTGGCTGGAATTTGCGGCCGTCACCACGCCGCCCTTGATGATCGGCTTCAGGGCAGCGAGCGACTGCAGCGTCGCATCAGTGCGGAAACCTTCATCCTTCGCGAACAGAACGGGTTCACCTTTTCGCTGCGGCACACTCACGCCCAGGATCTCATCAGAAAAACGACTTTCGGCCCAGGCCTGTGCTGCACGCTTGTGGCTTTCGACCGCGAAGGCATCCGACGCCTCGCGCGTGATCTGGCACTCACGGGCAACGTTTTCAGCGGTCTCGATCATGCCCGAGATCGCACCAAAGCGCTCGACGGGCTGTGAGCGCTCCCGTCCGCGCTCCAACCGGTCATAGAGCTGCACATTGCCGGCCCGCGAGCCACTGCGCATCGAGGTCGTGTAGTACTCGATATTGCTCATGCTCTCGACACCGCCAGCTATCACGACATCGGCGGCTCCGGTCTGCACCATCATGGCGGCTGTGGTAATCGCCTGCAGCCCTCCGCCGCAGCGGCGATCAAGCTGCATCCCCGGAACTTCAATTGGCAAATCGGCGGCCAGCGCTGCCCATCGGCCGATGCACGGCGCTTCGCTGTTGGCATAGCTCTGCGCGAACACGACATCTTCGATGCGTGCCGGTTCAATGCCACTGCGTCTGACGGCTTCACGCATGACCATCGCAGCCAGTGTCTCCGCGGGGATGTCTTTCATGGCACCCAGGTATTTGCCCACTGGCGTGCGCACTGGTGCAACAATTGCTGCTCTCCTGCTCATCTAGATCACTCCGGTCTTCTTGAGTTCTTCTACTTGATTGGCCGCAAAGCCCCAATCGCTCAGGCAGGCGGCATTGTGCGCTCCGATTTCGGGCGGTGGCCCCTGAACGGCACCAGGCGTCGCACTGAAGCGTGGCGCTGGCGCTGGCTGGACGACCCCGGCCACATCAACAAACGTCCCGCGTTCGGCGTTGTGCGGATAGGACGGCGCTTCATCGATCTCAAGCACCGGTGCAAAACACACATCCGTGTTTTCCATGAGCGCGCACCATTCGGAGCGGCTCTTCGCCAGGATCACCCGCGTGAGCTTTTCCTTCAGCTCTGGCCATTTGCGGCGGTCAAGTTGGTCATCAAATGCCGGATCGGTCAAACCTGCCTTCTCCCGCAGCAGCGCATAGAATTGTGGCTCGATCGAACCAAGCGCAATCCACTTGCCATCCGAGCACTTGTAGACGTCATAGTAGTGGGCTCCGCCATCGAGCCTGTTGGAGGCACGTTCAGCCGAGTGCACCCCTTCCGCGCGGAACCCGTAAAAGTAAGACATGAGCGAAGCGGCGCCGTCACACATGGCAGCGTCGACAACCTGTCCCTGCCCCGTCGCCCGCGCATGAATGACAGCCGACAGCAACCCGAGAGCCAGATACATCGACCCGCCGCCGAAGTCGCCAATCAGGTTGAGCGGCGGGATCGGACGCTCCTTGGTGCCGATCGCATGCAGGGCGCCGGAGATCGCGATGTAGTTGATGTCATGGCCAGCCGACTGCGCCAGCGGTCCACTCTGTCCCCATCCGGTCATCCGACCATAGACAAGTTTCGGGTTGCGCTTCATCGCGACATCCGGGCCAAGGCCAAGCCGCTCCATCACCCCGGGACGAAATCCCTCGAACACGATCTCGGATCGTGACATCAGTTCGAGGCAGAGTTCCGTAGCGCGAGGGTCCTTCAGGTTCAGTGCCACTGAACGTCGCCCGCGCTGCGTGACCTGGTGCGGAGCAGCAGCCCGGGCATCCCGCCGGTCAATGCGTATGACATCGGCCCCCAAGTCTGACAGCAGCATGCCGCAAAATGGAGCAGGTCCAAGCCCGGCGAACTCTACGACTTTGATGCCTTTTAGGGGGCCCTTCATACGCAAATTCCTCATCGCGGCTTCAGATCAAAGTCATCGTTTGACCTGTCATGCGATCATTTCATATCAACTACCCCGGCAGAATCCAGAGGAACAAACCGCCATGTCGCTTTTGATCGAAACCGTTCGCTCCAGCGTGCAGACCTGGGAGTGCGATCAGATGGGGCACATGAACGTCCAGTTCTATGTCGCCAGGGAAATGGAAGGCATTGCAGCCCTCTCTAGCGCTCTGGGATTGCGTCCCCGATCGACGGGCATCTCTCAGGCCATGCTGATCCCGCATGAGCAACACATCCGCTTTCACCGCGAATTGCGACCCGGCGCACCTTACGTGTTGCATGGTGGCGTGTTGCAGGCCAAGAGCGAGGGCATGGTCCTGCTGCAGGAGATGAAGCACACGCTCACCGGAACCACTGCAGCAACTTTCGTCACATACGCCCAGTGGTGCGATATCGAATACAGGTCCGGACTGCCCTTGCCTGCCATCGCAATTGCCAAGTCAGCAGAACTCACCGTGGAAATGACGCCGCAGGCAGCACCGCGCGGCCTGGACATGGCGCCACCTCGCCCTGCCCCGACGCTTTCTGAAGCCAACGACATCGGCATGGTAACAACCCTGCGTGGCTGCGTTGGCGAAGAACTCTGTGACGCATCAGGTTTCATGCGCAGTCAAAACTACATGGGTCGTATCAGCGATGCGATCCCGAACCTGATTGCACAGACCACGGGTCGATCGCGCGACGCAGGCAAGGTCGGAGGCGCCGCACTCGAATACCGCTTCGTCTACCGCAAGCCGGCGCGTGCCGGTGATCTGATCGTTGTAAAGAGTGGCCTGAAATCCGTCGGCGCCAAGACTTATGTGTGGTGTCACTGGCTTTTCGATGCCGATACGGGCGAGAGCCTCGCGACGGCGGAAGCCGTAGCAGTGTCACTCGATCTCGTTGAACGCAAGGCGATCGACATTCCCGATGAATTGCGCGCAACACTGGTCGGGTTAGTGGTTCCTGGAATTTCCGTCTAGCATCTTGGCCAGAAGCCGAAGCTCAAGCCTGACCACGTCAGGCTGCTCCATCGGCAGGAAGTGACTTGATCCCGGGACTCGCACGATCCTGACACCCGGCTGCTTCTTCTGCAGCAGTGCAACCGACTCATCCGGACAGGTCGAACGCTTCTCGCCGAGGATCACGGTGATCGGAACCTTCAGGCTGGAGAGCCCCTTCCATACATTCGGAGGCCCCGCGCGATAGTTGGCGGTCTCCCATCCGGGTGTACATGCGAGGCGAACCTGTCGATAGTCGATGTAGTCGAGCGATCCGCCTGTCACAAAATCGCGAACCACTTCTTCCGGCCATTGCCTGAAGGCGCCGCGCGACTTGTAGGCATCAAACATCGCGTCGCGTGACGGCCACACCCCACGCTTGGCCTGCGATCGTGCCGACATCTTCAGTAGTCCCGCGGCCTTCAGCAGACCCAGCCGCCTCAACTCGGATGGCGGCAGCAATACGGGTTCGATCAGCAGCAGGCCAGTCACCCAGCTTGGGTTGGCGAGGGCAGCCATAAGGCTGGCCGTGGCACCCAGCGAATGCCCGGCAAGGATTTTCGGACGGCCGTCGATCTCCTGGATCGTGCGCAATATGTCATCGCAATATATCTGCCACGAGCGCATTCCCTTGGGATTGGCAGCAAGCGTGGATTGACCGTGCCCCCTCAGGTCACTCGCATAAATGCGCATGAACAGCGACAGCTCATCAAACAGGGTTCGATAGGTCAGTGCATTGAAACCGTTGGCATGGGCGAAATGCACGGCTGGCGCCCTGCTCCCCGCACCTTCCCATGCAAGCATGGATATGTCGCCGTCCCACATCCGGAGCGGCTTGCGCACCGGCCCCTCCTCAAGTGCGAATGTAGCCCTTGCGGTCATTTCTCTCTCACGCGCCCGCAGATGTCTTTGCACATCCGCCGCACTCACAATGCCAGAGGTTTCAGAAAACGCACATGACTATTTCTGAGTGCAGCAATTGCTCAACCCAGGACGCAACCCGACTGAACGTCGTTCAAATGTTAGAACGACGACTATTCTTTTGAACGTGTCATCGCAAGCTTGGCCTGGCGCGCAATCGCGCCATTGGTGACGCGCGTAAAGGCAAGATTCATGTGATCCGCATCCTTAAGTGTCCGGTCATAGACCGTCACGTCCCACTGACCGTCTTCCCCGATCACAAGCTGGTTGATCGTCAGCGTATCGCCGGCAATGCGGGCCCACGTCGTCTTCTTGCCCTGCATGGCATCGCCGGACTTCAGATCGACAAAAAGGTTCGCATGCTTGCCAGGTTTGAAGGTGAGCGACGACGCCTTCACCTTCGATTCAGATCCGTTGCCCACATCCGATGACATCGTGGTCCACGAAATCTTGAAGCCGTCTGCGGTCTTCTCGATGATCACTTCGGAGTCGCGTGACTGTGTGGCAACTGGGCTTGTCGGACCCTGGGTCGCCTGGCCGGTACCGATCCACCGGCCGACAAAGTCATCGACCTTGCGATCAGCAGCCTGAGCTACCGAACTGATCAAAGCGCATGCCAAACCAAGAGCCAAAGCCAACCGCATTGCAATTACCCCACAAATGAAAGTGCCCCGCACGCTGGAGCGTCCGGGGCACATCAAAGCACGACAATGCGTTTCGTTTCAATGCCGAAGCTAGTTAACCTTTGCCGGACCCTTCAGCAGGGAGAGCTTCACGGCCCGCACGATCTGGCTGTTTTCGAAGCGCGTGAACCGTACATCCATGCCCTTGTCGGTCAGGGTCCGGTCGTAGTGAGTGACGAAATAGTTGCCCTCGGATGACACGGAAAACTGAACGATGCTGAGTGTGTTGCCGTTGATTACGGCCCAAGCCGTGTCTTGATAGAGGTTTGGGTCGCCCGAGGTTACGTCCCGGTAGAAGTTCGGCTTGTCTGTTGCCCGGAAAGTCTCGACATATGTCTTGGTGTCGGCCTGGCTTGGGACATCGTCTCCCTTGAGCTTCAGCGTCGACCATTCAATCGAAAATCCATTCTCGGCCGCAGGACGAATAATGACCTGGCTGAAGCGGGTCTGCTTCTCCTGGTCCGTCACCCCGTTGGGCCCAATCACCTCTTCGCTGCCGTGTCCGAGATAAGCCCCGACGAAATCCGAGATCTTCCGGTCTGCAGCTGCCGAAGGGAAAGCTAGTCCGACTATGAATAAAGCACTGATCAATGCATTGCGCATCTGAATGACACCCTGTTTGCAGCCACGCAGCTAACACAACCTGCACTGCGGCGAAAGGGTGCCAATCTCACATCAAGTGCATTATCACCAGCACTCAACCTCCACTGGAAGCGCAACTGCCCCGCCCGGAAAAATTAAGGGCCGGCGCGCAGCACGCACCGGCCCTCATGATTTTCTCGACTTGACGGATCAAGCAGCCTTCTTGGCCGGGTTGAAGCGCCCATAGAACGTCTCACCCTTGGCGGCCATGTCACGCAGCAGTTTGCCCGGCAGGAACCGCTTGCCGTACTTCTGGGCAAGGCGATCGCACTCCTCGACAAACTTCTTGGTGCCGACCGTATCGATCAGCGACAGCGGCCCGCCAGTATAGGGCGCAAAGCCCCAGCCCAGGATGGCCCCGACATCGGCTTCACGCGGATCGGTAACAACGTTTTCCTCGAAGCAGCGCGATGCCTCGATCGCCTGGCGATAGAGGAAGCGCTTCTTGAGCTCATCCACGAGTTCAGGCGTCGACGACGTGATCTTGAAGTTCACGATGTCCTTCAGGCCCGGCCAAAGGCGCTTCTTGCCGCCCTTGTCTGCCGGATAATCATAGAAGCCCTTGCCGTTCTTGCGGCCGAGGCGTCCAAGCTTGACCACCATCGTCTCTATCAACGCTGCAGAAGGCGTGGCTTCGTACTTGTCACCGAGGTCTTTCCTGGTCTGCTCGCCAACCTTGTAGGCAAGGTCAAGCGCGACATCGTCGGCAAGCTCAAGCGGACCACGCGGCATGCCGGTCATCCGACCGACATTGTCCACGAGTGCTGGCGTAATGCCCTCGGCCAGCATCTCCTGGCCTTCGGCAACGTAGGTACCAAAGCAGCGCGACGTGTAGAAGCCGCGCGAGTCATTGACGACAATCGGTGTCTTCTTGATCTGCTTCACATAGTCGACGGCCATCGCCAATGCATAGTCGCCAGTCTTCTTGCCGGTAATGATTTCAACCAGCGCCATCTTGTCGACAGGCGAGAAGAAGTGGATACCAACAAAGTTCTCCGGTCGCTTGCTGGCTTCCGCCAGCCCCGTGATCGGTAGCGTTGAGGTGTTCGAGCCAAACACGGCCTTTTCAGTGAGGTGAGCTTCGGCCTTCTTCGTGACGTCGGCCTTGATCTCGCGACTTTCAAAGACTGCTTCAATGATCAGATCGCAGCCCTTCAGTTCTTCGTAACTCGTTGTCGGCTTGATGAGCGCGAGTAGCTTGTCCTTTTTCTCAGGCGTCGAGCGGCCCTTGGCAATCTGCCCGTCGAGCAGCTTCGTGGAATAGGCTTTACCCTTGTCGGCCGCTTCCTGCGTAGTATCAAGCAGCACGACTTCCATGCCCGCCTGCGCCGACACGTAAGCGATGCCAGCGCCCATCATGCCGGCACCCAGCACGCCTAGTTTCTTGACGGTCGTGGCTGGAACATTGGCCGGTCGACGGGCGCCCTTGCCTAGATCCTGCATCGAAAGGAACAGCGAGCGGATCATGTTGCGTGACGCGGGATCCATCAGAAGCTTCGTGAAGTAGCGGGCTTCAATGCGAAGCCCCGCATCGATCGGAACCTGCAATCCCTCATAGACGCACGACAGGATGTACCGCTGCGCCGGATAGTTGTTGTACGAGGTCTTGCGATAAAGCGCGTTGCCCATCGTGAAGACAGTCGACGCGCCCTTGTCGTTCGGCAGTCCGCCTGGAACTTCAAAGCCCTTCTTGTCCCATGGCTGCACCGCGTTCGGCGTTTCCTTGATCCAGCGTTTCGCTTCCGAGATCAACTGGTCAGCCGGCACAACCTTGTGCACGACCTTTTGCGCTTCGGCAGCCTTCGGATCGAGCGACGAACCCTGCATGATCAGCGACATCGCAGCCTGCGCGCCCATCAGGCGCGGTAGGCGCTGCGTTCCACCGCCACCCGGCAGCAGGCCAACTTTCGATTCCGGCAGGCCCAGCTGGATGCGCGGATTGTCGGCAACGACTCGATAGTGACAGGCAAGCGTCACTTCCAGACCGCCGCCAAGTGCCAGTCCGTTGATCGCCGCAACAATTGGCTTGCCGCAGGTTTCAAGCTTGCGAAGCAGCATGTTGAACTGCAGCACGCCTTCGTACCGTTGTCGAACGCGTTCTTCCTCGTTCTTCGGCGCCCCTGCCCCGCTCGCGCCACTTTCCATCTCGTCAAGCGCGGCGCCCGCACAGAATCCGTTCGCCTTGCCGGACGTGATGATCGCGCCCTTGATCGATGCATCGCTGGTGATCTTCTGGATCACGGCCGCAATGTCAGCCATCGCCTTGTTCGACAGCACATTCATCGTGCGCTCCGGATCGTCCCACGTCAGGGTCACGATACCGTCCGCATCCTGGTTCCATTTGAAAACTTTGAGTTCCATTTCTTTCCTCCTGGGAGCGCGGGCATCCTGCCCGCTCTTGTTCCCTTTGATAGGTTGAATTGCGGGCAGGATGCCCGCGGTCCCAGGGTTAAACGCGTTCGATAATCGTCGCCGTGCCCATGCCGGCACCAACGCACAAAGTCACGAGAGCAGTGGTCTTGTTCCGGCGCTCGAGTTCGTCGAGTACCGTTCCCAAAATCATCGCGCCCGTCGCACCCAGCGGATGGCCCATCGCGATTGCACCACCGTTCACGTTGACCTTGTCGTGCGGGATGTTCAGCACCTTCATGAAGCGCAACACCACCGACGCGAATGCTTCATTGAGTTCGAAGAGGTCGATATCCTCAACCCGCATCCCAGCGCGCTTCAGTGCCTTCTCCGTCACATAGGACGGACCCGTCAGCATGATCGACGGTTCTGAACCGATTGAAGCAAACGCGCGGATACGCGCACGAGGCTTCAGGCCTTGCGATTTGCCGGCTTCCTTCGATCCCAGCAACACGGCAGCTGCACCGTCAACAATACCCGACGAATTGCCTGCATGGTGGACATGGTTGATCTGCTCGACCTCCGGATAGCGTTGCAGTGCGACGGCGTCGAATGCAAACTCGCCAGGCATCGCGAATGCGGGCTGCAGGGACGCAAGCGACTGCATCGTCGTGTCCGGGCGCATGTGCTCGTCACGGTCGAGAATCGTCAGGCCATTGATGTCCTTCACCGGAACGACCGATTTCTTGAAATGGCCGTTCTTCCAGGCATTCGCTGCCCGCTTCTGGCTTTCCACGGAATAGGCGTCGACGTCATCGCGCGAGAAACCTTCCATCGTCGCAATCAGGTCAGCGCCGATGCCCTGCGGTGCGAAATAGCTTTTGATCGCAATGGCAGGATCCGTCGCCCAGGCACCGCCCGAGGCTCCCATGCCGACGCGGCTCATGGATTCAACACCCCCGCCGATCGTCATGTCGGACTGGCCGGACATGACTTGGGCTGCCGCCATGTTGCAGGCTTCAAGGCCTGAAGCACAGAAACGGTTGATCTGCACGCCAGCAACGGTTTCAGCATAGTCGGCGTTGAGAACCGCGATGCGCGCGATGTTCGAACCCTGCTCGCCAACCGGATCGACGCAGCCGAACACGACATCGTCGACGACCGACGTGTCGAGATTGTTGCGGTCGCGGATATTCCTCAGCACTTGCGAGCCAAGCTCGAGCGCCGTCACTTCATGCAGCGCGCCATCCTTGCGCCCCTTGCCGCGCGGCGTGCGCACGGTGTCATAGACGAAACATTCGGTCATGCTAGTTCCTCCATTATCCAAACTTTGAAATTCAGGCTTTATCCAACTCTTGAACCATGCGGGCTGCGAGCAATGTCTCGCCATCCGCCTTCAATCCTTCAATAAGTCTCTCGCGCTCGGCGCGCGGTTTGTTCTGTGAAAGCTTCGCCTTGCCTTCAATGCGGTTGATCTCCATCCGCAGACCGACAACGCCGCGCGGCAGGTTCTCGCGAATGTCGGGCTTCAGTTCCTTGACGCTCCAGCCATTCGGACGCGATCGTTCATAGGCGTCGGCCAGCGCACTCAAGTGTGGAAGCGCGTCGCCGGCAACAGCCTCGGCCACGCCGTAACAATGAACCGCCGAGTAATTCCATGTCGGCACATTCATCGATCGATCGGAATACCAGCTGGCCGACACATACGCGTGCGGGCCCGCAAAGATTGCAAGCATCTCACGCCCGAGCATCGCCGCATGCGGGTTGGCCTTCGCGAGATGCGCATACAGCGTCCCGAACCTGCCCTCGTCCCGCTTCAGAAGCATCGGCACATGCGTGGCAAAGAGGCCATCCGCTCCCGTCGTCACCAGCACCGCAAAGTCATTCGCCTCAATCAGCGCATGCTGGTCGGAAAGCCCATCCATTGCGAAGTGGCCGGGAGTGTACAAACTATAGGCTCCGCGAGATCAGCAGCTTCATGATCTCATTCGTCCCACCATAGATCTTCTGCACGCGGCTGTCGGCATACATGCGGGCGATCGGATACTCGTTCATGTAGCCATAGCCGCCATGCAGCTGCAGGCACTCATCGACGACGCGGCATTGCACTTCCGTCAGCCACAGTTTCGCCATCGATGCCATGAACGGATCAAGTTTGCCTTCCAGCAGCAGGCCCGTGGTGTGATTGCAAAACACCCTGGCTACTGTCGCTTCAGTCTTGCACTCGGCAAGCTTGAACTGTGTGTTCTGGAAATCGAGCAGCTGCTTGCCAAAGGCCTTGCGCTCTTTCACATAGGAAATCGTGGTCTCGAGCGCGCGCTCGATCACGGCCATGGCCTGAAGCGCAATGATCTGGCGCTCCTGCGGCAACTGCTGCATCAGCTGGACAAAGCCGCGCCCCTCCCCTTCACCAATCAGGTTCGAAGCAGGCACCCGGACGTCATCAAAGTAGAGCTCGGCTGTATCGTTCGCCTTCTGCCCGATCTTGTCGAGAACGCGTCCGCGGCGGAAACCCTGCACCTCATCGGTTTCAACGACAACGAGCGAGATGCCCTTCGAACCTTGCGTCGGGTCAGTCTTGGCCACCACGATCACGAAATTGGCCGTTCCGCCATTCGTGATGAACATCTTCGAGCCATTAATGACGTATTCGTTTCCATCCTTGCGCGCCGTGGTACGCACCGCCTGAAGGTCAGATCCCGTCCCGGGTTCAGTCATCGCGATCGCAGCGACCAGCTCACCAGTTGCAAGTCGCGGCAGCCAGCGCTTCTTCTGCTCTTCCGTGCCGCAATGGAAAATATAGGGAGCAACGATCGCATTGTGCAGCGTGATGCCCCAGCCATCGATCCCGAGCTTGCCCAGGTGATCAATGATCACCGCCTCATGCGCAAACGTCCCGCCGGCGCCACCATACTGTTCCGGCGTCGACGCGCAAAGCAGTCCCGCTTCTCCGGCCTTCAGCCAGATGTTGCGGTCAACATGCTGTTGCTTCAGCCACTTTTCCGAGTGCGGCAGGCACTCGCGTTCAAGGAACTTCCGCGCCTCGGTGTCGAAGACCATCAGGTCCTCCGTCATCCAGGAGGCCCGCTCTACTTGCAACACGCTCATGATGTGATGTCCTTGCGCCTAGTCGTGCGCGCCAGCGTTCATTGAAAAGCCGATCAGCCGCCCGTGCTCTGCATCACCGTTAGAACGAGTGGGTGCGCCGACACCCTTTTCAGACAGGATCACTTCAAGGCGCGCGCGACCTGCACGCAGTTCGGTCAGCGCCTGTTCAATGTCGGCGCGCTGCCGTTCAAGCGAGTTGATGCGTTCGTCGAACTTGCGGATCGAATACGACAACTGCGTCGCCTGCCCGTCGTTCATGTCATACAGATCAAGCATCTCTTTGATCTCGACGAGCGAGAATCCGACGCGCTTGCCGCGAAGAATCAGCGCTAGGCGCACACGGTCACGCGGCGAATAGATTCGCGACTGCCCTTGCCGCGTCGGCTTTATCAGTTCCTCGTCTTCGTAAAAACGGATGGCTCGAGGAGTAATTCCGAACTCTTCAGATAGCTGGCTAATCGAGAAAGTTTGCATGTTGAGGCCCTCAATATCGAACAAGGCTAAGTTATATTCCGTTGACGTAAGCGTCAAGTTGACGAAAGAAAAAGGAGAAAATCGGCCAATACTTGACATTTTCAACAAGTCCAAGCGGGAGAATTGGCGCTTTTGTTAGGCTCAAAAGTTCCGCGACCTGCCTGAAGTCTGGGCGAGCCTCAACGCGCCAATTCTGCAACTCTGGAGACAAACTGGATCAAACCGCCTTTTCGGGGACACCAGAAGCGTGGCGTGGCAGCGTTGCGCGCAGCAAGGCGCATTCCAGTAACAGGGGAGTGCGAGCACCGCGCCCCCTGAACTGATTGAACACTGAATTGAATGTGCTTTTCGACACCTCGCCGTAGGGTGAAACGCAACAACATTCAAACATAACCACTTATCAACGTCGCTTCATCCGCATTCAAAACTTGTACTCAACGTACTGGTTCGCGGTCGTTACAAAATTCATGAAATTATTTTGAGTTCAGGACGTGCGCACCATTGCATTGCCTCGCGAGTTTCCCGCTAATTGTAACGACTGGTTGCAACTGCTTCGCCGGGCGCGGCGCTGCAGAAGAGTTCAACCGGGTTGAATGTTTCAGTTGACGTGCAGGGGGTTACCGATGAGAGCTGACCACGCCCAGTCTTGGGCACCCAGATACAATGACCAAAACCTTGATGAGGACACGCGCGACCTGGTGCTTGAGCGTCGCAACGAACTTGTCGGCCTGTGGGCCGGGCACCTTCTGGGCAAGCAGGACACAAGCCTTGCCGACTACGCCCGTCAATTCAGGATGTTTCGCGACAGTGCCTTTGGCGACAACAGGCTCGTCAAGCAGATCATGAGCGATCTTACCGCGGTCGGGCACAGTTTCGATGAAGCCCTGGTCCGTGTACAGATCACACGCTTCCAGAAGCAGGCAGTCAGGGAACGTCTGTCCGATTGTTAGTGTTGTAACGGCCTGTCGCCGGTCCGGCCAAGGGCATCTCGCAATCTCCGCCGCGGCTGCGGCCGCATGGTACGGCCCGGCGCACTGGCCTGGATTTCGTCGCGCATGGAAGCCCGCTTCTCGTGGATAGACGCGATCGCAGGACCCATCGCAATGCCGGCGTCGACGAGAACCACTTCGGCCAGTTGCAGGCTGGCTTCGATCGTTTCGGGAACGGCATCGGTCGCGCCCAGACGATACAGCTCTCCTGCATGCTCCGCATCCCGCGCACGCGCGACGATGATGAGATCGGAACGTTCAGCTCTGGCTGCCGAGACGACTGCACTCGCTGCCTTGGGAGCATCCATCGTCAGCACGAGCGCACGCGCAACATCAATGCCGCAGAGTTTCAGAAAGGCCTGTTGCCTGATATCGCCAAGGAAGATTGGAAACCCGTCATCTCGCGCCTTGGCAACGACATTCACATCGGCGTCCACCGCAAGATAGGGAATACTGTGCCTGGCTAGAAGTTCAGCGACAACCCGACCGACTCGTCCAAAGCCGGCGACGATCACTCGCGCTTCCTTGTCGTCAGGTGGCTTGATGAAGCTGGCAGGATGAACCGGATCCTTTGCCTTTGGTCTCAGCTTCTCCAGATACCGTCCCAGCCAATAGAGCCCTGGAATTGAAGCCATGGTCAGCGCTGCAACGATCAGGGTGAATGAGGCCGCATCAGGCGAAATAGCCTTGCTCGCAAGTGCGACGGATACAATCACAAACGAAAACTCGCTGCCCGGACCCAGCAGCAGACCAGCGCGCAGGCCGGCGGACACAGGCAGTTTCAGCAACCGCCCGGCAGCGGCGACAACCAGCGTTTTGACAAGCACAAGTCCGACGCCTGCGAACAGGATGGCCACCGGATCACGCAACACCCTTCCAAGATCGACGTTCATCCCAACGGAAATGAGGAACACGCCAACCAGGAGTCCCTTGAAGGGCTCGATTGTATATTCGATCTGTCGGCGAAATTCGGTTTCAGCGAGCAAAAGGCCCGCGATCAACGAGCCCACTGCCATGGACAAGCCCGCAAATCCCGTCGCAAGGCTGCTGGCCAGGATGACAAGCAGGCAAGCTGCCATGAACAGGTCAGGACTTCGGGTTGCTGCAACGAGCCTGAACAATGGCCGTAACAGGATGCGCCCGAGAAACATGACGGCAAGCACCACCAGCGCAGCTTGCCCAATCGCCGTCAGCAGATTGAAGTACACGTGCTCGTCATTGGCCGTACCAAGGATGCCCACGGCAAACAGGATCGGAATGACGGCAATGTCCTGAAACACCAGCGTCGCGAAACTGGCGCGGCCAAATAGGGATTTCAGCTGCTTGCGCTCGGACAGAACCTGGATAACGATTGCAGTGGAAGACATTCCAAGCGCAAGGCCAACCACGGCAGAAGTCGCAAAGTTCCTGGTCAGCACATAGCAGACAAAGCCAACCAGCGACGCGCTGATGACAACCTGCATGCTCCCAAGACCCAGAACCAGCCGTCGCATGACAATCAGGCGTTCGAGAGAAAGCTCGAGCCCGATCATGAACATCAGCAACACAACACCAAATTCGGCTGCGTGCAGGATGGCTCCGGGCTCTTCGATCGAGAAGAAGGAAAGCCACGGAACTTGCGGGGCCAATGCGCCTATTCCGTATGGGCCTACTACCATGCCGATCAGGATATAGCCGATAACCGGACTGACCCGGAGCGAATGGAAGACAGGAATGACAAGCGCTGCCGATCCGAGAACGATTAGCGCTTCCTTGAATTGAAATACATCAACAGCTTCAGACATTTCCGAAGTTTAGCAACTGAACTTTCAGAGTCGAGCACCAATCACGACCACTGCAGCAGATGGCTCAGACGTGAAAGTGTTAGCTTCTTTCCCGGAAGGCGACTGACGCAGAAAATCCGGCGAGCATGGAAAAGATGACCGCAACAAATCCATAAAGCACAGGCCAGTTCTGCGCAAAATCAGACAGCTGTCGCTCGATCCCCGTCTTGTCTACGAACAGCGTCATTGCATTGGAACTCACCACGCGCCCCGCCTTGAACGCGTAGACAAGCACACGAAGGTTTCCAGCGGGCACATTGGGTGGCAGAGACGTTGTCGTGCGAAACAGGGAGCCCGACATGAAGGTCACCGCGCCTTCATGCTGTCCGTAAAGCTCGCCACCAACACGTGAGTCCAGGAAGGCCTGTCGGAAGGCCGGAGGTCCGCCATTTGACCCGGGTGCTGGGCCAAGCGCCAGATTCTCGAGACCGAGTTCGAATTGCTGCAGAACAGACGCCGCGGCAATGTCCTTGAGCGGACGCGACGAGGCGATGAAGTAAAACCCGGGTACACCTGCGAACTGACGCGTTTCGCGGTTGACCCAGATCGGTCCCATCAGTTCCTTTTTGCGGACGGTAGCAACGGACTCCTGATCGCTGCGAACGACAATGACGATATCACGGTGCGTTCCATCTGCTATCGCCTCCCCTGCCTCGCTTTCAATAGCGCCAAAAACGACGACGTCGGCTCCGGTGAAGTTTGACGTGATCTCGACCTTGTCGCGCGAAATGCCTGCCGCCAGTTCTTCCGCGTCTGCAGGCGTGAAAGCGATTGCCAAGGGCAACAGCAACGTCGCAAGCGAAAACCTCATGGCACGGCCTCGATGCCTACGCTGAAGGGATTTTCTGGAGGCCAGACAAGATTGACACCGAGGCGAATGCAGATCATCAGCAGCAAACCTGCCAGACACAGTCGCATCCAGTCGCTGCGCAGACGTTCACCGTAGCGCACACCAAACTGCGCCCCAATCACACCGCCCGAAATCAGTAGCGCCGCCAGAATGGCATCCACGCTGTGATTCGTGACCGCGTGAAGCAGAGTGGTGAAGGCGCCGATGAAGATGATCTGGAACAGGGACGTTCCGACCACAACAGAAGTAGGCATGCGCAGGAGGTAGATCATCGCAGGCACGAGAATGAATCCGCCACCAATTCCCATCACAACACTCAGAAGTCCAATCAGGCTTCCCAGCATCACGGGCGGTATCGCCGAAATATAAAGCTTCGATCGGTGAAACCGCATTTTCAGCGGCCATCCATGCACCCAAAAATGCGAACCTGGCGCCCGACGCTTGACAGGGCTCGCCGCGTCCGCGTGACGAACGGCCTGCAGGCTCTCCCAGAACATCAACCCGCCGACCGATCCAAGAAAAATGACATAGGCAAGCGAGATGAAAAGATCAGCTTGCCCCGCGGCCTTCAGGGCATTGAACAATTGTATTCCGGCGAGTGAACCAACGAGGCCGCCCCCAAGCATCAGGCCTGCCATCTTGAAATCGACATTGCCTTTTCGCCAGTGCGTCATCACGCCGGATACAGAAGAGGCAACGATCTGCGTCGACTGGGTTGCCACTGCAACCGAAGGCGGAATGCCCCAGAACATCAGAAACGGCGTGAGGATGAATCCGCCACCAACCCCGAACATGCCCGACAAAAAGCCCACGGCCGCACCAAGGCCGATGACAAGGAAAACATTCACCGGCATTTCGGCGATCGGGAGATAAATCTCCATGGGACACGAACGATTTGAAGGAAGTGAGCCGCAAAACGGCGGGAGTTCACGCTTAAACCCGTACGATGCTTGTGACTAGTACGCATTTCACAAAAGTGAGCGCACACCACGCGTCATATCGTGCGGGCTCAAACCTGATGTGATGAGTGGACGCAGCACCTGGGCATTTTCGCCGCGCCGAGATCGGTTCCGGCTAGCCCGGACCGGCGGGGATGTCGTTGGAAGCAGGGTTAAGCGCCTTCGCCTTGAACCGGCGAGCCGTGTCAAGAGAGATGGCAACGTCGGCCGGAGGAAGTGTCTTCTTCAATGCGTCCAGACGCTCGGCTGCACCAGTGTCACCCTGCGCGGACGCAATGGCGTACCAGGTCGTTGCTTCCTTGATGTTTTTTTCCACACCCATGCCCTGTTCAAGCAGCACGGCGAGATTGTACTGAGAGTCAGTCAATCCGTATGAGGCGCCCTCACGAAACCAGCGGGCAGCTTCCTTGTAGTTTGGCTGGCCAGCCGTTGTGTCAGCAAGCAACACCGCAAGATTGTGCATCGCCTTTCGGTTGCCAAGCTTCGCAGCCTTTTCGTACCAGTCCTTGGCTTGCGGCAGGCTCTTGTCCAGGCCAACACCGCGCTCATAGAGCGCGCCCAATCGATACTGCGCAATCGCCAGACCCTGTTCGGCCGCCTTCGTCGCCAGGGACGCCGCGCGCGCGTCGTCCTTCACGACGCCACGTCCTTCGGAGTAGCGAAGCGACAGCAGGAACTGCGCTTTCGCGTCGCCACGGACAGCACCCGATTCAAGACTGGCGATCATCGCTTCCTTTTCGTTCGTACCGGGAAGCGCTGATGTGCCGGCCGTAAACTCCGCATCTCGGTTCTCAACTTGCGTTGGAACACCCATGCCATTTGGCGACGCCGCCATTGACGCAGGCGCACCATTTGCAACGGCAGTCTCTGAAGCTGGAGGAAGAGGCGCAAACTCCGCGCCAGGCGCAACGTTCGACACCCGCCCACCCTGCTCGGCAGGCGGAACTGCCGGTTGGGTTTGACCGTTCAGGATTTCGCCAATGCTGGAACCGGGATCTGGACGATCAACCCCATCTTCACCATTGCCCGGCAATGTGAAGAGCACCGCAACAATTCCTGTCACGACCGCAACACCGGCAAGGGCAATTGTAATCAGGCGACCAATATTGCGTCGTTCGCCTTGCTCCATCCCTGGAAGCGGCAATCGTTTGCCACGCACATTGCGTTCGGCGTCACGCTCAGCTGCGGCCTGGGCAGCACGACGCGCTTGCGCCAGGAAGTCACCGGGTTTGTCTGCCTGATCTGAATATCCGAGCGGCGAGTCCAGGCCTGCATCAAAATTATCCGGCTCAAATCGGCTGTCATCCAAATGAGGTCCGTTTCCCGACAGCGGCGACGACAGCATTGTCTGCAAGGCAGAGAGCGAAAAACCGTCACTTTGCGGCTGGTGCGGCAGGTCGTCGTCAAACGACATCGGGGGTGGTGGCGGCTCGCTGGAATAACCTCGAGACTGCCCAATCGGCCCCGGATTGGTAAGGAACGGCGGCAGATCAGGGTCCGACGGCGTGACCTGCGATTGCGCAAAGGACGACTGCAACGAGCTCAGCGCGGATGGTGCAGAGCTTAGTCTGCCAGCATTCATGTCTGGCAGAACGGCATCAGCAACGCCTTTGGCCACAAGGCCGTCAACTGTCAGCCGCAAGGCCGTCATGGAATCCTTGTGGCGCTTGTCGGCAACTTCAAGCCGATCCGTGAAATCTCCCAGCGACTTGTGCAAGTCGCGAACAGTCCCTTCAACGCGCGAATCCGACTCGTCCAGCCGGCGCGAAAGTCCGTTGAGACCTTGCGACTGGCGCTTGTCGGAATCCTCAATACGCGAAGACAACGTCTTCAATGCGGCATTGACGCCGGAGACGGACTCGGAAGTGCGGCGGTCACTCTGTTCAATCTTCGTAGTAAGAGCACCAAGCTTTGCCTCCAGCGCACCAATGGAATTCATCAGCGGTTGCTGGTTGGGCTGGTCGCCCATGCCGTCAAGGCGCGCCGCAATTCCTTCGACTGAACCCTTCAGGGCAGCAAACGCAGCCGGCGGAATCGAAGTCTTGCTGGAGGCTGCCTGGGCCAGGCGGCCATCCATGGCAGACATCTGGCCGCGAATTTCATCAAACATCGACGAAGAACGCGCCTCTAGCGCATCAAATCGTGCAGTCACGCTTTCAGAAATTGTCGAGCCGCGCTCCACCTGTTCCACACGCGACCCGAGATCACGCATGAATTTCGCCATCTGCGTAATGTCATCGCGCGTACGGCGGTCGGCTTCAACAACTTCGCCCCTCATCGAGGTGATCGACGCCTCAAGGCGGTTAAGTGCGTCCTTGCCAGGCACATTTCCTGCGGCCGATTCCATGTCAACCAATCGCCGTTGCAACTGGCTGAGAGTGGCTTCAAGCTTTCCGATCGTATCCCTGGTTGGAAGATCCGCGCGCTCGGCGTCAAATTCCCCAAGTCGTTTCTGCAATTGGCCCAGCGCACCTTCCAGCCGACCGATGGATTCCTTCCCGGGCCAGTCCGCGTGGCCTGTCTCGATATCCACGATGCGCTTCTGGACGCTGCGGACCGTGGTCTCAAGACTGTCAAAAGCCTTCGACTGTTCCCGCGCAGACTGCGCCAATGCATCGGCCGCACTGGTAAAGGCGGCGTCCGCAAGTTGCTTTACACGCTCGGCCGCATCAATACGGTCCTGCATCGCGGCGACGGACTGGTTGACGCTTGCAATGGCCAGCTGGGCGCGCTTTTCACCGTGGTCAAATCGCTCGCTGAGTTCGCGGATAGTGCCCGTCAGCGCAGAAAACTCCATGCCACGCTGCTGGGTCTCGTAACCGACCCCCGCCTGCTCACGCATTTGGGGAGCTTGAGGCATCATGTGCTGCGATGGATTCTGGAATGGCTGCGGACCAAACTGGCCTGGCGCCTGCGGATAAGGCGGCGGTTGAAAAGCTTGCGGCTGTGCAAACTGCTGTGGGTAAGCATGTGCGTTACCCTGTGGCACGGCCTGGGGATAACGCGGTGCCTGGTTCATCGGCGGATACTGCGGCTGCAAATGCGGCATCGGCTGCGGGCCGTAGGTGCCATCGCCGGGCAGGTAGCTTTGCTGTTGCGGTGAGAACTGCTGTTGTGGAGATTGCGGATATCCGCCCGGCTGACCGCCACGACCGTCAGTCATGATCAATCCGGACAGCCACTCTCCCAAGCTGACGCCTGCGCGCCGAGCAGCAAGCTGAGCGACTTCTCTCGCTTCAGCTTCAATACCTTTAACATTCCACGGAACGCCGGGCCGCATGCGAATCAGTACCCCCGATTTCCGTCAGACGTTAGGTATGCGAATATGTTGTGTAAAGAACGCGGCGGCCTACAATGCATTCCACCGTTGCATTTACATCTCATTAAGACTCGTAAACGGCCGATCTGCTAATGCATCATTGCCCAAACTGTTGCGTGGACGACTCACACTCATGCCCATGAAATCAAACATCAAGTTAGAGTTGCAAGCTGAATTGACTTCTATCTTTTTCAATCCCGCGCAATCCGTTTCACACGCGCTGATTCGTACCTTCGCAACAGCTTCGGTCATATGTGTTTCAGCGTGTTCGACTTACTTTTCTTCTATGCCGGACGTGAGTCAAAAAACCGAACAGACGTCAATCCAGGTCCCGTCAGTGGATCTCACCAGGGCAAAGTGGCAAAAGTTTTCGACGACGCAACCCAACGACAATCCTTTGCGAATTGCCATAATCGAACGCGAAACCAAAATCGGCGCGACACGCGTTGTCATCAAGGCTCCGCCTGACTCAACGATCCCGCCGCACTGGTTCAACGTGCAGGGATCATTCACAGTCCTGAAGGGCACCTTTGTTTTTGATGGTGTCGATGCCAGTGGCCGTCCGGAGCGCACCCGCAGGCATCCCGGCGATTTCGCAACCCTGCCCGCCAGTTATATCTTGCGCATGTCGACGGAAGGCGCAGACGAAAGTCTTCTCTATCTGACCTTGTATGGCGAATGGTCACCGCAACTTCAGGCCAATCCCTGGGGCAAGCCGCTTCTCCGTGGCGCCCACTGAAGCTTGCCGAAAGGGATAGACCCGGTCTCGCCCAAGAGCGAGCGTATAGAACGCCGAAGAAAACAGATCGGCAAACGCCTCATCGAAAATGTCGAGCCCTCCCGTGAACGCCCCGAGTGCAGGCATCACGCAGCGCTTGCCATCCGTGGCAAAACACTTGCGCCGCAGTCGCTTCAACCGCGTATTGACCGTCACGACGGGATGAAGGTGTCCAGCAACCTCGCCAGGCGCTTCTCCCTTTGAAGGCTCATGACAAAACACGACCGGACCAATTTGTAGAGAGATTGCACTTTCTCCGCCAAGCGATGCAGCGGCAGCTGCATCATGATTTCCTTCAATCCAGACGAACCGCCGCCCGCACATAAGTTTCTGAATGGCTTCCCGTGACAAGGCGTCGAGCCGCTCCGGCCCTTCCCTGTCATGAAAATTGTCTCCCAGGCAAATGATCCGCTTCGGCTGGAAGCGATCGACGACATCATGCATGATCGTCAGGGTAGCGCGCGTATCGTAGGGCGGCAGCAATTGGGTCGTGCGCGACGCGTAGGATGAGCCCTTTTCCAGATGCAGGTCTGCGAATGCGAGCAATTGCTGGGAAGGCCACCACAATGCCCCTTTGTGATCGGCAACCAGCTCTTCCCCTGCAAGCCTGAACGAAAACACGAAACCTTTTACTCCGCGCGCCCGTATTCGGGGACAGTTAAGCAATCAGTAACGAAATAAACTGGGCCCATCCACCCCACATTGTCACACCCTTCCTTGACTTTTCCACACAAGAGGAGCATATCGGCGCCAGCAAAGAACTGTTTTCCTTGCAAGCGCTCACGCCGCGTGACCGGCACGAGACCTGAAACGGTCTTACATTCGTTACCTATTTGAGCGCGCTTCATCCGGAATTGCCCAGGTTACACGCGGGGCGTCCTACGCAACCCCGCGAAATTTGCGCGATGCAAGCCATGCCGCTCCGGCACGCTGCACGCGCACGATCTCGCATATTTGAAAGACTTTATAAGTGAACGATTTTACATCGCTTGGACTCGAGCCACGCCTCCTGAAAGCATTGGCGCAAGAAGGCTACGAGACCCCGACACCAATTCAAACACAGGCCATCCCGCACGTTCTTGCTGGCAAGGACCTTCTGGGTATTGCCCAGACTGGCACCGGCAAGACTGCGAGTTTTGCACTCCCCATCCTGCAAAGGCTGATGACGAACGCCCGCAAGCCTGCCCCCAAGTCGACGCGTGCCCTGATTCTGTCGCCAACACGCGAACTCGCAGCCCAGATTGCTGACAGCTTCAAGGCTTACGGCCGCTACATGAACTTTAGCGTCACGACGGTATTTGGCGGTGTCAGCGAAGGCCCGCAAAAGAACAGCATGTCGGGTGGCGTCGAAGTGCTGGTTGCCACGCCGGGCCGCTTGCTCGACCTTGTCAATCAGCGCGCAGTCGATCTGTCCAAGACCGAGATTTTCGTGCTGGACGAAGCTGATCGCATGCTCGACATGGGATTCATCACTGACATCCGCAGGCTGGTAAGACATCTGCCGGCAGAACGACAGAACCTCTTTTTCTCCGCAACGATGCCGCAGGAAATCGGCAGCCTTGCGAGCGATCTGCTGAAGAACCCGGTGCATGTCAGCGTCACGCCGCAAGCCACCACGGTCGAACGCATTTCACAGCGCGTCATCCATGTTTCAACCGGTGACAAGCGAGCATTGCTTATTCATCTGCTGAGGACCGACCCTTCGATGTCGCGAATTCTTGTCTTCACGCGCACAAAGCATGGCGCAGACAAGATCGTGCGTGCGCTTGACGCGGCCGGCATCTACTCGTCGGCAATCCATGGCAACAAGAGCCAGAGCCAGCGCGTGCACACGCTCAACAATTTCCGGGCTGGGCGGGCGCCAGTGCTGATCGCAACCGACATTGCAGCACGTGGAATTGACGTTGACGGCATCACGCACGTGGTCAACTTTGACTTGCCGCACGTTCCAGAATCCTATGTCCACCGCATTGGCCGCACCGCCCGAGCCGGTGCGGAGGGAATTGCAGTCGCTTTCTGTGACCGCGAAGAACGCAGCCTGCTGCGGGATATTGAAAGGATCACCCGCCAGCAGATCCCGTCCAGTGAATGGCGCTCGAACGAGCAAACTAGGGAAGCAGTCCTTCCGGTCCTGACACACGACCAGAAGCAGGACTTCCGGAAGCAGCGCGAGCCCGATCGTCGTGCGCCGCACGACCGTTCAGGACAGCCCAAGATGCATCGCAAGGGCAACAGACCACGACCCGAGTTGCGGGAACAGACTGTTGACCAGCCTCTCGTTACCGTCGAACCACGAGAGTCGAACGGGTACAATCGTGGCGGCAAACCAAATCAGCGCCCCGGCAAACCCGCCGAGCACAAGCCGCGCTTCGGCGACAAGCCGCGCTTCGGCGACAAGCCACGCTTCGGCGACAAGCCGCGCGGGGAACCTCGTGGTGAACACCGCGCCGAACAAACTGGTGCACCTCGTGGTGAGCATCGTGGCGCACCTCGAGGCGAGCATCGCAGTGGACCCCGTCCGGAACAACGTGCCGAGCATCGCAGCGGGCCACGCCCAGAACCACGTGGCGAAGGCCGTAGCACACCGCGTCCGGAGCACCGTGCCGAGCATCGCAGTGGGCCACGCCCAGAGCACCGTGGCGAAGGCCGTGGCGCACCGCGTCCAGAGCACCGAGGTGAAAGCCGCGGCGCACCACGTCCGGAGCAGCGTGGCGAAAACCGCGCAGAACATCGAAGTGGCCCCCCACGTGGCGACCGGCCGCAACAGGGTCCACGCCCGGAACGTTTCGGCAAGGGCCCGTCGCGCGGCGACAGACCTCAACAGGGTCAGGCAAGACCAGAGCGTCGTGGTCCACCATCGCGTACGGCACGTAGCACCGGCCAACCAGGCGGCCGTCGCGTAAGCTGACCTGACGATTCAGAAGATGAGCGGGTGCCTTGCTGCCATCCGGAATTGAAATACGTCCAGCAAGAACAAACGAGAAGCGCGCATTGGAAGGCTTGCAGATGCGCGCTTCTCTCCAGAATCCTGGAGACCGCCCTCATCTTGAAGCGCACCCGGAAGTAATCGAACTTTCAGTCGCTCAGATCAAAAGTGGTTTGGTCTTTGTGGCCGAACGCGATGGGTCGGTTTTGGGCTTTGTCGCTCTGCTTGAACAAACGGGCAAAACAATCGACCTTGATGGCCTGTTCGTGGAGCCGACGCACTGGCGCCGCGGAATCGGTCGTGCGCTTGTCGATCATGCCGTACTCAAATCTCGGGAGCATGCTCACCGACAAATCAATCTCGTTGCCAATCCGCATGCGCTTGAATTCTACAAGTCCTGCTGGTTTGAAGAACGAGGCATGGTAGCCACCCGGTTTGGACCTGGCGTGCTCATGACGAGAGCGCTCTAGTTCACTAGCCTGCCCTGCCGCCCTTCAGCAAACGCTCCATGGCATGGACGCAGCCGCTGACCGTGACACCGGCTTCGTTGCGCGCGAGCGCAAAACCACTCTCGTTCATCGCTCCAAGCAGCAGGATCGCAAGCGGTTTTGCCGGTTGCACGGGGATCTCACCCGAAGAAATCAATGCTTCGACACCTTGCATGATTGTCGACAGCCCACGCAGCTTGTCACGGCTCTTCCATATCTTGTCGCTGAGGACCACTGGCGCTTCTGCAAGCACGATGCGGTGATAGTCTTGGTTCTGTGCGAACTCCAGAAACGCGCGAAACCCTTCGAGAAACCCTTTGACGCCACCAAATGTGCGCGCTCGTTCGCGAGCGTGGGCGTCCATCTCCGCGTCGAGTTCATCAAAGACGGCAATAAAAAGATCGACCTTGTCTGTGAAATGATGAAACAGCGCGCCGACCGTAACACCTGCACGTGAGGCAACTTCGGATGTCGTGGTCGCCGAAAATCCATGTTTGGCAAACAACTCGCGGGCCGCCGCCACAATGGCAGCGCGGGTCTGAGCCGCAGCCTCTGCAGTTCGTCTGGCCAATCTGGGCTCCGTTAACGCCTCGACAGCGTGTTGCAATTGACAATTGGTATGAAGCGATATACATAGTGATACTATGTAAAGCAATTGGATTATGGAGCTTCCATGGCTGCCGAACATTTTGATGTGCTGATTATTGGCGCCGGACTTTCAGGCGTGGACGCCGCTTGGCACCTCAACAAAAATGCGCCACAGAAAACCTATGTGATCCTTGAGAACCGCGAGCGTATCGGCGGCACGTGGGACCTCTTCCGCTACCCCGGCATCCGTTCGGACTCCGACATGCTGACCATGGGCTACGGCTTCAAGCCGTGGACCCACGAAAGCACCATTTCACCCGGTAGCGCCATTCGGGAGTATGTCACTGAGACAGCTCGTGAAGGTGGCATCGACAAGCACATCCGGTTCCGTCACAACGTCGCAAACGCATCCTGGGATTCCAACACGGCACGCTGGACGATCGAAGCCCGGAAACGCGACGCTGATGGCAGTGAACACCCGGCAACATTCACGGCAAACTTCCTGTTCTCTTGCGCAGGCTACTACCGCTATGCCGCTGGCTACACACCAGAGTTTCCAGGCCGCGACCGCTTCAAGGGAGCCATCATTCACCCGCAACTCTGGCCCGAAAATTTCAACTACGACGGCAAACGCGTCGTCATCATCGGTTCTGGCGCCACGGCAGTAACGCTGGTCCCTTCCATGGCAAAGTCTGCCGGACACGTCACAATGTTGCAGCGCTCGCCAACATATTATGTGTCACGCCCCGAAAAGGACGCCACGGCAAACATGCTGCGCAGGTTCCTGCCCGCATCCTGGGCTTATGCGATTCCGCGCTGGCGCAACATTATGATGCAGCGCTACTTTTACAGACGCTCGCGCAAGGACCCCGCAGGTGTGAAGGAATTCCTGATTGCTGGCGTGAAGAACCTGTTGCCAAAGGACTTCGATGTCGCCACCCACTTCACGCCGCGATATAAACCTTGGGATGAACGCCTGTGCCTGGTGCCGGATGCTGACCTGTTCAATTCGATCAGCCAGGGTCGTGCCAGTGTCGTCACCGACCACATCGAGACCTTCACTGAAAAAGGGATTCGATTGAAGTCGGGCAAGGAACTAGAGGCCGATGTCATCGTGACGGCGACGGGCCTGCAAATGGAAGTTCTCGGAGGCATCAACGTTTCGGTTGACGGCCGACAAATCGACTTCGGCAAGACATTCACCTACAAAGGCTTGATGTATTCGGGCGTGCCCAATCTGGCGAGCATATTCGGTTACACAAATGCTTCCTGGACGCTGCGCGCGGACCTCATTTGTGAATATGTGTGCCGCCTGCTGAACAAGATGGACGAAAAGGGTGTTGAAATAGCGACCCCGCGCCTCAAGGACGAGAACCTGAAGGCAGAGCCATGGCTCGACTTCACAAGTGGATACGTGCAGCGCGCGCTGGCAATGCTTCCCAAGCAGGGCGCCAATTATCCGTGGCGGCAGAACCAGAATTATTTCGCCGACATCAAGGACATGCGCAAAGCCCCCATCGAAGACGACGCGTTGGAGTTTGCCAAGGCGAAATCCGGATCAAAACGAGACCTGGCCCGCGCAGCGGAGTAATCGTGATCGGGGCTTTGCCTCGCAAACGCGAACTCGCCCCTTGTCATTGGCAGCTCCAATCGGTTCAAATGCAGCAACAGCATTGAACCTATGGAGCACTGCCAATGACCGACGCAACATATACGCCTCCCAAAGTCTGGACGTGGAACAAGGAAAGCGGCGGACGCTTTTCGAAAATCAACAGGCCAATAGCCGGTGCCACCCAGGAAAAGGAACTGCCTGTCGGCAAGCATCCACTCCAGCTCTATTCACTGGGGACACCAAATGGCGTCAAGGTGACGGTTATGCTGGAAGAGTTGCTTGCGGCTGGCCACAAGGGTTCCGAATACGACGCGTGGCTGGTAAACATCAATGATGGCTCGCAGTTCGGTTCCGGCTTTGTGTCTATCAACCCGAACTCGAAAATCCCTGCCCTTCTGGACCGCAGCACGCCAACGCCAACCCGCGTATTTGAATCTGCGGCAATCCTGTTCTACCTCTCGGAAAAGTTTGGCGGTGCATTTCTTCCGAAAGAAATCCATGCGCGAGCGGAATGCATGTCATGGCTGTTCTGGCAGATGGGATCCGCACCTTTTCTAGGGGGCGGTTTCGGCCACTTCTACGCCTACGCGCCCATCAAGATTGAATACGCCATTGACCGCTATGCCATGGAAGTCAAGCGACAGCTGGATGTGCTCGATCAACACCTGGCAAAGAACGAGTTCATGTCGGGCAAGGACTACACCATTGCGGACATGTCGATCTGGCCTTGGTACGGTGCGATGGTGAAGGGCGTTCTCTACGAAGCCGGGGAATTCCTCTCGGTGCAGGAATACAGGAACGTGATCAGATGGGCCGACCAGATAGCACAGCGTCCCGCCGTTCAGCGCGGTCGCATGGTCAACCGGGTTTGGGGTGAACCAGGCACACAACTGCCTGAGCGCCATGACGCGAGCGACTTCGAAAAAACTGCCACAAGCGCATAGTCTCAGAGTTCGCATACGACGCTGTCAGAGCAATGCTGGCGTGGCAGCGTTTACTGTCCTGAACGGTGGAAATGAAGATAGAGCCAGCCCCCTGCCCACGCACAGGGCAGCGCTGACACAAGGAGTGCAAGCGGATACCAGAGCGGGCCCAGGTCGGCCTGCGTGGCGACGAACACTCCAAGCCCGCTCAACAACGTTCCAATGATGCCGAGGGCAGTTGCGTGCTCGAATGGAGCCCTGGGCGCCAATGCAGCAGTGACATAACAACCAACGATCGAAAACACACAACGATAAGTGAGTGCAAGCAGATTGAGTGCCGGATCGTACATCGGTTGGCTGAGCGGAGGAAATACACCCGTGTCATGCATGATCTGGTCGGTTCCAATGTGTGTCACGAAGATCGTGACCAAACCAGCCAGTACGGCACCTGCGCTACGAAGCATATCGACAACTCTCACTGCTAACCGGCGTCCTTTAGCATGGCGACAATTGTATCTTCTCCGTCGGGGCTGTGTATCCAGCTTTCCGCTTCAGCCATGCTGCTGAATTGGCGAGGGACACGCTGCGGCTTCACGCGGCCGGGAACCGGCACAAATACCTCAAAGGTGCCCTGGAAGCGCATGTCTTTGGTTTCCTCGGCATAGGGCGGTGGTAATCCCTTCTTCTTTTTCATGCTCATTGGTACCGGCGCCTTTCGTTTGAACGACCGCAAGTACTCCGAAAGTCGTTCAAATGTCTCGCAAAGGGACCGATGGCAGATTGCCGCGGCAGCGGTTCAGGCCGCCCGCAACTCTCTGAACGAGATGAGTCGCCTCCTGTTTTCGCACCACAAGGCCAACTTCACACAGCGAAAGCTCTCCCACAGGGTTAAACGACCCATGGAGTTGAGTTCCGGATGATCGCGCAAGACGTGGCGCAGACGGTAGAATGGTATTCTAGCGTTCAGATGATGCACATGATGAACGCCGATATTGGCAGTGAGCCACCTGAGCACCATCGGAAGATCGTAATGTGAACTGCCCCGCAGGGCCGCGTTCTGCAAATCCCAGCCTTCTTCACTCTCCCAAACCGTTCCTTCGAACTGGTGCTGGACAAAGAAAAGCCAGACGCCAATGGAACCGGCCAGCAGCACGATCGGCAAGTGCACCATCAGGAACGGTACCACCCCGAAAAACCACATCATGACGGCAACGAACGCAATCAGCGCCGCATTGTTCAGCATTGCCGATATCCAGGGGGCTGATCCTGATTTCATCATTCCGACCGGCAAGCGGTTCGCAACCAGAAACACATAGGCCGGTCCAATCACGAACAGTATGATCGGATGACGATAGAGGCGATATCGCAATCTCTCCCACCATGGCTGGGACAGATACTCGGTGACAGTCATTGTCTCGATGTCCCCAACGCCGCGCCGTTCCAGATTGCCGGATGTAGCGTGATGCAGACTGTGAGACTTCCGCCAGACTCCGTACGGCGTAAATGTTAAAAGTCCGCAGATGCGTCCCACCCAGTCATTCGCCTCCCGTCTGCGGAAAAACGAGCCGTGTCCACAATCATGCAGAATAAGAAAAAGTCGAACCAGAAACGCTGCAGCAGGTACACAAATGGCAAGCGTCAGCCAGTAGCTGTATGACAGCACAAACCATGCGGTCAGCCACAGGGCTACAAATGGAACCGCTGTTACCAGGATCTCGACTATTCCGCGGACGTCATGCGGTTCCCGATAGGCAATCAGTTTTTGCGCCCAACTCTGGGCCTCTTTCACGCCGGAACTCTCAACTGACACGCAACGTCCTTCTCACTCAGGCTTCTGATCATCGACGAAATGTGACAGGATTCTATACATACCGCCAGACGCGAATGTGCAATGGCCGACATTTTATGGGCGATGCAGCGACACGGGGATTGTGCGAATCCGGTCAATTTCGAGCCATCGCGACTGCGAAAAGTGACACAACGACGCCATCTATGACAGCTGCTTTGACCCATTCACAAGACGATCATAGAACTGAATTGGAATGATACAGCATCTTCCAGTTACTGCGGTTCTGCCGGAACTCAAACGCGCACTTCAGCAATCAAATTCGGCTGTCCTCGAAGCCCCCCCTGGCGCAGGAAAGACAACCTTGGTGCCGCTGGCGTTGCTTGACGAGCCATGGGCTGCAGGCAAGAAAATTCTCATGCTTGAGCCACGCCGGATCGCTGCGAGGGCAGCCGCATCCCGCATGGCATCGCTGCTGAATGAACAGCCTGGAGAAACCATCGGCTATCGCGTCCGGCAGGATAGCCGTGTCAGCTCACGCACGCGCGTCATCGTTCTCACAGAAGCGCTTCTGACGCGGAGAATGCAGGAAGACCCGGAGCTTGGAGATGTCGCGCTGGTCATTTTCGATGAATTTCACGAGCGCAGCTTGAATGCGGATCTGGGACTGGCGCTCGCCATTGATGTTCAGGGCGCTCTGAACGATAAACTGAAAATCATGGTGATGTCGGCTACGCTGGATGGCGTCCGTATTTCAGCACTCCTTGGCAACGTGCCGATCATCAAGAGTGAAGGCCGCCTCTTCCCGATCGAGACAAAATACGCTGCAGCCGCCCAACACACGCGCATTGAAAAGCATGTCGCAAATATCATCGCGCGGGCGTGCCACGAAGTTGAGGGTGGGATTTTGGTTTTCCTCCCGGGTGAAGGAGAAATACACACGGTTGAACGGCTTCTAGCCGAAGAAAATCTGCCAGGCATCGCTCTCATGCCTCTCTATGGCAACATGTCACCGGAGCAGCAGGATCTCGCGATCCGCCCGCGAACCGACACGCTGCGCAAAATCGTTTTGGCGACCGCTATCGCGGAAACGAGCCTGACTATTGAAGACATTCGGGTGGTGGTTGATTGCGGTCTGCAGCGCCTTGCCCGCTACAACCCTTCGACAGGCGTGACACAGCTCGAGACCGGCAAAGTCTCTCTCGCATCAGCAGACCAGAGGCGCGGACGCTCCGGTCGCGTTGCACCAGGTACGTGCTATCGCTTGTGGGAAGAAGCCGAAACCCGCGCCCTCCCCCCCTATACACCGGCGGAAATCCTGACGAGCGACCTTGCGCCATTTGCACTGGAACTGGCGGGATGGGGCGAGCTCGACACCACAAAGCTTCACCTTCTGGACCAGCCACCGGCAGGAACATTTGCCGAAGCGCAGGAACTGTTGCGGGAACTGGATGCTGTCGGCACCGACAACCGCATCACGCCACATGGTCGAGCTTGCCTGCGTTTTGGCGCTCACCCCCGTCTGTCGCATATGATGATCAAAGCGAAGGAACAGGGCCTTGGAGCAACCGCTGCCGCATTGGCTGCAATACTGGGCGAACGCGATGTAACACGAACGCGTGATACCGACATGCGCACCCGAATCGAACTTTTTGCCGGTGAGCGCGATAAGCTGGCGAACCGCGGAGCACTCTCCCGCGCCAGGGAACAGGCCCGCACCTGGTCACGCGCTCTTGGTGTCACGGACCCGCAACTAATTCCCTCCGCTGCCGGCCGCCTTATCGCTCTCGCTTACCCTGAACGGATCGCAAAGCGGCGCGGACCCGCAAGCTTTCGTCTCGCCAACGGGCGTGGTGCAGTGCTTTCTGAATCCGATCCACTGGCGGCGCAGGACTATCTTGCAATTGCAGCGCTGGACGGAGCTGGTGCGAATGCGCGCGTTTTTCAGGCAGCACCGCTCACTGTGAACGAAATCGAAGAACTGTTTGGCAACCAAATAAAAACTCGTCAAGTTGTCGAATGGAACCCTCGTGAGCGCTCGGTTAGCGCAAAGGAAGAGCGGATGCTTTTCGCGCTGGTCCTTTCTGAACGCGCCCTTCGGAACCCGGACCCCGACAAACTTTCCGCAGCCCTCTTGACCGGCATCCGCAGCCTTGGACTAACCGCATTGCCGTGGGACCCAGAGCTCGAAATCTTTCGCGCTCGAGTAGCCCTTCTGCGCAGGTTGGAAGCACAGGCGAACTGGCCAGATCTGGGCGATGCCACTTTGCTGGACAGTCTTGAAGTGTGGCTGGCACCCTTCATCACCGGCATTACGCGTGCGTCTGACTTTCATCGCGTTGACCTGAGAGGCGCGCTGGAGGCCACACTTGACTGGCAGCAAAGAAAGAAGCTCGACGCAGAAGCCCCCACACACCTCACCGTGCCTTCCGGCTCAAGCATCAGGATAGACTACACAAGCGCCGAACCTGTGCTTGCAGTACGACTGCAGGAAATGTTCGGCCTTGCCGACACTCCTTCTGTAGCTGGTGGCAAGATACAGCTGACATTGCACCTGCTTTCCCCGGCTCGCCGACCGGTGCAGGTCACCAAGGACCTGAAGAGCTTTTGGAAAAACGGTTACCAGGAAGTGAAGCGGGACCTCAAGGGCAGATACCCGAAGCACCACTGGCCCGAAGATCCATGGACTGCTCTCCCTACAGCAAGGGCAAAACCTCGAGGCCGGTGACAGAAATCCGGTCGCCGGACTCAATTTGAGACACTCCGGCAAGAGTTCTTTCACTCTGTTTTCTGGCTCAAACTTAAGGAGTGAAAACCGATACTTGCAGCATCGATCAGAAATTGAAGGAACGCGAATGAACTCGCGCGCTCAGACAACATTGCCGCCGGGGCACGACGTGCACAACCTGACGGGTGTGTGCCTCGACGGTGTGAATTTTGCCGACCGCGTGATTGTGAACAAGAGGTTTGATGGAGCTTCGCTTCGTCGCGCGATCCTTACGCGCGCCGAATTTCGTGATTGCACATTTGCCAGCGCGTGCCTGGACAGCGCAATCATGCACAGGACTATTTTTGAAAACTGCGACTTCGAGAATGCCAAATTGACCAACGCTAGTCTGCAGCAAGCTGTATTCCGGGCAACATCAGTGCTGGGCTATAGCAACAAAATCGCGTCGATCACAACAGCCAGAACGAATTTCAATGGAGCAGTGCTGGATGGGTCCAACTTTAATCATGCGAGACTGATTGCGGCGACCCTGCACAATGTCAGGGCAAGCAATGTCGACTTTTCGCATTGCGATCTCCGCAACGCCTCCTTTGACGGCACGTCCTTGAAAGATGTGAACTTTCATGGAGCCAAACTTCAGGACGCAAACTTTGCAAAGTGCCCTGACGCCCGTGATCACTTGCCGGCCTATGTCCAGATGATCGCAACTTTCGTGCAACCCATTAGCGCAGCCAAACTCGATTCCGTTCTGGTCGAACACCAGAAGTGGCTGGACACCAACGGCGCGCAAGGCGCACGCCTCGACCTGCAGGGATATGATCTGTCTGGCCAGAGGTTTGACGGCTACGATTTTTCGGGCATAGATTTCCGCGGTGCGCGCCTTGACAGGGCATGCATGAAAAACGTCAAACTGGTAGCCGCTGACATGCGAAATGCCAGCTTGATTGCGACCAGCTTCACCGCATCCGATTTGCGAGGCGCGCTGCTGACTGAGGGCGCTCTGCGCCGCGCGATTCTCCTCCACACGCTGACCGACGAACCGGCCGAAACAACGACTGTAGTAGTCCCCGAGATCAGGACGGTCTGACAGTCATCGCGTCCAACACCAGGTCATCGCTTGCCTCAGCCAGCAACGCCTCGCTGGCGTCGCTTCCCACCGGCACCCTTCCGATATCCAGCAGCACCGGAACAGCGAGCGGAGAAACGCGCTCCAGCTTTTGCAATACGATATGACCCTTGATCCGCTTCAGCAGTGCACCCAGCCGCAGAATGTCCAGGGAGCCGGAAGCCGCATCCTCATAAGCGGATTTCAGAAGAATGTGATCGGGTTCATGCGTTCTCAGGACGTCATAAATCAGATCGGATGAGAAGGTCACTTGCCGGCCCGACTTTTCTTCTCTCGGATTTCGTCGCTCGATCAACCCCGCAATGACAGCGCAAGTCCGAAAGCTTCGCTTGAGCAAAGCAGACTCTGCGAGCCAAGCGTCAAGGTCGTCACCCATCATGTCTTCGTCGAACAACTGGTTCATGTTGAGCGTGTGAAGCTTGCCGAGGGCCCAGATCGCAAGTGAATACTCGCTTGCCACAAATCCCAGAGGCTTCATGCCCAGACGTTCAAGTCGTCGGGTAAGCAGCATGCCAAGCGACTGGTGGCACAGGCGTCCATCAAACGGATAGCACACCAGATAGTGCCGTCCGCCTCTCGGGAAAGTTTCAATCAGCAACTGATCCGCGCGTGGCAATACTGAGCGCTGGCGCTGAACGGAAAGCCACTCTTTCACCTGATCAGGCAGGAATTCCCAACGCTTCGGGTCGGCAATCATCTCGCGCACACGCTGCGCCAGAAAAGTGGAAAGAGGAAACTTGCCACCCTCAAACGAAGGTATCTTGGGATTGCCCGGCGGGCCCGGCGTCACAATTGCTTCCATTTCGACAATCGATTCAAACTTCAGGACTTGTCCCGCAAACAGAAAAGTGTCGCCTGGCGACAACTGTTGCAGGAACCACTCTTCAACCTGTCCCAGCACGCGCCCTGCATAGGTGACCCTGGGCCCGCGATAGTTGCGCACGACACGAACCTTGAGCATTGGAACTTCAACAATGGTCCCGCAATTCAGCCTGTACCGTTGAGCCACTTGCGGCGAAGCAATTCTCCACAAGCCTTCAGCCGTCTGCTTGAGCTTCGCGAAACGTTCATACGCCTTCAGCGCATAGCCCCCCGTCGCAACATAGTCGAGTACACTGTCAAAATCCTTGCGCGATAAAGCGGAATACGGTGCCGCTCTCGTCACTTCCCGGAACAGGTCATCAGCTTGAAACGGTGCGGCAACGGCAGACCCCAGAACATGTTGGGCAAGCACATCCAGCGCCCCATCCCGGGCTTTTTCGCCGTCAAGCTCGCCTCGCAAAAGGGCCTCACGGGCGGCCTCGCATTCGATCACTTCAAACCGGTTGGCCGGAACCAGCAACGCGCGGCTTGGCTCGTTCATGCGGTGATTGGAACGACCGATACGCTGTGCGATACGACTTGCACCCTTCGGCGCACCAACGTTGATCACAAGATCAACCGCGCCCCAGTCAATGCCAAGATCAAGCGTCGACGTGCAAACGACCCCGCGCAGAGTGCCCTTCGTCATTGCCGCTTCGACCTTTCGCCGCTGCTCCGGCGCAAGTGAACCATGATGCAGCGCGATGGGCAGGTTTTCCGAATTGATGCCCCAGAGTTCCTGGAAGATGAATTCCGCCTGCATGCGTGTATTGACGAAAACCAGTGCGGTCTTGGCGCCATTGATCGCCGCCAGGATGTCATGCATGGCATGACGGGCCATGTGTCCGGCCCAGGGAACATCTTCCTCGGTATCCATGATCGAAATATTTGGTTGAGCCCCAGGCGCGCCACGAACAACGCGAGCCAGCTGCATCTTGCCAGGTTGCTGGGGAGCCAGGTATCGCGCCAGCACTTCAGGATCATCAACGGTAGCAGAAAGGCCGACTCGACGGTGTCCCGGCGCATGCGTCGACAGTCTGGCGAGCCCAAGAGCAAGCAGATCTCCTCGTTTCGAGTGTGCCAGAGCGTGCAACTCATCCAGGATTACGCAGGAAAGCGTTGAGAACATCATTGGTGCCTCTCGCGTAGCCAGCAACAACGCAAGTTGTTCCGGGGTTGTCAGCAAGATGTCCGGAGGCATCATTTTCTGTCGCTGCCGGCGATGTGCAGACGTGTCTCCCGTTCGCGTTTCCAGCCTGATTTTGAGACCCATCTCCTTCACCGGCATCTCGAGGTTCCGCGCGATATCGACTGCAAGTGCCTTGAGCGGAGAAAGATACAGTGTGTGGATGCCGCGCGGGCGCTGGGCTGCTCGCTGCCTCAATCGTTCCACGACAGGATTATTGGAAGAAACGATGGTTGAACGGCTCACATCGGGAACTGCAACCTTCCGGGACTCTTGTGAAAGTTCCACAAGGCTGGGAAGAAATCCTGCCAGAGTCTTGCCACCGCCTGTCGGAGCAGTCAGCAGCACATTCTGTCCCGCTTGTGCGGCCTCCAGCAATTCAAGCTGAAATGGCCGCGGCTGCCAGCCCCGGGACTGAAACCATGCCCGAAATCCCGCAGGCAACACATCATCATCTTTTGCCTGACCGGCGCTCATTTCAAGGTTTTGCTCGCTCTGCGCAAGGACGCTGCTCTATAAAACAGCACAACAGGTGCCCGGAAGGAGAAGCGAGATGCAATACATTTCATCACCACAATTCAAGGCCGCTGGGCTTCCGTTCAGCGAAGCCGTGCGCGTCGGCGACGTCCTTTACCTGTCCGGATGTCTCGGAAACATTCCCGGCAAACTGCAACTTGTCCCCGGCGGCATGGAAGCAGAGGCTCGCCAGACGATGGAGAACATTGGACGCGTCCTTTCCCGGAACGGACTGTCGTTTGACCATGTCATCAAGTGTACGGTGATGCTCGCCGACATGGGTAAATGGTCGGATTTCAACAAGGTGTATGCTTCTTACTTCAACTCCAGTCGACTTCCGGCACGCTCTGCGTTTGGCGCCAATGGCCTGGCGCTCGGAGCCCAGGTCGAACTCGAATGCTTGGCCTACATGGGAAATGTCTGACACAGACAGATGGATGCTACTCTCGTTCTGAAACTGACGCCCTCGGGCCTATATTGCGAACAGGGGGACTTCTACATCGACCCTGTTCGAAAGGTGTCGCGCGCCGTTATCACTCACGGTCACTCCGATCATGCCCGACCGGGCCATGGAGCGGTTCTCGCAACCAGAGAAACGCTCGACGTAATGTCTTCGCGGTACGGTGAGAACTTCGCGAAATCAAGCCAGACATCCCGCTTGAATGAAACCATCAAACTCGGAAACGCCTCCATAACCCTGAAGCCGGCCGGCCATGTCATTGGATCTGCACAGGTCGTTGTTGAAGTGGCCGGCAAGCGCGTTGTCGTTTCAGGAGACTACAAGCGTGAACGCGACCCAACCTGCCCTCCGTTCGAAGTGGTGCCATGCGATATCTTTGTCTCGGAAGCAACCTTTGGCTTACCCATATTCCGGCATCCCCCACCGGCACAGGAAATCAGCAAGCTGCTCCAATCCCTTCAGATTTTTTCCGACCGAACCCACTTCATCGCGGCATACTCGCTGGGCAAGGCGCAACGTCTCATCGCGATGCTGCGCCTTGCTGGATTCGATGCTCCGATATTTGTTGACAGCTCAACTGCGAAACTTTGTGCAGTATATGAAGCAAACGGCGTCCCGCTGGGCGCCTTAAAACTTTTGGAACAGCAGTCTGCTGAAGAACTTGTCGGTCAAATTGTGATTGCCCCGCCATCCGCGCGTGCATCTCTGACGTCCGAAACCGGCCCAAACCCGATCACAAGCTTTGCGAGCGGCTGGATGCGCGTTCAAAACCGCGCGCGACAGGGTGGTGGTGACCTGCCGCTTGTCATCTCTGATCACGCTGATTGGTCAGAACTTACAAGGACCGCAGAAGAAATTGCGCCACAGGAACTTTGGATCACTCATGGCGAGGAGAAGGCGCTGATCGAATGGGCGACTGCCAAGGGCATGACAGCCCGGCCACTCTCGATCGCAGGATATGGCGCTGAAGGTGGCCCGCCACAATGAATCGGTTCGGGGCGATCATCGAGCAATTGAGCTACATTGCCGAACCAGAGGATCAGGTCAGGCTGCTGCGGCACTATCTCTCCACTGTATCTGACGACGACCGTGCAGCTGTAGCAGCAATGCTCTCGTCGCCCAGATTTCGCCACGTGAAGCCTGCCTTGCTGCGCGCGCTCATTCGCGAGCGAGTAAGCGATGCCCTTTATGCGCTGTCCCGCAAGTTTGTCGGGGACACTTCAGAAACGATTGCCCTATTGTGGCAATCCAGCCATGGCACGAACCGGGAGCCGACACCCAGTGGCGTCCTGGAAATGCTGAAATCTGCCGGCCCGTCAGCGCTTCCAAAATTGGTTGTGAGCTTGCTCGACACCTGTGATGTGTCAGGCCGCCACCTTCTGATCAAGTACCTGACAGGAGCATTCCGGAGCCCCGTCAGCGAAACGTTGCTTACTGATGTATTTGGCGCCTGCCGCATCCCGGCAACTTTTGCTTTGGTTCCGACGGGCAGACCCGGCAAGCAGGCAGATCTGTTTCTGGTGGATGTTGAATTGAACCCGGGAACGATCGAAGCCGTGCTGTTGTATGTTGAGAAGGGACGCTCTCGCACATCCCCGCTGCTCTGCACGATCGGCGTCTGGAATGGTGAAGTCCTTGTGCCCGTCGGCAGGGTTGAAGCGGGTCAACACCAGTCACCGATAGAGGTCTTCACGACGAAATCTGCAGTCAGGCGTTTCGGTCCAGCAACCGAAGTTCAGCATTCCAGCGTTGCCGCGATGGTGCTGCACGTATCCTTTGACGGCGTGACTACATCAAAGCGCAGAAAAACGGGGCTGACCTTGATCGCTCCCCGCATCGTTTCGATTGCAGAAGGCGCATCGGTCGATGCCGCTTCACACGTCGAGGAACTGACGAACCTGTTGCCGCCACGCTGACCTCGTGGTTAGTAGTTGTAAAATCCCGACACACATCTTGAGGAAACCCCGACATGACCATGTTTCGCAACGACCTACTGAAGGGCAAACGTATTCTTGTGACCGGCGGCGGCACCGGACTGGGCCGGGAAATGGCCGACGAGTACGCGAAACTTGGCGCGACGGTATACATCTGCGGTCGCCGCGGAAGCGTCGTTGAGGAAACCGCAAAGGAACTGTCCAAGGCAAACAGCGCACGCGTTACGGCACTCGAATGCGACATCAGGGTAGCGGACGCCGTCGAAGACATGATGACCCGCATCTTCAATGAAGGACCGCTGGATGGATTGGTGAACAACGCTGCCGGAAACTTCATAAGCAGAACCAAGGACCTCTCGCCGAATGGTTTTAACGCCATCGCCAACATTGTCTTCCATGGCACATTTTACGTAACCCTCGCAGCGGGCAAGCGCTGGATCGAACAGAAGCACAAGGCGAATGTGATCACGATTCTGACCACATGGGTATGGAACGGCGGGCCATTCACGGTGCCATCCGCAATGTCGAAAGCTGGCCTCAACATCATGACAAAATCGCTGGCCGTAGAATGGGCACCGCACAATATTCGTCTGAACGCCATCGCGCCCGGCCCCTTCCCCACCAAAGGCGCATGGGAGCGTTTGAACCCGGGCAACATGAGATCCGATACAATGGGCAGCGAGACAAATTCTTCCGCCGGAAACCCGATGGGCCGCGTCGGTGAAATGCACGAACTGCGTAACCTGGCGACTTTTCTGATGTCAGACGGCTGTGACTATCTGACAGGCGAAACGATTGCCATTGATGGCGGAGGGTTCCTGGCTGGCGGCGGTAACTTCTCGCAACTGTCAAAGCTTGGCGACAGCGATTGGGAAAGCATCCGCAACATGATCAAGTCGGCAAACGACAAGGATCGTACAAAGCGAACTGTCTAGCTCAATCGACAGCATCCATGCTCAGCACTGCCTTGCCGATCACCTGGCGTGTTTGTAGCAAGGCCATCGCTTCGAGTGCCTTTTCCAGTGGCAAGACTGCATGCACATGAGGACGGACCTTGCCCGACATGGCGAGGTCGTTTACTGCACGCAGGTTTTGCGCACCGCGGTCAGGAAACTGTCGTCCATACTCTCCCGCGCGAACGCCAACGACCGAAAAACCCTTTATCAGGGGCATGTTTGCGCCGATCATCGGAATCCGACCGCCCGCAAAGCCGATGACGAGCAATCGCCCGTCAAAGGCGATGCAGCGCACACTCTCGTCAAAAACATCACCGCCGACTGGATCGTAAATGACGTCGGCGCCACGTCCGTTGGTCAACGCCTTTACATGTTCGCGAAATCCCCTGTTCTCAAGCACATGATCCGCGCCGTAGGTTTTCAGGAAAGATCTCTTTGCAGGCGTTGAAGCCGTGGCAATCACCTTTGCACCGAGGATTTTTCCGAGATCAACTGCCGCCAGCCCGACGCCACCAGCCGCGCCGTGCACGAGCAACGTCTCGCCAGCCTGCAGACATCCTCGTCGCACGAGGCCAACATAGGCGGTCAGATAGGCCGTGGGGTACGAGGCACCTTGGGCATAACTGAAGCCGGCGGGCAGCGCACGCACAAGCGTCGACGGCACATTGATCTCGTCGGCATAACACCCATATCGGGACCCGAGCACCACCTTGTCTCCAACGTGGAGATCCGCAACGCCCTCACCGACTTCGATGATATCGCCGGCTCCTTCCATACCAGGAGTAAAGGGGAGCTCGGGCTTCAGCTGATATTTGCCTTGCACCATCAAAATGTCAGGGAAGTTCACGCTGGCCGCTCTCAGGCGAACCTTCACCATGCCGGATGGTGGCGCCGGTACAATACGCTCCTCGAGACGCAGGCTCGAAAGGTCATCGGAGAGTGCGCGGACAACTTGCGCGCGGCTCATCCGATGGCCCTTCGCAGGTCGGCAATGATCTCATAAATTGCCGCCTGCGCCGCCGGAACGGCACCTCCCATGGCCGTGAAGGCATGGGCCAGATGCTCGTAGCATCTGTAGAGCACCGGGACGCCGGCGATTTTCAGGGCCTCGGCATAGTCGCGCCCCTGATCAACCAGCGGATCAAAGCCCGCGGTGTAGATGAGCGCCGGCGGCAATCCCGACAAGTCCTTGTTGAGTCCCGGGGACGCACGAAGGTCCACGGCATCTTTCTCGACATCCGCAAAATACTTCGAGCGGAAGTAGTTCATGATCGGTGTCGTCAGGGGATAGGCATCGGCAAACGCTGTCATCGAAGCGGTTTGCGATTGCCAGTCAACGGCGGGATAGATCAGCAACTGCAGGACCGGCGGCTTCTCGTTCAGCCGTTTCATTTCCTGCGAAATGACGGCTGACAAATACCCGCCCGCAGAATCGCCACCGACCGCGACGATGTTCGGATTGCCCCCAAGCACGCGTGCATTGTCCCTGACCCAACGGAATGCGGCTATCGCATCATCGACCGCAGCTGGAAACTTGTGCTCGGGCGCCAGCCTGTAATCAACGGAAACCACCAGGCAACCTGATCGAAGCGCGATCTGTGAGCAGAACACGTGGCATGTCTCCAGGTCACCGATCACACATCCACCCATGTGGAAGTAGACAAGAGTGGGGACAAGCCGATTGGGCAAACGCGGCTTGTAGCTGCGCGCCCGTATGGGCGCTCTGCCAGGAACCGGCAACTCGACCTGAGCAATGTCAACATCATGCGATGGCGAACCGTCAAGCAAGGCCAGTCCTTCACCCGCTGCCTTGCGGGCGGCATCAGGAGCAAGCGTATCCATTGAGGGTTGCCGCTTCCCCATCGCAGCAAGAAACTGAACCCTGGGATCAAGCGTGCGCCCCTCGATGACGCGGGGCTTGCCACCCGACATGGCGATCAACCACCGGCTGGGAAGACTGAGTAATATCCGAACCAAAAGCTTGCGCATGGAATGAAAAATGCGGGCTGTCCCTCTTCTGTCAAGGCAAAAGCGTGTTAACCTCTCAATATCAGCGCTCGAAAGGCAGAGAACCCAGATGACCGCCCGCTATGACCTTATCATCCGCAACGGCACACTATTCGACGGAACAGGTGACAAGGGTGTCCATGCAGACATTGCGATAGAAAATGGCAAGATCGCAGCCATTGGTCATGTCCCCGGGACAGGCCGGGAAGAACTGGATGCCAAGGGCAAAATCGTTACACCCGGTTTTGTGGATATCCATACCCACTACGACGGACAAGCGACGTGGGACGAGCGCCTCACGCCATCAGCATGGCATGGCGTGACCACAGCAGTGATGGGAAATTGTGGTGTTGGCTTTGCCCCTTGCCGACCGCAGGACCACGACATGCTCATCCGTTTGATGGAAGGTGTCGAAGACATCCCAGGCGTTGTGCTGACGGAGGGTCTGAAATGGAACTGGGAGACATTCCCCGAGTTCCTCGATGCGCTCGAAGCACGCCCGCATGACATTGACTTTGCAACACAGGTTCCTCACGGCGCGTTGCGAGTATATGTAATGGGCAACCGAGGTGCCAAACGCGAAGAAGCAACGCTCCATGACATCTCTGAAATGTCACGCCTCGCAAAAGAGGCCGTTGAAGCAGGCGCCCTTGGATTCTCCACATCCAGAACACTCAACCACCGAACCAGCGACGGCGATCCAACCCCCACCCTCACGGCCTCGGAAGAAGAATTGCTCGGCATTGCACTGGGCCTGAAGGCGGCAAACCGCGGCGTGTTGCAGGTCGTGTCCGATTTTGCGGACCCCATGCGAGAAATGCCCATGCTTCGGCGGCTGGTTGTTGAATCTGGCCGTCCATTGTCATTTTCATTGGCACAGTCTGATCGCGGTCCTGATGCCTGGAAAGGACTGCTCGCCTTTCTCGACCAATGTGCTTCCGAGAAACTGCAGGTCAAGGCGCAGGTCTGCGGCCGGCCAGTGGGACTGCTGCTCGGACTGTCGCTGACCCTCAACCCATTTTCCGCGCACCCCAGCTACAGGAAGATCGAACATCTGCCCTTTGCCGATCGGCTGTCTGCCATGCGCACACCCGAAATGCGCAACGCGCTGCTTTCGGAAGCGCCCAATTCAGACAATCCCTTCGTGCGGGCAGTGCTCCGGAACTTCACCAGAATGTTCCCTCTGAACGACCCGCCGGACTATGAGCCAACACCCGATACAAGCTTGGGCTCCCAGGCGCAAAGCAAACACATCCGGGCGGAAGAGTTGGCTTATGACTGGCTCCTCGCCGACGATGGCAAGGCACTCATCCTGTTTCCGTTTCTGAACTACGCAAACGACAGCCTGGATCCTTCGTATGCAATGATGCGACACCCCCAGACAGTTCTCGGACTGGGAGACGGCGGAGCACATGTTGGCATGATTTGCGACGGTAGCTTTCCAACGTCGATGCTCACGCACTGGACCCGCGATCGCAAGCGCGGCGAAAAACTGCCACTGGAGTGGGTGATCAAGGCGCAGACGCAAGATACCGCACGCGCCGTCGGTCTGTTCGATCGTGGCGTAGTGAAGCCGGGATACAAGGCCGACCTCAACATCATCGATTACCAGAAACTGACCCTGCACCGTCCAGCGGTAGCGTACGACCTGCCGGCAGGCGGCCGACGCCTTGTCCAGTATGCTGACGGTTATGATGCCACTATCGTTTCCGGGCGCGTCACCTATCGCAACGGCAATCCGACGAAGGCGCTTCCCGGGAAATTGATCAGGGGCGCGACCGCCGCTCCTTAGGCAGAAGGTGTGGCCTCGCTTCGTCGGGGCAACGCCTGAACACCGCCCAGAAACAGCGCAGTCGCAAATTTCGCCGCGTGCTCAACGGTCAGGTCGCTGCGCCTTACGAGATGGCCTGCCACTTCAAACGCCACGCCAACCATTGCCGCCATCAAGAGATCCGGATCCGTATCCGGCATGACGCCGTTCTTGATTGCGAGTTCAAGATCGACACGAAGCTCATCAAACCCTGCAATGACCTCTGGCGTATCGATGCGTACGTTTTCCAGATCCTGGTTTTCGCGCATCGTCGCAAACGTGACCTTGTCCGTTTTCACAAAATCGAAAAACGCCCGGAAAGAGCCCGAGATGAATTCTTCGAAATTGCGGGCGCGAATGCGCTCCGCGCGAAGCCGGGGCCGCACGCGAAGTGCAGTCTCATCCTGAAGGGCCTGAAAAACTTCTTCCTTGGACTTGAAGTAATTGTAGAAAGTCCCTGAAGCCAGTTTCGTCGCACGAATAATATCGCGCACGGTTGTGGCGCCATATCCCAGTTCGGCAAACACCCTGCGCGCCGCGTCGATGATCGCTTGTCGGTTCGAGGCCTTTGTCTCTTCGCGTTTGCCTCGCCCTCGGGATTCTGGTTCCGCGCTCATGCGTCCACCGCTTGCTTTTGTGTGGGGCGAATCACGCGGGGTGGAATCGGCAGTGCAAATTGATTGGATTCGGCGCGCCTTCGGCCACGTGCAAGTTCTTTGCGCAGGTCCGTAGTATATTCACCGCAATTGATCTGGATCGTGTGACGCGGTGTAGAGACATAATTCGCCTTCAGCCGCTCAAACATCTCCACACGCTCCGCATTCATCACATCGACGGGAGGCAAGGCGTACTGACCGGTTAGGTATCGCCCCACAAACCTGGATTGCTCTTCTGCAATGGGCATCATCGCGCAGAGCGGCTGCACGAGTCCGATAAAAAAGAGGTTTGCGAAACGCGGATCAATCATTCGCTTCCACAAGGCAATGTCGTTGCCGGGCGCCGAAATGAAGCCCTCCTCGAAAAACGGAAATGATATCTTGTAGCCTGTGCTCCAGATGATGACGTCGATGTCCTCCACGGAGCCGTCAACAAATGACACTTGCCTGCCGCGCAGCTCTTTGACGTTTGATTTCGGTTTCACGTCCCCGGATCCGACGCGAAGGTACAGTTCCTGGCTCACAGCGGGATGCGTCGACAGCAGCGGGTGATCAGGTTGTGGCAACCCATACTGCTCCGGCCTCCCGGCAGTTGCTGCCAGCCGCCGTTCTGCAAGCATTCGCAGGACATCGTGCGGCAAAAGCCTTTGCCACCAGGGAGGATCCTGTGAAGGGTGTACGCTGTGGGCATCCAGCACCTGCCCTGCAGTGTATTTCGGGATCACCCAGTACCCGCGTCGCTGCGAAAGAAACACGTTCTTCGCAACACCCTTGCGCCCCAGTTCACAGGCAATGTCGAGTGCCGAATTTCCAAACCCGACCACCAGTACGTTTCGGCCAACACAGCTCACCGGGTCATAGGGGTCGATATAGCTGTGCGAATGAATCTGCTTGCCGTCGAAACGGCCCGGAAAGGCCGGTTCCGGCCATCGTGCGTCCCAATGATGGCCGTTGGACACCACAAGCGCGTCATAAAGGCGCTGCTCGCCTGAATCGAATACGATCTTCCACAACCCGTCTGTCGTCAGTTCCGCGCGCTTGACCCCTGTATTGAAAAGAATGCGGTCACGAAATCCAAAATGTTCAACGTACGAATCAAAGTACTGGGCAATCTGGAGGTGATGGGGGAAATCTGGAAATTGGGCTGGCATCGGAAAATCCGAGTACGCCATTTTGTCCCGAGAGGTGTTGATGTGCAGCGACCGGTAGGCCGACGACATCTCGTTTTTGTTCTTGAATACCCAGTTGCCGCCAACGCGGTCAGACTTCTCGATGCAATCGAACGGAATGCCGGACTCGGCAAAGATCTTAGCCGCCGCAATCCCGCTGGAGCCTGCGCCAATGATACAGGTTTTGGGAAATCGGGGGTCTGCGGCCCTGGACATTTGCGATTGCGGCTTTCGGTGATGTTTGAGCGCTTCCGCGATTGTAGACATTCATGACGCTGCGTCAACTTTAACAGTTAGCGCGGCCCGCACTGTCACTTCACATGGTGTACGCAAGCGCTACAGCCTGACGACAAAAAGTTTGCGCGTTGTTTCGATGACTTCCCAGGTTCCTCTGAAACCTGGCTGCAACACGAAATTGTCCCCTTGGCCAAGTCGCACCTCTCCTCCGCCGACCGGCGTGACGATGCTGGTGCCACTGAGAATCGAGCAGAACTCCCACTCATCATATTCTATTCGCCACTTGCCTGCCGTGGCCTCCCAAACGCCCGCGAAAAGCGTGCCTTCGTATTGCTCGTCAAACGTCCAGGTTCGAAATCTTGGGGCGCCCGAAATAATGCGTTCGGCGGGCGGCGCCCCCTCTTCGGAAGGCAAGTGCTCCAGGCACTCAAGCGGGAAACGCAACAGGTTCATCTCAGCCTCCATGGCGTGATATGCCGTAGCGACAACCGCATACCGCCGACAAGTTGACAATCCAGGAATAGTTTCATCCACTTGTGTCATGAGCGAAGCGCACTCCGAACCGAACCCTCTCGGCTTCCTGCTCGCGGGCGTACCGCATGCAGAGGCACTGAAAATTCACGTAATCAGCCTCGAGGCGGGCAAGGTGATTTGCCGCGTTCCATTTTCGGAACATCTCATTGGCAACCCAGACACCCGGGTCATTCACGGCGGAGTCATCACTGCACTGCTAGACAATGCCTGCGGTATCTCTGTGGGATCGAAGACGATGCTGAAAGGACAGATCGCAACTCTGGATCTTCGCATTGACTACATGAAGTCAGCGACCCCGGACCTGGACATTCTTGCTTTCGCCGAATGCTTCAAGGTTACGCGCAACATCGCATTCACGCGCGGTGTTGCGTATCACACGGACCGCGATGACCCTATCGCCACATGTGCAGCAGCATTCATGCTTCGCACACGTGCCACATCCGATCCGACTGACCGCATGCCGGGTGCACAGTAATGGAATTGCTCAAGCGCGCTCTGGCTGAAGGTCGCAAACCTGATTTGAAACAGCTCATCGACGCCATCCCCTACTGCAAGTTCATTGGAGTTGACATTGATCGAAAGGGAACTGAAGTCACCACGATTTTGCGCTACAGCAACCGGCTGGTAGGCAATCCGGTTCTTCCAGCGCTGCATGGAGGCGTAGTAGGTGCATTTCTGGAAATCACCGCCGTAATCCAGCTGATGCTGGAAGCGGAAACAGAAGAACTTCCCAAGCCGGTTGACATCGGAATCGACTATCTCCGGTCGGGAAAGCCCGTCGATACATACGCTCGCGCGATCGTGACAAAGCACGGGCGCCGCGTATGCAATGTGCGCGCAGAAGCTTGGCAGGACGAGCACACACGCCCCATTGCCGCACTGCACGGCCATTTTTTGATCAAGCCAAGAGCGTCAGAAGCAGAGTGATTGCGTCCTGTTGTCCGCGTGAATGAGAGTCGTTCGCGAACACGTCACTTGTGATCGCGTCGAACAGGCATACAATCCCACCCAACGTCTTCATTAGTTAGTTGCGTAACAGCGTTCCCAACTCACTTTGAGGAGAATTCCATGCGCACTACACATTATCGCGACTGGATCGCGTGGTCGCTCGTAGCCGCAATTGCCACCGTGGCAGCGACAGAAATCTACGCTCGACAGCACGCACAAATTTCCCCCTCTGAATACGCGTACAAGATAATAGTAACGCCAGACCGTACGACACACTAGAACTTGTGTGCCTGATTATTGGTCGATACTTGCCGGTGCATCATCTCGCGGCAATCAGCAGAGCTTTGTTGACCTGAAAACGGGAACTGCAATTCTGCACCACCCGAAAGGGGTATGCCCGACCGTGACGAAGCTCACCCTCCAGGCGATTTAGCGTTATGCGCGCAGCGAATAGCAGGCATGTGATGCTTAACGCACATTGAACTTTCCGTTCATAAACCTTAATTGTTTTGCCGATGTTGGCATCCAGCTCGGTGCCATCACGTCGTGAATTGGGGGGAAACGGAATCATGGGAAATTGGGAAGACTTGTCAATTGGTGGCTCGCTGGTATTTGCCGTTGTGGTATCGATGGCTTTGAACAACGTGAGGGCACCTGAGTTGGCGCCACCCGCTCAAGCAGCAGAAAGGTCGGTCGCAGAACTCGCAGATGCGCCCGCCTCACCTGTCATTGCATTCACAGTGACCAGCAAACGCCTGCCAAAAGAGTGCAAGGGCGTACCCGCGACGGCCGAAATTGACGCGCGTTGCGAAGCACTTCGCGACCAGACGCAAGTCACCATCAAGACATCACACAGATAGATCGCTTGAAATTTTACAAGCTGAATGTCGAGCAGGCGTGCGCAGGTTGCACGCCTTTCTTTTTGCTCTAGCCGACTTCGGGCTCTTCCAACACGACATTGTAGCCCCACAAACGACGAATGTTCTTCAGCACAGCGTCTTTCGTGCCCTGTGCCAGCGGGATGCCCCGATGGCGGTTGTGCCGCAGTATCAGTGTGCGATCACTGGCAAGATTTGCGCCAACCACCTGAACATCAGGTTGGTGCGTGGCGAGATCGTATAGTCGCGCCAGCGACGTCCTCAGCTTGCGATAGCCTGCTTCATTGTGGATGGCAGAAACGGTGTAGACGGGGTCATCCGTCTTGTCCCGCACGGCAAAGAGCTTGAGGTCACGCATCACCTTGGGGCTTAGATATTGCTGAATGAAACTCTCGTCACGATAATTTGCCCACGCATACTTCAAAACATCCCGCCAATCCCCTTTTCCCGCAAATTCCGGAAACCACTCTCGATCTTCAGGAGTTGGCTGCTCGGAGATTCGCCTGATGTCTGACATCATCGCAAAACCAAGCGCATAGGGATTGATTCCATAATAGCGTCCGTCATCGAATTCCGGTTGCATCACAACGCTTGAATGCGAGTGCAGGAATTCCAGGATCGCCCCTTCACTGATCTGCCCGCGATCATAGAGCGCATTCATGATGTAGTGATGCACAAAAGTGGCGCAGCCTTCGTTCATCACCTTGGTCTGCATCTGGGGATAGAAATATTGGGCAACATTGCGAACGATCCGCAGGATTTCACGCTGCCAGTTCTTGAGGACTGGCGAGTGCTTCTCCAGAAAATAAATAATGTTCTCTTCAGGCAGGTTCATCGCCGCATGAAGGCCGACAGCCTCATCTTCATCGACACTCGCCATGTCGGCACTCATGTCACGCGCAGTGCCCGGTAGCGTTCTCCACAGGTCATTGAAGCTTTGCTCTTCATACTGTCGCCGTTTTCGCAGGCGCTCTTCTCGCTGAACTTTCGAGGGACGAGGTGGTCGACGATAGCGGAACACCCCCTGCTCCATGATGCAGTGCGCTGCATCAATGACAAACTCGACTTGCTCCTGCCCGTATTTTTCCTCGCAGGCCGCAACATACTTCTTCGCGAATGACAGATAGTCCAGGATCGCTTCTGCGTTGGTCCATTGACGGAACAGGTAATTGTTCTTGAAGAAGTGATTATGCCCGAAGCAGGCATGCGCCATGACAAGCGCCTGCATCGTCATGGTGTTCTCTTCCATCAGATAGGCAATGCACGGGTTCGAATTGATGACAATTTCATAGGCCAGCGCCTGCCAGCCTTTGCTGTACATCGTCTCTTCGCGCGCGAAGATCTTTCCGAACGACCAGTGATGATACATGAGCGGCATGCCGTGCGCCGAGTACGCATCGAGCATTTGCTCGGACGAAATGATCTCGATCTGGTGAGGATAGACATCCAGTTTCAGGTCTTGCAGCGCCACATCTTCAACCGCCGAAAACACGGTTTTGAGCTGGGCAAAATCCCATTCTGAACCGTTGTACAGCAGCTTGCTCACGCCTGCGCCTCCGCGCCATCTTTCGCAAATAGCTCACGGAATACCGGGAAAATGTCCTGCGGCTTGGCAATACGCTTTGTAGCGAAGTTCTTCCATTGCTTTGCGACAGTTCGATAGGCGCGCCAAAGTTCGGCGCCGGATTCTTCACTCGAGAAGACTTCCATTTCCCGCTCGTCGAGGATCTCGATATAGGCATAGTACTGGCAGATCGGCATCAGTTCCTGGTTGAGCAGATCAACACAACGAGACGCATCGCCGGTTTGTGTATAGCCGTCAGATGCCTGCGCCGCATAGATATTCCACTCCCCTGTCGCATAACGCTCATGAACAATCTTCTGCATTTCCTCCAGGGCCGTCGACACGATCGTGCCTCCCGATTGCCTGGAATAGAAGAACGTATGCTCATCCACTTCCTGTGCATCGTGTGTATGCCGGATGAAGACGATATCCAGCCGCTCATACCGACGCTTCAGGAACAGGTGCAGCAGCATGAAAAAGCGCTTGGCCAGGTCCTTCTCACGCTCACCCATCGAACCCGATACGTCCATCAGGCAGAACATGACGGCACGACTTGTCGGAATTGGCTGTTGCTCAAACGCATTGAACCGGACATCGATGGGATCAAGGAACGGCACCCATTTCCTGCGGCTTTCCAGCCGCTCAATTTCTTCTTCCAGATGCCGGACGCGATCTTCGTCCTGCGGTTCAGCAAGTTTGCAGACGACCAGTTCGTTCTTCAGCGCTTCAATCTCTTCGACTTTCGGCCGGCGCATCGCCAGTCTGCGCCCGAATGAATTCCGCATGGTACGGACGAGATTGATCTGGTTGGGCGAACCCGACGTCGTCAGCCCCGCGCGACGCCAGTTGAACGTCTTGATTTCCTTGAGTGACGTTTTGACGAGATTGGGCAACTCGAGATCTTCGAAGAATAGATCGAGAACTTCATCTTGGCTCAGCGTGAAGCTGAAATCGTCTTCGCCTTCCCCGCTGGTGGACGCGTCCTTGCCGCGGCCGCCAGCCTCGCCGGAGCGGGGCTTCTTGATCTGGTCCCCTTCCACGAAATCCTTGTTGCCTGGCAACACACGCTCGTGTTCGCCGCCCGCGGCCGGATCGTGACGGAAGTGCGGTTCCTTGGTACTCTTGGACGGAATTGAAATCTTCTGGTTTTTCGCAAAATCAGAGACGGTTCTGTCCTTGAGAGTCTTCTGGACCGCTTCTTTGATTTCGGCGCGCGCGCGACGGATAAAGCGCTGCCGGTTGGCAAGACTTTTGCCCTTTGGATTCAAACGCCGGTCGATAAAATTCGCCATTGAAACCGTTCTGGGCGCTTCGATGTTCTTTCGAGCGTCCAGCCCTATCCAGCCTTGTTGACCCGCATATACCATTCAACGAGACGCCGGACCTGGCGTGCCGTGTAATGTCGGGCAAGCATGCGTTTGACGAATTCATTGTGCTTGGACTGCGTATCCGAGTCCTTTTTCGACTCAAACGAAATCACAGGCAGCAAATCTTCCACTTGCGTGAACATCCGCTTTTCAATGACGTTTCTGATTTTCTCGTAGGAAGTCCAAGCCGGGTTCTTCCCGTCGTGCGTCGCCCGGTGCCGCAGTGCAAACTTCACGACTTCATTTCGGAAATCCTTCGGATTTGCGATCCCGGCGGGCTTCTCGATCTTTGATAGTTCGTTGTCCAGATGTTGCCTGTCCATCATCTGTCCGGTATCAGTGTCCTTGAAGTCCTGATCTTCAATCCACGCGTCAGCATACGAAATATAGCGATCGAAGAGGTTCTGCCCATACTCGCTGTAGGACTCAAGATAAGCCTTCTGGATCTCCTTGCCGATAAACTCGGCATAGCGGGGCGCAAGCTCCGCCTTGATGAGTTCCAAGTAACGCTTTTCTGTCTCTTCAGCGTGCTGCTCGCGCTTGATTGCCTGCTCCAGCACATACATCAGGTGCACAGGATCTGCCGCAACTTCAGACGTGTCATAGTTGAAGGTCTCCGACAGCACCTTGTACGCAAACCGCGTGGAAATGCCATTCATGCCTTCATCAATACCGCCAGCGTCCTTGTACTCCTGCAGCGTCTTGGCCTTGGGATCCGTATCCTTGAGTTTTTCACCATCATAGACGCGCAGCTTGGAAAAGAGGTTTGAGTTCTCATGTTCTTTCAGCCGGGTGAGCACGCAGAACTTCGCAAGCATTTCCAGCGTCTCTGGAGCGCACGGGGCACCTCCCAGCTCGCTCGTCTTCAGTAGCTTGCGGTAGATCTGCACTTCCTCGCTTGAACGCAGGCAGTACGGCACCGTCACCACACAGATGCGGTCAAGGAATGCCTCGTTACTCTTGTTCGCCTTGAACTGGGTCCATTCCGATTCATTGGAGTGCGCAAGTATGATGCCCTGGAAGGGAATGGGGCCAAGCGTTTCCGTGCCCACATAGTTGCCTTCCTGTGTCGCGGTCAGCAGCGGATGCAGTACCTTGATCGGCGCCTTGAACATTTCCACGAACTCAAGCAGTCCCTGGTTCGCGCGGCACAGGCCTCCCGAGAAACTATAGGCATCGGCATCGTTCTGGCTGAAGCGTTCAAGCTTGCGGATGTCCACCTTGCCGGTCAGCGCCGAGATATCCTGGTTGTTTTCATCGCCAGGCTCAGTCTTCGCGATTGCGATCTGCCTGAGCTTCGACGGAACAATCTTCACCACTTCGAACTTCGAGATATCGCCACTGAATTCATCCAGACGCTTCACGGCCCACGGGCTCATCAATCCGGTAAGCCGATGCTTCTCGATGTTATAGCGCTCACTCAGCAACTCGGTGAGTTCGGTCGTGCGGAACAGGCCCAGCGGAGACTCGAATACCGGACTGATCTGGTCACCAGCCTTCAGCACATAGATTGGGTACGTCTCCATCATGTCCTTGAGACGTTCTGCAAGGGACGACTTGCCACCACCAACCGGTCCAAGCAGGTAGAGGATCTGGCGCTTTTCTTCCAGACCCTGTGCAGCGTGCTTGAAATAGCCGACAATGCGCTCGATCGTATCTTCCATGCCGAAGAAACCATCGAACGCACGATACATCTTGATCGTACGATTGAAGAAGATTCGCGACAGCCGCGAATCTCTTGATGTGTCCACCAGCTCGGGTTCGCCGATCGCAGCGATCATCCGTTCAGCCGGTGACGCATACATCATGGGATTGTCCCGCGCGGCCAGCAGATAGTCGCGCAGCGACATACTCTCGAATTTCTCCCGCGCATACGCACGAGAAAACATGTCGAAGACATCCAGTGAGTTGCTCATGACTTACGCCTATCCCGATGTTACGCACACTGCACGTCGAGTTCCTCAAACCATGATGCGCTGTCCTGAAGGCTTTTCGATGGCAGCGGAACCCGAATCCAAAGATACTCATTTCGTAAATAGTGCTTTGTTCCAGTGAAGCAATCGTAAACCCTTGTAGGTCACGCGATATTGCGCAAATGACAACGCATGTGAACAAGTGTACATCTTCGTTCGCTGAGCCTCAGCCGATTTGTTGAATCCGCGGCCGCAAATTTGCTAGTCCGTGATCGTTTCGCCGCAGCAGAAGCCCAAATCCTGCCGCATTCCGGGCCGCTTTGCGCCACAGCAAGCGTTTTATTGTGCCCTCAGCCGACGCATCGCCCCGGAAGTGCAAACATTCGTCAGCCCGAATGCCACGAACGGCACCGCACCCCCAGCGTCACAAGAGGAGAGATTGCATGCAACTTGCACAAAAATTCAGCTTGCCGGAACTGTGTCGACGCACAGCAGTAAAGTCGCTTTGCGCACTGGCGCTCATCGGAACAACGATGCTTACACCTGCGTTCGCAGGCCAGGATCCCCTGAGAGGCAAGATCCAGCTCAACCAGACGGCCGTTCTCGCTGGCGGTACGCGCATTGTTTACGCACTCGTCTCATTCGAAGGCATAGACATCGATCCTGGTGTCAAAAAAGACCGCCCTCCGCTCAACGTCGCACTCGTGCTCGATCGCTCGGGATCGATGGCTGACGAGGGAAAGATCGACTACCTCCGCCGCGCGGCAAAACTGGCCGTCGACCGCCTGGGAAGCAAGGACACACTCTCAATCGTCGAGTATGACGATCAGATCAACGTCATGTGGCATGCTCACCGCGTCGCGAACACAGGCGAAGTAAAGGCAATGATCGACAGGCTCGACCCGCGCGGATCGACCAACCTGACCGGTGGAATGATGCGCGGCGTCGATGAAGCCAAGGACGCACTCGACGGCCCGGCTGACCAGAATGGTACGATTACGCGCGTGATCCTGATGTCGGATGGCCTTGCCAATACCGGCGTGACCGACCCCCAGGAAATCGCCAGGCTGGTCCGTGGCGCCAAATCCGGCGGCATCCGCATTTCGGCGATGGGCCTTGGTCGCGACTACGACGAGGACCTCATGCAGGCCGTCGCGGAAAACGGCGGCGGACGCTACTACTACATCGAGCATCCCACCCAGATGGCGCGCGTTTTCCAGGATGAACTGGGATCGCTGTTTGAAACCTGCGCCCAGGACGTTCACCTCGAATTCTCGGGTAACGGCATCGTCCGCAAGGCCGAGGTCGTTGGCTATGAGGAAGCAGCAGGCGCAAAATCAGTAAAGCGTGATCTGGAAGATGTCTTCGAAGGTGAAAAACGGTCCGTGCTGCTCAGACTGGAAATCGCAGCACCCGCTTCCGGCAACGTGGACCTGGGGTCCCTGACTCTGAACTACAAAACCGCGAAGTCGGGAGAAAACCATTCCATAACGCAGCAACTGGCAGTCGCTGTCTCAGCTGACAAGTCGCTCGTCGACAAATCCCGCAACAATAGCGTTTCAGCCGAGGCCGAGCTTGCAGAAAGCGACCGCATCCAGAAGGAGCAGGTCAAGCTCTACCAGAGCGGCCGCCGCGATGAAGCACAACGCAACATGACAGCGCTCGCCAAGGAACTGGAAAGCAAGAACGCCAGCCTCAAGGACGATCGCCTCCAGCGCAAGATTGAGGCCATCAACGTCGAAAACCGTCAGATGACAGCTGCCGCAGCGTCCCCAACCGCCCAGCAGGACTATCTGAAATCCAGCAAACAGCGCCTCTATCAGGCAAAGTCCGGCAAACGCACCGGCTTTGCCCTGCAACCAGGCGACAAGGGTCGAGAGGTCGAACAACTGCAGGAAGCCCTGAAAAAAGCCGGTACCTACAAAGGACCGATCGACGGCGTTTACGATGACGACGTACGGAACGCAGTCCAAGCCTATCAGAAATCGAAGAACATGCAGGCCGACGGCGTTGCTGGCGCCTCGACCATGGACTCCATGGGACTTTATTGAGACGCAGCAAGACTATTGAAGTTCTGCGCGAGGGATGAAAAGCTCGTCCCTCGCGTCGGTGTTTCAGGCGCGCAAGCCATGAAAGACACACCAATGAATGACACGGTGGACATTGGCATTCGAATGGCGCGGCCCTCCGACGCCGCAGGCATCGCAGGCATCTATGTCGACTCCTGGCGCGAAACCTACGCAGGCATTCTGCCGACCGCAGCGCTCGCGCGCATGTCCAAGCCCGACCAGGAAAAGGCATGGGACCGCACAATTCAGCACGCGAGCTTGCGTTGTCCGGTATTCGTCGCGTCTGATGTCGGTTCGACCTTGTTTGGTTTTGCAAGTGCAGGCCCGAACAGGGACCGCTCGCTGGCCTATGACGCCGAAATCTACACACTCTACGTTGCCCCCGGATTCACTGGCCAGGGCATTGGCACGGCGATGATGTCGTCCGTATTCCGCCTCCTCTCCAAGGCGCCCTGCAAGGGTATGGTGATCTGGGCGCTGGCCGAAAACCCGTCGCGCTTCTTCTACGAGGCGATGGGCGGCAAGCTCATAGCCGAGCGTCGGCACCCGGTGTGGGGAGCAACCTATCGCGAAGTGGCCTACGCATGGGAAACGATGGAGATTATGCCGCGCAACACAAGCGCAAACCCGAACGTGGAATCCGGCAACTCGTACTGAAGCGCTATTGCGCGCGAACCGACCCAGACCGCGCCTTCATGATTGAAAAGGCGACGGAATCCGGCAGATATTTGGCCACCAGCGCAATGCTGCGGTTGATACGCCCGTTCACGTGCACCGGCTTGTTGCGCATGACCGCAGTGTAGCCTTCCTCCGCAACAGCTTCTGCCGTCATCCACATGAGCTTCGGCATGCGCGAAACCTGGTCACGTGTTCCGGAGACATCATGAAATTCGCTGTAGGTGAAGCCGGGACATACGGCCGTGACGTGCACGCCATGCTTTCCGGCTTCCATGTTCAGCGAGCGCGAGAACTGGATCATGAAGCTCTTCGATGCCCCATACAGCGTGTGTCCGGCCGACCCTGGAAGCATGCCTGCAAGTGACGCTACATTGATGATGTAGCCCTGTTTGCGCGCAATCATGTCAGGCAAGGTCAGGTGGGCCAGCTCGCACGGCGCCGTCATCAGGACCTGGATGAAATCCCGCTGGTTCTCCCACTTGGATCCGGCATAGCTGCCCGGTACGCCGTAACCGGCATTGTTGACGAGCGCATCGACTTTCATGCCGCGCGATTTGATCTCGGCAATCAGGCGCGAAGGCGCTGACACATCAGCGAGGTCTGCAGGCATGACCGTGACATCGACGTGGTGACCCTTCGACAGTTCCTGCGCAAGGTCCCGCAATCGCTCCTCCCGTCGTGCGGTGAGGATCAGGTTGAAGCCGTACTTCGCAAACACTTCAGCGAAGGCCTTGCCGATGCCGGCCGATGCACCGGTTACGAGAGCGGTCAGTCTTTCATTTGCCATTTTCAGATCCAGTTTTCAGTCCCAGTAATCAATCAAGGTCACGCGGGCGAACAAAATCGGTCAAGGTCCCCTGCCCCGGCAGCACATCCCCCCAATGCAGCACCTCGAAGTCGATAACAGCCAGGGAGCCGGTTGAGAACTTTTCCCGCATGCGGCGGTGCCGCTTTTCCTGTCGTAAATCCTTCGGCGCCGCCGAAAGCGACAGCGCAAGTTCTGCCACGCCCGGATTGTGTCCTACGAACATGGCCGACGGAATTTTGTCGTCAAGCAAACGTACTGTCGCCAGCATGGCTGATGCTTCGGCAAGATACAGTTCTTCCCTGAACTGAACCGGCACCATGTCACCAACATAGGGCTGGAGGCGTCCAAATGTTTCGCGTGTGCGTGCGGCGGCAGAACACTGGACAGTGCCGCAGGCATACGCTTGCTCGCGGAAATACTGTCCGATCTCATCCGCAGCGCGCCTGCCACGGTCATTCAGGGCGCGGTCGATGTCGCGCTTGGACAGCGCATCGGGCTCTGCTTTTGCGTGTCGCATGATGAACAGTCGTTTCATAGGGAACGCCCGCGCAGAAAAGGAAACACCAGCAGCCAGCCGATTCGGGACGTTGGCGAGGTTTGATACCCGGGCAGGCCCAAATCCATTGTCAGTTGATCAGATTGCGACCTGTCCCGATAGGTGCCGAACGCACGGTCCCAGAATGAAAAGTTGAAGCCATAGTTTGAATTGATTTCCGGCAGCAGAACCGAATGATGAATGCGGTGCATGTCAGGCGTAACCAGCAGAACACGCAACTGGCGATCGATCCAGCCGGGCAACCGCAGATTGGAGTGGCTGAACATGGCACCGGCATTCAGGACAACCTCGAACGCAAACACCGACACAACCGGCACACCAAGCACGACGACAACGGCGATTTTCCAGAGTTGGCTGATGACGATCTCCAGCGGATGAAACCTGATGGCAGTCGTTACGTCAAACTGCCGGTCAGCATGGTGCACGCGGTGCAAACGCCAGAAAACCGGAATGTGATGAAAGGCAATGTGCTGCAGGTAAACAGCCAGATCGAGCACGACGAACCCGGTGACGGCCACCGCCGCCCCATGCAGCCCTGTGAAGGCAAGCAATCCCGTTTCTTTCCCGACAGCCGCCGCCGCCGCAATTGCAAATCCCGGAACCAGCCCAATCAACACGCGTACGACGATGGTATTCAGCACGCTCAGACCCAGATTGGCCGGCCAGCGTTCGGCTCTCACGGCCGTAGGCCTGAACGGCCAAAGCACCTCAGAAATTGCCAGAACGGAAAAGACACCCAGAAACAGGGATAGTCTGACGACGGCCTCGCCGTTCATGTCAGCTCGTTATTCTGGCATGGCGCACGACGGCTGCCTTCTCAAGCGCCGCAGTTGTCAGTCGGTCGATCTCAAGAGTGGTCCTTAGCCGCTGCAGGACACGGTTCTCTTCCGCATAAACCGGAGATTCCGCCAGTGCCATTTCAAGCCCAAGTGCATATGCCGTCTCGCGCAGGTGTTGGGGCAAAGCCTCCTTCACGAGGCCGAGCACGGCATCAAGACCTTCGCGCTCTTGCAGGATAGCGGCACATTCGCGCGACACGGCGATCAGCTTCTCTTCCGGGAAACCGCGAAATACCGGCAGCGTCCGAACGATATCTCCCATGAGATGCAGCTCGGCGTCGCTCATGCTCGCGTCCGCCGCCGAAACGACGACCATCACGTAGATGAGTGCCGCATGCGGGCTGAGGGTAGGTTGCGCGTCCATGGTCAGGTCCTTGTGCTCTCGATTGCGCGGCAATCTATTAGTGACCCTGGGGATCGGCAAGCCCGGGAACCTGAAGAAAGCTGCGAACCATCGCAACCGCGTCCACGAGGTTCAGCCGTTCAATCGCCACGCCTTGTGGAAGGCCGGACAAAAGGCGTGTGGGTGCCCTCGGATCAAGCAGAACAAAGACGCCCCGGTCGCTCGCGCGCCTGATCAGGCGCCCAAACCCCTGCGCCAGCCTTAACCGTGTCAGCTGGTCATCATAGGTCTTGCCGAACGCCGCACGGCGTGACTTGTGCAATATGTCGGGGCGTGGCCAGGGGACACGTTCAAAGACCACCAGTCTGAGCGACCGTCCTGGCACATCGACACCGTCCCGCAGGGCATCGGTGCCAAGCAGGCACGAGTTTTCATCTTCGCGAAAGAGATCGACAAGAGATCCGGTATCAAGCCCGTCCACATGCTGCGCGTACAGTGGCAGCCCATGACGTGACAGGGCCGGCGCAATGGTTCGATGCGTATTCCTGAGCGACCGGATCGATGTGAAGAGACCCAGCGCTCCACCACCCGCCGCAAGGAAAAGATCGCGATAGGCCGCCGCCATGAGATCGGCATCCCGGCTGACGTCCTTGACAACAATCACGCGCGATTGGCGGCCGTAGTCGAATGGGGACTGGAACGCAGCCCTCACCGGTGGCGTAACGAGGTGGCCGGCACCCGTGCGTATTTCGGCCGCGCGCCAGCTGTCGGTACTTTCTTCTTCCTTCGGAGGCCGGTCACGCAACGTCGCAGAAGTGATGAAGGCACCATGCGCCTTCTCGAGCACTTCGACTGCAAACGGCACGGTGGGATCCACCGCATGCCGGTAAAAACCCACATTGCTGTCCTGCCCGTCGAAGCGTTCAACGCTCAGCCAGTCCACGAACCCGTTGGGCGCCACATCGCCAATTGAATCAAGCGACATGATCCAGTGTGGCAGTTGAAGTTTGGTACGCCGTTCAATGCCACGAAGCACGGCTTCGGCCCGAAGGCGATGCTGCGAAAACTGTTCGTCGCTTTCATCGCGCAGCATGCGTCGAAGCGCCAGCGCAAGGTCGTTCAGCGGCCTCACCAGATCCTTGAGCCCCCGCTTCAGTTCGTCAGCCGAAGTCTTCAACTCGTCGGTCGTGGGTGAAATTTCGCATTCAAGCCCGTACGGCGTCGTGACATCTTCAGAGCGCGCCCGCACTTGCGCCCTGACCGCCAGCAGAAAACGTTCCATCGCACCGCGCGGCGCCTCGTTTGAAAGCCTGTTCATCCAACCTTCACCGGGAAGGATCAGGGCGTGCTGCGCAATCTCGGCCAGCCGTTCAAGTTCGGCCGGATCATCCTGCAGGATCGGATTGAGGCGCTCAACCAGACCTCGGCCGCGGCGACTGCCTCTGCCTTCGGGGCCCCTCACCCACCGCCTGAGCTCCGCACCTTCCCAACCGGATATGTGGATCGCATAGAAGCTGTCTGCCGCATCGAAAATGTGATGCCCTTCATCGAACACATAGCGTATGGGTGGAACGCCCGGCGCTTCAGGATCAACATCGACCGCCGCAGCATGGCGCGCCGCTTCAACCATCGTCAGCGCATGATTTGAAACGACGACGCGACTGTTGCGGGATTTCCTGACGACGCGCTCAAGGAAACAGCGCCGGTAGTGCGGACACGCTGCATAGATGCATTCACCTTGCTTGTCCGTGAGACCGGATATGAACCCTTGATGCGGCGCGATCCATGATGGAAAATCGCCGCCAACCAGATCACCATCCTTGGTCGTCATCAGCCAGCGTGCAACAAGACCAAGCGCCACCGTCTCTCGTTCGATCAGGACCGGTAGCCGTGTCGCTGACTCTTCGAAGTTCAGCAGGCAGAGGTAGTTTTCGCGCCCCTTGCGAATGGTCACCTTCTCTGCAAATTCGGTTGCATCCGGATAGACGCGCCTGAGCTCCTGCGCGATCTGGCGCTGCAGGTTCTTGGTATAGGTCGAAATCCAGACCAGGCCATCGTTGCGCTCCGCCCACAATGTGGCCGGCGCAAGGTATCCAGCCGTCTTGCCGAGCCCAGTCCCTGCTTCTGCAAGAACCACCGTGGGCTCGCTCTCGTGTGGTCGCGGGCGAAAGGCTTCGGACGCAAGTGCTGCATAATCGGATTGCGACTGCCGTACCTCAGCCCCCTCGCCGACGATGGCCGCCAGATGCGCACGCGCTTCTTCTGGCGAAACCGGAAGACTTCCGGGTTGGCCTGGCGGCGGGCCATCTTCCCATTCCGGCAAGTCTCGCCAGGAATCAATGCGGGGAGCGGCTCGAGCTCGACCCTCAGGATCCATTCGGTCAAGCAGCAGCGGCGCCCACGGCCAGCGGCTCAACCCCATGGCCGCCGCAATCCGCGCGGCCATCGGACGTCCGGGAACATTCACGGATTCTTCCAGCAACTGCAGGGCAGCACGCCGCAATACAGACGCCTGCTCTGCCAGGCTGTCGGGATGGGGAAGTCCCAGCACACGTGCCAGCGCTGTGATGCTGGGCGCAATCGGTTGCGCAGGACGCACGAAGGCAAACAGTTCGAGCACATCAAAATGCGCCGCGCGTGGCTCGTGACGCTGACCACCGAGCCGACCGAGAGTGATGCCGGTATGTGCAGTGAGGTGCGGAATTGTAGCCGCCGCAGAAAGTGCCCGTTCAGCCGAGGGTTCTGTGAACTGACCGTCAGCCGTCGCAATCATTGCGCGACGGAACGTCGCGACAAGCGCCGGCACAGCGTCCAGAGGGTGCAACGAAGAATTGTCCATCCACGGCACTATGCAGCAGCGTTGACGTACAAAGAAGCGCCACCTATGGCTTGCATTCAAATTTCTTGAGGTTACCCGCATGTCGTCCCGCCGCGACCTGGCCATGGCCGCAAAAGCCTGGCCGTTCGAAGAAGCTCGCAAGGTCCTGGCCCGCGTCCAGCGCGATGAGGCGGCGGGTAAGGCAAAGCCTTATGTTTTGTTCGAGACCGGTTATGGTCCATCGGGTCTTCCCCATATCGGCACGTTCGGTGAGGTCGCGCGCACAAGCTGGATCCGGCGCGCCTTCCAGGAAATCTCCGACAAACCAACGCGACTGATCGCCTTCTCGGACGACATGGACGGAATGCGAAAAATTCCCGACAATGTTCCAAATCACGAGATGCTGCGCGAGCACTTGCACAAGCCTCTCACGTCAGTCCCAGACCCATTCGGCACCCACGAAAGCTTCGCCCATCACAACAATGCCCGCCTGCGTTCGTTTCTTGATGGCTTTGGCTTCGACTATGAATTCCGGTCTGCAACTGCCGAGTACAGGTCGGGCGTGTTTGACACGATGCTGCTGCATGCCCTGAAGAACTACGACAAGATCATGGCGATCATGCTGCCGACGCTCGGCGAGGAACGCCAGCGCACGTACAGCCCCTTCCTGCCCATTTCACCAAAGACGGGCCGCGTACTCTATGTACCAATGAAGCGCATCGATGCGCAGGCCGGCACGATAACCTACGACGACGAGGACGGCGAAGAAATTACCCAGACAGTCACCGGTGGCCGCGCAAAAATGCAATGGAAACCGGACTTCGGCATGCGCTGGGCGGCGCTCGGCGTCGATTTCGAAATGTTCGGCAAGGACCACCTTCCAAACCAGCCCATCTACGCAAAGATCTGCAAGACACTGGGAGTCGAGCCCCCAGTGAACTTTATCTACGAACTTTTCCTTGATGACGCCGGTCAGAAAATCTCGAAGTCCAAGGGCAATGGTATCTCGGTGGAGCAATGGCTGACCTATTCGGCGCCCGAAAGCCTCGCCTTGTTCATGTTTCAGAAGCCCAAGACCGCAAAGCGGCTCTATTTCGATATCATTCCGAAGGAAGTCGACGAGTACGTCACCTATCTGGACAAGTACCAGACGCAGGGCGAAGCCGAACGCTTTGAAAATCCGGCATGGCATATCCATGCCGGCAGCCCCAGCCAGGAATCCTGGCCCGTCAGTTTCGCGCTCTTGCTCAACCTGGTATCGGCCTCGAATGCGTCAACGCCAGACATTCTTTGGGGCTTCATTCGCCAGTACTCACCTGAGGCCAATCCCAAGGACAACCCGTCGCTGGAACGCCTCGTCGGATACGCCATTCGGTACTACGAGGATTTCGTGCGCCCGAAGAAGAAGTACCGTGCACCCACGGACCAGGAACGCGCCGCGATGGAAGAACTCGCATCCATATTCGAGAAGCTGGGAAGCACGACCAACGCCGAAGCCGCGCAGTTCCAGGTTTATGAAGTTGGAAAGAAGCATCAATTCGAGCCGCTGCGCGACTGGTTCAAGGCACTGTATGAAGTGCTCTTCGGACAGGAACAGGGTCCGCGCTTCGGATCATTCGCAGCCCTCTACGGCATCGAAAACACGGCAGCTCTGATCAAAAGTGGTCTGGCCGGGAAGTTTCTCACCTGACAGCGCACATCCGTATGGCCTAAGCTTGCAACATGTTCAGGATCTGCGTTGCATGCCTCGTGGCAAGTCATTGGCTGTTTGGGTCGATGGCTTGCGCCTCAGTTCCTGAAACGGCTCTAAGGGCTTACCGCACCGGCGCGTACGAACGTGCAGCCGAAGTATCGCAATCCGAGGGCTCGGCCGCCTCGTTCGCCTTCGCGGCGCAAGCCATCATTGCGGACGCCATCAGCCGCAAGGACGGGTACTGCACCCCATGTCTGGCAAAAGCCGAGCAACTCGCCGAACGAGCAATCAGTCTCGATCCTCACCTGATCGACGGCTATCTGCAAAGTGCTGTTGCGGTTGGTTTTCGCGGGCGCAGTATCGGGTTGTCTGAAGCCCGTGCCGAAGGACTGGCCGAACAGGCGAAAGATCGGCTCGACAAGGCAATGGCAATCGATCCGACAAATGTCTGGGCACGCGCCTCGCTGGGTGCATGGAACATCGAGATTGTGCATCACGCGGGCAAGATTTTGGCGTCGCTCATGTATGGCGCAAGTCAAAGCGAAGGCTTGTCACTGTACCGTGCCGCCCTGAACGACGCGCCCGCCATTGCTGTGCTTCACTTTCACTACGCCCTGTCGATCCTGTCTCTCGACCAGGACGAGTTCAGGGCGGAAGCCGAACGCGAACTAAGACACACATTGTCGATTTCGGTGGATGATGCCCTCACGAGACATGTTCAGTCGCAAGCCTCCACGGTCCTGAACGCCATGCCGACGTGTTCACCCCGCGAACTTGGTGAAATGGTCAGTAGGCTTCAGGGTTATCCCGCTGGCCAGTTGGACTAGAGCTGTCGGATAGCCACTTCAGTGCCTGACCCATACAATGCGGGCCATCCATTCCACCTCGTCGCGCACAAGTACGACATCGTCATGTGATGCGTTGAAAGGTTTGAGCTCCACCTTTTTGGCCGTCTGCCGCGCGAGCTTCATCACCTGACAGCCGTCGCCGTTCTTGAACACAACAGGATCCCCCTTGCGCAACTCCGCCGCGGGAGAGACGACAACAATCTGGCCGTTCCGGAACACGGGCGCTGCAATGTCATTGGAGATTTCCAGCGCGAACGCCTTGTCGTCACCGAAATCCGGAAATGAAAACTTGTCCCATGACTTCGAAATGGGCGCGCCGCTTTCATCGAAGACCTTCTTTTTCTGCGCATCCTTTAACGTCAGGAAAGGCATCGTTCGAGAAGGGCCACGCGACGCATTTCCGCGGGACACAAGGCTCACAAAGTCTTCCAGGGATGCGCCAGTGACTTGCAGGATCTTGGACAGGCTTTCGGTCGAGGGCCAGCGCAACCTGCCCTGGGGCCCGAGCCGTTTGCTCTTGTTGAATGTCGTCGGATCAAGCCCCGCCGCGCGTGCAAGTCCTGATGGAGAGTGCCCATACCGGGCGGCAAGCGCATCGATCGCGCCCCAGATTTGCTTATGCGATAACATGAGTGATTGCACCGCCTTCTAAGAATTCAGAACAGCCACGTCGAAATGCCATGCTGAAACGCCACTTGCACAGCGCTGCCGAAACTGATTCTCATCCTATCACGATGACACTGACAAACGCCCTCTCAACTCTCGCCCTACCGTTGCTGACAAGACTCGATCCCGAGCTTGCACACACTTTAACAATTCAGGCACTGTCGCTTTTCCACAGACAACGTGCGTTAGTAGCCGATGATCCGCGACTACAAATTGAAACGCTCGGCCTGGAATTTCCGAATCCCGTCGGCCTCGCTGCTGGGTTTGACAAGAACGCAGCCGTCACGGAAGCAATGCTGGGCTTCGGATTTGGCTTCGTCGAGGCTGGAACTGTGACGCCGCTGCCGCAGGCAGGTAATCCCAAGCCTAGGATTTTTCGCCTGCGGGAAGATCGGGCGGTTATCAACCGTCTTGGCTTCAACAACGAAGGTCTGGAAAACGCCCGAACAAGGTTGAAATCGGTCCAGGCGCGTCCCGGCATTCGCGGCATCAATATCGGCGCGAACAAGGACACAAGCGACCGGATCGCCGATTACGTGACCGGATTGCGCGAACTGGCGCCGCTTGCAAATTATGTGACGGTCAATATTTCGTCTCCCAATACGCCGGGTCTGCGCGGGTTGCAGAACAGGACGGAGCTCGATGCCCTGCTCGGCGCACTGATGAATGCACGCAAGCTTCTGCGCCGCACCCCGCCCCTTCTGGTGAAGATTGCGCCGGACCTCGACGAGCACGCGTGTGCCGATATTGCGTCCCTTGCGCTTGCACATGCCGTTGACGGCTTGATCGTATCCAACACCACGACCGTTCGCCCGGCAGAACTGAAGAATTCACACAGGAACGAGACAGGTGGTTTGTCGGGCGTTCCCCTGTTCAAACGCTCGACGGAAGTCTTGCGCACCATGCGCAGATTGACCAAAGGCAAGCTCACGCTGGTCGGTGTGGGAGGCATTGCCTCGGGTGCTGACGCCTATGCCAAGATCCGGGCGGGCGCATCTCTGGTTCAACTCTACACGGCCCTCAGCTTTCAGGGCCCGGGTCTTGTACCCCGCATCAAGACTGAACTCCTTCACTGTCTGGATCGAGACGGGCTGCGCAGCATTTCCGAAGCAGTTGGCGCCGACGTCTAGGTCAGTTGCGTCAAAATGTTCTCATATTGTTCTTGACGGACACAATCCCGCTTTGCTATGCTTGCCAAAAAACCTGAGACAGGGGCCGCACCATTCGCGAGCGCAGGAACACCCGTCTGGTGAATTTCAGAAAGCAACCCTGGAGCAAAATTGTCACCTTTTAACCACCGGGCAAGCGGCACCCGGCCAAAAAGAGTGAGTCAGCCAAGGTGACACTGTCACCTTTTGCAGAGCATCAAAACAGCATTGGGTTCAGGCCCGCGAAGCAAGACTTTGCTGAAACTGCTCGGAGCTTGAGGACACGACAGGCTTCCTCACAACGTGTTCAGGAATTCCTCGATCCGAGCCAGCACTGCCAGTTCCTTCGCGCTGGCGCTTGCGCGCATTGTTTCAACCTCTTCCAGGGCCGCTGCCACGGTACGCCAGGGAACTACTCCGTTTGCCCGTACCCGCGCGTTGCGCCAGGCTCGCCAGCGGGCAGCTTCTTCCTTGCCCAGCGCGTCCGGGTTCTCGGCGCCAACAAAGCGCCAGGCAAACTCTTTCCAGCGCTGATCAGAAAATTCGGAGATGATCTCGGCACGTCGAGCCGGTTCCGCTGCATGAAACCTGCGCATGCGCGCCGTATCAGCGTTCGTTGGAAATCCATCGAACATCGCTTGCTCCACTTGTTCCGGCTTTTCATCTGTCCCATAGCGGGAGGCAAGCACCTTCCCGACACGCGTGCAAAACAGCTTCGACGCCTTCACCTCCGCGGAACGTCGCTCGTAGTCGGAAAGCGAAAGCAGGCCGTTCTGTGCGTCATGGGGCGCAAGGGCGAAGGGAAGCAGTCCGGGCTGCGCGTTAAGGCGCGCTGTGCGGATAGGTTTGGGAGTGCCCGCGAGCGTCTTCGCAAGTGTTGGCTCATCCTGCGTTAGTATGTCCCTGGGTGCGAATTGCAGGTCGAAGAAAGCATACTCGGCTGTGTCACTCGCATTTGGGCCGATGGGTGTGACGATGCTGGAAAACGCCGACGCCCCGTAATAGTCCACCAGCATCAGGATGGTGTTGTCTTCGACAAGGCGTTGCACCTGCGCCTTGCGTGCGTTGGCAACCATCGGGTGCCAGATTTCAGGTGCGCGCTGACGGATCAGGCGGGCAACCGCAAGAGTAGCCATCGTGTCGGCCATGGCTTCGTGCGCATTCTCCAGCACGATTCCATTCGCTTGAGCGAATTGCCCCAGGCGGAAAGTCACCTTGCCATTTTCGTTCATGGCCAACTTAAGAGCCCCCGCCCTGCAAATGGATGCAAACTGTGCCATTCGCATGACGTCACCGCGCCCATTGCCGCCGGTCACCGTCAGGTAGACAGGCAGCATCGTCTGGTAAAACGACTGGCGCAAAAAATTCTCGTCAAAGCGCAGTGAGTTCCAGCCAAGGAACACAGCCCCTCCCCGGCTCCATGAAGTCATTGCATTGTGAATCTCGCCCTGCATCTGGAAGTACGACAGTGGCGCGTCATGCAGCATGGATGGCGTCACGCCCGTGACCATCATCGCACCGGGGGAAGGAACCACCCACGGCAGCAGGCGACACCGTGAATTGAACGTGTCAGTGACATTGAGCTCGTCATCAGTCCGGACCGCCGCAAACTGCAAGAGTTGGTCGAAGGTCGGGTCCGTGCCTGTCGTCTCGGTATCGTAGAAGATGAAGCTCATGGGCCCTTGAATAGCGGTTCCACCTGTAGTGCGCGCAGTCAATTCCAGGCACCGAAGGAGCATTCACGGAGCAAGGCCTGCAACTGACCAGCCTGGGAGTAGCTCGCCAACCGCAGAACTCCGGCCTGCGAGCGAGAAGAAGCACTTCATTTACACATCACAGCCTACCTGCCGGATTAGGCCGAAAGCAATAATTTTCGGTCATGCTGCCGGTTTACGACCGAGATTGAAATGCCTCCATCATTGCGCCCTGTATCCGAAACCTCGGTGTTTCCAAGCGAGCGCCTCGATCGCATCTTCCGTTATTGGCAATCCAAGTCGGCCGGGCGCTTGGCGCCGTGCCGTGAAGATATAATGCCAACCGAGCTCCATGGCGACCTGCCCTGGGTTTGGCTGGCCGATGAGATCGATGATGGCGCTTTCCGATGATGGCAGCAATGTGACGACGCTGTTCGGAGCGTTTGAATCGTAAAAAATCGACGAAGCCGAAATCAGACTGCCGTTGGACACCAACGCGACTTCGGGCGCGAAAGCGTAACTTTCCTTCAATCGATGGCCATCGCTTGCGAGGTACAGTTCCGCCTCACCTGCATCATGCAGCGCGCTCCAAGGTCTGGCGGCATGTTACGATGACTGCACTGCAATTTTCTGGAGGCGTTTGAGGAATTTTGAACGCTCTCCCTTCTTCAGGGGACTTGTTCCAAAGAGCTCAACGAACAGCAATCCTTCAAGTGCGAACCAAGTCAACAATGCAAGTTCAGGGTCTTTGCTCGTGATGCACAGGCGGTCCCAGATCCGACTATGAGCCTTTCGAACTGGGTCAAGAAGCAGAGGGCGTTCGGCAATAGCGGCAATCATCCCAAAAGAACCGCGACGCTGCTTTGCGACATCTTCCTTCCCACGTGCAGCCAGCCTCGCTGCAAGCAGGCGACTTGCTTCCGAACTCTTTGATTTTGCAGTTCGAGATTGCTTTTGTGGCGCTTCAAGACGCTCGACATAACGCTCAAGCATGCCTTGCAGCAGGGCGACCTTTGAAGGGAACTGGTACAACAATCCCCCTTTGCTGATTCCGGCAAGTGCAGCGACGGCATCGAGAGACATATGGTTAGCACCGATTTCCGCTGCCAGACTCTCGGCGGCGTCCAGAATCGCCTGACGGGAATTAGGCTTTTTGCTCAAAACACAATCCTTCTTTCGTGATTGTACTATACCGTCTGGACGGTATACTCAAATGCCATAAAAGCCTTTAACTACGCTTATTTCCTGGCTCGCTCAACATGGGGCCGGCAGGTCCAAAGGGCTCAAGCGCTCATGAATGTGCGTGTTGTCATCGTTGCAGCTGCGATCGGCCTCCTTTGTGCCGGACTGGTCGCATTCCACTTTGCAGGTTCGCTGTTCGCGGGAGGTCCCGGATTCTCGGGCCCTCCTGCAACCCCGGTTGAAACGATAACCGCGAAACCCGGAACGTGGTTGCCTGGCATCGACGCCGTCGGCACGGCGCGGGCGGTCCAGGGTGCCGACATTGCCACTCAGGTCACGGGCACCATCAGGTCCGTCCGCTTCAAGGCGAATGATTGCGTGAAAGCCGGCGACCTGCTCGTCCAGATTGACGACTCCGTCGAGCGCGCCGACATGGCCTCCGCCGATGCAAACGTCCGGCTCTATGATGCGCAAATTGCTCGGGCTTCGGCGTTGCGTGCCAAAGGCTTCGTGAGCCAGGCAAGCCTTGATACAACGCAGGCCCAGCTCGGCATTGCACGGTCAGCACGCGCACGGGCGAAAGCGCTGATCGACTACAAGGCAATCAGGGCACCTTTTGCGGGTACCGTCGGCATCGCGCGTGTCGATGCAGGTCAGTATGTGAATGATGGCACGATACTCGTGACCCTTCAGGATCTTGACCACATCAAGGTTGACTTCACGGTGCCTGAACAAATTGCAGGCCAGCTTAAGGAAGACCAACCTGTGCGTTTCGGCGACGACAGGACGAAGCTGCAATTCAGGGGTCGTCTGGTGGGCATCGACCCCAAGGCCGATCCTGCGTCGCGGCTTGTCGCAGTCCAGGCTCTTGTCGACAATGCAAATGGTACCATGAGACCAGGTCAATTTGTTGCCGTTCGTGTCGAACTGCCTGGCGAGGCCAACGTGCTCGCCCTGCCTCAGACTGCCGTCATGACCAGCCTGTATGGTGACTTCGTGTTTGTGGTGGGTCCACCCGAGACTCGACCGCCCAGTGAAGGTGACGCCAAGTCCCAACCGCCGGCAGCGCCACCGGCAGCCCTCGTCGCCAAACAGGTCTTTGTCACCACGGGCAGGCGCGACGGACAGCGTGTTGAGATCGTCAAGGGATTGAAGGCTGGTGATGCAGTCGTTGCTGCAGGACAGAACCGCCTTCAGAATAACGCGCCAGTCACGATTGCCGAACCGTTCAGCGCGTCGGCGCCCGCCACGGCGGAGCCGGGCAAGTGAGCTTCTCGGAAATCTTTATTCGTCGGCCTGTGCTGTCGATCGTGATCAGTTTGCTGATCCTGCTTCTGGGCTACCAGGGCATGACCAGCATGCAGATCCGCCAATACCCTGAAGTGGAAGAGACGGTCATCACCGTCGCAACCGCATATCCGGGCGCGAGCGCGGACGTGATCGAGGGTTTCATTACCTCACCGATTGCCAAGGCAGTTTCGAGTACGGAGAATATCGACTACGTCACAGCCACCAGTCAGCAAAGTTCGAGTTCCGTGCAGGTCCGATTGCGCCTGGGTGCGGATCCGGACAAGGCACTGTCAGAAGTGATCTCCAAGACGCAGCAGGTTCGACGCTTTTTGCCGACTGACGCCGAAGACTCGATCATCACCAAGGGAACCGGACAAAACTTCGCAATCATGTACCTCGCTTTTGCAAGCGACCGCATGAAGCCGCGCGAGATTACGGAGTACCTGTCCCGCGTGATCCAGCCGCGCCTCGCAACAGTCGAAGGTGTGGCAGACGCTCAGATCCTGGGAGGTCAGAACTTCGCAATGCGCATCTGGCTGGATCCCGTGCGCATGGCAGCGCAGGGCCTGACAGCCAGCGACATTGCAACTGCTGTGCGCAACTCCAACTTCATTGCCTCGCCGGGCAAGACCGAAAACGAATATGTGGCAGTGTCCGTCGAAGCCGACACGACACTCAAATCGCCTGAAACATTCGGTGCGTTGCCGATCAAGGGTTCAGGTGACCGGGTTGTGCGCCTGCGCGACGTGTCGCGTGTGGAACTCGGTGCGCAGGACGACACTGTAAAGGTTTCGTTCCAGGGCAGGTCTGGTGTGTTCATTGGTGTATTTCCGACACCCTCCGCCAATCCCTTGACGACATCCAATGGTGTCCACGCAATCTTGCCCCTGATCGACTCTGAACTGCCCGCAGGAATGAAGTCCCTGGTGCTGTTCGATTCAACCGTTTTCATTCGCGCATCGATCAACGAAGTGTTTTACACCATCGGCGAAGCCGTCCTGATCGTGATCATCGTGATCTTCCTGTTCCTGGGATCGGCAAGATCCGTGCTGATCCCCATTGTAACGATCCCGCTGTCTCTCGTCGGTGTCTGCTTCTTCCTGTTTCTGGTTGGATTTTCGATCAACCTCCTGACCATGCTGGCCATGGTGCTGGCAATCGGCCTCGTCGTCGACGACGCCATCGTCGTGGTCGAGAACATCCATCGACATATCGAGCGGGGCGAGAAGCCGCTTGATGCGGCCATCAAGGGCATGAGCGAAATCCTGAGCGCCATTGTCGCCATGACCATCACTCTGGCTGCGGTTTACGCACCCATCGGCTTTACGCAAGGTCTGACCGGCTCGCTGTTCCGGGAATTCGCTTTCGCACTCGCAGGGGCTGTTGTCATTTCAGGTTTTGTGGCGCTGACGGTATCCCCGATGATGGCAGGACAAATCCTGCAGTCACACGAGCAGGAAAATCCGAACGGCCTCGTAGCCCGCATTGACCGCATTTTTGAGGTCATCTCGGCGCGCTACGGCAGTGCGCTGTCCATGGTGCTCGACTCCCGGCCAGTCGTAATTGTGGTGGGTATCTTGGTCCTGGGAACCATGGTTTTCATGCTCCAGAACACCCGTCATGAACTTTCACCTCCGGAAGACCAGGGCGCGTTGTTCGCCATAATCAACGCGCCCCGCTATGCAACCTCTAACTACACCGCCCACTACGTTGACCAGTTCGACGCGGCCGTTGGACCCGTCCCGGAAACAATCCGCCGCTTTTCAGTCGTGGGGTTCAGCGGTGGTGGGCAGTCAGCCGCCGGCAATCGCGGCATTGCGATCTGGGGATTCAAATCCTGGGGAGAGCGAACGCGTTCCACGTCTGAAATCCAGCAGCAAATCCAGACGGGTCTGTCAAAGGTTCCGGGCCTGGAGGCGCTGGTCTTCAGCCCTCCATCCCTGCCAGGAACGGGCGGCTTGCCAGTGCAATACGTGATTCGCTCGATCGGCAACGCCGACCAGGTCTATGAAGTGGCAGAACGCGTCAAGGCCAAGGCGATGCAAAGCGGGAAATTCTTCATTGTCCAGAACTCGCTCGCCTTCGACTTGCCTCGCGCCCATGTACAGATTGACCGTGATCGCGCGGCGTCGCTGGGGGTGCCCATCTCGGAGATCGGTTCCACGCTGAACGTACTGCTGAGTGAAACCCGCATCTCGCGCTTCGATCTCGACAATCGAAGCTACGACGTCATACCGCAGGTGGACGACGCGTTCCGTCTCGACGCTGACAGCCTGGGTCGGTTCTATGTCCGCAGCCTCGGCGGCAGAATGGTTCCGCTCTCTGCAGTGACGACAGTTGCGACCAGGGCAGGGCCAGTCGCCATCGAACAGTTCAACCAGCTGAATTCAGCAACCTTGTCCGCCCTGCCAGCTCCAGGCGTGACCTCATCGGAGGCCCTGAATGCGATCCGGGAAGCCGCAGCCGCAGTCATGCCGTCCGGGTTTTTTGAAGACTATATCGGTGAATCCCGTCTATCGCGGCAGGAAGGCAATACCTTGGCGCTGGCCTTCGCGCTTGCGATCATCGTGATCTACCTCGTGCTCGCCGCCCAGTTTGAAAGCTTCCGCGAGCCGCTGGTGATCATGCTGGCCGTGCCACTGTCAATCTTCGGTGCCCTCATTCCGCTCTACCTCGGCTTTGGTACGCTCAACATCTACACGCAGGTAGGTCTCATTACGCTTGTTGGCCTGATCACAAAGCATGGCATTCTGATGGTCCAGTTTGCAAAGGCTCGCCGTCTGGAAGGCGCTTCTCGACAGGACGCAATTGCCGAAGCTGCCAGTGTCCGCCTGCGGCCGATCCTGATGACGACCGCGGCGATGGTGCTGGGCGTACTGCCGCTGATCTTCGCAACAGGCGCAGGCGCTGCCGCGCGCCAGGCCATGGGAATTGTCATCGCGATGGGCATGGGTGTCGGAACACTTTTCACGCTCTTCATGATCCCGACTTTTTACACGTTCATTGCGTCGGCCAAAAGTTAGGTTCTCGCAACCGCCTGCCGCCCATTGTTGTAAATCAGTGGCCTTGGCCCTAGTATGGATGGACACTGTTTGCACACGCGTTCTTGTGCGTGACCGGAGATTCGCATGCGTCCATTCCCTGTCTTGATGCTACTCAGCGGTTTTGTGTTCTGCGCCGCATCCGTTCAGGGCGCTATCGCATCCCCGGACGCGCCCCCCGCCGCCAAACCCAAGACGGTACAGATCACTCCACCGTCCGCCAAACCACCAGTTGGCGATCCGTCCACGCTCAGTGGTGAATTCTGGGGTGACTGGAAAAAGACAAGGGACAGCAAGGAGTTCGCCGCGTTGCAGGAAGCCGTCGGAACATCCGAAAGGACCACCACTGCAATCACCGCGCCGAAGACCGACAACAACCAGCGGATTGTCAACCTCGCGATCGACAAGCCTGCAGTGGCAGCCAAGGTCATGTCCGATGCCACCGCGGCCTCGAATGACGCTGCAAGCAGGCAGGCCCTGGCAACGGTGATGAACATGGTGGCCTCTCCCAGCACCATCGAACAGGCCGCACCGCTCGTCGCACCGGAGGCTCAGGCACGCGTCACTGAAATGCGCGCAGATCTCTCCACCGGTATACCTGGTTTGCCCGGTATCTACTTGGGAGAGGTTGACCATTCGGCGAATGAGGCGGGTGAACGTCCCGCAGCGCCCGCGGGCTACGAACCGGTCGCAGGCCGTTCCATGGGCTGTCCGGTGCGTTAGCCCGGGAGGAAATGAAAACATGCTGAGTTCACGTCGAAATATCCTGGTAGCCGCTGCAGCAGGGCTGACAGTCTCCTCCATTCCTTCCCGCAGCCACGCCGACACTGCGCCTGCTCACATCGCCCCTCCTCTACTGGGCAATGCGAAGGCACCTAAGCGCCTGGTGGTGTGGGGCAGTTACACTTGTCCGTTTACTGCGCAGTTGTTCGGAATTCTCAACACAATCGTTGTCGAAATGCACGACATTGTGAATGTCGAATGGCGCCACTTCCCGACCCATCCGCCCGATCCGGCGCTTCATGTGGCCGGACTTGGATTCAAGGACCAGCATTTTTGGGGTTTCACTTTCAATGTTTTGGGAAGCGTTTTCTCCGCCGGCGGCCAGTTCGCGCAATTGACACCCGAAAAGCTTGCGGCCTTTGCCCAGGTTGAAGGCGGCTCTGAGAAAACCCTGAAGGCATCCTACGCCGACAAGACAAAATGGGCATCGGTTAAATCTGACCTGATGGCAGGTCGCCTGCTCGGCGTCGCGCGCACCCCTGGCATGTTCTTCAACGGTTACTTCATGACGCCCGAAGGAATTCCGCAGGATCTGAAAGCCTTTGACAAATCCTTGCGTGCGATGCTGAAGGCGTAGGCCGGATACAGCCTGTTGCGACGCCCTCAGATCACAGCGTCTCTGACACAACTGCTACGCGTTGACTGACTTAGCCGGAATTTCTGCTTGAGACATTTCTCGTGGAAGTTCGATCCGCACGACAGTCCCGGCTTTTGGCTTGCTAATCAAATGCAGTGCGCCACCGTGCAATTCCACCAGAAGCTTTGTAATGGGCAGGCCGAGACCTGTACCTTCCCGCCTCCTGTGCGCGTCTGACGTCGCCTGTCCAAATGGTGACAGTGCCAGTGCCATTTGCTCGGGCGTCATGCCCTCACCCTTGTCCACCACTTCAAAAAATACAGTCTTGTCATTGAAGTAGGAACGAACCTGCACAACGCTGCCAGACGGCGAGAACTTGATCGCATTCGAGACCAGATTGATGAGCGATTGCTTGATCCGCAAGGGGTCTACATGGATCAGCGGAAAGTCGGGTTGCGAAATGAATTCCAGGCGCACGTTCTGGACCGCAGCCCGGCCGCTGCAAATCGATTGGCACGCCCGCAAGAGTTCATCGGCAATCGTCTCGGTCTTGTCGACTTCAAATGTGCCAGACTCGATTTTCGCAAGATCCAGTATGTCGGATATAATGCTCAGAAGATGCTGTCCTGACGTGCGAATATCACTCGCATACTCACAGTATCGTTCGGTGCCGATCGGCCCCATGGCTTGCGAGTGAATGATCTCGGCAAACCCGATAATCGCATTCAGCGGTGTCCTGAGCTCGTGACTCATGTTTGCCAGGAAGCTTGATTTTGCAATGCTTGCTTTTTCTGCAGTTTCTCTGGCGTGCTGCAGTTGAATGTTGGCGTTCGTGATCTCGGAAATGTCCTTGCACGTGATGCGGTAGCCTGAAAACACACCCGATCCGTCGTAGAAAGGGCGTCCGCCGGCCGACCAGGCCCTGAGCGTCTGGTCTGGCTGCAACACGCTGATGACGTGCTCGCGGAACTCCCGCTTCCCATGAAGAAACTCGACATGATCCCTCGGCACCACCTTCACCGACTCGTGATTCAGGATTTCATCCCACTGGCGTCCCAGAAAAAGTCTTTCGCCAACTTTCGTTTCGGACTCGATGCGTCCGCAAACGGACACAATTTGGAGCTTGCCATCCAGCTCCAGAAACCAGTCCGACGCGACTTCGGTAAAATCCCTGAAGCGCTGCTCGTTTTCCTTCGCGCGCGACTCTGAATGCGCTGCAGCTGCCAACGGACGCAACAGCATGGCGAACACAATGAAGGATACAAGAAGTACGCCTGCCATTGTCGTCACGGCGACCACTAGCGACGCATAATGGCTGATTTCGCGCAGCTTGGCCCCAAATTGTCTTTCAAGCTGTGTGAGACTGTCATCGATGCCGCGAACCGAATCGAACAGCTTCCGGCGCTGTTCCTCCGGCGCTCCGTTCGAAACCGCTTCTTCGATTTTGTCAGCCGCCCGCTGCAGATCCAGGAGCAGAGGATCTGCAGTCGACCAGATTCTGACAGCTTGCGCTACGGGCTCGACATTGCCGAAGTACACGAAGACGACACTCATCTTGTAAGTGTCATCCTCGCTCATCCCCAGTCGAGCGAACCCTTGCATCGCTTTGGAAAAGATCGGTGGTGAACTCTGCAACGCAAGCCTTGCCTCACGCGCGCCCATTGCAGCAGCAAGATTGATCTTGAACTGCTTGAGTTCCTTCGGATCGGCAGTCACCGCATAGGCACCAAGATGGAAGACAGCCACCTTTTGAGATTTTGAAAACAGGGCTTCGCCGGTTGCATAGGCGCGCGTGGCGTCCCCTGCACTGCTGGCAAGCCAGCAAACGCCAACCAGCACTAGTTGCGAAAGCATGTAGAGGCCAGCCAGAACGCTGTAGCGCCCGCCGAGTGAGGCGGCCCTGACATTACGGATATGCAAACTCAATCGACCGAACACTGCGCCTCCATCGAAGGCTGGACTCCAGCTACGACTTCATGGGCCTATTTAAGCACCGCTCCGATTACATTTGACTAAATTTCAAGCAGTAAATGAGTTGTTCAGACATGAGAAAAACCGCAGCAATTCTGGTTTCCAAACAGTTACGGTGACATGGATACAACCGGTACTCGCGAGTAAGCGCTGCGTCGCGTCAACCGCGCTCGGTTAGTGAAGCGCGCATTCCGTTCCGGCGAAATCCAGAGACTTTCCAAAGTCTGTTCAACAACCACTTTGCCCAAGCTGTCCGAAACGAATACGAAATCGCCAGGTTACCGCCTTCGCGGCGGAACGACATCCTTGAAGCTGTCAAACGACTTCCAGGCTGGCTCCACCGGTGGCGCGCTCATCTCAGGCGTAAACATTGAAGGCTTTCCGTGCACAAGATCGTGCACGTAGCGAGGGCAGTTGGGAAATATGTGCTGCGGCGTCACCCGCACGATAGCCTGGGCACCGGGAATTTCCGAAATCAAAGGGTCGTCGAGGTGCACCGCTGCACTGCCGTTGATGCGTAACCTCTTTGCCGCGTCGCCCATCCGGATGAACAGCATCCCAATCGATGGATTGGTGACGATGTTGCCGAGGCTTCGAAACATGCCATTCCCGTCGTAGTCCGGAAACACAAGCAGGTCGGGGGCCAGTACGCGAACGAAACCGACGGCACCTCCCTTGTACGAACAATCCGGACGACCTTCTGCATCAGACGTTGCAAGGAAGAAAAAGGACGAGGCTTCAACAAACCCTTTGTCATCGTCCGTCAGGCGCGTCCGATGGGTAACCTGCTCGAGTCGGTCCGCAAGCGCTGTGGAGCCAAAGCGGTTCTGAAGCTTTCTCTGATCCTCATGATAGAACGTCATGACAAGGTTCTCCATGTGCTTGCTGCCCCCGTTGTATGGCGTACAACGGTCGAACCATTCCTACTCCGCTCAAGCCGGGAAGAAAAGGGGACAGGCGCAAGGTGAAGCGAACGAGTTGTTGCCGACTAGGCTTGCCGGCAGCCAAGGAACTATTTGGTTCTGATGCAGCGTTCCGGCGTAACTGAGACTGAAACTCGCCAGCAAAGCGTGTGAAGGCGCACCGCACTTGAATCGGCCAGACAGCCAAAATATGATGCGGAAGCCTCGCGCGCCTGCTATTTGTCTCTGACCTTGCCAACTCGATATGGTGATTTGCATGGACCAAACACCGGACCACCAATTGACAATCACAAATGAGCCACGCGGAAAGTTCCTGCAGGAGTTGCGCGCATGGTGGTACAGAATTCTTCAGTCAGGCCGAAATCCTGAGAGAGCTGACTTCAAGATCGGAGAGTGGACTCAGCATCTTCCTTGGATCGTTCTGATCGAAGGCGTGCGCGATAGCGACGGCCAGTGGTCAGACGGTCTTGTAAAAGTATATGGGTCGAGGCTTGTCCAGCATTTCGGTGGAGAAATGACGGGGAAGAAATTCTCCGCTGCCGGGGAACCATTTGTGTCGCGCTGGACTGCCGTGACCAATGAAGCGCAGCGATCAAGAACGCCGGTAACCGCAACCGGCACCATATTGGTACCTGAGTATGACTTCCAGGCATTTGAAGTTCTGTGTCTGCCGCTGTTTGACGAGCGAGATACGATCGACAGGCTCCTGATTGAAATTGAGCTATTCAAAAACTGAGTTGCGGAGCAACTGCACGCTTGGCAATCCACAGCAGATGGAGCGTGCCGAACGATCATTGAGCGGTTGCTCCACAACGACCCATGATCAATGGTAATCAGGTCGACGGCAGCGCCCCGTCGATGCGCGCCATGCATTGTTCTGTTGTCTCGGCATTCGCAAGGAGCGCGAAGAGGTGGTGGCACCCCTTCACGACGAGGAAGCAGTTGCGATGTCGCTGTTCGAACGCGGTGCATAATTCATGCGCGATCACGGTTTCCGTGCCTCAGGGCTTGCAATGAGTGGCTGGAACGCGTGCCGGGAAAAACACCCCCCTGCTCGATCAACAGTCTGGCCACAATTGATGAACCTCCGTTCGTTTGTCCCGAACGCCGCAGCGCATTACAATCGCACCTCTGATTTGAGTTTGCACTTGTTCCGATGTGGCTGGAGAAGGAGTAAGTATGCGCATCCTGTTGCTGGGCGCTGCCGGTTTCATTGGCCGTCATGTCATGTCGGAGTTGATCTCAGGCGGTCATGACGTCGTGGCCGTCGTCCGCAAGGTCGGCGACATCGCTATGTCGTTTCCTGAAGTGAGGTTTGTTGCAAAAGACCTTGCTCGCACCACAAGGCCCGACGACTGGAGCGCTCTCGTCAATGGCATCGACACTGTTGTAAACGCCGCAGGGATCCTGCAAGGCCCTGACATGCATGCCGTACATATCGAAATGCCGAAGGCATTGTTAGACGCTGCCCAGCAGGCAGGCGTCAAACGCATGGTCCTGATTTCGGCCATCAGCGCACGCCCGGATGTGGCGTCGGACTATGCGCGCTCCAAGCTTGCGGGAGAGGATGTCGTGCGATCAGCCGCTCTCGACTGGACGATCCTGCGTCCTTCACTTGTCTACGGCGATGGCAGTTATGGCGGCACATCGCTCGTGAGAGGATTGGCAGGACTGCCTTGGTTCACGCCTCTTCCCGGCAAGGGTGACTTCGAGTTTACCCCCATCCACGTGCGCGACCTTGCCCGAGCGACGCGGCTGGTCTGCGAGAATTCCATCCATGCCAACCAGACGCTGGAGCCGGTCGGGCCGGAGACAATCAGTTTAAAAACTCTGCTCCAGCATTATCGCGGCTGGCTCGGGTTTGGACGCGCGCGTTTTATCTCCATTCCGATGTCCTTGCTTCGCGTTCTTGGTCGGGTCGGCGACATGGCTCATCTGGGACCAATCTCGACAACCAGCATCGTGCAGATGGTTGCAGGAAATGCCGGAGACAGCGCGGCATTTGCCAAAGCGATCGGCTTCATCCCGCAGAGTCTCCGCGAAACTTTGCGAAGCCGACCCTCACAGGTGCAGGACCGCTGGCACGCCCGTCTGTTCTTCATGGCGCCAGCATTGAAGTTCACGCTTGTCCTCATGTGGCTGGTCTCGGCCGTCATTGGATTCATTTACGGCACACCACAGACACAAGAGCTCGTCGACAGTCTGGGCATGCCGTCGGGGTGGGCAACACCACTGCGCATCGGCAGCTCCCTCCTCGACCTGGGCGTTGCGGCCCTGCTGATCGCCGACAGCCACGCCCGCTGGTCGACAATCGTGCAGTTGACTGTGATCCTGGGGTACACGACTGTCATCGGCATTGCCTTGCCGCAGCTATGGATCGACCCGCTCGGACCCTTGCTGAAGAACCTGCCCATCCTGCTCGCCGTGGCAGTCCATGGCGTCATTGGAGACCAGCGCTGATGGAATATTACTTTCTGGTCAAATGGGTCCACATCGTCAGCAGCACCATACTGTTCGGCTTCGGTGCGGGAACAGCCTGGTATCTCTGGAGCGCACACCTGACGGGCGACCCGCTTGTGATTTCCAGTGTCGGGCGCATGGTGGTGCTGGCCGACTGGATCTTTACAGGTACGAGCGGCGTCATGCAGCCGGCGAGCGGCTTCACGCTTGTTTACCTCGCAGGATATTCGCCCGAAGAACCCTGGCTCATTGTCACTTACGCACTCTACATCGTGGCCTTTTTCTGCTGGGCGATCGTAGTCTGGCTGCAGATCAAGGCGCAGCGCCTGGCACAAGCCGCATTGGACGCGGGCACGCCACTCGGTGACGACTATCGGCGGACAATGCGTTACTGGTTTGCACTTGGCTGGCCCGCATTCATCAGCCTTCTCGTGATCTTCTGGCTCATGACGCAAAAGCCCGCGCTCTGGTAGAGTTCGTGCGCTTCGAAACGCCAAATCTAATTAATCGTATATGTTCGCATCAGGTTTGGTTTTCGACCGGCGATCCGAAGCAGCGTGGTCGTTACCTGCTCCCAGCTTGAAGCCTTGCATCCAGGCTCCTTGTCGTCCTTCGTCAATCCGAGTTCGCCAACCTCCACATCGCTCAGGTTGGCACAGTCACTGTTGTAGATGCTGACGGTCTTTCCCTTTACCTTTGCCAGCGTGTAGTGCGGCATGTGATCGGGCTCTACCTCCTCAGTCACGAACCATTCTTCATTCAGCACCGCGAGCTTCACCGTGCTGGCATTTGCTTTCGTTGGCGGCATCAGCAGATAGCTCGATCCGTTCCAGGTGAAGTTCCCGCTCTCGACCCTCGGCTGCTTTCCCGCTTTGGCAAAATCTTTCATTGTATAACGTCCGCTGTCGCCAAACAGCTTCAGTGACTTGTCGCCCGGCATGACGCTGCTTGCCGCATAAATGCAGCCGCACAGGGTCAACAGACCTGCAATCGCGATAGCGCGCGCGCTTTTGCTCATGACATTCCTCCGAATCTGCGTGCTCACGGTCGCCTATCATACGCCCGTTGCTTGTGATCAAGCCACACGCAACGATCAGGCTCACTGATCAAAATCAGCAATCGTCGTTCCCCATCCAGGTTCCGTGCACCGACAGCAAACGTCGAACACACCTCAGCCGCCACCATTTCTGCATCTCCCCAGTTTCACATTTTGCCGCCCTGCATCCGCCGTGCTAGTCTGACATGATGTATGACATCATCATCGTGGGCGCAGGCAGCGCCGGCTGTGCTCTGGCCGCGCGCGTCTCGGAAGACCCCAATCGTACCGTGCTCCTGGTCGAAGCCGGGCCCGACTATAGCGACCCGCGCTTGACGCCTTTCGATCTCGTCAACGGCCACAACAATTCCTACGCCGACCATGACTGGGGCATCTCACACGCTCCCACGCAAGGCCGCGATGTCCGCTTTCCCCGCGGTCGCGTGGTTGGTGGTTCGAGTGCCGTCAACACCGCGATCGCCCTGCGTGCCATGCCGGAGGACTTTGCGGAATGGGCCGAACTCGGCCTCGACGAATGGAATTGGCAGGGCGTGCTGCCACACTACAGGCGACTGGAGCGCGACCTCGACTACGGCGATCGCGACTATCACGGCGATGCTGGCCCCATCACCATCCGCCGCTACCCGCGCAGCGAAATGATGCTGCAGCACCAGGCTTTTCTTGATGCAGCGCACACACTGGGTTACCCCGAATGCGCCGATGCAAACGACCCCGCGGGTTGGGGCGCAGGCCCGCAGCCAATGAACAAGCTCGGCCGACTGCGCGTCTCCTGCGCCATCGGCTACCTTGCGCCTGCCCGCATTCGCGGCAATCTGGAAGTCAGGCCGGACACGACCGTCACGCGCGTGCTCACCACGAACGGCCGCTGTACCGGCATCGAAGTGCGTAAAACGGACGGCAGCTTCGACACCATCCACGCGCGCCTCGTCGTGCTCGCTGCGGGCGCGATCATGTCGCCCGCAATCCTGATGCGTTCAGGCCTCGGCCCCCGCGCTCAGCTCGATGCCCACAGCATCGATGTCGTGCGCGACTTGCCAGGCGTTGGGCAAAACCTGGGCGACCATCCGGCAATCGTCACGACCTTGCGCCCGAGAGATCCGGCAATCACGAACATGGACCAGCCGATCATCCAGACGATCCTGCGATATACCGCACCAGGTTCCGAAAAGCGCAACGATTTGCAGATCGAGATGCTGACTTTTGCGGGCAAGCCTGCGACCCCGCTCTTCGGCATCGCCGCTGTCGTCGAATATCAGTATGGACGTGGCGAACTTCGCCTCGCCTCGGCTGATCCGGACGCAAGCCCCATCATCGACAACCGCTTCTGCGAGGATGAGCGTGACGCCAGGCGTCTTGCCGCCTGCTACCGGGACGCCCTCACTTTAGCGAGGACGAAGCCGGTCTCGGACCTCGCCGAGGCCATCGTTTTTCCCCGCGGCAACCCGAGTGATGAAGAACTGGTTGGACTTTGTCGCCGCTTTTCCGGCAGTGGCTACCATCCTTGCGGCACGGCAAAAATGGGACTCGCTAGCGATCCACTGGCGGTCGTCAATCAGTATGGCCAATGCGAGACGCTCGAAGGCCTCGTCGTGGCGGATGCGTCGATCATGCCGGTCGTCCCGCGCGCCAACACCAATCTCACCGCCATCATGATTGGCGAGAAGATCGGCGAATGGCTGCGCACGCGGCCAGCGCTTTATGGCTTCTAGATTTCAAATTCAAAAAGGCGCGTTTCAATGACGGCAGATCTCATCATCAGGAATGCCAGTATCGTCGATGGCACGGGTGCCAGGTCCTTTGAGGGTGACGTCGAAATTGAAGCTGGTCGCATCAGCGCCGTTGGCCAGACGCGCAACACGGCGAAGAATGAGATCGACGCCAGGGGCCTTACACTCGCCCCCGGCTTCATCGACGTGCACACCCACGACGACGGCGCCTTCCTTCGACATCCCGACATGAGCTTCAAGCTGGCACAAGGCGTGACCACCTGCGTCTGTGGCAATTGCGGCTTCAGTGCAATCCCGGGCATTCCCGGCGGCGACGCCAGTGCGGCGAGCGGTGGAATCCTTGCCGGGGTCAGCGGCGACATCGATGACCTCGAGAGCTACTTCGATGCAGTCCTGGCCGCCCGCCCTTCGATCAATGCGCTTATACTCGTGGGCCACAACACGGTACGGGCCACCGTCATGGGCATGGAAGAGCGCGCACCAACTCCCGATGAACTTGTCCGCATGCGCGCCAAGGTCGAGGAGGCAATGGAACAAGGCGCCTGTGGATTTTCGACCGGCCTCATCTATCGGCCGGGCCGCTGGAGCAAAACCGACGAAGTGATCGAACTGGCTCGCGCCGCAGCACCCTACCAGGGCCTTTACGCCACGCACATGCGCAACGAGAATGATCGCCTGCTCGAGGCCGTCGAGGAAACCTTGACCATCGGCCGCGAAGCCGGCCTGCACGCCCACATTTCGCATCACAAATCGGCAGGCAAGCGTAACTGGGGCAAGGTACGCCAGTCACTGGCCGTCGTGGATGAGGCAAGAAAAAGCGGTCAGCGCGTGACGCTCGATGTCTATCCCTACACCGCCGGCAGCGGCCGCATGATTGAGTACTTCAATCTGAAATCGATCGACCGCGACTTTGCCGAACTGATCCGCATCGCCAACTGCCCCGCCTTTCGAGAATTCGAAGGCCGCATGCTGGTCGACATCGCGCGCGAACGCGGTGAGGACATCACCGATCTCGTCCGCAACATACTGACGGCTCCGGGTGGCGAAAAGACGATCTGCATCCATTTCATCATCGACGAGGCGGATATCGAAACCAACCTGCGCTACCGCGACATGATGATAGGCTCGGACGGTATACCCGACCTGCGCGGCAAGCCCCACCCTCGCCTCTTTGGCACCTTCCCGCGCATTCTGTCGGAATATGTCCGCAAGCGTCACGTTCTTGGCCTCGAGGACGCAGTGGCGCGCATGACTTCAATCTCGGCCGACACCTTCGGCATTAAGGAGCGTGGACGCGTCACTGAGGGCTACCACGCCGATCTCGTGCTCTTCGACCCCGCAACAGTCACCGACACCGCCACCTACGACGATCCCAAGCAGTACCCCAATGGCATCGACCTGGTCATCGTCAATGGCAGGATCGCCTTCACGAATGGCACCAACGCCAACGCCGGTGCAGGACAAACCCTGCGCTATCGTCGGGAAGCGTACGAAAACTGAAGGTAGGCAAGACATTGCGGAGGAAGCACCACCTGTCGGGAGGCTAAAACCCCTTGTTCTCGCGGATGAACTCAATTTCTTCTTCAGTCGACAATCGACCCAGCACTTGATTTCGATGCGGATAGCGACCGAACCGGTCGATGATGGCCTTGTGTGCCTGCTCATATTTCAGCGTTTGTGCTTCCCCCAGCCGAACGAACAGAGGCATCGCTTCAGCATGCACCTTGGCGGATTCGCTGTGCATGAATGGCATGTAAACAAAGGCACGCTGCTGAACATCAAGCTTCAGGTCATCGCCCGTACGAATGGCTTCCTGCGCAAGCGCGAGTGCAAGCGGGTCATACAAAAACGCTTGGGCTTGATTGCGAAACATGTTCCGCGCAAATTGATCAAGCACGATGATCTCGGCAAGCCGCCCCTGAGGCGTGTCCCGCCAGGAACTCACTTCTCCTCGAACAATCGCGCAATATGTCTCAAGGAACCGCTCCTTCACGCGCGCATCGAACACCGTGTCCTTGGCGAAATGCTGGGTGCCCGCAGTCTCTTGAAACCAGAATGTCAGCACATCAACATGTTTCATGAATGCTCGTGCCGAATGAGTGCGGAAATTGTACTCTCACAGCCAGCGCGGAATTTTGCGACAATATTCGTCGTAGTCTGCTCCAAATCTTTCGCGCATGAAACGCTCTTCAGGCAACACATACGAGTAGTGAAGCCAAATTGCCAACAACAATGGACTGATGAGATTCACGTGCACGCCCGAGGCAATCGCGACGCCGGCCGAGAACAATATGAAGCCGACATACATCGGATTGCGGGTAAGCCGGAATGGACCTGTCACAACGAGTTTCGTGGCGGGTGTGAATGGCACCAGTCCCGTACCGACACGGGTGAATAGATTTGCACCCCAGGGCGCCAGAATCAATCCAGTGATGGCGCAAACGGCCCCCACTGCCAATTCATAACCCGAAGGTGTGATTGGCCACAGCGAAGCGATCCCCGCGACCTGCACAAGGATGCTGACCAACAAGGCGACGGGCGGCAAGATTCTCATGGCGAAATCCTCCAGGTCGCCTGCGCAAAGTCAGACGCACGATCAAGCATTGGACGTTAAATGCCGGGCGCAGAGTAATTGAGCGACCGTGGTGTTTGCCAGCCGCCTTTAAGACGAATGATCACAAATTGCCAGGATTGGAGCAGGTGAAAGGAATCGAATCGTCGTCGCAAGCTTGGGAAAATTCTGCAAAGAAGTCGGCTCGTTTGTCTCAACAGGTGGCGATCCGTCAGAAAGCGTACAGGTGACAAGCACAAGTGCCTGAAGAAAAGACGCTTTGCGGAAATCGGTCACCACTCAGGTCACGAGAATTCAGAACCATTCGTTGTGCCCGATTTCCCTCTGTGCAACTCCCGTATCCGGAATTCCTCTACCAGAATATCTTCATGCCTGCCGAGCCTTCGGCGCCAGAAACGTCGTTGGACATTCCCTCCGTGATTCCACCGTTGATGAATACCGCCGTCTCTTCGCCAACCATTGCCGTGAGGCCCGCCTTGGCGTTGAAAATGGAAGAGTTGGTTTCCGTCGTAAGCGACGCGGAGCCATTTCTCACGGTGTTAGCGCCATCCAGACTGTCGGAGAACGAGACCGCCACAAACGGCAGCAACATGCCGTCAGCAATCTTGCCGTCAAGGCGGAGCGATGCTTTGCCGGACCAGCTGGCGATGTCTTCGACCGTACCTGCCAGCATGCAACCGCCCGAGCAATTCATGTTGTCGTAGTCGAGTTCGGCCATGGCGCCCAGTCTCCAGTCTCCCATCGGCCAGAGCATGCCAGCCTGGAGCGAACCAATCACGCCGGCGGTCCCTGCGTCCTTGTCAGCGCCGACCGGACCGCTGAAGGTCCAGTTGACGTTGCCGTAGCCGACCGAGAGGTTGGCAAACATGTTGTCATGCACATAACCCATGAATCCCTGGATCATGCCGCCGTCGCCGTCGAGCTTGCCCAGACCGGCAGGTGTCGTCACATCAACATTCGTCTTGCCGTAGCCGCCCGACATTCCCACGCGGACGTTGTCGGCAACGCGAAGGTCGATGCCACCCGAACCGCAGGTGTAGTCCTGATCGGTATCGATGCCGGTGTCAGCGCCAGTGCTTCGATTGCCCGTCGTGACTTTGGCCCAGCTTCGTCCAACCGATGAACGCGAACCATCACCGACAAGTTCATCCGTGCCACGGAAACAGCTCGATGCGAGGGCCTGACTTGCCGAGAACATGGCGGCGTCGGCAAACAGTCCTTCGCCCAGACGCGATTGCAGGAAGTAACCGTCAAGCGCGGCCGAGTAGTTTGGCAAGTAATTGAGCGTATACTCATAGGCGCCGACGAAAACCGGAGCCGATAGGGCGAATTGCCCTGCGCCAGTCGCACCGGCCACCCGCACCAGTTCAACGCCATTGCCAGTCGTCGCAGCCGCGCCACCAGACGGAGCGAACGGGACGACGTTGATCAGGGTCGTTGCACCTGTCGCAGAGCCGCCGATCGACACGAAGTCGTGCGTGGTGCCGTTCACTGGAGCACCGGCATTGTTGAATTGGACTTCCATGTTGAAGACTGCACCAGCGCCCGCAACATAGTTGCCAACGATTGCGACGGTGCCCGGGGAGTTGCCAGGATTGATGGCACCATTGTTGGTGACGTTGCCGCTGACCGTTGCGTTGCCGGAATAGCGTGCACCGGCAGCAATCAACAGGCTGTCAGCCAATGTGCCGTTCTGGTTCAATTCACCTGCGCTGACCGTTGTCAGGCCGGTATAGAGCGTGCTGCCAATGCTGAATTTGCCGGTGCCGACTTTGGTTAGATTGCCAACGCCGCCGCCTCCGGTCAGGGATCCAGTATACGTGGTTGACGCGTTGTTGGCGCCGGTGATCAATGTGCTGCCGAAGGCGATGTCCGTCTGGCCAGCACCGGAAAGCGAGCCGATCGTTTCCGTAAATGGACCAGGAGCGCCAATTTGGAAAATTGCGCCCGCCGCAACTGTTACTGCGCTTTGGTCGCCAATCGCATTGGCGTTGTTTGTCGCAAGGTTCCCGGCACTGACGTTCACTGCGCCCGTGTGTGTGGCACCACTCCCCGACAGGAAAAGGACGCCTGCACCAGTTTTGGTAAACGTGCCCGATCCACTAATGCTCGCAAAAAACTGTTCGCTGAAACCGTTGGTGTCAACGGTGCCCGCGCCTGCCATTACAATGCTGGGTTTCAAATTTAAAAAGAAGCTGGCACCGAGCTGCAACGTGCCCCCGTTGAATGATATCCCGGACGACGCCGCTCCAAGGTCCGCAGCGGCGTCAACAAACACTGTACCTCCGTTGAATGCCGTGCCACCTGTGTAAGTGTTCGCACCACCCAGGTTAAGCGTGCCAGCACCGGTCTTCACAAGCCATCCCGATCCGTCGATATTCCCGTTAAGCGTGGCTCCAAGTCCATTGGTGTCGATCTTGACGCCGGTGGTGGCGGTTGCACCGGTTAGCGTTGCATGCACGCTTGTAACCAGCGCGCTGTCGATGACCTTGATGGTTCCGTTCCCGAGGTTGAACTGGTAGGTGGCGCCGGGCAGATAATTGTCTTTCAGTCGCCCATCTCCGATCTCAATTGTACCTCCGGTGAGGTTGTAGATGCTGTCAACCGCGCCGGCATTGTCGGCACCGGACAGCCAGAGGTTGGCGCCGTTGCGAACGCGAACGGTTCCACCAGACTGGTTGACCGTGCTTGATGTAATGGCGCCCACGGCGCCGCCCGCGACTCGATCTCCGTTGATTAGCTCACCTGCCTGAACATCAACGAGAGCTGTGCCACTGACATTGAATACACCAATGCTATTGGCGAAAGCAGGGTTGGCGGTTTCTTGTCGCCCAATGCCATAGAGACCTGCTGAATTCACGTCTCCAAATACGCCAAGCTGCAAGACGCCGCCCGACATGGTGTATGTACCGCTGCCACCCTGGTTGCCAATGTTCATGCTGCCAGCAACGTTTGCTGCGCCGATCACGATTGTGCCAGCTGTCTGTGTCAGTAAACCAGTGCCTGCGAAATCACCGATCCGAAGGGCTGGACACTGCGAGGAGCAAGGGAAGCCCACAAGCCCGGTTCCGGTAAAGTTCAGCGTGCCGCCAGACACCGTCATACTGGCAGAGTTTCCCGTACCGGTGCCGACCGCAATCGACTTGATGTTCGATGTGCCAGCGCTTTGAAGGATTGAACCGGTGACCTCAAGGAAATCTCCGTTGGCCGCCTGCATTCCGTTGATCGTCAACGCGCCCGCGCCCTGCTTTACCAGCGCGGTATTCAGATCAGGTGCTACCCAAGTGCCGGAGAACGCGGTGTTCGTGCCATCGCCGAAAACAACAGCGCTCAAGCTCGGAGTTGTCAGTGTGCCGGCTCCACTCAGGGACGCAAAGGTGTCGACGCCCAGCGTTGACGCTGCACCGCCAGCATCAATCACAAGACGCGACGTACCTGCGCCGAAAGTGCCCGCACCATCTCCCAGTACTCCTGTCGACGACACCTGGATTGTGATCGCGTTGGTCGGCGTCACGTCTTGAACGACCGAGGTTCCCGAAATAAGCACTGTGTCGCCTGGCGCCGCCGAAGCCATGCAGGCGTCATATGTAGCTTGGCTCGTGGCGGAACACGTTGCGGCCTCCGCGGGCGTCGTCCCCAAAGCAACAAATGACGCGGAAGCGATGAGCGCAGTCGAAAATGCGCTGAGCGCAGCTTTCCCGCTGACAGATTTGACATTGGCCATTGCAGTCCCCCCAGGTGCAACCCCCCGGTTGCTTTCCTATAGAAGACGCCACGTTGCCTTATTTGGCGACTGTGAAACCGCCATTTTTAGCAATTAAGCAACCAACCGTTGCGAATTAGTCGCCACGACATTGTGGGTTGCAGAATTTCCAACCTGCCACAGTTGGTGAAATGAGAGTTTTCGAATACCTAAAATGGCAATGCTCGCGCGCAAGGCGACCATTGCGTGTGACTTGTTAACCACAACGTCCCGAATGAGAGATCGATGCCGAAGCGCGGCTGGACACTCAAGTCAGCGTCAGTCCCGGATCATAAAAACAGCATCTGATCGTGCGTATGAGTTGGAGCGGGTGAAGGGAATCGAACCCTCGTCGTAAGCTTGGGAAGCTTCTGCTCTGCCATTGAGCTACACCCGCGCGCCAAGCGCTTGATACCACTTCCGCCAGCTTCCTGAAAAGGGAGCGCGTGCGGCGACCGCGCACGCGCCGCACGACCAATTTCGCAATTCAGCGGGTACGAATGCGGGCCGCAAGGACTTGCCCGCAAAAGCCGCACAAATCCCTTGGCCTTTCCCGTCCGGCAAGGTGAATTTCCTCCTCAAAGCTTTCCGCCTGATCGCATCTGTGTCTTGATGCGGCTGGAATGCACCTTAAGAGCACCAGTTGAGAGAGTACGATGCCGCTAGTTTCATTTTTGGACCCAGAACACGTCGCGAGTTTCCTGACGCTTCTCTTCCTGGAAATTGTGCTTGCAGGTGACAACCTTGTCCTGATCGCAATCCTGTCGAGCCGCCTTCCGGAGCACCAGCGACCACTGGCGCGCAGGTTTGGCTTGATCGCTGCCGTGGCGACGCGCTTGCTGTTGCTTGTATCCCTCTTTTGGCTGTCGCATATCGAAACACCGATCCCGATGGACTCGTTCGGTCTCAAGGGTGTGATCATCACCCCGCGCCAGATTGTTCTCGGCGTAGGTGGCCTGTTCCTGCTGCTGAAGTCACTGAGCGAGATTGCTGCGTTCTTTGAGGAAAGCGGTCCAGCGCGGCGCGGCAGTGGCGTCAAGCCTGCGAGCGGAATACTGCTTTTCACAATCATCCAGATTGCATTGTTTGATATTGTGTTCTCGCTGGACAGCGTGATTGCAGCGATCGGCATTGCTCGTCACGTGGAGGTCATGGTCGCGGCTATCGTCGCAGCGGCACTGGTGATGCTGTTCCTCGTGAACCCGATATCGACCTTCATCGAACGCCACCCGACGCTGAAATTGATCGCACTGAACTTCCTGGCACTCGTTGGTATCATCCTTGTAGCCGAAGCGTTGAATATTGAAGTCGATCGCGTCCATTACTACCTCGGCCTGGCTGTGATCACTGTCGTGCAACTGGCAGCATTTTGGCTCCTGCAGCAGGCGCGGGTGGTCAGACTGGCCGTTGGATCGTTGCTGATTGCGTTCGTGGGCACATTAGCTGTCGGCTACTACCATCATTCGAACAACGAGCAATCCGTGTTCAATGAAATCTATACCAGCACGGTGGCGGCCCTGGACCAGGCCCGGCTCAGGGTCCAGAACAGCTTGAATTGGATTGATCAGCAGTTCAGTGCTAGGTAGCGGTGACGGCATATCAGCGGACCACCTGTGCAGCAACCAATAGCGTTCAAGCAACTTGACCAGGCAAAATTCCTGGACCCGGATACGACAGCCAGGGGCGAGCGCAGGGCTTCTGTTGGCCTGACACGGCTTCTGACCCTCTGGTTCAACACCGGCACGCTCTGCAACATTGAGTGCACCAACTGCTACATCGAATCCTCACCGAACAACGATCGGCTAAGCTATCTGAGCGGCGCTGACGTGGCAGCTTCACTGGCCGAAGCAGAATCTATTGGCCAGCGTCCCACGACAGTCGGGTTCACCGGAGGAGAGCCCTTCATGAACCCGGCATTTCCGCAAATTCTGGAAGCAACACTCGCACGGGGCTACGACTGCCTGGTGCTTACAAATGCGATGAAACCGATGATGCGTCCCCGCATCCAGGCAGCACTGGTTTCTATTCAGCAAAAGTACTCAAGCCAGCTTGCACTGCGCGTAAGCCTTGATCACTGGCGCCGGGACTTGCATGATGAGGAACGCGGGCCTGGCGCGTACGATGAGACACTGGAAGGACTTCGCTGGCTGCGCGACAATGGTATCAGGATTGCGATCGCGGGACGCCTGCGCTGGGGAGACCAGGACGCTGAAATGCGCAAAGGCTATTCCCAACTTTTCGTGGATGAGCGCCTGGACATTGATTCCCGTGATCCAGCAAGAGTCGTGATCTTTCCTGAGATGGACGCGCGGGTCGACGTTCCAGAAATCACGGTCGATTGCTGGCGCATTCTCGACAAGTCTCCGAATGACCTGATGTGCGCCTCCAGCAGAATGGTGGTCAAGCACAGGGGCCAGGACAAAACTTCGGTGATCGCTTGCACACTTCTTCCATATTCCACCCAGTTCGATCTGGGAGTGTCGTTGGAAAAGTCATTGCATCCGGTCAAGCTGAACCATCCGCACTGCGCAAAATTCTGCGTGCTAGGTGGAGGAAGCTGCAAATCCTGACGCAGTTACTTCCACGCCAAAAGCACTAGCCCGCCGCAGCACATCACAAGCCCTGCAGTCTTGATGCCGCTCATTTGCTCGCCAAAAACAGCATACCCGATGGGCACGACCAGAAGCGCGGTCGCAACATTGACGATTGCCCCGGTGGTATTGATCGGTTGCCCGGCTCGAAATGCTGACGCAAAGCCGAATTCGATTCCGACGATTGACACGCCGAGGACTGCTGCAATCACCATGTCCCGTAAATGCAGACGGTTGGCACCCAGGGAAGGATTGAGCACCCACAGCATTGTGGCTGTCATGCAGGAAACGAGATAGGCGACCGCGAGAAGAGCGAGAATGTTCAAGTCGGGACGCGCGAGTTTGAGGACCAGCTGATATGAAGTGTACGCCACGATCGCAAGCACAAATGGCCAGATCATTGCCGGCATTGGAGAACTCTCAGAGCCTGAAATGTTTGGAAAGCTTCAGCCCCTGCGCCTGGTAGTTCGACCCGATCCCCTGCCCGTACACACGCTCTGGTGTCTCCGTCAGGCGCTCAAATACCAACCGACCGATAATCTGGCCGTGCGAAAGGATGAACGGCACTTCGTGGCTTCGCACTTCAAGTACGGCTCGCGAACCCGCACCACCGGCTCCCGAATAGCCAAACCCCGGATCAAAGAAGCCTGCATAGTGGACCCGGAACTCACCTACGAGTGGATTGTAGGGTACCATCTCCGCCGCATACTCTGGTGGAATGGAGACAGCTTCGCGTGACGCAAGAATGTAGAACTCGTTCGGATCAAGCACGATCGTCGCGTCATTGCGCGCTTTGATCGGCTCCCAGAAGTCTGCAACGTCATGCACGCCGGACTTGTCGACGTCGATCAGTCCAGCATGACGTTTTGCACGGTACCCGACAAGTTCGTTCCAGCCCGCGCCTTTGAGGTCAACCGTAAGCGCGATACCGTCGCTGATGTCCGCGTCGCCTGCAACGATGCCCTGCTCTTGCTGCAGTTTTCTGAGGTCGGCATCCGAGAACATTGGCGAACCACGGCGCAGGCGAAGCTGGTTGAGCCGCGACCCCTCTCGCACGAGAATCGAAAACGACCGCGGGCTCACTTCGGCGTAGAGGGGGCCTTCATACCCCGGCTCGATGCGGTCAAACTCTTTGCCACCATCGGTAATCAGCCGCGTAAAAACGTCAAGGCGACCGGTTGAGCTTTTCGGATTGGCCACGCCTGACATGCGAGAGGGTAGCGCAACCCGCTCCAGCTGCGGGACAATGTACACACACCCCGCTTCAAACACGGCCCCCTTGGTAAGGTCGATCTGGTGCAAGGCAAGCTGATCAATTCGGCTTTTCACACTCACACCTGGTCCGGGCAGAAAGCTTGCGCGGATTCTCCACGCGACACTGCCGAGCCGTAGATCGAGGCTCGCGGGCTGGATCTGGGTTTCTTCGATCTCCTTGAGAGCAACCAGCCGCCCGCGCTGCATCATCCCGCGAAGCTGGCTGGCTGGAAGTATCCCGGTCGAATGTCCGCGGACCTGCTCAGCTGCGTCATCGGCAATATTGAATAGGTTCTGTGCCATAAGCTGCACTTTAGGACACTTGAGGGTAGCGGGGCAAAGGCCGCGGCGGAATGTCCCCAGACCAATTGGGCTCGTTGACCGTTCGCCGCTGAGTTTATAAAAAAGAGGCACGTGGTGATTTGAGCCGGTCAGCTTCGCGGCCACGTTAAACAAGCAGCTAAAAGGCCGGGTCGAGTGAAATCCGGCCCCGGCTTGGGAATTGTCCCTCAGGCACCGGGGATTTTTTTTTTGGAGGTCACAAGACGATGGGTGAACTGAAATCCGGCCAGAAATACGGCTTGAAAACAAGGCTCGTTCGCGGCGGGCTCAAGCGCTCTGAAAACGGCGAAACGTCGGAAGCGCTCTACCTGACATCAGGGTTTGCCTACGACAACGCCGAGACCGCTGAGGCGCGCTTCAAGGGTGAGGATCCGGGGTTCACCTACTCGCGCTTCGGCAACCCCACCGTATCAATGTTCGAAGAGCGAATGGCTCTGATCGAAGGTGCACCCGTCGCCCGGGCGACAGCAACGGGGATGGCGGCAGTCTCCACTGCCCTTCTGTGCCACTTGCGCCAGGGCGATCACGTTGTCGCCGCACGAGCAATGTTCGGAGGCTGCCGCTATGTCGTAGAGGATGTGCTGCCACGGTACGGCATCAACAGCACGCTGGTGGATGGTGTGAATCTCGACGCGTGGAAAGCCGCGATCCAGCCCAACACCAAAGTGCTGTTTCTGGAAACTCCCGCAAACCCGACGCTCGAAATCATCGATTTGCGCAGCGTCGCCGAGATTGCGCACAAGGCAGGCGCCAGACTGGTTGTCGACAACGTCTTCGCGACGCCGGTCCTGCAACGCCCCATGGAGTTTGGTGCCGACATCGTCATCTATTCAGCGACGAAGCATATTGATGGACAGGGTCGCTGCCTCGGCGGCGTGATCCTGTGTGACAGGAAGTTTCTCGATGACCATTTGCAGACATTCATCCGCAACACAGGTCCATCCATCAGCCCATTTAACGCCTGGATCATGACCAAGTCTCTGGAGACGCTGGATCTGCGCGTGCGCGCCATGTGCGAGCACGCGGCTGCAGTCGCAGATGCACTGGCGCGTCTTCCGAAAGTCAAACGCGTGCTCTATCCCGGCCGCGCTGACCATCCTCAGGCTGCACTCGCCAGAGCACAAATGTCTCTTGGCGGCTCGCTCGTCAGTTTCCATCTGGACGGCGGCAAGGATCTGGCATTCCGTTTCGCAAATGCACTGAACCTGATCGACATCTCGAACAATCTGGGCGATGCAAAGTCGCTGATAACGCATCCAGCCACGACGACGCACTTTAGGCTGACACCGGATGCCCGTGCTGAACTCGGCATTACCGACGGCATGCTGAGACTTTCCGTTGGTCTGGAAGACCCGGGCGACCTCATCGACGACTTGGCGCAGGCCCTGAAAGCGCTGTGAGTCATAAGGACCTTGTTTTGCCAAGACTTCAGCCATATCTGCACAGCTGAGATCAACGGACTTCTGGTGACCGGTCATGCATGAGTATCGCGCAACAACGAGGTGGAAGCGGACATCGGCTGATTTCACCTACGACACCTATAATCGTTCAGCCGAAGTCACCTTTGGCGGTGGCGAAGTTGTAGCCTGGTCGGCTGCACCTGAATTCAAGGGCGATGCGGCGCGCGTGAACCCGGAAGAGGCGTTCGTGGCGTCTCTCTCCACTTGTCACATGCTGACATTTCTGGCTTTGGCGGCCAGAAAGCGATTTGTGGTTGAAACTTACGCGGACGCCGCCACAGGCGTTATGGAACGAAACGCCCAGGGCAAATACTGGGTCAGCAAGGTAACACTGCGTCCCAAACTGACGTTTTCGGGCGATCGTCAACCATCGGCTCAAGAGATTTCCGGGCTTCATCACGCTGCGCACGAAAATTGCTTTGTTGCGAACTCGGTGACGTCAAGCGTATCGATAGACGAAGCCTAGGAAATCATTAGGCCCTTGGATTCTCCTGCGTCCGGAGACCCAGGCGCGGGGAGCGCAACTAACATGTTCGAGCGGGTTACACGCAAAGTTAAAGTTTCGGTTCAGCCAGCCTATCTGGCAGACCAGTCAGCCCCCGATCACAATCACTTTTTCTGGGCCTATACCGTATTGATCGAGAACGAAAGTCCCGAAACGATACAGCTGCGCACCCGGTACTGGCGCATAATCGATGCCAACGGCCGGACGATCGAAGTAAAAGGTGCAGGCGTGGTGGGACAGCAACCGATTTTGCGCCCGGGCGAGAAGTTTGAATATCGGTCAGGGACGCCGCTTGAGACACCCTCGGGAATGATGCTCGGCGCCTACCAGATGCAGACCTCGGAAGGTGAAAGCTTTCAGGTTGATATTCCGGCATTTCCCTTGGACAGCCCCCACGAATCCAGGCGCATTCACTAATTCGCTATTGAATTAGCGGCCTTTAGTGCTTTGATCTGAACCTTCGTTCCATGCGTATAATATCCATGGAAGTTTGTTGCCACGGAGCAATACACCGTGCGCATCGGAGGCTAGGGCATGGCATCACCTGTAAAAAAATCAGCGGTCAAGCCCAAGGCGGCAGAGACATCACGGCCAAGTCGTGATGAGGCCGAACAGGCAATCACGACGCTGCTCAGGTGGGCTGGTGACGAGCCTTCCCGGGAAGGCTTGCGCGATACCCCTGCCCGCGTCGCCAGGGCATTCGAAGACTGGTTTTCTGGCTACAATGTCGACCCTGAGGATTACCTGAAGCGCACCTTCGAAGAAGTCGAAGGCTATGATGAAATGATCGTACTGCGCGATATCCGGTTTGAGTCGCATTGCGAGCATCATTTGGCTCCCATCATAGGTAAGGCTCATGTGGCCTACCTTCCAACAAATCGGGTTGTGGGAATTTCAAAACTCGCCAGGGTCGTGGAAGCATATGCGCGCCGGCTGCAGGTTCAGGAAAAAATGAATGCCCAGATTGCCAATTGCATCCAGAAGGTTCTGGATCCGAAAGGTGTGGCAGTCGTAATCGAAGCGCAGCACCAGTGCATGACCACGCGTGGCGTACACAAGCCTGGCGTGACCATGGTGACGTCCACCATGCTTGGTGCGTTCCGCATAGACCCGATGACACGCCGTGAGTTTCTCACTATCATTGGCAGTCCAGCCTCTAGCATGGACGGCTAGCTGGCGATCTTGCCAACGGATATCCCCGGCGAATGCCTCAACAGTTTTCTTCTCGCGAAATGCTCTCAAGGCTCGTGGCTTTTGACACAACAAGCCGTGGGTCAAATCTGGAGCTGATTTCCTTCGTTGAGGATTATGTTGGCGGATACGGAATTGCATCGCGCCGCATACCCAATGCTGAGGGGACCAAGGCAAATCTTCTGATTACAATTGGTCCGGACACGCCTGGCGGCATTGTCCTGTCGGGGCACACGGATGTTGTTCCGGTGGACGGACAGGACTGGCTCACTCAACCATTCAATATGGTCGAAAAAGACGGCAAACTGTTCGGTCGCGGCACTTCGGACATGAAGGCCTTCTCCGCCGTCATACTTGCATTGTTGCCGGAATTCGCAAAAGCCCCTCTGAAGACGCCGGTGCACATCGCCCTTTCCTATGATGAAGAAGTCGGATGTTTGGGCGTTCGCCCGATGATCGCAGACATCGTGAAATCTGTCCCGATGCCGAGGCTGGCAATTATTGGCGAACCAACCGACATGAAGGTCGTCAACGCACACAAGGGAATTCGTTCATTCCGAACAACCGTCACGGGGCGCGAGGCTCACTCCAGTCAGACCGACAAGGGTGTAAACGCTGTTATGGTTGCGGCAGAACTCATCATGCACCTCAGTTCGTTGGCAGATGAAATGCGACGCCGCGGCGATCCCTCCGGCAGATTTGATCCACCGTACACGTCTGTTCAGTCTTCAACGATTGAAGGTGGCACGGCCCTGAACATTCTTGCGCGGCATTGCACCTTCCAGTGGGAATTCCGGTACTTGCCCGGCACAAGTCAGGAAGAAATCGTGGACCGGTTCAACGCCCATGCGCGGGACGTGATACTGCCACGACTGCGCCTGATAGCACCGGAAGCGGATATCGTTACAAATGTTCGGGCGCACGTGCCGGCACTGACAGCACGCGACGGCTGCCCTGCCGAAGCCTTGGCAAAGCAACTCACGGGACGCAACCACGCTGAAGCCGTCGCGTACGGCACCGAGGCCGGGTTGTTCCAGGAAGTTGGCATTCCTTCCGTCGTCTGTGGGCCAGGCAACATCCAGCAAGCGCACAAGCCCAACGAATTCATCGAGATCTCGCAAGTTGCAGCTTGCGAAGCTTTCATTCGTCGTTTGATCCACCAGTTACGCTGACACCTGTCGCAGCGTATCGGGCGCAAACGAATATGTCGCTGAACAGAATTCACATTTCGCTCGGATCAAACCGTCCTGGTCGGCAAGCTCGTTCAGCTCGATTTCTGAATACTGTCGCAAGACGTCTGAAACACGCTCGGAACTGCAGCGGCACGCAAACCGAAGTGGCTTCACATCAAAAACGCGCACACCGTCTTCATGAAATAACCGGAACAAAAGGCGTTCCGGTTCAACCAGTGGGTCGACAAGCTCGTGCGGCTCCACCGTGGAAAATAGTGCGCTCGCACGCGGCCAGTCGTCTTCATGATTTCGATCATCATCTGGACACGGCTGAACCTGTATGCCGCCGAGTGTGGCCAGGTTTTGGATCAGGATGCCCCCGGCTCGCCAGTGTGCCTGCGGGCCATTGGGCCCGCGAACGTTTAGCGTCGCAACGCTGAGCTTGATCGACGTGGGGATTTGCTCGGACTGGTCGAAATAATGAATGGCCCCATCGGCAATCCCGTCTCCTTCCAGCGGCACAACGCCCTGATAGCGTTCCATGTCGGTTTCGGGATCGATTGTAATGGCAATCGAGCCGTTTCCGACAAGCGCCTTGAAGCTTGGCCGGGGGCCAAGCATTTCAACCGCCTCGCGATCAAAAGTGGCGCACGCCCTGATATCCCCTGGCGAACGGAAATCAGCGACAATCATGCGCAACGGCCCATCGCTCCGCGTTTGAACTGTCAGCGTGCCATTGAACTTGAGAGATGCTCCCAGCAACGCCGCAAGCGCCAATGCCTCTCCCACCACGCGGGATACGGTCGCTGGATAGCCGTGCGCCGCTATCACCTGATCGGCAGCGTCGGTCAGATGCACAATCCGCCCGCGGACATTCATTCCCTCAATCTGAAAGCTGCGGACGAAATCGTTACGTGTCACGTCAGGGTCCAGAGAAGCACTGCCTTTTGTGAATGCAGTCTGTTCTCGGCTTCGTCAAAAACGACCGATTGCGGACCGTCCAGCACGTCGTCCGTAACTTCCTCACCACGATGCGCTGGCAGGCAGTGCATGAAAATCGCATCCTTGCCAGCCGCTTGCATAAGCTTTTTGTCGACCCGGTACCTGACCAGCGAATTATGACGCGAGCGGGTGCCGCCTTCGCCAAGCTGGTCCGTCTCCGACATCTGAACCCATGTATCTGTGACAACAGCCGTCGCTCCGGCGACGGCTTCGTGCGGATCACGAACGATGTGAACGTTGCCCTTGTTTTCCTTGGCCCAGGACAGCAGCAATGGATCCGGATCAAGTTCAGGTGGACATGCCACGCGCAATTCGAAGTTGAAGCGTGCTGCTGCATGGATCCATGACGCACAGACATTGTTGCCGGCACCAGCCCAAGCCACGACCTTGCCGGCGATTGGACCTCGATGCTCTTCAAAGGTCAGGATGTCTGCCATGAGCTGGCAGGGATGCGTTTTGTCGGTCAGCCCGTTGATGACCGGCACGCTTGCAGTGCGTGCCAGTTCAATCAGGCTCTGGTGTCGCTTGGACCTGAGAACGATTGCGTCGACATAGCGCGACAGGACCCGCGCGGTATCGGCGACCGTTTCCCCATGCCCGAATTGCATGTCTCGTCCGTCGAGAAACATGCATTCGCCGCCGAGTTGGCGCATGCCGACGTCGAAAGAAATGCGAGTACGAGTTGACGGCTTCTCAAAAACCAGCGCCAGGATCCGACCTTTCAGCGGAGCCTGCGCGTCGGGCTCGCCTTTTGGCCGGCCCTTGCGGGCCTCCTTGATGCGCCTGGCATCGTCGACCAGTTTTCTGAGCATCCCGGCATCAAATGCATCAAGATCCAGAAAGTGTTTTATGCTGGGCACCGTCGTCATTTGGATGCAACCTTGGAAGTTTTTGGAACGAGGCTGGCGCAGGCATCGCCCAGAATGGTGATGGCCTCACGAACGTGATCTTCATCGATGATAAGCGGCGGCAGTATCCTGACCACATTGTCCCCTGCACCAACAGCGAGCATCCCTCGATCGCGCAACGCATCGACGAGTTCGCTGTTTGGAATCTTGCATTTCAGCCCAAGGATCAGACCCTCGCCTCGCACTTCTTCAAGCACCTGCCCGTTCCGGTCGAGCACCATCTGCAACTGCTGCTTGAGATAGTTCGCAATGCGGTTGACGTGATCGAGAAATTTGGGATCGCTGACCACATCCATCACGGCGTTCCCAACCGCCATGGCAAGCGGGTTGCCTCCAAACGTCGATCCGTGCGTGCCCGCGGTCATACCCGCGGCCGCTGATTCTGTCGCGAGGCAGGCGCCAACAGGAAAGCCTCCACCCAGAGCCTTCGCGATCGCCATGATATCGGGCGAGACGCCGGCCCACTCATGAGCAAATAGCTTGCCGGTTCGCCCCATGCCACACTGCACTTCATCGAGCATCAGCAACAAGCCATGCTGGTCGCAAATCTCTCTCAGGGCTCGAAGCTTTTCGGGCGAAACGACGCGAACACCACCCTCGCCTTGCACTGGCTCTATAAGAATGCCTGCCGTCTCGGCTGTGATGGTTCTTTTGACTTGTTCAAGATCGCAGAACGCGACCTGGTCAAATCCATCCACCTTGGGTCCAAAGCCTTCGAGATATTTCTTCTGGCCGCCTGCAGCGATCGTTGCCAGCGTTCTGCCGTGAAACGCGCCTTCGAACGTGATGATGCGAAACCGGTGTGGCTCTCCGCGGGCGGAATGGAACTTCCTTGCCATTTTGATGGCACACTCAAGTGCCTCCGCGCCCGAATTCGTGAAGAACACCGTGTCGGCAAATGTGTGCGCGACAAGCCTTTCAGCGAGCCTCTCTTGCCCAGGAATGCGGTAAAGGTTGGACGTGTGCCACAACTTGGACGCCTGTTCGGACAAGGCTTTCACGAGATGTGGGTGCGCATGTCCAAGCGCATTGACCGCGATGCCGGCGCCAAAATCGAGAAAGCGACGGCCGTCCGTGGTGACCACATATGGTCCTTCCCCATGATCGAGCGCGATGGGTGCTCGCGCATATGTCGGCAAAACGGGAGTAATCACGGCAACCTCACAAAAACGGCAGAAAACCATGTGTTTGATCTTATGCGAAAGATTTCTGCGCCGCAGCAAGGCCTTTCAACGCAACCTGACAGGTAGTTAACCATTGTGGTTGGATAACAACTATCCCCAATAACTATATCTGGCACTTAGTATATTATCTTGTGGCTCCGGCTCATTCGCATACTATGGATGGACTTAACCATACCTGTCCAAGCAAGGGAGTTCCGGATGAGTTGGACGGATGAGCGCGTAGAACAGCTCAAACAGCTTTGGTCAGACGGTCTGAGCGCCAGTCAAATCGCTCGCCAGCTCGGCGGTGTGACAAGAAATGCGGTAATTGGCAAGGTGCACCGCTTGGGACTTGCCGGCCGAGCAACACCCGCCAGGACCGAACGGCCCCGGATGCAGGTTGCACGTCGCCCAACCCGCCCCCGCCCCGCACAGGTCATTCAGGTTCCTATCATCGAGAAGGAGCCGCTGGTTGATGATCAGGGTCGCAAAACGACGGTTCTTACGATCAATGACCGTATGTGCAAGTGGCCGATCGGGGACCCTTCAACCGCCGAATTCCACTTTTGCGGTCACCCGCCAAAATCATCGTCACCGTATTGCGATGCCCATTCGGTAAAGGCATTTCAGCCAGCGCAAAGTCGGAGGGACCGCGACCGCGACCGCGAATTCAGGCGATATCTGGTTCGCACGTAAGTTCGGATAGGCACCGCAGAATTTTGAAGGGGAGCGAGGCTCCCTTTCTTTTTGTCGATGCCACACAAGGTCGGACTAACTGCCAGGAGACGCATCCAGCGAATAGCCGGCGGACCGAACCGTTCGAATCGGATCAGCCCCTCCTTCCTCCGTCAGCGCCTTGCGCAACCTGCCAATGTGAACATCAACCGTTCTGGCATCGACAAACACACCGCTTCCCCATACGGCATCCAGCAACTGCTCTCGGCTGAACACTCTCCCGGGATGGCTCAGAAAATGATCGAGCAACTTGTATTCGGTCGGTCCGAGATGGATTTCGCGCTCGCCGCGCTTCACGCGATGCGACGCCCTGTCGATCGAAATGTCTCCGAACGCGACAACATCCTCCACAAGTGCAGGACGAATTCGGCGAAGAACGGCCCTGATACGAGCAAGCAACTCCGTCATTGAAAAAGGTTTCGTCAGATAGTCATCAGCGCCCGTGTCGAGACCGCGAACGCGATCCGCATCCTCTCCGCGAGCAGTCAGCATGATGATGGGAACATTCTTTGTCTCCATCCGGGCCCGCAACCGGCGGCAGACTTCAATGCCCGGAACTTTCGGAAGCATCCAGTCCAGGATGACAAGCTCCGGCGCCTCCTCTTGCACAAGCAGCAAAGCCTCCTCACCATCGGGAGCATCCGCCACCCGAAATCCTTCCTTTTCGAGATTGTATCTCAATAGTGTTGCCAGGGACGGCTCATCCTCAACGATCAGAACAAGCGGCTTCATTTTCCCTGACATGTGAGTATCAATCGTCCTTGGCCGCAGAAATTGAAGTGGTCGATGTCGTGTCGCTTTTGGGTCGCGGATCGCCCATCTTGGACCCGGTCACGATGTAACTGACTGTCTCCGCAATATTCGTCGCGTGATCGCCGATCCGTTCAAAGTTCTTCGCGATGAAGAGGAGATGCGTCGATGGGCTGATCTTTCGCGGATCCTCCATCATGTACGTCAACAATTCTCTGAACAGCGAATTGTAAATTTCGTCGATCTCGCCGTCGCACTTCCAGACTCTGAGCGCTATATCGACGTCACGCTTGACATAGGCGTCCAGCACATCCTTCAGTTGCGCAAGAGCCAGCCGACCCATCCGCACCAAGCCCTGTATGAGGTTTTGGTCGGTCACTTCGTTTGACACAACCAGCGCACGCTTCGCTACGTTTTTGGCAAGATCTCCAATTCGCTCCAGATCTGCCGAGATCTTCAGCCCGGCCAGCGTCTCGCGCAGGTCTGTCGCGAGTGGCTGACGCAGGGCAAGCAGCCGTATGACCTGCTGCTCGATTTGGGTTTCATATGCGTCAACGTTTGTGTCCAGGCCGACGATCCTTTGCGCGAGGTCCACGTCTCTTCGCGAAATGGCGTCAATGGCGTCGGAAAGCTGTTTCTCGCACAGCCCGCCCATTTGCACGATCGCCGTGTCCAGCGCTTCTAGCTGGTCATGGAAGGACTTCACAATGTGCTCGGACATCATAGCCTCAAATGAAGGAAGGAACCTGAAATCTGCACATGCATTGCCAGGCCCGCCCCGACTGACATTGGGATCTTCCGCTGGCAACTAATCTAACAATTACGTGAAACTTTTATGACGCCGTCAATAACCCGGGACTTGCAGCCTCTCCTGCGCCAGCTTCAGTCGCCAATGGCAGATAGACCGAGAAAGCAGAGCCTTCTCCCACCTGACTTTCAATCGTCAAGCGACCCCGGTGACGGTTCACGATGTGCTTGACGATTGCAAGGCCCAGTCCGGTTCCGCCAATGGCGCGGCTTCGCCTGACATCCACGCGGTAAAAACGTTCGGTAAGGCGAGGAATATGCTCTCGCGCAATTCCTTCCCCGTGGTCTCTGACGCTGAGAATGACAGAGGGCGAAGGACCTGGCTCGCCCGGCCCTGCCCGCTTCATCCCGATCTCGATCGTCACGGCCGTGTGAGGGCGCCCATACTTGATCGCATTGTCGACCAGGTTCTGCACGACCTGGTACAGTTCATCACGATCGCCTGCAACATTCGGCAGTGACGACGGTTCGATAAGATCAAGCTGGATATTTGCAGAAATCGCCATCGGCGACAACGCGTGCGCGACTTCCTCTGCGACATCGCTAAGATTGACGCTGCCCGAGGGTCTGACGTGCTCATTGAGCTCAATTCGGCTTAATGAAAGCAGGTCATCAATCAGCCTGCGCATGCGCCCGGCTTGCTCAGCCATGATCGTTAGGAAGCGCTCCTGCGCCTCCGGATCATCCTTTGCGTGCCCCCGTAACGTATCGATGAACCCGCTCAGCGATGCCAGGGGTGTACGCAACTCGTGACTTGCGTTTGCCACGAAATCCGCACGCATCTGTTCGACGCGCTGAGCCTTGGTTGTGTCGTGCAGGATCACAAGGACCGCACGCACCACGTGGTCCTCGCTCTCGATCGGCGCAATGTCGGCATCAAAGGTTTGTTCGGGCGTACTCGCATACGGGAACGACGCCCGTTGCGCTCCGCGCCCCGCAAGAGCCAGCTCCAGGGCACCCAGGACTTGCGGCGCTCGCAGCACACTTGCAAGGTGCTTCCGTGGCTCAGCGTATCCCATCAGGTTTTCGAAAACGGCGTTCGCGACAATGATGCGCCCGGTGTGATCAGTCAAAATGGCAGGTTCAGAGAGTTTGCGGACAACTTCGGGCGCCGAAAAATCCGTCGTCGTTTGAAGGAGCGGCGGGATCATTGCGGCTTCGCCGATTTGGGCACTCGCCGAGCCTGTCGAAAGCGGCAACGGCTCTGGCTGGCTCCTGACATACCCGAGCCTGGCGACAGCAAAAGCGCTCACCGCTACAGCAAGAACCAGGCAAAACGTCCATTGCTGGGTCCAGGCCGCAACCAGGAAAAATGCAATCCACGAAGCGATCAACACCCATTTGATGTCGTCGATCCTGACGTTGGTCGCGGTCCTGCCGCGCTTGCGCTCTCCTGTTCGCAAGGCAGTTTTGCCCCGCGGACGGCCGGCACTTGCCTGCGCCTGATTGCCTGTTTGCGCCTGAGCGGACGTGGCGGTTCCGTTTTCAACGGACATGTCTAATCCCTGAATTTCTTCTGTACCCAGAGTACCTCGCACCTTGGCGCCTCGGGGTTCATCTACATAGAACCACAACATGACCGCCGCCGCGAGTTTTGCGAGCACGGCTGCAGCAAAAACTTCTTCAAACCCGAATGTCTGCGCAATGTTGCCGCCAACGATGGCCCCAAAGACCTGCACGAGAGATTGCGCCGAGTTAACCATTGCGATGCGCATGGGCAGGTCTTCGCGGGTTCCGAACTCAAGAACCATGTTCTGGGCAGCAATCAGAAACCCTGCATAGCCTGCACCAATGCCGGCAAACGAAAACATGATGCCGCTTTGGTCAGTCGCAAACATGAGCCCGACAGTCGATCCGGCCCAGAGCAAAAGGGCCGGAACAAATACAGCCTTGAAGCCAAGGCGGTCAGCGAGTGCCCCCCAGCCCAGATTTGCAACAGTTTGCGACACCAGCAATGAGAGCGACAGCAGACCAAGCTTCTCGCCCGTCAGCCCCTGCGTTCGTTCGACGTACAAAACATAAAATGGGAGTGCAAGCGAACCCAGCGTCGCGAGGGACTGCGCCCAGAAATAGCTGGCAAATGCGCGGTCGCTCAGCAATCCCGGAATGTCAGCGAGACGCTCGCGAACGCTGACAGGGTTGCGAACCGAAGGAGAATCAGGTTCACGGACGAGATAGAGCAACGACAGTCCGGCAGCGGTCAACAGAAACGCCAGCATGAAGGTTGAAGCGTAACCATTGCCCAGCGCATTCGTCTCCACGAGATATGTGCCGCCGACATATGCAACGGCCGACGCCGTCATGCCACCCAGGAAATTCCGCAACCCGATCAGCATGCCACGTCGATCAGCTGGAATGGTCTTTGTCAGCAGTACATTCCAAAGCACGTTTTGCATGCCCGAAAACACACCAAGCGAACCCAGGAAAATTGCAAAGACGTACAGGGTGATGGAAGGTGGAAGCAGAAACCCGGCCAGCGAAAGTCCAAGAACGGACAACCGCATCATCCACCCGTAGCGCAGGCCAAGATCGACAATCTTTCTGCGGTGCTCCACGGCCGTCGCGCCAAAGACGCTGCTGAAGAACGAGCCCAGATACTGCATGGCAAGCACAAGGCCGACCGTGGAAGTCGATCCAGAAAGCGCAAATAGATAGGCAGGTACAAAAGTCGGCGCATTGACGAGTCGAAACCCCGTCATCGCCAGCATGCCGTGTGCAAGCTGGCTCAGGTAGTTTCTCATCAGATTGGCAGCGACGTCCCGATGGAACTGCGCTTCATCATCAGGATCGTTTGTCACGCCCTCAACTCGGCAGATTCAAATCACACTCCGTGCGCCTTAAACCATGCGAGACATCGCGCCCATGCGTCTTTTGCAGCACTCTCATTGTAACTGGGCCGATAGTCGGCCAGGAAACCATGATCAGCGCCGGGAAAAACGACTATTTCTGACTTGGTGTCCCCAGCAGCCTTCAAGGCCGCTCGCATCGCATCAATTTGCGAGGCCTGAATACCCTTGTCCAGTTCGCCATAAAACCCCAGCATTCGTCCCTTGAAGGCGGCAGCAACTTCAACGGGGTGCACCGGTTGGGTGTTTCCTTCCTTGCGAACCATGTGTCCGTACCAGGCAGCACCGGCTTTCACGTCCGCGCTGTGTGCCGTGTAGAGCCATGTCTGTCGCCCGCCCCAGCAAAAGCCGGTCACGGCAATCCTCTGCGGATCGCCACCGTTCTTTGACGCCCATTTCACCGTAGCATCCAAATCGCTGATGACTGTGGCATCGTCCACTTTGGAAACGAGCTCGGCCACCAGCTTTTGTATGTCCGTGTAGGCCAGCGCATCACCCTGCCGGGAATACAAATAGGGAGCTACAGCAAGATACCCGGCCTTTGCGAAGCGACGGCAAATGTCCTTGACCCACTCATGTACGCCGAAGATTTCATGAATGACGATCACAGTGGGCAACTGCTTCCCGCCAACCGGCCGCGCCTGATACGCAGGAATCTCGCCGTCAACGACCGGAATGCGGATTTCACCAGTTTCCAGCCCGCTTGCTTCGGTCGAGATCGTACCAGCCGCAACGGGCTGGACCGACAGTGCAAATCCTGCGGCGAGGCTTGAGACCACAATCGTACGCCGGTCCATTTGAAATCCCTTGCCATCCATGCTGTTTTTGCCAGCCATCGCCCACTTCCTTTCAGAGAAAACAAGAGGCCGGAATTTATCCGGCCCCTGACCGATTGCAATCGCAGATTCGGAAAGAAGCCAAATCTACCTCAGGCGCCGAATGGATTCAGCCCTGTCATTGAACCCGAAAACATTGAAGTTGGAACTCGTTCGGTCAACGACAATGCAAAACCCTTGATAATTCGGCCGATCACACAGCTGCCATACACCGCCCTGCACGACAGCGCTGGAAGCAATATTGCCAAATGCATCGTAGTTCAGGTTGGGCACATCGGTTGAATAGCTACGGGATTTGCCTCCGAAGTTCGTGTGCTTGTATAGCGTTATGCGCGAGTATCCCTGACCATTGTACCCGCCGTATCCGCAAGTGAGTTGACCGCCATTGTTGGTGATCTCGCCGCGGCATCGGCGAACATCGATCGACGACTGGACATAGTTGCCATAGCGCGTCCTGCATTCAGCATACAGAACAGATCCGTTGACGCGATAATTCCGACAGGTTGCGCGCCAGCTGCCGCCGGGCAGCTCTCCGTATCCGCCTTGGTCATCATCGTCGTTTCCGCGGCATTGCAAAACGCCGTCATAGTTTGCAACGTCTCCGCGGCAGCGGCGATAGTCGTCAAGTTCAGTATAACGCCAGCGACCATTGCGGTCGCGACACTCTGCCGTCAGGGTTTGTCCGTCAGTGTCGATATTTCGGCAGCTTTGCTGGTAGCTGCCGCGCGGGGTTGAATCATTCCCCTGCCGATCACCCCAGTCATCGTCACCCTGCCTGCTGTCGGCGCATTCAAGATGGCCGTTGTTGTTCGTAATATCAGTTTCGCAATTTCGGTAGTCTTCAAGAACGGAAAAATTCGACCCCCCGTTCCGCGTCCGGCAGGTAGCTGACAGACGATGCCAGTCGGCATCAATGCCAGTACACGACCTTTGGTAACTGCCGGGCGGCACATTCTGCGCCGAAGCGGTTGATGTAACTGTTGCCAGAAGAGCAAAGACGATGGCGACGCATGTCGAAAATTTCATGAAATCACTCCACTTCAATTGACCGCGGGTGCGCGGGCGAATAGCGCGAATAATTCACATCAAGCCGTGTTGGCCAATAGTCGCCCGTCACCCAATCGTGTCCAGTCTGACCAAAACCTGCCATAACGCTGCCACTTTTTCTACGATTTATGACGCTTTCTCTAAGTGGGAAGTCGCATGAATCGAGCCTCGCTAGCACTTTTTGCCGCACTGCTTTGCATTGCAACAGCATCGGCCGCGCCGCTCTCCCGCCCTGTTACGCAAGTCACAATTGAGAAAGCGAAGCGGCAAATGACCCTGTGGAGTGGAGCGCGTGCGGTGAAGACATACCGTGTCGCGCTGGGAGTTAATCCAGTCGGTCACAAGCAGCAGGAAGGGGACTCGCGCACGCCGGAGGGACGCTACTCCATCGACGGCAAAAACCCGAATTCCAGCTTCTTTCTGTCGCTGCACATCTCGTACCCGAACCGTTCCGACGTCGTCGCCGCCCGAAGGCGAGGCGTATCGCCAGGGAGCGCAATCATGATCCACGGCATGCCAGAGGGTCTTGCCGTACTCAACGCGCTGGGACTCTATCCGGATTGGACCGCAGGATGCATTGCCGTGAGCAATGCCGATATCAAGGAGATATTCTCGTCCGTCAAGGTGGGGACACCGATAGTCATCAAGCCGTAGAAACAAGTTGGTCAATCAGGCGGTCAGGCACGCGACCTCGATTTGCAACGGTATGGATTGGCGTATCGACAAATCTCGAGATGGCTTCCGCAGTCGCTTTCAGCGAAACCGGCCCCCCCTGGGCCTCGCACAGCACGATCGAAACAGGTTGGCGACGGCGCTCTCGCAGGGCAGCACAAGCCGTCAGTGTGTGACTGATGGTACCCAGATATGCTCCCGCTACCAGAACCACTGGAACATCAAGAGACTCCGCCAGATCAAGATTCGTAAAATCACGACCGAGCGGTGACAATATCCCCCCAGCGCCTTCCACAAAGCCTGTACCGGGTTGCTGCGAAAATTCGTTACGACAAAACGAAGCCACATCAGCAAGCGTGACGAGCACGCCTTCCCGCTCTGCAGCCATATCAGGGGAAATCGGCTCTCGAAATCGCCAGGGCGCAATACTGGCAACGTTTTTGCTGTCAACAGACCTTCCCAGTGCAGCAAGCAGACGACCTGCATCACTGTTTGATTGGGTAGAGCGATCAAAGCCACTGAGAACGGGTTTGAGCGCAAACACGTCCTGGCCGCGCCCACGCATTTGCTCAAGGATGCGACAAAGGACATAGGTCTTGCCCACGTCCGTACCCGTCGCCGTAATGAAAAATGCGTTCGACATCACACGCTCATGAGTGGAAAGGCAAACTCCCTAACTGTGGCTGCAAGTCGGAGAATGTCCTCGTTCTTGTTTCCCGCCGTGAAAGTGACCCGAAGCCGGGCAGTGCCATCCGGGACAGTGGGGGGACGGATTGCGCGCACAATGAACCCCTCACGTTCCAGTAGCTGTGCCGCACGAACTGCAGCATCGGATTCGCCGAGTACCAAAGGAACGATTGCGGATTCGGGTCTGGGAAGATTGAGGGCTTTGCAAAACAGGGCCGCATTCTCGACTGGCCTTGCACACAATTTGGCATCACCTGAGATGACGTCCAGTCCCGCGATCGACGCCCCGACAACCGACGGCGGCAACCCGGTGGAGTAAATGACGCTTCGCGCCCTGTTCACAAGCAATGAAACAAGGGAGCGGCTGCCCGCAACATACCCTCCATATGAACCGACAGCTTTGGAGAGCGTTCCCATCTGAACGTCCGGCCGGACGCCTGCAGCATGGGCCGATCCCCTGCCCTCACCCAAAACGCCGAACCCGTGCGCATCATCCGTCATGAGCCAGGCATCGTATTTACGAGTGACGTTCGCGATGTCCGCCAGCGGAGCGCGGTCTCCATCCATGCTGAACACCCCTTCGGTCATTACCAGGCAGTTTCGTGCTTGTGTCCGACTGCCTTTCAACAGCAATTCAAGGTGTTCAACATCATTGTGCCGGAACAGCAATGTCCGGGCGCCGGACAATTTGGCACCAGACATCATGCAGGCATGAGAAAGTTCATCCGCGACGATAAGGTCGCCTTCGCCTGCCAGCGCCGGGATCGTACCCAGATTGGCCAGATATCCGGCCCCAAAGACAAGAGCAGATTCCGTCCCCTTCAAGACAGCAATTCGGGACTCGAGTTCTGCGTAAAGGGGATGATTGCCGGTCACGAGCCTGGATGCGCCAGCACCAACTCCAAATCTCTCTGCGGCTGAAGCGGCCGCTCGCACAAGTCGCTCGTCAGCGGATAGAGCCAGATAGTCGTTGGAGCAGAAGTTCAGGGCATTGGCCGGTGTCCCTGCCAACGCGCGAAAAAGCGACCTTGCCTCCGCTTCCGCCAATTTTCCGCTAGCGAATTGGTCCAAACCAGTCATGTTGCCGTCGCTTTTCTTGATCGGGTTTCTTGACCCTGCCCGCATCCTGATTATTGTGCGCCATCACCATTGAACCGAGCACCTTTGTCAATGACAACCACAACGCTAACTGCCTCTTCATCCTCCACGCAAGGAGCGGTCAGTCACCTTGCACCACGCTGGGATTTAGCCAGCGCCAGCGCACTGTTCGAGTTGCCCTTCGCTGACCTTGTTTTTCGGGCGCAGACCGTGCATCGCACCCACTTCGATCCGAACGAAGTCCAGATGTCGACATTGTTGTCCATCAAGACGGGCGGCTGCGCCGAGAACTGCGGATACTGCAGTCAGTCCTCCCATTTCGAAACTGGCCTGAAGGCCACCAAACTGATGGCGCTGAAAGAAGTGCGGACCGCCGCTGAACAGGCCAAGGCAGGCGGTGCCTCACGTTTTTGCATGGGAGCCGCATGGCGCGAACCAAAGGACCGCGACATCGATGCCGTCTGCGACATGGTTCGCGAGGTAAAGGCGTTGGGAATGGAAACCTGCATGACGCTTGGCATGCTGACGTCCACGCAGGCAAAGCGCTTAGCCGATGCCGGCCTCGACTACTACAATCACAACATCGACACGGGACCGGAATATTACGAAAGGGTCGTCACGACCCGGACGCTCAAGGACAGGCTGGATACGCTCGAGCACGTCCGCGATGCCGGCATGTCGGTCTGTTGCGGCGGAATTGTTGGCATGGGCGAATGTCGCGATGATCGCATCGGGATGCTTATGACACTCGCCAACCTGCCCACGCCTCCGGAGTCCGTGCCCATCAACGCGTTGATGCCAATCCCTGGAACGCCGCTTGGCAACAGCCTGCCGATCGAGGGTTTGGAATTCGTACGAACCATCGCCGCTGCACGCATTATGATGCCAAAGTCTGTCGTAAGACTGTCGGCAGGTCGGGAAAACATGAATGAAGAACTTCAGGCGCTCTGCTTTCTTGCTGGCGCCAATTCGATCTTTGTCGGCGCAAAGCTTCTGACAACTGCGAACCCGGCGAAGGAAAAGGACGACATGCTTTGGTCCAAGCTGGGCATTCGCCCGATGCAAGCGTGACGACACCAGCCTGGCTGGATGAGGGTTGGCCCCACATCTGGCTTCCTTATGCTCAAATGAAGACAGCCCCTTCCCCGCTGCCCGTCATTGGCGCGAGAGGAAGCAGGATCGTCCTCGCCGATGGCAGGGAATTGATTGATGGAGTTTCCTCCTGGTGGACGACCGCTCATGGGTACAATCACCCGCATATATCGAGCGCGGTTTCGACGCAGCTAGCAACGCTTCCCCACGTCATGCTGGGTGGGCTGGCACACGAACAGGCCTATCGCCTGTCGGCACGCCTCGCGAAACTGCTGCCCGGTGACTTGAACAGGGTATTCTTTTCGGACTCGGGCTCTGTCGCCGTTGAAGTCGCGCTCAAGATGGCCATCCAGTACTGGATCAATCAGGGCAACCATGAACGCAAGAAGATCGTCCATTTTCGGGGCAGCTATCACGGCGACACTTTCGGGACGATGTCACTGTGCGACCCGGACGAGGGAATGCACACGCTTTTCGCAGGCGTACTGACAGAAAACATTCTGGCAGAAATTCCGGCCACCAGGGAACTCGAGCAGACGCTCAAGCGGCAACTCTCGGATAGGAGTGTGGCTGCAGTCATCGTTGAACCTCTTGTGCAGGGCGCAGGCGGAATGAAGATGCACTCGGCCGAAGTGCTCAGGTTCATTGCGACCGCCGCCAGAGAGCACGGAGTATTGCTCATTCTGGACGAGATTTTTACGGGCTTCGCGCGTACAGGAACGATGTTTGCGCTGGATCAGGCTGCCATCGTCCCGGATATCGTGTGCTTGGGAAAGGCGTTGACCGGAGGCACGCTGCCTTTGGCAGCAACTGTAGCCACTGACCGCATATTTGGTGCGTTTTATAGCGACGACGCATCAAAGGCGCTCATGCACGGTCCGACCTTCATGGGTAACGCGCTTGCCTGCGCAGCGGCAAATGCATCCCTCGACCTGTTTGAAACCGAACCGAGGCTCCAGCAGGCACTCAACATCGAAGCTCACCTTCGCGGTGGACTCGAGACCGTTCGATCAGTCGCAAACGTGAAGGACGTACGGGTCAAAGGTGCCATCGGCGTCGTGGAGCTTCAAAATCTCGATCGAAACCTGTTGCGCCAGAAATTCATCGATCGCGGAGTCTGGATCCGCCCGTTCGGCAACATTGTCTACACAACACCACCCCTGACAATTTCCTGTGGCGAGCTTGACGTTCTGACCGGCGCAATAGTCGATGTGGTGCGCGAAACCTAGACGGCTCTTTTCACAAGCATCTGTTTGATTTTGCCGATTGCTTCTGCCGGATTCAATCCTTTGGGACAGGTCGATGTGCAGTTCATGATGGTGTGGCAACGGAACAGCCGGAACGGATCTTCAAGATTGTCGAGTCTCTCTCCGGTCGCTTCATCACGAGAATCTGCAAGCCACCGGTAGGCTTGGAGCAGCACGGCGGGACCCAGGTAACGATCCTGGTTCCACCAGTAGCTGGGGCAAGACGTTGAACAGCACGCACACAGTATGCATTCGTACACTCCGTCGAGCTTGCTCCGGTCTTCAGGCGATTGCCGCCACTCCTTCTCGGGCATTGGCGTCGTGGTGTGAAGCCATGGTTCTATGGACGCATACTGGGCGTAAAAGTGCGACATGTCCGGAACGAGATCCTTGATCACGTTCGTGCTTGGCAATGGATAGACCGCAACCGTCCCCTTGACGTCTTCTATCGCCTTCGTACAGGCAAGCGTATTCGACCCATCGATGTTCATCGCGCAGCTGCCACAAACGCCCTCGCGGCATGAGCGCCGGAACGTCAGGGTTGGATCGATCTCGTTCTTGATCTTCAGCAACCCGTCCAGCACCATGGGTCCGCAGGTGTCCAGATCAACTTGATACGTATCCAGGCTGGGATTTTCGCCATCTTCCGGGTTCCAGCGATAAACCTTGAACGTTCTCAGCCGTTTCGCTCCGGCTGGCGCCGGCCAGGTTTTGCCAGAACGAACCCTGCTGTTTGCTGGAAGCGAAAGTTTTACCATCCGACGAATCCCGGCCCGTTAAGTAACTCACTGATTGACCTATCGTTTAGCGCGCTAAATGTCATCCGTCCACGGGGTACACAAGTTGCCGTCCAACCATTAGTGTGCATTTCGGGGTGCCTGGGGACTTCTTAAATGCGACTGAAAGTCTGCCTTCTTGTTCTGTTGACGGCGCTCGTCGCTGTGGCGTGCGACTCTGCGCCGCCGCCCAGAGCCACGAAAGCTGCTCGCCCGGTTCACTCTGCTGCATCAGCGACAGTTGCGAACCCTGCGCAGGACATCCCCACGTCCCAATTGCCTGAACATGTCGAACCACTGCACTACCGGATCGACCTGTCGATCAATCCCGATCAATTGCGCTACGAAGGTACAGTCCAGATCGACATCGATCTCAAGGCGCCCAAGCGCGAATTTTACCTTCACGGAAAAGACCTCGTGGTCGCCCGCGTCACGGCAAGACTGGCCGACAGGTCCATGATCAGCGGATCCTACAGCCAGGTTGATCCAACGGGTGTCGCGAAGCTGTCGTTCGACGAACAAATTCCGGCGGGGAAGATCTCGGTCTCCATTCCGTTCAGCGCGTCCTTTGAGACGGCTCCCGATGCGCTGACCGCAATGAGCGACAACGGCATACGGTACGTTTGGTCTCAATTCGAGGAAGTATCGGCCAGACGTGCCTTCCCGTGTTTCGACGAACCCCGGTTCAAAACCCCGTTCGACATTTCCGTCACCACCATCGCGCGGGATGTGGTCATCAGCAACACGTTGCCGGTAAGCCAGGAACAGGTTTCCGACGGGGTCGTAAAGACCGTTTTTGCCACCACCGCACCATTGCCAACATACCTGGTGGCACTCGCCGTTGGGCCTTATGACGTAATCAGCGGCCCATCAGTGCCAGCCTCGAAAATTCGCGCCCAGCCACTGCCTCTACGCGCCGTGACAGTCAACGGCAAGTCTGACCGCGCACAGTTTGCACTCGCAGCAACACCACCATTGGTCATTGCGCTGGAAGATTATTTCGCCGCGCCCTTTCCATATCCAAAACTGGACCTCATCGCCCCACCCAACTTTGCGGCTGGAGGCATGGAAAACGCTGGCGCGATTTCATATACCGAGCGGGGCATATTGCTGTCCCGGCAGTCGCCCGCTTACCAACGCCGCTATTTCGAACTCCTCCATGCGCACGAAGTTGCCCACCAGTGGTTTGGAGACATGGTCACACCAGTATGGTGGAACGACATCTGGCTGAATGAAGCCTTTGCATCTTGGATTGGAAACAAGATCGCTGCAGCAACCTGGCCGACCGACGAACTTGACCGCGAAACACTCAGGAACTCACTCAACGTCATGGATCGTGACACACTGAGCTCTGCACGATCAGTTCGTCAGCCCATCAAGACCAATGACGACATATTCAACGCCTTTGACGGGCTCACCTACGACAAGGGCGCTGCCGTGCTGCAGATGTTCGAAGCCTATATGGGCGCGGATGCCTTCCGCGAGGGCGTTCGCCTATACATGCGCAAGTACGCGCATGGCAATGCCAACACCAATGACTTCCTTGCCTCGCTCTCCGAAGCAACGCGCAAACCGGAAATCGCACAGGCGATCAACACCTTTGTTGACCAGCCCGGCGTCCCGCTTGTGAAAGTGGACACACGCTGCACCAACAAGGACCTGGACGTCACGATTACGCAGTCGCCTTACGGCGCGCAGGCGGCAAAGGATAGCCGAGTCTGGATGGTTCCCGTGTGTATGCGAGAGTTGGGAAAATCTCGCCCCTTACCCTGCACGTTCCTGGGCAACAAGCCTGCGTCATTCACGGTTCGCAACCTCTGCAAGGCGCCCCTGATGCCCAACATGAATGCAATGGGCTATTACCGCTTCACAATGGGCAACGCTGAATGGACAAGACTGGTGGCATCGATCGGGAGCATGACACCCGCAGAGCAACTGGCAACCCTGCATTCTCTACGCGCAGCGTTTCGGGCCGGTGAAGCCGATGCACAGGCCTTCGTATCAGCCTTGCGTACGGCGCTTGCCACAGGCGACTGGGATGTCATTGAATTGGCAACCAGCTTTTTCAGCGAAATGCAAGGCAACCTGATTGCGCCGTCGGATCGTCCGGCCGCAGAGCTGGCCGCCGCACGTTGGCTCGACAAACCAATGTCAAAGGTTGGAATGTCCCCCAAAGTGGGCGAAGCCGTCGCCACGACCCTGCGCCGCTCGGCGCTGGCAAGCTGGGCCGTAAAAGTCTCAAGAGACAGGGAAACTGTTTCTGCTTTCGCTGCAGAAGGCAACGCTGCGCTGAAAGCAATTGTCGCACCGAACGGACCCGCCGCCGTGTTTGACGAACTCACACCCGTTTCGCTCTGGGCTGCAGTAAATGTTGGCGGATCGCCAGTTGCCAACGATGCAATTGCCGCAATCAGCGCGACAAGGGATGCGGAGTACCGGAACGCACTCATCAGGTCACTTGCTGCCGCGCGCGACCCAAAGGCGATAGCTGCAATTCAGGAATTTGTCCTGTCAGGCCAATTGCGGGTTCGCGAGACTTTCACGTATCTGCGCGAGGCATTTGCCGACAGCGAGATGCGCGCTCCAACTTGGATCTGGTTTCGCCACAACTACAAGCGCATAGCTGAGATTGCGGGTAACTCGGCCCAGTCTCGGTTGCTGGACTTGCCTGCTCAGCTTTGCACCACCGGAGCCGACATCGAGGTCGAAAAGTTCTTTTCGCCGATTGCCAAAGTCGTTGTCGGCGCCCCGCGAAAATTGGCCAACACGCTTGAGACAATTCGCAACTGTCAGTCCTGGCGCGTTGCGCGGGAAAAAGAAATCGCCGGGGCTATTTTGACCCCGGCGAAATAGGCAGCGGCAATCCGGTCAGTACGTACGTGCCTTCGGCGCGATATATTCAATGTCATTTGACAGCGTGTAGGTGTGCACGGGTCGGTAGTCGATCTTCACGTTTCCGTTGCTGGTGTCAAACCAGGCAAGTGTGTGCTTCATCCACTTCTCGTCATCGCGCTTGGAGAAGTCTTCTCTGGCATGAGCCCCGCGGCTTTCTTCACGGTTCAGGGCACCTTCCACCGTAACGCATGCCTGCGAAATCAGGTTGTCGAACTCGAGCGTCTCAACGAGATCAGAATTCCAAACCAGTGACCGATCTTTGACCTCGATGCTTGGCATTTCCCGGAACACCTGCGCCACAAGGTCCCTGCCCTCCTTGAGCACGTCTTTCATGCGGAAAACGGCGCAGTGTTCCTGCATCGCCTTTTGCATGCGGCGTCGAAGGGTTGATGTGGGCGTACCGCCCTTGGCGTGGCGCAATTTGTCGAACCGCGCGAGCGAGGCGTCACCCGCCCCTTTGGCCAGTTCGGGTTGCCCTTCTCCAGGCTTGATGTCGTTCGCACATTTGAGGCCCGCTGCGCGACCAAACACGACGAGATCGATTAGCGAGTTGGAGCCAAGGCGGTTGGCGCCGTGGACGGATACGCAAGCCGCCTCCCCGATAGCCATCAGTCCCGGAACGATGCAATCCGGATTACCATCCTTAAGCGTGTACACTTCGCCATGATAGTTCGTGGGAATGCCTCCCATGTTGTAGTGCACTGTCGGAAGCACAGGAATGGGCTGCTTGGTGACATCGACTCCGGCAAAAATTCGCGCCGACTCCGAAATTCCCGGTAAACGCTCGTGGATGATTTTCGGATCGAGGTGGCTCAGGTGCAGGTGAATATGGTCCTTGTGCGGCCCGCAACCACGCCCTTCGCGGATCTCGATCGTCATGGCGCGACTGACCACATCGCGAGACGCGAGATCTTTTGCGTTTGGCGCGTAACGCTCCATGAAACGCTCGCCATTGGCATTCGTCAGATAGCCGCCCTCACCGCGAACACCTTCCGTGATAAGCACGCCGGCACCGTAGACGCCTGTTGGGTGGAACTGCACAAATTCCATGTCCTGAAGCGGCAATTCTGCGCGCAGCACCATGGCATTGCCATCGCCCGTGCAGGTGTGCGCTGACGTGCAGTTCATGTACGCCCGACCATAGCCGCCCGTAGCAAGCACCACGCGATTGGCGCGGAAGCGGTGCATCGTACCGTCGGCGAGCGACCACGCCATGACACCACGGCAGCGTCCCTCTTCCATGATGAGATCAAGAGCAAAATACTCGATGAAAAAGACCGCATCATAACGCAGGCTCTGCCCATAAAGCGTATGCAACATGGCGTGCCCCGTGCGGTCCGCAGCAGCACAGGTGCGCTGGATTGGAGCCTTGCCGTATTCCTTTGTCATGCCGCCGAAGGCGCGTTGATAGATGCGGCCATCTTCGGTCCGCGAAAACGGAACGCCGAAATGTTCAAGTTCGTAGACCGCTTCAGGCGCGTTGCGGCAAAGATATTCGATGGCGTCCTGGTCCCCGAGCCAGTCGGATCCCTTCACCGTGTCATACATATGCCAGCGCCAGTCATCCGGCTCCATATTTCCCAATGAAGCAGAAATGCCGCCTTGGGCCGCGACTGTATGGCTGCGCGTGGGAAACACCTTGCTGACATTTGCGACCTTGAGGCCGCGCTTCGCCGCTTCAAGCGTTGCACGCAAACCCGCGCCACCGGCGCCGACGACAACGACATCGAAAGTATGGTCCGTGATCGGATATGCGGTCATAAACGTCTTGCCTCAGAATCAAACGACGATGCGAAAAACGGCGACGACACACGTCGCGGCAATTGCCAGTGCGGCAAAATTCGAAAGCAGCAGCAGGGCAACTTTTGAACCTTCGCTGTGAATGTAGTCTTCAATGACGACTTTCAGTCCCAGCAGCATGTGAAATATGCCAGTCAGTACAAACATCAGCATTGCGACGCCGCTGATCGGATGACTGAGGAACGCAACGACATCCGTATAGGGCGCACCCGTATAGCGGACGACGGCCCAAACAAACCACAACGTCAGCGGAACAAGCGCGACTGCCGTCAATCGCTGTTGCCAGAAATGTTGTGTGCCGCTTCGCGCTGAACCATATCCACGCACTTTTCCCAGTGGCGTTCGCATGTTCATTGCCACGCCCCCATCGATTGATACGCAGCAACCCAGATCAGAAGGGTTGCGATGATGGACAAAGCATATACAGCAATGCCCGAATTATTGGCGGCCTTCAGGTCCAGCCCGATACCTGCATCCCAGAACAAATGCCGGATGCCGTTCATGGCATGATAAACCAGCGCCAGCGTGAACCCGAAAAGAACCAGCCGTCCGAACCAGCCCGATGCGAGATCCGCAAATTCAGCATAGGCGTCAGGTCCCATCGAGACTGCAACAAGCCACCACGCCAGGAGCAGTGTCCCGGCGGAAAGGCCAACGCCAGTCACGCGATGCAGGATCGAAGTTCCCATCGTGATCGGCCAGCGGTAGATCTGCAGGTGCGGAGCTAGCGGGCGGGCGACAGGTCGCGCCTTCCCTTGGTCCTCAGCCATGATTTTGGATCCTTGAATTTGTTGCGATGGTCAGCCTGCGAAACATTCGGCTACTAATGTTCACAAGCCGACTGTATGAGCAAGTTGCAGTGGACATTCAATCTTATACCCCCCAATCTTATACCCCTCGGAGCAGGAAATGTTTGAGGCCGTAATCTTTGATTTTGGCGGCGTGATTACCGAGAGCCCCTTCGAAGCCTTCAACCGCCTGGAACAACGTCTGGGTATTCCATTGAATACGATCAGGCGAATCAACGCGACAAATCCGGACAGCAACGCTTGGGCGCAGTTTGAAAGGTCAGATATCGATGCGACCGAATTTGACCGCAAATTTGCCAGTGAAGCCATGGCGTTGGGGATAAGCGTGAGCGGCAGACAGGTCCTCTCCTGTTTGCATGGAAACGTGCGCCCTTCGATGCTGGAAGCCCTGCGTCGCGTTTCAAGGCGGTTCCGAACCGGTTGCATTACGAACAACGCCAAGCCGGAAGCGCATGATCTTTCGGGACGGGACGCACAGGTTGTCGAAGCATTTTCACTGTTTGAGCACGTACTGGAATCGTCGAAGATCGGTATCCGAAAGCCAGACCCGCGCATTTACAGCCTCATGCTCGAGCATCTGAAAGTGGCGCCTGAACGCAGCGTCTACCTGGACGATCTGGGCATCAATCTGAAGCCCGCCAGGGCCCTTGGAATGACCACCATAAAAGTCGAAACGGCAGGACCTGCGATCACTGAACTGCAACGCCATCTGGGAATCGAACTTGGTTAACAACCATCGAAGGTTAACGTCGCGTCGCATTAATCTTTGGCAAAAATCGAGTTCTCGTTCTCAAACGCCTTGAATTCGAGAGCGTTACCCGACGGATCCCTTAGGAACATGGTGAATTGCTCACCGGCCTGCCCCTTAAATCGAACCTGCGGCTCAATAATAAAAACTATTTTTTTTGCAAGCAGGTTTTCAGAAATTTCCTTGAATTTACAAGGGGTTAGGATGACCCCAAAATGGCGGACTGGAACTTGCTCGCCATCAACCTCATTTGCCCCTTCACAGCCCCCCTCCTCCGCGCTCAAATGGGCAACGATTTGGTGCCCGAAGAAGTCGAAATCGACCCACTCGGGTGACGAACGTCCTTCCGCACATCCAAGAATGCCGCCGTAAAATGCGCGGGCTGCTTCGAGGCTGTGAACCGGAAAGGCCAAATGAAACCGGGGGCGTTCGCTCATGGCGTCAGGCTAGCGTGATCAGCCTGGTGATGCGAGTGGACAAGTGGCGCGAGGGTGGTTCGAATTGACTTCTGACCAGGACAAGACACTACGGATCGGGGGCAAGAGCGTCTCGGTCAAAGTGCGTCTCAATCCCAGAGCGCGCCGCCTGATCGTCAAAGTCCACCCGTCGACTGGCGAAGTAGCCGTTATCGCTCCATCGAGGCGCTCGGTACCCAGGGCACTCGACTTCGCACGCCAGGAAGGTGACTGGATCGCAGATCATCTGTCCAGGGTTCCCCAACGCATCTACTTCCGCTCAGGCGAAACCATTCTGTTCAAGGGCGCAAGGCATTGCATCAGGTCAACACCCGACCAGCGCGGTGGTGTATGGCTGGACCCCGATGCCGACCGGCCGACGATCAGGGTCTCTGGGTTTCGCGAACACATTCCGCGCCGCGTGGAAGATTGGCTGAAGAAGCAGGCGCGATCACACATCCTGAGACGCGTAAACATGCTGGCGGCCGATCTCGGGCTTCAGCCCTCGCGCGTTACCGTTCGCGACGCAGCAAGCCGCTGGGGGTCATGTTCGGCCTCAGGCGCAATTTCACTGTCATGGCGCCTTATCATGGCGCCGAATTTTGTGCTTAACTACGTGTGCGCTCACGAAGTGGCGCACCTCAAGGAAATGAACCACGGCAAGCGATTTTGGAGGCTGGTTGACCAGCTGGTTGGATCGGCAGACGCGGCCCAAGCGCAGAACTGGCTGCGCGAGAACGGCGCCGAGTTGCATCGCTACACGTCGTCTTCAGACTGAAGCGCGCGGCGCGGTGCTAGTTTTGGCTTGACGTCTGTTGCTGGTCCTTCAGCACACGCGCAAGCACATCATCAAAATCATTTGAGCTCGCGTCTGGTGTTTGCGCCTGTTCAATACCTGGCAACCCGGCAACAGGCTGGCCAGCGGTTGCCCTCTCCATGAACCGTTTCCAGATGACCGCTGGCAAGGTACCGCCCGTGACGGTCTTCCCCATCGGCGTACCCTCATCCGTTCCCAGCCACACGCCTGCAACGAGCTGCCTTGTATAACCGACAAACCAGGCATCCTTGAAATCCTGCGTGGTGCCGGTCTTTCCTGCCGATGGCCTGGCACTCAGCGCTGCAAGTTTGCCTGTGCCTGTTGCGACAGCCTCAGTCAGCATCAGGTTCATCTGTCCCACATTCTTGAGTGCCACCAGCCTTCCAAGGCCCGAACCGCTGCGCGAATAGAGCACGTCACCCTTTATTGACGTCACGCGCTTGACACCGTGCGCAATGGCACCATAACCGCCATTGGCAAACGGCGCATAGGCAGTAACAAGTTCAGAGAGTGTAACTTCCGAAGTCCCGAGCGCAAGTGACGGCACAGGCGAAAGATCCGAGGTGATGCCAAGCCGTCGAGCAGTTTCAACGACTGACTCCGGGCTGAATTGCAGGCAAAGCTGCACGGACACGCTGTTGATCGACTTGGCAAGCGCCTCCGAAAGCGGCATCTCGCCAGCGTAGCCCGCCTTGAAGTTGGCAGGTGTCCAGCCACGATAGGTAACAGGCTGATCGACAACTGTGCTCACCGGTGTAAGCCCGCCTTCAAGCGCCGTGAGATACACGAATGGTTTGAACGCCGAACCAGGTTGCCGCCGAGCGAGCGTCGCGCGATTGAACATCGACTGGCCGTATGAACGGCCGCCGACCATGGCGCGTACTGACCCGTCCGCTGTCAGGGCGATCAACGCCCCTTGCAGGTCACCGCGTTTTTCCTGGCTCAGCGACTCGAACACAGCCTCTTCTGCCGATCGTTGCATATCCAGATCAAACGTCGTTTCGACAACCAGATCTGATTCTGATCTGCCCACCAGTTCCGGCAGTTGCTCCATGATCCAGTCAGTGAAATATTGGTTGCCTTGGCTTGATGTACCCGATGCGAATTTGGGCCGGGTGTGAATTGCATCTTCCCGGTCTTCCTTGGTAATCGCTCCCGTCTCGACCATTGACTGCAAAACCACTCCCGCGCGTTCCCACGCAAGATCGGTTCCATTGATCGGCGAATACCTCGTTGGCGCCTTGAGCAGTCCCGCGAGAATGGCAGCCTCCACCAGGCTCAGCCTTGTTGCCGACTTGTTGAAGTAACGACGCGATGCAGCGTCGATGCCATAGGCCCCTGCACCAAAATACACTTTGTTGAGATAGAGCGAGAGAATGTCTTCCTTCGAAAACGACATCTCCAGATAGATCGCCAGAAGAGCTTCCTGGACTTTGCGTCCAAACGTCCGCTCCGGTTTCAGAAACAGGTTTTTTGCGAGCTGTTGCGTTATGGTTGAACCGCCTTGCACGACGCGTCCGGACTGCAGGTTGACCCACATGGCCCGTCCGAGACCCCAGGGGTCGATGCCAATATGCGAGTAGAAGCGCCGATCCTCGCTCGCGATAACGGCCTTCGCAACATGGTCCGGCAAGTCACGAAACGTGACGAGTTCACCGCCTGAAATTCCCCGCCGCGCAATGACACGACCGTTGACATCAAGCAGCGTAACCGCCTGCGTTCGCTCTTGTCGCCACAAGCCGTCCGTCGAGGGCAAATCTTTGGAAAAATAGGCAAGCACCCCGGCGAGGCCGATGATCGTCCATATGCCGCAGACAAGGAGCGCGTACCCCACCTTCCACCAGAACCGCGGCGCGGGTGGCGGAGACAATGGAGCAGCGAGCCTGGTCTTTGCCGCCTTCTTCTGCGGTTTTGTGCGGCCCTTGCCTTTCCCGGGCTTTCCCATTCTCGACGCTGACCTCTGATGCACTCCTGCCGTTTTAGAGAATCGCCATTAACACGCGCTGAATCCCGGACTTATTAATCCGTCGTTACTGTTGTGTTCAAACCAGCAAATTTTGCTGGTAACATGCTCCCTCTGTTAAACCTGAAACCAATCCGAGTGCGGTAATCATGGGTAGTTCGAGATCGCGTTTCCACGGATTCATAGGTGCAGCAATTGCATTTGGATTGATTCTGGGAAGCGTTGAAATGCAGCATGCCGAAGCCGGAGGCCTCGGAGATCTGTTTGGTGAGCAGCCAATCGTTAAGGCAATCCGAAAGGGTTCAGCCTCCGACACCAATGCTGCACTCATTGACGGAACATCCGCCAACACGCGGGCTGCAGACGGCACACCCATGATAGTACTCGCGGTCTCAGTCGGAAGTCTGGACATTGTGAAACTTCTGATCGAAAACGGTGCCCGGCCGGACGACAAGAGCAAGGACGAAACGACAGCGCTCACGCTGGCCTCCGCGAATGGAGAAGCTGACATCGTGGCATATCTGCTTGACCACGGGGCTGATGCCAACGAACCAGGCGCATTGCGGGAAACCGCTGTCATCAAGGCTGCACGAGCACGCCACAATCCGGTAATCAGGCTCTTGATCGCCCGCGGCGCAGATTTGAGCGAGACTGATTCAACTGGTGCCACCGCGCAGGACATCGCGCTGCGGGCAGGCTGGGCCGACACGGCAGAACTACTGAAAAAGGCAGGCACAAAATAAACCTCCCACCTCCACCCGACACGGAAAGGCATCCGTCAGAAGCAGCCGGAGATATTCTCGCTCTTCAACCCGATTTGAGGTTGGCATTCAGCAGAACGGCCAGTTCGGGTATTCGCCTTCGAACACTGGTATTCATCCGCTGGCTCGGCATCATCGGGCAGGCGGTCGCCATCGTCATTGTGTTTTTTGGCCTCAAGTATCAGATGCCGATCGGACAATGCCTGGCTGTGATCGCAGTGGCCATGGCGTTCAATATCGCGCTGCTGCTTTCCTATCCAAGCATCCACATTTTGAACGAGCAGGACGCGGGTGCTCATCTCGCATTCGACATTTGCCAGTTGACAGCAATGCTGTCGTTGACGGGCGGCATAGAAAACCCCTTTACGCTGCTGTACATGGCCCCAGTGGTAATATCCGCGAGCAACCTGAGTCTCGGCGCCACGCTGATCCTTGCAATGTTGGCATTTGGAAGCATTTCGTGGATCTCATTCTTCCATTGGCCCTTGCCATGGGACCCCCAAGCCCCCTTGCTCTTGCCGTCCCTGTACGTTGCCGGAAACTGGATTTCTCTCAGTCTGGGTATCGGCTTCTGCCTGATCTATGCGTGGCGGACCGCAGATGAGGCACGCAGGATGCAGACTGCCCTTGCGGCCACCCAATCAGCCTTGTCCCGCGAACAGCGACTGTCGGACCTCGGAGCGCTTGCCGCAGCAGCAGCTCACGAGCTCGGAACCCCGCTGGGCACGATCGCGATAGTCGCGCGCGAACTCGAGCGCGACATGGAGCCGACGAACAAGTGGATCGAAGACGTCAGATTGCTGAGGGGACAAGCAGAGCGTTGCCGGGAGATCCTGTCTCAACTGGCGCAACAGGACACGGATGAAGACAACATCTCCAAGAGACTGCCCCTTGCCGCATTGCTTGACGAGATTGCAGACCCGCATCGCGGATTTGGCATCGACATCGTTGTCAATGTCCTGACCTCGGGCACCCTGTCCGTCGTGAGGACCCCCGAAGTCATGCACGGCCTGGGAAACCTCATCGAGAACGCCGTCGACTTCGCGCAGTCAAAGGTTGAAATCGAAACCCAGTGGTCGGATTCAGTCATTACATTGACCATTACCGACGACGGTTCAGGTTTCGACTCTGAAATCCTGACCCGTCTGGGTGAACCCTATGTGACCTCCCGGGCAGGAACAGACGGACCCAGACCCGCAAATATCAACGAAAGCACCCACGCAGAAGGTCATGCGGGGATGGGTTTGGGCTTCTTCATCGCGAAAACCCTGCTTGAACGCATCGGGGGCCAGATGACTTTTGGTAACCAGCCCGGCTCTGGAGCGCGTATCAAGTTAATTATCCCGCGAGGAAGTTTGGAAAATCCCGCAAAGATTCGAGGATAACAGCAGTTGAGTGAGCTAGCTTCAGCCGAAATTCAGCCCTATATTCCGGGCACCACAATCGTCTTATCTGAAGGAATGAACAGTGGCCCTGTCTGCTGAAGGACTGCCTGACAAATCTCTGTTGCTCGTCGATGACGATGCCCCATTCCGCCAGCGATTGGCGCGGGCGATGGAAGCGCGTGGATTTATTGTGACGGCTGCAGAAACAGCAGATGAAGCAATTGCAATTTCGCGCCGCACGCCGCCTGCATTTGCAGTTGTCGATTTGCGGCTGGGTCAGTCCGGCAACGGCCTCGATGTGGTCGATGTGATCCATCAGACCAGACCCGACGCCCGCGTCGTGATCCTGACCGGATACGGAAACATCGCAACCGCTGTGGCTGCGGTGAAACACGGTGCAGTCGACTACCTGTCAAAGCCCGCTGACGCCGACGATGTGGCGGCCGCGCTTCTGGCACATCCGCGTTCCAAGCCGGCGCCGCCTGACAACCCCATGTCAGCAGACCGGGTTCGTTGGGAACACATTCAGCGTGTATACGAACTCTGTGGCCAGAACGTCTCGGAGACTGCGCGCAGATTGAACATGCACCGCCGCACGCTGCAGCGCATCCTGGCCAAACGCTCTCCGAAGTAAATCCAGGAAGTCAAAAGATCTGCGGATCAATCAGGCGCGCATGACGCTCGGCGGCAACGCGCGCAAACCTGATCAGCATCGCCTTGCGCCGCGCGGCGGAAATCACGGCGCTTTGGGCCTCGCGCAATATGGCCCCGCCAAATCGGTCAGCAATGATCAAACCGTGTTCTGGCGACAGCAATTCCTGCGGAAACCCGTCCGGCACAGCGAAATAATACTGGTCACAATACTCCAGATATTCCCGCCACTTGGTATCGGCACGCAGATCCTCGACGCTGATCTTGATTTCCACGCCGATGAATGCACCCGAACCGGAAACCGCCGCAACGTCGAGACGTCGACCATTGGGCAGTGAAAACTCAGCCAGGGGCGAATGCCCCATCTCAAGCATCATGCGGCTGACGCCACGCAGTACGTCCTGCGTGTTGCCGAAGGCCCTGTATGTGTTTGCCATGAAAGGATCGCGTGCAAAAAAAAGAGGCAGCCCAAAAAGGACTACCCCAAACATAGCATGGAAATGGCTTGGGTTATTCCGCGGCCAGAAGCGAACTGCCAGTCGATTTGCCGCCAAAATTAACAGATTGCAGATAGCGGATGCCTTCTTCCGCGATGTCGTCACCGATCATCCGGTCTCCTTCAGCCTTCAATTCATCCATGTTGACATACATCGAATAGAACGAACGCGTTCGGTCTGTAATGATACCCGCCTTCAGCAGCGTCTTGATAAGCACGCGGAAGATGTCAGTCGACTCATTCATGCGCTTGCGGCGCTCTTCGTCCGTGATGGCTTCCATCAATGCGGCCTGGGCATCTTGCCAGTCAATGCCAACCATCGCGTACACGGTCTTCATCTGTTCAGGATTGATCAGGTTGAACAGCAGCGTCTGGAAACAGCTTGCCGCCCAGTCTTCAACAATGTCCTGCTCTTCCTTGCTCAGTTTCGGAATTGTGCGGTCAGCCCAGATCTTTCCAAATTTGTGATGGAAAGCTTCATCGGTCATGACAAGTTGCGTAAGCCGAACAAGAAGGGGATCGCGTGATCGCGTATAGAGCGTGGCGAATGCTCCCATCGCAAGACCTTCCACCAGCATCTGCATGCCTACGATCTTCTTGAAGACTTCAGGGGCCAGCACCATTTCCGTCAGCAGGCTGCCAAGCGTTGGACCAACTGGCAGCGGCTTGCCCCAGCGGGCCTGGATGTATCGTGCAAACCCGGTAACGTGGCGGGCTTCCTCGCGGGCCTGGTTGGCTGCGTACTCTTGCGCGCCCGGGTCTTTCAGGATGTGACACAACGAAGCGGAAAGCGACAGCGCCCCCTGCTCGCCATGCAAAATTGACGAAAGAATCCAGCGTGCCGATTCGTTTGAGAAGCGAACACGGTCGCGGCCTGAAAGTTTCTCACCCAGTTTAGTCTGGAAAATCGGAAAGAACTCGTCTGGCAGAATGGCTTCGTTCTCGAGATCGAACGGTTCGTTAAAATCGATATATTTTTTGTCCAGCGGGTCCCAGAAATGGTCGTGGGTCGCCGAGATGATCTTGTCGAATGCCGATGACCGCGCGTTGTAGCGGTCAACTTCCATCATTGCAGGAAAGTCTTTGGCATCCAGCGCATCGTAGGCGTTGTCCTTGGTAATCTGCCGGACAGTCATCGAGTGCTTCTCCCTGAATTCGCTACACTGGGCATCAAAATAGAAAAAGATGACGTAAGCGTCAACTTTAAAATGACGCAGGCGTCAGAAATCAACATGACAGTTTGAGGTTAGAACGGTCTTAAACCCCCGCATGCTAGCTCTCTTACAACTTCGGATTGCATTTATTTCAAAACTGCGACCTCCGCCCCACACCTCGTCCGGGTAATAGATCAGTGCTTCAACCTTGCAGTTCGCGCTCCGCATTGAATGTGTTACAGGTGGCCAAATGGGGACGCTGTGTTCGCTATTTGCGAACCGCGCCCCTGTTGCGCCTTGACGCCATTGGGGATGGATCGGGTCGCAGCATAAAAGCAGTTGTGAGTGGGGGGCGAAGTAGTGGTGGGGTCACGCTCGATGAATAATCGCGAGAAATCAGCCATAACAGTGCTGGCAACAGGCCGGCGCCAAACCCTGTCTTTGACGAAATTAAAAAATAACAATCAGTAAGCGCAGACAAAGCGTGGGGAGTGAACGAGTTCTATGATCCGGTTTCTTGAAACAATTTTCTTCCGCGGCCGCGTGCTCGTCTTGGCCGCCGTCATCCTTGTAACGATCGTGCTCGGCTATGAAGCTACAAAGCTTCGCATGGACGCCGGCTTCTACAAGAGCTTGCCCACCGATCATCCCTACATCGACACCTTTCTGGAATACCAGGATCGTCTGTTTGGCGCGAACCGCGTCATCATTGTTCTGGAAAGCACCAAGGGTGACATCTGGAACAAGCCGTTCCTCAAGACGCTGAACGACGTCACGCAGGCAATTTTCTACTTGCCGGGCGTCGACCGCAGAACGGTGACCAGTCTCTGGACCCCGAACACCCGCATTCTCGAAATCACTGAAGACGGTATCAATGCGCGCGACGTCATTCCAGGCAAGGTTACGCCGGATTCGATGAACGCAGCAGCAATCAAGCAGCTCAAGAATGACGTGCTCAAGGGCAACTTGGTGGGACGTCTCGTCGCCAACGACTTCACCGCGTCCATGGTCGTTACGGAATTGCTCGAGTACGACCCGGCCACGCAGCAGAAGCTCGACTACATCGCACTTGGCACGCAGCTCGAAAAGGAAATCCGCGGCAAGTTCGAGAACGACACCATAAAGGTCCGCATCATCGGCTTTGCTAAGAACATCTCGGACATTGCAAAAGGCGGGAGTGAATCCGCCCCGATCTTCTTTGGCGGAGCCTTCATTCTTACGGTGCTGGCAGTCTACTTCTACTGCCGCAACTGGAAGCTGACATGGCTCACCGTCGGTTGCTCGTTGACATCGGTCGTCTGGCAGTTCGGCATGATTACCATTCTGGGCTTTGGACTGGACCCGCTGGCAATCCTGGTGCCGTTCCTCGTCTTTGCCATCGGCACCAGTCACGGTGTTCAGCAGTTGAACATGATAACGGCCGAAATTACGCACGGCCTTTCGCCAGAAGCCGCTGCAAGGTCAAGTTTCCGTGGTCTGCTCGTCCCGGGCTCTCTGTCGCTGGTAACCGCCGTCGTCGGTTTTGCCGCCCTTCTGATCGTCCCAATTCCGCAAATTCAGGAATTGGCAATAACGGCATCGATTGGTACCGGCCTCAAGCTGGTCAGCAACCTGATCATGTTGCCGGTGATTGCATCCTACTTTACCTTTGACGAAGGCTACCGCGCCCGCGTCACTGGTGCCCGCGCAACACGCCTGCGTTTCATGCGCCTGCTGGGCGTTTTCGGTCGGCCAGCGGTAGCTTTCCCGGTGACGATCCTGTTCGTCAGCCTTTTCGCAGGAGCCGCATACTATAGCCGCGATCGCCACGTCGGCGACTTGCACCCTGGTTCGCCGGAACTGCGCGCCGATGCCCGCTACAACGTCGACGCCAAGACGATTTCCGACAAGTTCTCCATCGGCCTCGATCTTTTCACAGTGATCGTCGAAACCCCGCCGGACTCATGCGTGAACTATCCGGCCATGACCTACATAAACGAATTCAGCTGGTACATGCGCAACGTCGAGGGCGTTCGTGATGTTCAGAGCGCAGCCTTTGTCGCCAAGACAATCGCCGCCGGCTGGAATGAGGGAAACCTGAAGTGGCGCGCACTGCCTCACGACCGCTCTGCCCTCGTCCAGGCAACCAGCCCGATCGGTTCAAGCTCGGGGCTGCTCGACAACTTCTGTACGATCATGCCGCTTCAGATCTTCTTGCAGGATGGCAAGGCCACGACGCTGAAAAAGGTCGTGACCGCTGTTGACGACTGGATTGCAGCCCGTGGCTTTAAGCCGGTTCTCTCCGCCGGACGCCCGAATGGCACGCGCATCATGCCACCGGAATTCCTGCCAGACGGCAAGCCGCGTCGCGACGAACAGAACCCGACCAGCACATGGACCGTTTCCCGCGATCAAGCGGCTGGCCTCATCTATACCGCGCCCGAACAGGCGAAAGACCTGCCTCAGTCCTTCACCGTGAAGGGTTACCTGCCGCCGCCATCCGACAAGTTCGAACTGCGGGGCCTCGTGGGCACGGCTGTCCCCGGCGCAGAAGGCACAATTGAAGTGACCCCAGGCAAGGATGGCACCGCGAAAGTGGACCTCGCGTCGCTCATCGCCAAGAAAGAGTTCGCAAAAGCCGAACTCTTCGTGGTCGATGGCGTGCCGGATTCATTCGCCATCCGCATGGCATCAGGCAACTCGGGAGTAACCGCGGCAGTCAACCAGACGCTGGAAAAATACGAACTTCCATCGACCCTGATCGTCTACATCATGGTGCTCTTCCTCACCTACATCACGTACTTTGACTGGCGCGCCGCCGTGGGTTGCATGCTTCCGCTGCTGTTCGCGACCTTCTTCGGCTACTTCTTCATGATGAAGCTGGACATCGGCCTGAAGGTCTCGACCCTTCCGGTGATCGTGCTCGTGGTGGGCGTTGGTGTCGACTACGCGTATTACATTTACAACCGCATGCAGTATCACTTGTCCCAGGGCGTGAACGTCTCCGATGCATACCAGGCGACGATCATCGAAACGGGCAATGGCGTGTTCTTCACCGCCCTCAATTTCGCCCTTGGCGTGTCAACATGGTCATGGTCGCCACTGAAGTTCCAGGCCGACATGGGCACACTGCTGACATTCATGTTCATGACGAACATGATTATGGCACTGACCGCGCTTCCCGGCATCGCCGTGGTGATCGACACCCTGCTCCCGCGCAAGACCTTGCCATATCCGGGTCCGGAACCGGGAGGCCACTGGCACTAGGTCGAGGCTATGCCTGGACAATCATTGTGAATTTGGAAAGGGCCGGGGGTTATCCTTCCGGCCCTTTTCATTTGGCCTTGCCGGTGTCAAAAACAACTGTCGCAACAAGGAGCCCCCAAGCCCATGTTTGAGAAAATAGTTTCCTATCTCGAAACCCGCATGGAAATTAACGCGGCCAATCCTTATCCATTCGACCGAAAGCAGGTCGCTGTGGCAGCATTGCTGGTCGAGGCTTCTCGCCTTGACGGCCACTATGATGCCGTCGAACAGGGAACCGTGATCAGGTTGCTGCGTGACGCCCTTCACCTGCCGCCAGAGCAGGCCCGCACGCTTCATGCGCTGGCAGAAGTTCGGCAAGCCAACACCTATGACGACTGGGTGTTCTGCCAGGCAATCAATCGTGGCTACATGATGCCGGAAAAGATCGAGATCCTGGAGAAGCTGTGGGAGGTAGCCATGGCCGACGGCCAGCTGCATCGCCTTGAAAGCATGTTGCTGGATCGCGTCGGCAAGGAACTCGGAATATCCGAAGCGGACGCCGCGCGCTGCAGGGCTGCCGCTAAAGCCCCTTGAATGTCACGAATTCGTCGAGTGGCGCGCGATCGCTGCGCAAGCCGTTGATCGGCGCCTTCTCATCAAGATATCCAACCGCCATTCCGCAAAACAGCATCAGGTTTGGCGGAATTTCGAGATACTCTCCCAACGTCTTGTGCCAGATCGCCCAAGCCTCTTGCGACGCCGTATGCAGCCCGTGTTCCCGGGCGAGCAGCATGATTGATTGCATGAACATGCCAAGATCTGCCCATTGCCCCTGCTGCATTTGCCGGTCGATTGCAAAGAACATGGCGCAAGGCGCGCCAAAAAACTCGAAGTTTCGGGCAAACTGCATCAAACGACCCAGTTTGTCTTCCCGGGTGACGCCGATCGTGGCGTACATGTCTTCTCCGACTTTGAAGCGGCGCGACTTGTAAGGCTCAGTCAGGTCAGGCGGATAGATTTTGTACTCCGTACCCTCCCCTCTCGGGCTGGCAGATATCTTCTCGCGCATCATTGCCTTGAAGCGCACCATCTCGTCTCCACCCAGCACCCAGACATGCCAGGGCTGCAGATTGCCGCCCGATGGCGCGCGCTTCGCGCCCTCAAGGATTTGACGTAGGGTACCGCCGGAAACCGGTCTGTCCAGAAAGGCGCGGGCTGTCAGCCGCGTGTTAAGTGCCTCGGAAACATTCATCGCAAATGAGCTCTCCCGACTAGATATCCAGGTTCGCAACAGCCAGTGCATTCTCCTGAATGAACTCGCGGCGCGGTTCGACGACGTCGCCCATCAGCTTTGAGAATATGTCATCGGCGGTATCAGCATGCGATACTCTGACCTGCAGAAGTGAGCGAACATTTTCATCAAGCGTCGTCTCCCAAAGCTGCTCGGGATTCATCTCGCCCAGACCTTTGTAGCGCTGAAGCGTCAGACCCTTCTGGCCCCAGGCAAGAATGGCATCGACAAGCTCGTTAGGCCCGCGGACAGGTTTGCTGTCATCGCCCCGCGAAATCTGTGCCGCATTTTGATAGCTCCCGAACAGCTCCTTCGACCAGCGGTCAAGCCTGCGGGCTTCAGCGGAAGCGACGAGGGCGGAATCGATGACGACTTCTTCAGCAACGCCGCGCACCTGGCGCTCGAACACAATCGCGCCATCGGACACGCGCCCCGTCCAGCCACGCTCCAGTTCGCCTGCAATCGCATCGAGGCGCTGCGCAACCGCCTGCGCCGTAGATTCTGCTTTGGCTGGATCAGACAGGGTATCCGCGTTGAGCGCACCAAGAATGGCAGCCTGCTCCACAAGGAAACTCGGATACTTTGATGACAGGCTCTGAATGGATGACTTCACGGTTCGTGCAAATTCGGCAGCAACACCAAGATCAGGTCCGGCAAGCTGCTCGCCGGACGAGAGTGTCAGGACGGCATCACGAATGCCTTCCGCCATGACGAATATTTCAAATTCGCGCTGGTCCTTGAGATAGCGCTCGGACTTGCCGCGCGTCACCTTGTAAAGCGGAGGTTGCGCAATATAGATGTGCCCGCGTTCAATCAGCGTCGGCATCTGTCGATAAAAGAAGGTCAGCAGCAATGTGCGAATATGGGCGCCGTCGACATCGGCATCAGTCATGATGATGATCTTGTGGTAGCGCAGTTTGTCAGGTGCAAATTCTTCACTAATTCCCGTGCCAAGAGCCGTGATCAGTGTGGCGATTTCGCCTGACGACAGCATCTTGTCGAGGCGCGCGCGTTCAACATTCAGGATTTTGCCGCGCAACGGAAGCACCGCCTGGTTCAAGCGATTGCGGCCTTGCTTTGCGGATCCGCCTGCAGAGTCACCCTCGACGATAAAGATCTCCGACTTGGCCGGATCGCGCTCCTGGCAGTCGGCAAGTTTGCCGGGAAGTGACGACATGTCGAACGCACTCTTGCGGCGCGTCAATTCACGCGCCTTGCGAGCGGCCTCACGTGCCGTCGCGGCTTCAACCACTTTCGCAACAACAGCCTTTGCTTCAGCGGGATGTTCTTCAAGCCATGTCGACAATTGTTCGTTCACAACGCCTTCGACCACCGGACGCACTTCCGAGGAGACGAGTTTGTCTTTTGTTTGCGACGAGAATTTCGGATCCGGCACTTTGACCGACAGGACGCAGGTCAGCCCTTCACGGCAATCATCACCAGTCAGGGAAACCTTTTCCTTCTTGGCCAGGCCGCTATCATTGGCGTAACCGTTGACTACACGCGTCAGCGCGCCACGAAAACCGGCAAGATGGGTTCCACCATCCCGCTGCGGGATGTTGTTGGTGAAGCAGAGCATGTTTTCATGGTAGCTGTCGTTCCACCACAGCGCGGCTTCAACGGTGACGCCGTCCCTCTCAGCCTTGAAGGTGATGGGCTTGCTGAACCGTGCTGTCTTGGTACGATCCAGATACTGGACAAAAGCCTCAACGCCACCATCATAATGCAGTTGAATCTCCTTGTGCTCGACGCCGCGCAGGTCCTGGAACTTGATCGTCACGCCAGAATTCAGGAACGCGAGTTCGCGCAGTCTGTGCTCAAGCGTGACAAAATCGAATTCGGTCTTTGTGAAAATCGTCGACGATGGAAGGAACGTGACTTCGGTACCGCGTTTGCCATCGGCAGGGCCCGCCACGGCAAGTGGCGATACGGGCTCACCCAAGCGGAACCGCATGTAGTGTTCCTTGTCTTCGCGCCAGATACGAAGATCAAGCCATTCGGAAAGCGCGTTCACGACGGAAACGCCCACGCCGTGAAGTCCGCCTGAAACCTTGTACGAATTCTGGTCAAATTTTCCGCCAGCGTGCAGCTGGGTCATGATGACCTCTGCCGCTGAGACGCCTTCCGATGAATGTATGTTCGTGGGAATGCCACGCCCGTTGTCCGATACCGTGCACGAGCCGTCCGGATTGAGCCGGACATTTACTTCCGTTGCATGACCCGCAAGAGTCTCGTCAATCGCATTGTCGACGACTTCGTAGACCATGTGATGCAGGCCCGAGCCATCGTCGGTGTCTCCAATATACATGCCAGGTCGCTTGCGAACGGCGTCCAGTCCCTTAAGCACTTTGATGCTGTCGGCATCATAGGTTTCGACGCTCTTGTTGTTTTCGTCTGTCATGACTTGATCCAAATCCCAATCATCATTCACATCGGCCTTATCTGGCCATCTGCGACCCGTCTGAACTGCGCCCGGCCTTCAAGGCCCGCAAAGGCGACCGCATCCGTGCCTGTCATCCACGCCTGCACCTGCAGGCCCTCAATCTCGTCAAAAAGCGCTCGCCTGCGCATGTCATCCAGATGCGCTGCAACTTCATCCAGCAACAGCACGGGCCTGTCAGGCGCACCAGGCGCAGGGAGTGACGCGCACGCAAGCATCAGACGGATAAGCAGCGCCTTTTGCTCACCAGTCGAGCACATGTCGGCGGTCCTGCCCTTCTCCCGGTGACTGACCAGAAAATCTGTCGCGTGCGGCCCAATCGACGTGCGGCCGGATTCAAAATCTCTGTCGCGCGTTTGTTCAAGCCGGTCTGTAAACTCGTCTTCGATATCAACGGCCGGACGCGAGCCGAGCGCGTTCTCGATAAATCCAGCCAGCGCAAGATTGGCCCTCGGAAAGTTGGACGAGCCCTGCTCATCCATCGCGCGAACCAGTTGTTGCACGCCCGTAAGCCGAGATGCCGCAACTGCCACACCTGTTTCAGCCATTGTGCGCTCAAGGGCGCGAAGCCAGCCTTTGGCTCCATTGGCACGCAAGGCGCCGATACGTTCCCGCATCGCAGTTTCAAACTGGCTCCACCGCCGCGCATGCAGCGGATCAAAACTTGCGATCAGTCGATCAAGAAACCGTCGACGCTCGGAAACGCCCTCGACAAATATTCTGTCCATCGCTGGCGATAGCCAGATCAGCCTGATGTGCTCGGCCAGCTGCACAACATTGCTCACCGGAACACCGTCCCTGCGAACTGTCCTCTTGGGTACACCCGTTTCCTGGTTGCCCGGCAGGTATCCAACGCCGATCTGCGTTTCGTCATGCCCTGACGACAGCGTCGCCGATATGGCCCACGGTCGGTCGTTGCTGCCCCCGGGGATCGACCGGGACAACTCGCTGAGGCGCGCGCCACGAAGACCGCGTCCGGGTGCAAACATGGACAGGGCCTCAAGGACGTTGGTTTTCCCGGCGCCGTTAGGACCAACAAGCACGACATGCGAACCATCAGTGCGCACATCCAGCATGCCATAGGAGCGGAAATTGGTAAGCATCAGCCGCGTGACGGCCACGCGCGTGGAAACACGCGATGGCAACTCCGCCAAAGGCTCGCAAGAACTCATCGAAACGGCAGCCCTTCAACCCTCAAACGCGCATCGGCATGAGTACATACAATGCCGCATCGCCATCACTTTCCCGAACCAGCGTCGGCGAACCTGCATCTGAAAACAGGAATGTCGCCTTCGTGCCTTCAATGCGCTCAAGAATATCCATGATGTAGCGCGCATTGAACCCGATCTCGATCGGCGCGTACTGGTAATCAATCACAAGTTCTTCCGTCGCCGTTCCCGCTTCCGGGCTCACAACGCTCAGCAGCAGCTTTCCTTTTTCGAGATTGAGCCTGACAGCGCGCGACTTTTCGCTCGAAACCGTGGAGACGCGGTCCACTGCGTCCTTCAGTTCATCGCGAACAACTTCCAGGATCTTGTCATTGCCGGACGGAATGACGCGCTGATACTCTGGAAAAGTTCCATCAATGAGCTTCGACGTCAGGGTGAGCGAGCCCAGCGTAAACCGGATCTTGGTGTCAGAGACCGAAACCTCGACCTTGGATTCAGAATCTTCGAGAAGCTTGCGAAGTTCGTTGATTGTCTTGCGTGGAATAATGATCCCGGGAATTTCCGACGCGCCCTTTGGAGCGGGCAGTTCGAATCTGGCAAGCCTGTGACCATCAGTTGCGACCGCCTTCAGAAGCGTCTTCCCCTTCTCAGTCTGCGCGTGCAGGTAAATTCCGTTCAGGTAGTAACGCGTCTCCTCCGTGGAAACGGCAAATCGCGTCTTGTCGATCAGGGAAACAAGCTCTGGCGTTGTCAGCGAAAACTTGTGCGGCAGCTGACCTGCCGACATCGCTGGAAAATCGTCCTTCGGCAAGGCCTGCAATTGAAATCGTGAGCGACCGGCTGATAGGGTAAGGCGCCCGTCGGCTTCACCAAAGTCCAGCTGCACCTGCGCGCCATCAGGCAATTTGCGCACGATGTCATAGAGCGTGTGCGCGGAAGCAGTCGTTGCGCCAGCGCGTACAACATCCGCGGCAACCGTTTCAACAACCTCGATATCGAGGTCAGTCGCGGTCAGCGAGAGTTTGCCTTTGTCAGCATGCAGCAGCACATTCGACAGGATCGGAATGGTGTTGCGGCGCTCGACGACGCTCTGCACGTGGTTCAGCGATTTGAGAAAACTTGCCCGTTCGATTGTTATTCGCATTACCAAATCCGGATTTTCATGAAACGGAAAACGAAGAGAGTGCGGCGCCGGACATCAGCCCCCGACCACGCAAGGTCAGATGCGGCCTGCGCAGCGCAGCGAACGGTCAATATAACTGCAGACGGCGCCTCAAGGAACAATAATCGTCCCTGAGACGCCGCAAGCAGCAACCAACTAAGATATTGATTTTATTGTGTTTTCAAACCGCAACCCTGAGAGACATCGCCCTCGGTGCCGGTGCCGGGTCGCTGAACTGAGGATATACCCTCAACCGGCCAATTCCGGATCGACAATCGAAGCTGTTCGACCTCTTCGGCGAACGAAGGATCATTACCCGTCAGACGCTGGATTGTCTCCACCGCATGCATGACGGTGGTATGATCCCGGTTGCCAAATCTGCGACCAATCTCCGGGTAGGAGCGCGGCGTCAGCAGACGTGCGAGATACATCGCAATCTGGCGCGGCCGCACGATGCAGCGTGATCGGTTCGGAGACTCGAGGTCCTGAACCTTCAGTGCATAGTGCTCAGCAACCTTTTTCTTGATTTCTTCGATGGTGACGCGACGGTCGTAGGCGCGCAGGAAATCAGCCAGCCACACATTCAGGTTTTCCATCGAGATGGGTCGGGCACCATCCCCGCTCTGGGTCACGACACGCATCAGCGCCCCTTCAAGCTCTCTGGTGTTGGTCGCAATGCGCTGGGCCATGAAGTGCGCCGCCTCGGTGTTGAGGGCAAAGCCCGGACGCTCACGCGAAACAAGGCGGGCTTTCGACTCCAGAATGGCAAGACGCAATTCAAAATCCGTCGGCGCGATTTCGATCGAGCTTCCCTTGATCAGGCGCGAGCGTGCACGGTCCGAAATGTTTTCGAACAGCGAAGGTGAACGGTCAGCAGACACGATGATTTGCTTCTGATGATCGCTAAGCCAGTCAAATGCTGCAAAAAGCTCTTCCTGTGTCGCTTCCTTGCCGAGGATGAAATGAAGATCGTCCACGATCAGCACGTCAACGTTACGAACCTGGTTCTTGAATGAAAGAGTGTCGTTCGCCTTGATCGCCGTAATGAAAAGTCGCATGAAGTTTTCGGCAGAAATCAGCAACACCCTCAGAGCAGGATTTCGCAACAGCTTCTGACGCGCAATCGCATGCATCAGGTGGCTCTTGCCCAGACCCGTCGGCCCAAAGAAGAACAGCGGGTTTGCGACTGGAACGTCGCTCTCTGCCACCCGCCGCGCTTCCTGGAATGCAATCTGGTTGGAGCGGCCGGTCACAAATGACTCAAATGTATAAGACGCATTGAGAGGCGACGAACCCTCGGCAAGCGAAGGCTCGAATACGGCGGCACCCGCACCGTCAGAAGTGGCCAGCCGCGAACTCGCACCAGACGTCGCTGGGACAACGCGCGGACGCACTTCAACGACGAAATCAACCTCACCAAAGCCGGGAGCAATTTCCGCGATCATGTTGGCGATGCGCTCGCCATGGCTCTCAACGACCTTGTCGCGCTCAAACCGGCTGTTGCAAGAGATGACAACTCGGCCATTTTCTGCGGACGTAAGGCGAAGGGGGTCAATCCAGTACTGAAACCGCTGAGGACCCAGTTCAATCTTCAGGCGCTCGCGAACGCGCTGCCAAACCTGTTCGAATTGCTCACCACCGTTATGTTTTGCTTCTTGAGAGGTCACGTGTTGTTTCCCTTGTTCTGTTTTGCCTCGTGAGCGCTTGCCATCTTGAAAGGACGCCTCCTCCTGGCCGGCAGTCTGCTCGATTCCTTCACTTTCATCGTCCATAAGGCGAAACCCCTCCTCGACCCGGCAGCACACCCTGCCTGACCAAACTCGCCGATACTCATTCGGGAAAATGACGCCCCGACCCACCCGGATCAGAACACCACCAACGCCCCTACTAACGTCCGTTGCAGCCAGACCAGAGAACCCCTCAGAACCCGGGGCCACGCCGCAACGCCGGTGGCCAATGACCACAACTGCTTGCTTCACTGTACTACAGGCAAACGTCTTCCGTTCACGGCCCACCCGTGTTGTTGAACGCCAGCTGCTTACTAGATGATTTTGCCTGAACTCAGGCTAGGCGACTTATAAATCCGTAGAGGCTGATACCCGGGCCTCTGAAACTACGAACTTCCAACCTGGAATTTTTCTTTTTTTCACTTCCGTCATCCAAGTTTCAAGCGACGACTTAACCATATCCAACAGCCGTTTTTATTCAAGTGCAACTAATCGCGAACATGAAAGAAAACACTTCTTCTCGTCATAAAAAAAGATTCACGAACTTTGATGGAAGAAAACCAGATGCGCGCAACGTGCGCACCAGAGTGAGAAAAACAAAGGCTTTTCTTCCGACAGGAGAAATCTAGATGTGCACCACATCATCGTCAATGTGGCAGATGCACAATTAGTCCGTATACGGAATGATGGAGGGCGGTTCAGTGTGAAACCTGCTACTCGCTGGTACGGGAATTAACGCGCACAGCGTGCAGGTGAATCAGATGTCTTGCTCGCGCAAAACGCGCGAGCGCCGCACAATCAGGCGCGCACAAAGTTTGTTCAGCGCATGCTCACGCGCACTGGAAATGCGGACGCAAGGCGGAACTGAACACTGAACTGAATCGAAAAGGAAACCCGCGGGAGGCGACGCCTTCAGGCCTTTTTAGCCAAGGCCTTTACGCGACGCGTGAGGCGCGAGATCTTGCGCGATGCCGCTTTCTTGTGCAGCACGCGCTTGTTGGCGCCGCGCACGATTTCTGGCTGTGCCACGCGAAGGGCTTCTGCGGCAGCCTTGCTGTCACCCGAAGCGACAGCTTCTTCCACGGCGCGGACAAACGTGCGCACACGGCTCTTCCGGGCAACGTTCACAGCCTCGCGCCGCTTGGACTTGCGGGCCGCTTTTGCTGCTGAACGTATATTTGCCATGTGGAAGATCCTTTAGAAACGCTTGCCCTGTTGCTCAGAGGCCGCGGGTTATAGACAGCCACGCGGGAACGCGTCAACCGTGAATTGTTGCCGCAACCCTAGCGGTGCTCAAACTTGGCCTTACGTTTTTCAACGAAAGCGGCCATTCCTTCCTTTTGGTCTGCCGTGGCAAACATTGAGTGGAAAACTCTCCTCTCAAAGCGGATCCCTTCGGACAGTGTCGTCTCGTAGGCACGGTTAATGGTCTCCTTGGTCATCATGGCGATCGGCAGCGACATGTCCGCGATCGTTTCTGCGGCCTTCAGCGCCTCGTTCAGCAAGTCAGCCAGGGGCACAACACGACTGACAAGGCCAGATCGCTCGGCTTCTGCAGCATCCATCATACGTCCTGTCAGACACATTTCCATCGCCTTCGACTTTCCAACAAAGCGCGTCAGTCGCTGCGTTCCGCCAATTCCGGGCATCACCCCAAGTTTGATCTCTGGCTGCCCGAATTTGGCGTTCTCGGCGGCAATTATGAAGTCGCACATCATCGCCAGCTCACAGCCGCCTCCAAGCGCAAAGCCCGCCACAGCCGCAACGACCGGTTTTCGGCAGGTCGCCACACGCTCGTGATGCGCTGTAATGAAGTCTTGGCTGAAGGCCTCCATGTACGTCTTGGGTTGCATCTCCTTGATATCAGCTCCCGCAGCGAACGCTTTTTCGGAACCTGTAAGGACGATGCAGCGCACGGACACATCCTTTTCCGCCACGTCGAGAGCCGAACTCAGCTCCTTCATGAGCTGGTCGTTGAGAGCATTCAGGGCTTGCGGCCTGTTGAGCGTGATGAGACTCACGGCACCTTTGTTTTCAACCTTGATGGTTACATACGACATGCGGAATTCTTCCCTGCGTTGATCTGGTCTGGGCCGACAGCTGTCGCGGCATGCTGCGTTCAGGCCTGGCACTTGGGACAATAGAACGTCGACCGGCCCGATTGGACTACCCGAATGACCTCACCGCCGCAACCTCGCCGCAGACATGGCTCCCCTGCCCGGCCATACACCCGGAATTTTGTCTGGAAATAGCCAAGCTCTCCACTCGTCTTTTTGTAGTCGCGCAATGTTGAGCCACCTGACTTGATGGCCTCACGCAAAACCGCCTTTATCTCTGACACGAGCTTGTGTGAAGGATCTCCATGGATGGTGGATGCGTTTCGCGTCGGACAGATTCCTGCGCGGAAAAGGGCCTCACAGACATAAATGTTGCCGAGCCCTGCCACAACACGCTGGTCCAGCAGTGCTGATTTTATTGGCGTGCGCTTACCCGCAAGCGCTTTTTCCAGCGTTGCAGATGAGAAGGCGCCCGTCAGCGGCTCAGGACCCAGTAGAGCCAGATACTTGTACGTATCAATCTTGTCGGCCTGAAACAGGTCCATCATTCCAAAGCGGCGATGATCTGTGAAAGTCACCCGCACGCCTCCGTCGGTCTCGAAAATGATGTGATCGTGTTTGTCGTTTCGGGGCGTCGCATGCTTGAACGTGCTGACATTTGACCCTTCAATCGAAAATCGCCCGGACATCCCCAGATGCATGATCAGGATTTCGCCATCATCGAGGTGGGCCAGAATATACTTCGCCCTGCGCGTCAGCTTTTTGACGCTGCGCCCCGTTAACCGTTCAGCAAACTTCTCGGGTAGCGGAAACCGCAAGTCGCGACGGCGCGCAATAACGCGTTTGAACCTGCGGCCTTCAAACACAGGTAAGAGACCCTGGCGTACAGTTTCAACTTCGGGCAATTCCGGCATGGGACGCAGTGTAGCGTGGCCCCGCCGGGAAACAGAGTCTAGATTGTCACAGCAGCTATGAGCGAAAGCGAACCCAAGGCCAGTTTCGGATTCCGCGAAGTGCCGGAACTGGAAAAATCGCGCCTGGTTGGCCAGGTGTTTTCAAACGTGGCACAGCGCTACGACATCATGAACGACTTGATGTCCGCAGGCATTCACAGGATCTGGAAGGAGGCCCTGATCGACTGGCTGTCACCAACACCGGACATGCAACTCCTCGACGTTGCAGGTGGCACCGGTGACATTGCCTTCCGCTTTGCGGACCGCCTGGGTGCAAGGGCAGCAACCGCACATGCCACAATCTGTGACATCAATTCGGAAATGGTTGGCGTTGGCGCGGGCCGAGCTGTCGGTCGCGGGCTATCCAGCCGCGTATCCTTTGCCGGTGGCGATGCAGAAAAGCTCCCGTTCCCGGACCACAGCTTCGACGCATACACGATCGCCTTCGGCATTCGCAACGTCACGCACATAGATAAGGCACTGGACGAAGCGTTTCGTGTCCTGAAGCCCAACGGACACTTTCTGTGTCTTGAATTTTCGAAGGTCGACGACCCGCTGCTCGGCAGGTTTTACGACTTCTGGTCTTTCAACGTGATACCGGTAATCGGCCAGGCGATCACGCAGGACCGCGCTGCCTACCAGTATCTGGTCGAAAGCATCCGGCGGTTTCCCAGCCGTGAACAATTCGGTGACATGATAAAGGGCGCAGGTTTCTCCCGGGTCAAGTGGAAGGAAATGACCTCAGGCATCGTCACGATCCACTCGGCGTGGAAGCCCTAGGAATGCTGGCAGCATTCTCAATGTTGGGCAGGATGTTCCGCGCCGCACGCGTCATGGCGGCCTATGACGTGCTGCCGCCCGCGCAGTGGAAACCGCTGACCCCGCCCGCCCTGCTGGTGGCGGCCCGTCTTTTCCCCCGTTCACGCACGCTCGCGCAGGGCCGCTCCGGCGAACGTCTGACCAGGGCGCTGACGAAACTCGGCCCTTCTTACATCAAGGCTGGACAGTTTCTGGCAACAAGACCCGATGTCATCGGCGCTGAAATCGCGCAGGACCTGTCGGAACTTCAGGATCGCCTGCCGCCGTTCGACAACGACGAAGCGAACCGCATACTGCTGGACGAACTCGGACCCGAAAAATGTGCCCGCCTGGGCAACATCGGTCCCTCGGTCGCAGCCGCATCAATTGCTCAGGTGCACAAGGTTCATTTGAAACCCGAGCCGGACGGAAGCGCGGGACGCACACTGGCTGTCAAGATCCTTCGTCCCAACGTGGAAAAGGAATTCGCGGCCGACCTGCGTGCGTTTGCATGGGCTGCGCGACAGGCGGAAAGGCTGACCGAGGAAGCCCGTCGGCTCAAGCCACGCGCACTTGTCGAGACGCTGGCGCGTTCTGTGGCACTTGAGATGGACTTGCGCCTTGAAGCCGCTGCTGCGTCCGAGATGGCAGCAAACATCTCAGGCGACCCCATTATTCGCATCCCCGCTGTTGACTGGGATTTCACCTCAAGGCGCGTTCTTGCGACAGAATGGATAGACGGCACATCCCTCCGCAATCGCGATGAGCTGGTTGCTCGCGGGCACGATTTGAAAGCGCTTGCCACGAATCTGATTCAGGCCTTTCTGAAACACGCGTTGCGTGACGGCTTCTTCCATGCCGACATGCACCCCGGTAACCTTTTCGTGGATGGCAATGGAAAGATTGTGGTTGTCGACTTCGGCATCATGGGCCGCCTCGACAAGACATCCAGGCGCTTTATGGCCGAAACGCTGGCAGGCTTTCTCGCAAGGGACTATCGCCGTGTCGCCGAGGTTCACCTGGCTATCGGCTTCGTTCCACCCCGGCACACGGTTGAGGACTTCGCGCAGGCCTTGCGTGCGATTGGAGAGCCTATATTTGGACGCCCGGCCAGCAACATGTCGATGGCAAACCTGTTGTCTCAGCTGTTTGAAGTGACACGCCTGTTTGACATGGAAATGCAGCCGCAACTGGTGATGCTGCAGAAGACGATGGTGGTCGTGGAGGGAGTTTCCAGGCAGCTTGACCCCGACCACTCGATCTGGGACGCCGCCCGACCGGTTATCGAAAAGTGGATGATCGACTCGATTGGTCCGCAAGCAAGGTTGCAGGATGCAGCTGACGGCCTGACGGCACTCGGGCGGGCGTTGTCAGTTCTTCCAGCAGCGCTGAAGAACGCAGAGCTGATTGCAGCGTCGCTGACCACCGGCGGGATCCGCATTCACCCCGACTCCGCGCAAGCAATCGGCAAGGCTCAGGCCAATGCCCCCGGCGTTGCAACAGCCGCATTCTGGCTGAGTTTGGCGGCTTTGGTTCTCGCGGCATTCGCCTTTTTCTGAGTATTTTCAAATAGTTAAATAAAAATAGTCGTGCTCAAAATATTTTTACATCGTCTCATGTATAACAATGCTATTGTGACAGCTACAACGTGAAAAAGGGTGCGCCCTTGCTCAGCGGCAAGCGAATTCTCCTCATCATTGGTGGCGGCATTGCCGCTTACAAAAGCCTGGAACTCATTCGCCTGCTAAGGCAGAAGGCCGCGAACGTCCGCTGCATACTCAGCTCTGCGGGCAGCCAGTTCGTCACACCCCTTTCCGTGTCGGGTCTCTCCGGAGACAAGGTCTATCAGGACCTGTTCAGCCTGACTGATGAAGCGGACATGGGACACATTCAACTGTCTCGCGATGCTGACTTGCTCGTGGTCGCTCCGGCAACCGCCGACTTGATCGCAAAGATTGCACATGGTCGCGCAGACGATCTGGCTTCAACAGCTCTGCTGGCAACCGACAAGCCTGTTCTGGTTGCACCCGCAATGAATGTGCGAATGTGGTTGAATGCGGCAACGCAGCGCAACATTGCACAGGTTCGTGCTGATGGCGTACGCATTGCTGGGCCAAACGAAGGCGACATGGCATGCGGCGAGTTTGGTCCGGGACGCATGGCAGAGCCTGCAGAAATCCTGGCAGCGATCGAAACTCAATTCGGTCAGACGTCTGTGCTTGCCGGCAGGCGTGCACTTGTCACCGCGGGCCCTACGATCGAGCCCATTGACCCCATTCGCTACATCTCGAACAGATCGTCGGGCAAGCAGGGCTATGCAATTGCGACGGCGTTGGCCCGCCTTGGCGCAGAGACGACATTGGTAACAGGACCGACCAGTCTTCAGTCACCGCTTGGCGTGAAAACAATCCGCATTGAATCGGCACAGGAAATGTTGGCCGCCTGCGAAAAGGCTCTGCCGGTCGACGTTGCCGTGTTCACTGCTGCCGTCGCTGACTGGCGTGTAAGCAAAAGCTCGGCACAAAAGATCAAGAAGGATGCCGGCAACTTGCCTGACCTCAGCCTGGTTGAGAATCCGGACATCTTGCGCACGATTGCCAATCACCCGGCAAACCGCCCTGAACTTGTGATCGGCTTTGCCGCCGAAACCGAAAACGTGATCGCACACGCGCAAGCCAAGCGCAAGAAGAAGGCCTGTGACTGGATCGTGGCAAATGATGTGTCCCCTGAACGTGGCGTGATGGGTGGCGACGAAAACACGGTCCACATCATTACAAAGGGCGGCAATGAAGCCTGGCCGAAACTGACCAAGCAGGAAGTGGCCGATCGGCTGGTACGCAAGGTCGCACAGCACTTGGGATCGAAAGCAAAATGACGTCGGCCGATATCATCGTTCCATTCCAGTTCCTGTCCAACGGCGAAGGCTTGAAGCCACCATCACGCGCGACTGCGAACTCGGCGGGATACGATATCGCGTCTGCAGAAGATGTGACGCTCGAGCCCGGCGCAGTTCTCGCCGTCGCAACAGGCTTCGCACTGGCGATCCCGGAAGGCTTTGAGGGCCAGGTGCGGCCCAGATCAGGTCTCGCGCTGAAACACGGCGTCACCGTGCTGAACGCGCCCGGCACCATTGACGCAGACTATCGTGGCGAGGTGAAGATCATCCTCATCAACCACGGAAAGCAGGCATTCCGGATCGGGCGCAATGACCGGATCGCGCAACTCATCATCGCGCCTGTCACCTCCGCCGTGTTTGAACGGGTTCGGGAATTGTCTTCTTCAGCGCGCGGTTCCGGTGGCTTCGGTTCCACCGGCACAAGCAATACGGAAAAGGATTGATCAAATGCTCCGATTGTCACGCAAAGCCATATTGGCGCTTGAGGCAGTGGTCGACATTGCATGCAACTCGAGGCCCGAACCCGTTCAGTCGAAAGAGATCATGCGGCGCCAGGGCGTGCCTGATCGCTACCTGGAACAGGTCATGCAGGCGCTCGTCCGGCAAGGTGTGCTGAAGGGCGTGCGCGGACCTCGCGGAGGCTATCGACTCGCCAAGGAGAGGCGAAGAATTACCGCCGGCGAAGTCGTGCGCATCGTTGCCGAACTCGAAGCCGCAGACGAGCCCCCATTGAGCGGCGCCTCCCCGATCGGCGAACACGTAGTCAGGCCGGCAGTTGAGGAAATTCACACAAACCTGTTGAAACAGCTCGACGCAATATCCATTGATGACCTGTGTCGCCGGGCCGAGGAAACCGGGCTGGCAGACCCGGCGGAAACGCGCGCCGATTTTGCGATCTAACCAAGGACTCACCCTATGAGTAACGCCTCCCAGACTGAAAAGCCCGGCCGTGGCCGCGTCTATGATTCAATCACCGAGACGGTGGGCAACACGCCGCTGGTGCGTGCCCACAAGATCGCGAAGGATGCTGGCGCTCGCGCCGACATTCTGCTGAAGCTCGAATTCTTCAATCCGCTCTCAAGCGTCAAGGACCGCATTGGTGTGTCCATGATCGAGGATCTCGAAGCCCACGGCAAGATAAAGCCGGGCACGACGCTCATTGAACCGACGTCGGGTAACACCGGCATTGCGCTCGCCTTCGTTGCCGCAGCCAAAGGCTATCCGCTGATCCTGGTCATGCCGGAATCGATGTCGATTGAGCGCAGGAAAATGCTTTTGCTTCTGGGCGCAAGGCTCGAACTCACTCCGGCTGCCCAGGGCATGCGAGGTGCCGTCGCAAGAGCCCAGGACCTCGCAAGGGAAATTCCAAACTCTGTCATTCCCCAGCAGTTTGAGAACCCGGCGAACCCCGCGATCCACGTCAAGACAACCGCCGAAGAGATCTGGAACGATACCGCAGGCAAGGTCGATATCGTGATTTCAGGCGTAGGCACTGGTGGCACGATCACGGGCGTGGGCCACGCACTGAAGAAACACAAGCCGTCGATCCGCATGATCGCCGTCGAGCCGGAGGACAGCGCCGTGCTGTCCGGACGCCAGCCCGGTCCGCACAAGATCCAGGGCATCGGCGCGGGCTTCGTGCCCGGCATACTTGATCGCAGTGTGATCGACGAGATCGTCACCATCGGTAACGAAACGGCCTTCGCAACGGCGCGCAAGATCGCAAGGCTCGAGGGTATTCCGGTAGGCATTTCGTCAGGCGCGGCGGTTGCAGCGGCCCTTGAAATCGCCGCCCGCAAGGACATGAGCGGCAAGACAATCGTCGTGATCATCCCGTCATTTGCGGAACGTTACCTGTCGACCGCTTTATTCGACGGGCTCTAGCCGCAGCGACTACCTGATCGTCTCGTGAGGATAGACACCCCACAGGCGATCACGACGGACATAACCGTCATAGCCACGGGAAGTAATTTCGCACCAGGCGCCCGCACAGGACACGAGCTCGGCGACCAGCCCCGGCGCGGCATAGGCAACTGTCCGGCCTTCGTCCTCGGGCACGCTCCTGAGCTCGGCATTGAGTTGCCCCCTGATCAACACGTTGCGTCGGCCGTCAAGCATTGCCGATTTCACCCATCCAGTTCTGCCATCAGCATCCCGGATGCGCCGCCAGGTGTCGTATTCTGCAATGACCTCGATCGGCATTCCCGATTTCACGTAGGTCCAGAGAATGTCCTGCTCCATGGACGGTCCTCGTCGAACATTAACGCGACCAGCCTTGATCGTCACCCAGCGAGGCACGGGCAGCCCGCTCGCAACCATTGGCGGTGGTGGCACCTTGAGCCTCGACTGCGGCCGCAGGGCGGCCTCCTGGACGGCAGGGGCGACAGGCCTCACCACAGGCTCGCTCAACCCGGGGCCGACCCAGGCAAACTGAGCCGCCAAAATCGCCAGACAAAGTGAAAAGACTGATCGCAAAGCGTTCCTCGCTCCAGGAACCACGGGGGGTCGCCTGACAGTGATGGGTACGAGAAAATTGATCAGCAATATCAGAGGCAACGCGCTTAATTTTAGGTTATCAGGCGAAGAAATGTTTTTGACCATTTTTGTCTATGAACGCAGGCCCGCGGTCTGCTAGACAAACCCTAGCATCTCGTCCAAAAAGCATCATGCCCAACAAGAAACCGCTCGTCATTGTCACTCGCAAGCTTCCGGACGTGATCGAAACCCGGATGCGCGAGCTGTTCGACGCCAAGCTTAACGTCGACGACACGCCGATGACGCGCGAGCAGCTGATGGATGTCGTTCAGAAGGCCGATGTCATCGTCCCGACGGTCACCGACCGGCTGGACGCGAGGGTCCTGTCCCGCGCGGGCGAAAACCTGCGCCTGATTGCAAACTTTGGCGCAGGCGTCGACAACATCGACCTCGAAACAGCCCGCGCGCGCGGGATCACTGTGACCAACACACCGGGGGTGCTGACCGACGACACGGCCGACATCACCATGGCGCTCATTCTGGCAGTGCCAAGGCGTATCGTTGAAGGCGCCGCGATCATCGCCAAGGGTGACTTCAAGGGCTGGTCGCCGACATGGATGCTGGGTCAGCGCCTGACGGGCAAGCGCCTGGGCATCATTGGCATGGGCCGCATCGGGCAGGCCGTTGCACGTCGCGCGAAGGCCTTCGGCCTTCAGATTCACTATCACAACCGCAAGGCCGTGACGAAGCAGATCGAGAATGATCTCGAGGCGACATACTGGGACAGCCTCGACCAGATGCTCGCGCGGATGGACATAGTATCCGTAAACTGTCCCCATACACCGGCGACCTATCACCTCTTGTCTGCACGTCGCCTCAAGCTGATGAAACCAACGGCCTTCATCGTCAACACCGCGCGTGGCGAAGTCATTGATGAAAACGCCCTCGCCCGCATGCTGGAAGCAAACGAACTCGCGGGCGCAGGTCTCGACGTGTTCGAGCAGGAACCTGCCGTCAATCCAAAATTGCTCAAGCTGAAGAGTGTAGTGTTGCTGCCGCACATGGGATCGGCGACGCTTGAGGGCCGCATCGACATGGGCGAGAAAGTCATCATCAACATCAAGACATTTGCCGACGGCCACAAGCCGCCAGACCGCGTCCTCGCGGCGATGTTGTGAGCGCCTATCCCAAGCTGCGCGTCCTTCACAAGCAAGCCGCCCGCCTGAAAGGCGGGTCACCCTGGGTCTATTCAAACGAAGTGGTGATGGACAAGGCCGTCAAGGCGCTTCCGGCCGGCACGCTCGTGGATGTCATTGGCGAACAGGGCAACGAATTCGGCACCGCCTACTTCAACCCGCACAGCCTGATCGCAGCAAGATTGCTGACCGCCAGACAGGGGTCGCCGATCAATGAAGGCTTCTTCGCTGACCGGATTCAACAAGCCCGAAACCTGCGCGACCGCTTGATCAGGACACCCTATTACCGCCTGCTCCACGCGGATGCTGATGGTTGCCCCGGCTTGATCATCGACCGATTTGACGATGTCTTTGTCGCGCAGTCGGGCACAGCCGGCATGGATGCGCTCGAAAAATTCTGGCTTGCAGCCCTGGTGGAGGAATTCAAGCCACGCACCGTTTTCATCAAGAGCGATGCACCATCTCGCGCCTACGAGGGCTTGAAGGACGATGTTCGCTGCGCACACGGAAATGACACCGCTCTTGCCGTTGTTGAAGAAGCGGGCGTCCGCCACGAGTTTAATCCGCTGACCGGCCAGAAGACTGGCTGGTTCTTCGACCAGCGGGACAACCGGGCGTTTCTGTTGCAGATGACGCCCGCAGCAACCCTGCTCGATGCCTTTTCCTACACCGGCGCGCTCGCCCTTGGAGCTGTAAAAGCTGGCGCAAAGACGGCACTGATGCTTGACGCGTCTCAGGCAGCCCTCGATCAGGCAATGGAAACGGCGCGCAGGAACAATTTGTCCCCGCTCATCGAAACACGCAAATGCGACGCCATGCAGGAACTCGAGGACATGGCACCGACCGGCGAACTTTTCGATGTCGTGTCTGTTGATCCGCCACCGTTCGTGCGTGCAAAAAAGGACCTGGAGTCAGGCGCACGCGGCTACCGCAAGCTTGCGAAATTGTCAGCGGCACTCGTGGCAAGGCGCGGCTTCCTCAGTGTCGCTTCGTGCAGCCACGCGATCAGCGCCGAGCGTTTCCAGACCGAATGCAGCATCGGCATTGCCCGAAGCGGCCGCCAGGCAAAGCTTGTGCGCGCAAATGGCGCGGCTCCCGACCATCCCGTGCACCCCATGCTTCCTGAAACGGCGTATCTCAAGTCGCTCGTCTATCAGCTGGATTGAATTGAAGATGTTGTTTCGAAACCTCGCGATCACAATCACATCCGTTTTGGCACTCACAGCCTGCGCAACCGTGAATGACACAGCAACCGAACCGCAAGCACCTGCGCCAGCATCATCCGACTCGTCAGCCAGCGTCACCAATGGCATTGAGCGCTACATGATGCAGCGTGCTCATGTTGAAAGCGTTGGCTTTCGTCTCCGCAGGGCTGCCGCATCGGAATGTCAGGCCCTCGGCAAAGCGCGCCCTGACCTCGGAATCGTTGTCTGGTCACTCGTAAACTTCCCGAATGCCGAAGACCAGCAACGTCTCAAAAACGCTTACGGACTGACTGACAGTGTCACCGTCGCGATTGCTGTTGACAGCGCGCCAGCCGCACGCGCGGGTCTCAAGCATGCAGACATCATCGCCAGCGTGAACGGACAGCCCGTTGCAGCGGGTGCTGGAAGCACAGAACGTTTCATTTCGGTTTCAAACCTTGCCGCAAAACAAGGTCCCGTAACGCTTGGTCTCGCCTCGGGCCGTTCTTTGACCATTCAGCCCGACCTGATCTGTGAATACCCTGCCTTGCTCGTGCGCAGTCCTGAGACAAATGCGGCCGCCGATGGCGTGGCAATCGCCATCACGACAGGGCTGTTTCAGGCGGCGCGCTCGGACGACGAACTTGCACTCATTCTGGGTCACGAACTGGCGCACAACACGCTCGGACACATGAGTGCCGATGCCGGCACTTCAGCACGTTCCGGCAAGCTTCTGGATGCGCTCTTTCGCTCGTCTATCTCGACGGCACTCACTGGACAGACAAACGCCCCCTACTCTCCGGCCAAGGAAAAGGAGGCCGACTACCAAGGCCTCTATTTCATGGCCAGGGCGGGCTTCAGCGTTGCAGCGGCTGAAACAATGTGGACGCGCCTGAACAAGACGCCCGGCGCCGCAAACCTGACGCTAACCCACCCGTCAGGCCCTGAACGTCAAGCCGCGCTCAAACACGCAGCAGAAGAGATCCGCGCCAAGCAGAAAGCCGGATCACCGCTGGTCCCGTAACTCACGCCGCATCGATGAAGCCGCCAACCTGGCGATTCCACAGCTGCGCATAGGGCCCTCCACGCGCAAGCAGTTCAGCATGATTGCCCTGTTCAACGATCCGCCCGTTCTCCAGATAAACGATGCGGTCCATGCCGACAATCGTCGATAGGCGATGCGCGATCGCGATCACCGTGCGCCCTTTCATCAGCTCGAATAGCGCTTCCTGGATCAGGTGCTCGCTTTCGGAATCAAGAGAAGACGTTGCCTCATCAAGCACCAGGATCTTCGCGTCCTTGACGAGCGCGCGAGCGATGGCAACGCGCTGGCGTTCACCTCCCGAAAGCTTGATGCCTTGCTCACCGACAATCGTGTCGTAGCCCGCTTCGCGCCCGCTGATGAAGTCATGCGCATGCGCGTCCTGGGCAGCGGACACGACAATCGTTTCGTCGGCATCAGGTTTGGAATAGCGGATATTGTCGCGAACCGGACGGTGGAAAACACCGGGCATTTGCTGCACTTCCGCAATCGCTTCGTTCACCGAATCCCACGTCACGTCGGCGACATCCTGGCCGTCGATCAGGATCCGGCCCCCCTGCGGTTCGAACTGCCGCCGCAACAGCTTGACCAGTGTCGACTTGCCCGCACCGGACTTTCCAACCAGCCCCACCTTTTCGCCGGCGCCAATGCGCAAGGTAAGTCCCTGAAACACCGGATGACTGTCGGAATGGGAAAACAGGATGTTCTCGAAAAGAATGCCGCCATTCCGGACGGCAAGCGGCGTCGCACCCGGTTTGTCAACAATCTCGTGTGGCTGGGTGACAAGCTCGAGCGCCTCGGCCAGCGTCCCGAGCTGCTCGAAGAAATCGAGCATGCGATAGGACAATTCCTGCACCGAACGCGCGATCATCGTGCCAAGGAAGAAGATCATCGTGAACGCGCCTATGGTGATCGCCCCCGACAGCGCATCGCGCATCGAGATCACGACAAGCCCGACCAGCAGCACAAGCATGGCCGTCGACATGAATAGCCGCATGACGATCAGGAACCAGCGCAGGGACTGTGAAGCGTTCATCTCGGCGGCAAGGAAGCGCGACAGGAACTTTCGTTCATAGGCCGCGCGGGCAAAGGCACGTACAAGATCGGAGTTCGCAATCGCGTCGATCAACCGTCCCGTTGAAGTCGAGACTTCATCGGAAAATGTCTTCGACAGGACGACACACCTGCGCGCGAGTCGCGTCACGACCGCAAGATAGATCACGGCCCAGCCAAACAGGGCGACGGCATAGAGCGTACTTTGCATCGCCAGCAGCACGCCACCAACGCTCATCAGCACCACAATACGCACGCATTCAAAGGCCAGGATGTTCAAAAGCGACACCGTTGCCTGGCCCGCCTGTTTGATCTTCTGCCCGAGCTTGCCGGCAAAGTTCTCCTGGAAATAGCGCGGGCTGTGACCCATCAGATAGGCAAACAGGTACTTCTGCGCGAGGCCTCGAATGCGCGGGCTCATGTAGATGTCTATCGCCTCAGCCCCGCGCACGATGACCGCAGGCACATACCAGACAAAGCCGAACAGAAAGATATAGGGCGCAACCGTTGACCAGTCGCCGTCGCCGCTTTTCACGGTCTCGGTCAGCGCATTGATCATGCGGCCCAGAACGTAGGGGCTCATCGCCTCGATGGCAGTAGCCGCCGCCACGCACAAAACAAACGCCAGCAGTCTCGAGCGATAGTGTCGGGCCACAAGGAATCGCAGGAAGCCAAACGGCGTTCCAGGCACGTGCTCGGCCCGCACCACTTCGGCCAGCGCCTCAGCCTCTGGTTCGTGCGTCAGAATACTCTCCGCAAAGCGCGGCCTTTTCTTGCGTCCATCGGGGAGCGCAGACATGACGTGAATCCTGATGTGGTTTCGGTTTGAGGATTAGCCGTCGCCCCGTGAAAACTCCAGCGTACGGAAATCACATTGCGGCACGCCGGAAAACTTTCAGTCCTGGAAGGCAAAAACAGCACGAATTTCGGGGAGACGTGGGACAAAGTGTGTCTCACATTTTTTGGCCCACTCGCGCCATTTATGGAGGTCTGGTGAGACACAGAAGCACTATGTTTTTCATTTCAGGCGTGCCTGTCTTCACGTGTGTCCAACAGGAAGACGCCACACGCGCACTTCGTCCTGCGACCCGGAAAATCCACCGCCCGGGCTCACGGAGAGCGGAAATTCCGCTCGGAAAAATTCAGATTTCAAGTTGCAGCAGCCCCGAAATGGGTTGATCCAGCACTAAAGAACAAATTGGCAACTATTTCAAGTGACATCCGGCCGCAGGATCGATGGCTCAGGCCCGCACAGGGCGCATCCCGGGTCAGGCGCAAACTTCACTGTCCGCACCAGCCCGCCAAGACCGTCATAGAGCATCAGCCGCCCGGCCATCGTCTCGCCAATGCCCAGGATTTCCTTCAGCGCCTCCAGCGCCTGCATGGAACCCAGCACGCCAGTCAGCGCTCCCAGAATGCCAGCTTCGGTACATGAAGGCACAGTGCCTGGAGGTGGTGGCTCGGGAAACAGGCAGCGATAGCAGGGATAGACACGCTTGCCCTCGACCAGCACATGCGGCTTGTAGACGGCAAGCTGACCGTCGAACTGTCCGACGGCCGCAGACACCAGTGTCTTCTTCGCAAAAAAGCAGGTGTCGTTGACCAGAAAGCGCGTCACGAAATTGTCCGAACCATCCAGGACGATATCGTAGTTCGATACAAGTCCCATGGCGTTGGACTCACTCAACCGCGTCGCATGCCGGTTGATGTGCGTATCAGGGTTGATCGCCTTGGCGCTATCCGACGCGCTCTCGACCTTCAGGCGGTCGATATCCTGCGTCCGATGCGCAATCTGCCGCTGCAGGTTGGAAAGCGAAACGTGATCGTTGTCAACAATTCCGATCGTGCCGACACCCGCCGCTGCAAGATAGAGCAACGCCGGGCTTCCCAACCCGCCCGCACCAATCACCAGCACGCGCGCCTGCGCAAGCTTCGCCTGCCCCACCCCACCCACTTCCCGAAGGATCAGGTGCCGCGCATATCGTTCAAGCTGGTCATCCGAAAGCGTCATGGCCCCAGTATAGCACGAACGCCATTTAGCTCTGCGACAATTGAATTCCCAAACGAGTACCCGAAAATGACCGTCATGGCAGGGCTTGTCCCTGCCACCCAGGGGCCATGCGGTCACTTAGCCCAATCCGGTAACTCCGGCTGCCGGGTGATTTCTTCGTACAGGTCCATCCATTGCGGATTGCCCGCTTCAATGAGGTTGAGCTTCCACCTCCGCGGCCAGCGCTTGATCGAAGTCTCCCGCTTGATCGCGTAGCCGATGCGCTCATGCCACTCAAACCAGACAAGTCGGGTTACGTTGTATTTGCTCGTGAATTTTGACCCAGTGCCCTGCCTGTGCCGCCACACACGTCCGATCAGGTCATTCGTTACACCGGTGTACAGCGTGCCATTGCGCTGGCTCGCGAGTATGTACGTGCACCCACCGCAGTCGCGCATGTTGGCCTCACCTGGTAGTTACCAGCGCAAGGCATCTCCGAACATCGTGGCGTGGGTGAGTCCAAATTGTCGTAACTTGTCGCAAGCCTGCGCTGTCCGGCAGCGAACTTTCACAGTCATGTCCATGCAGCTTCCCCTGGGTGGCAGGGACAAGCCCTGCCATGACGAATAAAAGGTCGAACAGGCGAACTGAATGGAAGAGGCAGACAGAAACGCCTAACCCAAATCCCTCACCAGCTCACCCCGCGTAGCCGCGGTCAGCATAGCCATATGCCCATAATTCGGATGCGTGAAGCCCACCATCACGGGCACGCTCTCGTCGCGGAATTTCTTTACCTGCGACGGCGTGAAGCCAAACCTCAGGAAGTGCACGGATGACGTCTTGCCGTCCGGCGCAGTTCGGTCGGTGTCGGTTTCGAAGCTCGCCTTGCTCCGTTCGCCACCGACATCAATGAACGCCGTCTCTTCGATATTTGTAAGCTGCCTCAGGATGATCGCGCGCTGCCGCTCATCCTCGATCTCGAACATGACCGTTGCCACAAGCTCGCTCCCCTGCGGGATCAGCGGATTATAGGCGCGCAATTCGTCGTCGATCTGCGCATCCCCACCCTTCTCGATGTAGAGCATCTCGTGCACCTGCTGCAGCATGGTGTCGAAGCTCTCGAAATAGAACGTGGCGTGCGGGCCAACCTCCACCCGACGCAGCTTCTTCATCGGAATGATGTTGCGCCGGCGCTCCACCCGTTCCTTGCCATAGACAGCAAGGTCGATGATATCGTCACGCGTGATCCGCTTCAGCTGCGCAGGCATGTGTCTACTCCATCAGACCGAAGGCTTTCGCCATGAGCTCAATGGGATGTGTCGCATCCGACGGCGTCGTGCCGGCTTCCTGCGCGCGCATGCCCTGCTTGAGGTGCTTGGCAGCGAGCGGACAGTCCGAAACCACATGCGCATTGGCTTGTGTCGCGGCGGTGCGCGCCGCTGGACGCCCCGTTTTCATGGCAATGTCGAACGTGGGCTTCAACACACCGAACGTGCCACCATGTCCCGAGCATCGCTCGATCACGTCAACTTTCGTATCAGGCAAGAGCTTCAGCATCTCGACCGCCTTCGGCCCCATGTTCTGCGCCCGCGCGTGACACGCAAGATGCACGCTCACGCCGCCCTCAAGAGCCTTGCGCCCCTCCGGCAGGCCTTCTTTCTTCGCAATGTCGACGACGTATTCATCAATGTCGTAAGTCGCTTTCGCAAGCCGGGCGACCTTCTCGTTGCCGGGCACAATGAGCGGCCACTCGAATTTGAACATCAGCCCGCAGCTCGCTGTCAGCGTGACGATGTCATAGCCCTGTTCGACAAAGGGCATGAGGGCATCGGAAATCTTCCCGGCCTGCTCGGCCACGCGCGCCAGGTTGGCCTGCTCGAGGAACGGCATGCCGCAGCAGCCCGGATACTCGACAATCGCCTCGACACCCAGGTGGTTCAGAAGTTTGCGCGCCGCCATGCCGGTGATCGGCCGGTTGTAGTTCACAAAGCACGTCGCAAACAAAAGCGCCTTGCGCTTGCCGAACGCAGGTGCTGCTTCATTGGCAAAGCCGGGATCAGCCTTGTCCTGCATCTTGAAAGTACGCGAATTGAATTTCGGCAATTCGGCGCGCGCATCGATGCCGGCCATCTTTTCGGCAATCTTGCGTGTCATCTTGTTGTTGACGTCTGAGCCCCAGTTGGCGATCGGCGCCACAACGGCGGCAAGCGTGCCATTGCGATCCATTTCGGCGAGCTGCCCTGCCACGAAATGCGCCTTGCCCTTCGCAACCTCGGCCGCGCGATAGCGCAGCATCAGATGCGGGAAATCCAGGTTGAATTCATGCGGTGGCACATAAGGGCACTTTGTCATGAAGCACATGTCGCAAAGCGTGCATGCATCGACGACCGCGCCGAAATCGTCCGACTTCACCCCGTCCATTTCCTCTGTCGGCGAACGGTCGACAAGGTCAAAGAGTGTCGGAAACGAGTCGCATAGATTGAAGCAGCGTCGGCAGCCATGACAGATATCGAACACGCGGCGCATCTCTGCATCGAGTTTCTCCGTGTTCGTGAATTCCGGATCCTGCCAGTTCAACGGATGCCGTGTGGGTGCCTTCAGGCTGCCTTCGCTCATGAGTATCCTGGGACCGCGGGCATCCTGCCCGCGCTTTTATCTGACTGCGAAGGAGGAAGGAGAGCGGGCAGGATGCCCGCGCTCCCAGCGTCGTTTAGCCCAGCGTATCAAGGGCTTTCTGGAAACGACCAGCGTGGCTCTTCTCGGCCTTCGCAAGGGTTTCGAACCAGTCGGCGATTTCGTCAAAACCTTCCTGGCGCGCGGTCTTGGCCATGCCCGGGTACATGTCGGTGTACTCGTGCGTTTCACCCGCGATCGCAGCCTTCAGGTTGTCGCCAGTAAGGCCGATCTTGAGACCTGTCGCCGGATCGCCGACGACTTCCATGTATTCCAGATGTCCGTGGGCGTGACCCGTTTCGCCTTCAGCGGTCGAGCGGAACACGGCGGCAACGTCGTTGTAGCCCTCCACGTCCGCCTTCTGTGCGAAATACAGATAGCGGCGGTTGGCCTGGCTTTCGCCGGCGAAAGCGGCTTTCAGATTGTCGAGAGTCTTTGATCCTGCAAGTTTGGCCATGCGTTCTTCTCCTCTTGAATTGGAATGCAACTACTCGTGCACATTGGCGCTTACCATAATCGGCACCACGACAAAGTCAATTGATTGGAACCGTTCTAAACTGAATCAGGAGCGGGATCTGAGGCGCACGATGACTTCCACGCGCTCGATTTCCGTACCGATGGGCGCGCGCGGCAGCCCCTCGATCCGAACATCGTCGCCTGGAATATCGGTCAGCACGTTTTCATCCTCGAAATAGAAATGGTGATGGTCACCCGTATTCGTATCGAAATGGATTTTGTCGCCGTCGACAATGACCTGCCTCAACAGCCCGGCCTGTGTGAACTGATGCAGCGTGTTGTAGACGGTGGCAAGAGACAGGCTCACACCGGACGCAATCGCCTCGCCGTGCAATTGCTCGGCTGTCACGTGGCGGTCAGTGCCGGAAAACAGCAGCTTGGCCAGCGAGACCCGCTGCTTTGTGGGCCGCAGGCTCGCATCGCGCAACTTGAGAGCGAAATCCGCCCTATTTGGCGCGACCGCTTTGGTTCCTGTGGACCGCATTTCGACTTCAGCCTTCCCCGCCCGTCTGAGGTTGAATAACCCAAGGGCAGTGCTTAGAGTCCGCCCACAATGGATTGAACCCGTCGCCGATGCCTTCGCTGTTTTGAATACCTCAAAACTGTGCACCGGTGAAATTGGATGGTTAACACCTAATGTCAAGTGCTCCCACTGAAGCATCTCAGGCAAACTCCGAAAATCCGGCAAAGAAGTTCAGCAGTTTCGATAACAAGGCGCTGTTGGGTTGCGCACACGGCACTTTGTTTGGACCAGGATTTCCAAGGCTGCCCCTTCCACCGATGCTGATGTTCGATCGCATAACCGAAATTTCAGAGTCCGGCGGCACGAACAACAAGGGGCACATCGTGGCCGAGTTCGACATGTCGCCCGACATGTGGTTCTTCAAATGCCACTTTGAATCCGATCCCGTGATGCCCGGCTGCCTGGGTCTTGATGCGCTGTGGCAGCTCGTGGGCTTTTATCTCGGCTGGGCTGGCGGCAAGGGCAAGGGTCGCGCACTCGGCGTCGGAGAAGTGAAGTTTTCAGGCATGGTCTTGCCCGACGCAAAGCTCATCACCTATGTCATCGATTTCAAGCGTGTGATCATGCGCAGGCTCATCATGGGCATCGCTGACGGCATCATGCAGGTCGACGGCAAGACGATCTACGAAGCCAAGGATCTTCGCGTAGGCCTTTTCCAGGAAGACGCCGTTCCCGGCTAGGAAAAGCTGGCGGCAAGGCAGATTGAACCGATCCACATTGAAGGGACACATCAGATGAGACGCGTGGCTGTAACGGGCATGGGCATTGTCTGCTCGATCGGAAACAACACGCAGGAGGTTGTCGCGTCACTTCGTGATGCCCGTTCCGGCATCGTGGCCGCCGAAGACTACCAGCGTATGGGCTTCCGCAGCCAGGTCCACGGAACGCTGAAGATCGACCTCGACGCCGCCGTAGACCGGCGCGCAAAGCGCTTTATGGGCGATGGCGCCGCTTATGCCTGGATCGCAATGAACCAGGCCATCGCAGACAGCGGCCTCGAAACAAAGGACATCTCGAACGAGCGCACGGGCCTCATCGTGGGTTCCGGTGGCCCCTCGACAAAGGCGATCGTGGCCGCCGCCGACATCACGCGTGAAACGAAAAGCCCGAGGAAAATCGGCCCCTTCGCGGTGCCAAAGGGTATGTCGTCAACGCTGTCCGCCAACCTGTCGACCTGGTTCAAGACCAAGGGCGTGAACTACTCCATCTCGTCTGCCTGCTCGACATCCGCCAACTGCATTGGCAACGCCTACGAGATGATCCAATGGGGCAAGCAGGATGTGATGTTCGCAGGCGGCGGCGAGGAGCTCGACTGGACGCTCTCCTGCCTGTTCGACGCCATGGGCGCCATGTCGTCCAAGTACAACGCAACGCCCGACAAGGCGAGCCGCGCCTATGACAAGAACCGCGACGGCTTCGTCATCTCGGGCGGCGGCGGCATTGTTGTTCTGGAAGAACTCGAGCGCGCGCGGGCACGCGGCGCGAAGATCTACGCCGAACTGATCGGCTATGGCGCAACAGCCGACGGTGCCGACATGGTAGCCCCGTCGGGCGAAGGAGCGGTGCGCTGCATGCGCATGGCGATCGAAAACGTCCGCGCCCCGATCGACTATATCAATCCGCACGCAACCTCCACGCCCGTCGGCGACATCCCTGAGATCAAGGCGATCCACGAAGTCTTCGGCAAAAAGACACCGCCCATCAGCGCAACGAAATCGCTGACTGGCCACAGCCAGGGCGCTGCCGGCGTGCACGAAGCGATCTACTCGATCCTGATGCTGCAGAACGATTTCGTCTGCGAAAGCGCCAACATCGAGGAACTCGACCCTGAAGTCGCCGACGCCAACATCATCCGCAAGCGCATCGACAACGCAAAACTCCAGACGGTGATGTCGAACTCGTTCGGCTTCGGCGGCACAAACGCTTCCCTCGTATTCCAACGGCCGAACTAGACAACCATGACCACCAAGACAAATCTGATGGCCGGGAAACGCGGCCTGATCATGGGCGTCGCGAACGACCACTCGATTGCCTGGGGCATCGCCCGGACGCTGCACGAGCATGGCGCAGAACTTGCCTTCACCTACCAGGGCGAAGCTTTCGGCAAGCGTGTGAAGCCGCTGGTCGAAACCGTTGGCGCGAAGATCATCGTCGAGGCCGACGTCGAAAACGACCAGTCGCTGGAAACAGTATTCGGCAGGCTTGAACGCGAATGGGGCAGCCTCGATTTCGTCGTGCACGCGATCGCCTTCTCCGACCGCAACGAACTCAAGGGCCGTTACGTCGACACGTCGCGTGCAAACTTCCGCCGCTCGATGGAAATCTCCTGCTATTCGTTCACGGACATCGCAAGGCGCGCAGCCCCACTGATGAAGAGCGGCGGCTCGCTGATCACCCTGACCTATGCAGGGTCCCAGCGCGTCATGCCCAGTTACAACGTCATGGGCGTGGCAAAGGCCGCTCTGGAGGCCTCCGTACGCTACCTGGCAGCCGATCTGGGCCCGCAAGGCATCCGGGTCAACGCACTCTCCCCCGGCCCCATGCGCACGCTGGCAGGCTCGGCCGTCGGCGACGCGCGCAACGTCTTCAAGTGGTACAAACAATATTCGCCGCTGCGCAAAACCGTGGAACTGAAGCACGTCGGCGGCGCAGCCCTCTATTTCCTGAGCGAGCTGTCAGAAGGCGTCACCGGCGAGATCCACTACATCGACGCCGGCTTCAACGTAACCGGAATGCCGGGAGCCCCGGAGATCAAGGCCCTCTTCGCAGGCGACAGTAGCGAATAGTTCATTCGTCACGGCACGCCGGCACCCAGGACTACAGCGACCGCGAAAACGGATTCACCACCAAGTTCACCAAGACGCTGTGGGTACTACCCACCCCTGCGAGCGTTGATAAATTCCTGACGACGCAACGCGTCGTCAAAGGACATTCCGACGAACATTTGGCTGAACAATTCCCGCGGCCTCTTGGTGTCCTTGGTGGTAAAAATTAGAAGCCTCTCTTCCTCATCAAAAAAGCCCGGCGCATCGCTGCACCGGGCTTCGCATTGAGAGAGAGAGTTACCCTATTCGCCCTTGTCGTTCGGGTCCTGCGCCAGTTCCTTGCCGGTGGCCTGGTCGATGATCTTCATCGACAGGCGAACCTTGCCGCGGTCATCAAACCCGAGCAGCTTTACGAACACCTTGTCGCCTTCCTTGACGACATCGCCGGTCTTGGCGACCTTCTTCGGCGACAGTTGCGAGATGTGCACGAGTCCATCGCGCGCGCCGAAGAAGTTCACGAACGCACCAAAGTCCATGACCTTCACGACCTTGCCTTCGTAGATCTCGCCGACTTCGGGCTCAGCCACGATCGACTTGATCCACTTCAGCGCTGCACGGATCGACTCGCCATTGGCCGAGGCAACCTTGACCGTGCCGTCGTCCTGGATGTCGATCTTCGCGCCCGTCTTTTCGACGATCTCGCGAATGACCTTGCCGCCCTGCCCGATCACTTCACGGATCTTGTCGGTCGGGATGTTGATAACTTCGATGCGCGGTGCGTGCTCGCCGAGTTCTGCGCGGGCGCCAGTGAGCGCTTTGGCCATTTCGCCCAGGATATGGATGCGGCCGTCTTTCGCCTGTGCAAGAGCAACGCGCATGATCTCTTCGGTGATGCCCGCGATCTTGATGTCCATCTGCAGCGAGGTGATGCCACCGCGCGTGCCAGCCACCTTGAAGTCCATGTCGCCCAGATGATCTTCATCCCCCAGGATATCCGACAGGACGGCAAAGCGCTCGCCTTCCTTGATCAGACCCATGGCGATACCTGCGCACGCGCTCTTCAGCGGCACGCCGGCGTCCATCAGCGACAGTGACGATCCGCATACCGTCGCCATCGACGATGAGCCATTCGACTCCGTGATCTCGGAAACGACGCGAACCGTGTATGGGAAGCTTTCTTTCGCCGGCATCACCGGATGCATCGCCCGCCAGGCAAGCTTGCCGTGGCCAATGTCGCGCCGCCTGGGACCACCGAGGCGACCGGTCTCTCCGACCGAGAATGGAGGGAAGTTGTAGTGCAGCATGAAGTGCTGCTTGTACGTCCCTTCAAGCGAGTCGACATACTGCTCGTCTTCGCCGGTGCCAAGCGTGGTGACGACCAGAGCTTGCGTCTCACCGCGCGTGAACAGCGCCGAACCATGCGTACGTGGCAGGACGCCAACTTCGCAGACGATCGGGCGAACGGTCTTCGTGTCGCGGCCATCGATGCGCTTGCCGGTATCAAGGATGTCGTTACGGACGATCGCGGCTTCGAGCTCCTTGAACAGTCCCGTCACGAGCAACGGATCGGCCCGGCCTTCACCGGCGAACTCTTCCACGACGCGCTTCTTCACCGCGCCGACTTTTTCATAGCGCACCTGCTTCTGGCGTTCGCGATAGGCTGCGCGCAGATCGCTTTCTGCAACTGACTTGATCTTCGCCAGCAGCGCGCCGTTGTCCGGCAGGTCATGGTCGCGCGGGTCCTTTGCCGCACGTTGCGCCAGGGCGATGATCGCCTTGATCACCGGCTGCATGGAGCGATGGCCGAACATGACAGCGCCCAGCATCACGTCTTCCGGAAGTTCCTTGGCTTCCGATTCCACCATCATCACGGCGTCATCGGTACCCGCAACGACGAGTTCCAGGCTCGACTCCGGCATTTTTTCAATCAGAGGATTGAGAACATATTCGCCGTTGATATAACCGACGCGCGCGGCACCAATCGGCCCGCGGAACGGCACCCCCGACAAAGTCAGTGCTGCCGAGACAGCGACCATCGCCAGGATGTCGGGATCGTTTTCGAGGTCATGCGAAAGCACCGTCGCAATGACCTGTGTTTCATTGCGATAGCCTTCAACGAACAGCGGACGGATCGGGCGGTCGATCAGCCGCGAGATCAGTGTCTCGCGCTCCGTCGGCCGGCCTTCGCGCTTGAAATAACCGCCGGGGATGCGACCCGCAGCAAATGTCTTTTCCTGATAGTCGACGGTGAGCGGCAGGAAGTCGATGCCAGCCCTCGGTGTCTTCGCTGAGACGACGGTGGCCATCACTGTCGTGTCGCCAAGCGTCGCGAACACCGCGCCGTCGGCCTGGCGCGCGATGCGCCCGGTTTCGAGCGTCAGCTTGCGCCCGCCCCAGTCAATTTCTTCTTTGTGAATGTCGAACATTCTTTTCAGTCCTGAGTTTGCCGCCGCCGGATTGCGGACAGCCTTCTCTGCTCTTTTTCTGCAGGGAATATTGTTGATGGAACGGGCGCTGGAACGCGCCGCACCCCGGTCGCGCACATGCGCGAACCCGGGCTGGCTTTTGGAATAAACGAGGCAGGCCTCGTCATCTGGAATGCAACGGGCGAAACTATCGGCGCAGGCCTAGCTTCGAGATGATCGTGTCGTAACGAACCTTGTCAATCTTCTTGAGATAGTCGAGCAGCTTGCGGCGCGTGGACACCATCCTCAGGAGGCCGCGACGGGAGTGGTTGTCCTTCACGTGGCTCTTGAAGTGATCGGTCAGGCCGTTGATGCGCTCGGAGAGTACTGCGATCTGAACTTCCGGTGAGCCTGTATCGCCCGACTTGATCGCGAATTGCTGGACTACTTCCAGCTTGCGTTCTGCGTTTAACGACATCGGTTTGGTCCTCAATTTGAAAAGTTGAACACACGGGTTGGCTTCAGCTCCCCCAACTCGAAGCTGGTGATCGCAATCGGATCGCCAGAACGGCTGCGGCAATAGACCGGTGTCGGCGCGAACGCCCCACCTTCCATGCCTGCCCCTTCGTGAAGAGAAAGACGACCACGCGCCAGAATTGCCCTGCCCAGCCTGAGCTGAGAGGCCTCCTGGTCGGTTACGGCCAGTGCCGGGATGTCGTCCAGCACGGTCGCAAGCGGCATGAGGCTGCGCTTGGCGGCGCCGTCTTTAGCAGATTCCTCAAGCATTTCCAGCGAAATCGCCAGGGAAAGGTTGAACGGCCCTACCGCAGTACGGGTTAACGCCACCACATGCCCAAAGCAGCCCAGCGCACGGCCGATATCCCGCGCGAAGGCCCGCACATAGGTCCCTTTGCCGCACGTCATCTCAAAGCTCGTGTGGCTGGCGTCCGGGGTCGCAACGATCTCGATCCGGTAGATGTCGGTCTCCCGCGCCTGCAGCACCACCTCGACCCCGTCCCGCGCCAGATCATAGGCACGTTCGCCGTCGACCATGATCGCGGAGAACGCCGGTGGCACTTGCAGCACCCGACCGATGAAAGTCGGCAACACCCGCACAACGTCTTCGAACGCGGGCCTGAGATCGCTGCTGCGAACCACGTGACCTTCGCGATCATCGGTTGACGTTTCCTCACCCCAGCGAACGGTGAAACGATAGGACTTCCGGGCATCCACGAGATAGGGGACTGTCTTCGTTGCTTCGCCAAAGGCAAGCGGCAACACGCCATCGGCAAGAGGATCAAGCGTACCTGCATGCCCGGCCTTGTTGGCATTCAGCAACCGGCGCACGATCGACAGCGCCTTGGTGGATGTGATGCCGACGGGCTTGTTGAGAACGAACCACCCATGGACCGGATCGCCCTTACGCCTCGCCATCGTCCTGGCTGTCCTTGGTCCGCAGGTCGCGGGCAACTTTCTCCGAGCGCAAAAGCTCTTCGATGTGGTGCGCCTCGTCAAAGGTAGTGTCTTCGACAAAATTGATGGTTGGCGTATAGCGAAGCTGCAGCGACTTGCCGACCTGCGACCGCAGGAAAGGAGCAGACTTGTTCAGTGCTTTCAGCACTTCACCAATGAGTGCGCCGCCCAGCGGCATCGCATAAGCGGTCGCATTCTGAAGGTCGGGGCTGATGCGAACTTCGGAGATCGTGACCGACACGCCAGACAGCACGGGATCACGCAGTTCTCCGCGCATGAGCACGCCGGCCAGAATGTGACGGATTTCTTCCGCCACGCGGAGTTGTCTCTGGCTGGGTCCATGAGGTTGCTTGGATGATTTTCTGGTCATGATTGAGTTGGCTTCTATAAGCACCGCCCCGTCTTTCCAAGCGCCAATCAGGCCTCGTAACCAAACGCCGCAACCCACGGCGCCAGCACTGGCAGAATTCCGACCATTTGCGGCTGATAGTTGCGCCATTTGCCCACTGACGATGAGTAGATTGGCTGAACGACCTGCGTCGCACTTGGCGTGTTTAACCGTCTGGATTTCGCGGTAACGACATAGTTGCGGACATTGTCATCCCAGCCAAGCTCCAGAAATTGCAGGAGACCACCAATCTCCCTGTCAAAATCTGCCACCAGATCTTCGTACCGGATCCGGAATACAGTTAGCGGCAGTCGCTCGCTGCAAAGCCGTACAAGCGAAAACACCTTGTCGTAGTAAGCGGCAGCTGTGTCGAGCCTCAACATCTGGAACATGGCAGCGTTCATGCCAAAGCGTTGCTGGAAAGAACTCAACACCGCATCTCGCGGATCACGCAATGCAAGGATGATTTTCGCGGTCGGAAACAGGCGATGGATCAGTGGCAGCATGACAGCATTCAATGGCAGCTTGTCGACAAAAACAGGCTTGATGACCTGACCTTTCATCCCCGTTTCCACCTGCCGCCAGTACAGCGCACGAAGATGCTCGACCTGGTGCGAGGCGAGATCCGCCCAGAAATCGAACTTGTCCCCGGGAACCATCAGCGCTTTGCAGACGTCGATGAACGTATCTCGCTCTTCGAGAACGGTTATTTGTGGGTGCGATGAAAGGATCTGGTCCAGCAGCGTCGTGCCCGAGCGTGGGAATCCGACCAGGAACACAGGCACGCGCTCAACCGGAGGCGACGCGCTCCAGAGGCGCGCGTCAGCGCGCGCCATGAACGCGATGAGCTCGTCCACCCGTTTTGGCGACAAGTAGTCGCCATCACCCCCAAATGCATTTTCGTGAAGGTGTTGCTGTACCTCATTGGACAGCTGGAACTGCGCGAACGCATCGGAATACCTGGATAGCCGCTCAAGGCATTCGCCCAAATACCCGTGCGCAATGGAACGAACGTTGGGTGGAACCTGGGAACCCGACAGCAAAGTCTGAAACTCGGTCACAGCACCGCTCAGGTCGCCCTGCCGTTGCCGCACGCGCGCGCGAGTAAGGGACGCCTGGACGTGCCCCGGAATGACGGATAAGGCACGCGAGGACAACGCTGCGGCGTCCTCCAGACGGTGTCCTTCTTCCGCAAGACGCGCCAGGTTTGCAAGTGCGTCCGCATTCATCGGCTGAAGCGCGACGGCGCGCTCATAGCTTCTCACAGCCTCCTCGCGTTGCTCGAGGTCCAGGTGGACATTGCCCAGATTGTTATGCGCTGGCGCAAAGGCTGGATCAATCTGAACGGCAGCTTCGAGATTGAGCTGTGCCTCCAGCAGCCGCCCCTGCGCGCGAAGCGCGACACCAAGATTTGTCAAAACATGAATGTGGCCGGGATTAAGTCGCTTGGCGTGCGTCAGGCATTCTACCGCACCGGCAGCGTCGCCCTGCTCCAGATGCACGAGCCCCAGGATCATGAGCGCGTTGGGTTCGTTTCCAAACCGCGCGAGCACATCCCTCGCAGTGCGTTCAGCTTCCGCAAACGCCCGTCGTTGAAAAAAGTCAGCCGCGAACTGCAGCAGTTGAGCGAGTGATCTCTGGTTGCTCATTCAGCGGCGAACGAACGCTGCTTACAGCGTTCGTTTCACGGTCTCGACCTCGAAGCACTCGATCTGGTCGCCCTTCTGGATGTCTTGGTAGTTCTCGAATGCCATGCCGCATTCCTGACCAACCACGACCTCTTTCACTTCGTCCTTGAAGCGCTTCAGCGTCGACAGTGTGCCTTCGTGGATCACGACGTTGTCACGCAACAGGCGGACTTTGTTGCCGCGCAGAACCTTGCCTTCAGTCACGCGGCAACCGGCAACCTTGCCAACCTTGGTGATATTGAAGACTTCGAGAATTTCAGCGTAGCCAAGGAAGTTTTCACGCAACGTCGGCGGCAGCAGGCCCGACATGGCCGCTTTGATGTCATCAATGATGTTGTAGATGATCGAGTAGTACCGGATCTCCACGCCATCGCGCTTCGCCATATCACGGGCTTCTGCCGTGGCGCGAACGTTGAACGCGATGATCGGCGCTCCAGACGCACGAGCCAGGATGATGTCGCTTTGTGTCACGCCACCGACGCCGGCATGCAGCACCTGCGCCTTGACCTCATCAGTCGACAGCTGCGAAAGGGCTGCCGAGATCGCCTCGACCGAACCCTGCACGTCCGACTTGACGACGAGCGGCAGGAATTTCACCTCGCCAGCCCCTTTGGCTGCCAGCACCTGGTCCAGCGAAGCACGGCCGCTGGCACGGTTGCGGGCTTCCTTGTTCTTGCGGGCACGGAAATCGGCGACTTCACGGGCGCGGCCTTCACTGTCAACGACAGCAAAGTCATCGCCCGCTTGTGGCGCTGCCGACAGTCCCAGGATTTCCACGGGCTCGGACGGACCCGCGCTTGGAACTTGCTCCCCGCGCTCGTTCACCAGGGCACGGACGCGCCCCCATTCGGCACCCGCGACAACGATGTCGCCAACCTTGATAGTGCCACGTGCAACCAGAACAGTCGCCACCGGTCCCCGCCCCTTGTCGAGCTTGGCCTCAACAATCGCGCCCATTGCAGGGCGGTTCGGATTGGCCTTGAGGTCCAGCACTTCCGCCTGAAGCAGGATGGCCTCTTCGAGCTTGTCCAGATTGATCTTCTTTGTCGCCGAAACTTCAATAGCCTGCGTATCACCACCCATGGACTCAACCACGATCTCGTGGCTCAGCAACTCGGTCTTGACGCGGTCAGGCTGCCCACCGGGTTTGTCGATCTTGTTGATGGCGACAATGATCGGAACCTTCGCAGCCTTCGCGTGATTGATCGCTTCGATCGTCTGGGGCATGACACCGTCATCGGCAGCCACGACCAGAATGACGATATCTGTAACTTTGGCACCACGGGCGCGCATCGCCGTGAATGCGGCATGGCCTGGCGTATCGAGGAATGTGATCTTCTGCTTCGACGGCAGCGTAACCTGATAGGCACCGATATGCTGGGTAATGCCACCCGCTTCTCCAGCCGCCACATCAGTCTGGCGAAGGGCATCAAGCAGCGACGTCTTGCCGTGGTCGACGTGCCCCATGATGGTTACGACTGGTGCACGCGGCACCATGTTCTCATCGGCATCCGTATCACCGGACAGTCCCGCAAGAACGTCTGCTTCCGCAACCCGCTTGACGGTGTGACCGAATTCTTCGGCAATCAGTTGTGCAGTATCGGCGTCAAGCGACGTGTTGATCGTCACCATCTGCCCCTGCTTCATCAGGTTCTTGATGATATCGACGGCGCGTGTCGCCATTCGGTTCGCAAGTTCCTGCACCGTGATCGATTCAGGAATGACCACATCGCGAATGATTTTTTGTGGCGCTTCGCTTTCCTTGTTTCCCATCTGCGCGCGCTGAGCACGCTGGACATGGCGCTTGTAGGCAGCGATCGAACGGACGCGCTCTGACTCATCCAGCGCCGTCACAACGGAAAGCTTGCCGACGCGGCGTTCATCTCCACCTTTGCGCGGAGCGGCCGCTGGCTTCACAGGCGCGCCTTTGCCGCCACCACCACCAGCGCGACGACGATCATCGTCGTCACCCTGTTGCGGCCGGCGAACACCTGGCGCTGCAGCACCTGCGAGCGGCGCTCTGGAAGGAGTTTGTGGCCGCGATGATGGCGAAGACGGCGCACCGCCTGGCGATGGTCTGCCACCCGTCGGAGCGCCAGACGGACGTGTTGAGCGCTGCGGGGCAGATGACGGAGCAGACGACCGGACTTGTGGCTTGGAAGCAGTCGAAACCTGACCATCGTCGCCGGTATCAGGCCTTCGGCGAGCCTCTCCATCGGCCTTGCGACGTACTTCATCCTCGATAACGCGACGGGAGTCTTCTTCGATCTTTCGCTTTGCGAGAGCTTCACGCTCGCGACCAAGACGCTCATCTTCTTCCGTGCGGCGCTTGGCTTCTTCCTGGGCTCGGCGACGCTCTTCTTCCTCAGCAATGCGAGCATCTTTCAGCGCTCGCGAACGGGCAACCTTTTCTTCTTCGGTAAGAGTTCGCAAAACCATGCCGCCAGATTTAGGCTGCACAGGCGCGGGCTTTGAAGGCTTGTTGGAAGGAGCCGCAACTGGCGCCGGGGCCGCCGCAACTTCAGGCCTTGGAGCCTCGCTTCCGGAGCCAGCTTTGCCGGTCTCCGCCTTTGCACCAGGTCGAACAACGGAAGGTCGTTTGATCTCGACGACTACAGCTTTTGAGCGGCCGTGGCTGAATGCCTGGCGAACCACTCCGGTCTCGGGACGCTTCACAGACAAGGTTTTGGGCGCACCAGAGGCATGAAGAGTTTTTTCGCCTTCTGGAGTCTTGTTGTCAGTCATGCGCGCCTTTCAATCCTTGTCTTCTATCGTCTTCGAGTTCGAAACATTCAAATGCAACCGGCTTCGCGGTTCTAAGCCGCGCCCCAATCGGGTGGACACAAGACACGGAAGCCCCCAAGCCTCTCTGCCTCAACAATGAACCGGTCCGCGAGAGGGCTTTGGGTAAGGGCAGCATGTACCACATTTTCACGGCCCAATGCCAAGCCGATTTCCGCATCGGTTAAGCAGCCAATCACCCGAATACCGCCATTCCGCCGCACGTACGAGACCAACTTTCCACGATCCGCGCCACCGGAGTCGGAAGCCTCCACCAATGCGGCGATACGCCCCGCCTGACGTCGCAGCACATTTTCGACCTTTACAAATCCGAGGGTGATGCCCCCCGCCCTCTTCGCCAACCCCAGCAATTCTCCGCATCGTCGCACAAGCAGGCTTTCAACCAGTTGCGCCAGGTCTGGTGATGCGCTCACTTTGGCTTTCGCCGCTTTCGAGAAAGCATCGCGCTCCAGCGCCTTCAGGATCACGGCCTTGTCTGCGGTCAGCCAATAGCCTCGTCCCGGAAGCTTCTGTGCAATATCGGGGACGACACTCTGGTCCGGACCGATAACAAACCGGATCATCGCTTCTGGCGCCTTCACCTCACCAGAAGCGATGCAGCGCCGAAGTGGACCTTCGGCGCCTTCATCTTCCGTTTTGGTTTTGGCGCTGTGGGAGGCCTGTCGTGCCACTAAGCGTCAGTCTCCGGCTTGGCTGGAGCGTCGACCCATCCGGCAGCGACACGCGCAGCCATGATAATGGCATTCGCGTCCTCTGCATTCGTGCCGAGAGGCTCAAGCATGCCGGCAAAGTGCTTGCGCTCACCGTTGACGGTCTCATTCCAGCCAACAAGATCGTCAGTCGCGCATCCAGCAAGGTCTTCAAGTGTCTTCACGCCGCCGTCTCCAAGAGCCGCAGCCATCGCCGGCGTGATGCCTTCAACCTGCAGGACGGAATCCTCCACACCAAGTTCCTTGCGCTTTTTGTCGAAGACTTCATTCTGGCGCTCAAGGAATTCGAGAGCCCGTTTCTGAAGTTCCTGTGCCGTTTCTTCTCCGATGCCCTGGATCTCTGCAAGCTCTTCCGTGACGACATAGGCCAGGTCTTCAACCGCCGAGAAGTTCTCCGACGCAAGAAGCTGGGCCAGCGTTTCGTCGACATCCAGCGAGTTCATGAACAAGTCTGTCCGCTTTCGGAATTGTTCCTGACGCCGTTCGGATTCTTCTGCTTCCGTCAGAATGTCGATTTGCCAACCCGTCAGTTGCGAAGCCAGCCTGACATTCTGTCCTCTGCGGCCGATCGCAAGGGACAACTGGTCGTCGCCCACCACGACTTCGATCCTGTGCGCATCGTCATCAAGAACAACCTTGGAGACTTCTGCCGGAGCAAGCGCGTTCACGACAAAGTTTGCCGGATCTTGTGACCAGGGAATGATATCGATTTTCTCGCCCTGCAACTCCTGAACAACCGCTTGCACGCGACTGCCGCGCATACCCACGCAAGCGCCAACAGGATCTATCGAAGAGTCCTTTGAGATCACAGCGATCTTCGCGCGTGAACCCGGATCGCGGGCAACGGAACGGATCTCGATGATACCATCGTAGATCTCAGGCACTTCCTGCGCGAACAGCTTGGCCATGAATTGCGTATGCGTGCGCGACAGGAAAATTTGGGGCCCCCGCGCTTCGCGGCGCACGTCGTAAATATAGGCGCGGATACGGTCGCCAGTACGGAACGTTTCGCGAGGCAGCAACTCATCCCGGCGCACGAATGCTTCACCTCGCCCAAGGTCTACAACCACATTGCCGTATTCGACGCGTTTGACCGTGCCATGCACGATTTCACCGACGCGATCCCTGTATTCTTCAAACTGCTTTTCGCGTTCCGCATCCCGCACCTTCTGGAAAATGACCTGCTTGGCGGCCTGCGCAGCGATGCGGCCAAAGTCGATAGGCGGCAGCGGTTCCGCTATCACATCGCCAGTCTCGGCAGCAGGATTTCGAATCTGGGCTTCATCCAGTGTTATTTCCGTTGCTTCGTTTTCGATCTTGTCGACCACCTGACGCAACCGGTGCAGGCGCGTCTCGCCCGATTTTGGGTCGATCTCGGCCTTGATTTCGTTGTCTTGCCCGTAGCGCGACTTTGCTGCCTTCTGAATGGCTTCCTCCATCGCCGCGATCACGATCTGCTTGTCGATGGATTTTTCGCGAGCAACCGCATCTGCGATCTGCAACAGTTCAAGTCGGTTTGCACTAACAGCCATTTCGGATTACCTCGATTTCGCCGGTTTATCGGCTTGCTTTCGTTTTTTCAGGTCTTGTTCAATCAGCACATCGGTCAATACCAGTTTGGCTTCACCAACAGCAGAATACGGAATTGCAAATTCACAGACGCCCTTCTCCGGACCGAGGTCCGTTTCAACGATGACGTCCTCCCCGCGCAGCCCTTTGAGCAGGCATTTGACACGCTTCCGACCCTCAAGCGGGTACTTCAGATCGATCCGGGCTTCGTGCCCGGCATAGTCTTCAAAGTCACGCCGACGCGTCAGCGGCCGATCGATGCCCGGTGAAGAAACCTCAAGCACATACTCGCCGTCGATCGGATCGTGTTGCTCGAATGCCGTCGAGATCGCATCGCTTATGGCAGCGCAATCATCGACATGCATTGTACCGTCACTCCGCTCGGCCATAACCTGAAGCGTGGGACGAACAGCACCTGTCATTCGCACGCGCACGAGCGAGTACCCCAACGCTTCCACGATGGGGGCAATTAGTTCCTCGAGTTCGTCAGCACGCGTGATCATTCAGGTTCCGATTGGCACAAGACAAAAGCTTCTCGCGCTGGGCTGATCTTGCGAACCAGCCAGCGAACAAGCTCATCTTGTTCGGGAAAGAGGTGTCTAAGTACTGAAATCGGACCATCAAGCCAAGCGGAAAAGCCTTGTTAGACCCGAAAAAATCTCAGGTAAACGCAGGACCTGCCGGCATTCAGCGCCTTTTGCTCATAACGCGTCGGCACCCAGTCAGTTGGACGAGCGCGCCAATCCGCCGCACGCGAGGCACTCCATTTGAACCGCCTGTCCTGCATCAAATGCATCAGGGACCATCGCGCATAATCCATGTGGTCGGTCGCAACCCGCAACTCGCCACCTGATTTCAGCAACCTGGATATTTGATCCAGGGTCGCAGTTTGGATAAAGCGCCTCTTGTGATGCCGCAATTTCGGCCACGGATCCGGAAACAGGACAAAAAATGTTGAAAGGCTCGATTCAGGCAAACGGTCGAGCACATCGCGTGCATCGTCTGGCTCGACGCGAACATTGCCAAGGGTCTGCGCTTGGATCTGAGTCAAAAGCTTTGCGACGCCATTTGCGAATGGCTCACAGCCAATGAAACCCGTTTCGGGATTTGCCTGGGCTTGCGCCACCAGATGCTCACCCCCACCGAAACCAACTTCAAGGCCGAACGCCTTGGCATTTGGAAACAGGGCGTGCAAGTCGATCTGGCCTTTGGGCACCGATACGTCTGGCAAGAAATCGCGGATCAGTTCCAGCTGGTGCGAACTTAGCGGTCGTCCCAGCCGTCTTCCATAGAGTGCACTGCGCCGGCGCTTGTCACCACCCGTCAGGCGAAAGCACTCTTCAACTGGGGAACGAGGTCTGTGCGCTCCCACGAGAACCCGCCATCACTCTCTGATGCGCGCCCAAAATGACCATACGCAGATGTCCGCGCATAGATCGGGCGGTTCAGATTAAGATGCTCGCGAATGCCGCGCGGCTTCAGGCTGACCATCTCGGGCAAGGTCTTTTCCAGTCTGGCTTCATCCACGCGGCCAGTGTCGTGCAGATCGACATAAAATGACATTGGATCAGCCACACCGATCGCATAGGCGATCTGAATCGTGCACCGGTCAGCGAGGCCCGCTGCCACCACGTTCTTGGCAAGATAGCGCGCAACATAAGCTGCCGAGCGGTCTACTTTTGTCGGGTCTTTTCCGGAGAACGCGCCGCCACCATGCGGAGCAGCACCGCCATACGTATCCACGATGATCTTGCGGCCTGTCAGCCCGGTGTCGCCATCTGGACCGCCAATAACAAAGCGACCAGTCGGGTTCACAAAAAGACCGTCTTCGGGACACATCCAGCCTTGCGGCATGACGGCTTCAATATACGGCTTCACAATTGCACGAATGTCCTGCTGGTCGAGGCCATCGACGTGTTGTGTCGAAACGACAATCTTGGTGGCGCGGACTGGCTTGCCGTTTTCATATTGAAGCGTGACCTGGCTCTTCGCATCGGGAAGCAACTGCTTCGCCTTGCCGGACCGGCGCGCATCCGACATCATTTTCAGAATGCGGTGAGAATAGAATATGGGAGCCGGCATGAACTCATCGGTTTCGCGGCACGCATAGCCGAACATGATGCCTTGATCGCCGGCGCCCTCATCCTTGTTGCCTGCCGCATCGACCCCGACGGCAATATCAGCGGACTGCGAGTGAACGAGGCATTCGATACGGGCTTTGCGCCAGTCAAAGCCTTCCTGATCATAGCCGATATCCTTGATCGCCATGCGGGCGCTCTCGATCATCTGCTCGTGACCAACTGATTCCGGCCCGCGAACTTCGCCGGCGAGAACAACCCTGTTGGTAGTGGCCAGCGTCTCAAGCGCCACGCGCGCTTCAGGCATCTGCTTCAAAAACAAATCGACGATCGAATCGGAAATCCGGTCACACACCTTGTCGGGGTGTCCTTCAGAGACCGATTCACTTGTGAACAAGTAATTCTTGCGCGCTGACATGATTTTTTGCTGCCGGAAAAAAGAAAAGCCGCGCCAATCGCGAACGCGAAAAGCGCGGCTTTCTGTCAGGGATGGACAGCTACGTCAAGCGCGTTGCGCTTCCCGCAACTCGACCACGCGGAAATCCGGATAGGCGGCTTCTTCGTCACCCGTAAGGGATTTCACCAAATCCAGCATGCGCTTGCGTACACGTGGGTCCGTGATCTTCGTAAATGCGCGAACCAGCTGGAAGCCTTCAGCGCTTGAGAGGAACTCCATCATGTAGGGACCGGCTTCGATATCCACAGCAGCTGACTGTCCGTTTGGACGGCGAGCCCCATTCTCAACCGAGAGGTCATCGAAGAAATACGAGACCGGAACGCCGAGAATTGTTGAGATATCGTAGAGACGGCTGGCACCAATACGATTGGCGCCCTTTTCATATTTCTGAACCTGCTGAAAAGTCAGGCCCAAATTTTCGCCAAGCTTTTCTTGACTCATTCCAATCAGCATGCGGCGAAGACGAACGCGACTTCCGACATGCGCATCAACAGACGAGGGTTGTTTTTTGGCCAAGGGGGGACTCCTTAATACGACTGACACGACACCCGGTTGACGCCACCAGCAGCTTCAACCAGGAAATCTACGAAAAACGTCGTTATCGGCAGCCACTTTTTTCGTGGCTTTGCCCCCGCATTTTGAGCCCCAAGCAACGCAGCTCGGGAAAGTAACATTGGGAGTCAATACCGCAGCGACCCCTCGCATTGCGGCCTCGGAGAACCAAGCGACCCCCAGTAGTCATCTCGATCTCAACGATTCTCACTTAATGCTACATCGTTGTAATGGTCAACTGACTTTAAGAGGTAGAGCGCGAAAATCTGACGACCACACCTACGAGAACGAGCATTATTGCTGCAAAAATCGCGTCCCCGGCGACTGAATACAGCGTGGGATCTAGCGGTTTTGGCAGGGGAGCATCCACAACGCCTGATTTATTCAGGCCAAGCGACGCAATGATTCGTCCATAAGGATCGATCACAGCTGAAATCCCTGTGTTTGCAGCGCGTGCAATCGCAAGACCTTCCTCCACGGCACGCACCTTCGCAAGACCCAGGTGCTGATACGGACCAGCCCAGGGACCAAACCAGGAATCATCAGTAACGTTCACGAGCCATGCGGGACGCTCACCTTTGCGTACGACTTCACCCGGAAAAATTGCCTCGTAACAGATCAGGACGCCGAATGACGGAACCCCGGCCGCAGTCAGCGTCCGGACACCTTCGCCGGAACTGAACCCGCCATGCATGCCTGTCAGTTGCGTGATGCCAAGCGGTTCCAGCAACTGGAACAGCGGTAAATACTCCCCGAACGGCACAAGGTGAGATTTGTCGTACGTAGCAATCAGCCTCCCCTTCCCGTCCAGAACAACGAAACTGTTGAAGTAACGATTGGTATTCCCCGACTGCATGCGTTGAGTGCCGGTCAGCAAGACCGTTTGGTCAGGGAGTAGCGAACCGATCGCCTCAAGCGCGCCATCCGTGGAAAGCACAAAGAACGGCGGCGCAGCCTCGGGCCAGATGACGGTGCTTACAGTTTCAAGACCCGGTTGCCTGGTCAGGTCCACTAGCTGTTTCCAGTTGCGCATCACAAGTTCCGGGCGCCACTTTTCGTTTTGCGGAACATCAGGCTGGACCAGGCGAAGGCGCACGGTTTCAAAGACCGGTGATGCAGCTGTCGGCATACGCAGTGCGCCATAGCTCCACAGTGCCGCAAGAAGGCCAATTGAAGTGCCAAAGGATGACCAGCCACGAGCTGAATTGCCACTCGCCTGAACGATGGCAGCTGGCACGCTGGCCGCAATCAGTGTGACAAGGCTGAGCCCATAGATGCCATAAACCGATGCCGTCTGAATCATTTCGTCCGACCCCGACCAGACCTGCCCCGGAAGGTTCCACGGCAGTCCCGTCAGCACGTGCCCACGCAGCCATTCGAAGCCGGATGCACTGATAGCCAAAACCAACACGCGAGCAAAGCCTGGTCGCCAGAAATGGGATGCCACAACCGCCGCCGCGGCCCAGAACAGTGCAAGCCCGCCTGGAAACAGCACAGCCACAAAAGGAATCTGCCAGGCGTGTGAATCCGGATCCACCATGAACGGGAAGACGATCCAGTGCATGCCACCAAGGAAGAGCCCAAATCCGAAGCACCAACCGGTCGCAAAGGCTGCCCGCCAGTCCCGTCCCTGCGACTGGCTGGAATCCATCAGCCAGACAAGGACTGGAAAAGCCAGAAAGACAACGGGGTATGCGTACATCGGTGCAAACCCGAGCGACGCGATCAAGCCCGCGAGCACGGCCGCTCCACGGCGCCTCCACCCCTGCACGTGTTGAATCCTGCGTGCAATCTGGCGCAGGAATTCGAACGACAATGCAGTCTCAGCCATCGACGTCGGCCAATATGCTTCCGTTGCTGTCGTGGGTATCAGGCGATGCCGGCGCATCACTCTTGGGCTTGGTCACACGAATGCGCAGCCGCCGCAATCGGCGCGGATCTGCTTCGAGCACTTCGAATTCGATCCCGCCGGGATGCTTCACAATCTCTCCGCGTTGTGGAACGCGACCGACCAGCGAAAATACAAGGCCTGCGAGCGTGTCTATTTCTTCAGCCTGTTCTTCGTCCGCAAGCTTGAAGCCAACCAGCTTTTCAAGTTCTTCAAGAACGGCACGCGCACTCGCATCATATTCGCCGTCACCGCGAAGCACAATTTCCTGCGCCTCTTCCGTGTCGTGCTCATCTTCGATGTCGCCAACGATCTGCTCGACCAGATCCTCGATCGAAGCGAGTCCGTCAGTGCCGCCATATTCGTCAATGACCAGTGCCATATGAACACGGGTCGCCTGCATTTTGACGAGCAGGTTCACCACAGGCATCGATGGCGGCACAAACAGGACATCGCGTCTGATGTCCTGAATGGTCTTTGGGTGAGGCGCACCCTCGCTCTCGGGCACGGCGAGGCCAATCAATTCCTTGATGTGCACCATGCCAATCGGGTTATCGAGCGAGTCCCGGTAAACTGGCAGCCGCGAATGCTGCGCATCACGGAAAATTCGCACCAGATCATCCAGGTGGGTGCTGACCTCCACGCCAATGATATCGGCACGCGGCACCATGATGTCCGCGACAGTCAACTCGCCAAAATTCAGGATGTTCAGCATCATCGACCGCTCTTCACGGGCTAGCGGACGGTCCTCCGCATCGCTCTCTTCGATGACCTCTTCAAGACTTTCGCGCAATCGCGCCGACTCGTTCTTGCCGCGTACAAACCGGTTGATCAGCGCAACAATTGCGCTTGGCCATCGATTAGGCTTCGAAGTCTCAGATGACCTTTCACTCGCCGCCGGACTTGCCGGTGAATCAGGCACGGGATTAATCCTCAAATTCATAGGGGTTGGAGATTCCCAGTTCCGAAAGGATGGCGATTTCGAGTTGCTCCATTAACCGCGCATCACGAGGCCTAATATGGTCATGTCCCAGCAAATGTAAAAACCCATGCAAAATCATATGCTTAGAATGGTTAACAAAAAGCTTTTGCTGAATTTTGGCTTCGCGTTGAACGGTTTGAAAGGCCAGCGCGAGCCCTCCAAGTGGTACCGCTTCATCCGGAAACGAAAGCACATTGGTGGGCTTGTCCCTTCCCCGAAACTGGGAATTCAACGACCGCAGGCGGCTGTCGGATGCCAGCACCACGCTGACTTCTGCAGCCTTCAGCCGGGATGGAAATTTGACTGCGTTGCTCGCGACGTCGATCAGCACTTTGATGTCACTGGACGCCCGCGGCCAGGCTTTTCGCCAAGCGGCATGCTGCACCTGGATATCGACTTCCAATTTCACCTTTGGCATCAGCCTTGCCGTTTCGGGCCGCGACGAAGGTCGAAAGCAGCATAGGCCTTGACGATCCGCTGAACGAGCGGATGCCGAACGACATCCTCCTCGTCAAACTGCACGGTCGCCACGCCCTTCACATCGGTGAGCACCATCTGGGCTTCGGCAAGACCTGATGTCTGACCTGAGGGCAAATCCGTTTGCGTCGGATCTCCTGTAACAGCCATTCGCGCGCCCTCCCCCAATCGGGTCAGGAACATCTTCATTTGCTGGGTCGTAGTGTTTTGGGCTTCGTCCAGGATGACGTACGAGTGCGCAAGGGTACGGCCTCGCATGAATGCAAGCGGCGCAACTTCGATCACCCCTTCGTCAATCCGCCTCTGAATCAGATCCCCCGGCAGCATGTCATGCAAGGCGTCGTAAAGCGGCCGAAGATATGGATCGACCTTTTCCTTCATGTCACCGGGCAGAAACCCGAGACGTTCACCCGCTTCGACAGCTGGACGCGACAAGATCAGCCGCTCCACCTCACCGCGTGCAAGCATGGCAACGCCCGCAGCTACGGCGAGATAGGTTTTGCCGGTGCCTGCCGGACCAATACCCAGTACCAGATCGTGCTGCGTCAACGCTTCGACATAGCGTGCCTGGCCCGGAGTGCGCGGCCTGATCACTCGCTTGGGCGTCGCAAGTGACGTCGAGCTGGCAATGACTGAATCGCTTCCAAGCCCAAGACGGATCGCCTGATCCACATCGCGAATCGAAATATCATTTCCCAGCATGGCGTAGGCATACAGGTCTCTCAGCACCTGTGCCCCATGCGCTCGCGAATTGGCAGGACCTTGCACGACCAGCCTGTTCCCACGATGCACGATCTCGATTTCGAGTCGCCGCTCCACTTCGGACAGGAACTGGTTGTGCGGCCCGACAACACGCGCGAGTACCGAATTGTCGTCGAACTCAACCTGCGTGGCCTGACTGTCAGTACCGGGTTTTTTGGATCTTGTGGTCAAAGTGCGGCTGCTCGAACTGGCATCGGTTTGTCCAGCAATTCCGCCACAAGGCTGTTGGGTCGCGCTTCCAGAACTTTCACACGAACAATTTCGCCTATTTTCGAATTGGGCGCATAAAGATTGACCGATTGAAGGTACGGGCTGCGGCCGATCAACTGACCGGGATACCGTCCCGGCTTTTCAAGCAGCACATCGAAAGTGAGCCCCACGCAAGCCTGATAGAAATCCGCCATCTGCGAAAGAAGCAGTTTTTGCAGTGCATCAAGGCGGTGTGATTTCACGTCTTCAGGGATTTGCTTTCGCTCAGCCGAGGCAGGAGTCCCGGGCCTCGGGGAGTATTTGAAGGAATAGGACTGCGCAAACCCCACCCGGCGAACGAGATTCAAAGTCTGCTCAAAGTCGTCTTCTGTCTCACCGGGATATCCGACGATGAAGTCGGAAGACAGCGCAATGTCCGGACGCGCACGACGGACGCGTTCAATCAGCTGAAGATAGTGATCCCTTGAGTGGCCGCGATTCATCGCCTCAAGGATTGTATCCGAACCCGACTGCACTGGCAGGTGAAGATATGGCATCAGCTTCGGTTCTGTTGCATGCGTACCAATCAACTCGTCATCCATGTCGCGTGGATGGCTTGTCATATAGCGTAGCCGCACAAGTCCGTTGACGCCTGCGAGCCGACGCAACAAGCGCCCAAGACCACTTTCCTGTCCGTTTTCATCAAGTCCGTGATAGGCATTCACGTTCTGTCCGAGCAGCGTGATCTCGCGAACGCCCAGGTCAACTAGTTTCTGCGCTTCAGCCACAATCTGTGAAACCGGACGCGAATATTCAGCGCCGCGCGTATAGGGCACAACGCAGAAAGTGCAAAACTTGTCGCAACCTTCCTGAATGGTCAAAAACGCGGCCGGGCCATTGACTGACCTCGCTTGAGGCAACTTGTCAAACTTGTCGACGATCGGAAACTCTGTGTCGACTGTGCGTCGGTGAAGTTGTGCCTGCGCCACCATCTCGGGAAGGCGATGATAGACTTGCGGCCCGACAACAATATCGACCACGCCAGACCGCCTCATGAGCTCTTTGCCTTCCGCCTGCGCTACGCATCCGGCAACGGCAACAATGAACTGCTGCCCGCAGGCGAGACGCGCATCCTTGAGGTCTCGCAGCCGACCTAGTTCCGAGTACACCTTGTCAGCTGCTTTTTCCCGAATATGGCACGTGTTGAGGATGACGATATCCGCATCTTCAGGTGAGTCGGCACGCGCGTAACCATGAGGAGCCATGACATCTGCCATGCGCGCAGAGTCGTACTCATTCATCTGGCAGCCATAGGTCTTGATGAATATTTTTCGGTTCACGGAAAAGAGCTTAGCGTAAGTGCCGTTGGAAAAAAACGGCCGGACTTATCCGCCATGGGCGCCCTAAACTCAAGCCCAATCAGCTTCCAGGCCATTTTCATTCTGAATCGGCGGCACTGCGATGGGTTCGTCTTCATATGCAGGCCCCGCCGCCCCCGGCCGACCCGATATGGCATGGGAAACACCGGCTGCCACCATTCGCTCGCATTCGGCCGTCAACTCCTTGCGGGAGGGGAACTGGTCCACAGTCAACGGTGGGTGATAGTGAACCATCACATCAATCGGTCCGAGGCAGAACACTTGCCAAAGGTGAGGAACAAGTTCCATGTCGCCGTACCAGGCAAAGAATGGGCGCATCTCGCGTCCCATGGGCATACCGTGAAGCCTCGTGTAGGCAAGCGACACAGGCTGCACCAGCACACGCCGGCGTTGACCTGAAGCATCCGACACCATTGAATTTGCTGACCCCAAAAGCGAACTCTTGAACGGCAGCACGCGATTGCCGTCATTCGACGTCCCTTCGGGGAAAAGCACAATCGTCCCGCCGGCTTCAAGCCGTTCACGGATGGCGTCACGTTGTTCCCCAGCTTTGCTTCGTCGCTCGCGATCAACAAAGACGGTACGCACGAGGCGCGACAGGGTTCCAAAATAAGGCCATTTTGCAACTTCGGACTTGGCTACAAATGACACGGGGATCACGGCCGCAAGCACCGGCATGTCCAGATAGGACGTGTGATTGCAGGCCAGCAACACGCCACGCTCGCGACAGGGGCGCCCGAACGTCTCAACGCGGATACCTATGAGAGCGCACAGGCCTCGGGCAAAATGAACGGGTAGCGTATCAGCCAGTGATGACTTGAACCGCAGAGCAAGCCACTGGGCCGGCACAAACGCGGCGGTGAGCAGGATGAAACCAATGGCAATCCCGATGCCGCGAACCGTTTGTATGAAGAGCATTATCCAATTTACTTTTTCAGGTTGTTCTTCGAGTCTTTGGCACCACCTTCGAGGGGCACGCCATAAAGTTCCAGGCGATGATCCACCAGTTTATAGCCAAGTTTTTCGGCAACAAGCCGTTGCAACTCTTCAATCTGGTCGTCATGAAATTCAATAACGCGACCTGATTGCACATCGATCAGATGATCGTGATGCTCATCAGGCATTTCCTCGTATCGCGATCTGCCGTCACGAAAGTCGTGTCGCTCCAGAATTCCGGACTCTTCCAGAAGGCGTACAGTCCGGTAGACTGTTGCAATGCTGATGTGCGGATCGATGGCAGCCGCACGACGATGCAACTCTTCCGCATCAGGATGATCCTGCGAATCCGACAACACGCGCGCGATCACGCGCCTCTGGCCCGTCATGCGCAGGCCCTTGTCGACACAAAGTTTTTCGATCCGGTCCATTGTTCACTCAACCTTGATTGTCGTGGTTGTAATCCATTCTGCGCCGGAGCGAAAGCTCCAGCTAGGCGAGCATTTTCCGCAAAACCAGAGCATCTGCACCCACCTGATCGGCCTGTGCGCCATGATAGTAAGCCACCCGCCGACCAACTAACGCAAACCCGGCCCTTCCATAGAGCGCTCGCGCCGCAAGATTATCCTCCCCCACTTCGAGAAACATCCGCGACACACCACGCGCCTTTGCAAGATCAACCGCAGACTGCAACAGATCCCGTCCCAACCCTTGTCGCCGCAAGTCTGGCATCACGCAAAAAGTCAGGATTTCCGCTTCATCGGCAATGATCTGGATCAAGACAAAGCCTTGCAGTTCTCTTGCCCCATCTATCATTCCACCGATCGCGGCAACCTGCGGGCGTGATAGCAGGGCATCGATGGATGCCGCTGGCCAATGGTCTGAAAACGAAGATGCATGAATGAGTGCAAGTCGGAACGCATCATCAGCGGTAACGGACAAAACATGCGTTGACCCGGTCATGATGGCAGGCGAGCGTCCGGTTCTCGAAGATAGATCGGCGCTGCCGGGTGCCTCTTGGAATCAAGCTCGGCCGCTCGTGAGGCCAGTTCTCGAACATCAAGGCTGACAATGTTTGGTTCGAAACGCAAGCCAATACCAGATTCAATCAAATCCCGTCCCGACCCAACCACGACATAGTCACTCGGTACTTTCCGGTTCAGTAATTCATTGGCATCCGGGACAGAAAGCATCATCGGCGGAACGATCTCGGAACCGCTTGCATCAGCCGCATAAAGATAAGCCTCCGACCGCTTGGCATCTATGATGGCTACAGCGCCGTGGCCGGGCGACTGCATGCGAGCCTGAAACGTCAGGCACTCCAGGCTGGAAACACCCAGGACTTCAGCCTTGGTCGCAATCTTGAGCCCCTTGGCAAAGGCCAGCCCCACGCGAACACCCGTAAACGCGCCGGGACCAGCGGTAACAATTACGCGCGCAAGGTCCTGATAGGCACGCCCGGATTGCTTGAACAGCTCCTCGACCAACGGCGGAAGTGTTTCGGCCTGTTGGCCTGCCGTGTTGTCAGCAATCGAATGTGCGATAGGGCGTCCATCGAGATGGGCCAACGCTGCACTGACAGGGCCGAAGCATGTGTCCAGCGCCAGTACAAGTGAACCACTCATACGATTTGGCAGGCCTCATCAAACGAAAGGCGCGGTGAACGCGGGAATACACCGCTTGCGTCCCCATGGCCCAGAGAACACAGAAAATTCGATTTGACCTCGGTGCCAGCAAAGAACGCCGTGTCTACTCCATCGTTGTCAAAACCTGACATTGGCCCACAATCCAGTCCAACGGCTCGTGCTGCCATCATGAAATAGGCGCCCTGAAGTGTGCCGTTGCGAAAAGCCGTTGTCTGGATAAGCTTTTCATTTCCCGCAAACCAGCTGCGCGCATCCGCATGAGGAAACAAGGTCGGCAACTTCTCGTAAAACATCAAATCGTGACCGATGATGGCCGTTACAGGCGCCGACATCACCTTCGGCGCATTCCCGGGTGAAACAAATGACTTCAGCTTTTCCTTGCCTTCGTCGGTGGTGACAAAAACGATCCTGGCCGGCGAGCAATTTGCGCTGGTGGGCCCCATGCGCATCAGATCATACAGGGCATGAAGAAGCGTTTGCGAAACAGGTTTGTCTTGCCATTTGTTTTGAGTTCGCGCCGCGCGAAAAAGTTGATCCAGAGCGTCGTCGGAGATGGCGTGATGCACAACAAACCTCTTGTCAGGACTTTGGTTCGAAAACATGTGGGATGGCTGCATCGTGTCAGGCAGATACCGCTTCAACGGCATTCACTTCCGGAATGTAGTGACGCAGCATGTTTTCAATTCCATTCTTCAGTGTCGCGGTGGAAGACGGGCAGCCTGCGCATGAGCCCCGCATGTTCAGGAACACGGTTCCCGACTTTCCCTCAAATCCCCTGAACACGATATCCCCTCCATCCTGCGCGACCGCCGGCCGAACTCGGCTCTCCAGAAGTTCCTTGATTTGAACGACAATTTCCTCGTCTGCTGCGTCGTACTCTTCGCGCTGCGGTGCTGACGGAAGTTCACCTTCGACCGCAGGCAACCCCTTGGTGAAGTGCTCCATCAGCGCACCCAGAACCATGGGCTTCAAGGACTGCCAATCAGCATGTGCCTTTGTGACCGTGACAAAGTCCGTGCCAAGCATGACGCCCGCCACACCTTCAATTTCAAACAGCCGCAGCGCCAGCGGTGATTTCTGCGCAGACGCCCTTGTCGGAAAGTCCGCCGCACCTTCCTTCAGCACAGGTCGACCCGGCAGAAACTTCATCGTTGCGGGATTGGGAGTCGATTCGGTTTGTATGAACACGGCACAGGTCTCTGATTTGATCCGGACATCGTTGAAATAGTTCTCCTGCCCCTCCAGAACAACCACGATTTCCCGAATGCGCCCTTTCCGGGGCGTTTAATCATGCCAATTCGTCAATATCGTTGTCGCTCAAGCCTCCCGGCACGATTGTGACAGGAATTGGATAGGCCATTTGCGCTTGCTGTGCGACCAGTGATACGAGCGGCCCCGGCCCTTCCCTGCCTACACCTGACGCAAGAACGAGCACCATGATGTCGGGATCTTCCTTTAGCAGGTCCAGCACGGTTTCTCGCGACATGCCTTCGCGGACCAGAACTTCCGGATAGAGGCCGGTAATTTCGTTCACATACCCTGCGGCCTCGTACAGAAGGCGCTCCGCTTCGCTGAGGGCCTCTTCTCGCATAGCGTCCTCTACTGATCGCCAATGCTGAAAATCCGCCGGCGAAAGCACGGTGAGCAGAGATACACGTCCGCCAGTGTGCTGCGCTCTGCGGGCAGCAAATCGCAACGCCTTCCGGTGCTCGGGTGACTTGTCCACGATGACAAGAAACTTGCGCCTGCGTGACGAATGTTCCAGTGCGTCTGCCAAGCTGTCAGCCAATACCCGAAGTTTGAATGCGCCGGGTGCAAATCATAGCATCAACCCGACAACCCAACAACGCGTCTTACCTCTGCAATGACTGGAGCCGAAATTTCCCGAGCTTGCGCGGCACCATGCTTGAGCAATCGGTCCAACTCGGCACGATCGTCGAGAAGGCGTCGCATCTCGCTTGCAATGGGTGAGAGTTTCGAGACGACCAGATCGGACAGTGCAGTTTTCAGGGTAGAAAACTGGGCGCCGCGAAACTGGTCAATAACAGCCTGCTTCGGTTTTTCTTCAAATGCCGCATAGATCGAGATCAGATTGTCCGCTTCCGGGCGCGCCTCAAGTTCGGCTTCGGTCTCGGGCAGGGGCAATGGATCCGTTTTTGCCTTTTTGAATTTCAGGGCAATCGTGTCAGCGTCGTCCGTCAGGTTGATGCGTGAATAGTCAGATGCATCCGACTTGGACATTTTGGCTTTGCCATCCCGCAGGCTCATGACCCGGGTTGCGGGGCCCGTGATGATCGGCTCCGGCACCGGGAAGAAATTCGGCACTCCAAAATCGTTGTTGAACTTTTGGGCAATGTCCCGCGCAAGCTCGACATGCTGTTTTTGGTCGTCGCCGACGGGCACGTGAGTTCCCTTGTAGGCAAGGATATCGGCCGCCATCAGCACAGGGTAAGTGTAGAGCCCAACGCTCATCGCCTCCCGGTTTTTGCCTGCCTTGTCCTTGAACTGGGTCATCCGGTTCAACCAGCCAACCCGCGCTATGCAGTTGAGAATCCAGGCGAGTTCGGCGTGATGACTGTTCTGACCTTGCGCAAATATGATCGACCGCTTTGGGTCAACACCGCTGGCGATATAGGCGGCAGCCACCTCCCGCGTTGAATTTGCGAGTTGCTGTGGGTCAAAGTCCATGGTCATCGCATGCAGGTCGACGATGCAGTAAAGGCAGCGGTACTCGGATTGCAGCTTCAGCCAGTTCCGGATGGCACCAAGATAGTTTCCCAGATGCAGATTGCCCGTGGGCTGCATTCCAGAGAACACCAGGGACTCGTGTTGGCCGCTCATTGGCTTTTCCGTAATTTGGAGAACGCGAACGCGGGCCTTATCGCCAATCCGGGGCCATCCGGCAAGAGACACTGAGCCACCCTAGGTATTCGTGGCCCCCCGGATGCGCCTTTGGGCACGAACACCACCATCTCCAAGCGCTTCGAGCACGCGGTCACGCACTTCCTGGATGCGGGCCGCATGGGTCACTTTAAGTCCGTAAACGTCCTTGACATAAAAGACGTCAACCGCCCTTTCGCCATAAGTCGTGATCTGGGCAGAGTGTATGGACAAACGCGCCACAAAGAGTGCGCGTGTTAGATCATGCAGGAGGCCGGGCCGGTCTCGGCCGTTTATTTCGATCACCGTATGAGTATCGGATGCGGCGTTGTCGATTAGAACCTGGGGAGCGACGCGAAAGGCCTCTTCACGCTTCTTGACTTGTCGAGCGTCAATCACGCTTCGAGGAACCACTTCGCCGTTTAGAACTCGCCTTGCCGTTTGTCGCAACCGCTCGATCTGCCGGGACTCTTCGATAGGCTGACCGTTGGCATCCTGGACGGAAAATATGTCCATCGCCATGCCATCGGTTGTCGTAAATATCTTCGCGTCGACAATGTTGGCACCGCACATGGCAACGGCTCCAGCCAGTTGCGAGAACAAGCCAGGATGATCCTCCGTGTAAATCGACACTTCGGTGACTGAACGAAAGGCATCAACCCGCGTGACAAGGCTAAGTTTTTCGCTGTGACGGTCGGCCTCTGCCATTTGCAAGGCCAGCCGCTCGTGCATGTCGCCTTCCAGGGAAAGCCAGAACGCATCATAGTGACGTGAGAGCGCTCGCGCCCTATCCTCTTCCGTCCACGACTGAACGCGCCGAGTGAACTCTTCCTTGGCGTGCCTTAAAAGCGTCGGACGCGCACTTGCACTGAAACCACCGAGCATTTGAGCTTCGGCCTCGTAGTAGAGCTGGCGCAGCAATTGCCCCTTCCAGCCGTTCCAGACGCCTGGCCCAACCGCGCGAATATCGGCAACCGTCAGACACAGCAACAGTCGCAACCGCTCAGGCGATTGAACAACAGAAACAAAATTCTGAATTGTCTTGGGGTCCGAAAGATCGCGCTTTTGCGCAACGTCACTCATGACCAGGTGATTTCGAACAAGCCATGCAACGGTTTCAGTCTCTGCAGGGCCCATCCCGAGCCGGGGGCATAGCGTACTCGCAACATCCTCGCCCACTTCCGAGTGATCGCCCTCTCGCCCTTTCGCAATATCGTGCAGTAACACCGACACATAAAGCACTTCGCGGGACAACACCTTGTGGATGATCTCATTGGCCAGCGGGTGTTCTTCCTTGTATTCGCCGCGCTCGATTTTGGCCAAATGCCCGATCGCACGGATCAGATGCTCGTCGACCGTATAGTGGTGGTACATGTTGAACTGCATCTTGGCGACAATGCGACCAAAGTCGGGAACGAATGCGCCGAAAACCCCGGCCTCATTCATTTGCCTGAGCGCACGCTCGGGATCCTTGCGCGAACACAGGAGTTCCAGAAACAATCGGTTGGCTTCGGGAGTTTTTCTCAGATTGTCGTCAATCAGGGACAGATTGCGTGTCACATGCCGAAGTGCATCCGGATGGATGTCGACGCCTTTCTGGTTGGCAATGTGGAACAGCCGGACAAGGTTGATGGGATTGTCACGAAAGACCTCGACCCCATCAATATTTACACGGTTCTGCTCAACGAAGAAGCCATCGGATCCCGCACGCCAGCGACCGATTCCGGGAATCATGCGGCCGAACGACGGCCACGACTTCTTGTTTTGACTTTCCAGCGCTGCGCAGAAGATACGGGTTAGGTCTCCAACCGTTTTTGCCGTCAGGAAATAGTGTTGCATGAACCGTTCGACGCCACGCTCGCCCTGTTCATCCCTGAAGTTGAGTTTTCTGGCGAGCTCAATTTGCGCATCGAAAGTGAGTCGCTCTTCGGCCCTGCCCGCCAGAATATGAAGATGACAACGCACCAGCCACAAGAACTCTTCCGCATCTTCAAACGCCTTGTACTCGTCAGTTGTCAGAAATCCGACGTTCACGAGCTGCGAAACATCCTCGACTCGGTAGAGATACTTTGCGATCCAGTAGAGAGTGTGCAGATCGCGCAGACCACCCTTGCCATCCTTGACGTTTGGCTCAACCAGGTACCGGCTCTCGCCGGTTTGGGCGTGCCGCTTTTGGCGCTCATTCAGCTTCGCCTCAACGAAGTCATTTCCTGAGAGCGCCACGATTTCCTTCGAAAAGCGGGACTTGAGATCATCAAAAAGCGGGCGGTGTCCACAGACATACCTCGCTTCCAGAATTGTTGTCCGGATTGTTTGATCTGCTTTGGAAAGTCGCAGGCATTCATCGATGGAGCGTGTGGCATGTCCGACCTTGAGCCCCAGATCCCAGAGTATGTAGAGCATGAATTCAACGGCACTCTCGCCCCACGCCGTCTGCTTGAATGGCAACACAAACAGAAGATCGATGTCGGATCCCGGTGCCAGTGCGCCACGGCCATACCCGCCGACAGCGACAACAGCAATGCGTTCTGATTCGGTCGGGTTTTGCGCATAGAACGCGTGCTTCACCGTGAAGTCGTAAAGCGCATGGACCAGCTCATCCATCGATTTCGCCAGGACTTGAGCACACCCCAGACCCGATCCGCCGGATTCCAGTTGCGCCCGCATGGCATGCCTGGCGTCAGCCAGCGCTTCCTTGAACAAGGGAAGTGCCACGCTGCGCAACCGGGAAGCATTCGAACCCTTCTCTCGCGCCAGAGCGGTCAGTGCTACTCGCAAATCCTTTTCCGGGACGGCGTCAGTCATCTGCGTCACTCATCATCGCGTCCCGCCGTTTCAGACTGGCCGCTGGCCACTCACGCTCGCGATTGTAGTAGACAGATACCGCACGCATCCCTTCCGGAATCTGAACCCAATTTTGCTTGGAACTTGTAAAGATGTGAATATCCGGCGGGCAGACATTGGGACGATCCAGCGTTCCTACGCGGACAAATGCCAGTTTTGACCCTGCGCCCGCGTAGTGACTCCACAACGCGATTTTGCATGAAGGACAGCGCACAATTTTTTGCCCCTTGCCGCTGTTCGAGGGCGTTTTGACTGTTTCCGGCTGACCGGACAGCAGCTTCACGCGTTTCGTTTCGATCATTGCATTCAGTGCAAAGGCGCTTCCTGTCTCACGCTGACACCAGGAGCAATGACAGCAGTGCACGAATAGCGGCTTGCTCAGCATTCTGAAGCGGACAGAACGGCACGTACATCGACCATCAACTGGAAATGCCTTTTCCTTTGCCACCAACCAGCCCCTTCAGTTCATAGAGGAAGTCTAGCGCACCACGAGGCGTCAGTTCATCAACATTCAGTTGTTTGAGTCTGCATTCGACTGGTGATTCTTGCTGCTCCTGGGTGCCGCCTGAAATGGCCGCAAACAAGGGTAAATCGTCCAGCACGGTACGTGCGCGCCGCCCGCTGTCACCTTGTTCCAACGCACGCAGCACCTCCCGCGCTCGTTTGAGAACGTCTTCTGGCAACCCGGCGAGCTTCGCTACCTGAATACCGTATGAGCGGTCAGCCGCACCCTTGAGCACTTCATGCAGGAAGACAATTCCGCCTTGCCACTCTTTGACGCGCACGGTGACATTCGCCACGCCATCGAGCCTGGACGCCAACCCGGTAAGCTCGTGATAGTGAGTGGCAAACAGAACCCGCGACAGGTTCACATGGTTCAGGCGCTCAACCGTTGCCCAGGCAATCGACAATCCGTCAAAGGTTGCTGTCCCGCGTCCGATCTCGTCCAGTATGACCAGTGAGCGCTCGGTTGCCTGGTTGAGGATGGCAGCAGTCTCTACCATCTCCACCATGAAGGTCGAGCGGCCCCGCGCCAGATCATCCGCTGCCCCCACCCTGCTGAACAAGCGGTCAACGATACCGATCCGCGCGGACTTCGCAGGCACAAAGGATCCCGCCTGGGCAAGAATCGCGATCACTGCGTTCTGTCGCAGGAATGTGGACTTGCCTGCCATGTTGGGACCTGTCACCAGCCAAAGGCGTCCGGGCCCGCTCGCTGACAAATCGCAATCATTTGCAACGAATCCTTGCGCCTGCTTCTTCAACGCCGCCTCGACAACAGGATGACGACCGCGAACAATTTCAAACTCAAGCCCGGACACGATGGACGGTCGGGCGAACCCTTCTTCAGTCGCCAGTTCTGCGAGCGCGGCAAGAACATCGAACCTGGCGGCAACGCTGGCGATTTCGCCCAGATGCAACGCATGGGCGCGAACACCCTCAACCATCTGATCGAAAAGATTCAACTCGATTGCAAGTGCCTCACCGGCGGCATCCGCGATCTTTGAAGCCAGGTCAGAAAGTTCTGCGTTTGTATGTCGTTGAGCCTGCGCCGTCGTTTGACGATGGATGAAGCTGCGGCCAGCACCCGTGGATTTGAGTTTCTCCGCATTCGCCGACGTGATCTCGATGTGATACCCAAGTACATTGTTGTGCTTGACCTTCAGCGAGGTGATCCCGGTTTCCAACCTGAGCCTTGCTTCCAGATCCACAATCACCAGCCTGGCGTCGTCGCGAAGCTGTTTTGCGTGATCGAGCTGCGCGTGTGCGCCCTTCGCAACAAAACCTCCGTCGCGGGCAAACAGGGGCAAATCGACGCCCAGCGTGCGCAACAGCGTATCGAGCAGCGGTGCGACACTGGTTCTCGCATGCACCAGGCGTTCGATCTCAACCAGCAACGCCGTCGGTCGCCCCTCCAAAGACTGCCTGTCAAATTCAAGCACGTCAGGTATGGCGAAAGCATGAGTCAGGGCTTCGCGGATTGCTCCCAGATCTCGCGGTCCGCCTCGCCCTACTGACAATCTTGCAAGCGCCCTTGCAAGGTCCGGCATCCGCCTCAAGAGCGCTCTAGTCTTCTCTCGCACAGGCGCAGATCCGTGAAAGTAGGAAACGCCGTCAAGTCTTGCTTCAATTTTCTCAATATTCGTTAGTGGAGATTGTACCCAGTCTGCGAGTTCGCGTCCGCCTGCCGAGGTGAGCGTCCTGTCAATCGTAAAAAGCAGGCTGCCGTTTGCTTCACCACTCAAGGTCTCAACCAGCTCAAGATTTCGACGCGTGGCTGCATCCATGAGCATCACATGATTCTGGGCTTGTTGCTGCGGCGGTTGCAGCGCAGGCAGCTTTCCCTTTTGCGTAAGCTCAAGATACGCCAGCAGAGCCCCGGCAGCAGCAATTTCGGCTCTGGAAAAATTTCCGAACGAATCAAGCGCTGCAACCTTGAAATGGTTCTTGAGCAGTCGCTCTCCCGCGTCGAAGTCAAATTTGATTCTCGGTGCAATCGTCACGCGCGTGCCAAGATCTTGAACGACGGATGCGATTTCGGGGACCAAAGCGAGGCTGTCGGGCACGAGCAACTCGGCAGGTTCAATTTGCGCTATCAACGTAGCGAGTGCATGGATTTCAATCTGAGCCGCATGGAAATGGCCATCTGTAATGTCGGCCCAGGACACAGCATAGTCGGCTCCCACGCGCGTGAGTGTCACAAGGTAATTGTGCCGACGGGCGGCGAGCAGTTGGTCCTCTGTCAATGTTCCAGGCGTGACCACCCTGACAACTTCGCGAGCAACGACAGACTTTGACCCTCGTTTCTTGGCTTCTGCCGGGTCTTCCGTTTGTTCGCAGATGGCAACTTTGAAGTTTTTGCGGATCAGCGTCAAAAGATAACCTTCAGCCGCGTGAACCGGCACACCACACATCGGAATGTCCGCTTCCAGGTGCTTGCCACGCTTGGTGAGCGCAATATCAAGCGCTGCAGATGCCTTAACGGCATCCTCAAAAAACAGCTCGTAGAAGTCCCCCATTCGGTAGAACAGCAAATAGTCGGGATGAGCCTGCTTGATTGCCAAATATTGCGCCATCATCGGTGTGGCGTTGACAGGCGCTGCCGTCGGCTGATTTTCAGCTTCCAAATCAGAAACAGAACGAACGGCACTCATTCGAAACCTGCCCTTCGAAACCCGCACTTGTGCACAAGGGGCACGCGACGGTATTCAGACACATAAGGAAACGGCCGAGCTTCGGGATGTTCTGTTCCGAAACGCTTTGCGGACCGCTGTGAACCCATGTCAAAAAAACGCCCATTTACTGATCAAGAAGCGCTTCTCTTTCACGCCCACCCCAAACCTGGCAAGATCGAAATCAGGCCAACAAAACCAATGGCGACGCAGCGGGACTTGAGTCTCGCCTATTCCCCGGGGGTTGCCGTACCGGTTCGGGCAATCGCTGACGATCCATCCACAGTTTATGACTACACGGCCAAAGGGAACCTTGTCGCCGTGATCTCGAATGGCACAGCAATTCTGGGATTGGGTGATTTGGGACCTCTGGCTTCCAAGCCGGTCATGGAAGGCAAAGCAGTATTGTTCAAGCGCTTTGCGGATGTGGACTCGATCGACCTCGAGGTTGACACCTCCGACGTAGACGCATTCATCAATTGCGTGCGTTACCTGGGGCCAACGTTCGGCGGCATCAACCTGGAAGACATCAAGGCACCCGATTGCTTCATCATCGAGCAGCGCCTTCGCGAACTCATGCCAATTCCGGTGTTCCATGACGACCAGCACGGCACCGCAATTATCACGGCCGCAGGTCTCATCAATGCGCTTCATCTGACTGGTCGTGATATCAAAAAGACAAAGATGGTAGTCAACGGCGCAGGGTCTGCCGGCATCGCCTGCCTGGAACTCATCAAGGCGATAGGCTTGCCAAACGAGAATGCCATCCTCTGTGATACCAAGGGGCCAATCTACAAGGGCCGCACCGAAGGCATGAACCAGTGGAAGTCAGCTCACGCCGTGGTCACTGACGCCCGCTCGCTGTCTGAAGCCCTGGTTGGTGCGGATGTTTTTCTCGGGCTCTCCGTCAAGGGCGCGATGACCGCGGCCATGGTGAAGGTCATGGCGAAGAACCCGATTATTTTTGCCTGTGCCAATCCCGACCCGGAAATCACGCCCGAGGAAGTTGCGGCAGTCCGCAGTGATGCGATAGTCGCGACCGGAAGATCCGACTACGCAAACCAGGTCAACAACGTGCTGGGTTTTCCTTACATTTTCCGCGGGGCGCTTGATGTTCGAGCGCGCACGATCAACGAACCTATGAAGATCGCGGCGGCCAATGCCCTCGCTCAGCTTGCGCGCGAGGACGTTCCAGACGAAGTCGCTGCAGCATATCACACCGCCAGGCCGAAATTTGGTCCCGAGTACATTATCCCGGTTCCGTTTGACCCCCGATTGATTTCGACTGTGCCAGTCGCGGTGGCAAGGGCGGCGATGGAATCAGGGGTGGCCCAAAAGCCCATCGCAGACCTCGACAGATATGCCAACGAACTCGCTTCGCGCCTTGACCCGGTGGCGTCAATCGTTCAGCGCGTTGTAGCGCGTGTACGGATGGAACCAAAACGCATTGTGTTCGCGGAGGGCGAAGAAGAAGCAGTAATTCGCGCAGCGCTTTCGTATCAGAACTCAGGCTTGGGCAAGGCAATCCTGGTAGGAAACCCCGAGCGCATAAGAGAAACTGCGCGACGTTCAGGCATCGAAGAGGATTTCGATCTGGAGATTCTGTTCGGTCGCGAAAGCCCTCGAACCCAGCAATACGCAGATGCCTTGTATGCAAGGAAGCAACGCCAGGGCATGCTGTATCGTGATTGCGTGCGCCTCGTTACCTACGATCGAAACGTATTCGCGGCATCCGTAGTGGCTGCCGGCCACGCAGATGCCATGGTGACAGGTGTGACACGTCACTATTCGGTCGCGCTTTCTGATGTCCGAAACGTCATCGACACAAATCCCGGTGAGCGTGTAATTGGGGTTTCGATCATTCTCGACGGTGGAAGAACGGTATTTGTCGGCGACACAAACGTGCACGAAATGCCAACCGCCGAAGAACTCGCGGATATCACGGTGCAAACGGCGGGCGTTGCAAGGCGGTTTGGATACGAACCACGCGTGGCGTTGTTGGCATATTCGACGTTTGGTCAGCCATGGGGCGAACGCTCTCAACGAGTCCGTGAAGCCGTAGAGATCCTCGACCGGAAAGGTGTCGATTTTGAGTATGATGGCGAAATGAATGCGGACATCGCACTCGATCTCGAACGCATGGCCCGATATCCGTTCTGCCGCCTGAAGGGCCCCGCCAACGTCCTCATCATGCCCGCAATCCACTCTGCGTCAATTGCAACAACCATGACGGAAGTGATTGGCGGTGCCACAGTGATCGGACCGCTGCTGGTTGGATTGTCAAAGTCAGTTCAGATTGCACCACTCGGTGCAAAAATGAGCGACATCGTCAACACGGCAGCGCTTGCTGCCTACAACATCTCGAACTGATCATGCTCCACATCCACCTGATCCCGTGCTTGAAAGACAACTATGCATATCTGGTGCACGAACCATCGACTCGTAGTGTCGCCGTCGTCGATCCCTCCGAGGCAGCTCCTGTTCTCGCTGCATTGGCGCAACACAAACTCAAGCTCACGCACATACTGAACACCCACCATCACTTCGATCACACCGGCGGGAATTTGGAGTTGAAAGACAAGACCGGCGCTCAGGTCATCGGCCCAAAGGCTGACGCAGATCGCATTCCCGGAATTGATGCTGGCGTGGGCGAAGGCGACCTCATGTCCGTTGGAGTTGCTATTGCCAGAGTGTTCGATATTCCGGCCCATACACGCGGTCATATCGCGTTCTGGTTCGAAGCCGACAAGGCCCTTTTTACCGGCGACACAATGTTTGCAATGGGTTGCGGTCGACTGTTCGAAGGTACCCCGGCACAGATGTGGAACAGTCTTTCCAAGCTGTCCAGATTGCCGACAGACACACGCGTATTCTGCGGACATGAATATACGCAGTCGAACGGACGTTTCGCGCTGACACTAGAGCCCGGCAACAATGCCTTGGTTGAACGAATGAAGGAGGTCGACCGATTGCGGGCAGAAAACAAGCCCACGATTCCTTCTACCATCGGTCTTGAACTGCAGACTAACCCGTTCCTTCGCCCTTCGAGCATGGAGCTGAGGAAATCGCTTGCAATGGCCGACACTGACGTTTTGTCCGTTTTTGCGGAAATCCGCCGCCGCAAAGATTCCTTTTAGGCGGGCCTGCTGATGTCTGAAGCTGACAGGATCATCAGCTTGCTGAAACTGCTGCCACATCCCGAAGGCGGCCACTTTCGCGAGACCTTCCGGGACGGCGATCCATTGCAAGGTCGCGCTTTTTCGACAGCGATCTATTACCTTTTAAGGTCGGGAGAACGATCGCACTGGCACCGGGTAGATGCTGCAGAAGTCTGGCATTGGTACGCAGGCGACTCTCTGGAAATCAGCATTTCCGCCGACTGCAAGAATGTGTCGCGCTTCAGACTTGGTCCCGACCTTGAACACGGTGAGCGGCCACAAATCGTCGTTCCAGTAAACCAGTGGCAAAGCGCGACCCCGCTTGGCAGGTTTACGCTGGTCGGGTGCACCGTGGCACCGGCATTCGAATTCGAAGGGTTCGAAATGGCTCCTCCGGCATGGAATCCCGCCAACGAGCAGCCCTAACGGGCGAACTGCGCCAGTTGCCGGTAGATGACGGCTGATGTTGGTCTGCCAGCGAGCCCCTGCCCCGGCGTGTAGGTAATCACAAATGTGTCACCTTGCCTGTAAGGCAGTGAAAGCGGCCCGGCGGCAAATCGAACACGCCGCAAGGTGGTTCCGATGGCGTTGCGCCCGGGACCGGAACGAATCCAGTCAATCAGGGCAGAGCCCGCATTTCGAATTGAATCAAATAGCAAACCGCGAATGACCGGGTTGCGAGCAGCCTCGTCCCAGTTGGCTTCGAAGAGCACATCGCGTCCGGTTTCTGCGCGGGCTTGCGCCATGATGCGCGACGCATACTCGCGCACCTCCAGCATTGTCGGAGCATTGAATTGCAAGGCCTGCACAGGACGCCTGTCAGGCGCGACAGGAACGCCTCTCAAGTTCTGCGGCGTAAAGAGGGTGACGCCTCCAAGTCCTGATATTCGAAGCACAACAAAATGGTCGTCGCGTTCAAGCAAGCGGTCTCCGCCAGCCGCAGGGATCCAGCGCAGCACCAGAATTTCCTCATTGCTGTCGAATTTCAATTTTGGCACCTCACTCGTGAGGTCCAGGATAAAGCCGACTGGTGCGAACTCTGAACTGTAGTGGGCAAGCACTGGCAGTTGGCGGTCAAAAGCACGAGATTCCATCGGACCCATGCTGAACAGCAGGGCGAAAGCCACGATAAAAACCCGAATGACGAACCGCAATCACTGCTCCCGAAAATGAAAGTAGAGCGGGTCTCGGCCCCTCCAGCCGCCCGCCAATCCATACCCCTGCCTTCCCCGGATTTTTATTGCCTGCGATGATGGCAAGAATGTGGTTTGAGGGACCGAATTCGGCCTTGCGGTAAACGGCTCAGCAACATCTTGGCTGAAACCAAAGGGAAATGAGGGGTTTCCCGGAGTGGTGCGGTAATCTTGTCACGCGATTTCGCACAGACACCCGGAAACCGCCTTCATCGAAACAAAAAAGGCGGGTCCAGTCGCCCGCCTCTGAATTCATGCGCGGCTTGCTCCGCTTAGTACATGTGTTGCCCGCCGTTTATCGACAGCGTGGACCCGGTCAAGAACCCGCCATCATCCGCAACAAGGAACAGAACGCCCCGGGCAATCTCATCGGCCTTGCCGAGGCGGCCAACCGGGATCCTTGCGACAATCTTCTCCAGAACGTTTGGCGGCACCGCAGCCACCATGTCGGTGTCTATGTATCCCGGCGCAATTGCGTTCACAGTAATTCCCTTGGGTGCACCTTCCTGCGCCAAGGCTTTCGTGAACCCGTGAATACCGGATTTGGCCGCCGCATAGTTCACCTGACCATACTGCCCCGCTTGACCATTGATCGAACCAATATTCACGATCCGGCCAAAACTGCGGTCGAGCATGCCGTCCCAGACGGCCTTGCACATGTTGAAGCATCCACCGAGGTTCGTGTCGAGGACCTCGTCCCATTGCTTGCGCGATTGTTTCTTGAGCGTCGCATCGCGCGTGATACCCGCATTGTTCACGACTATGTCGACAGGTCCCAGCTTCGACACGACTTCAGCAACGCCTTTGATGCACTGGTCATAGTCCGCAACGTCCCATTTGAACACCGCAATGCCATGCCTGTCAGCAAAACCCTTTGCTCGCTCATCGTTTCCGGCATAGTTGGCTGCAACTTTGTATCCGGCTTTCTTCAACGCGACTGAGATTGCCTCACCAATTCCTCGCGTTCCCCCGGTTACGATCGCCACTCTAGACATTGATTCCTCCGTTGATTTTTCTTTTAGCGCTCAACACACATTGCGATTCCCATACCGCCGCCGATACACAGCGTGGCCAGGCCCTTCTTGACGTTTCGCTTTTGCATTTCGTGCAGCAGGGTCACAAGAACGCGCCCGCCCGACGCACCAATCGGATGTCCGATCGCAATCGCACCGCCATTCACATTTACCTTCGCCGGATCCCAGCCCATATCCTTGTTCACTGCGCACGCTTGGGCGGCAAACGCCTCGTTCGCTTCCACAAGGTCTAGGTCATTGACGGTCCAGCCTGCCTTTTTCAGCGCCGCCCGTGACGCGGGAATTGGCCCGGTTCCCATAATCTTGGGATCCACGCCCGCATGTGCCCATGACCTGATGACGGCAAGCGGCTTCAATCCCCGCTTGTCCGCATCTTTGAGTGACATCAGCACCAGTGCAGCAGCACCATCATTGATACCGCTGGCATTTGCAGCTGTAACCGTACCGCCGTCCTTCAGGAACGCCGCCCGCAAGTCCTTGATCGCGTCATAGGTTACGCCGTCACGGATGAACTCGTCCGTATCGATCAGGCGCTCTCCCTTTTTTTCCTTGATGGCAACGGTCACGATTTCGTCCTTGAAACGCCCAGCCTTGCGGGCCGCTTCAGCCTTGTTTTGTGAAGCAACCGCAAAGCGATCCTGCTGCTCTCGGGTGATCTGCCATTCCTTCGCAACGTTTTCAGCAGTGTTACCCATGTGATAGCCGTTGAACACGTCCATCAGGCCGTCCCTGATCATCGTATCGATAAATTCAAGACCTCCCATTTTCTGACCAGCTCGCAGATAGGCTGCATGGGGAGCCATCGACATGGACTCTTGCCCGCCCGCAATGACGATGGAAGAATCACCGTTCAAAATTGCCTGGTAGCCAAGTGCGACAGCACGCAACCCTGATCCACAAAGTTGATTGACACCCCACGCAGGAACTTCAACTGGAATCCCCGCATTGATTGAAGCTTGGCGGGCTGGGTTCTGACCCTGTGCAGCCGTCAGAATCTGTCCCAGAATAACTTCACTGACGTCTTTCGCATCGATACCCGAACGCTTGAGCGCTTCCTTGATTGCGGTTCTGCCCAGCTCGTGAGCGGGCACGTTTGCAAACGAACCATTGAATGAACCAACCGGCGTGCGCGCAGCTGCAACAATAGCAACATCAGTCATGGGCAATTCTCCTGATCAGGCAAAGAGTTAAAACTCCTAGGTTAACGCAAACAATGGCACGTAAGCCCCCAAACGGCCAAGCACTTCCGCCAATTTTACAACAATATTGAGTTTGGCACGCCGGAACAGGCAAGCCTTAACGCATCTGCGGTAGGAAACATGTTCAATCTGGCCTATTATGCGCCGCAGCAAAGCTGCAACTGAGCGGCTGCGTAAGCCAAGGCTGCCACTTGGGACAAAAGCCTATGACAACGCCGACCGACGAACCCATCACCATCAAGAAGTACGCAAACCGTCGTTTGTACAACACAGCGACATCGAGTTACGTAACCCTTGATCACCTTGCAGACATGGTCAAACGCGGACAGGAATTCAACGTCCACGACGCAAAGTCCGGCGATGACATTACCCGGGCGGTACTGACCCAGATCATCTTCGAGGAAGAGGGTAAGGGCGGGCAACAGCTTCTGCCGATTCAGTTTCTCAGGCAGCTGATCAGGTTTTACGGCGACAGCATGCAGGCGCTGGTGCCGGGATATCTGAACCTGAGCATGGAGTCCTTTTCAAAGAACCACGAACGCGTTCGCGATCAGCTGTCGACCGCTTTTGGCGGCAAGAACATGCTCAAGGACTTCGAAGGCATCGCGCGCCAAAACATGGCAATGTTCGAACGGACCATTCGAATGTTCAGTCCCTTTAGCGCTCTCATGAATAACCGTGCTGGCGAAAAGGACGACACGGAACAGCAGGCAAACGCTACGGAATCTGCTCAGTCGCACTCTCCAGAAGAGGAAATTGCTGGGCTCAAGGCACAAATCGATGCCATGCGCCGGCAACTGGACGAACTTGCCAATCGCAAATAAATCGAGCTAATGCCTGTTGGCGCAGTCACCCATGCGCGCCGGAGGTCACATGTGCTTTAACCGAACGCTGGCGCTTGCCGTCGCCACCCTGATCGCCTTTGGCGTTGCAACAGCGAACGGCGCAAGCACTCGTGACATCGCTCGTGCAAAGGACGTATCCCGACTGGGTGAATGCACTGGGTGTGATCTTTCCGGTGCCAATTTTGAAAATGGGTTCTTCCAGTTATCGGTACTCAACCAGGCCAACCTTTCAGGTTCGAACCTGAATGGTGCAAATCTCGCTGGCGCCCAACTCAACAACGCAAACTTGCAGAACGCCACGCTGCACTACGCGAACCTTTCAGGAGCCCGCATGGAAGGCGCAGACCTTCGTGGCGCAGACTTCAGCCACGCTTGGCTGAATTGGGCGTGGCTGGCAGGTGCAAAGCTGGACGGTGCAAATTTCAGCGGCGCCATTTTCATCGGTACTCAAATTCAAGGCACCGACCTTTCCAGGGTAACGGGCTTGACGATTGAGCAGGTACATCAGGCGTGTGCAACACGCGAAACAAAATTGCCGCCGGGATTGAGGATGTCTTACTGCCAGAACTGACTCTGGGCTTCACTGGTAAAAGCCGGCAGCCCTTGCGGAGCCACCGGCGTTATCGCCATCAAAAGCTGGACTAGCTTTTGGGAACCATACAAAACGCAACAAATTTGTTTCCATCGAGGTCACGAAAGTAACCGCCGAAGAAACCGCTTGTATCTCCACCGCGAAATCCGGGAGCGCCTTCGTCCTTGCCACCCTGTGACAGGGCCTTCGCGTGAACCTTCTTCACATCGTCTGGCGAACCGGCGGCGACCGCAATCATCGATCCGTTGCCATGCGTGGCAGGCTTTTCATCGTACGGTTTCACAACCATGATCTGCGGACCCTTGCCATTTGTCCAACCTGTCATTCGGTCATTATCCCATCCGCGCTTGCCGCCGATTTCCCCAAAAACCGCATCAAAAAATTTTCGCGCGCGGTCGATGTCATTTGTTCCGACCATGACGTAGCCGATCATTGAACCCTCCTGTGTTTGCAGAATACGGGAAGTTCTAACGCAAACCCTGGTCGAATAAAATGGCTCAGGCGCCGCCGCGATCCCGCACCGCCCACTGGACGCCGACAAAGGCGCCCTTGACGATCGGCAGTAGTATCAGGGCGGCCGTCACAAGCGTGACCACCATGACGACCGACAACGTTTCTACGGGCCAGTTTCGAATTGCCTTCACAAACAGAAGTGGGGCGATCATGATATGTCCAATGATCAGGATCGTAAAATAAGCAGGTCCGTCGTCGGCGCGATACTGCTCAAGCACATGTCCGCAATTGGCACACTTGGGTACGACTTTGAGATAGGACGAAAATAGTTTCGACTTCCCGCACGCGGGACAAATTCCGCGAAGGCCGCGTCGCAACCCCAACCACACGTCACGCTGCTGCAAGTCCATTCCGCTGACCGGTTCCATCTGAGCATCATCTCACGCCCACGAGTTAAGGCGTTTCTCTTGCAAATACACTTGCCAGAGTGTCGCTCACGTTGTCGCAGGCGGCGTGCCAGATCAGTTATGCAGTCCAGGGCTCAACTACGTCGGGCCTTCCAAAATACAAGCCTTGGAAGTAGTCCACCCCGAATGCCCTCAGTATGTCTGCTTCGTGGGCGGTTTCGACCCACTCCGCAACAGTCGACAGGTTGAAGTTCTTAGCCAGATTGACCAGCGTGCTCACGAATATCTGATTGTCGCGACTATCTGCAAGACCTTTCACAAACGAGCCGTCAACTTTGACCATGTCGACTTTCAGCGACTGCAGATTGCGAAACGAAGTATACCCTGCACCAAAGTCGTCGATCGCAACGCGTGCGCCCAGGGTTCGGATTCGGCTGACAAATCTCATGCTCTCTTCGATATCGATGAGAGCGGCAGTTTCCGTCAGTTCGACGACCAGCCTTGGCGCCACGTCTTTGTGTGCTTCGATATAGGAAACAAATGCTTCCAGCGTTGGGCGATCAGACGCCGTCATGCCCGAAACATTTAGTGTGAGACAGGCGCCACGGTGGCGAGTAAGAGCATCGACTGTCAACTCGAGTACGCGACGATCCAGGCGACGAACCAGGCCGAGCTGCTCAGCCACTGCAATAAAGTCCCCCGCAACGATAACCTGCCCTTCCGGTCTCACAATGCGGACAAGGCATTCATGCATGGCAACTTGCGTTGTCTTCGCATCCACGATGGGCTGGAACGCCAGCACCACTCGATTCTCGTCAAGGGCAGTTACAATCTGATCCCCGATCAGAATCGTGCGCTTTCGCATGGAATCGCGTTGCGGCGAGTGTGCATACGCAGAAAAATTGTCCCTGCCATAGACCTTCGCTCGATCAAGAGCTTCTTCTGCTCGCGCCATTGCTTCTTGGCTGGTGCGTGCGTCATCGGGGAGTGAAATGCCACCGATCGAAACGCTCACAGACACGGCGCCATTTCGGGTAGGAATCACGCGGGCTCGTGCGGCAAGCCGGAGCTCCGCCGCTCTCTCGGCCATGTCCTCGGGGGTGCAGCCCTCAATGTAGAGGCCAAACTTGTTTCCGGCAGTTCGTCCGAGGGTGCTTCCGGGACCTGCCGTCTCCGCCAGGCGGCGGCCAATGGCGACAATGACCTCATCAGCCATGTCAAAACCGTAGGTCTCGTTGATCACCGCAAGGTCATCGATGGCCACGACAAAATAGGCGGCCGGCTTGCGCTCAGCAACCGGAGTGTCTTCCAGGTATTTCGCAAGGCGCTCTCGCAATCGGAGCCGATTGAGATGACCAGTCATCTCGTCATAGCTGGCCGCCCAGACAAAATGAGCTTCGCGAAGCTTGCGCTCCGTAATATTGCGAACCATGCCAACGACGCGTTCGACTTGCCCATCAGGGCCCGGAACGCAAACCCCACACTCTTCGATCCAGATGGGCGCGCCGCCAGTGACAAGCGAGTACTCGAGCTTGAAAGGCTTGCCATCGTCAGGCGGTGTCAGCGCGTATCTTAGCCGTGGCTCCACCGCATCCCCTTCAATCAGGGCGTGGAAGCCTTTGTCGGTTTCAAATGACGTGGATTCGCCGAAGCCCAGGTGAGCGCACGGATCGCCGCTCCAGGAAATTCGTCCATCGGACGGAGTCCAGTCATATACAAGGTCGCCAGCCGCAGCCAACGCAAGCCGCAGGCGCTCGGATTCCTTGATCTCCGTCAGCTTCTGAACGGAGGCTGCATGATTTCGACCGAACACAGCGATCTAGTCCCCACCTAAAACGCAAATTGCGGAGGGCGTTCGCCTCATCTCGCTGATGGGTCACTCTATGGTCTCAACGCTTAAGAAAGCCGAAATTCATGGGCGCTGCGGTTCACAGCAATCATGCCCAAGTCGCTGTTAAGCTTAAGAAAATCTGCTGTGGCTGGCATGGTAGCTGCGACACCCCAACCCACGATGACACGCATTCAAGCCATCTGTCCCGTTTCGATGCGACCGGCGTATTTCGGTTCGCGTCGAATAGCGCCGGTCGCAGAAGCCTCTCGATCTGAAGGTCGAGGAGCGCGGCCGGCGGCTGAGGAACTGCGACCGGCGCAAAATGGCACAACGCGAGAATTCGAAGAGCCAGCCCAGTCGCCTACACCTCTCATTTCCACTTTCGTGACCCAGATAATTGCGCAATTCGACAACCCTTGCCCTGCCCCGCCGGCAAAGGCGGCTCATTTCTATGAAGTTGCCGACGGATTGGACCGTTGGAAATTTCGGTGGATCTCGAAATCGATTTAGTGCGCCAGGCGATCGAACGCGGTTTTCATTTCCAGGATGTCCTGCTCGATCGCTGTCATGCGCGCCTCCATGGCCGCCAGTCTCGTTGTTACGTCCTGCACACCCGCCAGCGGTGACGGCGTGGAAATACCAGCTCTCAAAGCGACCTCATCCGCTGAGACATTTAAAAACCTCGCGATCAAGAGCACGTCTGCAGCCTTCAGCTCACGTTGATCCTTCCACAAGTCCGCAACCTGTTCCGGAGACAACCGCAACAGACGTCCTATGTCCTCGCGACTTGCGCCAGTCGCAGCCAGTTTTGCGTCAAACCATTCTTGATCGAAGAAAAGCGCCATGATCAGTGTCCTCGAAAAATTGGAGCACGCTTTTCCAGAAAGCTTGCCACACCTTCACGATGATCTTCTGTTTGGAACAGGCGACCGAGAGTGGCGGACACCCAGCTGCCAAACTCAGCCAGATCCCGAGCAGAAGCTCTCCTGAGTCCTTCCTTCATGTGTCGCAACGCCAGCGGCGCATTTCCTGCGATTTTGTTGGCCATCTCAAGGCTTTCGTGCCGCAGCCTGTCGTGTGCAACGACGCGCGCGACCAGACCAGAGCGCAGTGCCTCTTCGGCGCCGATGATATCGCCGGTGAACAGAAGTTCGGCGGCCTTTTGCGGCCCCACGAGTCGGGGTAAAATCATCATCCCGGGCGCATCACTGACAAGGCCACGCTTGATGAATATCTCGCCGAATTTTGCATGCTCGGAGGCAATCCTGATGTCTGCCAGCAGGCAAAGTTCCATACCCCAGCCTACAGCGGCCCCATTCACAGCCGCAATGACCGGTCGGTCACACTCATAAATGGCAGCAGCAGTTGGCGTAAGCTTTGGTCTCACGGACATGAGGCGAGCCTGGCTTTGCTCTCGCGCAGGACCCGTCATCATTTGCTTGACGTCTTCACCGGAGCAGAATGCGGGATCCGTTCCCGTGAGCACAACAACCCGAAGTTCCGGCTGGACCTGGATGTAACGGAACGCGCTCTCAAGATCCGCATACGCCCGCGCATTCAGCGCATTGCGCACCTCCGGCCTGTTTATGGTAACGATTGCGACGTGGTCGCAGGTTTCAAATTTCAGATGCTCGAATTCGGGAATGTTCATGATACGCCTGCGTTGATCATATTGGCCACACTAGCGCAATTTGCCACGTTTCCATGCTATTGAAGCGTTTGGCATTCTGCAGCTGTGAGCATGACCCAGACCGACAGCCCGACCCCGAGTTTTTTGCGAAATTTCTGGTATTTCGCGATGCACTCCCGTGACCTGAAGCCAGGACAAGTCAAAAGCAAAGCCATACTCGGCGAACCAATTGTTTTTGGCAGAACCCTGAAGGGCGAGGCGTTTGCACTGCGTGATCTTTGCCCGCACCGGGGCGTCCCCCTGTCCACCGGGACGATGCGCGACGACACCGTTGAATGCCCATATCACGGTTGGCGATTCAAGCCATCAGGTCAATGCTCGCTGATCCCGTCTCTGGTGGGAGAAGAAAACGTCGACCCATCGAGAATCCACGTACGAAAATATCCAATAGAAGAAACCCATGGGTTGATCTGGATTTTCATGCAGGACGAGACCAGACCGCTGAAAGAGCTTCCGAAGACTCCGGCTCTTCCGATCTGGCAAAGCGCTCGACCGACACTGATAGAAGCGCAATTGTTTCCCTGTCCGATCGATCACGCCGTCGTCGGTCTGATGGATCCTGCTCATGGCCCTTTCGTGCACCAGGCCTGGTGGTGGCGCTCCCAGAAGACCAGTTATGCCAAGTCCAAGAAATACGCTCCATCAAGCCTTGGATTCACGATGGTGACGCACAAGCCGTCCGCCAATTCCACGCTATACAAATTGTTGGGAGGAGACCGCACCACAGAAATCTCGTTTCAACTTCCAGGCATTCGCATCGAGCATATCAAGGCCGGTCGGAATGAAATTATTGGACTGACGACCTGCACGCCGCTCAATGAATCAGAAACCGAAGTCACCCAGACTTTCTATTGGAATATCCGCTGGATAACGCCTTTCAAGCCGATTGCACAGCATGTCGCGCGAATTTTCCTCGGACAGGATCGCAGCATCGTCACTCTTCAGATGCAGGGATTGAAGCACAATCCGCGGATGATGCTGATCCAGGACGCTGACACACCGGCAATCTGGTACTTCCGGTTGAAGAAAGAGTGGATTGAATCGAGCGCAACAAATCGCGCGTTCGTTAACCCTGTGAAAGAAACGACACTGCACTGGAAGAGCTGAACGGCGACTCTCGGTTGCGGCAGCGGCACCCAGCTTGCGTGTTCCCGGTCAGGGCCCGTCTGGATAGTTTCAATTTGAAACATTCTCAGGGCTCAAGGAGCCAGGGGCATGCGCGAACCGACATCGGGGGAATGGCTGTTTGCCGAACGTCTTTTTCAGACAGAAGTGAAATCGCGCCGCAAGGAGCCCCCGTCATGGTGGCCTCATGTTTTCAACGTCGCTGTAGTCACAACGTTTTTGTTCTTTTTGTTCATGTAGGAAGGGGCGCGTCCCAAGTCTGGAACGCGCCCACAGTCTTCAAATACTGCAAGTCTTCAGTTCGTGCCCGCCAAACCGCCAGACGAACCGAAATCGCGCTTCGCCGCCACAATCGTGATGGTGAACCCGGCGACCACATCAAGTACAGTCATCATCGTAAGCAGGAAGAATACCGAGTTCGAAAATCCCTGCAGCGTCACAAACTGGATGATGCAAACCACACACACCAGCATTGACAGTCCGTGGTTGATGATCGACATCGCGTCGGTTCGCGTGGCCTTGACAATCTCCACGAACAGCAACAACAGGCTCAGGCTCATGAAGACGTCGGAAAATGACACGCCCCATGAATCACCCGAAAACATACCGACGCGGAAAATAGGTTGGGTCATCCAGTCGCCCACGGGGGCGGATGCGATACCCAGAAGAACGACCGCGTTGTATAACGCCAACGGAAACACCAACAGCGGAACGATATTCAAAACCGAAAAGGATTTACCCATATAGCCCTCATAACCTCGTTAAAGCCCAACCAATTGGCACGGACCTTACCAGCCAAGTGATGCGCGGCCAAGTTGATGAGACGAACCGGGCTATTTTGTGGCAGGGGGGTCGCTTTCGCCCGACCGTGAACGTTCAGCGAATATGAGGTATAAGTTCCGCACGTACACAATCAGGCCAAGAGCCTGGCCCGATATAATGACGGGGTCTCTGCGATATAGCGCATAGAGCAGCAGAACCGCTCCACCAATGACACTTAGCCACCAAAACGACAGCGGAACCACGCTCCGGCCCGCTTGCTCGCTGGCCCACCATTGAACAAGCATTCGGGACGTAAACACGGCCTGACCGCCAAAACCGATCAAAATCCAGACATGCTCCCAAGTAAGCCAGTCAAACATCGTGTCCTAGAGCTCCTCGATGGTTTCCGGACGTCGGGAGCGGCGGGCTAACCATCGCACCCCCTGAAGGTCCGAGATTGACACCAGCAATCGATCGAGAGTGCCGTACTTTGATGTCCCGTGCGATCGCGGACGATGGTTCACGTCAGCATGTGCAATCCGGTAGCCCTCACGGAGCATCATGGCGGGCATAAATCTGTGAATGTGATCGAAATATGGAAGGGACAGAAAGGCTTCCCGCAGGAACAGCTTCAAACCACACCCGGTGTCACGCGTGCCATCATTCAACAGTCGTTGCCTGACGCCGTTACCGACACGCGAAGAAAACTTTTTGACCCAATTGTCTTCACGCTTGCGCCGTTGACCGGCCACAAGTCCAAGCTGTCCAGCTTTGACATTCTCGCTTTTCCACACGTCCAGCAGAAGCGGTATGTCAGCGGGGTCATTCTGACCGTCACCATCAAGCGTGGCGATGAGCCGACCGCGAGCAGCAATAACGCCCGTGCGAACAGCGCGGCTCTGACCGGAATTCATTTTGTGTCGCAGCACGCGCAGTTCTGGTGCGCTGACTTTGGCCGCAAGAAGTGCAGCGACCGTGCCGTCAGTGCTGGCATCGTCAACGAACAGAACTTCGAAAATCATCCGACCCCGCAAGGCGGCACAAATTTCATTGAGAAGCGGCACCGCGTTCCCAACCTCATCCTTCACCGGCACGACCACTGATAATTCAGGCACGACAGTCACAGAAATTCTCCAGCCATGCGGCGTACGTGCACGGCAATCAATGAGCCAAACCGGTCCGGACCATCGGCGCAAATGCCGATAGGTTCGGAGGGCGGCTTATACTAGTGCAAAGAGAAAGGTGCCAGAGGTTAACGTTTTTGAGAGCCCCCTCGCAGCATCACTCTTCGCCCTGGGGTCATTTTGGAATATGACAGCGCATCTTGCGCAAACCGCAGAGTTTCAACTCTGCCGCTTGTACTCTCCGCTGTGTCTCGGCATTGTACCTTTACCCCTTTCGATGGTTAATCAGACCGATGCAAACTCGTCGTTCCGCCGCTGCTTATGACTCGTCCAGCCTTTGGTCACTTATGCTTGCGCACCCTCGCGCGGTATTGGTCACGCTGTGCTTGCTGATGTATTTGCCCGGCATCGCGACGATTCCACCGCTCGACCGTGACGAATCTCGCTTTACCCAAGCTACAAAGCAGATGATTGAAACCGGGGACTTCATTGAGATCCGTTTCCAGGAAGAACCGCGCAATAAGAAACCCGTCGGCATCCACTGGATGCAATCGATCACCGCAGGCTGGCTGTCAGGCGAACCGCACAATTCAATCTGGGCCTACCGGTTACCGTCGCTGATAGCTGGAATATTGGCCACTCTGTTTGTATTCGGCATTGGTCGAAAGTTGTTTGACGACGAAGTCGGACTCATAAGTGCCGGACTGTTGGCCTCGTCAGTGCTGCTGATAGGTGAATCCCACATCGCAAAGACCGACGCAGTCCTGTTGGCTTGCGTCACCGGGGCACAATTTTTGATTGCCGACTTTTTCCTTGCAGCAAGACAAGGGGCCGAACAGCCTCGACTTCGATACTCGGCATTGCTCGGATTGGCAACAGGAATAGGAATACTTGTGAAGGGGCCGATGATCCTGTTTTTCATCGGCATTTCGGTCTTTGCATTGTCCTTCTGGGAACGGCGCTGGGCTTGGGTAATGACGATGAGGCCGATTTTTGGCCTCGGAATAATTGTACTCATTAACGTGCCGTGGCTGGTTGCGATCGGCTTGGTGACAAACGGCGCATACTTCAAGGAAGCAATTGGCATCGACTTCCTTGGCAAGGTGGCGGGCTCTCAGGAAGGTCACTGGGGACCACCCGGATACTATCTTGTTTCCTTGTTGATCGGATTCTGGCCCGGCTGGCTCTTCCTGGCCCCGGGGATTGTTTACAGCTTGGCTCGCATACGGGAAGGGGCAATCAGATTCTTGCTTGCCTGGCTGGTTCCGGCCTGGATCATCCTTGAATTGCTGCCAACGAAACTGCCGCACTATCCGCTACCGTTATACCCCGCAATCGCTCTTCTGTGCGGGGCAGCAGTCATGGCCGGCGTTCGAGAAAGCCGAAGTTTCCTGGACAATCTCCCGGTGCGCCTCGGCGCATTGCTCTGGATCATGGTTTCCATCGCAATCACAGGAGCGTTGCTCATCTATCTGCCAAGCACGTATGGCACGGGAAGCAACATATTCCTTTGGCTGCTTGCAATCCCGATCATCGTTGCTGCCGGAGGCGCCGTGCTGTTTCTTCTGCGCGGTGAAGGTGAAAATGCTTCTATTGCGGCAATTGCGACAGGAGCCGTATTCGCAGCGGTCGCCATGGCGGCGGTTGCCCCAAGACTCGACCAGTTCATGGTCAGCGTAAAGGCCGCAGATCTGGTGGCTCGCGCCGGCGCGAGTCCCGCAGCCGTGGCGGTTGCAGGTTATCACGAACCGAGCCTCGTATTCATGATCGGAACCAAAATTAGACTCGTCAATACCGGCGCAGAGGCCGCTGACTTCTTGACGAAGACACCGCATTCGGTTGCACTGATCGAAGATGAAAAGCTGCCGGAATTTCAGCAGTTCCTTCAAAAGGAAAACTTCAGCGCAGACGCCATTGGCAATGTGAAGGGCCTCAACTACTCCAAGAAGGCCAATCACGTGTCCTTGACGTTATATAGACTGCGCAAGATTGGGCCTTGATGACCAGGCTGCGGCGCACGCTGGGCTCTAACCCGTTCGCGCTCCTGGCCGCTTTCATTGCGGTCGTAACCGTGCTTCGCGTTGTGGTCCTGATGATGACCCCACTTAACCTGGGGCCGGATGAAGCACAATACTGGTCCTGGAGCCTTAGACCCGACTTTGGCTACTTTTCGAAACCACCTTTGATCGCATGGCTGATCGGCGCTACGACTTCGGCATGTGGCTCAGCCGAAGCCTGTATCAGGATATCGGCGCCGTTCATCCACGCGACAACCTCCCTGTTCGTCTTCCTGGCGGGCAAGGCGCTATACGATCAAAAGACAGGAATCTGGTCATCACTTACCTACATTCTCATTCCAGGCACAAGCTTCTCGTCATTGCTGATCACGACCGACGTGCCGCTGCTTTGCTTCTGGTCTCTGGCACTTTGGGCCGTAGCTGAAGCCCGACGCGACCCTGCCTGGAAATGGCACATACTTCTGGGAGTAGCGATAGGCTTTGGCTTGCTTGCGAAATACGCGATGCTCTATTTCTTGCTGGGTATCACAATCGCCTACCTTCCCTCTTCTTCCGACAGGGCATTTCTGTTCACAAGGAAGATGCTGGGCGCGGTGTGTGTCGCGATCCTCGTGTTTTCGCCGAACATCATATGGAATGTCGCTCATGGCATGGCGACCGTCCGGCATACGGCATCAAACGCAAACTGGGGCTCGTCAAAACTCTTCAACATAGGTAACGCGCTGGAATTTATAGTCGCTCAGGCCGGCATAATCGGACCTGTGGCCGCGATTGTGATTGTATGGGGCCTCATCAGGCGATGGACGGATCGCGATACGCCGGACACGCTCATGCTCTCGTTGTCGCTGCCAATCATTACGATCGTTGCCCTGCAGGCATTCATTTCAAGGGCAAACGCCAACTGGGCGGCACCCGCCTTCGTCACGCTTTGCATTCTGGCGTGTGCGTGGGCGGTGCGAAAAAGTCACATTCGATTGCTGGGCGTGAACACCGCGCTCAACGCATCAATCGGCATTGTTCTGGGCGCATTGGCCGTCAGTCCAGCGTTTGTATCTGCGATGGGTCAGGAAAATTCAGTCAAGCGGTTGCGCGGTTGGAATGAAGCCGGGCGAACAATCATTACAATCGCTTCATCTGCGCCGTTCGAAGCCATCATGAGTGATGATCGCGAAGATATGGCTTCACTCTTCTACTATACAAGGACACGATCAGTCCCGTTACGCATGTGGCCAAGCGTTTCACCTGGCAATGAATACGAGGCATCGTATGCATTGAGCCCTGACGTTGCATCGTTGGTGTTGTTCGTCACACGAAAACAGGATGTGAGTGTCATCACAAATTCGTTCGCATCGAGCGAGCGAATTGGAACGATTGAAACGCGACTCGATTCGAAGAGAACGCGCATTTTTTATCTCTATGCACTCCGCGGACCGATGACTGCGTCAACTTTTCCAAATTTTTCCAATCGTCCGTCTACGGAATAATCACACTTCACGTGCAGTCTAAGTATCTCGCACTTCAAGCGAACACCGGCGCGAGTCACGAAGAACTCAAGTGTTAAACGGCAGTCGATGCCAGTTTAGCTGTACTTGTTACGAATAAAACGAATATCCGCAGTGAGTATCTCTTCGCTTGCTATCACCATTACGGAGATTCGTTGTGAGAAGAATTGATGAATTGGACTCATTCAATGCACGTCAATACGCGATTACTTCACAATCTACTTCACCCAATACACAATCGAGCGCTCGTTCAACACTGGCTAATCCCTCGTTTACTCATCCGATTTATTTGACGTAGCGCGAATCGTGCTGCATGATTCGAAATGTTGGGGAAAGCGCGAGGCTGCGCGCGGACGATTCGGGGAAACAGTCGACCAACTCGAGGGGCTACAGACCTGTCGATGACAGTGCACACCTTTGTAAAGGGCGCCAACACAGCGGCGCACCTGAGGTCACCGGCGAAACGTAAGATCGTTGAACGAGGCTCAGGCACCGGAATTGAAACCGGCGTCCAGGCTTCGTTGGACTTTCCGTCGATAATTTCGCCGTCACCCAACCCTAACGCCCAGGCCGATCAGCCTGCCCGTAAGGCCAACCGTTTTCCTGTCAGCGCGCAAGCGCGTGATTTCTACAAGCGCAACTTCCCAGGCTCCGCGCCGGATGACTGGAATGACTGGCGCTGGCAAGCGCGCAGTCGCATACGCACGCTTGAGCAGCTTGAAAGGGTCTTTGACCTTTCCAAGGACGAGCGCTCGGCCGCCCTGGTGCACAAAGGGGCGTTGCCAGTCGGGATCACACCTTATTATGCAAGCTTGATGGCGCACGCCGATGCGTCCGAGCCGCTGCGTCGTACACATATTATGGTCAATGACGAATATGTGCGCCTGCCTGGCGAAGAAGACGACCCGCTTGGCGAGGATCATGACACCGTTGTACCCGGTCTCGTGCATCGCTATCCAGACCGCGTCCTGTTCCTAACCACTGGATTTTGTTCGACTTATTGCCGTTATTGCACACGCTCGCGTATGGTTGGCAATCCGGGGGGCGAGTACCAGTTCTCGGTCACTCAATGGGACAAGGCCTTGGCCTATCTCGAGCATCACACCGAAGTCCGTGACGTACTCCTCTCGGGCGGCGACCCGCTTTCCATCGGCGATGACAAGCTCGACTGGCTGCTGACGCGCTTGCGGAAGATGAAGCACATTGAGTTTGTGCGGATAGGAACCAAAATCCCCGCGGTGCTGCCGATGCGCATCACTCGTGATTTGGTCAAGATGCTCCGCAAGCACCACCCCCTGTGGATGAGCGTGCACTTTACGCACCCCACCGAGATCACACCTGAAACGCGAGAGGCAACGGCACGCCTTGCAGACGCAGGCATCCCGCTCGGGTCACAGACGGTGTTGCTGAAAGACATCAATGACGACGTTGCGGTCATGAAAGACCTCATGCACGGTCTTCTGACCATGCGCGTCAAGCCGTACTACCTGTACCAGTGCGACCCGATCAAGGGATCCGGTCACTTCCGGACACCTGTCCATAAAGGCATTGAGATCATTCAATCTCTGCGCGGACACACAACGGGCTATGCCTGTCCGATGTTTGTGGTCGACGCACCAGGCGGCGGCGGAAAGATACTGCTCGCACCGGATGCAATCGCCGGGCGCGATGGAGATGACCTGCTGTTGCGGAACTTCGAGGGCAAGATCTACCGCTACCCTGATCCCGGCGGAAAATTGGGTAAGGGGAAAGCTTTGACGGCAGCGGCCGAGTAATGGCCGCTCCCCACATCCTCATCCTCATCCCCGAGCTTAAGGAAGTGGAGCCCGACGACAATCTGGCAACGATCTCCACCGCAAGAGAGATCGCAAAACACTATGATCGCCTGGGTTACACCCATGTGATGAGGCACTTTGAATATGTGCCCTCCGATTTCCGCGCGACCGTCCAGGAAGCCAAACCCGATTGTGTCTTCAACCTGGTGGAATCGGTCTCGGGCACTAGCCGCTTGATCCACGTGCCCCCGATCTACATGGAAGAAATCCTGCTGCCCTATACTGGCAGCCCTGCCCACGCGATCGAACTGTCAAATGACAAGGTATTGAGCAAGAAAATCCTGAACCTGTTGCAACTGCCGACCCCAAGATGGGGGACGCCAAAGGCGTTGAAGAGTACGGGCAGCGAGACCTGGATCGTAAAGGCGCAGCACGAGCACGCCTCATTCGGCATAACGCAGAAGAATGTCGTCAAGAGCGTCGCTGCAGCCCATGCCAAGGCGCGCGAACTCACTGTCGAGCACAAGATCCCGTGGATGATGGAAGAGTATGTTCCGGGGCGCGAATTCAATGTCTCGATGGTCGAAACGCCCAACGGCCCGCAAGCACTTCCCGTCGCCGAGATCGTGTTTGAGAACTACGCAGGTTCGGGGCTTTACAACATTGTCGACTACAACGCGAAATGGAGCGAACAGAGTTTCGAGTACAAGAACACAGTCCGAAGCTATGACTTTCCGGCATCAGATCACAAACTGCTCAAGGTGCTCGAAGACATCAGCATCAAGGTCTGGAACGGCTTTGATCTGCGCGGCTGGGCGCGTGTTGACTTCCGCGTGGACCCACAAAACAATCCCTACGTCGTCGACGTGAATGCGAATCCGGACTTGTCACTGGACGCGGGTTTCATGGCCGCCGCTGGCCGCGCAGAAATCACACCGGAAGAAGCAATCCGCATGATCACGGATGCCGCCTTCGCCGCCGCATGATTGTGTTTCGAGCCACACCCTCCTCTGCCGACATCGAAGCAGTCCGTCAACTCGTCGCTGATACGGGTGTCTTTTCACGCATCGAGGTTGGCTGGGCGGCAGAAATCATCGAAACTGCCCTGAAAAACCCCGCAACCTGTGGCTACTTCTTTCTGTTTGCCGATGGCACAAATGGCCTCGAAGGCTACACCTGCTACGGCCCGATAGATGGAACGGAAAATCGCTTTGATCTCTACTGGATTGCAGTCTCCCCGAAGGCGCAGGGAAAGGGACTGGGTCGCAAGCTTTTGGCCGAAAGCGTATTGAAAGCCCGACGGCAGGGCGCCACGCATTTGTTCATCGATACATCTACCCGAAGTGACTATTCCGCCGCGCGCACCCTTTATACATCTCAGGGCTTTGAGCAGATGGGAATGCTGGTCGACTTTTACAGCGACGGCGATAGCAAAGCGCTCTTCGGACGCAAGCTCTAGCGTGCCGCCCCTACGCAGATGACACGGCGCCGGCGGCCTCCTTCAGTTCGAGCTGTCGCTCCCGCCAGGCAATGAACAGTCCTGAACCTATGACGATGGCTGCGCCTGCATACACTGAAGGGTGCGGCGTTTCAGAAAAGAAGATCCACCCAAGGATGATGGCCCAGATCATCGCCGCATAGTCGAAGTTGGCGAGGGTCGATGCAGGCGCAAAGCGGTAGCTGTTCGTCATGAGCAACTGACCGATACCGCCAAGGATTCCGAGCCCGATCAGCATAAACAATTGTCCAGACTCAGGCGAAACCCAGACAAACGGCAGTGTCAGCGCGCTGACGGCGGCGCAGGAGAACTGAAAATAAAAGGCAATGGTCAATGCAGGTTCAGTACCGCTCATGCTTCGTATGAAGATCATTGTAAACGAAACAAACACTGCGTTGACGAAGGCGAGCACTACGCCAACCCACGCACCATCACCATACTCGCCGGAGATGTGCGGCCAGGCCATGAGCAGCACCCCCAGGAACCCGACGCCGACAGCGCTCCACCGGTATCCCCGCACGGTCTCGCCAAGCATCGTTGCGGCAAGCATGACCACGATGAGGGGAGACGTGAAGCCGATCGCCGTCAGGTCAGCAACCGGCAGGAACATGAGTGCGCTGAAATAGGTGAACATGGCGCACACACCCGTAAAGGCGCGGCGCGCATGCATCCAGGGATGTGCCGTCTTCAAGGATGCCACCCCAATGCCACGCATGACCATCCAGACGAAAAGCGGCAGAAACGCAAATGCAGAACGAAAAAAGACGACTTCACCCACAGGGATGGATTGTCCGAGCTTCCGGGCTATGACCGCCATGATGGTGAAGGCAAATGTCGCGCCGACTTTCAAACATATTCCCAGAAGTGGCCGTGCGGACTGATGATTGGGTGAATGTGGCGTAACTTCGCTCACAGCCACTTTTGCCACCTGAAAAGCAGATACGGGACAATCGCGGACAGCACGATCGAGGCAATCGCAATGTCATATCCATAGACCCAGTCAAGCTCCGGCATGTATTTGAAGTTCATGCCCCAGATGCTGGCAAGCAGCGTGGGCGGCAGGAATACCGTCGCCGCAACCGACAGGATTCGGATGATCTGGCTCTGTTCAATATTCACGACACCAAGAACGGCATCCAGCAGGAACGTGATCTTGTTCGAAAGAAACGTCGTGTGATCAGACAGGGACTGAACATCCCGCGTCATGACCTTGATTCGCCCCTTCATGTCGCGAGAGGCCTTCAGGTCGATGGCCTGAGTCAGGAACGCAAGCATGCGCCCAATACTGATGAGGCTTTCACGCGATTTCGAAGTCAGGTCATTCCGGCTGCCCAGTCGCAGCAGGAGTTTCTGGTAGTCCTTGGACGGGCTGTCTCCACTGGGTGTAAAAACTTGCTTGGAAAGCGCGTCGACTTCAGCACCTGTCTTTTCAAGCACGTCAGCTGTGCGGTCAATAATCGCTTCCAGCAGACCCGCCAGCACAAGTTCGCCCTTCGGCCACGAGTGAGCCTGCCGTTCCGCCCGGTTTGCAAACGTATTAAAGGGTTGCGGCTCCGAGAAGCGGACGGTCAACAGGCGATCTCCAGCCAGGATGAAGCTCACGGGTTCGCATTCCGGATCCGTCGTTTCGGTTTTCGAAAGGACCAGCGCCGTCATGAAGACAGCATTGTCTTCGAGGTAGAGGCGGCTCGAGATTTCAATCTCGTCCAGGTCATCCCGCGTTGGGGTTTCCACGCCGAGAAACGTCTTTACGGCATCGCTCTCCTGCACCGTCGGGCTGAACACATCGACCCAGACGGAGTCATGCGGAATCACGATCGGGTCGTCCGACTCGCCCGAGCAGGTCAGGTTGCGGCGTAGACAGTGGTCACGCTGGCCAAAGGAGCGAAGCACGGGGCGCCTCCGCTTGAGAGCAGAACAGGAAGGATTTGCGCCTTATAAGCACGACCGGGAGCAATCCGCCAGTACCGGAAAAGTGCGGCATGTTCGGCCCTCGCGCGCAAAACCGTTGCACATGTCTCACATCCTGCAACGAAAATCCCACAAGAGACATTGCGTTTACGCATCTAAAACGCTTTAGAGGCCATAGCTGAATGCTGAAATCCGCATTGAAGTGCCCTGGTGGGCCACGTGCACGGCATTGGAAGAGTCGGAGTGAATTATGGAACTGGGCGATCTTTTTAGCTTTGACAAGAAAGTAGCACCCTCGATCATCAAGCCGATCTACTGGATCGGAATGCTCCTGATCGTTTTTGTGAACATCATCTACTTCTTCTTTGGCTTCGGGAGGCTCTTCACGGTTGGCTTTTTCACCGGTGTGTGGGAGATGCTGGCCTCCATCGTCTGGATCGTGTTTGGCGTGCTGGCCCTGCGTGTCAGTGCCGAACTCTGCCTGGCCATTTTCGAGATCCACGAAAAGACGACCTCAACAACCAACACCTAGCGTCATCCAGCGCTAGACTGTTTCCCGCTTGACCTGAGCACTTTCAACCGATGAGGCAGGTGTCACTGAGCGCTTCGCACCGCGCTTGTGGAAGTAGATCGATTGCGCCATGCTTTTGAATGGCATGGTGCTGATGGCCGCGTTCCAGACCCAGTCAGGAGGCGTCAGGTCAAATGCCCGTCTCATCCATAGCTTCGCCCTAAATCTCGGCGCTTCCCGCGCAAGCGCTGCTGCGGGATGCTCCGCACCGGCAAAAATCCAGTCTGCAGCAAGTTGTGCAGTACGCCTGCCGAGTCGAAGAGTTTGGGCAATCCCGCCACCCGTGAGTGGTGACACATGCCCGGCCGCGTCACCGATAAGCATCACGCAGCCCTTGTACGTGTGCTTGAGCGTGGCACCGGCAGGAATGATCCCGCGTCGCCGCGCCAGGATCTTGCCTTCTGGCAAGTTAAGCCGGGCACGCACCTTCGCGACAAACGCATCCGCGTCGGGTCTGAAACCGTGTCGCGCAGCCAAACCTATCTGCGTAACGCCAACACCAGGAACAGCCCATCCGATGTAGCCCGGCGCAAGTTTGCTATCCAGGAAGCAATGCAGAAATCGGTCGTCGAGGCTCGCTTGGGGACCATACTCGTATTCGACACCACCCAGGAACCGTTCATTGCGGTCCAGGCCGAAGCATCTTGCGACAGCAGAGGCAGCTCCATCCGCACCGATGAGTAGGCGACCAGTCATCCCGGTTCCTGTCAGTTCGACACCGCCTTCGTTTTCAACGGCGCCCTTGAAGGCTGTATCGTAGGAAATTGAAGCACCTGCACGCTCGGCCTCAGCCGCCATCCATCGCAAAAGATTGGGAGTGTCGGTTGCAAGGAAGTAATACCCCGGCGCCGAATGGTCGACGTATCGGCCATTGGGCGCGTAGAGCCTGACACCACGGATGAGCCTGGTCAGATGGGACGGAATATCTGTCTCTTCGGCAGCTTCCTTGACCAGGATCCCCGTTGTCCTGACAGCCTCACCCGCATCCTTCTTCCGCTCGATCACTGCGACGCGCAGGCCGCGAAGTGCTGCCGTGCGGGCACACGCAAGCCCGGCAAAACTCGCACCCACAATAATCAGGTCATACTTGCGCAAACACACCTTGGGCGGGGCATCAGAGCCAGCCGCAAGCCGTACAATGCGTCAGCTGAAAGGGGCGCTTCAAGTAGCGCCCCTCACAGATTCGCCCAGCCTTATTTGCTTTTCGGCTTCTTTTTCGCCGCGGGTTTTGCTTTCGCCTTGGGAAGCGGCGCACCAAACATCCATGAATGCCCGAAGGGATCAACAAGCTGACCGAAGCGGTCACCCCAAAACTGATCTGCAGCAGGCATTTTTATGGTTGCTCCCGCTTTTGCGGCCTTGGCCATCCACTTGTCCACGTCCTTCGGCACCGCGAGCTGCACGAAAACCGAACACGGTGTCCCGCCCAGGGCTTCAGGGGTCCGGCCACCGCCAGTTTGCTCCGGCGCTGCCTCGGCAAAATCGTCAGACAGGTAAATCGCGTGGCCGTTGATTTCCAGCTCTGCATGCATCAGCCGTTTCTTGTCTTGCGCCGGCATGCGCGAGATTTCCTTTGCACCAAGGCCCTTTTTGTAAAAGGCAATTGCCGCGATTCCGCCGCTGACAGTTAGATACGGCACAACAAGTTTCTGCGTCTTCGCAGCCATGAAGTTCACCTGATTGTTTGTGGAAGATCACCCTACGCTTACTTCCCCGCGTTTGACACCAGATCCTGCACCACCGACGGATCCGCAAGCGTGGTTGTGTCACCAAGGTTGGACGTGTCGCCTTCTGCAATCTTGCGAAGAATACGACGCATGATCTTGCCGGACCTCGTCTTGGGCAGACCCGGAGCCCACTGGATAACATCCGGCCTGGCGATGGCACCTATCTGCTTGCCAACCCATTGCATGAGCTCCTTGCGCAGCTCTTCCGTCGCTGCGACACCGGCCTTCAGCGTGACATAGGCATATATGCCCTGCCCCTTGATGTCGTGCGGATAACCGACGACGGCAGCCTCCGCCACTTTGGTGTGTGCAACCAGCGCCGATTCCACTTCAGCCGTACCCAGTCGGTGGCCGGACACATTGATCACGTCATCAACGCGCCCCGTTATCCAGTAGTAGCCATCAGCATCGCGCCGACATCCATCGCCAGTGAAGTACTTGCCCGGATAGGTCTTGAAATAGGTGTCGACGAAGCGCTGATGATCGCCATAGACGGTGCGCATCTGGCCCGGCCAGGACTCTGCCAGCACGAGATTGCCTGTCGTCTCGCCTTCCAGGACCTTGCCTTCGGCATCGACGACCTGCGGCACAATCCCGAAGAACGGATGCGTCGCAGATCCGGGTTTGAGGTCGGTTGCTCCTGGCAGCGGCGTGATCAGTATCCCGCCGGTCTCTGTCTGCCACCAGGTATCAACAATCGGGCAACGGCTATCGCCAACAGTGCGGTGATACCAGAGCCATGCTTCAGGATTGATGGGTTCGCCAACCGATCCAAGAAGGCGCAGCGACGCCCGGCTCGTTTTCTTCACCGGCGCTTCGCCATCACCCATCAGGGCCCGGATTGCAGTCGGCGCCGTATAGAAGATGTTGACCTTGTGCTTGTCGATCACCTCCCAGAAGCGCGACACGGACGGATAATTTGGTACGCCTTCAAACATCAGCGTTGTGGCGCCATTGGATAGCGGCCCATAAACGATGTAGCTGTGCCCCGTCACCCAGCCCACGTCGGCCGTACACCAGTAGACATCACCATCATGATAGTCGAACACGTACTGGTGTGTGATCGAGGTGTAGACGAGATACCCGCCTGTCGTATGCATTACACCCTTGGGTTTGCCCGTTGAACCGGACGTATAGAGGATGAACATCGGATCCTCTGCACTCATTTCCTCAGCCTTGCAGTCGGTCGAAACCTTGGCCGCCAGTTCGTGATACCAGTGGTCGCGCCCGGACTTCATGGCGATACTGCCGCCTGTGCGCTTGACGACAATGACGGACCTCACGCTTGGACATTGCTTGAGCGCATCATCCGCATTCACCTTCAGCGGAATGTGCTTGCCGCCTCGCAACCCTTCATCGGCGGTTACCAAATAGTCGGACTGGCAATCGAGAATACGGCCAGCCAGGCTGTCGGGCGAAAACCCTCCGAACACGACCGAATGAACCGCGCCGATGCGCGTGCACGCGAGCATCGCATAAGCTGCCTCGGGGATCATGGGCATGTAGATCGTAACCCGGTCACCCCTCTGCACCCCCTGCCCCTTCAGCACGTTGGCAAAGCGGCACACTTCTTCGTGCAGTTGCTTGTAGGTGATGTGCTTGGCATCCTTCGGGTCATCGCCCTCCCAGATGATGGCCGTCTGGTTGCCCCGCTTGGCAAGGTGCCGGTCGATGCAGTTCGCACTGACATTCAGCGTGCCGTCTTCGTACCAACGCACAAACAGGTTTTTGACGTCGAAAGAGACATTCTTGATCTTGGTATAGGGCTTGATCCAGTCAATGCGCTTGCCCTGTTCACGCCAGAATGAAACCGGATCCGCAATCGAAGCCTTGTACATGTCCTGGTACTTGGCATTGTCGACATAGGCGCGCGAGGCCCAGTCTTTGGGCACAGGAAGCAGCTGGTCGGACATGGGCTATGCGTCTCCTCACTCGATCTATTTTCGAGGAGTATGACGGGGACCCCCAACAGTGATCAAGCGCTTCCTGTGCCGCTACTTCCGTTTGCCCCCGTCAGTATAAGAGCCGATGCATGCGCGAGAGCCTGTTATTCTCCAATCAAACCGGCGCCGCATCCAGGGGCGCCGTCATGCGCTCGCCTGCACTGAACGGGATGGTGCCGTGCCAGAAATAGGACGGAAACAGCACCTGCAAGCCAGGCTTCGGCTGCACGATCTTCTCCACGGTGCATTCCGGCGTCGGCCAGCGCGGTTCCCCGAAGGTCACCCAGCCTTGCTGGCCCGCGCCGTGCGAAACCACGTCGGGCACCTTCACGTAGTACGGACCACTGATCCAGCCTTCCGGATGCACATGATTGATGTGAAATCCACCGGGCTTGAGCTTGACGGACCAGGCCCCGGTGAGGCGATAGCGTCCCGTCTTCCGTCCGCTCCAGGGATGGTTGGGGTCTGGTGTCCCCATCGCGTCGATGTACGCGCGGATAGGATCATCCAGCATTTTCAGAAAAGTCTGGATGATGAGGTCATCGACGTGAAGCAGGCTGCGCGACGTCTGCGAGCCGCCCCTCACCGACTGGTCGAGGGGGTGCGCTTCAAGCACATGCAGTCGCAGAAGACTGTCCGCCAGCGCGTCATTGAACGCTTCGATCGTCGCAAAGCCCGCTGGCGCAGAAAGCTGATAGGGCCGCACCATGAGATCGAAGTCGCACAATTCATGGTAACGGGGATGACCGAGCTGGCGCAGCGCCATCGTCTCGTAGCAGATCCATTCCTGGTTCAGGGGAGCAGCGCGCCGCAGCGGCTCAATTTCCCTGAGCGCCTCGTCGCCACGTCCCAGGCGAAGGAGCGCACACACAAGATTGGCCCGGACCTGCGATACGTCAGGGGCACGCATGTGAGCCGTTCGAAGCAGCCGCAGGCCTTCCTCGGTACGATCAAGCTCATCAAGCAGCACGCCCATTGACTGAAGCAGCGCGGGATCGTCCGGTGCGCGTGCCAGGCCTTCAAGCAACAACTCCTCTGAACGCGCCCGTTGATCTGAACGCCGCAGCAGGTCAGCGCAGGCAATGCGCATGCGAATGTTGTCGGGGTTCCGCTTCACGGCGGTCTCGAAATCACGCGAGAACAGTTCACGCTCTCCCAGCATCCAGCGCGCATTTGCCAAAGCTCTCTGCAACTCAACATGGTCCGGCCAGCGTGTCACGGCTTCGGCGAAATTGGTATGGGCGTCCGACAGGCGCGCCACGTGGGCAAGCGCCACTCCGCGACTGAGCATGACGGCCGGCGTCGCTCGCTCCTGCGCAATCAGGCGGTCCAGCGAACGCAGCGCATGCTCGTTCTGGCCATTGCGAACCAGCAAGTCGGCTTGCACGCGCTGGGTTTCCGGATTCCCGGGTTCAATGGCAAGAGCTTCTGCAATGGCGTTCAGCGCATCCTGCAGCTTGTCGGCGAAACCGAGAGCGAGCGCGAGCAACTCCCACGCCTTGCGGGAAGGCACCAGGACAATCGCGGCACGTGCTGCATGTTCAGCCGCGGTGAAAAGCCCCAATGCCATTGCGGTCCGCGCCATGGCGAGACGAATGTCAGCACTGCGGGAATCCAGCCTCGCCGCCTCGGCGTAGCTTTCCATCGCGAGCGCAAGTGCGCCCACGTCCGTCAGCAGGTCGCCCAGCGAAGCGTGATGGTGCGGCAAGGACGGATGCGCGGCAATGGCACGGCGGAAGTACCGTTCGGCGTCAGCCAAACGAAGTTGGCGTCGCCTGATGTGTCCCAGCAAATGGAGTGCCGCCGCTGGCGCGTGCAAAGTGTCAGACCACAACAACGCCAGGGTCCGCTCGGCACCAAGAGGGTCGCCCTGCGCAAACAGCTGATAGGCGTCCCGCAAAACGTCGTCCGGTCGCGGCACGGGCCCCGGCAGATTGTTGTCAGTGCCGTTCAAACCTGCATGATCGCCAGACTGCATGTTCTGCCCCGCCCTTCATCGCCCACGGCACCGAGCTCACAGGCAAACACAAACCGGCGCACGCGCCGTTGATGCGGATCAATTCACCAAAAAAGCGGGATGTCCCATTAACCTCAAACGGACCGGCGCCGCAGAAACTGCAGAACGTACGCAAAATCCGGAATCACCCGCCAGCCACCGCACGGTCATCCCGGCCGTTACACGAGCCCAACTGTGATGTAGTTGCTGGCGAGTGTCAGCGCCGGAAGAGAGCTGGCGTCGGAGTGAGCTAACTCCATTGTTTGTGTCTTATGCTAGAAGTATCGGGCGGTCCGGTCGTCCGGGCAAGTACACGTTAGGGCAGGCCCATGCATATGGCAAAATTGGCTCCGGACTACACGCCATCCATCAGCGACGACGCCGTCGAGGCCAAAACCGGGCGCCGTTGGAAGGCATGGTTCACCGAACTCGACCGCAACGACGCCGCCAAACTCGACCATGCAGCGATCGCCAGGCTGCTGGTGCAGAAGTTTGGCGCACCCCGATGGTGGAACCAGATGATTGCCGTCGAATATGAACGCGCCCGCGGCCTGAGAATCGTGAACCAGCAGCCCTCGGGCTTCACGCTCAATGCGTCAAAGACGCTGACCGTGAGCCTGGGCACGCTCTACCGCACCCTCGCCAAGCCGGATGTCAGGTCCCGGTGGTTTCCGAAGGGAGATCTGGAAATCACAAGCACCACATCCAGCAAGTACTTCCGCGCTGTTTGGAACGGCGGCCCCACCCGACTCGAAATCAACGTTTACGCGAAGGGACCGAAAAAATCCCAGATCACCGTGCAGCATTCAAAGTTCCCAACGGCCCGCGCAATGGAAATCATGCGTACCAGGTGGAAATCCGCCCTTCAGGAACTCACCACGATATTGAATGAGATCAAGCGCTGAGCGACAGGCTCACTCTTCCGTATCTCAGGCCACGCAACTGATCGATTGTTGACAAACATATACACGGACATGTATATACACAGTCATGCAAATTGATCCCTTCCAGGTACTGGCAGACCCTACACGTCGTCGCATCATTGCGGCGCTTCGCGGGGGAGAACAGCAAGTCGGCGATGTGGTGGAAAAGGCTGGCGTCCGTCAGTCCGGCGTATCGCGACATCTGCGCATTCTCTCGGAATCGGGCTTCGTGACGATGCGGCCGCTTGGGCAGAAGCGCCTCTACGCCTTGAGGTCAGAACCCTTTCGGGAAGTCGACGCATGGCTCACGGAATACCGAACATTGTGGGTAGCGCGACTTGATCGCTTTGGCATGGCGCTTGAGAAGCGCCAGCAGAAGGCTCGGCAATCCACGAAAAGGAAAAATCAGGCATGAGCAAAGACATGCGTCGCGCCGACACCAAAATCGTGATCGAGCGCTCCTATCGGGCAAACCTGAAAGACGTGTGGAGCCTTTGGACAACGAAGGATGGATTTGAGTCCTGGTGGGGCCCGCAGGGGTTCCGCGCCGACGTGCACGAGATTGATCCGCGGGTCGGTGGCATTCTTCGATACGACATGGTTGCCGATACGGCGGAAATGATTGCTGCGATGAAGCAAATGGGGGAACCCGCGTCTACAGCGATCCGGTCGCGCTTCTCCGAGGTCAAAGCACATTCACGCCTCGTGCTCACAAGCATGATCGACTTTCTTCCTGGCGTCGATCCTTATGAAAGCAACATTGCAGTGGACTTCTTCGCCGAAGGCGATCATGTCCGCATGCGGGTCGCGCTCGACCCGATGCACAGCGACGAATTCACGAAGATGTCGGTGGCGGGTTTCACAAGCCAGCTCACAAAGCTCGATCAGCGCTTTGTGTGAGCTGCTGGAAAAACCAAGTTCCTGATGCAATGCGGATCGCGGATGTCCCGCGATCAGAGAACCCGATTTCCCACAGCAAGGCCACGCGGTCGCCGACAGCCGGTTCTTTCCCGCTGGCGCGGGGTTAGGCGAGTTTGTCCAATTTTTGCTTGTGCAATCACCCGCACCAGTTGGTGTGAATCGCGCAATGCCTATTTTACGCTGAGCCTCGATCCCGTCGGCAAAAGGGAAGGTCCAGAGATGAGTATCTTGAAACTTTCACGCTTCGTCATTCCATGGGTTGAACTCAGGACGCCGCCTGCCGGTACCGCGGCGTGGTTCCATGAGGGCGCGCGAAGCGCTTACGTGGTCGTCCTGTGCCTGACCGTCGCGATCTTGGTGCGTGCCTCTTTGGGGCAGGAGCAAGGAATAGCGGCATTTGCAACACTTTATCCGGCAATTGTTGTTGCGGCATTGCTTGCTGGCTTTTGGGCGGGCACTGCAACGTTGGTGTTGGGTTGGATTGCCGCGTGGTATCTCTTCTTCGATCCTCCCGGCGATTTCGCGCTAAGCGAACGCAAGATCATTTCTTCAGTTCTGTATCTGCTTTCTTCGGGCGTGTTGATCCTGGTTGCGGTTTGGCTGCGTGATACGATCAGTCGCCTTGAACGCAGCGAGGCGAGATACCGCGCGCTGATTGATGCAACGACCAACGTGGTCGCATTGACGGATGGCAATGGCGGTTGGCTTGAGCGCAATTCTGCGTGGGAGACCGCCACCGGAACCACATGGCCGGAATATGGCGGAGGACGATGGCTTTCGGCTGTGCACGAGGAGGATCGAACGACGCTGAACACGACATTGCACGCGGCGCAGGAAGAACCCATTAGCACCCAGGCACGGCTTTGGAGTCAGTCCGACGAGGAATGGCGCTGGTTTGGCGTTCGCTCTGTTGCCATCGCTGGACATAGCGGAGACCTCGATGATCGGATTATCACTTTCACGGATATTCACGAGCGCAAGCTCTTGCGCGAACGACAGGAGCTGCTGACGGGAGAACTTCGTCATCGCCTCAAGAATCTTCTGGCTGTCATCCAGTCCTTGCTCAATAATTCGCTGCCGCATGACAATCCTGTGGCCGCGGCACTCGCCGAAAAATTTATGTCTCGCCTGCGCGCCCTGCAAAGCGCGGGGGATCTGGTGATCGCGGCGAATATGCAGGATGTGGAGTTGGGCGCCGTCGTAAACGGCGTACTTGCCCCGTTCATTGAGGAAAACAAGGTCAATTTCACGATCCAGGGCCCGCCACTGTTCCTTCATGAGCAAACCGCGGGTGGATTCGGATTGGCCAGTCACGAACTGGCAACGAATGCCCTCAAGTATGGAGCGCTTTCAGTTCAAGACGGTCGTGTAAATATTGCCTGGTCGCTGGAGTCAGTCGGCGCGGATGAGCGGATTGTTTGGGAGTGGACAGAAAGCAACGGACCCGTCGCTACAGCACCCGAAAAGGATGGCTTTGGCCTCCGCGTGATACGCGCAGCGGTGATGCGGGAGCGCGAGGGAACTGTAGATATTCAGTTCCCTCCATCTGGCGTTCATTGTCGGGCAACCTTCTTGCGCACCAAAAAGCCGGGAAAGCAGCGCTCCCACTGACAGCAGATGGAACCCCCGCCCCCGGCCGCCCTTCACTCCCCCAGCACCTCGTCCGTATGCTCACCGATCGTCGGCGGATCGAGCCGGATCGAACATGGTGTCTTCGAGAACTTCAGCCCCGGCCGCATCGCCCGGTAGTGGCCTTCGCTCGCGATCTCGCGCTCTTCGAAGAACCCGACCGCCTTGAAATGCGGATCATCAAACAGCGTTGACAGTTCATTGGCCCGCATCGCCGGAATATGGTGCTCGGCGCACAACACCATCCATTCCTCGGTCGTGTGCTTCAATGCTGCCTCGCGCATCATGTCGTAATAGGCATTGACCCGCGCCTTGCCATCCGCCGCCGACAGGAAACGCTCGCTGTTATAGGCATCCGGAATGCCGCCAAGCTCAAGGAACTTGACCGAACCTTCGCGGCTCGCTGGCAACACCACCAGGTAGCCGTCCTTGGTCTGGTAGGGCTTGCGGTGCGGCGTGACTGTTGTCGGATGTCCAAACTTGCCAGGCACTTCAGGATAGGTCTTGCCCCATATGTGTTCAGCCTGGATGAAGCCGGTAAACGTTTCAAGCATCGGCACTTCAACGAACTGCCCTTCTCCGGTTCGCGCCTTGTGCTGCAGGGCTGCCAGCGTCGCAATCGCCGCAAACAGGCCACAGGTCTTGTCTGCAATAATGGAAGGGAACGGACGCAGGGATTTGTCGCCGTCATAAAGCGGCAGCAAATCGCACGCGCCTGACGCAGCCTGGATCAGGTCATCAAAGGCCTGTCGTCCGCTATACGGACCGCCAGATCCATAGCCGACAGCCTCAACGTAAACGATGTCAGGCTTCAGCGCCGCGACCTCGGCATAGCCAAAGCCCAGCCGCTTCATGGCTTCGGGCCGCATGTTGTGGATGAACACGTCACCGCTGCGAACGAGTTTTTGCAGTGCTCGTTTGCCGGCCTCGCTCTTCAGGTCGATCGCCACCGAGCGCTTGTTGCGGTTCAGTGCCACGAACAGCGGCCCCATGGTCTGTGACTTGGGAGCCTTGCCCTGGTTACGCTGCCGGTCACCGGAAGGCTCCTCCACCTTGATCACGTCGGCACCAAGATCACCCAGGGTTTGGGTAGCATATGGTCCAAGCACAAATTGGGTCAGGTCAATGACCCGCACGCCGTGCAGTGGTCCGGGGCTAGGCGCAGCTTTCGCAGTCATTTCCTCAACTCTTTTCTATTGGACCGTGACAGGCTAACCCTAGACGTCAACGCGAGCAGAATTCTAGGGGTCGATATGCAACTTCATCAATCCGCTTGGCCTGAAATAGAAGAATACCTGAAGAAATCGACCGGCATCATCATTCCCATCGGTTCAACGGAGCAACACGGTCCAAATGGACTGCTCGGCACCGACGCCATCTGCCCTGAATTCATCGCCAGGCGCGCTGGCGATGAAAGCGGCATTCTCATTGGCCCCACATTCAACGTTGGCTCGGCCCAGCACCATCTGGGCTTCGCAGGCACGATCACGCTGCGACCTTCCACAATGATCGCAGCAATGCAGGACTGGGCCGCATCCCTGATGCGCCACGGCTTTGACCGTATCTACTGGTTCAACGGCCACGGCGGCAACATTGCCCCGGTCAATTCGGCGTTCTCCGAAATCTATTCGGAATTCTCGTTAGGTCGCGCCGGGTCAAACCGGCGTCCCGTCAAGCTGATGCTCCGCAACTGGTGGGAATTGAATGGCGTCGGCGAACTGTGTCGCGAAATCTTTCCTGTCGGCGAAGGCAGTCACGCGACTGCATCCGAAGTATCCGTTACCTATTTCGCCTACCCCGAATCGCAGAAGAAGGTCGAGATGCACCCGAAGATCGCGCCGAACGGATCGATCCGCGATGCCGACGACTACCGCAGGCAATTCCCCGACGGCCGCATCGGCTCGGACCCCAGCCAGGCGACCCCGGAAAAAGGAAAGCGCATCGTGGAAGCAGCAACCAAAGCGCTGATCAGTGATTTTCAGAACTTCATGCGCGCGAACTGAACGCGTCAGCCGACAGCAAACACCGACGCATCATCAATTTCCACTGCAATGGGCACGAGCGATTTGCCCTGACAGGGACCGCTGACACAATACCCATCTTCGACTCGAAACCGAGCACCGTGCGTTGAACAGACAAGCAGGGAGCCGTCTTCGTTCAGGAACTTGTCGGGAAGGATTTCCAGCGGCATTGCCTGGTGCGGGCACGAATTCATATAGGCATGAAAGTTACTGGCGTGGCAGACGATAATGACTTCCCGCCGCGCCGCGCCGTCTCCGACTTCAAAGCCGCGAGCTTGGCCGTTCCGGATATCCTCACGCCGGCAAAGGAAATGTCGGGTCTCGCTCACGAGTAAACGACCATCATCATTTCGCCTTCACGCCGCCCATCTTGCAGATGTGCTTCCACTCCGCGTCCGTCACCGGCTGCACCGACAGGCGCGTGTTGTTGACCAGCACCATTTTGGCAAGCTCGGGCTCAACTTTCGCGGCGCCAAGCGATACCGGCGTCTTCAGGCATTCAACCGCAATCACATCGACCATCGACCAGTCACCCTTTTCGGCCGTGTGATCGGGATAGGCTTGCCTGATGATTTCGACGATGCCCACAATCGCCTTCTCCCCACCTGAGTGATAGAAAAATCCGCGTTCGCCCTTCTTCATGGCACGAATATTCAGCCGCGCCTGATAGTTGCGCACGCCACTCCAGGCTTCGCCCTTTGCGCCGCGCTTGACCTGGTCTTCCCATGACCACGTCTCGGGTTCGGTTTTCAGCAGCCAATACGCCATCGCTCAAACCTTTGGTGCGCCGAGCGTCCAGCGCCACGGTCGCACATCGACATGCGAAAACAGTCCGGCTTGCGAGTACGGATCATCGGTAGAAAAACTTTTCGCCGCGTCCAGGCTGTCGGCTTCCACAATGATCAGGCTGCCCGCCATGGTCTGGCCATCCTCCGACATGAACGGACCGGCAATTGGAATTCGCGCTTTGTGCTGGTCAATATAGGCAAGGTGCTTCGGACGCACTTCCAGTCGAAGCGCAGTTGAGTTGGGCTTGTCGGTACAGATCAGGGCATACAACATCAAAGTTCAATGCTCGCTCTTGAGAGGTCGTGACAACAGAGCACGAATTGCGGTATCGACGTCAACGCGCCCCGCAACAATATCCGCGACGGCTTCGGCAATGGGCATCTGGATGCCAAGCGCATGCGCGCGCCGCACCAGCGCCGGGGCCGACGCTGCGCCTTCAGCAAGCGGACCGCTGCGATCCGGCCTCGCCCCCTTTGCCAGATCCAGTCCCAGCGAGAAATTTCTGGACTGGCGACTCGATGCAGTCAGCACAAGATCGCCAAAGCCGCTGAGACCGGACATCGTCTCGAGCTTTGCGCCCAGCGCGACTCCAAACCTCGCCATCTCGGCAAACCCCCGCGTCGTCAGGGCGGCCCGCGCGCTCTCGCCCAGTCCCTTCCCTTCAACGATTCCGCATGCAATCGCGAGCACATTCTTCACAGCTCCGCCAATCGCCACACCGATGACATCCGTCGAGGCATAAGGACGGAACGACAGACTTCCGACCGCCGCACATGTGCTTGTGGCCAGTGCCTCATCACTGAATGCGATCGTGACGGCGCAGGGCAGCCCAAGAGCCACATCTCGTGCAAAGCTCGGACCGGACAACATCCCAACCGCGGCATTCGGATGCACCTGCGCCGCGACTTCGGTCATGAGCGCGCCGCTTTCGCGTTCAATTCCCTTGGCACAGATGAGCAATGGGGCACGAACGGACATGCTTGATAACGTCGAGCGAAGCGACTGTGCCGGGCACGCAAGCAGCACCAGATTGCAGGGCTCCAGCTCGATCACATTGCTGCAAGTGCGAATAAGATCCGGCAGCACAACGCCGGGCAAAAATCTTGAATTCTCTCTCTTCGTCTCGATTTCATTCGCAAGCGCAACATCATTCGCCAGCAAAGTGACGCGCTTTCCATTTGACGAAATCGAGTGCGCGAGAGCGGTGCCCCACGCGCCCGCTCCGACAATGCCTATATGGTAAATAGTTTGTCTATCCACGCCGGAATTCAAATTCCACCAATGGGGCGCTGAATGATTTATTGAAGATTCACTCGAACCATATACACTTCTTCACAAATGTTGTGCAAAGACACCGTCAGAGGAAACATCCTGGAAGCCGCCAAAAAGCGGTTCGTCCACTACGGCTATGCAAAAACGACGATGGCCGAGATTGCCTCGGACTGCAGCATGTCTCCGGGTAATCTCTATCGGTATTTTCCAGGTAAACTGGACATCGCGGAAGCCATTTGTACCGAAGCGGGCGAATACTCGATTGCAAAGCTTCGAGAGGTGATGCGACGCCCTGGCCGTACGGCCAAGGAGCGATTGCGCGACTTTTTGTTCGCCGACATGCGACTTACCTACGACCAGCTTGAGTTTGACAAGCAAGTCTTTGAAATGGCTCGCGTTGTTTCCAGCGAACGCCCCCAGTTTGCCAACCGGATTCTGGCGCTGAACCGCGCTCTGATGTCTGAAATACTGTCCGCCGGAAACGCCTCAACCGAGTTTGTTATTGAAGACGTTGTCTTCACGGCCGAGATGATCCAGGCCGCGACCATGAAATTCCGCTACCCCCAGCTCCACTCAAAGCTGCCCTACGACAGACTTGAGCGTGAACTGGATGGCGTTTTGCACCTGCTCCTGAATGGCCTGGACGATGGCGGAGCGGGTCGCGAGGTGCAGGTGAAGCCTGTTCACCAGTCAGCGTCCGACGAACTCATCAGCATTTAAGCCGTTTTTACCGAAAATACTGTGCCAGAGTGTCGCATTGTGCGTGACGAATGAACAAAAACGATTTTGTTCATTGATTTCTGATCAGCCTCGATCTATATCAGTTTCATCGCGGGACGGAAACCGATCCGCAAGAAGATACGAGGAGAGACACAATGACCAGCAACACCAACATCCTTTCGCAGATCACCGTTTTGATCGCAGGCTTCGTGTTGAGCGCCTACGGGATCGCGTTCTTGGCAAATGCCACCAACCTCCTGTAATTGCAGATGGTTGGCCAGAATTGAAGCGGGTGGTCAGAAAACTGACCGCCCGTTTCGAGGGACGAAAGCCTGAAATATCAGCAAGTTAAGTAATTAAACTAAGACACAGCTTCAAGACTTGGCCCTAACAAGGCCTGCCCGTTGGGTATCCAGGGGCCACCTGGCCCGGGCTCCAAAGTCAAGCCCGTCAAACAACCCCAGCTCTGCGCGTTCAAGTCCTGCCCAGGCCACCATTGCGCCATTGTCAGTGCACAGCTGGGCAGGCGGCACAAAAAGCGCAAAGCCAAGTTCAGCTGTTAACAATGACAATGAATGACTGAGCATTTTGTTCGCCGCTACACCACCAGCCACAACCAAGCTCTTGACCCCGGCCCGCCTGACCTCAGGTCCCAGCAGGGCGCGCCTGCTCCGGTCCATCAGCACATCGACAGCAGCAGCCTGAAAGCTTGCCGCAAGATCGCTGATTGCGCCGTCGGTCAGTTCAGTCACTTCAACCAGACGTCGAACAGCAGATTTCAGCCCCGAGAAAGAGAAGTCATAGGTCTCGCTCCCTGCCATTGGCCTCGGAAGCCTGTACTTTTTGGGATTGCCGCCTTGCGCAACCCTTGCAACAGCGGGCCCCCCAGGAAAGCCAAGTCCCAGTAGCTTCGCCGTCTTGTCGAACGCTTCGCCCGCCGCGTCATCAATTGTGGTGCCAAGCCGCGTAAAGCGGCCAACCCCCTCACAAATCAGCAACTGGCAGTGCCCTCCGGACACCAGCAGGAGCAGGTAGGGAAATGCAACGCCAGCAGTCAGTCGTACCGTCAGCGCGTGGGCTTCCAGGTGATTGAGCGCCACGAGCTTCTTCGACGCAGCCATCGCCAGAGCCTTGGCAGTCGTGAGCCCGACCGCAACCCCGCCAATAAGGCCAGGTCCTGCCGTGACCGCGACGACGTCAATGGAATCCAGCGTTAGCGAAGCCTCCGACAAGGCGCGTTCAACAACGGAATCGATGATTTCTGCATGCGCCCGGGCAGCAATTTCCGGCACAACGCCGCCATAGGGGCGATGCGCATCAAACTGGCTTGCAATCACGTTCGACAGGATATGCCCCGGACCCGGCGCACATCCCCTGACCACAGCTGCCGCTGTTTCGTCGCAGCTTGTTTCAATACCAAGAACCGTAAGCACGTCTGTTTTAACCCATTATATCTGCTGGAAAATCTGGCGCCGCGAAGCGTTCATCTATAGCTTGCGCGCCAATTCGACACCCCTAGCATCTGGGCCTGACGGCGTGCAAACACCCATCCGCATTGGCACACGCGGTTCTCCGCTGGCACTCGTTCAGACCCAAGCGGTCATCGCGGCCCTGGCGAAGGCACACCAATGGACGCAAGCTGAGGCGGACAAAAACACAGCAATCATCAAAATCAGAACCAGCGGCGACAGGATCCAGGACCGCTCACTCGCTGACCTTGGCGGCAAAGGTCTCTTTGCCAAGGAAATCGAAGAGGCCATGCTGGCTGGCGACATCGATTGTGCAGTTCATTCGCTCAAGGACATGCCGACTTTTTTGCCGCCAGGTCTCGTTCTCGACTGCGTGCTCGAGCGGGAAGACCCACGTGATGCGCTGATTTCAACCGCTGGCGCTACACTGAAAAGTCTTCGGCAAAACGCGGTCATCGGCACAAGTTCGGTGCGGCGGCAGGCGCTGCTGCTGAACGCCAGGCCGGACCTGAAAATGGTCCTGCTGCGCGGCAATGTGGAGACAAGGCTCGGTCGGGTGACCGCTGGCGATATTGACGCCACTATTCTGGCCCTCGCAGGTTTGAAACGCCTGAACCGGACAGCCGCAGTGTCCTCCATATTCGAAACTTCTGAAATGCTGCCGGCCGTCGCTCAGGGCACGATCGGCATCGAGATGCGTGAGTCTGACAGCAGACTGCGCACGATGTTCGGGCGTATCAACCACCTGCAGACACTCCTGTCCGTGACGCTCGAACGCGAATATCTGTCCGTGCTTGACGGTTCATGCAAGACGCCGATCGCCGGATTGGCCATTCAGTCAGTCGAAGGCGAAATGTCCTTTTCCGGCAGCGCCCTGTCACCCGACGGCAAGCAGCGCTTTGACGTCGCAAGGCGGGCAAAAGTCGTGACAGTTGCCGACGCGCAAGCCGTGGGCAGAAGCGCCGGCGACGAATTGCTCGCGCGCGCAGGTCGCGCTTTTTTCCAGGTCTGAACCCGTGCGGATCCTGATAACACGGCCCGAGCCGGATGCAGGCGAACTGGCATCCAGGCTCGAAGCGCAGGGTCACACAGTGCTAGTGGAACCATTGATTTCCATTGCCTTTGAAAGCGGGCCGCAATTTGAAACCAGGGAATTCCAGGCCCTCGTGTTCACGAGCGCAAACGGCGCACGTGCGGCAGCGCAAAGGGTCGAAAGCCGGTCCATCCCGGTATTCACGGTGGGACCAGCTTCGGCAGAAGCTGCCGACAAGCTGGGTTTCTCGGCCATTTCGCAAAGTGCAGGCAACGGTCTGCCAGACCTCGTCGCGCACATTCGCGCAACCGTCAGGCCGGAAGCAGGAAGCCTCTTGCATGTCACAGGCTCTCATGTCGCCGGCGACCTGGCGGGAGCACTCGCAGCCTTCGGGTACAAAGTTGAGCGCAAGCAAGCCTACCGGTCAGAAGCAAGCACGGCGTTGTCAGACCAACTTCAGGCGGAATTGCGCCAGGAGCTGATTTCCGCCGCCATGTTTTTTTCGCCAAGGACGGCCGAAACATTTGCAGCGCTGTGCGGCAAAGCCGGTCTCACGGGCGCATGTGAAAAGGTCGCTGCGTTCGCCCTGAGCCACAATGTCGCCAAATCATTGAAACCACTCACCTTTCGTAAGCTATTGGTGGCGCAAAATGCGACCGTTGGCGCCATGTTGGAGCTTCTGAAGTCGTTGTGACCCCTCCGCCTGCTTGTGGCAGGCATCAGCGGCGACTAACGTCCCGCCCAAATTTTGCAGAGACTCCCTGATGAACCAGTCGCCAATTCCGGGGCAGAACACCGATCCCGCCAAATCATCAGCCAACCGCAGTGCTCGGCATGGCCTGATCGAGGACTGGCGCGACGCCGTTGGCATTTTGCTTCTGCTGCTCGTCGCGGCAATAGCCGGTGCCAGCGTTGCAAGGCTCTGGCCTGCAAGCGAAGAAGACAATCCGGATTCCACGTCCGATCTCTCAACACGCATTGCATCACTGGAATCAAAGTTGGCCCGCGGCACGGGAGCCGAAGCCACGATGCTGAAGGAACGCGTGGCAAAACTTGAAACAAGATTGTCGGGCGTTGAGCAGTCATTTGCAATTTTCGGTGGCGCTTCGCCTGTAACAGGAACAGGCGCAGGACCAGCACCAGACCTCGCACTCGCGCCATTCACCAATCCGCTGCTCGAAACAGCCAAACGCGTTGATGATATCGGCACGCGACTGACCGCACTCGAGGCAAAAACCGCAACAGCACCCGAAGACATCAAGGCCGCCAGGACCGCACTCGATGCATTGTCCGGCACGACGACATCACTGACCGGAAAAGTGGACGGCGTATCCCAGCGGCTTGAGAAACTGGAGTCATCAGACCTGCTGACGCTCGCCCGCCGCGCGTCTCTTGCAACAGCCATCGCAAACCTGACGCGTGCAGCCCAGGGCTCGTCGCCATTCAGGACAGAGTACGATGTCGTATCCGCACTCATGCCTGGTGAATCGCGATTGCGAGACTTGCAGCCTTACGCCATCGCGGGACTGCCAACCGTCGGCACACTCATCTCGTCATTTGGCAGCAGCGCAGACGCGGCGATGGACGCCGAAAACCAGTCCAAGGGCAATACCTGGTGGACCAGGATGTGGGCGAACTTCTCATCGCTTGTGAGCTGGCGCTCAACGAATGAACAGGCGGGCAGTTCGACGGAAAGCAGGCTGGCGCGGGCTGGCATCAGGCTCAGGGCCGGTGACCTCGATGCAACGGTCAGGGAATTGTCATCCATAAGGGGCGCGGCCGCCAAACCGCTCAGCCCGTGGCTTGCAAAGGCGTCATCTCGTGTGAGGGTTGAAGCTGCCCTTGCCGCGCTGAACTCGCAGGCCATCGAAGCAATTACGGGTCCGACAGATTCATCCGAACCTGTTCCCCAGATCCCGACCCCATAAGGAGCAGTTGCAATGATCAGGGCTCTTTGGCTCTTCCTGCTCATCGCGGTCATCGCCGTATCCGCAAGCGTCATTGCCGATATCGAAGGCTCGGTCACGATTGCCCTCCCCGGCAAGGAAATCAGGTTGGCGATATCGGTTGCGATCGCGCTCGTGATCATTTTGTCCGTTGTGACAATCATCTTCTATCGCGTCATTACATCCTTCGTTGATGCACCGGCCGAGTTCTTCCGCTGGCGTGCCATGGGACGCAGGCGTCGCGGCTTCGCAGCAGTAACGCGAGGCCTCGTCGCAGTCGCCGCCGGCGATGACGACGAAGCGCGCCGCCAGTCACGCAAGGCACTGTCACTCGTGGGTGAGCCACCCCTTGCCCTTCTGCTCGCGGCACAGGCTGCACAGATGGATGGCGACGACGAGGCGGCCCAGCGTTACTTCACACAGATGCTTCAATCCAGGGACACCGAGTTCCTGGGCCTGCGCGGACTCTTCATGCTTGCGATGCGTCGCGAGGACACCGACCAGGCCGTCCTGATCGCCGAACGCGCTCGGCTGCTTCGCCCCAGGACACGTTGGGCCTTGTCAGCGCTCTTTGATCTGAACGTCCGCAAGCGGGCCTGGCCTGCCGCCTCGACAGCCATTGACGCGCAACTGAAAGCGCGCCTTATCGATGCAGGCATCGCCCGGAGGCGTCGCGCGGTATTGGCAACGGCAACAGCGCTGGAGCACGAAGCCGCTGGCGACGGCGAACACGCACTGAAATGCGCCGAAGACGCACTCAATCTTGCGCCAGGTTTTGGACCCGCAGCATTGATCGCAGCGAAATATGCGGGCGCCCAGGGCAAGCAATGGCGCGCCTCAAGCCTGATTGAAACCGCCTGGGCGCAAGATCCGCATCCGGATCTCGCACGTGCATACGCAAGCATTCGCGCCGACGAAACATCTCAGGCCCGTGCAAAGCGGCTTGCAGCCCTCGCGGGCATGAACCCGCACCATCCTGAAAGTCACGTCCTGAATACGGCTGTCTCCATGTCCCAGGGACGCTATGAGGAAGCCAGGGAGCACTTGCGGCCCCTCGCAGAACGTTGGCCTTCGGTACGTGTATGCCTTCTGATGGCAGACATCGAACGCGCCCTTGGCGGCGACAGCCTGATCGCGAAGGATTGGGCGACGCGCGCGCTGAAAGCGCCGCGCGATGCCCAGTGGACTTGCGCCTCGTGTTCGCGTCCTCACAATGACTGGGCCGCCATTTGTTCGTCCTGCAGTGGCTTCGATACCATGTCCTGGCAGAGCGGCGACCGCGGAACGATCGATCCAGCGCTCGGATCTGACAGCGTCAGCGCCTACGCCGAGGCATCGGAAAATGCAGCGTCTCTCTACCGCGATACGGTTAAGAAGGGTGCAAACCGGCCCTCCCCTGCCACTACCACTTCTGGTCAGGTTCGAGAGGCTTCGCCCGGCGGCGCCGACAATGTAGTCTTTGCAGCGCCGCGGGCGCCCGACGATCCGGGTCCGGAGGCGGAAGATTACACGCAGAGTGGCGATGACAAGCGTCGCAAAAGGAGTGGGGAATGGTAGGCAGGTTCTTGCGCGGGATTTTGATCCTCGTCGCCTTGTTGATTTTCGCGACGATCGGATTGGTGGTCCTGTTCTCGGACCCTGACATTCGCGATGTCGAGCTTCGCGAAAAATATGGCAAGCCACCATCGCAATTTGTCACGCTGCCTTCAGGCGGAACCGTTCACTACCGTGATCAGGGACAGCGCAACGGCCCGGCAGTCGTACTGCTGCACGGATCAAATGCGTCGCTTCACACTTGGGAACCCTGGGTCGCTCAGATCGGCGATCAGTTCCGCATGATCAGCCTCGACCTGCCCGGTCATGGGCTCACCGGTGCCGTAGCCGGAAGTGACTACAGTGCCGAAGCGATGGCCCAGTTCGTCAACGAATTCACCACTGTCATGCACATCGAGCGCTTTGCGCTGGTTGGCAACTCGATGGGTGGTGGTGTCGCTGCGCGCTTTGCACTGCATTATCCAGAGCGCCTGACGCAATTGGTGTTGGTCGACGCTGGCGGCATGCCAAGCAAGACGCCCCGGGATCCGGGCATTGGTTTCCTGATCGCGCGCACGCCTGTCGTCCAGAACCTGATGCTCTACGTGAGCCCGCGCGCCATATTCGAAGATGGACTGAAGAAGGCCTTTTTCAACGACGCACTGGTAACGCCGGAAATGGTGGACCGCTATTGGCAGCTGAACCGCAGGGAAGGAACGCGCGCCGCCTCCCTCAAGCGCTTCCAGACACCCCAGGACACATTTATCCAGGACAACGTTTCACAGATCCATGCACCAACCCTGATCCTGTGGGGTGAACAGGACACATTGGTCCCGCGTGATGTCGGCGACGCATACAACGCTGCCATCAAGGGATCGAAGCTCGTCGTCTTCAGGAATTGCGGCCACATTCCAATGGAAGAGGTTCCCGAACAGAGTGCCCGGGTGTTGCGCGACTTCCTGTCGGCCGCACCTACTGGTTCGCAACCATAGACACCGCGCGCGCATAAGCTTCGACGTTCAGCTCGAATGTGACGGGATCAACCTTGTCCAGGGTGTCATTGGCCGTGTGGTGCAGGTCGAAATAGTTGGTCCCGTCCTGCGCAATGCTGATGATCCGGACACCGGCCTTGTGCAACGGTTCAATGTCGGTGCCGCCATCGGTTTGGGACTTGCCGCGTTCAATTCCAAGCGGCCGCAGATCGTCAAAGATCTGCTCATAGAATGCCAGGTCGCTTGCCGGAACATTGGTGTCATAGCGCCACGGTGCGCCCGCACCAAAGTCTGCTTCGGTCGCCACGATGTGATTTGCTATCTCGGCAGCGTGCGACTTGGCATAGGCTTCCCCGCCAGTGCCCGCGCCATTTCCGCCACCCGTGTACTCTTCCGCACCAAACAGCACGACGCGAATCGTGCGCTTCGGCTTCATGTCGGGCCCTGCCGCGCGCAGCGCTGCACCAACGATGATACCCACACCCGCACCGTCATCAATCGCACCCGTCCCGAGATCCCACGAGTCAAGATGTGCGCCCAGCAGGATGATCTCGTCTGGATACTCACGGCCCACAATGTCGGCAACCACATTGCCGGATACTGTATGAGGAACATCACGCGTGCGCAGTTCGAGCTTCAGCGTGATGTCTCGACCCGTCGCATGCAGCCGCTCGATCTGGTCGGCATCTGGACCTGAAAGCGCTATGCCGGGGATCTGCCTGACGCCGGCCTCGTACCGCAAGTTTCCCGTATGCGCGAAGCGATTGCTGTCTGTGCCCGCAGACCTGATCACGACGGCAATGGCCCCGCGCCTTGCAGCTTCTATCGCACCTTTGGAGCGTTTGCGCACTGCCGGTCCATAACCAGAGCCATCGCGCGCGCGAACCATGTGGTCATTCACATAGACGATGCGGCCTTTGAAACTTCCAGGAGCAGCCTTCAGCAGGTCGTCGTAGCTGTCGACGAATGCTACGCGAGCCGTAATGCCGCCGGCGGGTGTCGAAACGGACCCACCGAGCGCCGCCATGACCAGCGGTATTCTCACAGGTCCCACGACTTCGGCCGAACCGGTGCCACGTTCCCAGCCATGGAATGCGAACGGCTCCTCGTGCACATTGACGAAACCGAGCGACGCGAGTTTCGCAACAGCCCACTCGCGCGCCTGCGCCTCTTTCCGTGAACCGGCAAGCCGCGCGCCCACTTCGGTGGTGAGCGATTTCAGCACGGCGTAGCCCGGTCCAGACTCAGCCGCATTCCTGTCCACGCCAACGGCGCTCACGCATCCGGCGAGCGCAAATCCACCAGCCACAACGAGACCCTGAACCCAATTCATCTCACTTCCCCATTTCCCTGCCCGCGTCTTTCCGGTCGACGCTATCTCAAGAAAGTCGCCACCCCAACACTACTAGTAATAACTTAACACTAGAAGACAAAACAGAGTATGAATATTCCATGCGATGAGATGGGTGCCTTCACATGCCGCATCGACGCGCCGCACCACAAGGGTTTGCCATCCGGCATTTCAGCGATTGCGGCCCGCCACGCCTGCACGTATGTTCCGCGCCACTTTCAAAAGCCGCCTTAGCTCAGCCGGTAGAGCATCGCATTCGTAATGCGGGGGTCGCGTGTTCGAGTCACGCAGGCGGCACCATCACTCCCGAAATCACAGAAGCCACGCACAGCCGCCATTTTTGCGCCGCCTGAAGCATGTGTCGCAGCAAATTCCGAACTCGCTCGAGACCGGTCAAAGTAGCAGCGGTTGCAGCGTAGTTAGATGTTGGGTCGCGTCCCTGATCCGCTGGGCGGTGATGGCGTCCGTTTAAGCCTGGAGACGCAACCAGGTTAAGTTCGCACCTCCACGACCCGAACTTAAATGACCATCGTCGGCGGATACCGCAGGTAACTGGCTTAACTCAGCGCTGCAGGCACTCGCGCGAGCTCCATCAAAAAGTCAGAGGAAACAATGTCCTGTTCAGCCTCTTCAGTCAGCAATGCCGCCACGAGCGGAAGCTTTACGAATTTTGCCACCCAGTTTCGCTGAAAGCGCCAGTCTTTCGCGGAGAGGCTTCCTTCGCGGAAAAGGAAGTATTGAGATTGTGCGTGCTGCAGCAGGGACCTGATCATGAAATGCGCTTGGAGCAATTTCGTCCCCTGCAATGCTTCAAGGTTTACACTTGCGTTTGAGATCAAGTTCAACAGCTCAGCGGTCTGGGGGTCTCTCGCAATCTCCAAATTAAACTGTGCCCAGGAGTTCTCCGATTGCCACGCGGATTGCGCGCGTTGCGCCTTCGTGCTTGCCCGAATCTGCAATCCGACAAAAACCAGCGATATCACGATGGCAAGCGCGGAGACCGCCGCGCTGATGGTGTTGATCAGTTCGAGTGACAACTGGATCTCTCCTATTCTGGTGTTCTTGGTCGCTGACCCAAAAATCAAAAGTCTGCCCGGTTTCATGCGTCGGGATCGTCCCCGGTAATCAAGCGCACGCCGCGCTGATAGGTCAGGTAGGACCACGCCCAACTCGCAGCAACAAAGAACCGATTTCGAAATCCAATCAGAAAATAAATATGTGCAACCGACCAGATCACCCACGCCACGAATCCAGTGAGTCGAACGCGGCCGAAGTCGACGACGGCTTTGGTGTGTCCAATGGTCGCCAGATTGCCGTAGTCAGCGTAGACGAATGGCTTCGGTGCGGGCGAATGCGAGGCGCGCGCCTTGATCACCTTCCCGACATGGTAGCCAGCTTGCTTTGCCGCCGGCGCAACACCAACCAGCATGCCGCCATGCGTCGACTTGAACGCTGCCGTGTCCCCCAGGACGAACACATCAGCGAGGTTGGGCACCGAGAAATCGGAGTTGACAATCACGCGACCGGCCCGATCACAAAGAGCTGACAGCCATTCACCGGCCGCCGACGCGCGCACACCGGCCGCCCATATAACCGTCCTGGCGGGAATGAAATCGGCGCCGATTGTGACACCGTCGGCAGAAATCTCAGTCACCGGAACTCCCAGCCGAACTTCCACCCCCATCTTCTCAAGTGAGTGCTTGGCTTCTGCCGACAGGGTCTCGGGGAAGCTTGGCAGCAAGCGCGGTCCCGCCTCGATCAACAAGATCCTCGTGCTCTGCGGGGTAATGGAGCGGAAGTCGGCAATGATCGAACGGCGCGCAAGCTCTGCAATAGCACCCGCCATTTCAACGCCCGTCGGCCCACCGCCAACAATCGCAAAGGTGAGCAAGGCTGTACGTTTGTCCGTACTGGCTTCGACTTCCGCGCGCTCGAAGGTGAGCAAAATTTTGGCGCGCACGCGGGTCGCGTCGTCGACGGTTTTGATGCCGGGGGCATGCGCCTCCCAGTGATCCTTGCCGAAATAGCTGTGACGCGCGCCGGTGGCGATAATCAACTGATCATAGGCAATGGTCCTGCCACCAATCGTACGAACTGACTTTGCCTTGGTGTCGACGCCGTTGACCTCATCCAGAAGCACATGCGTGTTTGCTTGCTCGCGCACGATGCTGCGAATGGGCTGCGCAATCTCTGCCGGGGACAGTGCCGCCGTCGCCACTTGATAGAGCAAGGGTTGGAACAAGTGATAGTTGTGCCGGTCTATGATGGTCACATCGACTGGCGCGCGCGACAACGCCATCGCTGCCGCGAGACCACCGAAGCCGGCGCCGACAATCACCACGCGCGGACGACTGGAATGAGAGGCTTCACTCAAGGGGACAAATCCTCGGGTTTGGCGTTGGTATAGGTGCAAGTATTGCGCTGGTCACGCAGAAAAAACATGCGCACCTCTACCGGCTGCTCGAAATGCAACGGGCAAGCCCTCGCAAATTCTCGTCGCTGCGGACGGTGCTCTACGGTGCGGCACCATCACTCCCGACATTCTGGAAGCGGCAGAGCGTCGCTACTTTCACGCGGACTGCTACACGTCCGTACGGCGTCCGGTGTCTGACGCGCACACTTACATGCCGTCACTTGCGCCCGCCGGCCCCTCTCGTCCTCTCAAGAGCCTTGCCAAATTCTCCCAGGCTCACAAACGCCGGCCGAATGCTGGCGCCCAGGTCAGTCAGGATGTAGGCGTCCATGTCACGCAGCTGGGCAGACTGACGTGTTCTGCAAACAAGTCCCGCAGCCTCAAGCTCCCGAAGATTCCGCGTGAGTTCCTTGGCGCTGATGGTGTCGACGCCGCGAAGGAGTTCGTTGTAACGCTGCGCACCACCGGCAAAGAGCGCACGCAGGACCAGCAGCTTCCACTTTCCGCCAATTGCGGATATCGCAAGGGCAAGCGGACAAGTGGCAATCGAAGGAACATCGGATGCAGCGGAATCCGCGACCGCCTCATGTTGTCTCGTCACTGCACGTACCTCGTGGTTCGTTGATTGTGCGCTCAAGGTCCCGCAAACATTCAGCATGCGGGGTCGGGTCCAGTATGCCATGGAACGGTCCTCTGTCGCACGGCCCAGCATCGCACGCCGTCCGCCTGCAAGACGCGAAAATGAGGAAATCATGGTTGACGTAGAGAGTTTGGTTCAAAGGTTCGTTGCGGTATGGAATGAGCAAGACGCGCGCATCAGGCGCGCAACCATAGAAGCGTTGTGGGTGCCAGAAGGGCGACATCTGATGTGTTCACAGGATGTGCAGGGTTACGATGCATTGGCAGAGCGAGTGGCCGCGTCCCACGACAGGAGTGTAGTGCAGGGAGGCAACATCTTCCGACCCGCCACGGCCGTCCAGACCCTTGCCGACGTAGTGAAGTTCCGATGGGAAATGGCGCGAAGGAGCAACGGCGAAGTCGTCTCGGCCGGCGTAGGGATTCTGAAGCTCAATCCGGAAGGGCGGATCACCTGCGACTATCTCTTCACGGAATTCTAGCCGGCATCTTGGAGTGCGCAGGGCGCTCACTGACTTATTCCTCGCCTCAGATCCCGCTCCCGAATTCGCTTTCGAACAGAGTGGAATGCATCCTCGCGTGCCCTCAGCCAGTGTTACGACAACGAAATTTCCAACTTCGTAGAGCGTCACGTGTTCGAGGCACGCTCGACATCCAGGAAGCGGCGGACAGCCGCCATGCGCGCGCTGTCCGAAACGTATTCAGCCGTGAAAACCAAGCGTCCTTGAACCCGCTCAAACAGGCCGCAGTTGCCGCGTGGTTACATGCTGGGTCGCGTCTTTCGATGACCTGGTAGGTGCGATTCAGGGGGATGCGCAAAGTTGCATCCCCAGGCTCAAACGGAAGCCATCATCGCCCCGCGGATCGGCGAGACGGGCAAGTCCCCCTTCCGGTCCATGAACTCCCGTTCTGGTACGCCGGAGCGCAGTCGCGCCAGCCACTCATCCGGATCATACTCGACGCCGATCGGATTCGTGGCCATGCGCGGACCGTGCATCATTGCGTTGGCGTCATCCGCTGTTGGGAAGCAATCGACCTGGAACTCCATCTGATTGCCGTCAGGATCGGCGTAGTACATCGAGATGGTCATCCCGTGGTGCACGCACCAGTAAGGCGCAATGCCGCGTTCCTTGAGCCAGGCGTGGTTCTCAAAGAGATCGCGCAGCGATCCGTAAGTGTAAGCGACGTGGTCGACGCCAACCGAGCCGCGCTGGGGCTGTCCCGGCCCGTTCGGGTTGATCACGTCAAGGTTCGCGAAGGCGAACCGGTGGTGTTCATCATCATACGTCAGGAACGCCAGCGCGGGGTCCTGATACTGGACCTTGGCGTCAAAAACAGTCTCGTACCAGGCCAGCATCTCGGCGAAGCGCCGTGTGCGGTAGACGACGTGAACAAATTTCTGCGGCGGCACACGCATGGGACCCCTCCAGGACATTCCCGGATCAGCCAGATCGCCCGGCCTCTCGGTGAAGCCAATTTAGCATGCATGAGCGGATTGTCATGCAGTCGTTGGTGATCTCGTATTAGCTTGGCCAACCATGCGCGCTGGAGGGCGACACTACTTCCTCGCGACAATCCAGGAGCGAATGTCGCTTGAGAACCAACAATTGTCTGATGGCCAGATCGTTGCGAACGGATGGAATGGTTCCAGTTCCGGGCATTCGGAAACGACATCCACGACGGCCCATTCCGCTGTCTGCGCGCATGAACACCACCTTATCCTTTGTGATCGCCTTCAACGACCAGATCGAGCCGGATAGCCAGACATTCGTCCACAGGTGAGAACTCGTGCGTCATGGGGTCAGTCACCGAACCCGTATCGCCGGGCAGGCACGGTACGGGGATCGCGTTTCCGAACCAAATCACAGTCACAAAAATCAGATCACCAACAATCGCCTCGCAGCACAACACCCCGCGTGTAACTGGAATTCGACAACGCCAGCTGCCCAAGGGCAATAGCAAGCATCTCGTCGCAGCCGCACGCGTTTGCGGAACGGGGCAAGACTTCATGCGTTCCCAGCGGATGTGTCGCCGTTTTTCGCGCCGATACCACAAACGAATGGAGAAAAGGGAATGAAACGCATTCTAAATGCCATCACGGCGGTCGCCTTGATCGCGGCAACACCGCTGCCGGCCTTCGCCGCGGACAACACCAAGTCCACCGGCGACCAGATAATCGACGCTGCAAGCGCCGCTTGGAAAGCGCTGAAAAAAGGCGCCCGAGAAGCCTGGGACGCAACCGTCAAAGCATTCGATTCCATGACAGAAGGCACGAAGGACATCATGTTGCCTGCAGCCTTGCCTTCCGCGCTTTCTGGCAAGCAGCTGATCGGAACCACTGTGCAGAACTCAACGGAAGGAAAAGTCGGTCGCATTGCTGACGTTGTCGTCGGCAATGACAATTTCATGGACGCCTTCATCGTGGAAGACGGTGGCTTCCTGGGCATTGGCGCCGATAAAGTCCCTGTAAAGCCGCGCCTCATCACCGTCACACGCTCTCCAGACGGTTCACTGAAAGCACGCACCAACATAACGGAAGCGCAACTTGACACTGCTGCAGATGGCGCCTTCGTGTCGCGTATCGAAGCGATGAATGAGAACTTCAAGAACTCCACGGTGAAAACGGTGGCGCGCCTGCTGGCGGCATCGGTCGTGGATACGGGCGGCCGCACGGTTGCAACCGTGCATGACATCTTGCTGTCACCGGTCGGCGAGGCGCAGTACGCTATTTTGAAAGTCGACAATGGCGCCAGGCTGGTCGCTGTGCGCGTTTCAAGCCTGGGGTTTACGCGCGCCGGCGAACCCTTGAAAACCACCATGACGGCAGACCAACTGCATCGTCGCGCAGCCGTTCGCTACTAGCGATCCGCTATAGCGCGACAGGCACCAAGCGCATTGAGAAAAAAAGGCGCCCCGCAAATGGGGCGCCTTGGCGTCGAGGCACCGTTGTCAGAAAGTTTAGACTCGTGGAGAGCGGACGAACCCGAAAACGAGGCTAAGGACAAAAAGGACGACAAAGGCGAAAAAGATCAATTGTGCGATCCCCGCCGAAGCTGTCGCAATGCCGCCGAAGCCAAATAGACCAGCAACAACAGCAACTACCAGAAACATGATGGCCCAACCGAGCATGGAATGATCCTCCAGTGATGTCGACAAACGGACGGACAATCCGAACGCAGGCATACTGACAACGCCAGGTGCCGCGTTTCGTTCCTGCCGGTGGAGCGATCCGACACTGGAACCATCCCCCGACACTTGCCCCCAAATCCAACTTCCTCCAACATTGGCGCAATAGTCGATGATGCAGCCAAATGACACCCAGGGATCGCACGATGGCGCCGTTCAGGACCAGTTTGGAAAATTCCGCGCTTGCAATGAAAACTCTGGGCTGGGGAATCCTCGCCGGACCAGTCATCGCAGTCGCCTACCCGCCCGGCATTCTGTGGGGAGAGGCACCCGAACTGCCAGACTTCGGGGTTCCGCACGCGGCGTCCCACTTGCAGGGCCTTCACCCTTACCTGTTCATGCTCTATGCAATCTATGCGGCTTGGGCAATTCTGATGATCCGGGGCGCGCACGATCCGAAGGCAAATTCAGCTCTATTTGATTTCGGAATTCTGGCAAACCTCTTGCATGCGTTGCTCATGATTCCGATGGCTTTCATCTACCCGAACGAGCTCGCACACCTTTGGACGGACGTACCAATACTAATAGCCCTGACTGTTGTTTGCTGGGTGTACCATCCCAAACGCACCTAGTTTGAAGTGCTAATCGGCTCCGCCGCCCCGACGCTCGGCCGTCGTCCATCCGGCTCGCCGGCGTCGTCGGTCTGGACCCACAAACGAATCTACTTTCACGCTCGCACGCTTGTTGAAAACGACATTCTTCAGTTTTGCCGAGATCGCAGCAGTGGTCAGAGGCGGCACGATGAACTCATCCGCTCCGGCGTCTCTGGCTGCCGCAAGGTCGAGTGCAGTTGCACCGGATTGAATGACGACAATGGGAATTGCCGAAGTTCGCTCATCCGAGTCGCGGCGCACCTTCTTCACAAAGTCCACGACATGCTTGGACGGACCAGCGAGACAGCAGAAGATCACAGAGTATGATTGATGCTTGAGATGCTCTCTCGCCTGTTCCCAGGTTTCGACAGTTGAAATGTTCGAAACGCCCAGACCGCGAAAAATCTCATGAAGGGTCCTTCGGGTGTGCGGTGTATCATCCACGAGCAGCACACTTTGCCTGCCGATCTCGCTCTTGTCCGGCTGCGCAATTCTATTGTCGGCCATGGCATTCTCCTGCCTGCACGACGAGTTTGAGGGAATATGTATACCGATTGGTAAATTGTAAGGGGGCACGCAGTCGGGATTGCGCTCGACCTCCCGAGGAACAGGGCGGATGTGATCGCACCCGCCCTCAGAATTTCAGTTAAATTTTACCTACATTCTTTGAAGGGCACAGATCTTGTTGCCGTCCGGATCCCGCAGATAGGCAAGATAGAGTTTGCCGCTGCTGCCTTCACGCACGCCAGGTGGATCTTCACAGGTCTTGCCGCCATTGGCGATGCCGGCAGCATGCCAGGCATTCGCCTGCTCGGCCGATGCCGCGGCAAAGCCAATCGTGCCGCCATTCGCAATCGTCGCGGGCTTTCCGTCAATCGGCTTCGAAACCGAGAATACGCCCTTCGGTGAAAGGTAGAAGATGCGATGACCATCGACGACTGCCGGACCAATGCCCAGCGTCCCCAGAACCGCGTCATAGAACTTTTTCGCCCGATCCAGGTCATTGGTACCGAGCATGACGTGTGAAAACATGTCGTTTCTCCTGTTTGTTTGGTGCAAGACAAAAACCTGCGCGTCACCCGCGCGTCAAGCTAAATCCGCTTCTTGCTTGACCGACTGTCATCCCGGCCCAGTCTCTGCATACAATGCACAGGCGCAACTCAGGGACCAAAATGCCGATCTATGATTTCAATCACGCACTGCTGCGTGCGCCTTCTCGCTCGGTTGTCGACGGCCTCAGCGCAACAGGTCTCGGAAGGCCAGGTTTCGCAGCAATTTTGCGCGAACACACTGCATACGCGCGCGCACTCGAAGAGACAGGTATCTCCGTTGAGATCCTGCCACCACTCGAACCTTATCCAGACTCCGTGTTTGTCGAGGATTCGGCACTCGTATTTGCCGACGCCGCAATCGTACTGCGCCCTGGCGCGCCGACAAGACGCGGCGAGGCCGCTGAAATTGCGCCCGCACTTGCGCGTCACTTCGATCGCATGCTGTTTCTGAAGAATGGAAGTGTTGACGGCGGAGACGTGCTGACGACACCGGGCAACGTCTTCATCGGCCAGTCCGCCAGAACTGACGCGCAGGGTGCACAGGCGTTGATTGCGCTGCTGGATGAAATCGGATTGCGAGGCCTCGCTGTGGAAACTCCCGCCGGCGTATTGCATTTCAAGTCCGATTGCTCGTTGCTCGACGAGGAAACGGTTTTGTCGACGGCAAGGCTTGCAGCTTCAGGCGTATTCTCGGGTCTTCGCGTTGTTCTGGTTCCGCAAGGCGAAGAAGGCGCCGCCAACGCTGTCCGCCTGAAAGATCGCTTGCTGATCAGTGACGCTTTTCCACGTACGACGGAACTGCTGACGAATGCTGGATACAAAATTGCCCCCTTGGCGACACGGGAAATCGCAAAGCTTGATGCAGGCCTGTCCTGCATGTCGCTGCGCTGGAGCGCAGCGCAATCCCGCACGCCACAAGCGCTCCCACCATCGACATCCTGAAGCGGTGCTGTGCGTTCAGGACCTGCGGGTCCTGGAAATGGAAGAGTGTGAAAGCAAAATGTCACCCCTTCTTCGGCGTCACCTTTTTCGCAGCGACCGATGCCCTCACCAGTTTCTCGAGCACTTTGACATCGATGTCGGAAAGCTTCTTCACATAGACACAGCCCTTGCCCATTGTGAACTTCCCGAGCTTGGCCAGCAGAGCCTCCGCACCTGGCGATCCCGTGAGCGCATAGAGCACCTGCGCCGGTTTGCGTGGAGAAAACCCGACAAGCGGCATATCCCCTTCCCGCCCTGAATCATGGACATAGTGATGCGTCCCAAACCCGATGATCGAAGGTCCCCACATCGCGGGCTTCTCACCGGTCACCGACTGCATCAGCTTCACAAGCTGCTTGGCATCCGCACGCCGTGTCTCGTCCGCCACCGCATTGATGAAAGACGAGACACTGCCTTTCGTAGGTTTGGTCTTGTTTTCGGCCATTGTGATCAATCTCTTTGCGGCCTAGGATCGGGTAATTAGTCAATCCGTTATTACATTCCAAATCGCTTGGGGTTCGCACGGATCAGCGCTTCGAGTTTCGGCAATCCGGATTTTATGGTGCCCGTCAGCTGCCGCGTGACCAGCCAGCCGATCGGGAACATGGCACTCGCGCGGCCCCACCAGTGCAGCTCGCAACCACCAGGCACGTCAACAACACTGTAGTCTTCAACTGCCGCCGACACCGGAAGCGTCGAGCGTTCAAAGCGGAACGCCATGCGCTTGCCTTCGTCCCAGGCAAAGAAGGTTTCCTCGACGACCTGGCTGCCTACTTCGACTGTTCTGGTCGTGCCGTTGCCGAAAGGTTTGCCGCTTGTCCAGGTTACTTTGGTCAGCGGCAGCCACTCGGTCCACGCCTTGTCATCAAGGAGTGCGGCCCATACGGCACTCGCGGGAAATGGAAATCGGTGCACGACGGCAGGCTTTGATTTGGCTGCGGCGAGATAGTCTTCGCCAACCTGGGCATGGGACTTGGGTGTTTTCGCCATGATGTCTCCGCTTGGTTTCGGTTCAGATGTCACTTGCCGGGGATCCTGCCTCTGTCCCGCAAGGTGTCAATGCCTCTTTCCGGCTGCAGAAAAAACTTCGGGCAAGGACCTCCGAACGACCAAACAAATTCGAACATGTCCCGAAATTGCTGTCAGACGAACTACGCTCAGACCAGGCGTCGAACGCGCAGGACATGCGCGGTCACCGCAACGGTCGCAAGCGCGAGACCCGCAGCGTCCAGCCACGGGTCGGCATAAAACAGCGCAAGCCCCGAAGCGCCAGCGACAACCCGCTCAGGCAATGTCGCCTCCCGCAGGATCCAGCCGCCAAACGCAGCCGCAAGCGCCGCAACCGCCAGGCAGGCCGTCACCGTGGTCCAGATGATTGTCTGCCACGAACCCTGCATCAAAAGACCCGTTCCATCCGGCGACAGGCAGAACATGAACGGCACCAGGAACGCAGGCAGGCAATACTTCCAAGCCTGCATCATAGTCTGGAACGCGTCGCCTCGCGTGATGGCAGCTGCAGCAAAAGGCGCAAGGGCCGTTGGTGGCGAAACGTCAGCCAGTACCGCATAGTAGAACAGGAACATGTGGGCCGCGGCCTCCGGCACACCCACATCCCTCAGCGCAGGCACAAGCATCACGGCAGCGATGATGTATGACGCCGTCACGGGAACCGCAGTACCCAGGATCCACATCGCAAGGGCCGCAAACAGCACCGTGTAGAACGTGCTGCCGCCGCCAAAGTCCACGATAAGGCTCGAAATGTTGAGCCCCAGCCCCGTCAGCGTGATCACTGAAACGATGATGCCCGCACAGGCGCACGTCGCAGCAACGCCAACAACGTTGCGCGCGCCGTCGATCAGGGCCTCGATCATGGCAACAGCCTCCGCCTGCCGAGGCTTCCCCTCACGCCAGTCGCCCAGCCACATCGCCGTTGAATAGGCTGTGGCCACGCAAATACCGATGAAGGCGGCTGCCGAATCCCGCTCGCCAAGCGCATACACAATCAGACCCGCAACCGCCCCTGCCGCTGCGCCCTGCAGTGACACAAGCCTTGTATCCGGACGGATGAGGCTCAGTACAAAGGCAAGCGCGATTGACCAAAAGACGGCCATGAAGGCGCTCATGCCGGTTGCAAGCAGCACCGCAATCGCACCAAGCGATATGAAATGATAGCCATGCGCACAGGTCAGCTGCCAAACCGAAGCGTCACTGGTCTTGACCGCCTGCACCTTGTAGCGACGCGCGTCAGCTTCGACCATCAGCCAGCACGACAGATAGTAGAGTAGCGTCGGGATCACGGCCATCACGAGCACGTCGAGATACGAGATCTCGAGGTACTGCGCGATGAGGAACGCCGCCGCCCCCAGCGTCGGCGGTGACAGCAACGCGCCGATGCCAGAAGCCGACAACAACCCGCCGGCAACATTTGCGGGATAACCCGCCTGCTTCAGCATCGGCCAGGCAAGCGTCGACAGCGTGACGGTCGTGGCGACACCGCTTCCAGACACGGTGCCAAGCAGGAAGCCTGAAGCAACAGTCGCACGTCCCGGTGCGGACGGGCTCGGACGCTTGCCAAACAGAGCAAAGGCCCAGTTGATGAAAAACGAGCCTGCTCCACTACGGGCAAGCACAGCGCCATAGATCGTGAACAGCACGATGAAGGTGGATGCAACATCGATCGGCGTCGAGAATATGCCTTCAAGCGTCAGGTAATTCTGCCCCACGATACGCGACAGAGAATACCCCCGGTGATCGAGAGGCTCGGGGACAAAAGGGCCCGCAAAGGCATACGCGAGGAACACGACCGTGATGATGGGCAACGCCCACCCCGTCGTCCGCCGCGTGGCCTCAAGGATGCAGACAACAAGCCCGGTCCCTAGCCAGAGTTCGATGTCCAGCGGCCGCGTCGCCCGCGTCTTCACGTCCTCGACATGTCCGATCAGATAGAACAGCGCTGCCACCGCCAGGGCGGCCAGCAACCAGTCGAGGATGGAAACCCGATCCTTCGACGCTGACTTGATCGAAAGCGGATAGAGAAGGAATGACAGCACCAGCACGAAGGCCAGGAACAGCGCGCGATATGTGGTGGTATTGATCGAGTACTGCGTCCAGTACAGCGCAAGCACGGCCAGCAGGAATGCCAGCGCGCCAGTGACCTTGAGCATGTACCCGGACAGGATTCGGACAGGCTGCTCGTCAGTCAGGGTAACGTCGCTTGCACTCTGTTTAGTCACTTGATGGCGCCGCGAGCCTTGTAAAACGTCAGCGCTGCCGGATGAAACGGTATCGCAGTCTTTGCTGCCGCAGCCTTCAGGCTCAGCGCGCGGGCATCAGGGTGGATTTTCTGCACCTCGACCAGGTTGTCGAACACGCCCTTGAGGATCCTGTCGACGGTATCAGCCTTCATGTCGGCGCTGACAAACAGCAGGTTCGACACGCCAAGGCCCGGCACATCGCCTTTGGTATTGGTGTAGATCGTCTTCGGCATGGTGAAGCTGCGATAGAGATTGGGATACTTCTTGTTCAGGGCCGGCAAAAGCTCGACCGTCGGTATGAACGAGACCTTTACGCGCCCTGTTGTCACAAGATCGGTGATCGCCGAAGTCGGCAATCCGCCAATCCAGAACAGCGCATCAATCTTGCCATCGTTGAGCGCAGCCGCCGACTCCGCAACGCTCAGGTTTTCCCTGGTCACATCTTTGTCCGGATCAACACCTGCAGCTGCCAGGATGCGATCGGCAATCGCCTCGGTACTCGAACCGGCCGAACCAACCGAAATGCGCTTGCCCTTGAGGGCTTTCACGGACAGGGCTTTCAGGTCCTCGCGCGCGACCACATGCACAAAACTGTCGTAGAGCACCGCAACGGCCGCAATCTTCTGCGGCCCTGTATCCTTGTAGGCAGCAACGCCGTTCAGCCCGTCCAGCGCCGAGTCCACCGTAGAAAAACCGATATCGGCATCGCCCGCACCCACAAGCTTCACATTGTCGACCGACCCGCCCGTGACTTCCGCTGTCACCTGAAAGCCCGGGACCTTCTGCGTCAGAACGCGCGCCAGCCCGCCGCCATAAGGGAAATAAACCCCGCCAGTCCCGCCGGTGGCGATGGAAAGTCGCAGTTTTCCAGCAGCGACAGCGCCGCCCGCCACCAACGCCGCAACGAGCAAAGCCAAAAAGAGCCGGTAGATCATGTGTGTGTCCCGAAAATAAGCCAAACCCGACTTTGCCAATCCTTTGAGATCAGATCAAATCGGCGGTAAGACCAATACCAGCAATGATCAAAATCAACGAAAAAATCTCTCTCGCGGACGACGAAATCAGGGAAACATTCGTGCGCGCCTCAGGCCCAGGCGGCCAGAACGTCAACAAGCTGTCGACGGCCGTGGAACTGCGCTTCGACGTCCGCCGCTCGCCCAGCCTTCCCGACGACGTATCGATCCGCCTCCAGCATCTCGCGGGCCGGCGCCTCACCAAGGAAGGTGTCCTTGTCATCGAGTCCCAGAAGCACCGGACGCAGGACCGCAACCGCGCCGACGCACTCGAAAAGCTCGTTGCCCTGATCAAGGAGGCAACCCACGTGCCCAAGCCTCGCAAGAAGACCAAACCCTCACGCGCCGCAAAGGCCGAGCGGGTCGACCACAAGGTACACCGCGGCAAGGTCAAGCGCATGCGCTCGACTCGGTCGGACTTGGATTGACCAAATTATTGTAGAAAGGAAATTTGATGACCACTTCGACCGACTTCCTCGTCAATCGCAAGAACCTGAACGAGACCAGATTTGTCGACACGCCGCTGACGCTTCAGGGCGGACAGGCGCTGATCAGGGTCGGCGACTTCGCCCTTACCGCCAACAACATCACTTACGGCGCCTTCGGCGACGCGATGATGTACTGGAACTTCTTTCCGGCACTCGAAGGCTGGGGTCGCATACCGGTCTGGGGTTTTGGCGACGTCATCGAAAGCCGCAGCGAAGGCCTCAAGGCCGGCGAGCGTCTCTATGGGTACTTCCCGATGTCGACGCATCTCGTGATCGAGCCCGCGCGCATCACGCCAGCAAATCTGTTTGATGGCGCCGCACACCGGCAGAAGATGGCGTCCGTCTACAACAACTATATCCGCGTCGCGGCAGATCCGGGTTACGTCGCAAGCCGCGAAGCGCAGCAGGCACTGCTGCGACCCTTGTTCACGACATCTTTCCTGATTGAGGACCTCCTTGCGGACAATGACTTCTACGGTGCCCGTCAGATCGTGTTGTCGAGCGCTTCCAGCAAGACTTCGCTTGGATTGGCCTTCCTGTTGCACACAAGGCGAAAGGGCCAGGTAAAGATCATTGGCCTGACTTCAAAGTCGAATGCAGCCTTCGTGAACGCCACCGGATACTATGATCAGATCGCAAGTTATGACGCGATCAGCAGCCTGGACGCCACCACACCGGCTGTCTTTGTGGACATGGCAGGAAACGGCGATGTCCGCGCCAGCGTTCACAGGCATTGGGTCGAAGCGCTGAAGTACAGCTGCGCCGTCGGCGCAACGCACTGGGACAACACGGGTACGCAATCAGCACTGCCAGGGCCAAGACCACAGATGTTTTTCGCCCCGGACCGTGTCAAGAAGCGAAGCCAGGATTGGGGGCCGGGCGGCTTGGACAAGCACCTGAGTGAAGCCTGGTCCGCATTCAATGCCTCGGTCGACAGCTGGATGAAAGTCACCAAAGGTCACGGCCGAGGTGAAGTCGAGCGCGTATACCGCGAGATGGTGGCTGGCAAATCGCCACCTGACACCGGCTACATTCTCTCGCTTTGACAGGATCACATTGGGGGAGCGAACATGCGTAGGGCTTTGTGTGTGCTGGGTTTCCTGATGGCGACGGTGGCAATGGCTCAGCCAGCCACCGAAATCACGGTCAACGTGCTGGGCACGACAACGCTCAACGCCCTCGAAGACTCCGGCTTCACGTTTTCAGAAGTGATCAGCGGCAACAAGGCATCGCGCACGAGTGATCTGTACCGCCAGAACAGTCTTTACCGCGACCTGGCCGACACCATCGGTCGCCCGCTGCCACACAATACAAAGACTGACCAGCTGCCGGATGCGATACCAGCAGGCGCTGGCGACATTCCGGACATGGTCCGGTTGATCAGGAACTTCGAAGACAAGGGCCGCCGGTCGGACAAGGACACAAAGGGTGGGTACTTCATTCGCCACCTCTCGAACAACTCGCAGTATCCCTACACGATTGAATACGACGGCGACGAACCTCGCCACTTCGATACGCGGTGGCTGAATTCGCCATATGCCGAGATGAAGCTCATTGCGATCATCAATCGAATGGATCGTGTCGACTTTGATCCTGCAGGCTGTGGCGAGGTGCGCTTCGTCTACCGTTTGAGCTATCGCACACCGACGTCAAGTTCATCCCTCCCCTTTTTCCTGAATGTCGTAAAGACCTATCCGAAGCAGGCCGACTGTTCGTCGTTCGCCAAACGCTGGCAGGGCGCACAGTCTGCAACAACGCTGAAGACACTTGCGTTCAAGGATCTCACACTGAAGCAGGTCGAATTGAATTTCCAGTCCTTGCGCTTCACGTCGGGCTACATGCACGATTTCGGCGGTCAGGCAATGTACATGCAGCGCATCTTCCGCGTCGTGTCGGGCAGGCTGCAGCCAGTCACGCTTGAGAACACCCCGGACGTCCTGGCAATCGAGCGCAACCCCGCACTGCTCACCCGCTTTGTGGAGTTCCTCAAGCAGGGTGATCATCTGGCGCAACTGGACAACGGCACACTGGTGATCAGTTTCGATCAGCAGTTCCTTGCGCGACTCTCTGTGTCCTGGTCAACGATGGGTCGGGCACGCCAGGCGAACAAGCCATACTCACACCTGTTCCAGGGCAAACGCGATCTTCTGTCGTCGATTGATATCTCGAATTTGAAGTACATAAGGACGCACGACGCTCTTGTAGAGCGGTTGAACAACATGACCTGCATGGGTTGTCATCAGTCAGCCGGGACCGCGGGCTTCCACATGCTGGGTTACGCGGACGAGCGATACTCGCATCATTTCAACCGCCAGCAGCTTCCGATGTCGCCACACGCCTACGCCGAAGCCACCCGGCGCACGGCCTACGTTGCAGCACTGGCAGCAGGCGGCAGGCCCAACACGTTCCGCCCGCACTCGGACTTCACCGAAGCGAGCTGGAGCCTGAATGCAGCACCGCCCGCCTTCAAGTCTGTGACCGTCGGCGGCATGTGCACATCATCAGATGTGTTTGCGGGCGCACCTGTTTGTGCCACAGGCTCCGTTTGTCAACGCACGGTCACTTCAAAAGCCGGTCCCGTCGCCTTCGGCGAATGCGTGACCAATGGCGGACATGCACCCGCTGGATCCGTTTGCTGGAAGGGCGAGATCAGCGAAGTGACAACCGTCCCGAAAGATCGCGGTGCCGTGACTTCGTACAATCTGTTTTCGTTCCAGGACAAATGGAGGATGGGTGGTTCGGTCTACAGCGGCGCCGAAGTCAGCAACCTCAAATGCGTTGTGCCGCAGAGCGGTGCCCCGCTTGGACGGGCAAGCCGGCACTGCACGCTGGCCGAAGAAAACTTTGCAGGTGTAAACCTGCAAGCCTCCATGCCAAAAGAGCTCTGCTCCAACCAGGGCGGCAACGGTTTCGACCTTTGCGCCGCATCGGGTAACGCTGGCGCGTGTCTGGAATCCCGCGTTGTCCGCGCAATGCTGGATACGTGTTCGCCCAGTCACGCATGCCGCGAGGACTACATTTGCCAGAAGTTTCCGGACTACGACCGGATCAGTGCAAGGGACTACGGCAACACAAAAGGCGGCAGGCGCGTGAACCTCTCGTCACCTGACAGGATCAACGCAACGTCTTTGCGCGCCCTGCAAAAGGCTGAGGTCGGTTTTTGCGTGCCCACCTACTTCCTGTTCAACATGCGACTTGATGGCCACCCTTGCCCGGTTACGGGAGCACCACCGGGCGCGCCCCGTATCGACCGTTCTCAACCCGTTCGCGGTTACAGGTAATATCCGTCAGTGTTTGGCGCGAGCGTGATGGTCTGCAACGATCTGCGCGATCGCCATGGTCACGCGCTCGCCGGTCGGAATGTGGAGGAACTCGTTGGGTCCATGTGCATTCGAATGCGGTCCCAGCACGCCGGTAATGACAAACTGTGTCTCCGGGAACTTCTCGCCTAGCATCCCCATGAACGGAATGGTGCCGCCTTCACCCATGTAGACGACAGGCTTGCCGAACGCCATTTCCGAAGCCTTTGCCACCGACTTTTCAAGCCATGGCGCCAGTGCCGGCGCATTCCAGCCGGTGCCACCGCGATCAAAGGCGACTTTGACATCGGCATTGTACGGTGGTTTCTCGGTCAGCACCCGTTCCACGTGCTCAATGGCCTTGTTGGCATTGAGCGTCGGCGGCCAGCGGAAGGAAAGCTTCAGCGTTGTGTAGGGCAACAGCACGTTACCTGCATTGGCTGACGGCGTCAGCCCGTCCCCACCAATGATTGAAAGTGTTGGTCGCCATGTACGGTTCAACACCAGCTCCGTGAGGTCGTCCGCCATCGGCAACGTGCCGCCTGCCAACGGCATCTTCGAATAGACCTCAGGACCCAGAACCCTGGCGGCAAGTCTTGCCTGCTCGATGCGTTGAGGAGGCACCTGCACATAGAGATCGTCAAGAAGAATGCGTCCCGTCATTTCATCTTCGATTCGTGACAGCAATTGCCGCGCAATGCGAAAGCTCGATGGGACAACGCCCGAGGCGTCCCCCGAATGCACGCCTTCGGTCAGAACCTTCACGGTGAGCGTGCCAACACCATTGCCGCGCAACGACGTCGTCAGCCACAACTGGTCATAGTTTCCGCACCCGGAATCAAGGCAGATGACCAGCGATGGCTTGCCAATGCGCGCAGCCAGATGATCGATATAGAAAGGCAAGTCATAGCTGCCCGATTCTTCGCAGGCCTCGATCAGGATCACGCATCGCGCATGCGGAATATTTTGGTCCTTCAGCGCCAGAAGAGCCGCCAGTGAGCCAAACATCGCGTAGCCGTCATCGGCACCGCCGCGGCCGTAAAGCTTGTCGTCCTTTATCACAGGTGTCCAGGGGCCAAACCCGTCCCACCAGCCCTGCATTTCCGGTTGTTTGTCTAGATGCCCGTAGAGCAGCACCGTATCCTTGCCCGTTCCCGGCACTTCTATGAGTATGACGGGCGTTCGTCCCTGCAGCTGAACCACGTCCACCGTCGCGCCCGGCAATGCACTCGCCTTGTCACGCGCCCAGGCTTCCATCAGCTCGACGGCAGCGTCCATGTAGCCATGCTCCACCCATTGGGCATCGTAGGCCGGCGACTTGTTCGGGATCCGGATGTATTCGACGAGCGTCGGAACAATGGAATCGTTCCAGCTCGCGTGGACATGGTTTCTAAGCTTTTGGACATCGAGCATTGTGCTATGACCGCCTTGGAACGAAGGGAAGTGTTGATGTCAGGCCGCCGTCCACCGGAATGGCTTGTCCGTTGACATAGGAAGCCTCATCGGACGCAAGGAACAGCGCCATATTGGCGATCTCTTCAGGATGCCCGTAACGTCCCGTGGGGTTCAACTGGCCGATCTTGCTCTCGTTCCCGCGCGCACGTGCACCATCAAAAATCGGCTTTGTCATTCCGGTCTCGATCAGACCGGGACAGATCGCATTCACCCGCACGCCCGTCCCATATAGTTCGTTCGCGGTCGTCTGCACCAGCGAAATCACGCCCGCTTTGGACGCAGAATACTGAGTGGGTCCCGCATTCGCACGGATGCCTGCAACAGAAGCGGTGCAGATGATTGCGCCCTTCTTCTGCGCTACCATCAGCGGAACGACATGTTTGATCGCAAGGAACGGCCCCAGAAGATTGACCCGCAGAACTTCCTGCCACACCTCCACCGTTTGCTCGACAATCGGCGCATAGCCTCCAGTGATGCCGGCATTTGCATAGATCGCATCAACACCGCCAAATTCCTTCACAGCCCGGGCAACATAGGCTTTCACATCCGTTTCAAGTCCCGCATCAGCGGTCATGCCGATGGCGCGGCCGCCTGCCTTTGTAATGGCTTCAACCGTTTCATGCACGGCTTCGGTCTTGTCGACACAGAGAACGACGGCACCTTCCCTGGCAAAGGCCTTGGAACTCGCGCGCCCGATACCGGAACCCGCGCCCGTGATGATCGTGCGCTTGCCAGAAAGTCTGCCCATGGGAGTCTCCTATCGATAGTCGTCGTTGATCGCCTCGAGGATCTTTGACCCCGGACAGAGTTCTTTTTCACCAAGCCGGTTCAGCGGCACATCGACCGTGTCCAGGAACGCGTGCAGGTCATGGGGGTTCGGATCAAGATAAAGGAGACCGGTAACAAGTTCTCCCTTTTCGTGATGCCTTTGCAGGTAGTCCATGGCAGCAACCTTGCTCGTGGGATCGTACGCAGGATCGAGCTTGTGCAGGCGAATGATCGAACCGTCATGCTGCTCCACTTCCTGGACCTCACCCGGTGCGTATTCCACCGTGATTTCGTCACGTCCTTCAATCAAGTCGATGAAATTCACAGATTCATTGTGTTCGCGCACGAAATCAAAGCTCTTGGTCGAACCCGCGTGATTGTTGAACGCAATGCAGGGGCTGATGACATCGATGAACGCTGGACCATTATGCGTCATGGCAGCCTTGATGAGCGGTACAAGTTGCCCCTTGTCGCCCGAGAACGAGCGAGCGACGAATGTGGCTCCAGCCATGAGCGCCATGCCGACAAGATCAATCGGCGAGTCATTGTTGACACCACCTGCCTTCGACTTCGAACCGCGGTCAGCCGTCGCTGAGAACTGACCTTTGGTCAGGCCGTACACGCCATTGTTCTCGGTGATGTAGACCATGTTCACGCCGCGCCGGATGCAGTGCACAAATTGTCCGAGGCCGATTGAAGCTGAATCTCCATCGCCCGAAATGCCCAGATACAGCAGGTCCCGGTTGGCAAGGTTTGCGCCCGTCAATACCGAAGGCATGCGCCCGTGCACCGAGTTGAATCCATGGCTTTGGCCCAGAAGGTAATCCGGCGTCTTTGACGAGCAGCCAATGCCGGACAGCTTCGCAACGCGATGCGGCTCGATGTTGAGTTCATAGCAGGCCTGGATCAGTGCCGCCGAAATGGAGTCATGTCCGCACCCGGCACACAGGGTCGAAATGGCGCCTTCATAGTCACGGTGTGTAAATCCGCGATCATTTTTCACAAGCCCGGGATGCCGGAATTTCGGTTTGGTCAAATAGGTCATGACGCAACCTTTGAACGTGCAGGATTGTTGAAAGCCTTAAGCCGCTCCCCGATTTCCTTCATGATGAAGCGCGCGGTGATTGGCGTGCCGTCATAATGCAGAATCGAAATGAAGCGGGCTGGGTCGATGGCGCATTCATTGACCAGAAGCATGCGCATCTGCGCATCACGGTTCTGCTCGACAATGAATACCTGATCATGCGCGTTGACGAAGTTCGTGACGCTGTCAGGAAACGGAAACGCGCGCAGCCTCATCGTATCAAGGTAAACCCCCTCCCCTTCAAGCCTGGCCAGTGCCTCATCCATCGCGGCGGAAGTCGATCCGAAATAGATCACGCCGCAACGGGACTTCTGCTTTGCGTTGCGGATCAAGGGTTGCGGCACCAGCGTCTTGGCAGTGTCGAGCTTGCGCAGCAGGCGTTGCATGTTATCGACATAGTCGGCACCTTCTTCCGAGTACTTCGCGTAGCGATTTCGCGACGTCCCGCGAGTGAAATAGGCGCCTTTGGTGGGGTGTGTTCCCGGCAAGGTCCGGAAAGGGATGGCATCGCCATCAACGTCAAGATAGCGGCCGAACTCCTTGCCGGCTTCAAGTTGCTCGGCCGTCATGACCTTGCCCCGGTCATACTGGCGCTTGTCATCCCACGTGAACGGCTTTGTCAGCCAGTCATTCATGCCGATGTCGAGATCCAGCAGCACGAATACGGGTGTCTGAAGCCGCTCGGCGAGATCAAACGATTGCGCAGCGAACTCAAACGCCTCTCCGGGATCTTCCGGCAGCATCAGCACATGCTTCGTGTCTCCATGGCTCGCGTAGGCGCAGATCTTCAGATCCGACTGTTGTGTTCGCGTTGGCATGCCGGTCGACGGCCCACCGCGCTGGATGTCGAACAGCACCGCAGGAATTTCCGCGAAATACGCAAGACCCAGGAACTCCTGCATCAGTGATATGCCGGGGCCTGAGGTCGCTGTGAACGCCCGCGCACCATTCCAGTTTGCACCGATCACGGATCCGATCGCCGACAATTCGTCTTCGGATTGAATGATCGCAAAGCGGTTCTTCTTCGTGACGGGATCAACGCGCAGGCGCTTGCAGTGTTTGGCAAAGGCTTCCGCCATCGACGTTGACGGCGTGATGGGATACCAGGCCGCAACCGTCGCGCCGCCATAGACAGCACCCAGAGCCGCCGCATCATTTCCATCGATGAAGATACGATTGCCAACCTTGTCCGACCGCTTCACCGTAAGGCCACAGGCGCCGTTCAGGTGTGTTTTCACATAGTCTCGACCGAGCCCCAGCGCTTCGATGTTTGGTTTGATCAGGCGGTCTTTGCCCGCGTACTGCTCGCTGACCAGCGTCTCGACCACGCTGTGCTCGATGTCCAGCAACGCCGCCAGCGCGCCGACACAGATCATGTTCTTCAGCAACTGCCGATCGCGTGGCAGGTCATAACGACTATTCGCAATTTCCGTGAGTGGCATGCCAATGACGTTGATGTCGGGTCGGAACTTTGATTCCGGCATGGACTTGGTTGAATCGTAGAACAGGTAACCACCCGCATCGATCTCGCGGACATCCTTGTCCCATGTCTGCGGGTTCATCGGTGCCATGAAGTCAACGCCACCGCGACGGCCGACCCACCCGTCCCCGGAGACACGCACCTCATACCAGGTCGGCAGACCCTGGATGTTCGAAGGAAAGATGTTCCGGGTTGCAATCGGCACGCCCATTCGCATGATCGAGCGTGCAAACAACTCATTGGCACTGGCTGATCCGGAACCATTGACGTTGGCAAATTTGACGACGAAGTCGTTCGTCGATTCTATCGGCTTTGGCATGATGAAGCCTGTGCAGTTTCAAGAAGAAATTTTTGCATGTCCCAGGCGCCGGTCGGACAACGTTCGGCGCAGAGCCCGCAGTGCAGGCACAGGTCTTCGTCCTTCACCATGATGCGCCCGGTTTTCAGGTCGGTGCCAATGTAGAGATCCTGCGTAAGGTTTTTGGCTGGCGCCGTCAGATGCGAGCGCACGACCGGTTCCGACCCGTTATCGGTGAACGTGATGCAGTCGAGCGGACATATGTCCACGCACGCGTCGCATTCGATGCAGAGCTTTGGTGCAAAAAGGGTTTGCACATCGCAGTTCAGGCAGCGCTGCGTTTCCTTGTAACCAAGCTCCCTGTCGAATCCGAGTTCAACTTCCGCCTTGACGTCCTTCAGCGCAATTTCGTTGGGAAGGTGCGGAACCTTGTAGCGAAGGTCCAGCGCCACATCGTTATCATATGACCACTCGTGGATGCCCATCTTCTGGCTCATCAGGTTGACGAGCGGCGGCGGCCGCTCGGAGACTGGACGGCCTGACACAAACTGATGAATTGAAATCGCGGCCTCATGTCCGTGCGCCACCGCCCATATGATGTTTTTGGGGCCGAACGCAGCGTCACCACCAAAAAAAACTTTGGGGTTGGTGGACTGATAGGTCACGTCATCGACCTTGGGCATGCTCCATTTGTCGAATTCAATTCCCTGGTCTTTTTCAATCCAGGGAAACGCATTCTCTTGGCCCACCGCGACGAGCACGTCATCACACTCCATCAGGATGTCGGGCTCACCTGACGGCACAAGGTTGCGGCGACCCTTGCCGTCGTACTCAGCCTTGACCTTCACGAACACCATGCCGGTCAGCTTCCCGCCCACATGCTTGAATTCCTTCGGGACCAGGAAGTTGTGGATCGGGATCCCTTCACGCATCGAATCTTCTTTTTCCCACGGGCTGGCTTTCATTTCTTCAAAGCCCGACCGCACCACGACCCGCACATCGTCACCGCCAAGGCGTCGCGAAGTGCGGCAGCAGTCCATCGCGGTATTGCCACCTCCAAGAACGATCACACGCCGGCCGATCTTCTCCGTGTGCCCGAAAGACACAGATGCCAGCCAGTCTATGCCGATGTGAATATTTTCAGCCGCTTCCTCGCGGCCCGGAAGTTCAAGATTGCGACCCCGCGGGGCGCCGGACCCGACGAACACGGCATCGAAACCTTCCGCCATCACGGACTTCAGACTGTCGATCCGTTTGCCCAGCCGCAATTCAGGCTGCAGGCTGGTAATGAACCCGACTTCTTCATCCAGCACACGCTCCGGCAGGCGGAACTTCGGTATCTGCGTCCGCATCATTCCACCGGCGGCAGGGTCCTGGTCATAGATCACGACGTGATAGCCAAGCGGCAGCAGGTCACGCGCAACGGTCAGCGACGCAGGTCCGCCGCCGATCAGCGCAACACGCTTCCCATTCTTGGTGAGAGCAGGCGCCGGCATGCGATCAAGCACATCACCTTTGTTATCGGCAGCCACGCGCTTCAGGCGGCAGATGGCGACGGGTTCGTCCTCGACGCGGCCACGCCGGCAAGCGGGTTCACAGGGTCTGTCGCAGGTGCGGCCGAGCACGCCTGGAAACACGTTCGATTTCCAGTTGACCATATAGGCGTCAGCGTACCGTCCCTGGGCTATTAGCCTGATGTACTCCGGGACCGGAGTGTGAGCCGGGCAGGCCCACTGACAGTCGACAACCTTGTGAAAATAATCTGGATTGGAAACGTCGGTTGCTTGCAGTGCCGGCCCAGTTCGTTTGGCCGGTGCATCCAAAGCGTCGATAGTCATCGCGCGTAAATTCTCCTCCGCGAGGTCGCAGCCGTCTTGTTCGTCAGTGCACGTTGTGCGATCCCCTGCGCGCCAATATACAAACCTCGGATTTCCGCGCCAGAGGGCATTACTGAAAGTTTCCACGGCGTCCGCAGGGAAAATAGGGCGGTTGCGATATACGCACGGCTGGAGTGTACTCCGGTAACCCGCACCTAACGGCACAAACGCACCCCCCGATGAACCAAAAGCCCGACGCACTTGCAGCAAACAGGCTTCGCCTCCCCGTTTCCCAGCTTCGCAGAACATGCGACCCCAAATCGTTGAATTTCCGGACTACCGACGAACTCAAAACCTTTGACGGCCTGATCGGTCAGAACAGGGCCCTTGAAGCCCTGGATCTGGGAGCCAGGATCGACAAGCCGGGGTTCAATCTTTTTATCCTCGGTGAGCGTGGTACGGCGCGACATGGCACCGTTAAGGGTCTGATAGAACAATACGCCAAAAACCTGCCAGCGCCCGCAGACTGGATCTATGTCGCCAACTGGGAATCACCCGACAGACCTCGTGCGATGCAGATGCCCGCCGGTCGCGCATTGAAGTTCAAGTTGGCGCTTGACGCAGGAATCGACGAACTGCTGGCGCTGGTTCCGGCAGTCTACGAAAGCGCGGACTATCAGTCGCGCCGACGCACCACCCTTGATGAGGTGAACGCGAACCAGGAACAGGCCTTTGAGACGCTGAGCGAGAAAGCGCGCACTCAGGAAATTGCTCTGGTTCGAACCCAGACAGGTTTCACCTTTGCGCCCATCGCAGACAACAACATTATTCCGCCGGAATCTTTCAACGCGCTGCCGGACGAGAAACGCAAACTGATCGTGGAGCGTATCGAAGCCTTGCAGAAGGAACTGGCCGTTCTGGTTGAGAGGCTTCCAGTCTGGGAACGAGAGCGCCGTCAGCGCATTTCGGCGCTTGACCAGGAATTCGCAAGACTGGTCATCACAAACGTCATGCGCGACGTCGAGAAAAGTGTCGCAGACCTCGAGGATATTCGCGTTCATGCGCTCAAAGTGACGGAAGAGCTGATCAAGCGCTTCGCACTGTTTCGGGCAAGCGCCGTTGCAAGAAAGGAAGACACCAGTACCGGGCCCGAGCATCCGATCGACGACGATCCGAAGTTTCGGCTATTCCGGGTAAACCTGTTCGTGGGTGACGGTGAAAAATCACGCGCCCCTGTGATCGTGGAAGACAACCCTTCGCTCGGAAACCTGATCGGCCGCATTGAACAGCAGGCTCAGATGGGCGCTCTGTTCACTGACTTCTCCCTGATCAGGCCCGGCAGCCTGCACCTGGCAAATGGCGGCTTTCTTCTGATCGATGCACGGCGCCTCCTGCTTGAGCCTTATGCATGGGAGATGCTCAAGCGAAGCCTCAGGGCACGCGCCATTTCGATCGAATCGCCGACCGATCGCATGTCGATCATGAGCACCCAGGGACTGAAGCCGGACCCCATCCCGCTGTCGACAAAAGTCATTCTGTTCGGTGACCGAAGACTCTACTACGCCCTGTTTGAAGGTGATCCTGATTTCTCGGAACTCTTCAAGGTAGCTGTCGACTTTGAAGATGCCGTCGACTGGACCGATGCCACCGCGACCGACTATGCACATATGATCGGTTCAATTGCACGCCGGGAGGAATTGCTCCCGCTTTCGGCGGATGCCGTTGCGCTCGTCATCGAGGAACTCGCAAGGGAAGCCGAAGACGCGTCCAAACTTTCCCTTCGCATCGGCAACCTCGCCGATCATTTGCGCGAAGCAGCGTTCTGGGCAGCAGAGTCAGGACACAAGGTTGTCGACGCCGCCGACATAGACCGTGCATCGGAAGCATGGAAGAGGCGTCACGATCGTGTCCGCATTCGCAGCCAGGAGATGATTGAGCGCGACATCATGCTCGTCGACACAAGCGGCGCGAAAGTAGGTCAGATCAACGGCCTGAGTGTCATGTCGTTGGGAGGCTACGCTTTCGGAAAACCAAGCCGGATCACAGCCTGCGTACGGGTTGGATCAGGCGAAGTGATTGATGTGGAGCGCGAGGTCGCACTTGGTGGGCCATTGCATTCCAAGGGTGTACTGATCCTCAGTTCCTTTCTGGCATCGCGTTATGCGCGAAGCATGCCGCCGTCGCTTCATGCCAGCATAGTGTTTGAGCAGTCTTATGGCGGCGTGGACGGCGACAGTGCATCATCCACCGAGCTCTATTCTATTCTGTCCGCGTTGTCCGACGCCCCCATCTTCCAGAGCATTGCTGTGACAGGATCGGTCAACCAGCGCGGCGAGATTCAGGCGATAGGCGGCGTGAACGAAAAGATCGAAGGGTTCTTCGCGCTTTGCCAGGTGCGTGGTCTCGACGGAACCCACGGCGTACTGATTCCGAAGGCCAATGAACAGCACCTTATGCTTGACCGAGAGGTTGTGGACGCAGTCAGCAAGGGTCAGTTCCACGTATTCTCGGCGCCATCCATCGATGAGGGAATTACGCTGCTGACTGGCATTCCCGCTGGTGAACGCGATTCCACGGGGACATTTCCGGCCGGCACGATCAACCGCAAGGTCGAAGACCGCCTCGTGGCTTTCGCCGAAGCCCGCCGAAGGTTTATCCAGTCGACACGAGGTGACTAGCTCTCTACCACCGATGCATCGATATCGGAGATCTTGGCCTTGCCCACAAGCGCCATGCTGGTTCTGAGCTCACGCTTCATTGTATCGAGTACAGCCGTGACCCCCGCCTCTCCTTTGGATGCAACGCCATAGACCCAGGCCCGCCCGATGAGGCACGCCTTGGCACCCAGCGCAACTGCACGTGCCACATCCTGACCCGAGCGTATGCCTCCGTCCATCAGCACCGTCGTCTTCGTACCGACCGCCTCAACAATCTTCGGCAGCACCGAAATGGAAGATCGAGCCGCATCGAGCTGGCGCCCGCCATGGTTTGACACCACCAGGGCATCAGCACCCGTCTTCACTGCCTCGACCGCATCCTCCGGATCAAGCACACCTTTCAGGATAAGGGGACCCTTCCAGATGCTGCGGATCCACTCGAGATCCTTCCATGTCACGCTCGGGTCAAGCGCAGTCGACGTCCAGTGAAGCAGGGCGCCAAGGGATTTGGCATCTTTCACGACGCCAGCCAGATTGCCAAACGTCAAGGGCTGGCCGCGCACGCCAACATCAAGAATCCAGCCCGGTTTCGATGCGAAGTTGGCAGCCATCCTGAGTTTTGAAATCGCTGAGAGCTGCACACCCATGCCATTTCTGATGTCGCGATAGCGTGTGCCCAGCACGGGCAGATCAACCGTGAACACGAGCGCCCCGCAATTGGCTGCTTGTGCGCGTGAGAGAATTTCCTTCACCACGCCCCTGTCACGCATCATGTAGAGCTGGAACCAGAAGGGGGCGGCCGTCGCCCGCCTGACTTCTTCAATGGGGCAGATGCCGACGGTCGAAAGAGTATATGGCACGCCAGCTTTCTCTGCCGCGCGCGCAGCCTGAACTTCGGCCCGTCGCGCCATCATGCCGGCAAACCCCACAGGAGCAAGCACGATAGGCATCGACAGTTTCTGGCCAAACAGGCTCGTGGACGTATCCAGCGCCGAAACGTCACGCAGCACCTTTTGCTTCAGCGTCAGCTTCTGCAGGTCTGCACGGTTCGCATTGAGTGTGTTCTCGTCGAACGAGCCGCCGTCAACATAGTCGAACAAGACCCGCGGCAGGCGACGTCGCGCAAGCTCGCGATAATCTGAGATGGAAGCAGGTGCCAGCATGTCGGTCGTTCCCGTGCGAATCGCGTCCGCACTCTAGGCCTTCGGGTATTGCCGCCCAAGTGAGCCAATCGTTTCGTAGAACTCGGCAACAGTCTCATCAATGATCTGCTTGACCGGTTTCACGCTGTTGATGCGCCCCGCGACCTGCCCCGTCAGGGCGATCGAGGCTTCCATGTCGCCACCGAAATAGAGATCCTGGGCTCGGCCAAACTCTGTCGTGACCGGCGGACCCTGGTAGGTCGGTCCGAGCTCCCGTTCAAGGCGCGTGGTTTTGGCGGTTCGGAGTGCACGCAGCGCCGGCCGCGAAAACTGGTTCAGGAAAACTGTACTTGTGTCTTCGGCATCAATGATCGCCTGTTTCCAGTTATTGTGCACCGGAGACTCGGCCGCCGACACCATGCGCGTTCCAAGCTGCACGCCTTCTGCACCCAGCGCAAACGCCGCCGCCATCGTACGACCGCAGGTGATGCCGCCTGCCGCTATGATCGGCACGCCTGTGTTTTCCCGCACAAGCGGCAGCAGCACCATCGACATCACAGGCTGTGGATTCTTGAACCCCCCGCCCTCTCCGCCCTCCACAACCAGGCCATCCACACCCGCTTCCACGGCCTTGAGCGCCGCCCTGAGCGTTGGCACGACATGAAACACTGTAAGGCCCAGCGCTTTCAATTCGCGGCAGAACTTTGACGGATCGCCAGCCGATGTGGTCACGAACTTGACGCCCTGCTTGACGATGGCGTCGTCGACAAACTTCACGATGTTGGGATCACGCACGAAGGCAAGCGCGATGTTCACGCCGAAAGGTTTCGACGTAAGTTGCTTCATCTTCTTGATTTCTTCGCGGATGACCTCCAGTTCGCCCGAAGACGTCTCGATGATACCGAGGCCTCCGGCGTTCGACACCGCCGACGCAAGCTGCGAACGCGCAATCCATCCCATCGGTGCCTGCACGATTGGATATGCAACGCCCAGAAGTTTGGTCAGTCTGTTCTCGATTGGCATAAGTTTACTTGTCTCCGTGATGGCCCAATGTGAGGGGCGTCAGACTCAGGGCTTCAGGGTCCGTCTGATCTTGACGACGATCACTTCACGGCCGTCTCGCAGCAGCACGAGTTCAACCTCGCTGCCTTGCCGTCCGCCAAGTCCCCTCGCAAAGTAGTAGAATGGCACACCGGCCTTGGCATAACGGCCATCGATTGCGATGACCCCGTCACCTTGGTGCGCACCTGCCTTGTCAGCCGGTCCGCCTTTGACGATGCTTGCGATCTTGGGGAACGGTTCCGCATCGCCCAGGATGGCACCGATGCTGTAGACCTCGTATGCAGGCGGCACGTCTGCCAGCGACCCGCCAGCACCAGGAACGGCGGCAATCAGGCACGAAACCAGTAATGCAATAAAGCGCCTCATCCCTGAGCCTCCTTGAAGAAACATTGCTTCAGGTTAGCAATGCCTCACATTCACCACAACGCGCTATTGACGCCGTGCGCGAAATTATCGAAACCTGCCCGCATGAAGACGCATCAGTTCACAGCAATACTCTTGGCTCTCGTGGTCGCGACCGCCTGCGGCGACCAGTCGGCCAAGCAAAATTCTGGCAGCCCCCCGGTTCGCCTTGCGTGCACAACGCCGGAACAGGCAGGCATGAAGGCAGCCGACATCACCCGCAAGCTGGTTGAGCAGAAGAAGCAGGGTGTCATCACGCAGGATCAGTACACCGCGTTCAATATCACGCTGAGCCAGGGTTTGACCGCCTGGGCCGAGCGGCAGGACCTGAAGGCTTATTGCGCAGCGCTTGACCGCGTCGTGCAGGATGCAAGCCTGAAGTAACGCTGCCTGCAGCTATTTGCCCGCCTCCTTGGCAAGCAGTGTCTTCTTCCTCGCAATCCCGAAGGCATAGCCGCCTAGCCCGCCACCACTTGCAACAACACGGTGACAGGGAATGGCAACGGCAATCTTGTTGGCCCCGCAAGCGTTCGCAACGGCGCGATGCGCAGTTGGTTTGCCGATCGATTTTGCCACTTCGGCATAACTGCGCGTAGTCCCTGCGGGAATCTTCCTCAAAGCTTGCCAGACACGTTCCTGGAAAGCAGTTCCCCTGATGTCCAGCGGAAGATCGACAAGCGTGCCGGGACGATCAACGAGCTTCAAGACTTTCGACAACACATCGCTCAACGCTGTAGACGCTTCAGCCAGTGTCGCTTTCGGAAAACGAGCCTGAACGGCTTTCCTCGCAGCTTCTGGAGTGTCACCAAACGCAAGAGCACAAAGCCCGCGCGAACTTACGGCGACACCAACAAATCCCAGCGAGCACGCGGCCACTCCGGATACAAGCACAAGCGAGGCACCACCTGACTTTACTTCACTTGGCTTTGCTCCCAGGCGCCGACTGGCTTCATACGCACGGCTCGACGAATTGAACCCGGAATCGTAGAGCGCCGAGGTCACACCCTCTCCACTCGTCAGCCGGCTGCGGAAAGTTTCGACGCGCTTGGCCAGCGCATACTGTTTCGGCGACAATCCCGTCGACGACTTGAAAACGCGATGAAAGCGACCCGCACTCATGCCCGCTGAACGCGCAAGCTCGGCCACGCCTGGCACGTCTTCATCGCGCTCCAGCCGCCGGCACGCATCCGTGATAATTTTGGCAAGCTTCGCCCGCAACGGCGCATCATCGGGCTTGCATCGCAGGCATGATCGATAACCTGCACGCCGCGCGCTGGCCACGTCATCGTAAAACTCGATGTTCTCGCGCTTCGGTGGTCGCGCCGGACATACGGGCCTGCAATAGATACCTGTAGTCTTCACCGCGACGATGAACCGCCCGTCCGCATTGGCATCCCGGGCCTGAAAGGCCCGGTACCTCGCGACGTCATCATTGAAACTGGGTGACTTCATCAAATCAAAACCGGCGACATGCATGTGTGTTCAAGCTCCACTTTCGCACATAAGTGACCGAAAATTGAAGGCCATGCACCCCGGTTTCTGACGCCAAATTTCCGGTGTCGGACAATTAGGGCCTGTAGCTCGTAGCCCTGACACCGGGTGTACGCAAAGGCGCCGCAAGATTGGCAAACTCGCACAACACCCGCCGCGTATCGCGCGGATCAATGATCTCCTCGATGCCGAATTTCTCGGCCGTTCTGAACGGCGAGCGCACGCGATTGAGGCGTTCCTCGATTTCGGCGCGCATCTTCACGGGATCCTCCGCGGCCTCGAGATCTCGTCGATAGGCAGCCTCGATCCCGCCTTCAAGCGGCAGTGAGCCCCAGTCACCCGACGGCCAGGCATAACGGAACGGCAGGCGCGACGCGTTGCTCATGGCGGCACCTGCCACGCCGAAGGCCTTGCGCACAAGGATCGAGCACCAGGGCCCCGTCGCCTGATAGATCGCCGCCAAGGCGCGTGCGCCATGCCGGATCGTTGCAGCCTGCTCGGCTTCCAGTCCGATGCGAAACCCCGGCACATCGACAAAGTGGACGACAGGCAGGTGAAAAGTCTCTGCGAAATCAAGGAAGCGTATGATCTTCATGCTGGATTCAGCCGTCCACGCACCGCCATAGATGTATGGATCACTTGCGAGCACGGCAGTCGGCCAGCCGTCAAGGCGCGCAAGCCCGCAGATCGACGAACGCCCATGCTGCCGGCCAATCTCGAAGAACGAACCCGTGTCGGTCACCGCCTCGACGATCGCGCGCATCTTGTATACCTGCCGCCGTGATTGCGGAACAATCTTGATCAGCATTTCTTCTCGGCGCGCCGGATCGTCGGTCACCGGACCGCGCGGTGGCACATCAAACACTGACGACGGCAGATAGGACAGGAAACGCCGCGCTCGCGCAAAGCCTTCAGCCTCGCTTTCGACTTCATCATCCACCGCACCATTCTTCGCGTGGATGGAACTGCCACCAAGCTCTTCCTTGGTCAGGTCCTCGCCGATCTGCTTCACAACAGGCGGACCGGCCGTAAACATCTGCGCGGTGCCCTTCACGATCATTGAGTAATGGCTCGTGACAACGCGCGCCGCGCCAAGCCCCGCTACAGATCCAAGCGCAAGCGACACAACGGGCACGGTCGCAAGATTGGTAACCACCATGTCCCAGGCTGGATTGGCGGGCACATAGGTAAAACCGGTCTGCTCATAGGTCTTGACCGACCCTCCCCCGCCGGATCCGTCAATCAGGCGGATGATCGGCAACCGAAGGTCA
>JBEBHP010000041.1:0-4816 GCA_040080835.1 Micropepsaceae bacterium | reverse complement strand
AAGAGACAGGTCCCGCCCGGCAAACTGCGATGACCTGAGCAACCAATTCCCGTTCCGCACGAAATCGGAAACGGTCTGCATGGACAGTCACGTCCACGCCGACCGTCAGGGCGGCCAGCCAAAATGAAGGCTGCAAGGAGCCTGCGCACCGGATCTTTCCGGTGCTGCATGGCGGGAAGCGCCGTCGAGTGTCTGGCGGCGCGGAGCGCCCGCAGGGTCGCGCCCGAAGGAGCCGCGCTTGGGCGGCGGGACCGAGCGTGACCGCCAGACGCTCTCCGACTCCCTGTTCTAGTTCCTGGCCCCGGCTGTGTGGCGCCCACGCGCGCAACGGCCGAGCGCTTGCCCCTCGCAGTCCACCGCACCCTCGGTAGCCATCTGGTCTCTGCACATCGATCACCACCTGCGCGACTATCAGGACGCGGTATGCCTCCCGAAGTAGAGTCGCGCGATGGCATCACCAAAACTCAACGACCCCGCTCGAGCTGAACAAGGAAGCGCCGCTCAACTAACTTTGAACTTGGACCACCCCATGAGGCCGGTCAGCGCCTCGATGAAAAGTACGTGATAGGGTGAGGCGCCGCAGCGTTTCCCGACCTTGATCGACAGCCATGCGACGTTTTCAGCTCTGGCAGAAACCGGCCGAGCAGGTCGATAGCAGCGCGTGCATCAATGCGTCGAGGCAAGCAAATGGACTTCGGCGATCTTGATCTGGACTGGGCGATCGAAGTGGTTCGCAGTCATAAGGAAGCAATCCAACAACTCGCAGTCCTTCCACCGGACGCCCATGAAGGCTTGCGAGCCCGACTTGCCCCGGAACAGGTCGTTCTCGGCAGCCAGGAGTTTGCCGAATTTCTTGCGCTGATGAACGCGCAAGGTCGAGACCTTTTTCGACATCGCGCGGAAGGGCAATCAATGTCGCTCGAAACTCGCTTGGCGTTGGAGGCCGTCATGACCGATCGCCTCACCATACTCCGCAATAGGATCGCCTTGTTCAAAGTGTTGCTAGGTCGATAGTTTCGGCGGCACATGATGATCCTCGCCTAAGACCTGATTTGCAGAGCAGCACGATAGGACCACGGATGGAGCGTCATGCTCGTTTGGTTGAGCTTGTAAATCGACTTGGTGGAGATTTGTGGCCACGCTTGATCACCGCCGCGGGCGTCGCGATTGTCTTGTGGCTTTACATGGACGCTAGGCTTGCGTTGATCTGGCTGGTCCTGATCGGCGTCAACGAGTCCTTCGAACTGTGGGCCGCACAGGGGATCAGAAAGGACGGCTCAATGGCGGGCCGCTTCGAGGTCGCATTTCTGGCAAACCTCAGCTTCGGATCAACCGTCTGGGCGGCAATGGCGTGGCTTTTCTGGACGAGTGGCGGTGTCGCTGGAATCGTCATTGGCCTAGCCGTTGTGCTGGGCTCGCTCTACCACGTTTCATGTAATTGCATTTCGTATGTACGATCGCTGATCGCCGCAGGCACACCATTTCTGGCTGTCTTTGCGGCAATGCCGCTCCAGATGTTTCAGGACCAACGCTATGCGAGTTCAACGGCGATCGAAGCGACGTTAGGGTTTGTCTTTCTGTCGGCTTACATGCTCACAGCACTGCTGGCATCGATCGAACGAGATAATCGCCTGCGTGCGGCTCTGAATGAGGCCGAAACCGCCACGCACGCCAAGTCGCATTTCCTTGCCGTGATCAGTCACGAGATCCGGACGCCGATGAACGGCGTCATCGGCATGCTTGATTTGCTTAGCCGCCATGACCTTGAATTCGGTCAGCGTATACGCGTGCAAGCCGCCCTCCAGTCAGCACGCGACCTCGTGGTCATACTTGACGACGTGCTTACCTTTTCGAAGCTTGAGGCTGGGGAGAACAAGTTCGAACGCCTGCCAGTATCAATTCCCTACCTGGTCTCGACGACAGTTCAGCTCTTCACCCCAACCGCAGAAAAGAAGGGTTTGAAGCTGGAGTGGTCATCCACCCCGACAACACCGCATTGGATCGAAAGTGATCCGTCTCGCTTGCGGCAAGTCCTGTCAAATCTCATCAGCAACGCGATCAAGTTCACCGATAAGGGAACTATCAAGATCTGCGTCGATCACAAAGGCGATGCCGCCGACGGACGCCTCAGCATTTTTGTGATGGACACCGGGATTGGCGTGACCGAAGAGCAGCGGTTGCGCTTGTTCAAACCCTTCAGCCAGGCCGACGCGGCGACCGGGCGTCTGTATGGTGGAACAGGCCTTGGGCTCGCGATCTGCAAACAATTGATCGATGCTATGGGGGGGCAGATAGGCGTTGTCAGCGAACTCGGCGTAGGCAGTCAGTTCTGGTTCATTGTCCCTGCACCGCCAACGACCGCGCCAAGATCATCAGCAATCAGTGTGCGTGCGCTCCCGGAGCCTGCCGCCACTCTACGATCCCTACGCGTGCTGACCGTCGATGATCACCCGGTGAGCCAGCAGCTGCTCAAAATGCTGCTCGAAATTGCTGGCCACAACGTGCAGCAGGTGAGCGATGGAGACTCGGCTATCAAGCGGCTGCAGGAGGAGCCCTTTGACCTCGTCCTGATGGATGTCCAGATGCCAGGGATGGACGGTCCGACGGCAACCCGTCTCGTACGCACGATGGAGGGGCCCAACCGCACCGTACCAATTGTCGCGGTTACCGCCGATACCGACCAGATTGAGCACGAGCGCTACCGGGCCAGCGGTATGACAGATTGCATCGCCAAGCCGATTGAAGCTGCGATTCTGTTCGAAACGATTCATCGCTTGGTTGGAACGGGAAACGCAACTCGAGTGTGAGCCCCTTTTCACCGCTAGTGAATTTGCCTAGACAACCTCAGCTACTCCGTCGCGCAGGTTTTGGAATGAGGTGACCCCGTGAAAGTGGTCCCTTACTGAAATTAGTTCCCAGCGGCCAGCCAGAATGAAGGCTGCAAGGAGCCTGCGCACCGGATCTTTCCGGTGCTGCATGGCGGGAAGCGCCGTCGAGTGTCTGGCGGCGCGGAGCGCTTGCAGGGTCGCGCCCGAAGGAGCCGCGCTTGGGCGGCGGGACCGAGCGCGACCGCCAGACGCTCTCCGACTCCCTGTTCTCGTTCCTGGCCCCGGCTGTCTGGCGCCCACACGCGCAACGGCGGAGCTCTGGTACCCTCCAGCCTCCGGCGCTCCGCTCACCTCGCCGCGTTGGCCGCCCGCTCGATCTCGCCGCAGCGCGCCATGAGCCTGGCGAAGGTGAGCGCTCCCTGCGGCAGCAGTCCATCGGCCTGCATGGCCGCGTAGTCCGCCTCAAGCTCTGAGAGATGCGGCCCCACCGGCACGAGCTGCAGCCCACCCCCAACGGCGCGATGATAGTCGATCCACGCGCCTGCTTGGTCGCGCTCGCGGAAGAAGGCTGTCTTGTGTTTGGCAACCTGCGCAGCGAGGTCTGCGTCCGCAATCGCGCACGGGGCGACGCCGTTGGCGTCCAGCCGCTCCAGATCATACCAGTGGCGCGCCTTGTGATCACCGACGGGGTCGCCACTGCGGCAGAAGATATGCACCGCCGTCGCCTTCTCCCAGAACGTCCGCTCGGCCTTCATGACCCTGGCCCGCGCTGTTGGAAGGTCGATGTCCAGGCCAGCCGCCGCGCTGTCACAGGCGATGTCGTGGAAGTCTGCAGGCTCTCCCGTGGCGCGAGCGCCAAATTCCAGGAGCACGGCGGATTTGACCTGCCCGTGGTCCTGCTGGGCGTACCGTATGCTGAGATTGCAGCCGTCGATCTCGACCGCCGCCTGGGCGCCATCCCGCGCAAGTCGCGCCCGAATGATGGGTGCGACCGTCCCGCTGACCCAGGCAGGCAGCAACTCATTGCGGATGGCTTCGCTGACCCGCCGGATCTGGCTGCGCGTCTCCGGGATGTCGAGCACCTCGCCCCCCTCTCCGCGTGGCAAGAGGTCCGCGGCCAGCTCCCGGATGTCGTATGTCAGATCGACGTCCTCAGAGAACCGCTCGATCAGCCGGTGAGCCTTGGACAGGGATGTCCCGCCCTTGAAAACGAGATGGGCGCCGATGGGGTCCTCGAAGAGAGCCCGCAGCGCCCACACGACCCAGACGTCTTTCTCCAGCAGGATGGCGTTCCGGCCGACGCGTGCGACCGCGGCCTGGAAGAAGTCCGCCCTATCCCGCGCGCTGAGACTGAAGATGCTGTCCGGCATAGGCTGCTTCGCTTACCGCCGCCGCCATCCAGGTCGGCATGCCCGCCGCGCGTCGCGCGAGGGTCCGCCGCTCGGCTGGCGTGAGCGTGAGAAGCATGGCTCTGGCTTGTTCAACACCATCCGGTCCCAACCATTCGATCGCCCGCAGCAGTCTCTCATGGCGCGCATTTTCGGCCAATGGCGGAGCATGGCGCAGTTCGATTGTCTCGCCTGACACCTTAAGCGTGCGAGTCCGTCCGCTTGTCACGTAGGTCCGGCGCAAAGGCACCTGCGTCGTCAGGCCAAAGGCGTTGGCGACAGCAGCGCCTGCAGGCGCGATCTGCTCGCCCTTCTGACGCGCGATAGCTTCCATCGCCTCCCCTGCATTGGGCGGCAGGAGACCGAACCGGCTTTCCACGGGAACGGCGTAGAAGCCCCGTGACACGCGCACGAGCTTCTTCCGCCGGACAAGGCGCGCCAGCGCCTGGTCCACGGCGGCGCGATTGCCGAGGTGGAGCAGCTGCTTGGCGCAAACGGGCTCGCCCCGCTTGCGCGGCTTCAGAAACTCGAGAATGGCCTTCGACACCGTCATCTGACGTCTCCATAGTGTCAGATATATAGACTATCTTCTGACACTTT
>JBEBHP010000040.1:0-4937 GCA_040080835.1 Micropepsaceae bacterium | reverse complement strand
ATGCTGAATGTACGGCCAGCCGGTCTCGCTGACCGTTGCCATGTAGAGCGAGTTACGGGCCGAGATGAACCCTGCCTCCCCCGCGCTCAGGTGGCCATTCACGGCCTCAGGAACACTTTCCATGCGGGCATACGACGTCCGGCTGCCCAGTTGCTCCTGCACTTTCTTCACCGTAGGTGTGAAGGCGATATCGGCGAAATGATGCGGCATGACATTCTCCTTCGGGCCGATGCCCGTGTGTTAGCGCCCCAGGTCGGATAGGCCCGGTTGATCCGACGGCCGCGGGCCTTGCGGCCAGCGGAACTTCCGTTCGCTCTCGAGGATTGGCTGATCGTTGATGCTCGCAAAGCGGAGGCTCATAAGTCCGCGCTCATCGAACTCCCAGTTCTCGTTGCCGTGACTCCGGAACCAAATGCCGGCGTCATCGCGCCACTCGTACGCAAAGCGCACGGCGATGCGGTTGTCAGCGAAGGTCCACAGCTCCTTGATCAAGCGATACTCGAGCTCGCGCGCCCATTTTCGCCTCAGGAACGCAATGATCTCGGTGCGACCGACCGGAAACTCTGTGCGGTTTCGCCAGCAACCAAGCTCAGCGTACGCGATCGACACGCGCTCCGGGTCGCGCGTATTCCAGGCGTCCTCGGCCATCCGGACCTTCTGAATCGCAGTCTCGCGGGTGAAGGGCGGCAGCGGTGGGCGTGCGCCGACGAGGTGGGACGTCACACTCATTGATGGCTCCTCTCTCCAAGTTCGGGGATCCAGCGCGGCGGGTGCCGCGCCGGTCCGTTGGTTGGGTTGCACAATCGGCTTTAGGCCGCCTTGTTCAAGTCGATCTTCGGAAAATCGATCTCCACCTGGGTTGCCTTGCCGAGCAGGTTGGTGAAGATGTTCATCGCGACATGCGTAATGATCTCGATGATCTCACCGTCCGAATGATCGGCCGCGCGAACGGCATCGAACTCGGCCTTGCTCACCTGACCTGTGTGCTTGACGAGGGCGCGCGCAAAGGTTAGCGCGGCTTCCGCCTTGGTATCCGACGAATGGCCCATGCGGTTCGCCAGTATTTCCTGATTATCGAGGCCGACTTTGCGGCCGATGGCCGTGTGCGCCGAGACGCAGTATTGGCAGGCATTCTGTTCTGCGACGGTGAGTGCGATGCGCTCGCGCGTCTTCGGGTCCAAAAGACCCGCGCCGGCGATCGCGTGGATCCCGAGGAAAGCGTTCAACGCCGCCGGCGAGTTGGCCAGCAGGCGGATGAAGTTGGGGACCATGCCGAGTCCCGACTGGACGGCATCCAGTAGTTTTTTAGTTTCACCGGTGGCGGTTTGGGGGTCGACGACAGCAACGCGAGCCATGTGATCATTCCTTTTCTGGTTGGTGATGCGGCGCGCTTTGACGCCGCTCTTCCGTACAATGGTCTCTTGTTGATATTGAAAGAATACTCGTTTTGTGTAATTCATTATTCCGGTCAGAGGAATAAGAGATGGATCGCTTGCACGAGCTTGAGGTCTTTGCCGCGGTCGCCGACGCCGGCGGTTTCGCCAAGGCCGCAAACCGCCTTCGCCTGTCTCCTGCCGCAGTGACCAGGGCGGTTTCTGCGCTCGAAGACCGACTCGGCGCCCGCGTCTTCAACCGCACGACCCGTAGCTTGACGATCACGGATGTCGGTCTGCGCTTATTGGAAAGCGCCAAGCGAATCCTGGCGGATATGAATATGGCTGAGAAGGAAGCCGTCGGGGAAACAGCAGCGCCGCAGGGACATCTCACAATCACCGCGTCAGTCACCTTCGGTCGATCAGCTTTGGTGCCGTTGGTATGCGACTTCCTCCAAGAGCATCCACGCGTCACGGCATCGGTTCTGCTCTTGGACCGAATAGCGAATCTCGCCGAGGAGGGCATTGACTTGGCGGTGCGGATTGGACCCTTGCCCGATTCAAATCTGATTGCGAAGCGGGTTGGAGCCGTGCGCCGAGTCCTCGTCGCCAGCCCCGACTACTTGTCCCGGCGAGGAACACCCACTGTTCCCGCGGACCTAAAACTTCACTCGGTGATTGCCTTCACGGGATTGATGCCCAATCGCGAATGGCGATTCAATGATAAACAGAGTCAGAAAAGCATGATGCTCAATCCGGCGCTAGAGATCAACGACGCACTCGCCGCTATCCAGGCTGCAGAAATGGGTCATGGGATCACAATTGCTCTCTCCTACATGGTCCATGGCAAGATCCGAGAGGGCAGACTGGTCCCTGTCCTCGATAACATCATGCCGCTTCCACGGCCCGTTCATCTCGTCTACCTACAAGCCAGACTCGTTGCGCCGAAAATCCGCACCTTCATCGACTTCGCCGCCCCACGTCTTAAGGCGGCACTCGATCAGGTTGCCCCGCCGATCTGATGCACTCCGATACATTGAGCCGTGTGCTGGACGCAATGATGGTACGGTCTTCTTTCGTCGCTTCACTGAGTGCTCTGGGTCGGCCGAACTACAGTCATCGCGTGATTTCGGCGCCGTGCCCACCGGAAATCGGTTTGATCGCACGGACCGCTACTCGGTCGGAACCTGACGCGCCATTTCGATCACAACTCTTGTCCGGATACCCGCGTCATTTGCTCTTTAGGCATTCATGTCTCAGCGCATTCAATATGTTTGAAATCTCGTCCGCGAGGTAATCGTGCATCCAGGCATTCGGAATCCAACTGCGGTATTCAGTGTCCACGGTGTAGATGACGCGCGTGGCACGGCCTTCGTCTATCGGAAAAAGTAGCCATTCACCTTCAGATTTTCGCAAGTCACCAGCGACACGGGAGAAATGGACACGGCGGTTGATCTCGTAGTCGGAGCGAAAGACTGTTCGAAAATTAGGCAAGAGCCATCCGGGTGAGCTTAAGTGCTCCCTTATATCCCAATCACCATTTGGGGCTCGCTCGAGAATCCGGCAAGAGATCAATTTCGGCACGTAGCTCGGTGCGCGATCGCAGTCAGTCATGATCGGCCATATAGTTTGGGCCGACATCGGCACGTCAATAGCGGCTTCAACATGCGCACCTTCGCCATTTACAGCGACTGCCACCGAAACCACAACCTGGCCATTCTCAAGGCGTTGAATTTGTTCCTGAGCCAAGCCTGCCGATGCCGATGAGACAATCAGCGTTGTGGACCAAGCAACGGCGACTGCAATCAATGAGTTTAGAGTTGCATTCTTCATGCGGTAATTTCCATTTACGCAGGTGGTACGTGATGCAACGCAGAAATTCGTACGCGGCGCCATTGTAGGCAGTATCGACGAAGCGACATATCCAAAAAAATGGATTGGAAAAGTTGTCAGTCAAGTGCCGTGAGGTTCAACGAAGATATCTTACGAAATTCTGGTATTCAGTGGATTGCGACAACAGGTCTTCGGCAAGGAATTCAAGATCGTCGACGTCTCGCGCGGGCAAGGAGAGAGTGGTCGGGATTGCGTTGAAGTGCGCTCGCTTCTTCGGGTCTGCGATGCCGTCAAATGTGAGCGTGGCAAAATTAACCTGAACCTTTGCCGTGTTTGACGCGCGGCGCGCATTGATTTGATCGGCCCACATCTGGAAACCGCTTTTCGCAAGAGACACTGTCTCGGTGCTGAGAATGTCAACGGCAGAATCAAAGGAGCTATAAAGCATCTCTGCGACGCCTGGGTCCGATCCGCTTCGAGACCAATCGTAATCACCGTAGATTTGAGCATTCGCAACGACGACCAGCACATCAGTGACTTTATCGAGAGCCTCCCGAGAGAAGGCGCCTGCCATGTCGGCCACATTGCCGTAATGGGCGATCGGGCTCATCATTGAGCCACGGACGCCGAGATTGTCGGTGACCCCTCCGTCGACGAGGCGAACGATCGGGAGAGTGCGAGGATCGAAATAGCGCGAAAGCCCTCTTGCGACCTGATATTCGCGCGTGAAGAGGTCTCGACGCTTCAAGACCGCTGGCACCCACGACTCGTTGCGTTCGCGGCAATTGGTATCAAAGTTGCGCACCGCAACAGGTGCGAAAATTACCGGCATGGCAGCAGATGCCATCACGGCGTTGGCCACAGGATATGGTTTGAGGTTAGAGCACAGAAAATCGAACTGCTGTTGGACAAACGAAAACGTTAAGCCGGTGTTCAGATCGCTGGCATTGATAATGACAAACGGCCGTGGCTCATGCGACATGTCAGCAAATGTCTTGTGCTCGAACAGATTGTCCGCAAGCCATGATGCTGCCAGGTCGCCTCTGTTGTAGTGCGAGGACGTCAAAGACGCCAGAGCGGTCGGATCAAGTAATCGAGCGATCATGTCTCCACTAACGTCGCGCTTGAGAAATTTGTGCTCGTAGTCGTCGAATATCCGGTTGCCAAAAAGACCGTAATACGCAGCCGTGAAGCTGCCACCAGACACAGAAGAAATGACATCAACCTCGTCAAGGAGGCGGCGATGGCGTCCGTCGATCTGAATGTCAGTGTTCCTCAATCCCTTGAGAACACCGTAAGAGAATGCGGCAGCGCGGGTTCCGCCACCCGAGAACGCCAGCACAGCGAAAATGCGTTGCGAGTTGTTTCTGCGCGGAAGGTTGTTACTGAAGTCATAGCGCGATGCTGCGTCTGTCTCCACAAGGGGAACGTTCCACTCTCTTGTCGAGCAGGCGGAGAGGGCGAGCAAAGGCACTAGCGAAAGCAGCGCCGTATTCAACACTGGATACAAAGTTGCGCCTAGTACAACTCTCGACAACCGGCGCAAGGTTTGTCCAAAGAGCTGAAGACGTCGCCGGCTAGGGTCTGTCGAGCCGACAAGCACTCGAGCGACGAAATCAACGAGCGGCAAGACTAGAGCATGATCTCTTCACACTGAAGCGTAACCTGAGTTTGCGAGGTAGTTTGCGCATTCCTGCGGTGTGAAGTGATTGAGGATGGATCCGAGTCGCT
>JBEBHP010000032.1:0-20699 GCA_040080835.1 Micropepsaceae bacterium | reverse complement strand
CCCCGGTCGAATGGTGACTTGCTTCGGCGAAGCGGCTGTTCCACGAACCACGAGAGTAGTAGTGCAAAGGCAAGTATCAACGCCAACACAATTGGTAGGTCACTTTCAATGTTTGCACCTTTAGCAATTCCCCAAAAGACAATCACAGGCCAATGAACCAAATACAGTGTGTAAGAATATTTGCCTATGTAGACCGCGGGGCTAGTGGACAACACTGCTCCAACGGGGCTGGACCCACCGGAAAGGATAATTAGTGCTGCACCAGCCACAGGAAGGGCAGCGACCACACCTGGAAAGCCGCTGCCATCAACAACCAATATCAAACTGCTGCAGATCAGTAGCGCTCCCACAATTGCAATACTACGCGCAAACCGAATTACGGTGCCGAATTGACGCTCGAACAGCGCGACACAGCCACCTGTTCCCAATTCCCAAAGTCGCGACATGGGAAGGTAGAACGCTTGTTGCTGGTTCAGATTGGTCTCAACTACGCACCAAAACAGTGAAAAGATCGTCACGCCCAAGACGGCGAAGACAATTCTGCTATTCATTGCCTTTGAAGCACTCAGCCACAGCACGAGGGGAACGACAATGTAAAATTGTTCTTCGACACCAAGTGACCACGTGTGAAGTAAGGGTATGCTAAATGAGGCCGGGGCAAAATATCCCAACGTTTCATTGAAATATATGTTCGACGAGAATAAGAGAGCCGAAAGCGCGCTATCCGCAGTATCAACAAACTGAACGGGAGGTAGTGTAGCCGCACCGACAGCCAGGGTTGCAAGTAAAACTACTGCTAGGCTCGGGACGATGCGCCTGACTCTTCTCCAATAAAAGTCAGAAAATGAAAACGATCCCGCCCCCAGATCGTTTAGTAGCGTTCGGTGGATTACATAACCAGAAATGACAAAGAAGATATCTACGCCTACAAAGCCTCCTGTCGCCCACTCGAATCGCAAGTGTGTGGCAATTATCAGTATGATTGACACCGCTCTTAGTCCATCAATGTCCGGTCGATAGGCCTTCGATGACGGCGTCAATGCTTTCATTGAGGCATAAGTTGCTGAGCCTGGGCGAGCATCGTATGCCTCCGTCTGAACGTTTAGCTCAATCGGTACTTGACTGCGGTGTTGAGCAACTTTCGTCGAAAAAAGCGCCGTACCTGACAGTGCGCTATAGACGGCGTGAAATAGCCAACCCATGGCTGACACTGCTATTTTATACATGTGGTAAGAGCGATTTCGTTGCAGAGTCTGCCATAGTCGTCAGCGTATGAAGAACCGCCTGAAAATGTCAATTGCGGCGACTTAAGGCTTATATGTGCAGGCCGTCGCCACAAATGCAGAAGTGGTATCAGGTTGAGATAACCCGGGTTTCCCGGACACTTCAGAACGGGGTTAATAGTTCTTGCACGGATTTTAGAGTTTTGCCCTGCGGACCCAAAAGGCGCCAAAGCAGTTGCGGAGCGGTAGCCTGTCTGGACGCCCGAAGAGGGACCTCATGCCTTCATCGAAAATCGCCAGCCGAAGGGGCAATAAACGAGCGGCGAGCTAACGTCTTCAGTTCAGGAATTTCCACGTGTCGGCGCCATCGAAGAGGCGAATGCGCAAGCCCTTGATCACTATCGGATCCGCCATGTTGGTGTTGACCGCCATGCGCGCGGTTGGCGATGGATCCAGGTTCTCCCAGTGCGTGGTGCAGCCGCATCGTTTGCACGACACGGTCGCCAGCGACTTGTCGCCCCACACGTAGTGAATGGCATCGTCCGGGGCATAGGTTAGCTTGATGTTCTCGCGCGTCGAATGCGCCCACAGCGCGGCTGAGCGCCGGCATTGACTGCAGTTGCAGCGCGTCAGCCACTCAGGTGTTTGCAAAAACACAAAGCGGATCGCGCCGCAATGACAGCTTCCCTCGATCATGTGCAGCAGCCTCTTGAATCTCGCCGCGAACTGAGATCGTCGCGTTTGATCGACATCGTGAAGCATTGTGAACCAGACGGTCAACCCTCCCGGGACGATCAACCACCGCATGCGCGGCCCGCCTGTCCGCTGGAGCTGGCACCACACCTAAGCGAGCCGATCTTCAAATGGTCACGGCAGCAATTCGACTAACAGATTTGTTACTCATTTCTCAACGATTTGCCTGAGTCGTCCAATTGCCTCGTCCCATTGCTGCGACGCCCTCTCAAGATACTGTGTTGCCTCAGTCAATGAGTCTGGTCGTACAACGAAGTGACTCTCCCGACCGACGCGCGCTCCAGTGATGATCCGTGCACGTGCAAGGATCGCCAGGTGTTTGCTCACCCCCTGCCTTGTAAGACCGGTACCCTGGGTCAGTTGGACGATTGAGTGCGGACGCCCGTCCGCGAGCCTGGACAAAAGTGAGAGCCTGGTAGCATCGCCAAGTGCAGCGAAAACGGGGGCGGCGATCTTACGGGCTCGAGGTGACATGGGCTGCAATGTTGTTGGCTTGAACGTTCCAACCCTCGGAATTGCCGCGCAGGACTTCGAGCCGCCGTTGATGTGGCAGAGCTTCAAACCCGCTCTCGGTAATAGTCAGTCGCGTACCATCGGGGATACTTTCGAGCCGGAACTCCACCAGCGTGGCAGGTTGTTGTGAAATATCGATGTCAGATTTCTCATCGAAGTCGTGCCATCGGAACGACAACAGACTCTCTCGCTCCATGCGCTCAACGACAGCGCGCCACGGATAGTGCTCGTAGCCGGGATAGGTCATTTTCCCGGTTGAAATGGCACCTGGCTTGAATGGCCCGTCCAGCTTGACACGGAACCATTGCCCAAATTCTTCAAAATCGGAAATCGCGCGCCAAACGCGCGATACTGGTGCCTTCAGATCTATTGTCTTGACGATGCGCTGTGTCAATTGAGCAACCTATCAGTTGCGTAACACTGTAGCACGAAAATGACATAGCGCAACCATTTGGTTGCAAAAGAATCGCGCGACTGTGCCGGACCCATCGCATTGAGCACCACTCTCATGACGAGGGGCGTAAACAACCCGGAGCAGCCAAGGGTGTCTGCAGGGTTCCCAAATGCTGTGCACGATCGACTGATCCGGAAATCGAAAAATGCACCGCTCGATCCGAACCGTGGAACCTGGAATCGGAGCTGGCAGCGAAGCGTCTCCAAAAACAGGCGCCATTTCGCTGCGAATTGTGGAGGGCTCGCCGTCACGGGATCCAGAAAGGAGACAGATCTCTGCCCCTCATTCCCTAGGCGAAAAAGACCAAAAATCAGCCAAAAACGCTGGCGGACAGAGAGAGATTCGAACTCTCGATACCCGTGAAGGTATACACGCGTTCCAGGCGTGCGCCTTAAACCACTCGGCCATCTGTCCCCAAGGGGAGCTCTTGTCGGGAATTGCGACAAGGCGCCGGACTATAGTGCGAGACTTTCTTGGAGCAAGGTGAAAGTGCGTCGAGAAAGTCGCAGATTACTGCCCTTTGCGGCGTTTTTGCCCGACCGCGTAAACCTTGAGCACGCCTGCGGGGTAAAGTAGCATTCGCCCCGTGCGTGGGGGCGCTCGTTCGATGGCTTTTTTCCGGTTTGTTGCGTTGATCCTGATTGTGCTCGGGCTGATGCTCCTGGGCGCTGATGTCGTGACCATGCTTGAGAGCGGCAAGGAGCCGACACTCCGGTCCCTCGAAAGCGTCTGGGGCATGTTCACCGCCACCGGCGTCGAAAGTTTCAAAGTCTGGCTCGCAGGAATGGTCCCGTCACCCGCTTTGGACGCGTTCAATGCGGTCCTCGCGCTGCCTGCGTTTGCGGTATTCGGCGTGACAGGCATCATCCTCGCGGTGCTGTTCCGCGAGCGGGATGAATTCGCCTGATACTGTTTGGCGCTAGACGTTCAGTTCCGTCCGGGTTCGCTCATCCAGGCGACCGGTTTGCGGCAGGTCTTCATCTTTCTGGAACGACCACAGCGCCGCGCGCAAAAGCTGATTGTAGATGCCGTCCATGACACCCTCGTAGTAGCCAAGCTTCTTCAGCTTCTTCTGCGCCTCAAGCACCGCATTGTTCGAAAGAGTTGTCGCGCTTTCGCCTGGTTGCGGCGGGGTTTGAGGCTTTGGCTTGGGCGAAGCTGCGGGCTGGCTTGTGCTTGGCTGGGTGACAGGCGGCTTGACAGGTGTAGGCGCCGGTTGGTCCGGCGTGACCGCCTTCAGCACGTTCTGAACCTTGGTCAGCCAGTCCATGCGATCCGACAGCCCGTTCGTGCCGCCATTGATTTTCTTGGTCAGCGCCGTGAAGTCACCGACATCGCAGGTCGCGTTGAGCTTTTTCCATGACCAGTACCCGCACGCGATCTTGACGGCGTTCTCAGGTTTTGCAGCCATGTCCGGATCGTTCTCGAGGTCGAGACCGGCGACCTTCCCAACTTCGCGATAGGTCTCGCGCCCGGTAAGCTGGATATAGCCGCGTCCCCGGAACTTGTACCCGTCGCCGGGGTTTACATTCCCCATACGCCCGCCATAGACGAAGTTGGCAAGCTTTTCCGGGTTGCGTTCGTACTTCTTGGCGACATCAAGTGTGGGGAAGCGGCTCGGCCAGATCTCGGTCAGGCGCGAGGCCGAATAGCTGAGGTTCTCTTCCTTGTGCGTCAGTCCGCTCGATTCATGCCCGAGCTGCGCCAGGAAGTACTGCAGCCTGTTGATCCCTTGCAGGATCCCGGAGTCCTTCAGCGCCTGCTCCCCAAATTTGATGAATGCGTCGAGGTCGGTTTCCACCGCCTTGGGGTAAAGCGATTTCAGTTGGGTTTTTGTCAGCATGGGAATCCCCGGACTTCAAAGACGAATCATCACTGCAGCGGATTGTAACGCAGCTTGGGTGGCCGATGGGCAGGCCTGCTTGCCCCGGATTACAGCGTCGGCAAGTCTGTCCACGGCAAGCCTGTAGGCCCCGTCACACTTTGCGGCGTTTTGTAAGACAGTGATTTGCAAGATCTGTGCAGCGATGGATATTCCATCGGGGATATGTCGTTGAAATCAGTCCGGAGACAGATTCCTACACTATCCATCTGCAGCGCCGAATAGAGCCGAAAGCGCCGAAAACAAAAAGAGAACAAATTGACGCACTCCGAAAGTGGTATGCCGTTCGGACCCGATCGCAGGAAAGGGTCGGCTTGATGCTGCTTCGCAGGCGGAAGGAGAAGCAAAATGGGCAATGAGGCGCTGGTTGAATATGCAAATGGTCGCGAACGCGCCCAGGTGAAGGCTCACCTCGATGGCCAGGCTCTGGAACTGCGGGGCGGCAGGAAGCTAAGAGTTCCGCTGACGACGATTGCAAAAGCCGAAGTCGACGGAGACCGGCTGCGAATAGAAACGGCGAGCACGAAGTTTACCTTGCAGCTGGGCGCGAAAGACGCAGCACTTTGGGCCCGCAAGATCCTCAACCCGCCATCGCTCGCGACCAAATTGGGCGTCAAGGCGGACCGCACAGTTTTGCTCGTGGGCAAGCTGCCGCCGGAAATTGTCGCCGCGGCGATGGAAACAGCAGGCGTCACCAAGGTAGCGTCGATGCCGGTGAAACTCGGGGCAGACATCACCGTTCTGGCGCTTGAGCCCACCCGTGAGGCCGCGACCATCAGCGCTGCCGCAAAAAAGCTGCGAGCCGGAAAAGCGCTTTGGCTGGTGTACCAGAAAGGGCAGGCCTTCAATGGCGATCTGGTGATAGCAGCATCTCGTGCCGCCGGGCTGAAGGACACCAAGGTCGCGCGCATTTCCGAAACGCATTCTGGTCTGAGGTTCATCAAGTGAACAGTCTTGATCGTCGCGAATTCTTCAATGCATTTGCGTCTGCCGTGGCGCTGTCCGTAGTGCTGCGCACAAACGCCCTCGCTGCAGTACCTGCCGAAGTCACGCGCTGGGCGCAGGATATCGCTGACCTGAACCGCGACCTGTCGACGGGCAGGGTTGCACTGACCCAATGGCAGGCCCGCATCACGGCGCTTAATGTGGGCGTTGATCTGGGCGATCTGAAGAACTATCTCGATTTTGACCGGCTCACAGCTGCGATGAAATTTCCAGGCAGGCTGGCGGAAACAGCCGACCCGAAGTTCCCGCCGGAAATCAACATCGCAGGCATCGACCGTCACTGGTTCATCCGGTTCTTCGGCATGCGCCGGGGTGGCGCGATTATTCCGCACATCCATAACAACATGGTCTCGGCGCACTTGGTACTTCAGGGTAAATTTCATGCCCGCACATTTGACCGAGTGGCTGACCTGGCAGACGCAGCGATTCTGAAGCCAACACGCGACGAGACCATGGGGCCTGGCGGTTCCATCACGATGTCCGATGATCGCGACAACGCGCACTGGCTTGTGTCGCAGCAGGATCGGTCGTTCACGTTTGATGTCGGCGTTCTTGCACTTTCGCAAACCCGGACTTACGGACTGCCGGCAAATGAGTATTCAATGATCTTCGTCGACCCCACGGGCCCGAAAGACAGCAGGGGCCTGATCACTGCGCCAGTGATGACGTTCAAACAATGCCAATCCAAATTCGCCCCGTGAGCGCCTTACACCCGATCAGGGAAAAAAGAATTCACGCAAAACCGCAAAGAAGGACAAAGACGCGAATTCATTTTCTCAACCTGGAAGTAAGCCCTGCCATGAATGGTGCGGTCTGCCCTTGTAGTTGTTGGCGATCCGCTGCACGCACCCTTTGAAAGTTGCGGTACCGAAGTTGACAAGCAATCCAAGTGGCAAATCCAGCAGCCGCAGATAGGTCAGAACTTGGCGTGTGTGAACGGGCATTGTAGTTTCGATTGCTTTGAGTTCGATCAGCAACTTGCGCGCAATCATCAGGTCGGCACGAAATCCAATCTCGAAATGAATATTCCGAAAGCGAACCGGCATGGGAATCTGGCGTTCAACCAAGATGCCGTCACTTTGAAGAATGTCCGCAAGTACACCCTCATAAACCGACTCCAGCAGTCCAGGTCCCAACTCGCGATGGATCACGAAACAGCAATGCACAACTTTCGAGACAATTTCTTCCAATTCCATCGAACACAGCTCCCACCATGCACATGAAATCAGAAGGCGGCAAAAATGAGACCGAATTGTCGCAAATGTAACAGCGCCTCAAGGCCACTCTGCGCGAAGCGCTAAACTCGATTGTCGCAAAGACGCGATACGACACGGAATTACTTTTTGCGTACTTACTACCTTTTGCGTCTTCGCGAGAAATTTTTTGTGTCCACCCGGAGATCCCAGCCTGCGCGGGGATAAGGCTTTGCGGCGATTGTCATGCAATCGCTCGCAAGCGCCTCAATTCTCGTCCATCTTGAGTGCGGCGATGAAGGCTTCCTGCGGGATCTCGACGCTGCCGAACTCGCGCATCTTCTTCTTGCCTTCCTTCTGCTTGTCCAGAAGCTTGCGCTTGCGCGAGATGTCGCCGCCATAGCACTTCGCGGTCACGTCCTTGCGCAGGGCGCGGATCGTTTCGCGCGCGATCACCTTGCCGCCGATCGCGGCCTGGATCGGAATCTGAAACAGGTGCTGCGGGATCAGGTCCTTCAGCTTCTCGCACATCACACGGCCGCGCATTTCGGCGCGCTGGCGGTTGACGATCATTGACAGCGCATCAACCGGCTCGGCGTTGACCAGGATCGACATCTTCACAAGGTCGCCTTCCTTGTAGTCTTCGATGTGGTAGTCGAAGCTTGCATAGCCGCGGCTGACCGATTTCAGCCGGTCATAGAAGTCGAACACGACCTCATTCAGCGGCAGTGAGTATTTCACCAGCGCGCGGTTGCCCGCATAGGTCAGGTCGATCTGGCGCCCGCGGCGGTCTTCGCAAAGCTTCAGCACCGCACCAAGATATTCGTCCGGCACCAGGATGGTGGCAACGATCCATGGCTCTTCGATGCGTTCAATGCGCACGACATCCGGCATGTCCGCCGGATTGTGCAGCTCGATCATCTCGCCATTGGTCAGGAAGATCTTGTAGATCACTGACGGTGCAGTCGTGATGAGCTGCAGGTTGAACTCGCGCTCAAGCCGTTCGCGGATAATGTCGAGATGCAGCAGCCCCAGGAACCCGCAGCGCATGCCAAATCCCAGCGCCGCCGATGTTTCCATTTCATACGAGAAACTGGCGTCGTTCAGCGCCAGCTTCTGGATCGCCTCGCGCAGCTCTTCGAACTCGGCAGCATCCACAGGGAACAGCCCGCAGAACACGACCTGTTGCGCCGGTTTGAAGCCCGGCAGGGGCGTTTCAGTACCCTTGCGTTCATCCGTGATCGTGTCGCCGATTTTTGTGTCGGCCACCTGCTTGATGGCAGCGGTCAGGAATCCGATTTCGCCTGGGCTGACCTTGTCGACTGCGACGCGCTTGGGCGTGAACATGCCGACGCGGTCGACTTCATAGACCGCATTGGTCTGCATCATGCGGATGCGCTGTCCCTTTTTGACTTCCCCGTCGATGACGCGGAAGAGAACGACAACGCCAAGATAGGCATCATACCAGCTGTCAACGAGAAGCGCCTTGAGCGGCTTCTCAAGTTCACCTTTGGGTGCAGGCAGGCGCGTGACGACAGCCTCGAGCACATCGCGAATATTCAGACCCGTCTTGGCTGAAATAAGCACGGCCTCGGAAGCGTCGATCCCGATCACATCCTCGATCTGCTGGCGGATGCGTTCCGGTTCGGCGGCGGGCAGGTCGATCTTGTTCAGCACCGGGACGATATCAAGACCCGCGTCCATCGCCTGATAGACGTTGGCAAGCGTCTGTGCTTCCACGCCCTGGCTCGCATCGACCACCAGCAGCGCGCCCTCACACGCGGCAAGGCAGCGCGAGACTTCGTACCCGAAGTCGACGTGGCCGGGCGTGTCCATCAGGTTCAGGATGTAGGTCTTGCCATCCTTGGCCGGGTAGGCAAGGCGCACGGTCTGCGCCTTGATCGTGATACCGCGCTCGCGCTCGATATCCATCGAGTCGAGAACCTGGGCCTTCATGTCACGTGCGTCCAGCGCACCGCAGAATTCGATGAGGCGGTCGGCAAGCGTCGACTTGCCGTGGTCAATGTGCGCAACGATCGAGAAGTTGCGGATGTGCGAAAGGTCTGTCATGGAGGGCGAGGAAATAGCCGCTCAAGCCGGGCCTGTCGAGCGGCAAAATGCCTTGGATTCTGCCCGTTTACCCCTCAGTTCCGGTGCTTCCTCAGCCGTCTGCGTACCGCGCGTCTTTTCCTGGGCTTGCGTATGACCCACCGCTTGCGTGCCCCGTCGAGCCCGGACGCGATGGCAAGCGATCTGGACTTGTGTCGAAAGCGGCGGACTTTGCCCCGAAATCGCCTGTCAGCGCCCGCCTGGATCGATTCATCCGTGTTAACGGTCAATGTCTCGCCCGCACCATCCGTGCAGTCCGCTTCACCCGAGATCGTGGACATTTCCGTCTCACCGTCATCCGCGACGTCGAACACGAGCTCCGTGCCTCTGATACCGACTGTGACGGCAGGCGTCTTGATCTGCACCTGACTCTTTGGCATTGCGCCCGAAATGAAGCGAAAGGCGCCTTTGGCAAGCGTCAGGGCCTGACCGTTGTCGCCGCCCCCCGGATTATAGACATAGCGGTCGATGACGATCTTTGCGTTCTCGCCAAGCGTCAGCTTTGAACCATCTGAAAACCGGATGACGAGTGCGCTTTGATCTCCGGTCTCGACGGTCTCGTTCAGATAGACAGCGTCTTCGAACTCGATCTCTTCCTTGGGATTTGGCGCAATGATGGACCAGGCATAGTTTACGATATCGTCAATACCGCCGATCCCGTCGTCAGTGTCTTCAGCATGCACACCACGGGTCAATCCTAACCCTATTGCAGTACCGCTTGCGGCAAGCACGCCGCGGCGCGTAATCTTCATGGAGCCAACCTCTCTCAATTTGGGCTCTTGGGACGGCACGTGATCGGAATTATATGCGCAATACCAAACCTGCCAAGACCAAACCAGCCACAGGGCAAGGCGACGAACTCAAGGATCTCTGGCCTGGGCAGTCTATCGACCTGCTGAAGGCGCTTCACATTCTCACCCGTGACGGAAAGCTGAATGCAGATTCACGCCGCAAGCTGAAACAGGTGTTGCACCTCGTTCAGGTGCTGCGCCCGCCGCTCGACCGGCTGTTTGAAGAGAAGGAATCTGTCCGGCTGGCCGACCTGGGTGCTGGCAAATCCTATCTGGGTTTCGTGCTTTATGACCTGATCTTCGCGTCGCGAGATCACGGCGAGATCTTGGCCATTGAGGCCCGCGACGAACTGATTGAAACCGCAAAGCGCCTCGCCGGAGAAAGCCGTTTCGAACGGATGAAGTTTGTACACGGCCAGATCAGTGAGGTACCAGTCGAGGGAAAGCTCGACATGGTCACCGCACTCCACGCCTGCGATACGGCAACCGACGATGCAATCCTGTTTGCCCTGCGCCATGAGGCGAAGGTCGTGGCGCTCATTCCCTGTTGCCAGGCCGAAGTGGCGCGTCAACTCGAGGATCACGCGCGCCACCCCCTGCACCAGCTTTGGCGCCATCCGATCCAGCGACGTGACTTCGCCAGCAACCTGACCAACGTCATCCGCGCGCTCTTTCTCGAGGCGCATGGCTACAAGGTGCGGGTGACCGAGTTCGTGGGGCTCGAGCACACGTTCAAGAATGAGCTCATCCTGGCCGAAAGGCACCAGCTGTCGAACGCGCAGGCCAGGGGCGAATTGTTAGCCCTGCTGGAAAAGTTGCCAGCGCGGCCGAAACTCGTGGCCGGAATGGTACCGGATTAAGGCTTCGATAACGTCTGTTCGCCTGGGGCGTTTGCAATTTTTTACCGCTTGGACACTATGTTCCTGACGCATTCACTTTGACCCGCCGCGCACTTAGGTATTAGCTTAAGAGTGGAGCATCGAGGGGACGATGACCGCAGAAGCTGAAAAACCGCAAGTCATTCAAAAACCTGTTCGCAAAAGGGCAAAAAAGCCTGCGCAGGTGTCGGCGCCGGTCCGCGCCGGATCGCTTGAAGAGATTGAGCGCGGCCCCGCGGGAAAATCCATCGCTGCAATCTTCGACTTCGACGGCACCCTGATCGCAGGATACTCCGCTCTCGACGTGGCACAGTCACGCATCATCAAGGGTCAGGTTTCCGCGAAGGAAATCATGGGCCTTGCCAGTCTGGCCGCACGCGGTGCAATGGGGCAGGCTGACTTCAATGACCTCATCGCCTTCATGGCGGTGAACTGGAAGGGCAAGAAGGAAAGCGAATTGATGGTTGAAGGCGAGCGCCTCTTCCACGCCCGCCTGGTCGATCGCCTGTTTCCTGAAATGAAGCGTCGCATGGAGGCGCACCGTGCCAAGGGCCACACGCTGATCCTGGCATCGTCGGCCACAGCGTTCCAGGTCGAACCGGCGGCGAAATACCTCGGCATTGATCACGTGCTGTGCACGCGCTTTGAGGTGAAGGAAGGCCGCATGACTGGCCGCCCGCTTGGCGAGACCTTGTGGAGCGAAGGCAAGGCCAACGCCGTCAGGACGCTTGGAAAAAAGCTGCGGCTCGATCTGACAAAATCCTATGCCTACGCAGACGGCAACGAGGAAGTGCCGCTCATGCGCTCCGTCGGCAATCCACGTCCCACGAACCCGCAGGCTAAACTCGAAGCCGTTGCAAAATCCCACAATTGGCCGGTGCTGCGCTTTCAGAGCCGCGGCAGGCCAGGCGCCGGAACTGTCTTGCGCACGATGACCGGACTGTCCGCGCTGGGGCCGCTCAGCATGCTGGCGGCAGCAACAGGCATTCTCAACAACGACGTGCGTTCCGCGATCAATTTCATGACACCCGCCTGGATGGATCTGATCCATTCCGTGTCCGGCGTGGATGTCAGGGTCGATGGCGAAGAGAACCTCTGGTCCCACCGGCCGGCAGTTTTCATCTTCAATCACCGCAACAACTTCGATGCGTTGATCATGGGAAAGCTGCTGCGCACCAACTTTACCGGTGTCGCGAAAAAGGAACTCGAACGTCATCCGATCATGGGACCCGCTGGTCGGCTGATGAAGGTTGCTTTCATTGATCGCGGCGATGCGAAGAAAGCAGTCGAATCCATGAAACCGATTATGGAACTCGCGAAAGAAGGAATTTCAATTGTCATCGCGCCGGAAGGCACTCGGGCCAAGACACGTGAGCTTTTGCCCTTCAAGAAGGGCGCGTTCCGCATTGCAATGACGGCAGGCATTCCGATTGTTCCCGTGATCATTCGCAATGCCGATGACATCGGCTCGCGCGATGCCTTCTTCATGCGCTCGGGGACAGTTGAGGTGACTGTGTTGCCAGCGATCTCGGTTGCGGACTGGTCACTTGACGATCTCGAAGAACGCATCGACGCGGTGCGCGACCTGTTTGTTGAAACGCTGGCGGACTGGCCCGACGGCGGCCGCAAGCTTCTTGGCTTGAAAAAGCGGTCGAAGTAACTGGCTCAGCGCGACTGCTCGCGCGTGCGCTCCCAGGCCAAGGCCTCAATCGTATCCAGCCGGCGCAGCACGTCGCGCAGGGACACCGCAAAAGCTGTTCGTCTCGCAGCCATGTTGTCGGTCATGTCGAGAAGCTTTTGATTGCGCGCCAGCTGCAGCCCTGTCTGGAACAGGTGCTTCGAGACAGACTCGGCCGTCTGGATACGTTTTTGCAGCATGTATTGTCGCCCGACATTGCCGCATTCAACCATGAACTTCTTTTCGTCAAAATGCGCGCCGGGGTCGTTGGCATCCAGCGTATCTGCAACGATGACATAGGCCTCAAAGAACGAGCGCAGCACGCCAGGTGCCGTAATGGGTCGGAGCAACTTGATATGCGACAGCACCTTCTCCCGCCCACCGGCAAGCGCCTCACGCCAGTTACCGGGCTGCAGCTTGAGTTCGTTCTCGATCGCAGCCCTGAATTCTCCTTTTTCCTTGAAGAAGAATTCAAATTTCAGCAAATCGCGCAGCCGGAAAACTTCGTCCCAGAATGCGGTCTCGCGGTCGGTTGCAACGTCGCAGGCCTTGAGCAGTGCCAGTTCCACGATTGCCGCATTGATGAAGAAGTGGATGATGGTGTTCCGGTAGAATGCTGCGGCCAGATGCTGGTCAGGACCGATGCTGTAGACCGTCTTCAGTCCGCCGCGGTGAATGGCGACGACATTGTGACCGGCAAGCGCTTCCAGGATGCGGCGGACCGAGTCCGCATCAGGCAGCAGCGCGCTCGGCGCAATCGGCAGCCGCCGCGCAATGGCAAGCGACAGGTATTGTTCCAGTTCCTCGAAGATCTCGTCCAGGGTCAGTGCGCGTCCGCGATGCGACAGCAGCACCAGCGCCGCGAGCGAGGTGCCGGTGACCGGCGTTACATCGTTGATACGTGACGAAACCTCGAACGCCACCTTCTGCACCGGAAGCGTTTCCTCGTCGCCTTCTGACTTTCCCCCGTCCGGTGGCCCAAGCATATCCTTCAGCGAGACGGGTTCGGCGATGCGGAAGTAGATGCGTCCGAACGGTTCGCGCTGCGCGCGGAAGAAGCGGACAAACCACGCGAGGTTCTCGGCCTTCTTTGCGCCGCCCTTGGCTTCGGCTGCGAACTCGCTGACCTCGTGCAGCTGGTCATAGGCAATCGAGATCGGCATGAGCATAAGGTCATCGACCCGGCCTTCGCGATAGGCTGCAACGAGATACGTCAACAGCCCGAGCTTGGGTGGCAACAGCTTGCCTGTGCGCGACCGGCCGCCTTCGATATACCACTCGAGGCTGAAGCGCTTCTCCGCCAGATAGCCCAGATACTCGCGTAACACGAACTTGTAGACGAAGTTGCTCTTCACATCCCGTCGGATGAACACGCGACCGGCCTTGCGCGCAATCGTCCCCATGGGCCAGAAGGCCATGTTGATGCCGCCAAACGTTGTCGGCGTCGCCAGGTGATTGTCGGCGAAGGCAACCGACGTCACCGCAGAATCCAGATTCGACTTATGGCTGGGCAGGATGATGCCGGGCGCGCGTTCAAGCGCCTGCCGCGTACGCTCGATCTGCGCCTGGTCATAGTCGATCTGCGCACCATAGCCGCGGCTGAAGAGCCCGCGGCAGATCTGCATCATGACGTCGATCGCAAACGGACTGTGTGCCGTGCGGAGTTCCTGCAGATAGGTGAGGGCCTCTTTAAGGACGGAGTTTTCGCTGCGCTTCAGGCGCGTGGCCAGTTCGGTAACGCCGACCCGGAAGCGTTTTGACGCTGCAATCTGCTCGCTCACAAGTCTTGGCAGTTTGTACCGACGGCCGATCAGTCTGTACTCGGCGCGTTCAAGTGCCAGTCTCGCCTGCCTGCTGACAAAATCCGCAAAACCTTCAACGTCGCTCGCATCCGCGTCCGCGGTTCGCTTTGCACGGTCATTCAGGGTGTCTATGCTGGCGGGCTGTGCGGCGACGACGCGGCATCGTTCCGGCTCGGTCTGGATGATGCGTTGCTGTTCCTTCTCGCGCGGCTTGCGCGGATTGCGCAGCATGATCAGGTCTGAAATCCGAGCGCTTCGCTCACCCCGCAGCTCGCGCGGAAGCCACGCGATGCGCACCGGCGCCAGCAGCACCTGCGGGTCCGTAATATAGGGCTGAAGCAGTTGCGCAAACGGACGAATATCGTCCGGCTTGGCAGGCAGGCCGATGAACGAGACTTGGGTCTCAGGGGTTCCGGAAGGTCTGGTTTGTGCAATCCACCGTTCCACGAACTGACGCTCTGTGACCGTCCTGCAATCTGTAAGGAACACGACGCGCACGCCCGGGTCTGCGGGCCAGGCTGGCAGCGGCGTACCTTGAATCTGCATCGAAACGGTATCATTCATCCCGGATCAGCTTCCGATCCCGCTGCACGTCTCAGCAAGCCACGAAAGGCTTCCTGTGCATTGCGTCCTTCGTTGATCACACCGTTCACCTCTGTGGCGATAGGCATTTCAACGCCATACTCTTCGCCAAGCTGCAGGACGGTCTGGGCTGACTTCACGCCTTCAGCCACCTGCCGCATGCCGCCAAGAATATCGGCAATCTTGCGTCCCTTGCCGAGTTCGAACCCAACTGTTCGGTTTCGACTTTGTGGGCTGGTGCATGTTGCGATGAGGTCACCAACGCCAGCGAGGCCCGCAAATGTTTCAGTGCGTCCGCCCATCGCGACCCCAAGTCGTGTCATCTCGTTGAGCGCGCGCGATATGACGGCCGACCGTGTGTTCTCTCCGGCACCCGCACCGTCTCCCATTCCGGTTGCAATCGCCATCACGTTCTTCAGCGCGCCACCAAGCTCGCAGCCTGCCACATCCGTGTTGGTGTAGACACGAAACAGGCCTGTTTTGAAAATCGCCTGCAGCTGCTGAACGATGACTTCGTCTTCCATGGCGATGACGCTGGCGGCGGCAAACCCTGACATGACTTCCCGCGCCAGGTTGGGGCCAGACAGCACGCCGGCCGGGTGGCCTGGCAGTTCCTGCTTGATGACTTGCGTCATGCGCAGCTTCGTTCCCAGCTCGAGTCCCTTAGACAGGCTGATCACCGGTACCCACGCGCGAATATGCTTGCCCACGTCACGGACTGTCACTCGCATCGCCTGCGAGGGGACACCCATGATCACAACATCGGCATCGCGGACGGCCTCTTCGATCGAGGACGTGGCACGCAATCCCTGCGTCAGGCGCGCGCCCGGCAAGTAGCGTTCGTTGGAGTGCCTGGTATTGATTTCCTCGACCGTTTCGTTCGAGCGCGCCCACACGACCGCAGGCACGTTGCGCGCAACAAGCGACGCAACAGTTGTGCCCCACGATCCTCCGCCCAGAATTGCAGCTCTTATTCTCATTGTCCCTAGTATTGGCCCGGTTCGTCTTTGGCCGCAAGGGAGTAACGACCTCAGCTTAGCGCTTTTGCAAGCAGCGGCAGGCTCGTATCCATTCGATAGTCAACCGAGGAATGATTGTCAGGGAACTCTTCGTAAACGTGAGGCACGCCTTGGCGCTGCAGCAAGCGGTGAAGGCGGCGTGCACCATAGACCAGGTTGTACTGATCGACGTCGCCGCAATCGATGTAGACCGCCTTGAGCTTGCGCAGGCCAGGGCCGAGCCGCTCCGCCATGACGATTGGGTCCAGCTGCATGAAATTGTTCCAGCGGTCTGGAATGATCTCGCACGTCTCGTGGTCGACCGGCAGCCGGACGCCCATGTAGGCATCTGGATCCGGGTCGTACGTAGCGCACATGGCAAGCATCATCAGTATGTTCATGTCCTTGTCGCTCACCTTCTTCTTCGAAAAGAAGTCCTCAAGCCAAGCCCTGATGTCGTATCCGCCAGGTGCAAGGGCCCGCAGTACAGAAGCAAAGTCCGGCAGGTAAGCCCACTCGAATCCCATGTCACCTGAATGACAGGCTGCAGCACTCCAGAAGTCTGGATAAAGCAGCGCGTGCGCAATTGCTCCATAGCCACCCGAACTCTTGCCAAAGAGACCCCGTCGGCCCGTTCCACCACATTTGAACTGTCGTTCGACGAGCGGCACCGCTTCCGCCATCAGGAAGTCCGCCCAGTGCCCCATGGCAAGGCTGTTGATGTACTGGTTGCCACCCAGCTTTGTGAAGCAGTCGGGGAAAGCGACGACGACTGGCGGCATGGCGCCTGACGCAATCAGGCGATCCAGGCGCTCGGGCACATTCTCGCCGAAGTTCTTCCAGTTTGTATGCGATGGACCGCCGCCCGTGTATCCGACTGCATCCACCAGCAACGGGAGTTCGCTTCCATCGTATCCGTGCGGAACATAGACGTCGATCATGCGTCGTGTCGGGTCACCCAGCATGTTTCCCTTGAGGGCAGCGCTTTCAATCCACAGTCGTTGCACAGTGCCCGTCGGCGTTACTTGATCACGCTTCATGCAAATTCATTCCTCGCTGGTGGCAATCGCAGCTTCTGTATCCCATATTGGGTGCTTCGAACAGAACGAGGTTTCAGCGATTGTCCGACATCAAGATCGAATTCACCTGGTATGAGATCTTGCTGTTCTCGCCAATGCTGGGTTGGCCAGGGCTGATTTCAGGTGGCCTGATTGGCGCAGCGATCTGGCGAAAGCGACCCATTGTTGGCGGCATCATTGGTGCGCTTGTCGGTAACGCGGCAGTATTTCTTGTTCGCCTGATGTATATTTAGCGCGAAGCACCGGAAGCGAGATGCCGCTGATCTGCTCTGACCTTAATCGCCGCCGATCTTGTTGTATTCGCCATCCATGAAGGTCGACCACGCCTTGCCGTCGGGCGAGACCTCCATGCGGTGGCGATAGCTGCGCCCTGTTGGAAATTCCCACACGCTGCGGGTAATTCCCTGCGCATTCTTCGATGTCAAAGTCCACACCGAACCTGAGCGACTGCCTCGGAACACATTGGCGGGTGAGCCCATGGAGTCGAACCAGTACATGACGTACTCGCCAGCCTGTCCGTCCCACGTGAATACGCCATGTCCCTGGTACGTGGGTACATCATTGTGCGACTGGAAATAGTCCTGCACCACCGAAAACCCACCGAGCGCAGCGCGGTTGGTGATGTAGCCATCCGCCTTTGTTGTCTGTGGAGACCACGGTGACGGGGGCATAGTCTCGACCCCCTTCCAGGTGCCCGCAAAGATGGATAGGGCGTTGTGTTCAGGGCCTGGCTTCGGCATATCCATCGGAATTCCCTTTCGGTTCACTTGCGGCCCGGACGGTACTCGCGTTCGAGATGTTTACGCAATTCCGCCTCATCCATCCAGATGGGCTTCAGTTCCTCTCGCAGGAAAAGAGGCGACTGGTCCGCATAGTGGGGCGAAGCTGCGTCCAGCGTCGCAGACCCGAACTGGTGAATGCCTTGCGCTGTCATGTGTCCAGCAGCATCCCAATCCACAATGTAGAACAGTGTATCTCCCTTTGCGGCAGCGAACCGGCCGTCGGGTCCCGGCTCGGCCGTGCCTTCGAAGTCGCGCAGCACATCAGGGCCACCATTGGCTGGAGCATCAATGGCGCCGCGCCTGAACCGGTTGACCAGGCCCCATTCGGGATCAAGCTTTCCAAAGTGCTGCATCAATGTCTTTGCTGCCTTGCGCAGTGCCTCGACCGCGTCACCGCGCGGCTTGCCGGCAAACGTTGGAACGACGACCGGAAGACCGGTCATCACCGCAAGTGCCGCGCCGCGATTATGCGCATCGGTAGACATGTCAAAGCCGTGAAGAACCTGCAGTGCATCCTGAAGCAGTTTTGCATCCGGGTCGCCAGCAAAGTCCTTCGCAAGCAGTTCGCTGATCACCGAGGCAAGGACCGAGTGCCTGGAGTAGAGCTTGTCAAATTTGATTGCGCGGAACTCCTCTGCCGTGATTGACGGGTCTGCGGAAAGCAATTCTTCAAAACGCAGGCCGCGATTGGTCACTCGTGTCTCGATCCCGAACGTGGCTGAATAGTCCTCGCGCTTGAGGTCATCTTGCTTGTCGGTCGCCATGAACGGATGATTGTTCGCATTGAACACGAAGCCCGATCGGGGCTGCACGACTTGCGGCATCGCGTCGAACGGATGGTACTCTTGCCAGAGCGTGCGTGACGTGTCGCCGGGAAGATACTGCTGCCAGTCATAGGCCGGATCGCGCTTGGGCATCACGGCGTTGTAGATATACGCGATCCGTCCGGTCTTGTCGGCGTAGGTGAAATTGAAGCTGGGAATGGCCTGGAGCTTGAGCGCAGCCTGGAACGCGTCCCAGCTATGGGCCTTGTTGAAGGCATGATAGCCCTCGATCTGGTTGATGCGGTCAATCCCCGAGAAGCGTATGGCGTAGGTGCCGTGCGGGCGCTTGATCACTGGACCATGGACAGACCACAGCGTCTCGCGGGTTACGCTGATGGCGATGGGTCCAAGCACACGCAGCTGGATGACGGCATTGCTCTTTTCAAAGTCCAGCCACTTGCCGTCAAACTTGTACTGGTTCGGATTGTCGGGGTTAAGCGTCAGAACGTAGACGTCGGTCAGGTCAGGAGTGTTGACCGTGTTGGCCCAGCCGAGATCGGGACCAAAGCCGTGGTTGATGAAGGGTGACCCGGGGAACAGGCCGCCTTCCATGTCCCAGCCTTCTTCGGATTTGACACGCGCTTCGTACCAGGCGAGCGGACCGGCATAGGGCTGGTGCGAATTGATCAGAAGCCTTGTGTGCCTGTCGGCCGACCGCGATGGCGCAACCGCCATCGCATTCGACCCGGCTCCTTGCGGGATGCTCATCTCGCGCTGGCGTTCCGGCTCGAAGAGTTCCTTGAGCTGGCGGTCGAATCCGAAGAACAGCGGCAGGAAGAACACGAACCCCGCGGTCACGTCCTTCTTGTCGACGGGCGTGAAGCCGGAAAGTAATTTGTCCGGGTGCTGCGCAGCATAGAGGTTGAAGCCGTCGGCATAGGCCTTCAGCACCTCATCAGTCTCGTGGCTGATCAGGCCCTGCGCGACCTGGCTGTCGTACTGTGCGTCGACACGCGCACGCACGCGTAGCAACTGCGCGAGGTAGTCGGTGATCGCAGGGTCTGGGCCATCGACGCTGAAGACATCGCCACCGCCGATCGCATGTGACAGCGCGTTGACCAGGCGAGGGCTCTGGTTGCCGGTCAGACCCAGGCGCCCGCGGCTTGTCATGACAGACTGGGAGATGGTCTCAAAGTCGTCTTCGGCATGTGCATAGGCAAGGCCAAACGCCACATCTGCGTCGCGCTTTCCATAGATGTGCGGCACGCCGAAAGTGTCCCTGAGAATGCGGACATCATAGCGCTCGCCATTCTTCAGGAACGGCTGCCAGTCGGCTTGCGGAATCCATACGGGCCCCAGAAAGCCAAATACCAGCACCAGCAGCGCCGCAAACGCGCCGCCCGCCCACATCACAATCCTGCGCAACATCAGTCCCCCCGTAGATTTGGCCTAGCCGCCGAGAATGTGAGGTGCAACAACCCCGAGCACACCCAGCACGGCGCCAATCGCCCCAAGACCGGCGCCAAGATAGACGAGCCACAGCACCGAGGTCACGACAGAAGCCGAGGCCAGCAATATTCCCAGTTGAAGCGCGCTGCTCGAAAGGTCAAAGACCGCATTGGCGGCAGCAGAATCGTCACGCGCCGCTTCGATCTGTTTGGCTTTCGCGGCAAGCTCCTTGCGTCCTTCACCGGTATCAGGCTCGGAATCATAGCGTTTGGCGGTCGCCCGCCATTCCTCGATCGCTTTCTTCATCTCGTCGAGCTTCGGTCCACTTTCCAGCCCCAGGGTTTCAAGTTCGAGTGCGCGCGCCTGTGCATTCAGCGTGGTCATGCGGATCGTCTTGGCCTGGAAGAAGGCCCAGGTATTGGACGCCTCGATGGTACCGCGAAGCGCATCCTGTCCCGCATTGTTGCCGGCAGCCTCCGACAGGGCGAGCACGCCTGCCAGAACGGCGATCAGGATACCGATCCGCTTGTTCTTGTCGTCAAATTCAATTTCCAGGCCCTCAGCCATAGTCTCGCGCGCTCCTCGTCAGTGCCAATGCCGGATTCGATTCGTGTGGCAGGATGAAAGCCCGGAGGAAAGCGCTACCGCAAGCGGTGATGTGGGAATGGTGTGAGCAGCGTCAATGCACGCCGCAGTCGACTGTGTTGCCGGACCAGGTGCAGGGATCCTGCGTGGGCTCGGGCTTTTGCGTGCCGGCGATGGCC
>JBEBHP010000004.1:0-282976 GCA_040080835.1 Micropepsaceae bacterium | reverse complement strand
AAGAAAGAGAATAAAAACAGCTCAAAGCTTAAGTCTAACGACCTGGCTCCTACGCCGCCCTCATCCCCCTTCCCGGTATCCATATTGTCAAGTCGCAGCGCCAATGGACCGAACGCGGGAAGCGAGGGTATCCAGACGAAACAACGCCGCCGGGTGCCGTGTAACCAACAACCGGCGGCGTCGAGGAGCGCGGATATAGTGAGGCGTTCCGGGAATGTCAAACGAGATCTGACACAAAGCCTCCTTTTCCACACCCATGCGATTGCGACAAGCGAACGCACACGCGATTACCGCGAAAAATCGCTGAAATATGCGAAAATTTCGAGCCGAAAATTAACCGGCCTGCGCGATGTAGTCACGCATTGCAAAGCGCTCAAGGTCGGCGTCCTCAATCCTGCGCTTCACGATGTCTCCAATGGATACAATACCGACCAGACGCCCGCCCTCCACGACCGGAACATGCCTGAAGCGGCCACGGGTCATAGTTTCCATGAGATCGTCAGAAGAATCCGTCAAACAGCAGGTGGCCACATCTCGCGTCATGACTTCGTCGATCGTGCGATCGAGCCCGCGGGACCCGAACCGCGAAATCACATGCACGACATCCCGTTCGGATACGACACCCACGACTTCATTCGCAGACCCGACAACAACCGCTGCACCGATCTGCTTTGACGAAAGAAGATCGCAAACCTGCTGCACGGTCGCCGTTGGCCGTACAGTCTCAACTCTTGCACCCTTGTGCTTCAGAATGACAGCAACAGTCATGGCATCCTCCAAGTAAGGCATAAGCCGCGTCACGAGAACGCCGGAAGACGGCACCATCGAGCCAACGGCTCAGGTCACTGGCAAAAGCATGCGCCCAAAATGCTCGTTTCGCAATCCGTCACCTCACGAAAAAGCCTGAGTCCGCATACACGTTACCGGATGGTATTTTATCCGTACACGGACTCACGAAACTGCCGGACAAACCATACTGGCAGCCATTTCATGGTTGAAACACATGGCAAATTTAACTTCTGGTCCAGCGACAGGAACTTGATGAATTCGAAAAAAGAGCTGCCCAATTTCTGTGCTGCGTGTATTGTGCGCTGCAGCAAAATAACAGCAGGGCTCGATCGCACATGAGCACGGAACCCAAGACCGCCTCCGGGAGTGTGCCACCTCACCGCAAGCCGGTGTCGGTCCCCGAGATCGTTGCACAAAAAGGCAAGACACCCATCGTCTGCCTCACCGCCTACTCAACACCACAAGCCGAGATCGTCGATGAATTCTGCGACCTGGTCCTGGTTGGCGACAGCGTTGCGATGGTTGTCCATGGTCTGCCATCCACGATCGGCGCCACGCTCGACATGATGATCATGCACGGCGCAGCGGTTCGACGGGGTCTGAAGCGCGCCCTCATGGTCGTCGACATGCCATTTGGAAGTTACGAGGAAAGCCCCGAGCAGGCATTTCGGAACTGCGCACGCGTCATGTCGGAGACTGGCTGCTCTGCGATCAAGCTGGAAGGTGGTCTGCGCATGGCTGAAACAATCGAGTTCCTCACGCATCGGGGCATACCCGTCATGGGCCACGTTGGCCTTACGCCACAATCCATCAACGTGTTCGGCGGCTTCAAGCTGCAGGGTCGGGCAGACGACGCCACACACATCGAACAAGAATCAATGGCCGTAGCCCAAGCCGGCGCATTCTCTGTAGTGCTCGAGAAAATCCCGGAACCCCTTGCGCGCAAGATCACGTCCCGCGTGCAAATCCCCACCATAGGAATTGGCGCTTCGCCTGCTTGTGATGGCCAGATTCTTGTGATTGACGACATTTTTGGGGTGTATGCGGGTTTCCGGCCCAAGTTTGTAAAGCGCTATACGGAATTGGGGCTTGCGATGAAAGATGCCGTATCCGCCTACGCGTCGGAAGTTCGCGACCGAAGCTTCCCGGGTCAAGAGCATGTCTTCCAGGACAAGCCAGTCAGCAAATGACAAAACACAACCTCATCACAGTCCGATCAGTCGCAGACCTTCGCAAGGCCGTAAGCGAATGGAAAGGTGCTTCGCTCAAGTCAACCCTGGTGCCTACAATGGGCGCACTGCACAAGGGGCACCTTGAGATCGTGCGAATGGCCCGCACATTGACTGATCGCACCATAGTTTCGATCTTCGTGAACCCGACACAGTTCAACAATCCCAGCGACCTTGCCAACTACCCGCGAACTCTGGAAGCCGACAGCAGAATGCTGGCCGAGGCAGGCGTCGACCTGTTGTTTGCGCCCGAGCAAAAGGAAATGTACCCGGAAGATTTCGCAACCAAAATCACAGTCTCTCGGGTAAGCGAGGGCCTGTGCGGCGCCTTCAGGCCGGGGCATTTTGAAGGCGTAGCAACGATCGTCGCCAAGCTCTTCAACCAAAGCCAGGCTGATTTCGCAGTGTTGGGCGAGAAAGACTATCAGCAGCTTCACGTCGTGCGCCGCATGACGCGCGACCTGGACATTCCCATCGGGATCGTGGCGCACCCGACTGTCCGGGAATCCGACGGTCTGGCCATGTCATCGCGCAACGCGAGGCTGACCCTGGAAGAACGGAAACTTGCACCTGAACTCGCCCGGCAGCTCACCATCGCCGCCGATGCCTTCAGGAAGGGCAAACCCGCAGAAACCATCTATCAGGGCGCAAGAACGGCAATCCTCGCTGCAGGGTTCTCATCCATCGAATATTTTGAACTGCGTGCCGAGCGCGACCTGATGCCATTGCAGTCGCTCAGCGAACCGGCACGATTGCTGGCCGCAGCAAACCTCGGCCGCGTGCGCCTGATCGACAATATTCCCGCCTACAAATGACAACGGCCACTGTTTCCAGCGGCCGCCGTGCAACACAAATCTGCCAGACTTACTTCAGGTTCGTGCCCAGGAAACTGTCCAGCAGTGTGAAGAACTCGACACCGGTTGTCGACTTCGACAGCCAGTGATCGTCGCCGCCGACCACCACCAGCTGCCCATTCTTGTTGGCCGCTTTCATCGCATCAAGCATGATCTGGCTCTGCTCAAGTGGAACCACGGTATCATCCTTGCCGTGGATCATGAGGATTGGTCCCCTGATATTGGCGGCCAATCGAGCGGGTGATGCCGCTTCAAGCTTTGCGCTGTCACGAATGGGATGCCCCATGACACGTACCCAGTAGTCTTCGTCGCGCAGATCCCGTCCATAGTTTTTGCTCTCCCAAGCGAGCATTTTCGGAAGGTCAGCAACACCTGCGCCAGCCACACCGCAACGGTAAAGCTCTGGCGTCAACGTCATGCCGGCAAGTGTCGCGTAGCCGCCATAGGACCAGCCCACGATACACACACGAGCTCCATCAGCTACCCCCGTGCTGGTCAGATGCTTCACACCATCACTGATGTCATTCTGCGTCTTGAGACCCCACTCACGTCTGCCAGCATTGCGGAACGCTTTGCCGTATCCATCAGACCCGCGGAACTGGGGCTGCAGTACTGCATATCCGCGCGAAGCCAGAAACTGCGCCCACTGATCGTAGCCCCCAACATCACGAGCCTCAGGTCCACCATGCGGCATGACAACGAGCGGCAGGTTCCTGCCCGAAGAACCATTCGGCAGGGTCAAATAAGCGGGTATCGCCAACCCATCGCGCGCTGGATAGGTGAAATACTTGACAGAACCGACATCCGCAGCAGTAAGAGCCGGATATGCTTTTCCGACCGCAGAGATTTCACCCGAACTTGTGTCGACATAGTGAAACACACCGGCAGGATTTGTCGCTCCCTCTACGTAAGCGATATACTGCTTGCGATCAGTAGACACCGACACCACTCTTGCATTTTCACCCGGAAATGTTGCCTCCAGATCGGCCTGCATTTGCGCATAGGTTTTGTCGAAGAACGCCGTCTTGGGGATATCGTCAACATACGAAGCGCCAATCGGTTCGGCGTCTGAACCGCCATAGACCACGCCGCTCACATCCACTCTTGGATGTTGAAACACCGGTCGAGTAAATACTTTGGATCTCAAATCAAATTCAAAAATCCCATAACGGTCACCACCATTTCGGGTCCGAACCAACGCAGTATCCGGGCGCAAACCAACGCCCAACACGTCAAATTCGGAATCTTCCAGGTCTTTGAAGTCCCGTCCGTCGTGAACCCTGACCCATTCAGACGATTCCCCAATGCGCGCAAACGTGATTGTCCGGAAATTTCCGTCATCGTAGTCCGAACGGAACCGGACGCGACCACTGGCATCCGCCGCCCACGCATATGTGAAGTCACTGCCGTTTTCGTACCGAGGCCCTTTGCCCGTATAAGGATTGACCTTGTGAACTGTGATCTTTGATTGAGTCTTCGTCCAGCGCCCTGCACTGCCAGCTGACTCAGTCGTATCATTCAAGGACACAACCTCCATCAGCACTTCACCATCGGGTGTCCGACCAATGATGCTGTTGCCATTCAGTTTGACCGCATTCTTGCAATTCACGTCCACGCTGTAGGGTTGACTCCATTCGCCCTTGTACCAGCTGGGCCACCAAGCTGGCCGTCCCGTAACAGAGACAACAACGGCAAGTCGTTCACTGTTTGCCCAAACCAGGCCTCTCACCTTGTTCCCGCCATTGCCGAGCTTGCAAATGCCGCCACCGATTTTGGAGATCGTCACCACATCATTGTCGTGATCATTCGCGATCATCGCCACGTATTTCCCGTCTGGCGAAATTCGCAAATTTCTTATCGTTGCATGCCCGCCGTACTCAGCCGGCCCGGGCTTTGCCATCGAAGGCTCTATCGATACCGCTCCGATGAGTAACGCGAAGGCAAAAGTCGCAATCTTGGAAATGGTCATAAGGTCCCCTGGGCCGCATTTTCAGCTGGATTGAACGCAGCCTTTCTACCGCAGCGTAGCGCCGGTTTCAAACCGCCCGCACCCGCGACAACGGCGTTAAATTGAACGACAATTGACCTGAGCCCGCGCATCCCAGCGACCTCAACCTCGTCTCTGACATCCGGCAGTTGTCACGTAAGCGGCTCCGGGCAATCGGCCGCTGTATTTGCCCGGTAGCCATCGTATAACCTATAGCGCGCCCTTCGCGCGCTGTTGAGGAAGAGCAACCCATCATGTGCGGCCGGTTCACCCAGCAATTCTCATATGGCGATCTCCACGCATATTTCGATTTTTTCGGTCAGCCATTGGGAAATCTTGAACCTCGATTCAGCATTTGCCCAACGCAGCAGATCACTGTTGTCCTTTCTGCTTCTGATCGTGGACACGCACTGCAGCGCATGAGGTGGGGACTGGTGCCACCCTGGTGGAAGAAACCGTTGAAGGAGTTGCCCGCAACATTCAATGCCCGCGCCGAAACTGTTGCTGAAAAGCCAACCTTTCGCTCGGCGTTCAGGACGAAGCGATGCATCATTCCGGCGAGCGGAACCTACGAATGGCAGGATACAAGTGACGGCAAGCAACCCTGGTATTTTACACCCGCAACGGGCCCTGTCTTCCTGATAGCAGGTCTTTGGGAATCCTGGATCAACCCCGTGAATCCCAAGGAAAGCGTCCAATCGGCGACTATGATCATAACTGACGCGAACAAGTTTGTGAGTAAGTATCATGACCGCATGCCTGTCCTGCTGAACAGGACTGAAATGAACGAATGGCTGTCATTTGGAAAAGGGCTTGAACTGCTGAAGCCGGCCAACGAAAGCGACCTGAAGGCTATTCCGGTATCGCGGCGACTGAACTCATCACGCGTGAGGGACGAACCTGATCTTGTCAGCGAGATCAGCCTGCAGCCAAAATTGCTGGAGTAGCGTGTTGATTTAAGCGCCAATAATCTCGCGCATGGAATTCTTGCAATCAAACTGCGCTTGAAGTTGCTCGGCAATTTGGCGGGTCTTCAAATCGCTGGACTCGATTTCGTGGTAGTAGACGACAGCCATCAACATGTTGGCGACGTTGCCTCCATCGGACAGGGGAGCATAGAACCCTTCAACGCACAAATATCGCCGGGCACGAAATTCTGCTCGGGCCAGTGAGCGCACTGGCACCTGGCTCGCCATGGCTTTGCTCCACACAGCCTGCCACTTCTTTTTGAAATACTCTGGAAGTACTTCGTCTGCAAAGTGACCGGTCATCGGCATCAGCTGGTTATCCAGTTCGGAGCCCATGTACCTGACAAAAAACCGGTACCCATCACTGGATTCGGTCGACTCCATAAAGACGAGATTTCTAAGGACCGTCTTGAGATCCCGCATTGAAAAATCTGCTCGGGCCGGAAATTGTCTGTTGCCGCGCTTCTCGTTCCACAGCTTCAAGACCAGCTGCAACTCAGGCGTCGCAAACTCAACCCCGGGCTCCACCAGGATTGGGACACCCTGCGATGTCACGCCTTGCCCTTCGACATGTGGGGTTGTGAAACTCGACATCGCTGAATCTTACGCAATACTGCTTAGCACCCCGTTAAGAAATGGATTCAACTGTCCAGATTATGGCCAAACCGATACCCTGCCGGGCGACAATGCACCAATTTGTTCCGTACACGATGCACAGTAATAGTGCCTCATTCAGGCACACTTTCGGTGTTCCCGGGTGACCGTCAGCTCAGACCACGTGGTCCAGCCACGCCTTCAGATCGGCCAGAACTTGAGCCCGATTGGTCTCATTCAGCATTTCGTGTCGGCCACCGGGATAAAAGCGACTTTGCACGTCTCTGACGCCGGCGGCCCTGTAGCGGTCTACAAGGGGCGCCAGAAACGCCAGTCCGCCGTTCAGCGGATCCTTGTCACCGGCAAAAAGATAGATCGGAAGGTCAGCCCGTATCCGCTTCAGCGCATCGCTATCAAACAAGGGCGCCGCAGCCGCAAAAATTGAAATCATCGAATTAGGGCTAGCTGAAAATCCACAAAGCGGATCGCCCACATACTTGTCGACCTCCGTTTCATCGCGGGACAGCCAGTCAAACTTGGTTCGTGCTGGTTCGAAGGAGGCATTGAAGGCTTCGAGGCCTCCTGCATCCGGATCAGGCGGAGGCATCAGGTCAAGCGCCGCCGACCCCGAAAGCACCGCCCCATCGATCAGCGCGCTGTGCGTCAGCAGGTAAATCTGCAGGGCAAACGACCCCAGACTATGTCCAAGGAGCACGAGCTTCTTGCCCGGATTTTCTCGCTTCGCAATCCGGCTCAGCGCGGCCATATCGTCCACGATGCCCGAAAATCCGCCAGGTCCAAAATCCCCAAGCGCGTCCTTCGATGCTGTCTTGCCGTGACCACGGTGATCTTCCGCATAAATCGAAAACCCTGCATCCCGCAGTATCGACATTCTTGGCAGATACCGAAGGGCATGCTCTCCCATGCCGTGGGAAATCTGCAGCAACCCGCGCACTTCACCGACCGCAGGCCAGTGAAATGCAGCAATCCGTGTGCCATCTGCAGCAACAAAATCGAACGTGCGCTCATTGCTCATGCCAGGTACCTTTTCCTGTGTTCAACCGCAGAACCTGTTTCCGCGCTACGAAACAGCATCGGCACACAGGTGAATGGAATGGTCTTGAACAGTCACTACACCGCTCTCCGTCTCAAATCAAAAGCCTTGCCCGGATCGCCGGTCGAAGCAGACCCCGGACACCATCAGAACGCAACGCGGCGACCGAGCTAAACCAGGCCGGTCGCTTGCGCCAAAATCAGCCCGCCTATGATCAAAAACAGCGCGGCGGCAATAAACCGGACCACCTTGAGAGGAACAAATTGGAGCAATTCGTGACCAACAAATACTGCTGGCACATTGGCAATCATCATGCCGATTGTTGTGCCCATCGTAACCGCAATCACATCGTGAAACCGGGCACCCAGCGCGACAGTCGCAACTTGAGTCTTGTCCCCCATTTCCACCAGGAAGAACGCAATCAGAGTGGTGGTAAATGCGCCATATCGCTCATCCTGACGTGTGTCTCCATCCATACTGTCCGGGACAAGGGTCCAGATCGCCATAGCAACGAATGACGCCCCCACGAGACATCGAAACCAGAAACCTTCCAGCAGGCCCGCCACCGCAGAACCCGCCAGTGCGGCAAGGAAGTGATTGGCGATGGTGGCAAAAAAAATCCCGCAGACAACCGGCAGCGGCTTCCTGAAACGCGTCGCAAGAATGATGGCCAGCAATTGAGTCTTGTCGCCAATCTCGGCAAACGCAACAACCATCGAAGAAGTCAAAAATGCATCAAGCATGCACCCGGTTACCACCAAACGCGAAGCCTGCAAACGCGTCAATAATTAGCAGTGCCCCGGCTGGTACGCGGCCGCCCGCTCAATAGAGCGCAGCTCTGGGCATTGCCTGGAACTGGGGCTGATCCTTCCAGCCATCATATGCAACATCAGCACTGAATTCAGCCTGGGCTGCAGCATACAAATGCCCCTGGCCGTAGTTACAACCCTTGGCACAAAGATCACTTGCTACAGCAACCGATTCAATTCCTTCGGCCGTGACTTCCAGATCCAGGGCATGGGCAATGCCGAGAATTGCGTTGATGATCGTAACGCCGGTACCGTTGTTTGTTTCCAGATCCAGCGTAAACGACCTGTCAATTTTCAACTTGCTGATGGGCATCGTGCGCAGCAACGCCAACGACGAATAGCCCGTACCAAAATCATCTAGGGCAATTCTGATCCCGCAGCTCTTCAGCAACAGGAGCAACGGACGCGCGCGCTCGACATCACCGATCACTGACGACTCGGTGATTTCAAACTCCAGAAGCTCGTGCGGAAAGCCGATCCCGGAAAGCTCATCGTTCAGTTGCTTCGCAAATATGGGGTTCTTGATCTGTATGGGCGAAAGATTGACCGACAGCACTGTTCGCAAGCCGGCTTTCACGTGTTTCGTGCAGGCAATGCGGAGCAACTGCCAGAACAGCTTGTCCACAAGCCCTGCTTCCTCGGCGATGTGAATGAATTCAGTTGGCGGCACCTCCCCGTGACGCCTGTGGTTCCACCTGGCAAGTACTTCATGGCCAACCACATAGCCAAGCTTCAGGTCAACATAGGGCTGGAAATGTGGAACAATCTCACCCGCGTCTATGGCGAGCTTCAGATCCGACTCCAGCTCCGCCCTTCGTCGCAACCCATCGTCAATGCTCGCGTTGAAGATCTCGGCCCCTGTACGATTGCTTTTCGCCCTGTACATTGCAGCGTCAGCACGGTGTAGCAGTTCCTGAAATGTGCGGCCATCCCTGGGATAGAGCGCCACGCCCACCGACGCACCCACGGCGATTGAGTGTCCCGCGCACGCTATAGGCGCAGCAAGCTCCGAAAGCACCTGTCTCGCCAACGCCAGTGCCGCTTTTCCATCTTCCATGGTGTTCGCTTCGGTCAGAACCGCGAACTCGTCTCCGCCGATCCGCGCAACGGCAATATCACCCTGTCCGGCAGATCGGAGACGCTCCGCCACCACACGCAGCACAGTATCGCCTACAATGTGTCCGTAAGTGTCGTTGATGGGCTTGAAGCGATCAAGGTCAATCAGCTGAAATGCAAATTTTGCGTTCGGATCCTGAGCGCGACGGTTGAACTCCTCCATCAGGTCCCGCCGGTTTCCAAGCCCCGTCAGGGGATCCCGCTTCGCAAGCAGCTTTGTTTTTTCCTCTTCACTCTTGCGCCGGTCCGCCTCCTTGCGGGTAGAAAGAATATCCGACAGTCCAGCGATGAACAGCTGGATTTCATCCTTGCACACCTCGAGTTCCGACGACTGTTCCAGCATCAGAATGCCGCAAAGCTCAAATCCGACATCGACCGGATAGCCGACGAACCTGTCTGCACCCAATTCACGACCATTCAGCCCGCCGAACAACGCGCCCTGCAACATCACCTCCCTGACGATGGCATGCTGCTCGCCAAGGTTCAGCAACGCCGGCCGTTCAAACGCCTTCGGATGCGAACCTACAGGTAGCGCCGAATGATGTCCCAGCATCATGCCCCATGCAGAACCTTCCCTGGTCCGACCAAGCTCGCATACCATGGCGGCCTTCGAGTGCGTCAGGACATTCAGCTCTTCCAAAGCCGTAGGCAGGGTCACGTAGATGGCGCCACTCGACATGAACTCGCTTCGCATGTCTGCAAGGCGCGCTTCAATTCTGCGCCTGCGCTCAGCCTTCAATTCCGACAGTTTCTTCTCAGTGATGTCATAGCGGATTGAAACAAATTTTTCAGGACGACCGTCGGAACCAATCAGCGGCATGACACATGTGTCTACCCAGTACAGCTTGCCACACTTCGCCTTGTTGCAAACCTCGCCACGCCAGGTACGCCCCTGGTAGATCGTCTGCCACATATCACTGTAAAGTTGGGCCGGGTGCACACCTGATTTCACAATGCGGTGATTTTGTCCCAGCAACTCCTCACGACTATAGCCCGAGATCGCGCAGAACTTGTCATTCGCCAGCACGATGGTGCCTTTGAGATCTGTAACTGCCACGATTGCGTGCTCATCAAGCGCACGCTGATATGCCGTGAGATCGGCATTCAGCCGTTCAGCTTCAGAGAGCGAGAACCCAATCCTGACTTTTTGCGCACCCATCAGCCGCATCAACGGCCAGAGCACGCCAGCTGCCATAAGGAAGGCGATGACACTTGTCAGCAAATTACCCCGTCCCGAACTAAGGTCCCTCGTGCTGCTCTTCTCGCGTGCTGCCACGGATACAACCCACACATCTGCCACCGACACAAACTCATCGATCGCGTCCTGCAAACTCTGCAATATGAGATGCTTGTCGGCGTCCGTGGCTTTCATAAATTGATATGCAACGCCTGACACACGAGCCCATGAACGCTCGAGCGACGAAACACTGGGAATGTTTCGGTATGGTATGGACTCCGTTCCGTTGCGCTCGGCATAGCGTTTGGTAGACTGCAACACTTGGTAACTGCTCGCCTTCGCGGCGTTCACGGTGTTCAGCAGCCTTGGGCCCTCGGCTCCAGTTTCCAGGTCCAGCAGTGCAAGCCGCCCAATCTTTTGACCGAGGCTGCTGAGCCTCGCCAGTCCGCCAGTCATCTGGGTAGTCGATTGTCTCTCAACAAAAAGCAGCCCCTGGTTCACTTCCCGAATTCCAGCGAGCGCAGAAACGCATACGGCACTTATGACCACGCCAGCAATGATTGATCCACCGAGATTGCGAATGGAAAACGGGATGGCACATGCCAGCACTTCAACCTGGGCCTCAACGACCTGAAGCCAACCTGAAAACCCTGACACTGTCGCGGCCGTGAGCAGCGCGTTCAGCAAGTCCACATCGATTGGCAATTGCCCGGACCCGAGGTGTTCTGAGAGCGGATGAAACACGGTCTCAAAGCCCGCCGCGACAAGAAACACGACGATGGCTCCCTGCCAGTCGCTAGCGCGCAGTCCATTTCTGCGCACATATCGCTGCAGCATGAAATACGCCACAGATGAGCACGCGCCTATGGCGGACGCATCCACCAAAGCGCGCATCTGTCCCTTTGCGACGATCCAGGGGAAATAATCGAACCCGAGCATGACCAGCAATTCGGCTGCAAGCACAGCTCCGAACATGCACCCGGTCAAAGTTTTCCAGCTCATCACCCACTCCCGCAGAGCGGAAGCCTAGGCCATACCCGTCAATTTCTACCTAATTCGTCAACTGTGGCAGGGCTTTGTAAATGATCCACCACGGAACAGTCTTGCGGATTTCCGCACGACGTGTTCATGCCCTACCCGAAATCTTAACAAGCCGGAAACCACGCATGTGAGCACTCTACCGCCCGCCCCACGGCTGGGCCAACCGATCATCAAATTACAACCTTCGCGAAATTCTGGCTTTCGTGGCCGTGCGCTTCGGTGCGGTCTGCGTTTTCAACAGGGCATCGGGTCAATGCAACGGTCGCGGTGCTTTCCTCCGAATCGGAACGAATCCAGCGCTTCGCCGTTAGTATTGCCATCGCGCCAAACTCTCTTTCCCTGAGATGCCTCGCGGCGTGAAAGAAATGGGGCCGCCTGCCACCCAATGGCGGTCCCGTTTCGCTTGCACGATTTTCACTGCATAGTTGCCCGCAGTCGGCTCCCTGATGGAATCATGGTGCAGCGGCCCGGTTGGGTGAGCAGGAACTGCCCACGCAGGCGAAGGTTTGTGTCGATCGCATTTCACCGCAACGGCCGCAGCGTTTTCAGCAGGGGGCCTTCGCTACGACATATCCTGGTCTAGACAGCGAACTGTCTGATCTGGTCGCGAACTTAACCATCGGAGCCGGCGGGAATACTCCGCCTCGCTCGGTAGCTAGGATAATTTAGCGCGCCGAGGAACCTATTCGCCGCTTGGACGTTTTGTTTCAAGTTCAATGAGGGAATGGCGCGTGCAAGGAAACGAAAACGAGTCCGGACGTTCGCGAGAGCGCCTTGTAAAACAGCAGGTTGCGCGGCTTCTAGGTGATGCTGCCACAATGCGAAGAGTGGCAGGGTTGTTGAACCTGCAACAAGAATCGGTCGTCCTTCAGTCGGCGGTTGAGGTTGAGCTGTTCGCGGCAGCACTCGAAACGTCACTGCAGGACTCCACTTGTGTTCCGTCCCGGAGCGAGAATTTAGCGAACACCCCTGCATTTCAAGGTTGACTGGCGGAGCCGGAGGGATTCGAACCCTCGATACGACTTTTGATCGTATAACGGTTTAGCAAACCGCCGCCTTCAGCCTCTCGGCCACAGCTCCGTTCCGCATTGCGTTTGCGGGAGGGTGTTTTGCCTGTTTGGTACGCGAGATGCAACCCCGGCATCTCGGCCAAACCTGAGCTCCTGGCGTGGCCGGATGCCGCCATTGTGCCCACAGAGGTCCCGGTTCAGCCCTTGAGCGTAAAATCCAGGCGATACGCATAGCCGCGCATCACATTGCGGTAAGTCATCGTGCCCTTGCCTGCCTTTTGCTGCGCCTCGAACCAGGCGCGCACTTCGGGTCGGAAACGCACATGGAACTGGTTGAGCCATCCGCCCAGGAACTTCTTGAACCAGCCGGGCAGACCCTCCTGGTTGCCAAAGTCGACGACATGAACCGTGCCACCTGGCTTCAGCTGCCTGAAGCCATGCTCAAGCGCTTCCCGCCAGTCATCCATCATTGAAAGCGAGTACGAATAGATGAGGCGATCAAACGGCTTGTCGTGTCCAAGCCCTGCAGCCGTAAAATCCGTCGACAGCGCCGTGCCCAGCTTGATGCGCGAGCCAAAACCTACGCCGTCAACAGACGCCTGCGCTGTCTTCAGCATCTCGGACGACGCATCGATGCCATAGAGGTTCAGGCTCGGGCGCTTTCCGGCCAGCAGCACAAGATTGCGCGCCGTCCCACACCCGACTTCACAGATGTGATCGCCCTCTGAAACCGGCAACTCTTCGATCAGCTTGTCACGGCCAAACAGATAGTACTTGCGCGTGAGGTCATAGATGTAACGCTGATGGCGATACATCTGGTCCATGGAACTATGCGCATCTGAGGGCGCGCCGGAAGCCGACATCAATTGCCTTTCAGGACGTAAACGTGGAAGCCGCCATAGATCGACGATCGGTCCTGATCATGGAACCTCAGCGCGTCTTCGGCGAGATACGACCACCGCCCGATCAGTTCGGGAGGCAGCTTGCGCTCAAGTGGAGAGTCAGGCCCCGCTGTTCGGAAGATCACGCGGGCGCCAGACGCCGCCGTGCGGGTGATCTGCTCCCACAATGCCGTGATCTGATCCTCGTTCATCCAGTCCTGTGCGTCGAGCAACACATAGCCGTCAAAGCTTTTCTCGGTCTGCTTGGCCAGGAAATCAGTCATCGACGCAAGATGCGTCTCGACGCGGTCGGTGCGCTCGCGCACGACGTTGTAAGTCTTCTCCTGCAGGTAAGACGGAACGCCTTCGCGATCATGCGTATCGTAGCGACGCCCGAAGGCCTGCCAGGCGAAGTAGTTTTGTGCCATCGGAAAATCACACGCGAGCTTCTCAATCCGCTGACGGATCAGCCCGGCCGGATCGCCGTTCGATGCCTTGCTGAGTTCGTCATACTGCGCCGGCGGAATGCCCAATGCGTAGAATGAAACAGGCATCTTCGATAGAGCCTTCACGAGCCGAGAGTCGAAGAGTGGCGCGATCACGCGATCGAAGATGGCGCGCTGCTCGGCGGGTGTCTTGGCGTTCAGCATTTCGCTCAACTGTTTGCCGTGCATACGCGCAACTGTCTGCAATACGCCAAGGAAACGCCCAAGCAGGCTGTAACGATAAAGGTCCCGCGCAAACATGTTGATGCGGCGGCCGCGGATCGGCACCGACTGTTGCCAATACTTGCGCGAAGTTTCGTCCAGGCGATCAACCAGATACGCATCAAAGTTGTCGCGATTGCGCTTGGTGTTTGCATAGCCGAAGAACTGAAAGAAATCTTCATAAGTCGGAAGATACCGCAGGGCAGTAAGCTTCAGCCGCGTCAGGGCGATGTGGTTCGGATTGAGATCCACGGCCACGACCTTCGCCGGGTTCGCGGCCAGATAATTAACAACGTTGCAGCCGCCGGATGCGATCGTGATGATGCGGCTATTTGGCTGAAGGCGCAGTGCCGCCATGTCGACGTCGGGATCTTCCCAAATTTGATTGTATACAAAGCCCTGAAACATCATTGTAAAAAGACGTTCCATGACGCCACGCTTGGACGTCAGCCGGTGATTGACCGCGGCTTCCTGCAGAAGTTTGTTGGCCATGAGGTATTGCTTGAATCCGATGTAGGGCGAATGCGGCGCCGCCGAAGGGTGCTTTGTTCCGCAAACCTTTTATCTAATGCGTGAGACTTGGCCTTGCAAACGATCAAACGAACAACCGCACCAAAAAAACCCCGGAAAACTGGGAGCGCGCTGAAACGCGCCACTAGCCCGGTCGCACCCCGGCACCCAAACCCCGACTCAACGGTCGCGATGGGTACAATTGCCGACGCCCTGATTCAGCAGTCTCGCGGTGCATCCCTCGACCAGGCACTCACAAAGGCGCTACGAAATGCCAGCGGACTGCATCCCGATGGTAGGCGTCATGTGGTTCAGAATCTTTACGGAATCAACCGCCACCGCGCGCGTCTGGCATGGCACCTGGAACAACTCGGAGAAACCGTCGCACCGGCCTCGCTTTTGTCCGCGTGGCTTGCCTTCACCTTGCACGGCCAGACCTGGGACGACATGTCGGGCGTCGAAGACCTCAGGCTCATGCGACGTGTCGCCAGCAGAGACCTGAACGACCCTGCCATGCCTGAAATTGTCCGGCTCGAGTGTCCGCCAGCATTTGAGTCTCGACTGCGAAACGCACTGGGAAAGAACTTCGCCCGGGAGATGTCGGCAGCACTTGACGCACCGCCGGTCGACCTGCGCGTCAACCTGCTGAAAACAAACATTGCAGAGGCGATCAAGCGCCTTCATTGGGACAAGATCGAAGCCAAACCAACGCCGCACAGCCCCTGGGGTCTGCGATGCGCCGCTGGTTCGAATGTATCAGCGTCACGTTGCTTCCAGGATGGTCTCGTCGAATTCCAGGACGAAGGCTCACAGCTGGCAGCACTCCTCTGCGATGCACGACCTGGCATGCAGGTGATGGACTTCTGTTCAGGCACCGGCGGGAAGACGCTGGCACTCGCGGCGACCATGCAAAACAAGGGACATATTGTGGCCACCGACATCAGCGACGTGCGCCTGGCACGCGCGAAGCTGAGGCTGAAGCGGGCCGGCGCGGAAAATGCCGAGCGCATCAAGCTCCCCGAGACTGACGGCAAGCCCATGAAGAAATTCTACAACCGCTTTCACCGGGTGCTCGTCGACGCGCCGTGCTCGGGCACAGGCTCCTGGCGACGCAATCCAGATGTCCGCTGGTCGAGCCATGCCGAAAACATCGATGAACTGTCGGCGCTGCAGGCGGCGATTCTCGATCGAGCCTCGAAGTTTGTCATGCCGGGTGGTCATCTTGTCTATGCCACCTGCTCGCTGCTGCCAGCGGAAAACGACGTACAGGTAACAAACTTTCTGCAGGCACACCCGGACTTCACACAACTCGATACGGCCGAGGTCTGGAAGGGTCTTTGCAACACCCCGTGGCCTTGCGGAAAGGAAAAAGTGCTTCGCCTCTCCCCGGCCCAGCACGGGACCGATGGCTTCTTTGCCGCGATTTTGCAGAAAGCCACAATTACGGCATAGTCAGTTCGCATGTTGACGAAAGGGGCACACGCCCTCGCGTCACCGGAACACAAGCGGATTGGCACCTATGCGCCCACCATTTTATATCACTCAGCTGAAGCGTGACCTCGAACAGTGGATCAAGGCGGGCCTCGTTCCCGCGGAGAACAGGGACCGAATCCTTGAAAGTGTCGGTAACGGGTCGACCACTGGCCGACTTGAAACCACCATCGCTGTATTCGGCGCTATCCTCATCGGCGCTGGCGCACTGTCATTTGTAGGTGCCAACTGGGCCGCGATGACAAAGCCCGTCAGGTTGGTCGTGCTGTTCGGCGGCATGTGGCTGGCGTATGCCGCGGCGGTCGCATTCTACCAATCCGGCCGCAATTTGATCGCTCAGGCGTTTGTGCTGCTCGGCGTGCTGCTGTTCGGCTCAAACATCTGGTTCATCGCCCAGACATACAACATCAATTCCCACTTCCCGGACGGTACACTGCTGTGGGGCGTCGGCGCTCTGGCAGCGGCAGTCCTCGTTCCCTCACGCGCGGCGCTGGCTGCAGCCCTTGCGATCGGCAGTTACTGGACCTGGCAGGAAACAATTGACTTCAACCAGTTCATTCATCTCCCGTTCCTGCCGTTTTGGGCGGTGTGTGCAGCACAAGCCACATACCTGGGATGGCGTCCCGGGATTCACCTGTCCGCTCTCAGCCTGATCATGTGGCTGGTGATCTCGCACGACAGCATTCAGTCCTTGCTGGGCTGGAGCGATGCAGAGGTAGTGTCGCTTTATGTCTTCCTTCCGCTGCTGATCTGGTCAGTCACCCAGATCCGTGAACCGGGTCCGAACGGTGTTGCGCTGATGGTCGGCCACTATGCTTTCTTCATGTTTCTCGTCGCTTTCTCGATCGTGCATCTCTTTGACGGCAAGCCAGGGGGTTCTTCGTCCTCATGGCTCTTGTGTGCCATCATCCTGTCACTGCTTTCACTTGGAGCGGTTGTGCTGTCCATGCAGCGCAAGGGTGCTACTGCTATCGATCTGGCGGGAACGGCATTCGCGGCAATCGTGACGATTTCCTACGTCATGAACATCACGGAGCATTCCGACAGGTTCGACATCCCATACCTGATCTGCACGCTTGTTGTCATTCTGTGGAGCGTGTTCCGGGGTGCGCGGATGGACGACCGCTTCGTGGTCAACTGGTCTGTTGCTGCATTTGGCGTTTGGGTCCTCTACACCTATTTCGAACTCTTCAGTGGGCTCATGGACCAGGCCGTGTTTTTCACCGTTGGCGGCGTGTTGCTGATTGTGCTCGCGCTCGCGCTGGAACCGCTGCGACGAAGTCTCGTCAACAGCACTAACACTGCCGTGCAGGGCTAGAGGAGGACACACTATGATTTCATTCCGCGTTCTCATCGTCGTCGCCCTGCAGACGCTGGCGCTTGCCTACATGATTTTTGAACGTCAGCAGATGCTGGATTCAGCCCGCGTGGTGACCCTCAAAGTCGTGCCGGTAGACCCGCGCGACATGTTTCGCGGCGACTACGTTGTGCTGAACTACGACATCTCTCGCGTCGATGTGGCAACGCTGGCAGGCGACGACAAGTTCTCAAGTGGAGAAACAGCCTACGTCACCGTGCAGAAGCAGTCCGATGGAATCTGGAATGCTGTAGCAATTGCGCACAAGCCGGTTTCCCAGTCCCCGGGAGACGTCGCCCTGCTGGCAACCGTTCAATACGCGGATGACCCGGCTGCCAATGCATCCGCGAATGTCAGCCTGACATATGGCGTCGAGAGCTACTTTGTGCCCCAAGGGACGGGACACGCGATCGAGGAAGAAGCCCGCAAGGGCAGCCTGACCGTCGATGTCGCCGTCAATCCGCAGGGCCGCTCGGCCATCAGGGCCGTGCGACGCAACGGTCAGGCATTTTATGTGGAAGGCGTTTTCTAGTTGCCGCGCGCCCGAGAATGTAATTACCCGAGAATGCAAATGGTTGTGGCATCAGACCACAACCATCTAGCTTGGCGGCTTGTCAGCTGTCAGCGGTCGGCAACGGCCCGAGCGGGAACGGTTTTTCGCTGCTGATCGTCAGTACATAAGCCAGGCATTGGCCTACATACTTCGCACCGACAGACAGGAAGCGCTTGAACTCGACGTGGGGCTCACGACTGACTGCGATCAGGATCCACATGATCACGGCAAGGAACAACAGCCCCCAGAACGCGAACCATGCGATCGCACCGTAGAAAATCGAAAGGAACAGACGATCCCAAGGGAACGTGCGAACCTGAACATCTTGTGTGGGAGCCGGCGGCTCAACTGCTGCATCTGGTTGGGGCATGACAACTCCTCGCGACTCGTCAGAGCGACGAACCCTGCAAAGATGGGGAGCAAACCGCAGAATATCAAGGATTCCCCTTCGGCAGCCTTCAAACTTTATGAACGCAGCGCTTCAATTTTACTGATTTCGGCCGGATTCCGCCGCAGCCGTTTCAATCTACCAGCGGAACCATCGCAGTTGCCCGGCCAGCAACGAGTGGCCTTCAGTCAACCACATCGCCAACTCGTATGCCGCAACGGTAAGACAGGCAGCAATTGCCAGCGCTTCAATCCCGTCCGGCATGACACCAACCAGGATCATGGTCGCAAAGGCAAGACCAATCAGCGCGAACACGCCGGTGACAACGAGTGCCCTTCGAAAAGCAATCGTCCGTTCGGAACGAATGCAGAGTTGTGAGATCACGCGCATCCTGAAGGCGGCATCGGGCCGGGATGTTTCCCGGCTGAGCATTGCAGCGATGTCCTTGTCAGTCGTCATCGCTCTCGACCTCATCAGACACTTCCCCGACGTCACCCTCACCCAGGATCTGCTTTAACTTCAACCGCCCACGAGATACGTGCGACTTGACCGTTCCAAGCGGCAAGCCAAGAACTGAAGCCGCTTCAGCATGTGAGAACTCGGCGCCCAGACAAAGAGCTAGAGCCGCACGCTGCTCGGGTTCAAGCGTATCCATCGCCTGCCGAAGCGACAGGTACAGATCAACATCCAGCGCGGGCGGCTTCTCGATCATTGCGTGCTCGGCATACGCACCCTCCCGACTTTCACGGCGGCGCTGGGTTCGATATTGCCCCCGCCAGACACGATACGCAATGCCACAAACAAAGCTTCGAAATGTGGAACGTCCCGCAAAATCAGGCAGCCGTTCAAAGGCAATCACGAATGCGTCCTGGGCGACATCATCGGCCGTGCTGGAATTTCCGGTAAGCCTTCGAAGGAATCCGCGCACCGCACCATGGTGCAGGTCGACAAGCGCCGAGCACGCGCGCATGTCGCCTCCAAGCGCCCGTCTGACAAGTTCGCTGTCGCCCGAAACGCTCACTCCCCGTTTCGTTGCGGAAACAGGGCCATCATGAGTGCACCAAGCGCCATGACACCCATCACAACGGCCACCAGAAGAAACGCAAATGAAAACGGTTCATGACGAACCATGAAATAGGCTGTTCCAAATCCGACCGAGATCGCCGCAAAAACAACAAACGACCATCCGTTGGATTGCTTGCGTGACACACGATAGTCGCCGTCATACGCTGACGCCCCCGACGCAATCTTGATCAGTTCCGGCGGAGGATCCTTTCCCTGATCGACATAAGACTTGATCAACCCCATCGCTTCGCGTGAGCGCCGCCCGCTCGACGCCATTCCCCAAAACCCCATGAACATTCCAAAAAGCGGGAATATCAACCACCAAAAGTGCCGAAACAGGGATTCGAATTCCATTGTCCAACTCCATGAAAGGCAAGCAAAGGGATCAGCTTGCCCAGCTTAGTTGCCGCCGGATCGACGTTTGGATGCATGACAATGCAAATAAGTGGCCGTTATGAAACACAACGAGAGGACTAACGCAGCCAGCCACGTCGGCGGTCAAAGATCGGAAACAGCAGCAACCCGGTGAAGTAACCACCCAGATGAGCTTCCCAGGCAATCGGATACCCGAACCCGTCTGGTGTAAGACCCACGACGCCAAGAACCACGTTCAGAACACTCCATACCGCCGTCATCAGCAGGACAGGACGGCTGAACAACGGCAACGCCGGCGGCGGCCAAGTGGTGCCGGGATTGGGGTTGGGCAGGATAAACCTGAATGCGGCCCCCATCAGTCCGGAAACCGCGCCGGATACCCCGACCACAGGCAGGGGAGAATCCCAATAAAAGGCCAAGTGCGTAACCGCTGCGCCAACGGTTGTAATCAGCATCAGCGCAAGAAATCTGGACGTGCCGACCCGGCGCGAAACAGCAGTACCGAAAATCATGAACCAGAGCACGTTAAACGTGAGGTGCACGTAGTCCCCATGCAGAAATGCATAGGTGACCAGCGTGAACCCGGGCCAAATCCACACAGGCGGTGCAAGCATGGCGGTGGGGTTCACCACGCGCTCGGGCGTCATGGCAAAATTCAAAAAAAAGTTGTTGAACGTTTCATCATCCAGAAAGCCGACGCCGACATGCACAACGACGAAAGCGAGCATGAAAATGTTGACAATGAAAGGCGACCGAAAGATTGGTTCTCGCGTCTCATCCTCAGGTAGTCGCTGATCGATGAAAGCGCCCACTATCGTCCGCGCACCAGTGCCGCTTCCACCAGCGGCAGGCGATCATTGCCAAAATACATGTCCTTGCCGTTGACGAACATTGTTGGCGATCCGAACCCGCCACGCGAAATCAGTTCATCAGTGTTGGCACGCAGCCTCGCTTTGACCTCCGGCTCCTCTGTCTTCTGGAGGAACTGTGCGGAGTCGTAGCCTAGAGAAGATGCGATGCGCCCCACCACTTCAGGCAGCGAGATGTCTTCAAGATCCCCCCAATAGGCCTCGAACACCGAACGCGCATAGGGCACAAGCTTCCCGTCATCCATTGCAACGAGTGCCCCACGCATCGCACGAACGGAATTCACTGGAAACACGCTTGGCTGACCGATCGCAATTCCAACATATGACGCCCAGTCTTCAAGGTCCTTTGAATAGTATGCAGCCTTGCGCGGATCGGGGTTTGCCCGTCTGTCATAGACTTCCTGGTTGACCGCGTTGAAAACGCCACCGACCAGTATGGGCTTCCAGACAATTTCAGCCTTTGTTCGCTGAACCACGTCGTGCACGCGCGTGAACGCCAGATAGGTCCACGGCGAAGAACAGTCGAAATAAAACTCTAGGCGCTTGGCCATTAAAGTCGTGAGCCCGTCAGATTTGCAGGGCCGGTTTCGATGAAACCGCGCCTTGCCCACTTCAATCTGATTTGCGGTCAGACGGCAATAGAGCCCCACACCCTTTTTTGCGCTGCATCACACCGGATCGGCTTGGTTTCGCTTGACTTTACACCCCGCCGAACGCATCGCGTCCAACCATCTCGTTGCAGTTTCGCGTAACAGCCTGCCCCCAGCAACCTTCGCGATGCGCACACAAAACCGAAATCTAAGGGTGCTAAAGCCCCAGCACCTGCTTCGAGATTACATTTTTCTGGATCTCTTCACTGCCGCCTTCGATTGTGTTGGCACGCTGACGGCAATACAGCGGCATGGCGTTCTTGGCATAGGAAGGTCCGACCGGCGGCTGGTTTGATCCGGCATCCAGCGCGTCCATCTGCCAGGGGACACCATGATAGCCGACCGCTTCCAGCAGCAACTCGCTCAGGGCCTGGCTGATGAATGTACCCTTGGACTTCAGGATGGCGCCGCCATTGCCGGCCGTTCCTGCCTTCGCTTCATAGAGCACACGCTGGTTCGTCACGCGAAGCGCTTCCAGTTCGATTTCGATCTCGGCAAGCTTGTTGCGGAAGTCCCGCTCGTCAATCAGCGGCCCGCCATTGGTCAATTCGTTCAGTCCGACAGATTTAATCTGGCGCACAAGCTTCGTCGATTGAGCGATCTGAGCGATCAGCGCCCGTTCGTTGCCCAGCAGGAATTTCGCATAGGTCCAACCTTTGTTTTCCTCACCAATCAGATTATTTGCCGACACTTCGACATTTTCGAACCTGACTTCATTCAGTATATGCGCACCATCGATCGTGATGATTGGCCTGTGACTGATGCCCTTTGACTTCATGTTGATCAACAGAACCGAGATGCCTTCCTGCGCCTTCCCAATTGTCGAGGTGCGGACCAAGGCAAACATCCAGTCAGCCTTGTGGCCATAGGAATTCCAGATCTTCATGCCATTGACGACAAAGTGTTCGCCTTGCCGGACAGCCATGGTACGAAGCGTGGCAAGATCGGATCCGGCGTTGGGTTCTGAATAACCCTGGCACCAGAGATGCTCGCCGCTCGCGGCAGGCGGCAGGAAGCGCGCCTTCTGGTCAGGCGTTCCGAACGCTGCAATTACCGGCCCCACCATCTTCGTGGCAAACGGCGACAATGGCGGACAGCCAGCCAGCGCCATTTCCTCTTCCCAGATATAGAGCTTTGAATGATCCCACGCGCAGCCACCAATGTCGGTCGGCCAGCCGGGCGCGCCCCAGCCGTGGCTGGCCAGGATCTTGTGCCAGCGACGCCCGTCCTCAACGGTCATGCGATGACCGGCGTCGGCCTTGTCCCGGAGATCCTGCGGCAGATGAGTTGAAATGAAATCCCGCACTTCATCGCGAAAATTGCGGTCGGCAGCTGTTTCCCGGAGATCCATTCGTTTGCTCCATCAGTATCGATGCAGCAAACTACCTGTTTGGAGTTTGGCCTGTCACGTCCGGAAAGAGGACAATCCGGTACTGGATCTATGAGATCCTTTCGCCGTCCCGGTTCCAGACCTTGCGAATATGGGCGTCAGCATCAGGTCCAAGATTGAACCACGCTGTTTTGTTGTGCAACGTATCAACGACAAAAATGCTGTCCTGACGTCCCAGAACCACTGTAAGTTCATTGCGGATTGTGCCAACAGGTTTCGAACTGCGAAGCACCCACGACGCTGGCGTCAGCCGGTAATTCTCACCCATTTTCGTAATGGCAGACTGAACTTGGCCCGTTCCTGTACCGCGCAAGTCCGCGATGATCACGAAGTTGGATTCCGGTGCGGAACTGGTGGCCTGCGTGCGCTCCGGAGCAACTGCCGGGGCCCCCACCCCTGCAGCTGCCACGTGAGTGGACGTTTTTCGTTGCCCCTCCACAACGAACAACTGCCCCAGAATTGGATCATCGATTGCCGTGATCCACGGCCCTGCTTCCCCCGCCTGCACGATTGAGTGTGGCGCTACTCTGCCCTCACGGGCGAACGACTTGATTTGGTGCCCGGTATAAGGGCCATAAAGGCGGCCACCGACATTGATCTTCCAGGTGCTGTTAAGCGCTTCGGCATTGTATCGAATTGAGAGCGGCATGAGCTTTTCACCATCAAGCATGCCTGGCTTCAGATAAATCGCGTGCCAGGCAAGTTAACATCCGATAAAGCAGAATATGTGCCAGCCCATTTTGGAACAGGAAGAAACCATGTCGGTCTATGAGTTTTGCAAAGTTGAACGCGAAGGCAAGTTGACGGTTGTCACCATGAACCGCCCTGAAGTGATGAACTCACTTCACCCGCCCGCCAATTTTGAACTCGCAAAGGTTTTTGACGAATTTGCAAAGGACCCCGACCAGTGGGTGGCGATCATTACCGGCGCAGGTGAAAAGGCATTCAGCGCGGGAAACGACCTCAAGTATCAGGCCGCGGGAAACCCGATCACGGTACCACCATCAGGTTTCGCCGGACTGACCGCGCGTTTCGACATGCACAAGCCCGTCATCGCAGCCGTCAACGGACTGGCCATGGGCGGTGGTTTTGAAATCGCGCTTGCCGCTGACATCATCGTTGCTGCGGAAACAGCGTTGTTCGCCCTTCCCGAACCGCGGGTTGGTTTGGCTGCACTGGCAGGCGGGCTCCACCGCCTGCCGCGCGAGATTGGCACAAAGCGCGCCCTTGGAATGATTTTAACTGGCAAACGCGTCAGCGCGGCAGAAGGCCAGGCGCTGGGGTTTGTGAACGAAATCTGCAAGCCGGGCGAAGCCGTCACCGCCGCGAAAAAGATCGCCACTCAGATCCTTGAATGCTCGCCGATGTCAGTTCGCGCCTCCAAGGAAGCCGTTTACCGTGGCCTCGGTGAAGCATCACTGCAGGCCGCCATTGACGGCCAGCGCAAATATGACGGAATCCGCGCAATGTTCACCAGCGAGGATTTGATCGAAGGGCCCATGGCTTTCGCGCAAAAGCGGGCACCGCAATGGAAAGGCAAATAACCAAGCCACCCCTCCAAGCTTGATAAACGCGAGCCCCCTCTACTAGAATTGCTCCCGAAATTCAGTTGGCAGGTACGCCACAATGGTGACGCAATGAAAATTGACCAAAAGCTGAAGCACCTGGGACCTGTAGAATTCACGGAGCTCAAGACGGCAGTTCTTTCTGTCCCGCCGGAAACCTGGTTCGAGGACAAGATCCGTCAGGAGATGTTTGCCGATGTTCACCAGTCGACCCGCTCCATTATCATGGTGTTTATCGACCTTGCAGTTTGGCCAAGCATCCGGGTGAACAAACGTAGCGGTTGGGACCTTTTTGCAAAGCAGGCACAGCCGATTATCGAAGACATTGTGCTGAAACATTACAAGCCTGGCGGCGTGGTAATCCGGGCGATGATTGCAAACTTGCTCGCAGGCGAGAGAATCTCACCACATATCGACACCGATCCTTCATTCGCAATTGGTCACAGGATCCACGTGCCCTTGGTAACCAACGGCGACGTCGACTTCCGGATAGGCGGCGAACTCTTTCACCTCAAGGAAGGCCTGGCTTACGAAATCAACAACCTTGAAATGCACGCGGTTCACAATCGCAGCAATCAGGACCGCCTCCACCTGATATTCGACTACGTCGAGAGGTGAGTCCCCTTCCCCGCCTGATCGTAAGCTCGGTCGTCAGAGGTTCCCGTCAGGGAGACAGCCACGGCGGATTGTACCTCGTTGACTTGGAACACGCGCATTCTGAGCAGGTACTCGACTGGAACTCGGGTGACATCAACTGGGAAGGCCGTGGCGCAGACCGCGGACTTCGCGGCATCGCATTTCATGACGACAGCATCTACGTCGCAGCCAGCGACGAGCTATTTGTATTGAACCGCCAATTCAGGATCACTGCGTCCTTTCGGAACTCCTATCTCAAGCATTGCCATGAAATCTGGAAATTCGGCCATCACCTGTACGTGACATCGACCGGCTTCGACAGCGTCCTCAGGTTTGATTTGAACGCACGGCGATTTGACAGCGGCATATTTGTATTTCCGCAAGGCTCAGCGCTGGGCGCCAGGGTATTTGACCCGGACCAGCCCGGTGGTCCCACTGCGGGCATTGGTTTTCATTTCAACAATGTACACGTCGATCAACGCGGGATTTTCATTTCCGGTCGAAAACTCACGGCGCTCGTGCGCCTGAATGCAACCGGGATCGCACCTGTCGCGCAACTTCCACTGGGAACTCACAATGCCAGACCGTTCCGCGACGGCGTTCTGTTCAACAACACCGAATCCGACAGCGTGACGTTCATCTCGCCTGCAGCGCGGGTATCAATTCCTGTGCCGCGATATCCTGAAGGCGAACTGAAAAACGCCAATCTGGACGAATCCAATCTGGCACGTCAGGCTTTCGGACGTGGCCTTTGCCCAATCTCGGACACGCTGATCGCAGGCGGGTCCTCGCCGACCACAGTCGCGATCTATGACCTGACTTCCTCGAAAGTCACTCACGCGCTGAACATCACGATGGATGTTCGCAACGCAGCTCATGGATTGGCTGTCTGGCCGTATTGATCGTCGGTCTACGCTGCGCGTTCGGACGACGTCAGTTGTTCGGCGAGGCTTCCCCGTGACGGAGGTATCTCTGTAAACTCGACGGCAATGCCAGTCTCGTGGTGACGAACAACACGTCCACGCATCTTTCCAACGATGACCTGTTCGCCCAACGGCGGCCATTCCGCTGTTTCAACTGAAACGCCACCCAGCGAAAGATCGAGGACACGCCCGGTCAATTCACGACCATCGGCACGCAGGATGCGCGTGACTCCGTCCGCAGCTTCACGATGGTGCCGACGGCCTTCATTGGTTTTGCGCCCGGTTCCCAGCCGCTCTTCAAGTTTGTCGCGGCGCAGCGCCGAAAGCGTCAGCCGGATGGCAATTCCGCCATCTTCGATCCGCGAAACGATGCCTTCGAGTCGCCCCAGATCCTCGACATACGCAATCACAATTGACCCCTCAGCAGGTTGAGCCTCGGAAACAATGTGCATTCCGCCTACGGAAACGTCAGACACGACGCCACCGTGCTCGGTGCCGTCTTGCAGCAGGAAACGAACATGCAGGTTTAGATTTGTCCGCGCTTGACGGCGCCGTTCGGTCGCCGACTCGCTTGACTGATCCTGATCCATAGGCCACCTAAATCAAGTCTTCGGCTCGGGTTCTCGCCCGAAGCCTCCAAGTTGACTCAGTCTACTGTTCGGTGGTTAACGCAGTCTTTCGCCGCTCAAAGTCTGGATACGGCGATAGAGTGTGAGACAAAAGCCGAATCCAACCCCGGGTATTAAGATGTCGTTAGCGGAATTTGATTTTGTGATCGCGGGCGCAGGCAGTGCTGGCTGTGTGCTTGCAAACCGCCTGTCTGAGAACCCGGCTAACAAGGTGCTGTTGCTGGAAGCAGGGCCGAAAGACAACAGCATCATGATCCGGATGCCGGCCGGCGTCGCGACCCTCATCACCAAGCCCAACAAGCACAATTGGGGGTTCGACACCGAAGGCTCGCCGGGTCTCAACAATCGCAAGGACTATTGGCCGCGCGGCAAGGGATTGGGTGGCTCATCATCAATAAACGGCATGGTCTACATACGCGGCCACGCGCGAGACTACGATCAGTGGCGCCAACTGGGACTTGAAGGCTGGTCCTATGCCGATGTTCTCCCCTACTTCAAGCGTTCGGAAACAAACGAAGCCGGTGGCGACGACTTTCATGGCAACGCCGGCCCGCTACATGTCAGCAACGTGATGAATTCCTCACCCCTGTTTGACGCGACGATTGAGGCCGGCAAGCAGGCAGGTTTCAAGTTCACGCCTGACTTCAATGGACAGCAGCAGGAAGGTTTTGGACTCTTCCAGTTGACCATCAAGGACGGCAAACGTTGCTCGGCGTCGGCTGCATACCTTACGCCTGCCCTGCAGCGCCCCAACCTGAAAGTCGAGACAAATGCAGTAATTGCGCGCGTCTTGTTCGATGGAAAGCGGGCGACCGGTGTTGAATATCAGCAAGGGGGACAGACCTTGCAGGTCAAGGCCCGTCGTGAAGTGATCGTCGCTTGCGGTGCAATCGGAACTCCGCAGGTTCTGCTTCTCTCAGGGTTGGGCAATCGCGACTATTTGCAGCGCTTCGGCATTCCGGTGGTCGCACATCTTCCGGGTGTTGGTGAAAACCTGCAGGATCATCTCGATGTAAACGTTCAATACGCCTGCACGCAGCCTGTTACAGCCTATGCGCAGGTCGCAAGTCCGCTTAGCGTAATTGGCATTGGCTTGCAGTATCTGCTTTTTGGAACAGGTCCTGGTCGTTCGCAGGGATTGGAAGCAGGTGCCTTTGTAAAGAGTCGTCCGGAACTTGAGGTTCCAGACTTGCAGATGCATCTCTTCAACGCACCCTTCAGCGATCACGGCCGAAAACAATTGAAGATGCACGCTTTCGGACTCCACATGTGCGCCCTGCGTCCCGAAAGCAGGGGTTTCGTCGCGCTCAAGTCGATGAACCCCAACGATGCGCCACTCATTCAGCCAAACTACCTGTCAGCACCTGCTGACCTTCGTACACTGCGTGAAGCCGTGAAGATTGCCCGCCGTGTAGTGGCGCAGCCCGCCATGGCCCCTTACAAGGGTGAGGAACTGAACCCCGGCAAAAGCGTTCGGAGCGACGACGAGATTGACGCGTTCATCAAGAAAACGGCAATCACGATTTATCACCCCGTTGGAACGGCCAGGATGGGCAATGACGACAAGGCTGTGGTTGACGCTTCCTTGCGGGTCCGTGGAATACAGGGACTACGGGTTGTAGATGCGTCCGTCATGCCCACCCTTGTTGGTGGCAACACGAACGCGCCTACGATAATGATCGCCGAGAAAGCATCTGACCTAATTCTGGGAAAATCCCCGTTGCCGCCAGAGCACAGGCGTGTTGCAGAAGACGAATCAGAACGATTTGTGGCAGCACGTTAAGGGGAACTTCGCAAGATTCGGCCTATGCTCAGTCGTCCATGCCGTCTATCGTGACGGCTTGAAGGGTGAGGGAACCTCGTATGGTAAAGCGTGGGGTATTGGGCGGTTTGGCTCTTGTGGTCGTTTGTATGATGTCGACCGCACCGGCAGCACAGGCCAGAAATCTCTATTTCGACATGTGGTGCCAGGAACAGGGGTTCGACAAGGGCCGTTGCGATGAACGCCGCTCGGAAGACGTTGCGCAGTTTGAAGAATACTGGCGCGCGGTAGAGAAGTACGAAGAACAATTTATCGTCGAACGTGAAGACTACAAGAATTTCCGCGACGAATTGAACGAACTGGATCAGACCTCAGGCGCAGGCTTTCACGACTACGACCCGACGAATTCGCCTCGGCCGCAATAACAGAGTCCGCCTTCGCAAAAAAAGGGGCGCCACAAGGCGCCCTTTGAGTTTGTCTGGTGCAGTGAAGTCATAGGCAGGCCTTCAGAAAACTGGAATGCATCTCAAGTCCGTGCGGACACAACGCGCAAATGGCTTGTACTCTTCTTGACGTTTACAAAATCGACATCGTTTGGCCCGTGTGCATCTCCCGTAAGGATCGCACTTGCGCCCATCCGCATTCGTACGAGCTTGCGCCCATGCAGGCGACTCAGCGGCTCAAGCGACTGGAAGTGACCGAATACCCAGTTGGTTTCGCCGCGCTCGCTGGCATAGGGCAATAATAGCAATTCTCCTGACAGTGGGCGCTGATCCGCAGTTTCGGCAACGCAAAGCGCCACCGTCGGAACGCTCAAATTGGTAACCCGCACGACCGAAATCGTTGCGGCGTCACGTGATTGCTCGGCCCAGAGGTGCACGAAGCTCTGGCCGCGCAGTTCGCGACCGAAGAGATCGCAAAGTCCGGTTCCTGCGAGAGCAAAGGTAAACCGGTCTGAAGCTTCCCGTTTCAGGAGAAACGAAAACGCCAGATGGGTCTTGATATCCCGCGGCTCGATCTCGGACTTCTGCGGAGCGCTCTGTTCGCCACGCGTTCGACGCCAGTAGTTCAAGAGAACCTGCGTTTGCATGTGGCGCATGATGCTGACACCTCTTCAACTCAGTCGATTTCGGTGACGCCTGGACCGGGATGGCCCAGAGTGAAACACCCGAACGCGGCTTCGGTGTCAGTGCAGCGAATGGCGTGCCACACGCCAAATCCCTAATCCCCTTGAGATCCAACAGGTTCTCTGCCGCCATTGAGGTCAACAGCGGGTAAACGCAATCATGACAAATGCGCAGGAGTTCTAAAGCTGGACCAGTTCAGCCGAAAAGCGCTTCCAGTTCTCGACATAGTGAATGGCCGACATCCGGTTCATTGCTTCTTCCTGATCGCCCGCCTGACGTACAACCCGGCCAGGCGCACCCATGACAACCGAGTTGTCGGGGATCTCTTTCCCCTCTGTGATCAGGCTGTTGGCACCGATCAGGCAATTCTTCCCGATCCTGGTACGATTCAGGATAACCGATCCGATGCCGATCAACGTGTTGTCGCCGACCGTACATCCGTGAAGCATGACCATGTGGCCAACCGTGACGCCGCTGCCGATTGTGATGGGAGCGCCGGGATCCGTATGCAGCACTGAGCCATCCTGAATGTTGGAGTTCTCGCCGATGGTGATCAACTCGTTGTCACCGCGCACGACAGCCCCGAACCAGACGCTCGCTCCCCGGAGCAACCGGACATTGCCAATGACACTTGCACTTGGCGCAATCCAGTACTCAGCCCCTGACGGCAGCTGCGGCGTTACTTTCCCCATTCTGTAGATGCTCATGGCGGTCCCCTGGGCACTCCAATTCGATTGCTTGAGGCTCAAACTGCGGTACGAAGGCACATTGTTCAAGTTCCGCCCGTTGCAACACGTCCATGGGGATTCACCAATTCATCGGCTCGGTGCGCTCACAATCATCGGCCCGTGTTGCCAATAGGCGACGCCTCGCTCCAGCGAGCCACCGAGCCGATTTGACGTGCACGTGTATTGCCTTAACGAATTAACGCTCCAAACCGCTCCATAAACACCTACAGGATCGAGCGTCCGAAACAAGCCTCAACACTAACTGCGCCGCCAACACCAACGAACGGTAGATGTTCAAAAACCTGCAACTCCCAGGAACCAGACGTAAGCAACCGAGTGCGAACCGTGAGTTGCGCGCGCCTGAGTTGTCTCCTCGCTTACCCTAATATCAACTCGCGTAGTTCCGAAATTGCAACCCTGTGCGAAAGTTCAATTGGGCAATCCGGCATCCCCTCTACCGCCGGAACGCACAAAGCGAACACATTTCTTCAAGACATGCTTGCGGGCACGAGAGGCCGACCAGCATGGGGGTGTCATGATGATGAGCAAAAAAGTAGTCCTCGGAGCTGTAGCGATGCTGGCGCTGACAGTCCCCGCCAGCGCCGCCCGTCTGACGAGCTGGTACGGAGCCGTTGAAGGCGGCGCCAACTGGGTCGAAGATTTTGAACTTCAGCAATACGTTACGCCAGTGGGCCTCACATCCGGGGCCACCATGGGTCAGGACACGGGTTGGGCTGCTATCGCAGCGCTGGGATATGCGTATTCTAACAACTGGCGTTTTGAGATCGAAGGCGGCTACCGCCACAACCAGTTCAGCGATCTGACACCCACAGGAGGCATTCCCGGTGCAGCGCTCGGAAACCTGGACGCTTATACACTGATGGCAAATGGACTGTACGACTTCAACGCAGGCAGTGGCGTGACCCTGACGATCGGTGGCGGCGTCGGCGCAGACTACGCCAGACTGAAATCTGCAACTCTTGCGCCAGCCTTCAATGGAGACGATGTCGCGCTCGCATTCCAGGCTTATGCAGGCCTGAGCGTTCCAGTCGCAAGCTGGCTCGATATGACCATGAACTATCGCTTCCTCTATGTTCCTGACCTGAAACTGGAAGACCAGGATACAGTTGCCCCTTCTGTCGCACACGTCGACGTCAAGGATCTCAAGCAGCACACAGTCACACTCGGCTTCCGGTTCGGCAGTCACGCTGAGCCCGTGCAGGAAGTGCGGGTCGCTCCGCCCGCCCCATCACTGCCCGCTCCTTCAGTCGCGCGTCAGTACATCGTCTTCTTCGGTTTCAACAAATGCAACATCACGGCAAATGCTGACGAAGTGCTCAGCGAAGCGGCAAGCGCAGCCCGAGAACTCGGATCTGCAACAGTCCAGATCTCGGGTCACACCGACACTGTCGGGTCCACGGCCGCAAACCAGAAGCTTTCGGAATGTCGCGCAAAGGCGGCCAAGTCGAATCTGGTGAGCAAGGGCATCTCGGCCAGTTCAATCTCTGCCATCGGGTTTGGCGAAAGCCGCCTGCTGGTTCAAACAGGCGACGGCATGAAGGAGCCCCAAAACCGGCGTGCCAATGTCGACCTGAACTAGAAGAACAATACCCCCATAGATCTCGCGGGCGGGGCGAAAGCTCCGCCTTTTTTTCGTCTGCCGGTTGAATATTGCGCGTCCGGCACAGGAATGCACCCATTCGGCGCCCCGAAGCGTTCCTTCCCGGGTCAACGCATGCGATGATGAACTTTCCAAACATTTTGCCGCCGCAAGGTTCCCCATGATTGCCCGCCTAGGTCTGGTTCTGCTCGCCCTTACAGGCGTGGCCATCGGCTTCGCCTATCTGTCAGGTTACGGTTACACCATTCCCATCGAGGCCGCTGTCAGGGCTGAAACCATGGCGCACACCTCCCCGGGACAGATCAACAGGTTCATTCTCGACGCGCTGGAACGAGACGATGTCGAGGACGCGGACATGTATGTCGAGGTCGCCAGGTTTCTGGACTACGATGTCCCGCCGCCGACACTCACAAAACTGAACGACGCACACGAGCTGTCCGCGACCGTCGTTCGAAACACCTACCAGTTCGGTGAAGGCTTTGTGACCGGCAAGGGCGATTCAAATGCGGGCCTCGCAGGCGCAGTCACATCCGATCTCACGGTTATCGGAGACTTGCGCGACATCGCCACCGAAGGCGCGAAGATGCTGGCCGGCCAGGAATACAGCGATCTGATCCTGGGTCTCTCCGTCGTTGGTGTTGGCGTAACCGCAGCAACAATCGCAACAGGAGGCGGTGGCATCATCGCCAAGGCTGGCATCTCTCTGGTGAAGGCCGCCAAACGCGCAGGCCGCCTGACGAACGAGTTTGCGACCGTGCTCACGCGCCTCACGACTGACGCAGTCAACATGCCCCTGCTGCGCCAGACGATGCGGGGTGTCGACCTGACCGACCTGACCAAGACGCAACGCATCTTCACCGACTACGGAAAAAACGTGCGCGCGGCGAAGCTTTTGCCCCTGCTCAGCCGGATGGGGGAAGTCAACAACGCTGTCGGCCCTGCGGAAACGATCCGACTGATGAAATTCATGAAGACAGGCGAAAATCTGGACGATGTCGCCGCGATGACCAAGCGCTTTGGCGTCAAGTCCCGTGGCATCATGGAACTCACCGGCAAGATCGCCTTGAGATCCTTCAAGACGTCATTCCGCATCGTCGAGTGGTTGGCGAAATCGCTGATCGGTGTCCTGATGTGGATTGGTGGTCTCTTGGCCATGACGTTCATGAGCGGTATTCGCCTGTTTTCCAGACGCGCTGCCAGCTGAAATCTACGACCAGTTATTTCAAGCAAAAAACCCCGCGGCTTTCGTCGCGGGGTTGTAAAGCGTGTCTTGCCAGCTGGGCCTATGGATTCCAGTGCCAGTTCACTCTTGCAGTCACAGTCTGCAGCGTCATGTCAATGTCATGGGTGATGGTGCCCGTGCCGAAGCTGGAAACATGATCCTCGCCGCCAAAGTCGTAGTAATTGTATTCGATGCCAACCGACACATCTGACGAAATCATCTGCTCGAAGCCGCCACCGGCTGTCCAGCCCGTGTGGTTTTCGCTTTCGGAGTAGGCACCCTGGTCTCCGCCGCTGTCGTCGAAGTCGCCATGCTCGAGCTTCGCCATCGCATAACCACCCTTGAGGTAGACCAGCGAATTCTGGTTGAAGGCGTACCCGGCACGCAGCGTCGCCGCGGCATTCCAGTCAGAGTTCACTGTCTTTACATCATCCCACGCTTCGAGCTGGGTTTGATCGAAATCTGAAACCGAACCGGCGACTTCGATGCCAAACACCCAGTTCATCATTTGATAGTTGAACCCGAGCTGGCCGCCACCGAGCACACCATTGGGAGCAAAATCGAACTCGGTGCCATTGGAACGGTCATCGAAAGGAACGCCCGTCCCGCCTTCACCGATTTTCGTCGTGTTGACGTCGCCCCAAATGCCACCGACGTGCCCGCCGATGTATATTCCCGACCATGTCCCGCCAGCCTGCGCGGGCAGCGAAGCTGCCAGTGCAATGGCAAGCGTAGTTGAAGCCAATAAAACGTTCTTAGTCATGACAACCCCACTGTTAGGTGCTTTTTGTTTGTTGGACGACGCTGCCAGTCGGCTTCAAACGTCGAATCGTTATTGACCTAGGCTAGCCAGCGCGTGGATCCGTCAACACCAAGGAGAGCGCGAACTTCAGTGGGTATCTCAACTTGCTTAATCCGAATCAGTGATTCGTGAGGCAAAAACTCACAAGCAAGGAAAATCTTTGGCACGCAAAACGCCACAATCGCGAGAATTCAAACGAATGTACGCCGTCAAACCGGCGATGGAAAATGAAGCCTAGGCCAACTCAACAGCCACAGCAGTCGCCTCCCCACCACCGATGCACAGCGAACCTACACCTCGCTTGAGGCCGCGCCGCTGCAGCGCGGATATCAGTGTGACCAGAATTCTGGCGCCCGATGCACCGATCGGGTGCCCCAGCGCACACGCACCGCCATTCACGTTGACCGCGTCGTGCGGCAATCCCAAATCCCGCAGGGCGATCATCGCAACCGCGGCAAAAGCCTCGTTGATCTCGAAGAGATCCACTTCGCTTTTCTTCCAGCCCGCACGAGCCAGGACCTTCTCGATGGCACCAACCGGCGCGGTGGTGAACCAGCGAGGCTCTCCAGCATGACTCGATTGTGCCACAATGCGCGCAATGGGTTTTTGCCCAAGCAAAGACAACTTGTCACCGCGGACCAGCACAAGCGCCGCCGCACCGTCCGAAATCGACGACGAGTTCGCAGCAGTCACCGTGCCGTCCTTCGCAAAGGCTGGTTTCAGACCTGGAATTTTCGACGCGTCAGCCTTGCGTGGCTGCTCATCGGTCGAAACCAGCACCTCGCCGCCCCGCCCCGGCACTTTGACTGCAACGATCTCGGTCTCAAAGCTTCCGTCTGACTGCGCACGCTGCGCTCGCTTGAGGGACTCAATTGCGTACGCATCCTGCTCAGCGCGCGTGAACTGATAGTGCTTGGCGGATTCTTCAGCATATGTGCCCATTAGCCGCCCTTCAAAGGCATCTTCGAGGCCATCGAGAAACATGTGGTCCTTCACCTCGGCATGGCCAAGGCGAAAACCGCCTCGCGCCTTGGGCAACAGGTAAGGCGCATTGGTCATCGACTCCATGCCGCCTGCAAGGGCAACATCCGTCCCGCCCTGCCGCAGTTGGTCTGCAGCCAGCATGACCGCCTTCATGCCCGAACCGCACACCTTGCTGACGGTCGTGCACGGCACTGAATTTGGTACACCACCGTGGATCGAGGCCTGCCGTGCGGGAGCCTGCCCGACTGCAGCCGACAATACGCAGCCCATATAGACCTCACCAACCCTGTCAGACGCCAGTGACGCACGTGACAGTGCGGCCCGGATGGCCTGGGCGCCAAGATGCGGCGCCGTCAGACCCGAGAGTTCGCCCTGGATACCGCCCATGGGAGTGCGCGCCATCCCCGTCACGTAAACATCATTTGCGGTCATGTTCGTCCACCTCTTGAGTTCGACACTATCCAAATACGCTACGCGCAACTTGCTCTTCAAGTCCTGCGTATGTCAGCCACACGGCGAACGCGTCAAACCCCGCATGCATGATGATCAAAAACCAGAGCCTTTGCCCGTTCAGGAAATACAAAGTCCCGAATATCACACCCATGATCGTGGCATTGACGGCCCCAAAATAACCCTGACCGAACCAGTGCAGGCTGCCAAAAAAGAGCCCGCCACCAAGCACCATGAAAATTCGCGCGCCAACCGAACTGCCATAGAGCACCTGCAAACGATGAAACAGGAACCCTCTGAAGACAATTTCCTCGGCAAACCCGGCAAGCACGATGACCTCGGCGATCTCAACCAGCGTTGCCTGCAGGTTCCCCGCGAGTGGTGCCAGCATCGCATTGGTGGGTGGCGCCCCGAGATATGGCATGACCACAGCCTTGAGCAGGAGCTTGGACACAACACCGGCCGCGACACCCAGCACGAGAACCCAAGCCCAGTTGTCGGGCCGGACCAGCCCCACCAGCTTCAATTCTGTTCGGCTCAACCACAGCCAGACAAAAACAGCCACGGCAGCAATGGGCGGCGCAAGGAGTACCAGAGCCACAATGAAGAGTGACACACCCGTCCCGGATGCCCCGGCACCGCGCAACGCGGTTGCAACGCGACGGTCGAAGTCTGGTCTGACTTGTTCTTCACTCATGACGCACCCGTTCTCTTTTATCCGGGGCATGCCAGAGTGTCCCCGCCGGGACAGAAGCTAGGACGGGATCACCGTCACAGCCAATAATTTCGCCATTGGCCTTCGATCAAATCTTCGACAACACTAGATGCCGTCGCCATCAAGATTTGCGTGGATTCCACACTCGTCCTTTTCAGTGCCTGCCCACCTTCCGGAACGGTAGTCTGCCTCATCTTTGACACGTTGCGTGCAGGGCATGCATCCGATCGAAAGGAACCCGTCCTCCACCAGGGGATGGCGCGGCAGGTTGTTGTCAAGGATGTGCTGCTTCAGGTCGTTCAGTGACCAGTTCCACAGCGGGTTCACGACGAAACGCGCCCCGTTGAGTTCAACGGGAGAGATTGCACCCCTGGACAGCGTCTGAAAGCGCTTGCGCCCGGTGATCTCGGCATCAAACGCCAGCAGCGCTCGCTGAAGCGGCAAGACCTTGCGGATATTGCAGCAGGCATCCGGATCCCGGGACCACAGGATCCCCTGCGGATCCTTCGCCTGCAGGTCTGCAGACTTTGGACCGATTGCTCGAACATCAAGCAGTCCCAGAACATCCTGCAGCCTGTCCCGGTATCTGAGAGTCTCGCCGAACAGCTTGCCGGTGTTCAGAAAAATGACAGGAACAGATGGATCTATCTGCGACAGCAAATGTAGCAGGACCACGGATTCCGAGCCGAATGAAGACACAATCGCAACACGACCCTTGAACTCATCAAACACAATCGCTTGCAACAGATGGCGTGCATCAGCGTCCTTGTACTTCGCCTGCAGCAAGGCAAGCCGCTCGCGCTGCCCCGGCAGACTCTCAGACGGTGCTGACTGGTCGAACAGCCGCGGTGCCACCGGCAGCGGCGCCCGCTTCACAGGCGATTTGGCGGCACTGTCGATGATCATGATGATCGCCCGGGGAGCCACTGCTCCCGCTCGATTATTTCTGCCGTTTGCCGGATGACCTGATCCTTGGGAATACCTTGCCGACGCCACGTGGCGCGCTGGTCCGCAAGATTGCGCAAACGCACTTCCCATTCCGGCCCGATAATTGATTCCAGGTGACGTTTGAGTGTCTGTGCGAGTCCCGGCACGCGCCCGCCAGTCGAAACGGCCACAAGCAGGTCTCCCCGGCGAACAATCGCGGGGACATGGAAATCACAGAGGTGCGACATGTCCTCGACGTTCACGAGGGCGCCTGAATGGCGCGCAAGGGCTGCGAGTTCGGTCGACACATCCAGCGGCAACCCCGCAATGAACACGACTCTTGCGCCTCTGAAGTCACCCGCTTCCGGAAGGCGCTCGTGTACCAGCGCTTCGGCGTGACAGGCCCAGCCATCCTGGTCGATAGCGAAAAGGACTATCCGCTCGGCACCGGAAGCGCGGACAAGTTCGTATCGTTGAAGTCCGGCAAGGCCCCGACCCACCACGACAATCCGCTGTTCAGCCACATTCACGGCAATCGGCAGCATGGCTCACCCCGAGTTTCACACTCAGATATCGGTGAGCAGCTATTTATTCAAGTACACGCGTGAAATAAATTATATAACATACAGTCGTTGTTATATATGAATCAGATGCCCCGTTTGGGACATTCACCTCAGAAATCAGCTTTTGAGCATCTCGGTAACTGTCACGCCAATCCGGTCGCCCTGAACCACAATTTCTCCACGGGCTACAGGGCGATTGTTGGCCAGCACAAGGACCTGGTCGCTTTGCTTGGCGTCGAGCTCGATGACGGCACCGCGTCCCATGCGCAGCAGCTGTTGCATCGGCAGCTTGGCGCGACCCACAACAACTGAAATATCTACTTTTACGCTTTCAACTGAAGACCCGGACATTAGCAGTTTTCCTGAGCTAGACTTCGCTACCTTAGAACCTGAGCCCTTTCGTGATCGTTAACTTGCAAAAAACCATCGCCTGGCGGATCAGTGCCGCGCCAGTCCCCTACCCGCGCGCGGTCCAGTTCATGGAACGCCGCACTGAAGAAGTTCATTCAGGTCGCAAAGCACAACTGGTCTGGTTGCTCGAACACCCTCCACTCTACACAGCAGGTACCAGCGCAAAGCCCGAAGATCTGCTGGCGCCATCGCGCTTCCCGGTTTATCCGACCGGACGGGGCGGACAGTTCACCTATCACGGCCCAGGACAGCGCGTTGGCTATGTGATGATGGACCTGAGGAACCGGAACAATGACGTCCGGCGCTTCGTGCGGGATCTTGAGGAGTGGCTCATCCGCTCTATTCAGCACTTCAACATACGTGGCGAAAGGCGCGAAGGCCGCGTCGGCATCTGGGTCGCACGCAGGGGCGGTCGCGAGGACAAGATCGCAGCTCTCGGCATTCGCGTCCGCAAAGGCATCTCCTTCCACGGCGTGTCGCTCAATGTTGAACCAGACCTCGAACACTTCTCGGGAATAGTGCCTTGCGGAATCTCGCAGCACGGCGTGACAAGCCTCGCCGATCTCGGCATCACTGCAACAATGCACGACGTCGACCTGGCCATGCGCCAGTCGTTTGAATCCGTCTTCGGTGAAACGGCGATCGAAAAGACAGAAGACCTCTAGCTGACGGCGTTCACCGCCGCCACAAAACGCTCGATATCATCGCCACGGAACCCGGCAATGTTGATGCGCCCCGTGCCCGCCATGTAGACGGCATGCTCGGCTTTCAGTTTGGCAATGGCGGCCGGGTCAAGATGCAGCATGCTGAACATGCCCTGTTGTCCCGCCACAGCCGCAAACCGCGAATGGGAAGCTGCAAGGCGCTGGCGGTTTGACTGCACACGCTCGCGCATCTCGTTCAGTTCGGCCATCCAGTCCTTCGAGAGTTCCTTTGACTCAAGTATCAGGCGCACAACCGCCGCGCCATGGTCCGACGGCATGGACCAGTTCGAGCGGGCGAGTGAAACCATGTTCGAGTACACAGACTGCGCCACTGCCGAAGTCTTTGTGATTGCATAGAGCGCGCCGACCCGTTCGCGATACACGCCGAAATTCTTGTCACAGGAATAGGCGATCAGCGCTTCATCCACTTTTGCCAGCACCATGTGAACACTGGCGACATCCGCTTCGAAACCGTCGCCGAGACCCTGATACGCGACATCAAGCAGCGGAATCAGTCCGCGCGCCGACAGGGTGCCTGCTATTGTCTCCCACTGGGCTTTTGTAAACGTCGCGCCGGTTGGATTCGTACAGCTGGCCTGCAATACAATCACGTCACCGCGCTTGGCCTTGCCGAGTGCCGTCTGCACTTCTTCAAACTGCGATCGCTGGCTGACGACATCAAACGACTGATATGTTTCAACCTTCAGGCGCGACGCCGCAAAAAGGGACCTGTAGTTTCCCCACGTCGGCACACCAAGCCAGACCGTGCACTCACGGCCTGACGCCTGGATGATATCACCTGCCAGCCGGATCGCGCCGGTTCCCCCGGGCGTCTGGATGCCTGTAACCCGCGGGTCGGCGCCCAGATCCCCGCGCAGGAAAAACGGCTTCAGCAAACCCACATAGGTGAGGTCTCCCTCTGGCCCCAGATAGCCCTTGCTGTCCTGGTGCTCGAGCAGCCAGCGTTCCGCAGACTTCACCGCGCGCATCACAGGCGTGATGCCCTGCGCATTGCGATACATGCCAACTGTCAGGTCAACCTTGTGCGCTCGTGGATCCGCCCGGCATTCATTCATGACGGCAAGCAGCGCGTCCGGCGCCTGTGCCTTGATGCCCGAAAACAGATCTTCACTCGGCACGACTTTGAGTTCCGCAGACATGTCTTGTTCTCCTTGGCCGCCTTATACACGCGATGTCTCCAGCGTTTCAACAAACCGCGACAACCCGGCATTTGCAGGAAATCCGTCGATTTGCGTCAGCCGCTGACAAATCCTAATTTCCAGCACCCATTTGTCGGGACATTTGTCGGAATGGGCCGAAACGGGCGTAGCGAAGAATGACATCAAGACACACAGTCCTCTGTCTCGGCGAGATTCTATTGCGCCTGACGCCGCCACGGAAAGAACTGCTTCTGCAATCCCCCGAACTGCGCGCGACATTTGCCGGGGCCGAGGCAAACGTCGCGGTGGCTCTGGCCTCGTTCGGGCACCGAACCAAAATGCTGTCCGTGCTGCCGGACCAGATGATAGCAGGCGCCGCAAAGTCCGAACTGCGCCGCCATGGTGTAGACGTGTCGGCAATCGCAACCGGCCCTGGACGAATGGGACTATTCTACCTGGTTCCCGGCGCAGTCCGGCGACCGACAGAGCTTGACTATGATCGCAAGGGTTCTGCATTCGCACTCAACCCGGTGCTTGCGGATCCAACACCACATTTTCACGACGCGTGTTGGCTACACGTCTCAGGCGTAACGCCAGCACTCGGACGCAATTGCGCCGACATGACCATCAAAGCCGTAACCGATGCACGGGAACAGGGCCTTCACGTCTCGTTTGACGGTAACTATCGCTCGAAACTATGGGAGAGCTGGGATAGCGATGCACCAGATATCCTGCGTAGCATCCTGGGCCAATCCAATACATTCTTCGGCGACGAACGTGACCTGGCGCTTATTCTCAAATCACCTTTCACGGCAGAAAGCGCGAGCGAGCGCCGCAGGCTCGCCATTGCCGAGGCGTTCAGCAAGTTCCCGAAACTCCAAACGATTGCGTGCACATCACGCGCATCCAAAGCCGCCGACCATCAGTCATACGGTGCGGAGCTGTTTACACGAGACAGCCACACTGAAGTTGCGCCCGTCGATCTGGCTGGCATCGTGGACCGCATCGGAACTGGCGACGCATTCGCGGCCGGTATCATCCACGGTATGCTTTCGTCGATGCCGAGCCAGCAGATGCTTGCATTCGCGCATGCGGCCGCTTGCCTGAAACATTCAATACCGGGGGATTTCCTGACCCTGGGCGTGAAGGCTGTCGAAGCCGCGATCGGCAACGACATCCTGGACGTACGGCGCTAGGCCTCGGTCGGCTTAAGGAAAGGCACGACCGTGCCCTTGAGCTTGATCGTCATGGGCTGACCCTTGCGGTCTCGCGCGTTTCCGACGGAAAGGCGAACCCACCCTTCGCTGACGCAATATTCCTCGACATTGGTCTTCTCCACACCGTTGAATTTCACCCCGACGCCTTTCGCGAGAAGCGCTTCGTCGAAAAAGGGACTTTCAGGCGTGGCGCACAAACGATCCGGTAGTGTGTCGGACATAACCTAGTTCTCCGAGTAATCGCGGTCTTATACCCCGAGGGACGTTGACATGGAACCGCGGCACAGGCGTTATTGCAAATCGCAGGAATAACGCAAGGCGCGCGAAGGGGACATAGGCCAAAATGCTGGCTTCGCTGATCGCCCGGATTGCATCCCTCTGCGTCCGAAACGCGTCGACAGTGCTTGCCGCGACCCTGATGGCCACCCTGCTGGGTGCAGCTTTCGTTTCCACGCACTTCAGAATGAACACCGACACGACCCGGATGGTGTCGCCAGAACTCGACTGGCGAAAGCGGCAGGCCGCATTCGAGAAGCTGTTCCCCCAGCCCGCGAACCAGATCCTGATTGTCATTGACGGTGCGACACCCGAACTCGCCCAGCAGGCAACGGCTGCGCTGAGCACGGAACTGCTGAAGAAGCCGAATCTGATCCTGTCGCTGCGAACGCCAGGCGGCGGTCCTTTTTTTGAACAAAACGGCCTGCTGTTTCTCGACCTCGGCCAGACTCAGTCCGCCATCGACCAGATCATAGCCGCTCAGCCCTTTCTGGGCGCGCTGGCAGCGGACCCTTCCATGCGTGGCATCATGGGATCGCTGACCACAGCACTCGCTGGTGTCGAGCATGGCCAGATCACACTCGACAGGTTGACCAGACCACTGTCTGAACTCGATGCAACGCTCACCGCCCTGAACGCAGGCAAGCCGGTCGCACATTCCTGGCGTCGGATGATGATGGAGGGGGAGCCCGACCTTCGAGAAACGCGCCGCATCATGGAAGTACTGGTCAGACTGAATTTTGGTGCGCTCAAACCCGGAAGTCAGCCAAGCGACTATATTCGGGCCACAGCATCCCGGCTGGGCCTGGTTCCGCAAAAAGGAGTTACGATCCGTCTCACGGGCCCGGTCCCGATTTTTGATGAGGAGTTCGGAAGCCTCACGGAAAATGCCCTGCCGATCGCATCCGCAACGGTAGGTTTCATGCTGCTGATGCTTTGGCTCGCGCTTCGGTCGGCCAAACTGATCATCGCTGTCATCGCCACCATTCTGGCGGGCCTCATCATCACAACGGCGCTCGGCCTTGCAATGCTCGGCGCGTTCAACATCATTTCCGTTGCATTCATTGCCCTGTTTGTTGGTCTTGGTGTTGATTTCGGAATTCAGTTATGCGTTCGATACCGTGCCCAGCGGCACGAGACACCCAACCTCGACACTGCGATCGCGCAGGCGGCACGTGACATTGGCCCGTCTTTGACACTCGCAGCCCTTGCAATCAGCGCAGGCTTTTTCGGGTTCATCCCCACTGACTACCGTGGTGTTGCAGAGCTTGGACTTGTCGCTGGTACCGGAATGCTTGTGACTTACCTGCTTAGCCTCACGCTGCTGCCGGCATTTGTTAGTCTACTGAAGCCCGGATCCGAAAGTGCCGAGACCGGATACGCATCCCTGGCGCCGCTGGATGACCTGCTCAGAGCGCGCGCCTTGGAATTCACGGCCGGCGCTGTACTGCTGGGCGGTATCGCAATGGCATTGCTTCCCGCGATTGCGTTTGACTTCAATCTTCTGAACCTGCGTTCGCGAAAATCGGAGTCCATTTCGACCCTGCTTGACCTCGCTCATGATCCCGATCGCTCGCCAAACGCAATGGACACGATCGCGAAAACCCGGCGGCAGGCAGTGCTTTTGGCCGCACGTCTTTCAAGATTGCCCGATGTCGCCAAAGTCGTGACAATCGAAACTTTCATTCCACCACAGCAGGAAGAAAAGCTCGCGCTGATCGCCGATGCATCAATGTTGCTCGACCTTTCACTCAATCCCATTGCGACAAAACCTGCACCCAGCGACGCCGAAATTGTCGCGAGCATCAGGGAAACGGCCGCCGTCCTTCGCACGACGGCCTCATCAAGTGCCGCAACCGCAAGCCGCCATGTAGCGCTGTCGCTGGCCACTCACCTTGACCGGATCGCCAGTGCGCCGACCGCCGACCGCAACCGGGCCGCGGAGATATTGATGTCGGGACTGCACACCATGCTTACCAACGTACGAAACCTTTTGCAGGCGCAGCCTGTGACGCTTGAAGCAATTCCTCCCGAGATTGCTCGCGACTTCGTCGCTCCTACCGGTGAATTCAGGCTTCGTATCTATCCGAAAGGCGATCCGACCAACAACGAACTCATTCACAAGTTTCGTCAGGCTGTGTCCGCGGTCGTCCCGGATGCGACAGGCGTGCCGGTCTTTCTCGAAGAGTCAGGCAACACCATTGTCGGCGCATTCGTCCAGGCGGGGTTCCTGTCGCTGCTCGTCATCACGCTGCTTCTCGCTGCAGCTTTGCGAAGCCTGAGAGACATCCTCGTGTGCCTCTTGCCGCTGGTTCTGGCGGGAGCCCTGACCCTTGCCACATGCGTGCTGATCGGCCTGAAATTGAACTATGCAAACATCATAGCCCTTCCTCTGCTGTTTGGCATAGGCGTGGCCTTCGATATTTACTTTGTGATGGCCTGGCGACAGGGCAAACGCAACTTGCTCAGGTCACCGCTCACACGCGCCGTCATGTTCAGTGCGCTTGCAACTTCGTCCGGGTTCGGAGCATTGTGGTTTTCCAGTCATCCCGGCACGTCCAGCATGGGCGCACTTCTTATCATCTCGCTGATGTGGATCTTGCTCGTCGTGCTGTTTGCGCTGCCACCTCTGTTGACCCTCACCGACAAGAAGTAAAAAGCCGGAGTGTTCGGACAACGACGCTCGCTAGTCCTCGACCATCAGCTTGTCGGATATCACGTCCAGCTTCTGCACAAGCGCCTGTGCACCGCCTGCATTGACCGTAGAGGCGAAATCGGCGCGGCGTGTTGCGATCTGGCTGACAGATTCATAGATCACATCGATTATTCTCGCCGCGCCGGCTTTTTCACGCATGCGATAAACGAGGTGTACTGGTTTTTCACCCTTGGGAATGATCTGCGACGTCACAAGGCGATCCGGACCACGCACATCCGCATTCGGCTGAAGCGTAAAAACCTGATCCTTGAACTCCCTGAAATTATGCGCGTAGCTCGCGATGGTCATCCGCCTGAATGCTGCGACCAGTGCCGCGTGATCACTCTCGGACATTCCGGACCACTTGGGCCCAACCGTGAACTGGACCATCAATGCCAGGTCGAAGTCGACATCAATCTCCGGTTCTAGTTTGCTGTAGCGCCCCGCAACCCCAAGCGCCTTGCCATGCTTGAGGGTATCCAGCAGCGCTGCGTGAAAACGTTCAATAACGGCAACATTCGGATCTGGTGCACCTGCCATGACTGGTGACAGGCACATCGTGACCACCATCGCCAAAGCCGTCAGTATGCCTGACTTGTTCATTCTTGCCTCCCAATGCTGATTTCACGCAACCGAACAGAGTCTAGCGGGATTCCGGCGGATCACCAAAACGCGCCAATACGCCCATTGCAGCTACAACACCCTGAGCAAAACAGGCTTGCAGCAGATACCCGCCGGTGGGTGCTTCCCAGTCCAGCATCTCTCCCGCCACGAACACACCCGGCATCTTCTTCAGCATCAGGTCAGCGCCCATCTCATCGGTCGATACCCCGCCTGCGGACGAGATCGCGCGTTCAAGTCCCTGCACGCCGGTCAGAACAAGCGGAACGTCCTTGACCCGTCGGGCAAGCACCGCCGCATCCGTGCCGAGTTCATTTCCAAATGCTTCACGCAGCAGATTGACCGCAACCGGCGCGACGTTCAGCGACTTGCGCAAGCCATTGGACAGGCTGTCCCCGGCGCGCAAGCGCAATAGCTTCCGGTGTACGTCGGCCAACGGCATTTCAGGCCGCAGGTCCACGTGAAGCGTCGCTGTCCCGTGCAGCGCAATCGCGTCTCGCAGGCGCGCCGACAGGGCATAAATCGCGCCACCTTCGATCCCGTAGCCCGAGATCACGCTTTCACCGCGCACCCGCAGACCTTCAAAGCTGTAGGCGGCACCCTGCAAGGGCTGGCCCGCGAAACGCTCACGCATGGGCGCGCTCCATGCAACATTGAAGCCGCAATTCGCTGGACGAAACGGATTCACCTTGACGCCGCGCTGTTCAAGAAACGGCACCCACTCGGCCCTTGAACCCAGCTTCGGCCAACTCGCACCACCAAGTGCAAGCACAACCGCGGCGGCGGCGCGGCGCTTCTCGTCCCCATCTGCATCACGAAACAGCAACTCGCCGCGACTGTCCCAGCCTTGCCACGTCAATCGTGTCTCAAAAACGACGCCTTGGTCCGACAGCCGTCGCAGCCACGCTCGTAGCAGTGGTGACGCTTTCAAGCTCTTCGGAAAGATCCGCCCGCTCGACCCAACGAAAGTCTCCTGCGCCAGACCATTTGCCCAGGCCACCAGCGCCTCAGGCGGAAACTTCTCGAGCAGTGGCCTCATCCAGGCCGCGCGATCACCATACCGCGTCACGAACATCTCGAAGGGCTCGGAATGCGTCAGGTTCAGACCTCCCCTGCCCGCAATCAGAAGCTTCCGGCCGACGCTTGGCATGCGATCACAAACCGTCACACGCTGTCCGTGTGCACTCAAATATTCTGCAGCCATCAGTCCGGATGGTCCGCCCCCGATTACGATGCAATCCGCCATACCCACGCAAACTACAAACTGCTATCGGCTTAGTCACCAACCATTCATGATTCGCCTGTCATCCATACCATGCCGTTTTCCAGCCACTTTCTGATGTGAGCCCGAAACCTCATGCGATCACCCCTGTTGATGACTGCATTTGTGATGTTGTTCAGTGCCGGCGCTGCCGTCGCTGACGACTGGAATGGAGGCTATGTCGGTCTGTCGCTCGGTTACACGGACGCGAGCGACGCCTGGAACGAAGGCGGTTCACCGACCGATCCCAAGCTGTCACCAGAAGGTGCTTCATTCGCAGCCTATGCGGGATATGGCATCGACCTGACGGGACTCTACCTCGGCGTTGAAGGCGACATCACATTCCCGGACCTGAGCGACAACGCCACTTGCGACGTGCTTATCGAGTGCTCGCTTGACATCAATTTGATGACCTCGTTCCGCGCCCGCGCGGGATTCGCACTCGGCCACACTCTTGTTTATGGCACGGGCGGCGTGGCACTCGGATATATCCAGGCGGATTCCGACGAATTCGGTGGAACGAGCGCAAGCAAGACGCTGTCCGGCTGGACACTTGGCACCGGCATTGAATACCAGGCCGCCGAGTCAGTGCGCTTCGGAATCGAATACCGTCACAGTGACTACGGCGACGCCAGGTTCGATCTCGGAACGCCAACCGGAGACGTGACGCTGCAAACCGACGAGGTCAGACTGCGCCTCGGCATCGCGTTCTGACGACATCAAGTTGTCACCTGGAAACGCTGACCCGCTTCAGGGTCCGGTTCTCAAGCGGCTGCACGGTTCAACTGGCACGCAATTTACTATTCCTTGTACCAGACAATCTGGTTTGATGTGGCCAGCAGTCTGCCACCAACACCCCAGAGCTGCGCTGTCTGGTCAGCAAAGCCGTCGTTGAACACCTGCGCATCAGCCGTGCACAACAGAGGCTGTGTGCCCTGCGCCTTCATCGTCTCTTCGTTTCCATGAAAATAGGTAGTCAACGTGACTGTACCAACTGGCACGAATTTGCCGCGCGCGAGGAAGGCACGAATGATGAATGCATCGCTCATGCAGGCCAGCGAAAGATAGTCGAGCGCGCGCGTCGGCTTGTCCCGCATCCACAACTTGGAAAAAGCCGAACGCAGCTCATGTCCGTCTCGCGCATTGAAGTCCGGTTCCCCGGCGAGAAATCGCATCTCGTATTGATTGAGCCAGCCGCCGGGACGGAACTTGTCAAACACGTCGACAGCTTCGGGCTCGTCTGCAACGGGCATCGTCGCCGGATGATGCGACCACACATCCCGACGCGCACCCATGACCACGCTCGCAGTTGAAGCGATAACACCGCCCTGCACGAGCTCGACCTGCCAGTGCTGGGTGGACTTGCCGGCACGCATCTGGCGCACTGAGATTTCAAACCCGCCTTCCGTAATCGCAGCACAGTAGTTGACCGTCAATGCTACGGGCACGTTCCGACACGTGGGATGTTCAAGCACCGCGCGGAGCAGGCACGCTGCCGTGAACCCGCCAAATGGTCCATTGAAGTTGCTGTAGGCTTTGCTCGTCTGTCCGCAGTAACGGCCATCTGCAAGCATCTCCAGCGCAGTATCCTGATCAAGCGGGTGAATGCCGGACATGTCTGAGTTCTCTCTGGGATCCAGCCTGATGGATATCAAACAAGCGCAAACTGTCGAAGATGCACTTCGACGCGAAATGGCAAGATTCCCCTTCCCTGTCCCACTATCTCACCGGATTTCACCGCGCTTCGGCAAACACGACGTAACGTAATGGGCTGTGGCCGACCGCGTCGAACGGATAGCAGGTCACGAGCGCGAGCCTGGGCTTGTCGCCTTCGGTCGCAATCCCGGACGCCTGCGGATGAACGATGGCCGTTCCGGTCACGCGAAAGACAACTGTCTTGTTGTCCACCGTCGAGACGATGACGTCATCGCCCAACTTCAGCAACTTCAGGAACTCAAAATGCGTGTCCCTGTGGCCGCCAATCACGCTGGTTCCATGTTGGCCCGGCAACGGCGAACCAGCTACGTGAGCCGGCCCGAACGCCAGCGCCTCACCACCAGCTTCTTCCAGCACGATAGCCGAGCGGCCAAGACCGGGGAAACTTATTCGCGCAACCGGATGCGTATCAGCCCAGCTCCAGGCCCGGGTCTGATGACCTGTCGAGAGCGTTGTCTGCCACGCTCGTTCCAGAAGCACCTGCGCCAAAACCGCCTTCACGCGGATATAGGTGCCTTGTCCGGCAAACAGGACACCCATAACAATGAGAAGAGCTCCGGCCAACGTGGCTGGCCGGAGCTGCTTAAACGTGAGCGGCACGATGCCGAAACTCATTTGCGGGCCACCTTCAACCCGGCGATCGCAATCACTATCGCTCCCGACGCAAGCATCAGAAACCCAATCACGAGCAACAGGTCTGAGCCGGCGTCAGTCTGTGGCAGCTCAACACCATCAGCACTGGCCATGACGACTGGCTTGTCAGCCATCGCAAGCTTGGTCAGCGCGACTGGATCAATCGACGTCTCGATGGAGGGTGAGTTCGGATCTTCGCCAAACACTTTCTCGAAGTTCCAGCCATGCGGCAGGTTCGTCGGCATTTCCTGGGACTCCAGGTTCTCATCTTTCGGACGGCTGGGTGTCACATCAATTGCAACAAGGCTCGTCAGTCGCGACACAAGGTGATGCTCGAGCGCGACTGTCAGCACCTGCGCATCAACGTCACCCTGCTTTGCACCGGTGTACCGAGAAGAGTCGATTGCGGTGATCTTCGACCTCGCCCAGATTTTCGACACACCATGTCCTTCTGTTGCCGAAGCAAGATCGAGGCTTGCACTCCATGGCTTTGCACCCAGGCGCCCGGTGATGCTTACATTCCCCGCGCGTGCCGTCGTCATGGTGGTCAGCACTACAGGCTCGCCTGCATAAAGATCAGGCACCGGATTGGGCCAGGTTTCAAGGTTCACACCCTGCGTACCCACCTTGAGATCCGTCATGACTGGCGCTTCAAGCTTGTTGAAGAGATCGCCCACCTTCTGCTCGACTTCGTTTTCCGAACCGATATGCGTGAAGCTGCCCCGTCCCTGCGTCGCAATGTGCTCCATCAGGAAAGTGTTGGGTGCCGAACCGATGCCGATCGTGAACAGTCGCGAGCGTCCCAGCGACTTGCCGATCTCGGCCAGCACCTGGTCTTCGTTGCCCACGGCACCGTCAGTCAGGAAAATGACCTGGCGCAGCCGCGATGCGTCGTTGACACGCTTGTCCTTCAGTGCCGCCTGCAGCGCCGCATAGATCTCGGTACCGCCATTGGCCTGGAGGCCGCCCACAAAGCGCTCGGCAACCAGGACATTGGTCCTGTTCGCAGGCACCGCATCCTTGAACAGCACATCAAACGTGTCGTCAAAGCGGATGACATTGAACGTGTCTTCCGGCTGAAGCTTGGCGAGCGCCTTGAGAAGGGCCGCCTTCGCCTGGTTCATCGATTCGCCTGCCATCGAACCCGAATTGTCGATGACAAATATGGCCTCGCGTGGCTGGCGTTGCGGCGCCTTGGTGCCGACCGGGGGCAGCACCATCGCGAAGTAATAGGATTTGTCACCGATCGTTTCGCGGAAGAGGCTCGCCTGCGGGGTCGCCTGCGGCTTCAGGCTCCAGTCGAGCACGAAGTCCCGGTCTGCCGGCACGGCGCCGGTCAGGCTGACGTCCGCTGTCGTCGCATCAGAACGTTCAATGTTGGTATAGTGGTAGAGGCTTTGAACAGCATCCAGCGCCACACCCGACTTCAGGTGGACGCTCAGCGAGACCGGATTGATCTTGCCGAATTTCGGGTGCAGCACCGGCGGCGAAATCTTGTTGGCGTCGGGAACCGAGGTCCTGGGCGTTGCTTCACTCGAAACCATCAGCAACGGATCCTGACCTGGAATGTAGCGCGGGCCAACTACCAGTGGCACGCGAAGCTCGAACTTGCCGTGATCGAGGCGCACGGCTTCCTGGTATTCGATCTGCACGATGACGGTCTCGTGCGGACCGATATTGGCAACCGAGTTCGTGAACATGTTGGGTCGCTGCTGTTCGACCAGCGACGCCTTGACGCCCGCGGCCGCAGCCTTTTCGTAAATCTGGCGCGCCTCGGCCCGCTCCTTGATCTGCCCTTCGAGGAACTTGTCCCCGACCTGCATCTTCAGTGCGTCGACGGCAGCGTTCTGTGACAGCGGATAGACGTACATGCCTTCCACCCATTTGTCGGAAGGGTTCTCGAACCGCTGCGTGATCGTGGCACGTGCAATCAGTCCCGATACGTCAACGCGCACGTCGGTCTTGAGGCGCGGTGCCTCAAGATACTTCCCGGGTTCGGTTGTCTTGAGCAGCAGTGACCCTGTCCCCATGTCATCAGGGGTATAGAGCACCGCCGGATCAGCCTTCACCGAAGGCGCATCGCCGGGCAAAGCGGGCCCGGCGACAACGATTGTGGTAAACGACGCCGCTGCAGCGAGCAGCGCGCGCAACAATACGCGAGGGCCCGATTGCGGGCTCCCGCGTGAGGAAGTTTTGAATGTCATGGTGTGGTCCTTTAAGCGGCGGTCCCATGCCGCTTGTGAGGCGACAGATGCGCCTCGAAAACGTCCTGATTGCGATGTGATTTTGACATTGTGATGCCGAATGCGGCGCTTTGATGGAAGCTGCGACGCCCGTCACATGGACGACGAAAGCGTAACACCCCGTGATCGTGAACCGGACCGCTGGGCAACCCGAAAGCATGCTAGGCTCGCGGTTAGCAATTCAGCGCACAGACGAAAATGCAGATCGGTGACCGCGCTCTTGAAGATACCTCCGGAGGACGACTCATGCGCACAGGAAGATGCTTGTGTGGCGCGTGCAGCTACGAGATTGATGGCGATCCCATTGTGGTTGCAATCTGCCACTGCTTGGACTGCCAGCGTCTGAGCGGCACCGGACATTCCACCGGCGCGATGTATGCCGAGTCCGGAATTCGGCTATCGGGCATGCCTGCGACCTACGAACTGCAGAGCCGCGCGGGGAATATCGTCACGCGATTGTTTTGTGGAACCTGTGGAAGCCCCTTGTTCGGCAAGAACTCAGGCATGCCCGGGGTCATGACGGTGACCCTGGGAACCCTGGATGCGTCCGACGGACTGACGCCCCAGGTTGAAATTTTTGTGAAAACGCGGCGCGACTGGGACCGACCCGGTCTGGCGGTCCAATCCTTTGACACACAACCGGACTGGAAGCCCGAGGATGGAATTTGAGCGTCTATCCAGTTCCATTGGTATGTGGCCCAAAACCCGCCCGCCTTGACGCCCGGCCGGTTGCTGTTATCCTCACCCGAAGTCGCAACCCCGCAGCCAAGGAGGCGTTCATGACCATTGTCACCACTCCCCAAAGCGCTGGTATTGCGTCCGTGACATCCGCCTGACAGGCGCCAGTCTTCCGCAAATTACCGGCGTCTCATCGCCTGAAGCGTCAATGCGCTTCAGGAAGCCTCAATGCGTCCCGCCTGAAAATCGGGGCCGGTAAATCGGATCATCATATTGAACAATCTCACTCTGCAGCAACTGGGCTGGAACGCCCACTTTCAATCCCAACTGACCGAACAGGAACTGACGCTTCCCGTAGCCCGGGTATTTGCAGTTCACCGCGACGCCCTCGAAGTCCGCGCACCAGGCTTCGAAAGCCGTGCCACGCCCCCGCTGCCTGACGATGACGGGACGCCGGCGGCGACAGTCGGCGACTGGCTTTTACTGGACGACACCAGGAAACGCGTGCACCGTGTGCTCGAACGCAAGAGCCTCTTCCAGCGACGCCGGGCAGGCACCGATCGCGGCATTCAGCTTCTGGCAGCCAATGTCGACACCTTGCTGATTGCAACGTCTGCCAACAACGACTTCAACATCGCGCGGCTCGAGCGCTACCTGGCACTGGCGTCCGAAGCAGAAGTCACGCCGGTCATACTCATCACCAAGGCCGACCTCGTCAGTGACATCGCGCCCTACCTGGAACAGGCCCGAAGGCTCCTGCCCAACCTTGTCGTTGAAGCGATAGACGCCCGCTCACCGGAAATCCTGACATTGCTGTCGCCTCTGTTCAGCAAGGGCCAAACGATCGCCCTGCTCGGATCATCGGGCGTCGGCAAGTCGACGATCGTCAACACGCTTCGCGGCGACACGCTGCAGGAAACCCGGGCCATCCGCGAAGATGACTCACGCGGACGCCACACGACGACGGGCCGAACGATGCACCTGCTGCCATCGGGCGCCTGGCTCGTCGACACGCCAGGCATGCGCGAACTCCAGATGGTGAATGCGGAAAGTGGCGTCCAGGAAGTGTTCGCCGACATCGTGGAAATCGCCGCCTTGTGCAAGTTCACGAACTGCAAGCACGAGTCCGAACCACAATGTGCGATACGCGCCGCCATTGAGGATGGCACGCTAGACGAACAACGTCTGAAGCGCTTCCGGAAACTTCAGCGCGAAGACAACCGGAACTCGGAGTCCATCGCCGAAGCCCATGAGCGCAGCCAGAAGTTTGGTCGCATGGCCAAGCGCACCTTCATTGAAAAGCTGAAGAAGCGAGAATGGTAGTCTTCGCCCTGCAAACAGGCTTGAAGATCGTCGCATGATGTCACAACATGGTGCCCCTGGAAACGAGGACACCATGTTGCGACCAATCATCTTTGCGCTGGCAGCGATTGCAATTGCCGCTCCGGCGCTGGCCAGGCCGATCAACGGCACCTGGACCATCGAGCGCATGGAACGCGCGCCATGGACCGAGACCAACTACGTGCCCGATCAGACCATCGCGAACCACTATCTCCGGAAAAACGTGAATTTCGACAAGGCCAGGATTGTCGGCCCCGACCTGTTGGCCTGCAGGCGGCCCAACTACAAATATGACGATATTCCTGCCGACATGATGTTCCAGGGCGGCCTTGCCGACAACCAGTCGGACAACTCACTCGCAATAAAAAGGGCGCAGGCACTGGGATTTTCCAGGCCGCTGATCCATACCGTCACCACGGACTGCGAACACGACATCGCCTTTCACCTGAAGGACGACAACCACGCTGCCTTCGCGCTCGACAACATGATCTTCTGGCTGACCCGAAAACCATAAGCGTCCACAATTGCGGCACAATGTGTCGCTGTCCAACGCACCCGGTCCTGCGCTAACCTGCCCCCAAAACACAATCAAGGGGCAGGAAATGAACTCGTTTTTCTTTCGCGGTCTGGGCATCGGCGTCGCCGCAACGGCGGTGCTGCTCATTGGTTTCGCCTTCATGTTCCGCAGCGTCCTTCCAATGATCCTGGGCGCACCAACTGCCATCATTCCCAAGGACGTGGTTGCCGAAGCGACCACCTCAACGAAGGAACTCCGCGAAAGGCTGCTCAAGGAACTGCCGTTCCAGAACAAGCAGGACTTCGACTTCGCAGCCAAGGGTTTCATCGCCACTCGCGAGGACCCGAAGATCACAGACGGCTCAGGCAAGCTCGTCTATGATCTTTCTTCGTATGACTTCCTGAAGGGTGACGCGCCCGACAGCGCGAACCCAAGCCTCTGGCGCCAGGCTCAGCTCCTCACGAAGCACGGCCTCTACAAGGTCGCGGACAACATCTACCAGGTCCGCGGCTTTGATGTGTCCACCGTGTCCTTCATCGACACGGGCAAGGGTTACATCGTCGTTGACCCGCTCACGACGGTTGAAGTTGCAACGGCAGCCTTCGAACTTCTTGAAAAGCATGTCGGCAAGAAGCCGATCCTCGCGGTGGTTTACTCGCATAGCCACGGCGACCATTTCGGCGGCGTCGCGGGAATCGTCACCGAAGAAGACGTCAAGTCTGGCCGCGTCAGGATCATCGCGCCCGATGGCTTCATGGAACACGCGGTCTCCGAGAACGTGATCGCTGGCCCCGCCATGACCCGCCGCGCCCGCTTCCAGTTCGGCTCCACGCTGCCACGCGGCATCGAAGGCGAAATGACTTCGGGCCTCGGGCCTGGCATTTCAGCTGGCACCATCTCGCTGATTGCGCCAACCGACACGATCACCAAAACCGGCCAGGAAATCACGATCGATGGCGTGACCATGGTGTTCCAGGTAACGCCCGGTACTGAAGCGCCCGCAGAAATGAATTTCTTCCTGCCCAAGATGCGCGCCCTGTTCATGGCTGAAAACGCAAACGCGACGATGCACAATCTGCTGCCGGCCCGCGGCGCGCTCGTGCGCAACGCCAAGGACTGGGCCGACTACCTGACGCAGTCGATCCGCCTCTACAGCGGCAACACCGACGTCATGTTCGCAGCCCACGGCATCCCGCGTTTTGGCACCGCCGTCATCCAGGACTTCCTGACCAAGCATCGCGATGCCTACAAATACCTGCACGACCAGACGGTTCGCCTGATGAACAACGGCCTGACCAGTGCCGAAATCGCCGAGCAGCTCCAGCTGCCGGATGTGCTGGCGAAGGAATGGTACAATCGCGGCTATTACGGCACGATGAGCCACAACTCCAAGGCCGTCTACCAGCGCTACATGGGCTGGTATGACGCAAACCCGGCAAACCTGAATGCCTTGCCGCCAGTCGCCGCCGGCACGCACTACGTCGATGCGATGGGCGGCGCTGATGCCGTGATTGCCAAGGCTGACGCCGCCATGAAGGCGGGCGAATATCGCTGGGCCGCGATGATCCTGAACCACGTGGTCTTTGCCGACGCGAAGAATGAAAAGGCCAAAAACATGCTGGCCGACGCCTACACGCAGCTTGGCTACCGCGCCGAAGCGGGCACCTGGCGCAACATCTACCTGACCGGCGCGCAGGAATTGCGCCACGGCGTATTGGAAGCAGGCCTTGCCAAGTTCAGCATGGCACTTGTTCGTGCAACACCCACCTCGATGATGCTCGATTTCGCCGCCGTTCGCTTCAATGCCGACCGCGCCACCGGCAAGAATTTCAGGATCAACCTGGTCCTGACCGATGTGAACGAGAAGCATCTGCTGACCGTCGAAAACGGCGTCCTGATCCACGAAGAGGGCCTGAACGACGACAAGGCCGATGCGACCGTCACGATGAAACGCTCGGACATGCTCGAGACCCTGCTGGCTGGTGTCCCGCTCACCGTGAAGACCACGACTGGCGCCATCAAGATGACAGGCAACAGCAACGTCTACGGCGAACTCGTTTCGCTCATCGACCCGACCGTGCCGAACTTCCCGATCGTGACACCCTAAGCTAGATCCGGCGCCCCGATGCCAAAGCCCACAATCCTAGCAATCGGCTTTGACGTCTTCCCGGGAGCGCCGGAAAATCCAACCGCCTGGGCGATCCGCGAACTTCAGCGCGAGAACTGGCAACCAGTCCACGCGCGCCTGGTCACCGACATCCTGCCCGTTCGCTACAACGCCTGGGACGACGTCGCCCTGCCGCTGCTGCAACGGGAAAAACCTGACGCCGTGCTGGCCTTCGGGTTAAGCGCCAAGACAACTGGCTTCACGCTGGAATCAACCGCCCGCAACGTCATCGCCGTCGACCGCCCGGACTTCACCGGCGCATGCTCGACCGCCGATTGCGTCGACGAGAAAGGTCCAAGAATCTATCCGACGTCCCTGCCCTTCTCGGACATCATCGCGGCACTGCAACAGGCCAAACTGCCTTTCGTCCGCTCCGACGATGCCGGCAATTATCTGTGCAATATGCTGTTCTACAATCTGATGCATCTGGCCGAGGCACTGAACCTGAAAATGGCAGGCTTCATCCATGCCCCGTACCTCACGACGCAGATCGAACGCCTTGCCAGCGCCGGCCATACGATCAAGCACGGCGGCACACTCAGCGAGCAGGATTTCCTGAAAGGCACCAAGCTGATCATCGAAACCTGCGCACGAAAACTCGCAGGCTGAAAACCAGCTTCTGTCATTTCGGTTTATGTTCGAAAATTGGGTTTTGGATGGAAAATTCCGCAGGACCCGATCACCCGGCACAGATTCCTACACTATCCATCTGCAGCGCCGAATAGAGCCGAAAGCGCCGAAAACAAAAAGAGAACAAATCGTCGCACCTCGAAAATAGTACCTGCCCCTCTCCAGCTCTGCTGGAGAGGGTGCCCGAGCAAAGCGAGGGCGGGTGAGGAGACGCGCCACCTCCTCATCCGTCACGCCGCACAAATGTGCGGAGCTCCACCTTCCCACGAAGTGGAGAAGGGCTTTAGTCTCGCTGCCCCTCTCCAGCAAGCTGGAGAGGGTGGATCGCCGCGCCATCGGCGAGACGGGCGAGGAGCCGCTCTCCCATTCACTGGTCATTCCGGCCGCCTAGGTGAGCCCGCTCGCTTCAAGCGAGCGGCTGCGAAGCTTGCGAGCCGGGACCCAGAGCCCACGGCACAATCGTCTTAGTCGAACCGGCATCGAACCCGCGCCGTTAGTCTTTCAGCTTCGGCAAGGCGTTCAATCTCCCTTTCGATAACTGTGACTCCAGCAGGCATGCCCGCTTCTCTACCCACATCGTCTCGCAGCAGCTTCTTGTGTTCATCAAACGCAATGGAAACCTCGAGTGTGGGTGCATCTTGCGTTTTACCGGTATAGCTTTCGTGAAGCCAAAAAAATTCCGCTTTTCGGAACTGACTTACGAGAGCATCGACGGTGTCAGGCGGTAGTCTTTTAATCTGGCGTTCCCGACCGGCTGCGCCATAGTCGCCCTCGAATATCAACATGCCATCTCCCGACAATTCGATGGCGTAAGCTGTGCAACTCATGTAACCGGGCTGAACGTCCAACCGGATGCGCAACGTCGACTTGTCTCGGATCGCAGGAAAGGGCGTCCGCACGTTCGGGCGTGGACTTTTCCAACGCACGTCAATGCGCTGGCCGAATGAGACTGGAATCGGCTTTCCATTCAGAATGTAAGGTTTGAATTTCCATTGCCGAGCCAAAGCCAGCGCCTGGGGCAGTAGGCGCGCCGGTCCGAACATGGGCACCATGCAAATCACACGACCGTTGTCGTCGAGATAAACCGTGAGCTGAACGTTCTCCCAATCATTGAGCGTCTCATCGTCGATCAGAATCTGAGGTAAAGGACCCGACCGGATTGCATTGACTTCTTCGATACCGATGACCTTGTCATATTCGGCCCAGCACTCATTGGCGGCGACAGCAGCAGTCGGAGCGAACAACCAAGCCGCGACCAGAGCCCAAGATATGTACATCAACAAATTGCCCGCCCGAGGCAGGCATGACACTTCACTGGGCCCACATTTTGACATTCTGGGTTTCCCCTTCGAATTTCAAACAACCAAGGACATGCAATTCGACAGTACTGGCTCTGTGTCCCGGCTCGCAAGCCTTGCAGCCCCTCGCTTGAAGCGAGCGAGCTCAGATAACGGCCGGGATGACCGTGGATGAGGGGCCGAGGGCGGGTGAGGAGCAGCACCTCCTCATCCGTCACGCCGCACCGATGTGCGGCGCGCCACCTTCTCCACGAAGTGGAGAAGGGCTGAAGTCTTGCTGCCCCTCTCCAGCTCGCTGGAGAGGGTGGATCGCCGCGACAGCGGCGAGACGGGTGAGGAACCGCGCCGCATGACTAACAGTCACAGAACCTCACCGTGCTTGCTCTCTAGTTTGTTGCTCGGCCAGAACCCCAGCCAAATCAACAAGACAAATGGACCAAAAATTGGGGTGAGCCCAAACAGCAAGCACCATCCCGAAAACCCCATGTCGTGAAGTCTCTTTAGGCTGACATAGATGGATGGGACGACTGAGATCGCAAGCACGAAATACAGCGCGGGCAAAAAATGCGGCAGGTCGGGCGGCGTCGCGACCATTGCCAGAAAATTGAGCGCAAGGAACGGCACTACTAAACCCCGCCAAAACTGCTGACTGTTCACACGCCCTTCAGGCGAAAAATAGAAGTCGAGGATAGTGTGCTTCATGCAAGAGTTCCCATTTGGCTCAAAGTTACCTCAAGCGCTGCGGGCATGGCCAGACACTCCCTCGTCTGCAGCATCGCTAAAGCGATGCGCAGCCACTCCCTCACTGCGTGAGGGAGACTAGTCTTATTCTCGTCTTCCTCACGCAGTGAGGAAGTACCTGCGCACCGTAGGTGCTGCAGGGGATGGAGTTGCAGCGACTGTGTTACCCCAACCCCGCCAGCGCGCCCACCAGCTCATCCGTCTGCTCCAGCGTCACTAGGTGCCCCGCCTTCGGGATGATGGTCAGCGTCGCGCCCTTGATCGCCCTTTTGAACGCCTCGCCATACACCAGCGGGATGAGCTTGTCGCTGGCGCCCCACACGATGACGGTCCTGGCCTTCACGCGATAGAGCCGCTCGCTGAGGCCACGCTCCGGGATAGGGAACAGGATCTTGCCGGCCATGCCCATCTGCCGCGCGTTCTGGACGAGGAAGCCCTTGAGCCACTCCGGATCGTTCAGCGCAACTCCCGCCGTCATCAGCTTTGTTCCCATCTCCACGTCGTGGAACAGGAAAGGCGGCATCTCGTAGGGCAGCATCGCAAACAAGTCCGCGATCGGATGCGCGTCCATCCACAAGCCCGCCGGCGCGATCAGCCCCAAGCGCGAGAATTCTTTCGGCGCCAGCGCCGCCATCTCGGCCGCGATCATGCCGCCCATGGAATGGCCCACCAGGATCGGATCGCTGAGCCCCAGCGCCTCCACGACATCCAGCGTGTGCAGCGTGAAGTCGAGCATGTCACGCATCGTGGCGCATTCCTCGCTGTCACCGTAACCGGGCAACAGGGGCGCATAGACATGATACTTCTGCTCAAGTTTCGCCAGGAAGGGATCACCCGGCAAGATGCCACCCGCACCATGAAGGAAGACGAGAGGCTTGCCCTTCCCACCTTCGTAATAGCGAACAGGGACGCGATGGGTTTGTATGGTCTTGAATTCCATGTTGGCCTCCCTCACGCCCGCGCCAGGCGCGCGACGTCTTCCGCCTTGGGAAGACTGCCCGGTGTCACCTGCGATTTCATCGGCTTGCACCAGAAGCGCCCGTCGCTTTCATATTCAGGGTAGAGGTGCCGCAGCTTCGGCATCACCTTGTCTGCAAACAGCTTCGTCGAATACATCGCCTTTTCCTTCGGCATGTCGCCCACGTGCATGAGGCAGAAAATATTGCCCACGCGAAGCCCCTTGATAAGTTCCTCCATGCGCTGGCGAACAGTCTCAGGACTGCCCGCAATCACGTGGCCGCCCTCGGTCAGGTCCTTCCAGGTCAGGTTCGCATAGCCGTCGATCGGCGGCGCATACTGAGACAGCGCGCCAGTCTGGATCGTCTTGATCGTGCGGTAACCCGGCGCATCGGCAAAGCCTGCATAGACATGCAGGCAGCGATTGTAGAAATAGCTGACATGCTTTGAATAGAGCCGCTCGGCTTCCTCGTCCGTTTCCGCCACGCAGATCGTCTGCGCAAAGCCTGCGCGATAGGGCGACGTGTCAGGCGCATTGCGCTGGGCAACGCGGTCCCAGTAACCCTGCATCAGCGCCTTGCCGCGGATATAGCCCGAAAACGACAGGTAGGAATACGAATAGGTATTGTCGATGCAGAAGTCATAGGTTTCGACTGAACCGCCACCCGGAATATGGATCGGCGGATTGGGCTTCTGGATCGGGCGCGGCCAGATATTCACGTGGCGCAGCTTGTTGTAGCGGCCGTTGAAGGCAAAGGGATCAGGCTCGCGCCAAGCCTTGATGATGAGGTCGTGCGCCTCCTGGTATTTCTCGCGCGTCAGCGCCGGGATCTGGCCATAGCAGTAATTCGTGTCCATCGAGGTGCCGACGGGAAACCCTGCAATCAGGCGACCGCCGGATATGCAGTCGAGCATCGCGAATTCCTCCGCCACGCGCACCGGCGGATTATAGAGCGCAATCGAATTGCCCAGCACCACAAGCCCCACGTCTTTCGTGCGCCGCGCAAGGCCCGCCGCGATGATATTCGGGGACGGCATGATACCATAGGCATTCTGGTGATGCTCGTTCACGCCGATCGCGTCGAAGCCCACGGTGCCCGCATACTCCAGCAGGTCCATGTAGGTATTGTAGACCTCATGGCTCTTCTCGGCATCAAACAGCCGGGAGTCGATATCAACCCACACCGACCGATGCTTCTCCCGAAAGTCATCTGGCAAATAGGGCCATGGCATCAGGTTGAACCAGGTGAACTTCATTGCGCCTCTCCTCCTGCGGCCCCACTGACGGGAGCCCTTGCATCAACGATACTGTCACGGAGATTGTCGGTGCGCCATCCGACGGCGCGTGAAATCTTCCGTCGTCTCCACATCCGTCTCCTCACCCGTCTCGCCGCTGTTGCGGCGAGACGGGTGAGGAGACGGACGAGGCCCCCCTTCGCAGACGCAAAAAAAGGTGGAGCGCCTGCACGCCCCACCCCGGAACTTGAAGTGTTGGAACTACCGCCCGCTGGGCAGCTTGTTGAACGGTATGTCCTTGTCGACACGGATGTCGGCCGGAAGTCCCAGCACGCGTTCGGCAATGATGTTCCTCAGGATCTCGTCCGTACCACCTGCAATGCGCAGGCCCGGCGCCCACATGAAGGATTGCTGGAACGCACCCACCTGCGGAGAGTCGTCGCCGACCATGACACCACCCATGTCTTCCAAATCCATTGCAAAAGAAGCGAGGTCCTGCATCTTGGGTGCCACGACGATCTTGGCGATCGACGCCTCTGGACCGGGAACCCGACCCTGCGAAAGGGCCGTCAGCGTGCGATAGGTCGTGTACTTCAGGCCCTGCCCGCGCACATACCATTCAGCGATACGCTCACGCACGGCCGCGTTACGAATGGCGGGACCATCCTCAAGCTCGGTTTCGCGCGCGAGTGCAATCAATTCCTTCACATCAGTGCCCGAACCGCCCTGGCCACCACCGACGGCCAGACGTTCATGCATCAGCGTTGTCAACGCGACCGACCAGCCCTCGCCAACGTTGCCAAGCCGCTGGGAATCCGGAATGCGGACATTGGTGAAATAGACTTCATTGAAGTTTGCCCCACCCGACATCTGCTTGATCGGGCGCACTTCAACCCCTGGCGATTTCATCGACAGGTAGAACATCGTCAGGCCCTTGTGCTTGGGCGTATTGGGGTCGGTGCGCGTGAGCACGATGCCATAGTCGGAATAATGCGCACCCGACGTCCACACCTTCTGACCATTGATGACCCAGTCATTGCCATCCTTCTCCGCGCGCGTGCGCAGGCCGGCAACGTCAGAACCGGCTGCAGGCTCGGAGAACAATTGGCACCAGATCTCCTCGCCATAAAGCGCCGGCTTCACATAGCGCGCTGCGACGTCCTTGGACGCATAATGGGTGACGGTCGGAATGCACATGCCGAGGCCAATGTCGAAGAACCCGCCCGGGACATCGAACTTTCCTTCTTCCTGGTTATAGACGACCTGCTGCATTGGCGAGCCGCCCAGGCCGCCATTCTCCTTGGGCCACGTGATCTTCGCATAGCCCTTGGCAGCCTTCTTCGCCTGCCAGGCCTTGGCCAGTTTCAGAGCTTCATGTTCGTCGCGCTGGTAGCGGGGGTTTCCCGCTGCAAAGCCGCTCGCCGTTTTCGGTTTCGCATTTGCTTCAAGCCAGGTGCGCACTTCGCTGCGGAACTTGGCTTCTTCGGGAGTATCATTGAAATCCATGTGAAAGCTCTTTCGTTTTCGTGTGTGGCTTACGCGACGTTCTTTTTCTCGAGGTGGTTGACCAGGCGGTCTTTCCACACACGTGACGAACCGAGCGCGAGGCCCAGATTTTTTGCGCGGCGATAATAGAGGTGACAGTCCAGCTCCCAGGTGAAGCCCATACCGCCATGCGTTTGGATGTTTTCCTTTGACGCATTGTGGAAGGCATCGATCGCGCTGATCCGCGCGCCTGACGCTGCTTCCGGCAGTTCAGCCGCATTGGTCGAAAGTGCCCATGCACCGAAATACGCGTTTGAGCGTGCCAGTTCGTTGAACACATACATGTCAGCAAGCTTGTGCTTGATTGCCTGGAACGAAGCGATCTGGCGGCCGAAGGCATAGCGGTTCAGCGCATAGTCCTTCGCCATCTGCAGGCAGGCATCAGCACCTCCCACCTGTTCGAAGGCCATGAGGACCGCAGCGCGGTCAAGAACACGCCGCGCCAGATCCCAGCCGTCACCCGCTGCGCCCAAGGCCTCGGCGGACGCTCCCTTGAAGGTGAGCTCTGCCTGGCTGCGCGACGGATCTACAGTCTTCACGGCGCGGCGCGTGACGCCTGCGCCTTTCAGGTCAACAATTGCAAGCGACAACGCACGCTCGCCGGCACCGTCGGTGCTCCTGGCAAGAACAACGGCAAAGTCAGCCACGTCGCCATCAGGAACCGGGAGCTTCACGCCATCAAGCTTGCCACCTTTGAACGCGGCCTTGATCGACCTCGGGCTGGGTGGCGCTGCGCCTTCCGAAATCGCGAACGTCCCGATGATTTCACCGGAAGCTAGTTTCGGCAGATACTTCTTCTTCTGCGCGTCGCTGCCGGCCAGAAGCAGCGCTTCCGTCGCAAGATAAACCGATGAAGCGAAAGGCACCGGCGCAACGACGCGGCCGAGCTCTTCTGCAATCACACAAAGTTCAAGGTAGCCAAGACCCAGTCCGCCAAACTCTTCCGGCACTGCTGTGCCAAGCCATCCCATCTCGGAGATCTGCTTCCACAGCCCCTTGTCATAAGGCTCATCGCCTTCAAGGATACTGCGCACGACTTTCGGCGTGCATTTTTCGGTCAGAAACTTGCGTGCCTGATCCTTCAACATTTTCTGGTCGTCTGAAAAATCGAAATTCATTGTCGCCCTCAAAGTTGGAACTCTGAAGCGGCGCAATGATGCCTAGTCGTCCGCGCCGCCGAGATTGCGCTTGAGCTTCTCGAGCCGCGCAATCAACTCTCTAACTTCACTCTGTCGCACACCTTGCAACATTTGCGCAAATGTAGCTTTTGCTGCTTGTGCGAGACGGTCGGCGTACTTCTCAATCTTTGACGTAGCGTAAACCAGCCGGGCACGCCGATCTGTCGGATGGTTCTTGCGGATGATCCAACCGCCCTCTTCCAGCCGGTCCAGTATTTTACCCAGCGGCGCCTTTTCCATCTCTGTGATGTCCGCGAGTTCCGTCTGGCTCAACCCGCCCTGGATGCGGTCAACCGTAAATAGCACCCGCCACTGGACGCGTGTCATCCCCAGCGCCTTGGTTCGGGCCTCGAAGTCCTTGCTAAACAGGCGGTGAATATCGACGAACAGCCAACTGAGCTTCGCCTCGGTCTCCAGTGCCGCGCGCCAGTCCAAGGCCTTGCTTGAGCGTCTGGGCGCTTTCCCGGCGACCGGTTTTGGCCGTTCAGAGGTCAAATTTGTCTCACTCAACGCGCAAATGCTCCACTATCGCCAATTCGTATCGACGTATATAGTATCCATGTATACTAACTCAATCGTCAACAGGCATATCTGCGATGAATGGTCCAAAGCTCCTTGCGCTGACTTTACTGTCCTGTGTGGCGCTGAGCCTGACGGCTTGCGGCAAGAAAGAGGCGGCGACCGATGTCAGCAAGGAGCAGGCCATAGAGGCTGTTGTCGTAACCACAACCAAGGTCACCAGAGCCGACGTCTCCACACCAATTCTGGCAACAGGATCGCTGACACCATCCCGCCAGACTGACATAGGTCCTTCGGTTGACGGCATCATTCAGCAGGTCTGGGTTGGTGTTGGAAGCCGCGTGAACAAGGGCGACCCGTTGTTCCAGACACGCGATGTGGATACGCGCCTGCAAATCCGCGAACTCGAAAGCCAGGTCGCACTCGCGCGCGCGCAGCAGACGAATGCCAGAAACGAATATACACGCCAGACTTCGTTGAAGACCGGCGGCTGGGTCAGCCAGTCACGCATGGACACGACGAAGACTGGCGCCGCCGTCGCTGCGGCCCAGCTTGGAGTCTGGGAGGCAAAGCTTGCACAGGCAAGGCAGTTGCTTTCGGATACCATCGTTCGCGCACCTTACCGCGGCGTTATCTCCCGCAAGGACGTCTACGAAGGCCGCTTCATGGCAACGCGCTTCGGCGGCATGCCCGGCGGCGCCAGTGGCGTCGTCCAGATCATGGACATCGATCCACTCGCTGCAATTGTCGTCGCGCCCAGTACCTATTTCGGTCAGCTGAAACTCGGCATGATTGGCCGCATTTACATCGACGGGGTGGAAAAGCCGGTCGAGGCGAAAGTCGCCGTCATCAACTACGGCGTCGACTACAAGTCTCGCGGCGTCGAAGTGCGCTTATCGGTTCCCAACCCCGGATACAAGATCCTTCCAGGTCTCTACACCAAGGTCGAACTCATTCCTGACGCGCGACCGGCGCTGGTCGCCGACCGTCGCTCCATTCTGGGCTCGGAAGGCGGCCGCTTTGCGTTCATCAACGACAATGGCAAGGCAAAAAAAATCAAACTCTCAACCCGTGAACTTGATGGCGAGCGTATGGAGATCCTGAGCAATGTTCCCGAAGGAACCGAGTTGCTTGCGGGTCCCAACCTGCCACAGCTTGTCGACGGCATTCCCATTAAGTTTGAAAAGCCGCCCGCTGCCGACAAAGCCCCAACCCAGGCACAACTCTAGTCCCGGTCAAACATAATGTGGATCTCAGATCTATCAATTCGCAGGCCAGTGCTTGCCGTCATGCTGATCGGCGCACTCGTCGCGCTGGGCTGGGTGTCGCTGCAGCGGATCGGCGTTGACCTGTTTCCCCGCGTTGAATTCCCCTATGTGACGGTCCAGACGGTGCTCGAGGGTGCAAGCCCGGACGCCATTGAAACCGACGTGACCGACACCATCGAAGGCCAGGTCAACACGATCTCCGGCATCAAGTCGCTGACCTCGCAGAGTTTCGAGGGCGCGTCGCAGATCATGATCGAGTTCGGGTTGAACGAGAACGGCGACGTGAAGGCCCAGGACGTCCGTGACAAGGTCAACCTTGCGATCCGGGATCTGCCCCAGGACGCTGAACAGCCCATTATCCAGAAGATCGACCCGGACGCTGAACCCATTCTGTCGGTCATGCTCTCCGGCGACATGTCCACGCGCGACCTGACCGAGTTTGCAGACAAGGTCGTGAAGGAACGTCTGCAGCGCATTGAAGGCGTGGGCCAGGTCGTTATCCTCGGCGGACGCAAGCGCCAGATCCGCATCTGGCTCGATTCCGACAAGCTCCGCGCGTACAACGTGACAGCAGACGATGTGGTCAGCGCGCTCCGACGCGAAAACGCTGACATCCCGGGCGGCAACCTGGAAATCTCCGGCGAACGATCCGAATTTGGTGTCAAGACCAAGGGCGAAGTCAAACGCGTCGAAGACTTCAAGGGTATCGTGGTTGCATTCCGCCAGCTCGCTCTCCCGACTTTGCTCGGTGATGTCGCCCGCATTGAAGATGGTGCAGAAGACGAACGCACATTCGCAACCCTGAACGGCAAGCCTGGCATCTCGCTCGAAATCCGGCGTCAGTCGGGTCAGAACACGCTTGAGGTCGCCAGGGCGATCAAGGCTGAAATCGAAAACATTCGTGCGCTGCTTCCGGCCGGCGTCAACATGGTTTTGGCGCGCGACACGTCCCTTTTCATCGCCGACTCAATCCGCGACGTCGGGTTCGACATCATGCTGGGCGTGTGCCTGGTCATCATCATTACCATGGCGTTCCTGCTGGACTTCCGCGCCACCATCATCGTGGCCGTCGCAATGCCGACGTCTCTGATTGCCACGTTCTTTGCGTTTTACATTGCAGGCTTCACGCTGAACAACCTGACCCTGATGGCATTTTCAGTCGCAGTGGGTCTTCTCGTCGATGACGCAATCGTGGTGCTGGAAAGCGTTCACAGAAAGCTCGAGGACGGACTGCCAGCCGACGAAGCTGCATCAAAAGGCACGGCAGAGGTCGGCGTTGCTGTCATGGCAGGCACCTGGGCGGTCGTCGCCGTGTTCATTCCCATTGCTTTCATGGATGGCATCATCGGTCGCTTTTTTTACCACTACGGGCTGGCGATCGTGTTCTCGGTCCTTGTGTCACTTCTGGTATCACTGACACTGACTCCTGCCCTTTGTTCAAAATTTCTCAGCAAGCTGCACCTGGGGCCGTTCGCACAGCGCTTCGAAAATGCTCACCGCGGCCTTGAAGAGGCATATCGGCGCGCATTGCACTGGGCGCTGGCCCATCGCTGGCTGGTGCTTGGCGCTGGCGCTGCGTTCATCGTTGGCGGCATGGCCTTGGCACGCGGCATACCTTTCGATTTTCAGGCAAAGGCAGACCGCTCTGAATTCCTCGGACAGGTTGACCTTCCATTTGGAACCGGAATCGCCAACGCAAAAGATGTCAGTGCGCGTATCAGCAAGGCACTACTCGCAATGCCTGACGTCAAAACCGTGTTTCTCACCATCGGTAGCGGCACGCAGGCGCGTATCAACCGGATCAGCATCTATGCAGGCCTCACGCCAAAGCGCGACCGGTCCGAAGACCAGTTTTTGATCATGCAGAAGGCCCGCGCCGTTCTGGCAAAGGCGGTTCCCGAAGCAACCCACATTGAAGCGACCGAAGTGCCCTGGATCGGCGGCAACTCAAGTTTCAACGTGGCCATCACCTATTCGCTGCAGGGACCGTCGCTTGATGTCCTGCGCGGGAAATCTGACGCGATCGTTGCGGCAATGCACACCGAGAAGTCGACATTCACCGACGTCCGCTCGTCCTACGAAACCGGCAAGCCTGAAGTCCAGGTGCGTATCGACCGCAGCCGCGCCGCAGATCTCGGCACAGCCATTCGTCCGCTCGCCACCACCATTCGCTCGATGATCGGCGGCATAGATGCCGGCACGTATGAAGAGTTTGGGAACCGCTATGATGTCCGCGTACGGCTCGAAGAGAGCCAGCGAAACGACCCCTCCAAACTGTCCCAGATACAGGTCCGCAGCACCAATGGAGGCCTCGTTGACCTGGCCAGCATCGCCTCGTTCAACATCGAAGAGAGTCCCGCACAGGTCGACAGGCGCAATCGTGCCCGCACCATCACTGTCATGGCAAACACGCCGCCCGGCGTTGCCTTGGGCACGGCAACCGACGAGATGCAGAAGATCGTCACGAAAATTGGCTTGCCACCAGGCTACAAGGGCACATTCGTCGGCCAGGCTGAACGCATGAAGGAAGCGGCGCAGGCAATTGGATTTGCCTTCATGCTGGCGCTCATCGCGCTCTACATGATCCTTGCAAGCCAGTTCAACAGCTTCTCCCAGCCCGCGATCATCATGCTTACCGCACCGCTGTCGTTCGTCGGCGCATTCGCCGCTCTGTGGCTGAGCGGCATGTCGCTCACGATGTTCGCGCAGATCGGCATGGTGGCGCTCATGGGCCTTGTGATGAAGAACGGAATTCTGCTCGTCGACTACGCCAACACAGCCCGCGAAAACCGTGGCCTCTCAGCCCGGGACGCCATCGAAGAAGCAGGACCTCGACGCATGCGACCCGTTCTGATGACCCAGCTCGCGACCGTGTTTGGAATGATTCCCGTCGCCATTTCATCAAGCCAGGGCGCAGAATTCCGCAACGGCATGGGCGTATTGATGATGGGTGGAATTATCTCCTCGACGGCGCTGACGCTGTTCATTGTTCCCGTGGCATACACCCTGATGGCCGACTCATATGTCGGGTTTCAGGGTTTGTTAGGTAAAATTCCCGGAATGAAACGCCAGCCCGCACCAGTACCCGACTAGGAATTAAACCACCTTTAAGCCCCCGCGCTGCACGATGGACCCAGAAAGTGAAGCCGATTTGCTTCGAAGGTGTGGGGATGGCGAAAGCTCAATTTCATAAGAACCAGCGCGTCTACGTGAAGACCGTGGGAACATGGGCCACTGTCGACAAAGTCATGCCGCAATGGGCCAAGGGCATCGACGAGCCCTTGCGCGTCTTCTACGACGTAGGATTGGGCCGCGACTTCTTAGGCGAAGAGCTTCAGGGCGACACGGCTGAACACACGCCGATTGCGAACTCGGCGGAGCAGTGGCGCATCATTCGGGCGCGAAACAAGTGGAAAGCCGCCGAGGAATGTTCCAGCCATCCATATCCGGGAACGCATCCGGCGATCGTGACCGCCGAAACGGATTGGGGCGGCTGGCGCGTCACGGCAGCCGAATACGACCTCTACCCCGATCGCATTGAGTATCAGGCACGCATGATCACGAACGCGCCCAAAATGGCTACCCTTCTGCGCACGCTGGTCCACCACGTGAAGATCGCGCCTGAGGATGTACCTCATGAAGTTATTTCACTGGCCCAGGAAGCAGCAGCGATCCTGCGCTATGTCGACCAGGAAATTCAGCAATAGCAGGCCTGCAATTTTTTTGCATTGCATACGCTATCCGGGAAGTCATTTCGCCGGAAGCGGTGTAGTATCCGGGGCGTTCAACTCACGGGCCTCCGATGTCATCAAAAATCGACGCATTTCACGCGCTGCATCAAAGCGGTTGCTTCGTGATACCAAACCCCTGGGATCGCGGCAGTGCCATCTATCTCGAAACACTTGGCTTTAAGGCGATTGCAACCACGAGCGCAGGCTTCGCCTGGAGTCAGGGTTGTCCCGACACAAAAATGACGCTGGAGCAATTGCTTTCTCACTATGCAGCGATCGCGAGCGCGGTATCCATCCCCGTGAATGCCGACTTTGAAGACGCCCTGGCGGTTGCACCGGAAGACGTTGCGAAAAATGTTTCTCGCGCCGTCGAAACCGGCATCGCTGGACTATCCATCGAAGATTCCACCAGAAACAGTCCAGAGCCACTTTATCCCGCGGAATTTGCGATCGCCCGGATACGGGCCGCAAGAAACGCCATCGACCGATCCGGAACCAGGGTTCTGCTCACTGCGAGGACTGAAGGCTTCATTGCCGGCAGACCAGATCTCGCGGAAACGATTGCCCGCCTGCAGGCCTTCAGCGCCGCCGGTGCGGACTGTCTCTTTGCGCCGGGCCTGAGCAAAAAGGAAGACGTGGCAGCAATTGTGCGCGCAGTCGCTCCAAAGCCTCTGAACCTGATTGGTGGGCCATGGATCACTGTAAGGGAAGCCGCCGACTTGGGCGTCCGCAGAATCAGCGTTGGTGGCTCGCTTGCCCGCACCGCGTGGAGGGGGTTTCAGGCGGCCGCAACGCAGATCGCGGAACGTGGCACATTCGACGCATTTGCCGGGCCTCACTTTGATTTCAACGCAATGTTTCGATGACCCCTATCGAATTCCGGACGAACCGAATAAAACCCGCGGTAGCAAAATCAAGGTTGCACCGTGATGAAAACCGAACAGCCAGTGCCTGTACAGCGCAAGGACTACAAGCCGGCGCCATATCGCATTTCAAGGACCGAACTGGAATTTCATCTCGATGAAACCGCAACGCGGGTCTACGCGGCTGTTCAGGTAGAACGTCAGGGATCTGATGGTGGTCCGCTGGAACTCGATGGGCAACACCTCAAGTTGCTGGATGTCAAACTCGACGGAAGAACACTTTCAACCGACGCCTACGAACTGACGCCAGACCGGCTCATCATCAAGAATCCACCCGCTGCCAGATTTCGGCTGGACACGACGGTCGAGATCAACCCCAAGGCAAACACAGCCCTGTCCGGCCTTTACATGTCTGACGGCATGTTCTGCACGCAGTGCGAAGCCGAAGGTTTCCGGCGGATCACATATTCCTACGATCGCCCGGACAACATGTCCGTGTACCACGTCAGCATGATCGCCGACCGCTCACGATTTCCAGTGCTGCTCTCCAACGGCAATCCGTCCGGCTACTCAACGCTTCCAGGCGGACGCCACATGGCCGTCTGGGATGATCCATTTCCGAAGCCCTCGTACCTCTTCGCACTTGTAGCCGGGGACCTTGCGCATAGCGCTGACAGTTTCGTCACCTCATCAGGGCGTCGCGTAAAACTTGGAATCTACGTGACGCACGGAAACGAAGACAAAGTCGGCTTTGCAATGGGCGCGCTCAAGCGTTCAATGAAATGGGACGAGGACAAATTCGGTCGGGAATACGACCTCGATGTCTTCAACATCGTGGCCGTGAGCGCATTCAACTTCGGCGCCATGGAAAACAAGGGCTTGAACATTTTCAACGACAAGCTGGTGCTTGCCCGCCCTGATACCGCAACTGACATTGACTATGACCTGATCGAGGCGGTCATCGGTCACGAATACTTCCACAACTGGTCCGGCAATCGCGTCACCTGCCGCGACTGGTTCCAGCTATCCCTCAAGGAAGGCTTCACTGTCTTCCGGGACCAGGCATTCTCGGCAGACATGCGGTCGGCTGCAGTTGAGCGCATTGGCGATGTTCGCGCGCTGCGCATGCGCCAGTTCCAGGAAGACGCGGGGCCTCTCGCCCATCCAGTTCGGCCAGACGAATATCTAACAATCGACAATTTCTACACCGCGACTGTTTATGAAAAGGGCGCCGAACTCTGCCACATGCTGCAGACGATCCTGGGGAACGAAGGATTCCGAAAGGGATCGGATCTCTATTTTGCGCGTCATGATGGTACGGCCGCGACCTGCGATGACTTCATCAAGGCGATGGAAGACACAAACGCCGTCGACCTGGGGCAGTTCAAGCTCTGGTATTCACAGTCCGGAACGCCAACCGTCAAGGCATCCGGCAAGTATGACGCGCAATCGAAGTCATTTGATCTGACGTTGGAACAGATCTTGCCGAACACGCCGGGTCAGAGCAACAAGAAACCAATGCACATTCCCGTTGCCGTCGGTTTGGTGGGTCAAAAATCCGGGAGAGATCTCGACGTCGCACTGACAGATGCGGGCGCGAAAAAGACGCACATACTCAACTTGAAGGAAAGCCGGCAAACGTTCCGGTTCAGCGGCGTGACAGAACCCGTCGTCGCCTCCATCGGTCGGGGCTTTTCTGCTCCGGCAAAATTTGAAACCGCACACACGTCGGCAGAACGCGCGTTTCTTATGGCCAAGGACTCGGACCCCTTCAATCGATGGGAAGCCGGACAAAAGCTTTCGGCAGAACTTTTGATCCGCATGACCGCAGAAGTACACGCGGGCAAGCCACCAACCGTCGATGAAACATTCGTCGCAGCCTTCGGTGAATTGTTGCAGGACGCGCGCAGGGATCCGGGCTTTACGGCGATGGCCCTGCAGCTTCCTACCGAGATGGAACTCGCGCAGTTCATTGACGAAGCTGACCCGGATGCCATCTACCGCGCTCGGGAAACGCTTCGCAAAAAGCTGGCACAAGCCCACAAGGCCAAGCTTGGCGAGCTCTATCAGTCGCTCAAATCAAATGAGCCATACTCTCCCGATGCAGTATTCGCCGGCCGCAGGGCGCTTGGAAACCTTTGTCTTCGTTATCTGACTTCGGAGGATTCTCCCGACACCAGGTCACTGGCATTCGAGCAATTCCGATCAAGCGACAACATGACCGATAAAATCGGAGGCCTCGCGCCACTGATAGACATGAGCGGAGACGAGCGGCACAACGCCCTGCACAGCTTCTACGATCATTGGCAGGCCAATCCGCTCGTCATCGACAAGTGGTTGACACTTCAGGCGCAGTCGTCGCACCCCGAAACCCTTTCACACGTCAAAGCCCTTACAAATCACAAGGCATTCCACTTTGAGAACCCAAATCGTGTCCGGGCTCTTGTTGGAGCGTTTGTAATGGGCAACCAGCTGCGCTTTCACGCGCCCGACGGGTCTGGGTATCAGTTCCTTGCAGATGCAGTGCTGAGACTCGATGCTATTAATCCACAAGTTGCAGCACGGCTCTGCGGCGCGTTTGAGACCTGGCGTCGCTTCGACTCAAAGCGCCAAATTCTGATTAAAGCGCAGCTATCCCGTATAAATGCGACTTCGGGCCTTTCACGAAATGTGCTGGAGATCGTCGAAAAGACTCTTGGCTAAGCAAACGGCACCCAACACAGAAGCAACGATGTGTTGCAATTTGTACGCGCTGGGGGTGACAACGCAGTAGTGGCCGACATAATCCACTCGGGGATGTGATTCGAGTCTGGGTTAAAAACAAATGGCAATGGCCACTCAGGCAGCTTCAGGCACTTCAAGGCGTAACTTTCTTGATGCAAGACTGAAGCTGGGGTCTAAGACAAAGACGACGTTCTGGATCGTGCTCGGTACCATGGCAACGATCCTGTCAGTCGCTGCCGCCGCCGCAATCCAAATGCGGCGCGACCACGTGATTGCGCTCGAACAGATCGAACGCGAATCCCGGTCATTTGCCATCGTGTCGGGCACCGTTGTTGGATCAACTTTAGACCGCGCCCGTGAAACACTGACGGCAGCCATAAACGCTGCACCTGGCACGAAGGCCATTTCGGCGGACCCCGCCATCATCAACGTAATCGCGACAAACAAGGACGGTGCCGTCTATTGGGACCGCAACGGCGTACCTGGCGAACCTCACAACATTCGTGACACTGAAATGCTGCAGCGCCTGCTGGCAGCCCCCGACGGCACGCAGTTTGTTGCCGGAACTTTTGCAGACAGCGACTATGGACGAAGCCCGATTGCACTGGCAATCAAGGGTACCTCCGTTGCAGATCAGACCTATTTCGCCTTGCTTGATCCCGCGTTCCTGACCCGTACGTTGTCGTCGCTCCAAGGAAGCAGGACTGGCAGCCTGATCCTGGTAGACAGCAAGTCCCGCCCGGTTGCCGGAACCCCAGTCGATCAGGCTCTGTTGCGCGAAGTCATCAGCTCGCTCCCGCCTAACGTTACAACCAGTCCGGTGTTGCGATACATCGAAGGCAACGGATCGAACTACCTGGCGACGGCACGCCTGATTCCCGGCTATGACCTCAGGCTGGTCTCCGTCGCGAGAGCAGCCGACGCGTTGTCGAACTGGTACGAATCCCTGCCGCTCTATTCGATAATGATCTTTGGCCCATCACTCTTGGGAGCGGCTTTGGCCTGGGCGCTTCTCAATCAGATTGAGCAAACCACCCGCTCCGACACTGCGTTGCGGCGCACGGAAGAACGGTTCGAACTCGCCGTCAGCGGAGCGAAATGCGGTATTTGGGATTGGGACGTCGCCAATCGGCGTATGTACTGGTCCGGTGCGATGAACGCGCTGGTGGGCCGTGGAAAGCAGCCCCGGATCATGCCGGTTGAAGAAATCGAAAAGCTGCTTCACCCCGATGATCGAACCGCAATATCGTCGATTGAAAGCGCCATCCGGACCGGTGCGGGGCAGTATGATGAGTCCTTCCGCATCAGGCACAACGACGGTCAATACGTGTGGATCAGGGCCAAAGGTCAGCAATATCGAACCTTGAGATCGGATACCGGTCGTCTTTCCGGCATAGTGCTCGACATTTCCGACCAGAAGAGCGCCGACCAGCGCGTCAATGCTGCCGAACGCGTCCTCAAGGCCGCGTTTGAGCATGCAGCCGAAGCATTTGTGTTGTGGGATCGCGAAGGCAGAATGCTGCTCTGCAATCGTCGGTTCCTGGAATTTTACAACCTTCCCGACGCAAAGGTCGGGGATCCGCGCTCCCGCCTGATGGCCGCCGTCAGGGCCCAAGATCAAAAATCGTCAAGCGCACAACCCCTTGAGTTGTATGATTCCAAAGGCGCGACGGGCACGATTGAGCTGCAACGCTCTGGCAACAGATGGCTTCTGGTCAGCGAACGGCAGGCACTGGATGACGCGCGCATCATGGTGGCGACAGACATCACGTCACTGAAGCAGCACGAGGATGAACTCCAAGTTTCGCGCAATCAGCTTCAGGATCAGACAGTAAAGCTGGGCGAAATTGCGAAAAAGCTTGAGATCGAAAAGCTGCGTGCCGAAGAAGGCAACCGCTCCAAGACCGAGTTCCTGGCAAATATGAGCCATGAGCTACGGACACCGTTGAATGCCATCATCGGTTTTTCAGATGTCATGCGCAACGAGATGCTGGGGCCACTGCCCGCGCGGTATGTTGAATACGCCACCGACATCCATCGCAGCGGACAACACCTTCTTCATCTCATCGATGAAGTGCTGAACATGGCGCGCATCGATTCAGGCGGCTTGCAGCTGGATCTTGGACCCGTCGACCTCAAGGCACTCGTGGCTGAATGTGTTCAGTCCATTGAAGCCAAGGCCAAGGAAACAAACATTTCCTTCCGCCTGAATTTGAACGCCACGCCAATCGTCAATGCCGACAAGCGCGCCATACGCGAAGTCATCGCTCACTTGCTGTCGAACGCAGTCAAGTTCAATAGCCACGGAGGCTTCGTTACAGTTGAGACCCGTCAGTCTGCGGAGGGTGTCTCGGTTTGGATCCACGATACTGGCACTGGGATTTCGGAACGCAACCTGCCACGCGTTCTCAAGCCATTTGAAAGGCTGGAGAGTTCTGCCAATTCGAACAAGAAGGGCGGCACAGGTCTCGGATTGGCGGTGTCGAATGCGTTGATCGACATGCACGGCGGGAAGCTTGCGATCGAAAGTGAGGTTGACATCGGTACCAGCGCCTATTTCACGCTTCCGTTGCAGAAAGCTTGATGCCTGAATTTTCCAGTAAATGGCTCGAGGCCATCCATGAACGTGAGGCAATGCTGGGTTCGCAATCACTGCGACGCATGGCCAAAATCTATATTGATGAACTCGATGCAATCCTCGAACAAGCCATAGATGCACTTCGAAACGGGGACATCGAGACGGCAAGACGCGCAGCACACCACCTTGGTGGAAACGCGGGCTCCATGGACTTTCTGGAACTCTCAGGCATGGCGCAGCAAATAGAGGAAGCCTGCATGCGGGCTGATCGTGACTGTGCCATGGCTCAAATTCAGCAGGCAATTCCTGTCGCGCAGCGCAGCCGCAATCAGCTCCGTCAGCACTTCAAATTGATATGACCACACGCATACTCATCGTCGAAGACAACGCGCTCGTCAGAGAAATGTACCGCAGCGCCCTGAAAAACATCGGCGCGCAGTTAATCGAGACCCAGCGAGGCGAACTGGCACTGGCCATTGCTCGGCGTGAGCAGCCCAACCTCATCATCCTGGACCTCGTGCTTCCCGATATTTCAGGCAACGAGGTTGCGCAGCGCCTCAAATCAGACCCGGAAACCAGGAAAATACCTATTCTTGCCGTCACCAACGCAGCAACTGCCGGCGACGAAGCCGCGCTAAGAGCCCACGGCTTCGCAGGACTCGTTACCAAACCAGTCGACATCAGGAATTTTGCTCAGACAGTGGCCAAATACCTCGGCAGTTAACGCCTCGTAAAACCTGCAACGTCCAGTATCCGGCGTAATCCGGATTGGCAGCCTTGGCGTTTCGTGCACTCCTGATTGTGTTCGCCCTGATCGTCGCGCCAACAGCGCGTGCGCGCGAAGTCCCGCGCACGATTCTCGGGCTTCACGACGCTCCGCTCACTGCATCGCAGGACGCAAACTATCTCTACGCGCTGGCGGAGATGCCGCTGAACCACCTTGGACTGCGCCTCGAGTATCACAACCTTCGGTCAGGAGTTCCGGAAATCTCAGGCAGGCAAGACCTGCGAGGCGTCTTGATCTGGCTGTCTGATGGTCAAAAATTACCTTTGGCAGGCATGCTGGCACTCGTCCGGAAGGCCTCCAGCATCGGAATCCCGGTCATATTCATGGGCAGTCTGCCCAATGGCAAGGACACCTCTGGACACATCGTGTCACTCGCCGATCAGAATGCGCTGCTGAACCTGATTGGTTTGAAAAGCAGCGGTACTTTCCTGCCTTACACATTCGACCTTAAGACCACGATCAAAAATTCCAAAATGGTGGAATTTGAACGCAAACTTCCCAATCCGCCGCCAGCCACTGAGTCAATCTCCCCAACCACAACAGACGTTCAGACATTTCTTGCCTTTGACCGGTCAGGAGACGAGGGCGAGAGAATTCATGCTGTAATCCTCACAAGGACAGGTGGATACGTTGCGTCAGGCTTTACTCACTTTGAAAGCAGGAATGGGACATTCATTCAGTGGTATCTGAACCCATTCGACTTCTTCGCAACAGCGTTCCGTACCCGCGGAATCCCTGTGCCTGATACAACGACGCTTGCAGGGCGCAGGATATTTTACAGTCATATTGACGGAGATGGATGGGGCAATGTCTCAACGGCGGACCGATACGATGGCAAAGGAACATACGCATCTGAAGTAATTTTACGAGAAGTGGTTGATGCATATCCCGACCTGCCAGTGACAATCGCACCGATCGCCGCAGACCTCGATCTCGCCTTCGCAGGGTCAGTGCGCAGTCAGCAAATTGCACGAGCACTGTTCAGCAGACGAAATGTGGAACCCGCGACACATACATACACTCATCCGTTTGAGTGGCGTTTCTTCGGACCCGGCTATCGGGCAGAAAACGAACTGCCATTCCTGAAGAAATACGGCAAGTACCATCTGGGTCCGGGCATCGATCCGAAGAAAGGCTCTGTCAAAGCCAATCTGAACAAGCACTACGATGCACCGCGCGCCTATGGTGACATACCCTACAATCTCAAAAGGGAAGTCGAGGGTTCGGTTGCATACATCAACGCATTCTGCCCGCCAAACAAGCAGGTACGCATGCTGCAATGGTCCGGTGACACTTCGCCCACGGTAGACGCAGTCGCCTCAGTCATGCGCGCAGGGCTGCAAAACCTGAACGGACGGGACACAAGGTTCGACGGCGAAGCGCCCTCATACGCAGCTGTGTCCCCGATCGGAAAGCTGTCCGGCAGTCTCATGCAAATAAGTGCAAGTCACGCCAACGAAAATGTCTACACCGACCTTTGGCAGGGGCGTTTTTTCGGATTCCGCTACCTAAAGTCATCACTTGCAAACACAGAGACGCCCCGACGGGTCAAGCCAATCAACATCTACTACCACATGTATTCGGGCGAAAAGCAGGCAAGCCTCGCTGCATTGAAAGAGGTCCTCGACTACTCCGCCGCACAAGACATTGCCCCGATCACTGCTTCGGAATTCGCTGCTGTTGGCCAAGGCTTCTTCTCTGCACGCCTGAATGAAATCGGGCCGCAATCCTGGCGGGTTGAAGACAGGGGACGGCTCAACACGCTCCGCATCGACGGTGCATCATCCACCGAGATCAATCCTGATCACTCAAGCGGAATTTTGGGCAGCAATCGGCAGAGTGACACAATGTATGTGGCGCTGGATCCTGCCGTTTCTGTCCCGATAGTAACACTACGGACCAGGACGACATTGCCAGTCCAAAGGCCAACTCTCGTTGAGTCCCGTTGGACAGTAAGTTCGCTGAACTATGACCAAGACTCAGCGACGTTTCAGGTGAGAGGTTTTGGGCCAGGAACTATGGTCTGGTCCGTACCCCAGCGTTCAAAAGGCGAACGCTGGGAAGCTCGCGCAGGCAGTGTCACGTACCTCTCAGGTCCCGCCGACTCCAATGGAATCATCAAATTCCAAATCCCGCGCGGCGCCGAAGACGGAATGACAATAACCATCAAGCGTTCGGATTTGAGGCCTGCCTTGCTATGAAACGTTGGATCCCGGTGACAATAGTCGCCATCGCAGCAATCGGCTTTGGTGCCGCGATTGTACCCACCGGCCTTGAACAGGCTTTCATGTCATTGCGAGACAAACAATACACGCAGGCTACACAGGACTTTGAGGCAAGATGGAACAGCGGCGAACGCTCACGGGAAGTCGCAAACGCGCTTTCCGAGCTGTATGTGCGTGAAGGAAATCCCGCAAAGGCCTCGGAAATCCTGACGTTGTATGTCGGCAAACACCCGGACGATCAACCGGCCCTTGAAAGGCTCGCAGAGATTTTCAGGGACGACCAGCAGCGAGACAAATTCATCTCAACTCTCGAAACCCTTTGGAAGAAAAGCCACAACACCGAGCTGCTCAGAAGCCTGGAGAAACTATACGAGCTGGCCGGCAGGGAAGAAGATCGGCTCAACGCCCTGAAAACGTTGGTTGCGTCACCCGCGGCGCAGCTGAACGACTATGAGACCCTGGGCTCCATGTTGACGGCGCGCGACCCGAAAGCCGCCATCCTGATTTATCTGGACGCCTTCAAAAAATGGCCCGGGAACATCGGAACGGATACCGCTCAAGCATTCACCGCCTTGGCCGCCGAAGGCGAGCGCGGTGACTTGATTAAATCTCACATTTTTGCCTGGGTGCGATCCCAGACTGGCTACAATGCTATTGAGGCCGTTGCAGCCACTCTGGTATCCAAACACCTCGACGCTCTCGCTTTGGCAGCAACCCTGACAAGTGGCGCACTTGCCAAATCGGACCCCATGGCAACGGTGCTCGCCGCCCGGTTCGAAGCAAAAGCACTTCAGCACGCCAGCAGTTTCGCCAGACTTGAAAAGCTGCGCCTGGCCGGAAATCTTCCGCCAAAGGGCGACGATGTCTATATCGAATCCGCAATTCTCACGCAACACCGAGACCTTGCACTTGCCCATGTAGAAGCCAGGGGCGCAGAGAGCCTGCCCTACTGGCTGCAGTCTTGGATCGTATCCAAGGCTCACGAGGCCAACGATACCGACTTTCTCCAGGCGTTGAGAAAGAAATTTTCACAGCCGAATTCAGCGCCTCAGAATTTCCTTCTCGCACGCGTCGAACTCGCGCTCGGAGAAAGGTCATTGGCAGTCACGCTTGCCGAAAAGGCAGAAGCCTCCGAGCACGATTCCTCAGCTGGAATTGCAATCGCAAGCTTGTTTGCCGACATGGGAGACACGGCGAGAGCAAACCAACTGCTGAGAAGATATGCCCCTGACCCGGAGCATGTGCAGATAGACGATCTGGCGCAGGCGACCATTGTGGCAATTGCCGTCAAGGACGCTCACCTCGCACTCTCAATGTCTCAGGCGCTCAGAGAAGCACGGCCCGAGCAAGCTTCTGAAATTCTGCATGCACGTGCTCTGGGCCTCAATGGACATGGCAAGCAAGCGCTTGAGATTCTCGATGACATCGAAGCGTGGACAGACGCAAAGGAGCTTGCTGTATTCGAAGTATTGAAAGGCATTGGTGAAGTGCGGGACCTGCAGTTCAGGCTGTTACAGCGCATGATCGCCGAAGACGCCACGCCGCTCCAACGAACAAACTATACATTTATGTTGAACGATTTTGCGAAACTCGATCTGGCGGTATCCCGGGACGTGGCAGATCAAATCGCCGACGATCTGGATCAACCCGAGATCCAGGGCGCGAGCCGCCTATCGCGCATTGAACTGTTGGGAAAAATAAATCCACGACAAGCATTGCCTTACGCCAGAGATGCCGCCGAAAACAACCCGGATCAAAGTGCCTACCTATTGCTGTTGATCTACAAGCGACTGTCAATGAAGGAAGAAGCAGTGGCGTATCTTACCGGTGCCATTGACGACGTCGACAACGAGAAGACTCGACTGGACTTTCTGCATGAATGGATAAATTTGGGAATTACAAAGGCGGCACTACCCTATCTAAGGGCGCTTGCAGCCAACGGAGACCGCCAATGGTTCTATGCGTATGACGAAGCGCTGGCAAAACTCGGCGAGCGCGACACGCGGATTGCTTTCCTGGCCGACTATTCCCGACGGACCGGCTTGGATCCAATGTTCAAGAGCCAACTCGCCAGTGAAATCCTTGAGAGTGGCGCAAAGGAAGTTGCAATCGAACTGATGAGGGAAGAAGCAACAAACGCCGCACCCAACTCGCATGCCGTCGAACAGCTCCTCTATCTCTGGGGTCCTCGCCCGCCTTCAGATGGCGTTGAATGGATTGCGGCTCGTGCCAGACATTCTCCAGTTTCAGAACGCAACCAATGGCTTGATAGATTGGCGCAAGTGGGCGCATTGGATGCGCTCATCGCAACTGCCTCAGACTGGTACGTTGAGGGCGACAGAGGTGTTGCACCCAAACTGGCCGCGGCGCTGGCTTCCCAAAAATCCAGGCAACAACTGCAGGTTCTTCTGACAAAAGAACTGCCGCTTGGGACGGACGTCTCGTCATCAACCATACTGGCCAATGCTGCGGAGGACGTCGGCCTTTCGCACGAGGCGAGCATTCTGTTTGAGCGAGCAGCCGCAAACAACAGCAAGCTTATTGCCGCAGCGGGTCGAAATGCAGCGTATGCAGGCGAGCAAACCAGGGCAATTGCCCTGCTTCAGAAAGCTGCGGCCCTACCCGATCCCGAACCCGAAGCCGTCTTCCTTCTTGCCGAGGCCTTGCGAAACACGAGGAATGCAAACGAAGCGCAGCGCCTCTATTTGATAAGCCTGTCTCAAAGCAGAAAGTCCGCAGGATTCCAGAACCGGCGTATTGAGTTGTTGTCTCTGGTGCGGCTAGGTCGACTTGCGGAGGCGGAAAACCTGGCGACGTCCAGCAACGAACCTTCGCTGCGCATAGAATATGCTTCCGCGTTGCTTGACGCCGGACAGGTGCGCCGGGCTGCAAGTGTGATTTCCCGACAGAGCGCGCATTAACCCGACGTTAGGTACAAACGGGCTCTCTGTCAGTCTCTCGACTAGAGGGCTTGATTGATGCAGCCCAGATTTGCGGTGACGTTCACCGTCGGTATCGTAGTGTCCAACCTGGGAGTTCCGGGAGCAATGGCGGCTGGGCCAGGCGTACCTGGAACGCAGACCGTCGCGATTACACAGCACAAAGACACCGCCGCCATCGTGTTTCAGGGCGTCACCATGACCTCCCTTGATCCAACTCAGGACGGCATGGAAGTCACCGTACACTTCAGTGCACCCATTCAGACCAGCATTGCCGCAGAACTTGAACGGATCTCCGGCTGCATCGCAGCAGCATCAACTGGTTACGACACGCTTCTGCTGCGAACACAAGCTCCAGCAAAATTCGATGTGACCCGCTTGGCCGACGGCTTTGCTCTCAACGTTACGACACTTCCAGAGATGGGCAACCGCCGCAAACTCGCGACCGTGGAAATCAGGAGACGTATGCTTTCTGACGACATTGACGGCGCACGCGACATGCTCTTTCAACTCCGAACGTCCCAGCCTGACGACGCGGACCTTTATCGTCTTGAAGCCGATATCGATGCGGCTGACAAAGACTATCGCGCCGCCGCTCAGAAATACGAATATCTGCTACGCGCAACACCGGGCGACGAAGGACTGCAGGAAACACTTCGAGCATCGCAAGCAGAATTTGCACCCAGGGTTGAATTCGGCCTTGAGGCGGCCGAGATCAAAAAAGCTGACCGCCAGTTAAGATCTTTTCTGGAGACTTCATCAAACATTGCTGGTGGCCTGTCCTTGCGCGGGCGATTGGACTACATTGAACTGGATGACAACTTGATCCAGTTTACCGATGGAACTGTGGGTCCATTCAGCGGCGATCGATACAGCGCCGAGATCGACGCCATCTATGACTTGACCATGCGGTGGCAAGGCATAGTGTCACTATTCGGCGCTGACGATACCATCGGCGCAGGTGCCCTGCTCCGGTACGCAGACCCGTCCGGTTCGTTCTCACTTTCCGCTGCCTATCACCAGCCCTCATGGGACTACCCTGAAAGCATCGTTGCAAACGGAACGTTCGACTCCGCAATTCTCAACATATCCCGATCGTTCGCGGACACGTGGTATTTCAATCTGGGCGTCGCCGCTCGGCGATACAGTCTTGCTGATGAAAACGACGCGGCCATCAGCACCGCGATCAATGCGGGACTCCGCTGGGCGTTGCCTATCGAAAGCCCAACGAAGATCACCCTTGGTTACGCCTTCGACGGGGAATACGCCGAGCGTATCTCTCTGAAGCCTGACGGCATCGGTGGATTCTATGCACTGCTGCCATTGGGTGACAGGGTGATACACACAGCTGATCTCCGCATTGCCGAACAGCTAAGCCAGACACTCTACACAAGCCTGTCTGGTGGATACGCCTATGACATGAACGGTGAAGGCGGAGTCGTGGCCGCCGCGGAACTTGCATACAATCCCACGATTGACCTCAGGATCGCCTTGAATGCCTACTACAGCGGCATCGCGGATCGCGCGGGTGAAAGCGGTTCCTATTCGCACGCGGGTTTGACGGTCACAAGAATATTCACGTCGCCAGTCGAGTCTTCAGATGCGAAGTGAACCAGCTACCATACTGGCCAGCATCATGGGCCTTCGCGTGGTCGCAATTGTTGAATCCCTTCTGCTGCTGGCAACTGTTGTCATTCTGGATCTGATCTCAGGCTCTGGAGACCGGTTTTTTCATCTCAATCCTCATCCCTTCTGGATTGTCGTGCTTCTGGTGTCTGCACAGTATGGCGCGCTTGAAGGCATCATCGCGGCGTTGCTGGCGAGTGCCGCGCTGCTCATTGGCAACCTTCCCCCCCTGGGATTTGGAGAAGATCCATACAACTATATCGTGAACCTTGCGATCAACCCCGCCATGTGGCTGGTTGCTGCGCTGGCCATTGGCGAACTCCGGAGCCAGGCGGACCGCCGAACGCAGGGCCTGCTCGACAATCTCGCTGACGCCCACGAGCGCGAAACACGCCTCATTGCTGCTGCCGAGAAGCTGGCTGGCGCAAACAAGGCACTCGAGGAACGGGTTGCAGGTCAGTTGAGAACAGTGGCTAGCCTGTATGAAGCATCGCGCGCCGTCGAGCAGCTCGGCACAGGCGATGTACTCGTCGGGATTGCGGAACTTGTACGTGCCGGCCTGAACCCACACAAGTTCTCGCTGTTCCTGTTGAACCAGCAGCAACTTGAATCAGTCCTGAGTGAAGGCTGGAGCGCCAATGACCGATTTACACGGGTCTTCGCTTCTGGCTCTCCACTTTTCCGGGAAATTGTCGCCAACCAGAAGTTCCTTTGCGTCGCATCTCATGCGGATCAGATTGTGCTGGCAGGAGAAGGAATGCTGGCGGGTCCAATCTGCTCTGCTGAAACGGGAGAAACGCTTGGAATGCTGAAGATTGAACGCATGGACGCCATGGAATTCAACATGACGGCCGTCGAGAGCTTCCGCGTCCTCTGCCAGTGGATTGGCACTGCATTCGCCCGCGCCCGCACATTTGAGCACGCATCCAGCCGCAGCTTTGTGGGAGCAGGAGGCATACTGAGCGCAAGCGCTGAACAGCCACTCACCCACTTTCTCAAGTCGCTGTCGAACCGTGCTCGATTTGACCTGAGCGCGATCAACCTCAACGTCCAAATTCCGGAATCTGCCGCCCCCGAGGTTCGAGCACGGGTACTCCAGGCCACCCGCCAAGCACTCGCGATTACAATCCGGCAAACAGACATCGTTTGTGAGCGCGGCACGCGAGGTACAGAGTATGTGATTCTTGCGTCCTGTTGCTCTCACGCGGAAGCACGGCGACTGAGCGAGAAGCTGCGAAGCACGATTGGTCAAACCCTTCCTCAGGGTTTGGGCGTTCGACTGTCAGTCATCTCTGTGCCCCTTCAGGAAGCAGCAGCAGCTGGAGTGACCGCATGAACGGATCAGCGGCACAAAAGGAACCATTGCTGGTTGACATGATGGCCAGCTTGTCGACGTTTATTGCCAGCTCGACCATTGCAACGTTTGTTATTGCGGGAAAGCTTCCGCTCAGTGCCTACCTGTTCACACACATTGGCTGCGCCGCGACCGCAATAATCATTGCACTGGCAAGTGGCCGCCCGCCTCGACGTCAGGCACTCCTGCACGCGCTTATGGCCTCATTCATCGGTCCCGCTGGAAGTGCCGGCACATTTCTATGCACAATCTTTGAATTTTGCTTTCGCCCATTTGCGATGCCATTCAGCGAATGGTTCGAAAGCATCTTTCCGGATGAAAATTCCGCAGACCATGGCGCTTTTGTCGAATTGCTGCACGCGAGCGAAGATCCCCAACTTACCTCACTGCGAATTTCCTCATTTCGAGACACTATGGCTGTGGGTACCATTGAACAAAAACAGTCGCTACTGGCGCTCATAGCCCGCAGATTTACGCCAGCATTTGCTCCGGCGCTTCGTCAGGCTTTGAACGACCCGGTTCCCGCCGTTCGGGTCCAGGCGGCTGCGGCCACGGCATCGATCGAAAGCAGATTTTCCGAAAAGACGTTTGCGCTAACTCAAAAGACCAGACAACGCACAGCAAGCCTTGATGACCACCACCAACTCGCATCGCACCTGGTGGAATTCGCAGAGAGCGGCATTGCAGAGACCCAACGCAGCGAGGACGCACGCAATACCGCGCTCAAACACCTTGACACGATCCTGTCGATGAAACCCACTGACCTGGAGGCGCTGACAGGATCCGCACGAATCCTGCTGCACAATGGAAACTGTATTGAAGCGCTAGCGCGCATTCAAAAGGCAATATCCGCTGGCAACATGGACGCATCGCTGGCAAGCCTGCAGTTGCAGGCACTCATGAATTTGGGGAAGTTCGACGACATCAGAGCGGCCGCGCAGTCTTGGAAAAGACTGCTCAATGAACCTGGCCTTGATGCACAGCGGTTAAGATCAGCCAACCAACTATGGTCGAGGAGTTCAGCCCATGTCTGACAGACCAGCAGACATTTGCCTCATTCTCGAAGGAACTTACCCTTACATTTCAGGCGGCGTATCCAGCTGGACGCACGACTTGATCCGCGCCCAGAAAGATCTGACATTTGCGCTTGTCTCGCTGGTGGCCGATCCTGCACCGTCAAGTCAGGCCTTCGAACTACCACCAAATGTTGTCGACTGGCGCACAGTATCCGTCGGATCGCTTCCCGAGGGCAAAACAAAATTCTCCGGCTCGCGCGACCTGCCAATGCTACTGGCCCCTGCACTGAGCATTTACCTTCAACAGGGGCGGATTTCAGAATTCAAATCGCTCTTGAAAATTCTTGCTCCCGTCAGGGGTCGCGCAGGAACACATTCGCTTCTGAACTCTCCGGAAGCGTGGCAGACATTGACCTCGATGTATGAGGGTGGATTTAAGGCCACATCGTTTATCGACTACTTCTGGACATGGCGCGCACTGTTGACAGGCTTCTACAGTATCTTGCTGGCCCAACTGCCCGAAGCCCGCGTTTATCACGCGATTTCAACTGGCTATGCCGGTCTGCTTGCGGCCCGGGCCAGCGTGGAGACAGGTCGGCCGTCCGTGATTACAGAGCACGGCATCTATACCAATGAGCGTCGGATCGAAATAGCCCTGGCGGAGTGGCTACATGACCCCGGAACACTTTCGCTGGGCGATGAGTCTGAATCCGGAGGACTGAAGGCGCTTTGGACAAATGCGTTCTCTGCGTATTCACGGACGGCCTATGAAGCCGCCTCAAGGATTACAACCCTCTATCGCGGCAACCAGGAAATGCAGAGGCGCGACGGCGCGCCACCTCAGAAACTTGCAATCATTCCCAATGGCATCGACGTCGCTCGGTTCTCGAAAATACAGAGATCCACGCGGTCCCGACGTCCCTGTGTCGCGTTGATCGGACGAGTTGTGCCGATCAAGGACGTCAAGACTTACATTCGCGCGGTACGGATCCTGGCAGACAGCGTGCCCGATATTGATGCACTCGTTCTCGGACCGGACGATGAAGACATTGTCTACGCCGGCGAGTGCAAGGCCATGGTTCAGCAACTCGGGCTCGCCAAAAACCTGACTTTCACGGGGCGCGTCAAGCTCGACGAATTTCTCCATCGCATTGATCTGAATGTGCTCACAAGCGTAAGTGAAGCTCAGCCGCTCGTTGTTCTTGAAGCGGGCGCCGCAGGCATTCCGACCGTCTCAACTGACGTCGGCTGTTGTAGGGAATTGCTTTCCGGCATTGCTGGTGAAGAACCCGCATTTGGCGAAGGAGGCATCATCACTCCGCTCTCAAATCCAACGGCAATTGCGGCCGCGATGCTAAGTCTGTTGTCCCACCCCAAAAGACTGGAAGCAGCAGGCCAGGCGATGAAGCGGCGAGTGAACCTGTTTTACAACAAGCTGGTCATCGACAAAAAGTACCGACAATTGTACGACGAAGCCGCGACGCACAATTCCAGGCTGGAGGCGGCTTAGGTGGCGGGTGTCGGTTTCGCACTTCAGGCACTCTCAAAGCGGGAAACGCTTTCAGCAGGTTTTGCCGCATTCGCAATTTCCGCAATCATCGCAGTGGGTCCATGGCTGTTCACCGTGATCTGTGTCGCTGGAATAAACATGGCGACAGTGACCAACTCCGGACTGACCGCCCTGGCCGAAATGCGAATTGTGATTATCTATAATTTCTCCATTTCACTGGTTTTGTCCGGACCAATTGCGGTGGTTACGACCAGATTTCTGGCAGATGGATTATACGCCCGCGACATGTCCAGGGCACCGGGAGCGCTGTTTACGGCACTTGGTCTCACGCTCGCCACGCAAGCGCCGGTTGCGATCTATCTGTATTCCCAGGTCGCAACATTGTCCGCACAAATGCAGATGATCGCCATCGCAAGCTACCTGATCGTGGCATGTCTTTGGGTAGTAGCGGTATTTTTATCTGCATTGAAGGATTATGTCACCGTAACAGTTGCCTTCGCCTCCGGACTGCTGCTTTCTTTCGCTCTTTCCCTTGGCCTGTCAAATTTTGGTCCGGAGGGACTCCTGGGAGGTTTTTCTGCGGGTCTCGCTTTTACATTATTTGTGCTTCTCGCAAGGGTGCTAGCCGAATATCCCACGCCAGCATCGCACATGAATTCCCTGCTTGGGTACTTCAGGCTGTACCCCGAAATAGCTCTCTCGGGTTTGATCTACAACGCAGGGATCTGGGTGGACAAATGGATCATGTGGACAGCGCCACAAGCGGTGAGTCCGGCTTCTGGTCTTGTTTCTTATCCCGCGTATGACGGTGCGATGTTTGCGGCCCAACTCACCATGGTGCCGGCAATTGCGCTCTTCGTATACACTGTCGAAACGAAGTTTTTCGCCGCCTATCGGACTTTTTACAGAACCATCGAACTGCATGGCACGCTCGCGAAAATAAATAGCGCACATCGGGAAATCATAGGCACGCTGTCGCGTGCCGCAGCATCTCTCGGAGCGCTCCAGGTAACGCTGGCACTCTTTGTCATTGCGCTAAGTCCCAAATTTCTGGTCTTGCTTGATTTGCATGCAACGCAACTTGGCATGTTTCGATTAGGCGTTCTGGGGTCCGCATTTCATGCCATCTTCCTGTTCCTCACGATCGTGCTCGCCTACTTTGACTTGCGCCGCTCGGTGCTCCTTGTTCAGATAATCTTCTTCGTCATGAATGGGGCAGCCACGGCCGCAACACTTGCACTGGGACCTGCCTGGTACGGTTACGGATACTTTCTGGCATCAGTCGTCACGGCAAGCGCGGCCGCCCTGATTGCAGCCAGCGCAGTGGGTCGGCTTCCGTATCTGACATTCATTGCCAACAACCCGGCGGTTCGCACGCGCTAGCTGCCGGCAGGTTGATTTAGGACTGCATCGAGTTCGCGAGGTGATTCAGGCCGCCCAGACGCCTCGCTGCATGACACCCATTTTAGGTGCGCCGCAACACAACACTACCTATTGGCGAAAATGCTGAGATTCTGCGGGTATCAATGCAGCGTAGGTGCGGCAGAAAGCCCGACATCTGCGACCTTCGCTACGCTTGTTGGTGAATTCGGAAGTGACTAGTCTTTGGTTCAAGTTGCGCTAGGACGTGCGGGACTTGTTGGTCTGAGATGGCGGCTTTGGCTGCCTTTTTTCTTGGACAGCGACCTGAACGTTGACCGGTGCGTGACGAGGGGACACATGGCCACCATGACGGCCATTTAAGGAGAGAAGTAATGAATAGAACTGGTTTGTTTCTCTTTATCGCGGTCGTCATCTTGGCGGTCGCTGCATATTGGTACCTGAATAAGCCGAAGACGGATGCCGGCGTTACGGATCCGGCGGCCACTGCTGAGCCAGCTGCTGATCCAGCCGCTGTTGATCCGGCTGCTGCTCCGGTTGACCCGGCTGCCGCTCCGGCAGATCCAGCCGCAGCGCCTGCAGATCCAGCCGCAGCGCCGGCAGATCCAGCCGCAGCTCCGGCAGATCCAGCCGCAGCTCCGGCAGATCCAGCCGCTCCGGCAGCTCCTCCAGCTCAGTAAGCTGGTTGTTGAAAAGCCACTTGAAGTGACTGAGCGTGCGGTCTGCTATGCGGACCGCACGTTTTTTTACGTCCGAACTTCTCCTCGAGCATGAAGGATAGTCAGCAATGAACAGATCCCTGCTTGCCCTGCTCGCCATCGTCGTCGTTGGCGCAGGCATTTATTACTACACCCAGATCAAGAAGCCGACCGGTGCAGCACCTGAGTCGACCACTGGCGCAACTACAGAACCCGCCAGCAGCGAATCCGAACCATTGCTGTTTACCTGGGAGAACTGGGCTGACCCGCCGTTCCTTGCGGAATACAAGGCGAAGTACGGAGTGGAACCGCGCTCCGCGATCTGGGCTGACGAAGACGAAGCCTTCGCCAAGATGCGAACAGGTTACAAGCCGGACGTCATGGCCCCTTGCTCCTACGAATTCGGACGTTGGCAGGAAGCTGGAATTCTTCAACCCATTGACGTCACAAAACTGAAGTACTGGAAAGACATTCCGGACGCCTTGAAGAAAATCCCAGGCATGATGAAGTCTGAAACCGAGGCATGGTTCATTCCACAGTATTGGGCCAACACGTCGGTGACTTATCGAACGGACCTGGCGCCGGAGTATGTAGGCAAAGAGAGCTGGAAGATCCTCTTCGACCCCAAATACAAGGGCAAAGTTGCTGGCCTGGACGGTGTCGATGATACGGTAACCCTCGTTGCCAAGACATGGGGAATAGACCCGTACAACATGAGTCCGGCAGACTGGGAAACTGTGAAGGGCAAACTTCGGGAGTTCGTAGCTGCTGCCCGATTTATTTCATCAGACGAAACATCCCTTGCACAGGGATTGGCCTCCGGAGAGGTTGTTGCAGCCATCACCTGGAACCAGACCCACGCGAATTTGAAGCGTGAAGGCAAACCGGTTGCGTACATGGATCCGCCAGGTGGCAAGTTTACCTACGCTTGCGGCCTTGTCCTGCACGCAGAATCGAAAAACCTCGATAAGGCGTACGCACTCATAGACAGCAGCCTGTCGCCACAGGCCATGAAGTACCAGCTCGAAAACCTGAACAATGGTCCAGGAAACACAACGGTGTTTAACGACTACACGGACGACCAACTGACCGAGATGGGTTATACCCGCGACGTTCAGAAGTTCCTTTCTTCCGGCACCTTTCAGCAGCGACTGAAAAACAAGGAAGAGATTGTCAAATTCTGGACCGAAATCCGCGGCGGCGGCTAACCGGATCCATTTGCCGATGGCCTCCGGGAACCGCACGTTTCCGGAGGTTTTTTTGTTGACTAGACCAGGGGGTGAAATTTTCGACGTCATTCCCATATTTAGTCAAATATTCCGAGGAATAACTCACAGATGGGCGATCACCCTCACTTGACCGCCATTCCCGAACAAAAAGTTCGCGCAGTCATCCGCCTTGCGCACCACGCGGGCTCGAAAGACTGGGTTCCAGCGACCAGCGGAAACTTCTCCGTCCGTATCGATGACAAGACCTGCGCGATCACCGCCTCTGGCGGCGACAAGGCCAGACTGGCGCCCGGCGGCGTGATCGCCACCAGCATCTCAGGACCCAGCCACCCGCGCGCCTCGGCCGAGGCACCGCTGCATTACATGCTGTACCGGCTCCGTCCCGAAATTGCAGCCGTCGCGCACGTACATGCACAATCCTCAGTTCTCGCCTCTCTGCTGCTACAGCAGGCTGGCGAGGTCAGGCTCGAGGGGCTCGAGATGCTGAAAGCATTTGGCGGCTTCAAGACCCACGAATCACACCTCAGCGTGCCTGTCTTTGACAACACCCAGGACATGGGCGCCCTGTCGGAGCGTGTAGCAGTTGCGATAGCGAAAAAATCGCCCATCTGGGGATTTCTGCTTGCCGGTCACGGGCTGTACGCGTGGGGCGGCAATTTCGATGAAACGATTCGCCATTTGGATGCTTTCGACTATTTATTCACCTTGAGCCTCAGGATGAAGGGCATACCCATATGACCACGATGACCGTGTTCGATCTGACAAAAGACATTCACCCTCAAGCGCGAACAGCCGACGACCGAGAAATAATGAAGGCTCTGGTTCCTTTTGATGTTCGCTTTGAACGGTGGCAGGCAGCAAAGGCCTTGCCTCCCGGTGCAGGCCAGGACGCGGTTCTAGAGGCATATGCGTCAGACGTCGACAGGCTCCGCAAGCTTGGAGGTTACCAATCCGTCGACGTTGTTCGCATTCATCCCGAACACCCCGACCGAGATGCGATGCGCCTGAAATTCCTTTCCGAGCATACGCATGCAGACGACGAAGTACGGTTTTTTGTAGAAGGCGCCGGCGCTTTTTATCTCCGAAACAACAACACCGTTCTTCAGGTGGTTTGCACGGCGGGAGACTTGTTGTCCGTACCAAAAAACACACGTCACTGGTTTGACATGGGACCCAAACCGATGTTTGCCGCAATACGCCTGTTCACCACGCCTGACGGCTGGCAGGCAGAGTTTACCGGAGACAAAATTGCAGACAATATTCCGAAATACGTCGCGTGACCAAAGCGGTACTCTTCGACATCGAAGGCACAATCGGTGACATATCGTTCGTGCGCAACGTATTGTTCCCGTTTGCACGACAGCGCGTGTCCGGCCACTTCGCGAAGCACTGGAACGACAAGGGCACCCAAAACATCCTGGATGAGGCCCGCATTGCATCTGGCAAACAGCTTTTGACTGCGGAGGATGCCACCATCCAGTTTCACGACTGGATTGATCAGGACAAAAAGCTGACACCGTTAAAGGCCTTGCAGGGAATTCTGTGGCGCGAGGGTTATGAATCGGGAGAACTGAAGGCTCACCTGTATGCCGACGCCACTTCAGCTTTCGACCGTTGGGTGAAACAGGGCAAGAAGCTCTTCATCTACTCGTCCGGTTCAATCGACGCACAAATGCTCTATTTGTCTTTTTCAATCGCCGGAAACCTCACCCGCCTATTTTCCGGCTACTTCGACACAACCACCGGGCCGAAGGCGGTTGCTGAGTCCTATACAAGTATTGCACGAGCCATTTCCAATGAACCCGGTAACATCACCTTCTTTTCTGATGCAGTGCCGGAAATCAAAGCTGCACAGCTCGCAGGGTTCAAGGTTTATTGTGTTGATCGCACAATGCCTGCTGACTTCGCCGATACTGGTGGTGCGTACCCGGTGATTGGTTCATTTGAAGGACTGCAAAATCTATAAATAGCAATCGCGAATGAAACTGGCAGCCGCAACTCCTGCGCGCCCCACTCCCTGAAATTGGATGCCGGAGTGTGCCAATTCCGTTTTCAGCCATGCGATTGCAAATGCGCGCTCCCGACCCGGCGACCAGGCACTGGAAGTAATTTTGCCCGCGCCAGCCCCCTTTTGCAGAAGCGGTCCGGGCACCAGCACCTCATGCGAAGTGAGTTGAACGGCTTTGTAGGCACCTGGTCCCGACGATCTGTGAACACTCTGCGAGCCGTTGAAGCGCCGGGTTGAGACAGGTTGTAGACCCAAATCGCGTGGCCACCTCAGATCCTGCTCGGATTTGGCCAACTGGGACGGCAACCAGTCAATTCCAGCCAAGGGCAATGCGCCTTCAACGCGGGCAACTTCAAGAACTGATGCTCCGACCGGAGAGACGCCAAATGCTGCCCCCATCCTCACCAGTCGATCCCACACGACGATTCCGTCGTCTGCGTGACACCACAATTCAAATCCTTCGCCTGTCGCATCCCGCAACAGGGCAACCTGAGCCTGTCGCCAGGCAGAGGCCGGCGCGCCCGTCTCGCCCTTCGAACCCTGGGAGGCCGAAAATCCAGATGCTCCCAGCAAATGCATTGCCAGAGGCCCCCGCACACCAATTCCGGCGCGCTGCCCCGTGATGCAGGATACTTTTACGTCGAAGCCACGCGCACCATCAGTGAACCAGGCGAAATCGCGAACACTTGTGGAAAGTTCATACTGAGCCTTTCCATACCGAATGACTTGTCCTTCTCCACGTGCGCAGCCATCATCATCACACCAGAGCGCACGGGTGGTTTGACCCGCCTCAAGAGAAGCCACATCGCTCGACGTGACGAACCCCAGGAACGATCCCGCGTCAGGTCCTTCAAATTGGTAACTTTGACGCGCAGACAGGTCGAAAATGCCCACGCGTGCGATCAAAGCCTCGGACTCTTCCTGTTCGGACGAATAGACCGCCGGAACCGTAAACCCGCCGAAGGAAAACCACTGGTTGGTCGCACACAGCTCCGCGGTCCTGGCGTGGAGCGGACTTGGCCACAGGGACCTGTGAGAAGATTCGCTCATGAAGTCCCAGCCAAATGCGCAAGGACAACCTCAGCAGCAATCCTTCCATTCGTTCCAGTAACACCGCCACAAGGATGGGTTCCCGCACCGCAAAGGAAAAGTCCTGGAACCGGCGTGCTGTTCCGGCACGCCCCGGCCACCGGTCTCAAAACACCTAGTTGATCCATCGAGAGATCTCCCCCATGCCAGTGGTTGCCCGCTCCGCCGGCGAGTGTCGCAAGATCAGCTGGCGTAAACACATCAGCCGCCACAACCTGATCCGGCAATTCCGGTGCGTACTGCCTGAGTTGAGCTCCCACGAGGGATATCAGATCCGCTTTTGCCGCATCCCAATTTCCAGCCGAAAGTGTGCGGGGCACATACATCACATTCGCCGACAATACGTGGTGTCCCGGCTTCGCCAACGATGCATCATGGACGGTTGGGATGATGATCTCCATTCCAAGCTCTGAGGCGAAAGCTCCCTGCTCGAACGCTGCAAACGATTTTTCCAGATGTTCCATGCTTGGACAAATCAGAAGTCTGTCCTTCAGAAACTTCTTGTCCAACCCCTTGAAGGACGGCAACCCATTCAGTGCCAGATTGACTTTTGCGACAGAGCCTTCGTTTCGATACCCGTATAGGCGCCGCTTCAACCCGAGCGGCAAATCCCTTTCACCCCCCATCTTCAGCAACGTGTGCTTGGCGTCCAGACTGGATACGATGGTCGGAGCATACAGGGTTTCGCCATTTGCCAACTGGACACCTGCTATCCGGCCATTGTCAAAAAGGAACTGTTTGACCATCGCGTTGACCTTGATCTTCAACCCGACAGAGTCTGCAGCCTTCGACAGCGCGCTAGTGATCCCCCCAGCGCCGCCCTGCGGATGTGCGAGCCCACCGGAATTCGGCATTTCCATCGCACGCTTCATCACCGACAGAAATGCAGTGCCTTGCATGGATGGCGACAATGAGTTTCCCAGCAAAGCATCCAGCGCAACAGCGCCCTTCAGCAAGGGAGAATTGAAATCATGATCCAGCAACTCCACCAGTGACTTGTCGAGCCTCATGGCAAGGTCTGAATCAAGGGCCGCAGTTTGTCGCGAACTGCTTCGCCCCCCGAAGAACGAACCCTTCGCCGATTCGTCAACTGCAACAGGAAGCGGATGGTGTACCCAGGGCTGAATGTGCTGGGCGGCTCGCCTCAATCTTGTTTCGAAGGCAGGCCAGTTCTTTGCGTCCGTCGCGGAATGTGGCGCCAGCGATTGGGCGGTATGTCTCAAGTCATCACCAAGGATGATATGCTGTCCTTGGTTCGAAAGCGCAACAGCTCCTATTTGTTTGGCTGTAAACTGCAGTCCCATTTTATTCAATCGCAGTGTCTTCATGACGTCAGCGTCCATTGGACCAACAAGATGGGACACTGAAGACACCCGGTATCCCGGTGCAATTTCGACAGTTTGACACATTCCTCCAACGCGGTCGCGCGCCTCTACGAGCACGACGCGCCGTTTTGCCTGCGCCAGCATGATCGCGCAAACCAGACCGTTGACTCCACCGCCAATGACAATCGCTTCATAGTCTTGGCCAGGTGCCGCGCTACGCATCTGAAGAGGCCTTTGCCCTGCCTGTAGAGCCAATCAACTTCGCAACCTTCAACCCTGCAAGTCCGGCGCCGACAGTCAGACTCGGGTCAACCAGCCATAGTCCATTGAACAATTTTTCTACGCCTGAAAACCGAACATCCGGTGCCGAAACCGGGTCGCGCTTTGCCTGTCTTTCGAGCGGCACCGGCACGTCTGAGTCAATAAAAGTCTGACTTTCCGAGGGACTCACCAAAGCCGAACTCTCAATGGAGGCTTCAAATCCGGGGCACCAAACGTCAATCGCCTTGGCGACGGCGGTGACAAACCTGTCGCGCCGATTGCCACTCCAGGGTCCTTCATCCGTGACCGACGGCACATACAGCACCGTGGCAAACACATCCCACCGTGCTGGGTTCAAGGGCTCTCGACAAGGGATGACTCTGATATCCAGACAATAATCCTGGATGAGATGTCTTGCCCTATATGCACCGTAGCCGCGGCTCAAACGTTCCAGCGTTGGATTCAGGCGAACGATCGCACCAGACATTGCCGTGCCGGCACCTATTCCGCGAAAGACGGGCACGCTTCGAGTACGAAAATGCACTTGTCCCGGTCGGGCATATGTCGCTTTGTCTTCTGCCAGCAAGATTGAACCGCGCGACAATTCTAGTGTGCGTTCAAGACCCACAGTCGATATGACCGTTGGTGCCCGGACGCTGGTTCCATCACGCAAGACTACGCCCTGAACGCCAGACTTGTCGAACAAGAGGCTTTTGATCTCTTGCTCAGTATGAAAGTCCGCATTGTTGAAATACTTGAGCGACGTCAACAATGCCTGCCGTAAGCTGGCAGCGCCACCGGCAACGTAACGAACCGAATGTTCATCACCAAACAGACTGATCAGCGATTGGCGCATGAGCAGTGAAGCTGAGCCCGGTGCGCGCAGGGATACGCCTGTTCCAAGCGCTGCGCCCTGCGCCAACATTCCTTTGAGCAAGCTCGAACTAAATTCTTCATCCAGCAAACGCGCAACCGATGTTGCGCGCAGGAACGAATTTTCAGAGGCTGGATCGCCGTTGGCGTTTGCTGCAAGGTGCCAGTTGCTGAGGGCGTTGTCGGCGTTCAAACCGTTGAACGTGGCTCCGCGCATGATCCGCGCACAAAATCCTTCATAAGCGTCAGCGTCACGTTGCGAAACCAGCGCAATACTTGCTTGTGCAGCATCCTGCGCCGGCCAAAGTACCAACGACTGATCTTGCGCAATTCCCACAATAGCGGGGGGCGCCCCCAACCTGACTCCGTGTGATATGAGATCCAGTTCCTCAACAGCTGCCAGGCTTGCGAAACTGTCCTGACCCGCAGAATCGTCGGCGTCCGTTGAGTTGGTCTCGAAGACCGCTACATACTTGCCAGCACTCGCCAGAGACACTGCTGCAAACAGTCCCTCAATGTCAGCGCCTAACACGATGGCGTCGAGACGATCAGCTGGCATTGTGCGCGTGCACCATGAACATGGACCTGTTGGGGACTGTAGGGCCGGGCTGCTCAATTTAAGGAGCGAGTAGTCAGTAAAGCCTAAGTGGAGGACGCGGGAAATGGTGAAGCCATGATTAATTCCAGGTCCACGCAAGAAAAAGGCCGCCCAGGGTCACCTGGGCGGCCAACTTGCTGAATACACATAAAGCTCAGCTGAGCGCGCGTGGCCGTTAAACGATTCCGCGCTTGTGCTCACCAACCACAATGCGCTTGGGCTTGAAAGCTGCCTCAAGCACTTCAATCGCCTTTGTAGGCTGGGCCGCACCACACATGAACACGTCAAATGCAGCGAAACCCTTTTCCGGCCAAGTGTGGACCGAGATATGGCTTTCCGAAAGGACAGCCACACCCGACACCCCGCCGTTCGGCGAAAATTTGTGCAGGTGAATATGCAACAGCGTAGCTCCGGCAGCCGTCACACTGTCCTTCATGGCCTGCTCGATCTTGGCTTCGTCGTCCAAGTCTTGAGCATCCCAAAGGTCGATGTGGAGATGACTGCCCGCGAACGTTACGCCGTTGCGGGTGATGAAGTAGTCTTTGCGATCTTCGTCCGCTTCCCCAGGGGGATTAGGAACCGGAACGGACTTCGGTCTGGCGCGGTTCTCTGGGAACTGCGTTACTACGAGAGCCGTTCTCTTGCGTGCAGGTAAAGCCATACCGGTTCGCCTATCTCAACAGAAGAGCGTTGCACCCTATTGACCAGCTGACGCGGAACTCGCGTCGCCCAGCCGCCTCACGGTGAGTCACACCAGAATTGCGGAGGGAGCGAAATATAAGTGCGCGCGCCCCCCATGCAAGTTTTTTTGGACCCTCGGGGTAAAATAAATCTTGATGAGTGGCAGACGCCGATAGCAGCACCCCGAAATATTACATTGCGTCAATGAGTCGACAGACTTATAGGAGCGCGCCGCGCGCTACTTGCGAGTGCCAGTTCTGAACCAGCCAGTTCATCGCACGCTCGGCTGTTCACCACTTTTCCTGACAGGAGACGACGATGACGACGAACACCTTTTTGGAGAAACTCCACTCAGGATTCTCCCAAACAATCGAGCTCTCTGGTTCGCCAATTGTCGAGGAAAAGAGCCAATTTCAGAACATCAGGATCTTCGACAGCATGCGCAACGGACGGGTTCTGGTGCTGGATGACATCGTTCAGCTGACGACCCGTGACGAGTGTGGTTACTCCGAGATGTTGACCCACTTGCCAATGCTCGAGCACGGCAATGTACAAGAAGTCATGATCGCCGGCGGGGGCGACATGGCAATTGCGGAGGAAGCTCTCAAGCACCGGGGTGTTAAGACTGTTTTCAACGTGGAGATCGACGAGAAGGTGGTCGATTTGTCGCGGCGCCATTTGAGCGATGTAAATGCTGCAGCGTTCGCGGACCCTCGCCTGAAGGTTCAGATCGAAGATGCCTTTGTGTTTTTGGCTGACAAGGCCAATCAGCGCCGCTTCGACTTGATCATCGCGGACCGCCCCGATCCAGTAGGTCCTGCGGAAGTACTCTTTGGTGACAAATTTTATGAACGCGTCAAGGATGCGATGGCTCCGGGTGGTTTTGCAGTATTCCAGAACGGCGTTCCGTTCTTCCAGCCAGAGGAACTTACCGGCACGCTGAAGCAAATGCAGAAGACGTTCCGGTACTGTGGCGTGTACCTGGCCGTCGTCCCGAGCTACATCGGAGGGTTCATGGCCCTGACTTGGGTTTCAAACGACGCCATTCTTGGCAACCCAGCCAGGTGGACCAGCCTGGAAGCCAATTTCGCCGCCTCGCGCATAGCAACGGACTACTACACTCCTGCTATTCACCGGGCAGCATTCGCGTTGCCTGCCTGGATCGAAAGACTCACAAAGGCGTAAGCGTCCGCACCACTACAGATTCCGGCCGTCAGGATGTGGGCAGCCGGGTTTCCTTCACCCGATCAGTTCAGGCAAGGCTCTGACGATCCTGTCAGGCTGAATGGTTGTACTGGAAGGAAGTCCTTTTCCCTCCCCGTCATACCAGATCGAAAAGATTCCAAGCCTTTGCGGTGCTTCAACCTCCCAAACGAGGTTGTCTCCCACAATCCAGGTCTCTTCAGGCATGACGTTCAGACCAGACATCGCATGCAGATACGCTCTTTCTTCGGGCTTGCCGAAACCGTGCTCGCCTTCGATCTGCACGTGTTCAAAAATGGGCCCCAGCCCAAATCGCGCTATCTTCGTCCGCTGCACTCCGGCGCTACCGTTAGTGATCAATGCAAGACGCACGTTTTGGTCCGCCAAGGCAGTCAGCGTTTCCAAAACACCAGGAAAGAGAAACATCTCTTCGTCTCGCAATTCCGTGTACCGGTTCGCCAAATCGCATGACAATTGCGGACTCCCAAGCGAGAGCCGCTCAAAAACCTGCCCTACAATCCGCCGACGGGACTCCGGAAGATCGTGCCGCCACACCTTGTGTCGTTGGGCATCACTCCAGAATTCTCTCGCCTCTGCGGTTATGTGTTGTGCGAGCTCATTGGGCGATAAATTACCCAGCCGCGCCTCATACTCGTGAACCACTTTTCTCCACGCTCGCTCCGGGTTGCCATAGGCAGAAATCAGCGTGTCATCGAGATCGAAAAGAATTGCCTTTGGAAGCATGTGCCCACTGATCCCAAGCGAATGTCCTGTTACGAAGCCTGTTTCATATACTCGACAAGCGCGGTTCCCAATTCAGCCAGCAGACGCTGCACACTCGGGTCCGATTGCACATCTGAATAATAGGCCTTCACCTTCGGCGTCGCAGCCAACAGATCACCCTGCCCCAGTCCAGAACTAACCGCGCTAACGAAAAACAGCGCCGGAACCAGGGCGCAATCTGCCAACGAGGGGTCGCTTCCCAGCGCATACTTCCCACCCGCCAGGAACTTCTCCAGGCCGCTCAGAGCCTTGCGCAATTCAGTCAGCTGCTCATCGACCACCTTGGGATTTCTTGTGGCGGGATTGACCTGCTCAAACAGCTCAAAAAGTGGAGTAAGAATGTATTGATCCGCAACATTGTAAATCACCCGCATTCGAGCGCGCTCTTTCGGGCTTTCCGGACGTAACGACCGACCAGCACCCGTATCCTCCAGGTACTCGCCAATTGCGCTCGATTCGGGCAGGAAGAAGCCACTGTCTTCCAGCGTAGGAATTTTCTCCAGCGGGTTCATTTTTGCGTACTCAGCGGTGTGTGACCCACCCGACGGCACGTCAATCACTTCCACGGAGAGATTCTTGAAATAGAGCTGGAGACGCACCCGGCTGGAATAGGGTGACAACTTGGAATCATACAGTTTCACGTTCCGATACCTTTCCTTGCCAAAATTTCGGGCAGGCAAACCCGTCAGCCCAATTGATATCATGTCACGGCACTACGTTCCTCATTCGGTTAAGACCAATCCGTGCGGTCAAACCCGCCGCTGCCAGCCAAAACGATGCACTCAGGCGCAATATTGCAACTGTATTTAGCCGATTTGCTGGCACCCGGGTTGCGGCACGCCCCCCGATATCCCACAATACCGCTGGAAAAGCCGGTTGGTTTCTTACGCGTGGAGTTCAGATTGCCAGCCAGTGCCGCTACGACTGAAAATCGCCCCGACTTCTTCATGCGCCTCAGGGCATTCTACCTGCGCTCGGACGCAGCCAAAGGCTACGCGCTTTTGTCTCCGGTCATGATCACAATGGTTGTGCTGCTTGCAGCCCCTCTCATCCTGCTGGTGCTGTATTCTTTCTGGACCCAGGTGGGGATGGGATACGACACAACCCTGACGCTGGACCGCTACCGGGAGGTGGCAACCCACAAGAGTTACCTTGATATCTTCTGGAGATCGATCGAGACATCAAGTTTGGTAACGTTCGTCACGGTCGCCCTTGCCTACCCCATGGCTTATTACGTGGCTTTTGGAGTGAAGAAGTACAAGTTTGTTTGGCTGATATTGCTGACCATTCCGTTCTGGACCAGTTACTTGCTGCGTGTCTTCGCCTGGAAAGTAATTCTGGGGTACAATGGTGTAATAAACTCCGGATTGACATCTTTGGGATTGATAGAGCAGCCACTTGAATTTCTGCTGTATAACCAGACCGCCGTCGTCATCACGCTTGCACACGCTTACGCGGCGTTCGCGATCCTGCCAATTTACGTATCACTCGAAAAAATAGATCGCACTCTGCTGGAAGCTGCAGCCGACCTCGGTGATGGCGCGTGGGCTCGTTTTTGGAGAGTTACATTTCCCTTGTCGCTGCCAGGCGTGATAGGAGCAGCAGTACTCATCTTTGTCCCCACCACAGGTGATTATGTTACGCCATCAATGGTCGGCGGCCCCACGGGGCAGATGATAGCCAACATCATCCAGGTACAGTTTCTGAAGATAAACAACTGGCCGCTCGGATCTGCACTTGCACTTTCAGCGATGGCTGGGGTCGCCGTGCTCGTGATCCTGTTCTCGGTGGCCATGCGTCTGGCCAGCAGGTCAATCAAATGACAAAAGCGGGATCGAACCAGCCATCGCGAATGGGAGACCCTGGCAGGGGTCTCACTGCCTTTGCGGTTGCATATCTGATATTCCTGTATGGTCCGGTTCTTTTTCTTCCTCTGTTTTCATTCAACGATTCAATTTTTGTAACATTTCCCCTCACCGGCTTTACAACCAAGTGGTACGAGCAGGCCTTCCTGGACGACAAGATGACCCGTGCCCTGGTTGCAAGTTTGCAGGTGGGCGGAATCGTGGCGGCAGTCTCCACACTGCTGGGATTGTTCGGAGCCAAGGCCGTGACCCGCTATCGCGTGCCCGGCCAGGGAGCCGTCACCGGCCTGATTATGCTGCCCCTGTTTATCCCGGAGATCATTCTGGGTATCTCACTGCTGATATTGCTCAATGCATTGAGTTTCGAACTGGGACTCAGATCCGTGGTCGTGGGGCATGTAATTCTTTGCACGCCCTTCGCCATGGCAGTACTCACATCGCGTTTGGACGGCTTTGACAAAAGCCTTGAGGAAGCGTCCATGGATTTGGGTGAAACACCCTGGATGACATTCTGGAGGATAACGTTCCCGCTTGCTGCGCCCGGCATTGTATCGAGCGTGTTGCTGACTTTCATCGTTTCCTTCGACGAATTCCTGCTGTCATTCTTTCTCACCAATCAGCAACCAACCTTGCCGGTTTACATCTGGAGCCAATTGCGCTTCCCCAACAAGCTTCCGAGCGTTCTCGCAATGGGCGCTCTCATCCTGCTTGCCTCTTGCCTCCTCGTTGCGCTTGCCGAATGGGTCCGGCAACTGGGAACGAGTGAGCGCAAGGTTGGCGTCGCCTGAGAGAAACCACTATGCCAGACCAGATCATTCGAATTGAAAACGTGACGAAGCAGTTCGCAGGAGGCGCCACAGCCGTGGACGCCGCGAATTTCGGCATTGAACGGGGGGAATTTTTTTCTCTTCTTGGACCATCTGGATGTGGGAAGACCACACTTCTGAGAATGATTGCAGGATTTGAATTTCCGACTGAAGGCGAAATCTACATTGACGATCAACCATCCTCATTGATCCCGTCGTATAAACGCCCCACCAACATGGTATTTCAGTCATACGCCATTTTCCCACACCTCAACGTATTCGATAATATTGCGTACGGACTGCGCAAGTCACGTTTGTCCGGAAGCGAACTTCGAAGGCGCGTGAATGAAGCGCTGGCGATGATCAAACTGGATGGATTTGGAACCCGTCGGGGTGACCAGTTATCCGGCGGACAACGTCAGCGTGTTGCACTGGCACGGGCGCTGGTAAAACGACCCAAGGTGCTGCTTCTCGATGAACCACTAGGCGCGTTGGACAAGAAACTGCGCGAAGAGATGCAGATCGAACTCCGCCAGCTGCAAAGGACCGTGGGTATCACGTTTGTGTTTGTGACACATGATCAGGAAGAAGCGCTTTCCATGTCTGACCGGATCGCGGTCATGAGCAAGGGAAAGGTTCTTCAGATTGCACCACCTCGGGAATTGTACGAACAGCCCATCAACGTCGAAGTTGCGTCGTTCATCGGAACCATCAACTTGCTGGAAGCAGTTGTGAAGTCCCTGAACGGCAATGAGGCATTGCTTGATGCCCAGGCCATCGGTGTAATCAAGGCGCCTGCAACCGAAAATTTGAAAGTTGGCGACAAGGTAGTCGCAGCGCTCCGGCCCGAAAAGCTGGCGCTTGTTGGTTCCAGGCCGACTTCAGGCGCGTTTGTGGAAGGCACAATCAAGGCGAGCGCATACCTGGGTGACAGAAGCCAGTATCATGTATTCGTGAAAGGTCGATCCACACCGCTTTATGTTGAAGCACAAAACCTCGACCGTTCGGCAGGCTTGGACATATCCAAACCCGTGTACGCGTGCTGGGACCCCAATTCCCTGATCGTCCTAAGAAACTAGCAGCTCTGCCGCATATGCACCGAAGGGAACAATTTTGTTGTCTGAATCGTGACCTATATCGGCACGCCCTAAATACGGGATCCCGGAACGCAGGCACCAGTCCTGGACAACTTCCGTTTCACTTTTCCCAAAGTCTGGATCGTTGGGCGGAATCAAACTGCAGCGTCCCAGCCTGATTCCAGCAAGCTGCCGCGCCGGCGGACACGAAGCGATATGTGCCATCATGCGGTCAATACTGTACATGTATTCCGACACTTCCTCCAGCATCAGCACATGTGCAGAGACGTCCGGAAAGTGAGGCGTCCCAATCAATCTGCAAAAGATCATCATGTTGAAGGCGATGGCCTTTCCACCCGTTTTCAGGGAAGGCTCCAGTCCCGCACTCGACCTTTCCAGAAGATACGACAGGGATCTAAGCACTGCCGCTTCACCGTTGGGCCTCAGAATATCTGCAGGCATTGGTCCATGCACTATGTTTGCATAGCGCTGCGCATAAAGCGCACCTAGCAGACTGCCCAGATCGCTGTATCCCAAATAGGTTTTATTGCGCGACGCGATGGAAAGTCTGTCCAGGACCATATCGACGATCCGAACCGAGCCATATCCGCCACGAGCGAACCAGACAGCATCAACGGTTGGATCGTTGGCATATTCGACGAACGCGTCTGCCCGTTCCAGGTCTGTGCCTGCAAAGTGACCGTGGCGTCTGAAGCACTGTCTATGAAACCGAAGGTCAACCGATCCAGCAAATTCTCGCAACGCCAAATCCGTCACACGTTGCGCGGCACTTTCATCCAGGCGTGCGGCAGGTGCTACAACACCAATGCAAATAGAGCGTCTAGACATTGCAGACCATTTGCGAACCGCCCCTTGCTATGCGAAGAACAAACATGATCTTGAATCAGGCCTCACAGTATTTCTTCTGCGGAATCGGCGGTAGCGGAATGTTGCCACTGGCACTCATTCTGAAAGGTAAAGGTTTCGAAGTTGAAGGGTCCGACCGCGCACTTGACCAGGGGCGGTTGGCGGAAAAATTCGACTTTCTGCGGTCTGCCGGCATCCGTCTGCATCCCCAGGATGGAAGCGGCATAACACGCACCAGCCAGGTGCTGGTAGCCTCCGCCGCGGTCGAAAACACAATCCCGGACGTGGCAGCAGCCAAAAAACTCGGCCTCTCCATGGTCAGGAGGGCTGAACTCTTGGCTGAGCTGTTCAACTCGGCGCCCATGAGTGTCGCAATTGGTGGCACCAGCGGAAAATCAACAACTACAGGAATGGCCGGTTGGATATTTCATGATCTCGGCATGCAGCCCACGATTATGAACGGCGCTGTCATGAAGAATTTTGCGAACACTTCCAATACGTATGCAAGCTCCGCGGTCGGGCAAGGGACCGTATTTGTCAGTGAAGTGGATGAAAGTGACGGATCCATCTCCCTTTACAATCCAAAGATTGCACTGGTCACAAACGTATCCCTCGATCACAAGCCGCTCACTGAATTGCGCGAACTGTTTGGCGCCTTCATTTCCCGCGCTGAAACTGCAATTCTGAATCTGGACAATCCGGAAACCGCAAACGTGAAGCGTTTGGCCAAGCGGGTGCTGACCTTCAGCATCGCTGACGCGGCCGCCGACATCCTTGCCAACGACATTCGGTTGTTCAATGTCGCAACAGAATTCCGGGTGCATGAGAAATCGTCCGGTCAAGACATCCTGTGCCGCATTCAACTGCCTGGCAGGCACAACGTGTCCAATGCCTTGGGTGCCCTCGCCTGCGCTATCGCTGCAGGCGTGCCCGCAAAAGCTGCCTGTGAAGCCATATCCAGATTTTCCGGTATCAAGCGCAGGTTTGATATCGTTGGCACCGCTGGCTCAATTACTGTCATCGATGACTTTGCTCACAACCCGGACAAAATTGCAGCCACATTCAACACGCTGCATGAATTCCCCGGACGCATCATAGTTATGTTTCAACCACACGGCTATGGCCCACTCAAATTGATGGGGCACGAACTGGTCGCCAGCTTTTCGCACGCATTGGCCAGTGAAGACCTTCTGGTCATGCCTGACCCTGCCTACTACGGCGGCACGACCATCAGAGACGTCGGCAGCGCCGACATCGTCAAAGGCGTCATTGCGAACGGAAAAAATGCCGTCCATGAACCAAATCGAGCAGACTGCATGAGGCTGTTGACTGACGCTGCAAGACCTGGAGATCGGATAGTAATCATGGGGGCCCGCGACGACACACTTTCGGAATTTGCGCACGATGTATTGCGCGCACTGTCAATTCGCTGACACTTTGCCGACAACACGTTCGAAGATGTCTCGCACGCCATGTTCCAAACGCGACAACCGTTCTTCAAGGATTGAATGGCTTTGTGAATCCGTGATCTTGACAATCAACTCTCTCAGTGAGTTTGAAACGTCAGTCGGATCGAAGACGTCGCCAACAGTAAGTCGCAGAATCTGGAACAGTACGAGATAGGTTTGCAACGCTTCGCGCAGCACCCCGCCATCGGCTCCGCTCAAGCATTGAGCCTTGGTCAATTCATCCATTGCCAATAACGTATTGGTGTTCAAAACACTTGGAATCCTGCACGCATTTGTCAACTGGAGGCCCTGAACAATGAATTCCACGTCAAACAACCCTCCTTTGGCTTCTTTGAGTTCCCAAACGGATTTCGCCGGCCTTTCCCGATCCAGGCGCCCACGCATATCTGCAACTTCCATTAGTGTTTTCTCTGCATTTCGATGTGCTGTCAGGGATTTTGCAATGACGCCTTGCACCAGCGCACCCAGTTCTGGTGGCCCGGCGATTACTCGGGCACGCGTGAGAGCCAGCCGCTCCCAGGTCCAGGCTTCGCTCACCTGGTAGTTCCTGAACGTTTCGAAACTGACGGCAACCGGTCCCTTGTTCCCTGAAGGTCGCAGTCGCATATCAACGTCGAACAACCCGCCTTCAGCGGTCATTGCCGTTAGTGCGGTGATGAGCCGCTGAGCACAACGTGCGTAGTACACGCTCGGCATCAAGGCCCTCTCGCCATTGGACGCCAACGCATCCACGGCGTGATCATAGACAAAAATGAGGTCGAGGTCGGACGTGGCGCTCATTTCGCGACCACCCAGCCTTCCCATGCCGATCACGACCAGCCCTCCGTTTGCGATCTGACCGTGTGCAGCAGTCATTTCGGACAGCGTTACATCGTATAGCGCTCTGATTGCCGCCTCAGCGACATCAGCGAACGCATATCCCGCCCGAATGCCATCCATCTCGAAGCGCAGCAACTGCAGCCCGACGCGGAATTGCTGATCCTTTGTCCATCTTCGAACAATGTCCAGGTGCTCTTCAAAACGCCTACCGGACCTCACAAGCTCGCTCAAGCCAGCCAGCAACTCTTCCAGCGCAGGTTGATGTCGCAAAAATTCAGAATCTATCAGCACATCCAGCAAACCCGGACGCGCCGCTAAATGGTCGGCCAGCCTTGGAGCCGTCCCAACAATTTCAGCAATCAAGCCAAGCAATCCGGCATTTGAAAGCAGCAATGCGAATACCTGCACACCTGAAGGCAATCCGGACAGGAACTTGTCAAACCTGGTGAATGCGATGTCCGGATTTGCTGTCTGACCCAGTGCCCCAAGCAACAATGGCATGAGTGTCGTCAGCTTTTCTCTGGCGCGTTCGCTACGTGTGGCCCGGATACGCCCGTGGTGCCAGCCTCTTATCGTTGTCGACATCGCCTCGGGTTGCGAAAATCCCATTCTCCTCAGTGTCTGAATGGTCTCTGGATCAGCTTCTACTCCGGTGAAAACCAGACTACCGCTCGGTTTGGACAACGATGGCTGGCTTTCGAACAGCTTTGAATAGTGAAGCTGAACACCCGCAAGCGTGTCCCGCAGAATTGCCGACAGTTGCTCCGCGCTTTCAAAACCCATGAAGTTCGCAATGTTGGCGAGGCCCTCCGCGCTCTTGGGCATCGAATGAGTCTGCTGGTCCTCAATCATTTGAAGTCGGTGCTCGAGCGTTCGCAGAAAGCCATAGGATGCCTTCAGGTCCGCACACGTTTGAAAGGTGATCACACCGCGAGCCTCGAGTGAATCCAGAGCATCTGTCGTGCGCGGACTCCTGAGGGAGCTGATCCGACCGCCAAGAATTAGTTGCTGTGTCTGCGCAAAGAACTCTATTTCCCGAATCCCGCCGCGACCAAGCTTGATATTGTGCCCCGCCACAGCAATGGCACTGTGTCCACCGTGCGCGTGTATCTGACGCTTGATCGAGTGAATGTCTTCAATGGCTGCAAAATCCAGATACTTCCGCCACACGAACGGCTGCAAGCCTTGCTGAAATTCTTGCCCTGAAACAAAGTCCCCTGCACAAACGCGAGCCTTGATCATGGCTGCGCGCTCCCAGTTCTGTCCCATGGATTCGTAGTAACTCTCGGCCGCCCTCATGGAGACCGCAATCTGGGTCGACCCGGCATCTGGTCTCAGCCGCAAGTCACACCGGAAGACATATCCATCAGGCGTTGTTTCCTGCATCAGCGATACCGCCGACTGTGTAATGCGAACCGCCACTTCTTGCGCCTCGTATTTCCCCGCAACGGGCAGGCGCGAAGGGTCGAAATAGCAGCTGAAGTCAATATCACTCGAATAGTTCAGCTCAAACGCTCCGTATTTCCCCATTGCAAGGAAGAAGAGACCGCAATGCTCCGTGGGATCACCCTCATCAAAAGCACGCAGACGACCCCGCGACGCAGCTTCAAAAAAGGCACTCTTCAGTGCCACTTGAAGCGTCTTGTCGGCGAGTTCAGTCAACGATCTTGTGACTTCATCGAGACCCCAAGCTTCACCTGAGTCCGCGAGAGCAATCAGCAGAGCCACTTGCCTCTTGGTGGTCCTCAGCTGCCGCATCAGCTCGTGACGCGGCAAATCCGTCGGACAATCAAGCGAACTCATCAAGTCACGAAAACTTGCTTCCGGTGCACCATGCAGCAACATCGGCAGGAGGTCTGCTTCCCGCTCAAGCACCACAGCCAGGTAGGGACTGTTGGACGCAATTGCTGCAATCAGTTGACTGGCCCGGCCATCACCAGCGCGCGCGCCGAGATACTCCAGCGTACGGTCGGCACGAGCGGCATCAAATATCTTGGGTATCCGCGATATGCGCGATGCTAGGGAGTTTGACATAGCGCATTTGTCGCCCGACAAAACCGCTATTGCAATTCCAAAAGTCTAGCCCCGGTATTCCGTTCCTGCTTCGACAAAGCACAGTGAGTTGAACCAGGGATCGTCCGCATAGAATGAGCGCTCGCCCCAAGGCCGAACCAACATCGCTCCACCGGGCTTTTCGTGTACCAGTTCGATCGAAAGGCACTTGAGCTTCTTGGCGCGCTTGTGAACCGCGTCCAGATTTGGCACAGACAAGTATACCGACTTTGCGCACGGATGCGAAGGACCGGAGGCGGACACGTCTGTTACCTGCAATATGGCGCCGCCGCAGTCGAAATGAACGCGGGAACCGGGCAGCTTGCGGCCCTTGATACCAAGCATCTCTTCATAGAATGCTTTGGCCCGCTCTAGATTTGACACTTCAAGTGTAACACGAAACAGCTGCGGACCAGGCGAAGCCTCAGCCTTCCCGGTCTTGGCCGATTTCTTGTCAGATGCCGTTGATTTCGCCTTCGCAGCCATTGGACATGCCCTTCAAGTTCAGACCGGTAATTTATGCAACCAATGAGCCAAAGTCCTGCAAAATATCGATTTTTCCTCATTCACAACAAATATCCCTAGCGGACGCGGACTTCGACGCCCCTCGCGACAGCCAGATGCCGGCGGATGAGCCACACAGTTTACCGTCGCCGAAATTGGCTTCAAACAGCACAAACAGCTAGCGTTGCTGCGCCGTTTGGCGCATCAGACTTTAGGCAACTGGCCTGCACGGCCGAGGATCGGAAAGTAACCACAGCATCAATCGCCACCATTCCGCTTGCGAAAAAGTACATGATTTGTTCTAAATAGTCCAGAAGCTGAACATTGCGAACCCCGTTCAGACTACCTGCCAGAACCTGCTCAATATCCGCAATCGTCGGCAACAATGCCAAATTGTCCGCCGACCGGCTTCGAAAGCCTCACTGGTTACCGCTACGCGGCAGATGTGCGGCCGCTGCCTGACGGATCGGTTCAGCCCGGACGACCGTCCCCATGGAATTTCGCACGTTGCCGCGCTATGCGTTACCGGAATGAGCATCAGGCAACCCGTTCAAGGCGACCACAATCATGCCCACAAGCAGCACCCACGACCTCGATGATGGAAGTTTTAACTGGGAAGACCCGCTTCTTTTGGAAGGCCAACTGACCGAAGAGGAGCGCCTCATTGCAAAATCCTCTCGCGACTATGCTCAGGCAAAACTGATGACCAGGGTGCTTGAGGCAAACCGCAAGGAGCTGTTCCACAAGGAAATCATGCAGGAAATGGGCGAGATGGGTCTGCTCGGTATAACCATTCCGGAAGTGTATGGCGGAGCCGGTCTTGGATATGTGGCCTACGGGCTTGCTGCGCGTGAAGTGGAGCGCGTCGACTCGGGCTACCGCTCCGCCATGAGCGTGCAGTCGAGCCTTGTGATGCACCCCATATATGCATTTGGCTCCGAAGAACAACGCAAGCGTTTCCTGCCTCAATTGGCGTCGGGAAAAATGATCGGCTGCTTTGGACTGACAGAACCGGACCATGGAAGCGACCCCGGTTCAATGGTGACGCGCGCACGAACCGCGCCAGGTGGTTTCAAATTGACGGGCGCCAAGAACTGGATAACCAATTCCCCCGTGTCGGACATCGCAGTCGTCTGGGCCAAGACGGACGATGACCAGATACGTGGCTTCATCGTGGAACGCGGATTCAAGGGCTTTTCCACGCCGAAGATCGAAGGGAAATTTTCTCTGCGGGCTTCGGTCACGGGGCAGATCGTTCTGGAAGATGTATTCGTTCCCGCTGAAAATCAGTTGCCAAACGTCAAGGGACTGCGCGGTCCGTTTTCGTGTTTGAACCGGGCACGCTACGGAATTGCATGGGGCGTGATGGGAGCAGCCGAGTTCTGTTGGCATCGGGCACGCCAATACGCACTTGATCGAAGGCAGTTCGGTCGCCCACTCGCCGCGACACAGCTGATTCAGAAGAAGCTTGCGGACATGCAAACCGAGATTGCATTGGGAACTGCTGCCGTGCTGCAACTGGGAAGGTTGATTGACCAGGGCAAAGCGGCACCACCAGCAATATCGCTACTGAAGCGAAACAACTGCGGCAAGGCTCTGGACGTCGCGCGCACTGCAAGGGACATCCACGGCGGCAACGGAATATCTGACGAATACCATGTCATCCGCCATGTCATGAACCTCGAGACCGTAAACACATACGAGGGCACCCACGACATTCACGCGCTCATTCTTGGCCGCGCACAAACCGGAATTCAGGCGTTCTCCTGAAGGTAGCTAGTCCTTGTTCTTGTCGTCTTCGTCAATGCCTTCAAGGACACCGACGCCCGCAGCGTCATCGTCTTGCTTGTCGCCTTTTGAAACACTGAGTGCTCCTCTGATGATAAACCAGAGAATGACTACGGCGATAAGCGCAGCACCGAACAGGATCAGGTCACCGCTAACAACCGGCGGACCCGCATCAGCGGCACTCGCCACCATGGGAATCATAAGCCCGAGGCTCGCAAACGAAATGCACGAATAGTTGAGCGGTCTCATCATCTCCTCCATCACTCCTTGGGACATTTGTTAAACCAGGGAGCCTCGCCTCCCCCCTCATACCGGCCATCCGATATCAGGACACTTCCGTCAGAAAGTGTCGAGGTCCAAGTCTTTTGACGGGTACCTGCAACCTTTGTCAAAACTGTGACGCGATCTCGAGGAGTAGTCTGCGTCCATTCGATCAGGCCGTTTGAGTATCCCTTGATGTTCTCGATGGGGGTTGTTCTGTCATGCTGGGTATCCATCAACAACTGTTCAGTGGGCGACCCGATGGAGGGAATCTCATAGATCAAATGCGGATTCAGCGAAGAGTGGTCCGCATCACAGGCAACCGCCCAGTGACCAATGATTCCGGACTTGATCAACGCATCGGTGCCTGTGAGCGCGGTCGGCTGCGCAGACGGACTGCAACATGAAAGCAGGACAGCCAGGGTCGACATGCCCCAAATGCGCCAATTTCGCATGGCAGAAATCATGGTTCGTCTCCCGTCGGAAGTTGGGTCACAGACCTCATTCCGACTGTTGATGCTGGCACAGCATACGCATGGCGCACACGATCATTGATCTCCAGCGCAAGCGCTTCACGCTGCTCTGCCGGAAGTCTGCGAGCTGCTTCCAGGATCTTGCCCAAAGGCCGTTCACGATTGAAACGGGAGATGCCGATACCGACAATTCCAAAGCCAAACACAATGATCGCAACCATCGACATGCCAAGTAGCAGGGTTAACGCTTGCGGCCCTCCAGCAGAAATCGTTTGAAATATCGATTCCATGAACTCCGGATTGAGCGCCCAGGTCAAAAGCGCATTTATGCTCATGAAGCAAATGGCGGCTAAACCCACGGCTTCGATCGCATGCGACCGCGTATGTCTGTTCAGTTGCACACCGGCATAGATGGAAGCGACCGCACATAGCGGCAGTATGACCACCAGCGCCGCCGTCACTTGCAGGCCGCTCAGAACTTGCGGGTCGAGATTGAGTTGTTGTGGGTCCGGATACGCGCTCTGCATGATCTCAAGCGACATAAGCGCGAAGAGCGACACAAACTGGTTCCAGCCAAACAGGACGGCGGCTGCAACAATTCCGGCCACATACCACGGTGCAGAATCCTGGAGCACTGGTTCCGACGTGTTGGCCAGGCGCCCCAGTTGCTGTTTGCACCCGCGATGTATCAGTGGAAAGGCTGCAAAGCTCATCCCGATGAAGTAGTCCCGCAATTTGGGATCCAAAAAATCAAAAGTTCTGACAATGGGCGCGCCCACTTGCACCAGTGCGAAAACCACTCCCATGGCTTTCGCCAATGCCCAGAATTCGTGCCCTCGGATCGGAAGGCGCAATGCACTTGGTCCTGCTTGAGAAGTCTGTTCACTCATCATGACGCCCTGACATAAAAACGCATCGCTCCGAAACAATCAAACCAGCTGCTACTCACATTCTAGCACCAAAAACCAACTCACAACACGCAACGTGCCGCTAACCGGATCTACTCATAACCGGTATCAGCGAAACATCCGACCCCTGCAAATCAACACCAGGCGTCCGTCCTTCGTATTCCGGTCAATTCCGACCAATGTTGCACAAATGTTTAATAGTTCAGCGGAAACTAGGGCAATGCGAATCGTTGCCAGTTTGAGAAGAGGATTTCTCGTGCGCCGCGCCCTTGTTGCCCAACTGTCGATGGTTCTCACGATCACCTCCCTGTCGGCATGCGCCTATCCCCAATACGTCAACGACGACTATCGATATATTCCACTCACAAACTTCGCGTACGAAAATCGGTCATTCCGCATATTTGACAAGCCAAGTTCGAACAAGCTGATTATCACCCCGAGCCTTTCAACGGCAGTGAGTGACGTGGTAATCCGCAACGCGACTTTCGGGAAATACAACAACACCACGGAACAGCAGACGCTTGAAAACGCAGTTGTTGCTTATCTTGCGGGCCAGGGACGCAAATGTACAATCACAGGCGCAAGTCTGATGTATGATCCGCAGTGGGAGTTTACCTACGACTGCGAAATTCGCTACACCGCAATTCCATAGATTTCAGTCACGTCTAGTTGGTTTCGCACTTGTTGAACCAGGGTGTTTGCCCGCCATTCGAATACTTCCCTCGAACCACGTAGGCCTGCCCTTCAGAATTTGCAGCAGACCATGTTCGCAACCGGTTGCCTCTGACCTGCGTCACTAGAGTGATCATAACCTCCCCCTCCGCCTGAACCCACTCGATATCTCCGTTCTTGAGCTGCCTCACATCGGACAGCGGGAACGTTGTGATGTCGCCAGGGTCCTCATAGTATTGCACTGAAGGAGCAACATCGTCGGGAGCCAGATACACCAAAAACGCATTGTTCGCTGCTGGCGGATCGCTGCAGTTCTGCGCCCACCTACCATCAAGACCCAACCCTTGGAGCAGGGCACTGTCAGACGAGAGTCCCTCCGCCCGAACGGGGCAAGGCAAGATGCTGAAAAATGCAGTCAGCCACATCAGCGTTCGCAGGAACTCAACAATCATGTCTACCAACCGGTAAGTGGTTGAAACTCAATAAGCACTAGTCCAGCCGGGCAAAACTTGCAGGCACTACAGCATCCAGTTTGCCCGATCTCAAGATTGGAAACGGATTGAGCGCAGCACCGCTCCACCACTGCCGCTTCTCGTTCGCCTTCTGAATCTCAAAATGTAGATGCGGTATGGGAGCATTTCCAGTTTTGCCAACAAATCCAATGGTTTCTCCCTGCCTGACTTTCTGCCCCTCCACCAGCCCCGGCGCGTAGCGATCAAGATGAGCATAGTAAAAGATCACCCGCCCCGACGCATCCTGCTGGTAAATTGCTGTTCCGCCACGAACGCTCGTATCGAGTTTGATGACTTTGCCATCAGTGGCGGCCCATACAGGAGTGCCCTTAGGCGCCATGATGTCAATTCCATGGTGCCGACGCCCACCTTCTCTCGCTGCACCCCAGCTGTCCTTCAGACTGGCTCTTGACACGCCCTTCACAGGAACCAGCAGCGCACTTGGCGTACCCGAAGGTGCCGAACGTGTCTTTGCCCAATCAATGGTCACGGCATTCAAGGTGCCATTGCCGCCAACACGCGCGGCTGAATTGAGCGAATATGCGCCCAACGAAACCAGAAACGCGGCTGTTAGGCCTGCAGCGACATTTGAAGCTTTCATGCCGTCTAAAGTAGCACCAATTTTGCCCACTGCGAAAACGAAACGCTATGCACCCTTTCTGACATGCGCAGATGATCCATTGCTGCAACTTTGGATAGGTCGATCACCGTTCGATCCAGGTCATTGGCAAGCGCGCACAACTGCCAGTATCTCGATTCATCCCGTCATGAACGTTCCGTTACTCTACCTGTGCGCCGTTGACCACATCCGTTGTGGAAAGAGAGGCTTACTGCAGCAGAACTCGGGCACTTGCGGCATCATCAGGTCCGCTGATTCGTGACGTGAAGGTAATAGAGACTTTCAGACGAAGTTGCCTTCCATGAAGCAGGCAAAAGTGCAGCTGTGTGGAGAGTGCGCGTATGGCGAAAAAGCCCGATCGACAATCGGTACCCTATCGAACGGCTATAGTTGTTCTGGGTATGCACCGGAGCGGTACGTCCGCACTTGCACGCATCGTGAGTTTTCTGGGTGCAGCACTTCCAAGACATCTCGTCCCCGCCACCGACTCCAACCCGCGCGGTCACTGGGAATCTGCTCCGCTTGTGGCCATGCACGAGCAATTGCTCGCAGCCATGGATTCTTCCTGGGATGACTGGCGCACACCACCACTGCGGTGGCGGGACAACGACGTCGCTACAAGGTTCGGCGCACGCATCCAGCAACTCATTGACGAAGAGTACGGCAACGCACCACTTATCGTCCTCAAGGACCCGCGCATGTGCCGAACGCTCCCATACTGGATGTCGGTACTTGAAAAGACAGGTATCCGCACGGCGCCACTGATCATCGTCAGAAACCCTTTGGAAGTTGCTGAGTCTCTGCGCGAACGTGACGGCACTTCATTTGAAAAGGCAATGCTCCTGTGGCTGCGTCACTACCTCGACGCTGAATATGAAACCCGTCACCTGCCGCGCAACATTATCTCGCTCGATGTCCTGCTGGACGACTGGAAAAATCTTTTCGCTCAATCCGCAGGGCGCCTGGGCCTTCAGTGGCCCCGATCGATTTCAGACGCAACACAGGATGTGCGTGAGTATCTCGATCTTGAACTGCACAACCACCGCGCAACCATGGCTGAACTTGAGGCTCACACTGAAGTTCCTTCGTGGGTCAAGAGCGCCTATCGTGCACTGACCATTCTTTGCGATGAGCCCAAGGCCGCCGATCCCAAGCGGGAACTTGATCGCGTAAGGCAGAACTTTTCCGAAAGCGCCAAAGTATTTGGCGTTGTCGCATACGCTCAAACCGAAGCACTCAAGCAGGCCTCGGCCGATGTCGTGACTGCAAAGCGAAGGGCTGATGGCGCAGACGAAGTGAGGAATGAACTCTCCCAGGAACGAGCCGCACATTCAGATCTCGCAGGCAGACACCAGGAGCTTTCCGAACGAACACGCAATTTGGAACTGGAACTTTCAAGCTACACCGAACGCGCACACAAAGCCGAGCAGACCGCACAAGACTTCGAGACAGCTCTCAAGCAAATCCGTTCGGAAACCAAAGACATCGCAAAGACATCCGACGCTAACTTGAGACGGGCTGACGCCGCCGAAAAACAGGCAGCCGGCCTTTTAAAAGATGTCGCAGAGCTCGAACGCAGCCGAAACGAAATGAGTCTTCTGCTCAAGCGTGTAACCACCGACGCGGGTGAGCTGCGCGCAATGGCTGAACACGTCAGCAAGCGCACAGAATGGATTGAAGGTGAACTCAAGAAACAGAACACCAAAAGCGACAAGTCCAGGACTGAACTTGAGGACGCTCGCACCAAGGTTCTCGCAATGTCTGCCGACCTGCAGGCAGCGCTCGCCAATGCCATGACTTTTTCCAAGGAATTGGCTCTCACAAAAGAGCGACTGCATTCGCAGGAAAAGCAGGCAATCCAGCTTGCCGCAGATGCAAAGAGATTTCAGGAATCTCTCAAGTCAGCACAGGATCGCAACAAGCTGCTCGAAGCAGACGAGCGTGCCGCTCAGACAGAAATTGCAGAACTCAGGGCAGAACTTGCCGAGACATGGTCCCTGAGCGGCACACGCTATGCGGAACAACAGAGCGAACCCTCCGAACCGAGACTGCTGGTCGGTCACCCGGAATTGCCAGATGCACAGGCAAGAGCGCAGCGTGTTGAAGAAGACTTGCGCTTCGAACGGATGCACGTTCAACAACTCGAACGCCGTCTGAACAGCTGGACGGGCTTGGCAAGCGCAGCGCTCAGAAAGATCACGAAACTGGGTGGTAAAGGCGCGCCACGGCGAAAGCCGGCACCAAGACGACTGAACTCTCCACCTTTGCCGTCACGCTCATAAAGTCCGGAAATCTGCAGCTCGAAGTGCACGCGTCTCAGCGAATCATTGCTGACCAAGACGCCATGTCAGATGCTCCGTGTGTATGATTCGCGGACGCGATATCCAAACCAACGCCGCAAGAGACCGCGGCAGCGGAGTAAGTCCCATGAGCCGAGGCAAGTGTCTTTTGGGCGCTGTCGTCACCTTCATCGCCTGCACTGCTTTGTCGCCAGCAGTCGCACAGATGATTTCTCCGTCCACGCAGCCAGCATCCGAACCCACTTCAGTCACAACGCTGCCCTCAAGCGCGAATTGCGATCAGGCTCCGTCAGGTCAACCAAACTGCCCATTCGCGCCCGGCGACGAGCCTCTGCCCGCACCATCCAGTATGGCAGCCCCCTCGCTTGCCGGAGGATCGGCACCCATGGGGTCCGGTGGACCGGCACTAAGCGATGTAAAAGTACTCAGCTACTTTCAGCACGGCATGATGCAAATTGACACGAACAGGGCATTTGGCTTCGTGCTGATGCCTCGCTCAGCCATCACGTCCGGTGAAAGAGCTGCGCAAATCCAGTTCTGCGAAATAGCTCTTGCAACAATGGATTTCATGGCGCCAGGCACGGTTGCCACCAGCGACGCGCTGGCAACATATTGGCCCATCGTGTCCTATGCAGATGCGCGGGATATAGAAGAAGCTTTCAGCAGTCGTAATTGTGCAAGCCTGATCGCATGGTATGATCACAGTCTGGCCAGAAGCATTGCGTCCAAGGCTGGCTTGCTGGGAAGGTCTGGCCCCCTACTCATCACGTGGCCGTCCAGGAATGCGCTGGTGAACAATCCCAGAGACCCGCTGATCGTGGACTTTGCAAATGCAGACTATTCGCATGCTACCAAGGCGTTGGGTTATTGGTTCAGGCAGGCAAGCAGGAACCCGCGATTGTGGCGAAGCTACATACGGGAAGGCACGCTGCGCGCGGAATTGGCAGACGCAATAAACGACACCGCGGGAGTGATGCTCGCCGTTCTTGCCGGAAAATGGGACAGTCTCGCGGCAGTCGGCGGGGCGCCTTAGGAGTCCAGATGCCCCGCGCGTGGAATTCAGGGTTGGGGCTTGGAAGCTTCCGGCTGGACAATACGTATGTTGAGCTCGCGCAACTGCTTCGGAGTAACGTCTGACGGCGCACCCATCATCAGGTCTTCCGCCTTCTGGTTCATCGGGAACATCGTCACTTCACGCAGGTTCTCTTCACCCGCAACCAGCATGACGATGCGGTCAACACCTGGCGCCGTTCCACCGTGCGGCGGAGCGCCAAAGCGGAAGGCATTCAGCATGCCGCCGAACTTCTGTTCGACAACATCTGCCGGATAGCCTGCGATATCGAAGGCCTTGATCATGATATCCGGTCGGTGATTTCGAATGGCACCAGACGAAAGCTCAATACCGTTGCAGACAATATCATACTGGAATGCCGTGATGCCCAGGATGGTTTTGTCATCCTTTTGGTCAAGCTTGAGAAAGGCCGCATGTTCGAAGTTTGGCATGGAGAACGGGTTGTGGCTGAAGTCGATTTTCTTGTCTTCCTCGTTGTACTCGTACATCGGGAAATCGACGATCCAGCAGAAGTGGAAATCGTAATACGGCGACGCCTTGAGGCTGAGCTCGTTTCCGATGCGGGTACGTGCGGCACCAGCAAGTTTTGCAGCCGCCTCTGACTTCCCGGCTGAGAAGAAAAGTGCGTCGCCTGCCTTCACATTGGCCTTCTGCGCCAGTCGCTGCAGAACCGGCTCCGGAATGAACTTTGCAATCGGACCCTTGCCTGAGAGCTTCCCGCCTTCATCTTCAAACGTGATGTATCCAAGGCCCGGTGCCTTCATTTCGCTGCGGGCCCAGTCATTCAGCTTGTCAAAGAACGACCGCGGCTGCGAGCCGGCACCTGGCGCGGGAATCGCACGCACGACACCGCCTTGAGCAACCACGCCCTTGAAGGCCTTGAACTCAACCGTTGGGTCCGCGAACTCGGCACTCACATCAGCTATGACAATCGGGTTGCGAAGGTCAGGCTTGTCCGAGCCGTACTTCAGCATGGACTCAGCGTACGGAATGCGTACGAACGGCAGCGGACTGCACGTGCGCCCATTGGCGAATTCCTTGAACACACCATGTAACACCGGCTCGACGGCTGCGAACACATCCTCCTGGGTAACGAAACTCATTTCCAGATCAAGCTGATAGAACTCGCCGGGCGAACGGTCTGCACGCGCATCCTCGTCGCGAAAGCACGGCGCGATCTGGAAGTAGCGGTCGAACCCGGCGACCATGATCAGTTGCTTGAACTGCTGTGGCGCTTGCGGCAGCGCATAGAACTTGCCGGGGTGCAGCCGCGACGGCACGAGGAAATCCCGGGCGCCTTCAGGAGACGAGGCCGTGAGGATCGGCGTCTGGAACTCTGTAAAGCCCTGATCGATCATCCGTCGGCGGAGACTGGAAATCACGTTCGAGCGCAACAGGATATTTTTGTGAATCCGGTCACGGCGCAGATCCAGAAAACGGTACTTCAACCGAATATCTTCAGGATAATCCTGCTCGCCGAAAACGGGCAGAGGCAACTCGCCGGCTTCTGACTGGATCGATACTTCGTCGATCCGTATTTCGATCTCGCCAGTCGCAAGATCCTTGTTGACCGTGTCTCCCGGCCGGGCCACGACCCGTCCCGTAAAAGTAGCCACAAACTCGGCTCGCAGAGTGTCGACAGCCTTGAATGAAAGGCTGTCCGGCTCGACAACACACTGTGTAAGCCCATAATTGTCACGCAAGTCGATGAAAATCAGGCCGCCATGATCACGTCGGCGGTGTACCCAGCCGGAAATACGGATGCGGCTGCCTACATCCGAGGCGCGCAATTCGCCGCAGGTATGGGTGCGGTAGCGATGCATGGAAGTTCCTTGAGTATGTGAGAAATTGCCTGTTTAAGGGCGCCCTTGTGGCTGTGTGGCCACAACCTGTCAAGACCGCGCAACATGGGCTATAGCACCGCAAATGGGAAGAGTTGTAACCACCAACGATGAACTGGCTGAAGCCTGCACCAGGTTTGCCGATGTGCCCTATATCGCCATCGACACCGAGTTCATGCGGGATACGACGTATTGGCCCAAACTCTGCCTGATGCAGGCAGCAATTCCGGGCTTCGCGGTGGCGATCGACCCGCTCGCGCCAGGCCTCGATCTCAAGCCGTTCTACGAACTGATGGCCAAGCCCGTCAGCATTAAGGTATTTCATGCCGCACGGCAGGACATCGAGATCTTTTATCATCAGGCCGGAATGATCCCTGCCCCGCTGTTCGACACGCAGGTTGCAGCGATGGTCTGCGGCTTTGGCGACGCCGCTGCCTACGAGACTCTGGTCCGGGAACTGGCACACGCGCAGGTGGACAAATCCTCTCGGTTTACAGATTGGTCTCGCCGGCCGCTGACCGACAAGCAGCTTGACTACGCCCTGTCGGACGTAACCCACCTTTGCCGCGTCTACGAAATCCTGACGAGGCAACTGGAAAAAAGCGGCAGGTCTGATTGGCTCGAAGAAGAACTGGAAGTTCTTCGCGCGCCGGAAACCTACGAACTCAAGCCGGAAGAATCCTGGCGTCGCTTGAAGTTGCGCAGCGGCAACAGGCGGTTCACAGCAGTGCTCATTGAAGTCGCCGCCTGGCGCGAACGCCTCGCCCAGGAGCGCAACGTCCCCCGCAGCCGCGTCATGAAAGATGACGCCTTGTTCGAAATAGCTGCGCAAGCACCTGTCTCCGCTGATGACCTCGAGAACCTTCGCGGCATTCCTCGCAGTTTTTCAGGTTCCAAGGGAGCGACAGGACTTATTGAAGCTGTCAAGGCCGGACTGGCTCTGCCGGCTTCGGCAGTGCCGGAAATCGAACGCGGTACACCCGCCGCAGTCCCACCGGTGTTAGGGGACATGATGCGAGTGCTGCTCAAGATTCAGTGTGAACAGCATGGTGTCGCGCAGAAACTCATCGCATCATCTTCCGATCTGGACCATATCGCAGCCGACGACAATGCAGACGTACCCGCCTTGTCTGGATGGCGTCGAGAAATCTTCGGCAATTCCGCACTGGAACTCAAGCACGGACGCATCGCGCTCACAATCCGCAACCGAAAGCCGATCGTCGTCGCTGCCGAAAGCTGATCCAATTGCGCGGGCACTGACCGGCATTCTGCTCTTGGGCATGACAGTCGGCCTGAATGACAAAGGAATGATCTATGGTTTGGCTTCGCAGGATTGCTTACGTGATCGCTACGATCACAATTTTCGGGTCATCTGCCTACTATTGGCTCATTGTCGAAAGCCACATGCCTTCTTCAGGCACATTCGACATCGATTTGGACGAAGTGCGCAAACTCGCAGATGCAGACGCTGGTGAAAAACCCGTCGAGATCCGGTACGAGACTGTCGGCACAATTACCTTTCCAAAGACCGCAGTGGTGGCTGGTGACGGCTGGGAGCCAACGCTGTTGCCGGTATCCGCGTACCAGATTGTTTTTCCGGACAGGACAGCCATCATCGACACCGCGTACGACGAAGTCACCGCAAAAAGGGCAGACGCGCCCAATTCCGGTTACGATCACGCAGCCTACGACCGCATCGTCGCTGGCCTGAACAAGGCTTCTCTGATTGTAATTACGCATGAACACTGGGACCACGCTGCGACGCTGTTCGCCCAACCCAATCTGCCAAAACTCCTCCAGGTAACGAAGCTGACCAAAGAACAGGTGGACAATTCGGACCGTTTGATTCCGTCGAATTTTCCAAGCGGTGCAAGGTCAAGCTACACGCCTGTAACATACAATCACTATCTTTCGGTCGCTCCCGGTATCGTGTTGATCAAGGCTCCAGGCCATACACCGGGAAGCCAGATGGTCTACGTCCGAACGGCCAACGGCACTGAATACCTCTTCCTCGGAGATGTCGCATGGCACCAGCGCAACATCGACGTCTTGCGTGAGAGGGCTCGCCTGGTCACCTGGTTGTTCCTGAATGAAGACCGGGACGCGGTGATGCTCGAACTATCGCAAATCAGGAAATTGCAGGAACTCAACCCAAATCTCGTCATTGTGCCCGGGCACGATCTGGACAAGATGATTGCGCTGCATGACAAGAAATTGCTGGTAAATCATTTCCAGTAGTTTCTATGTCGGCGCCTTCCTGCCTGAGGTCTGTTCCAGGTCCCCAAGGTGCAATCGCAAACCGCAGATCTGGAGAGCGGCTCCCTTCACGAACAGTTTGCGACCAGAGCTTGTCTACTCGGAACCGCAAAAGCGACCTGCCCGCGGAGCACGGAAAACTACGCGGCTTTGTCCGGCAAAGGGCCAATATATCTGGACTGGGGCCGGACCAACCGGCCGGTGGCCTCCTGCTCTCGAATATGCGCAATCCAGCCAGCCGTGCGCGCCAGAGCAAACACGGGCGTAAACGCAGCCCTCGGAATTTCAAGCGCTTCCAGAAGTAGGGCCGTGAAAAACTCAACATTGGTGTCAAAACGACGTTCACCCTTGTAGTCCCGTAGCGCTTCCAGTGCTGCATTCTCAATTGCCTCCGCAAATGCAAGCCGGTTTGCGCGTCCCTTCAGTTTTCCCACCGCGGCCTTCAGCACGTTCGCCCTCGGGTCGCGAACCCGATAAATCCGATGTCCAAATCCCATCAGTCGTTCACCGCGATTGAGCGTATCAGCGATCCAGCTTCGGGCCCTCGACGGCTCCCCGATCTCGTCGAACATATCCAGCACCGGACCTGGCGCGCCTCCATGCAACGGGCCCTTAAGTGCACACAGCGCAGCAACAACCGAAGATGGCAAACCCGCAGCGGTGGAAGCAACGACCCGTGCAGCAAACGTCGACGCATTCAGTCCATGGTCAATCACCGCAACCAGGTATGTTTCAAATGCCCGGACCTCAGTTGCGTCGCAATTCCTGCCAACGAGCATTCGAAGGCAATCTTCCGCGTGCGTAAGTGCGGCGTTGGGCACGACCGACTCGCGGCCTGCGGTAACTCGGCAAGCAAACCCGGCCGCAACTCCCGCAGCACCCAGCACCGTCAGGGGCTGGTCTTCGCGCGAAGCGTCTACAATACTCGCCAATAGCAGTCGCATCGCCTCGACCGCCGTCATGGTTTCCCAGGGCGCATTCAAAAGCTGAAACTGCTTGTAGGCTCTGACCCGAGCCGCGCCCAGCTGCTCCCTGATCGCATTTCCGGAGTAAAAGCCCTGCCAAAGCAACAATGTTACGTCTTCAAATGTGGAAACGCCCGCTAGTTGCTCAAGATCGAACCCCCTGATGATAAGGCGACCGGCTTCACCATCAACATGACTCAATACGGTATCTGCGGCGATCACGTTGTCCAGACCCGGTCTCATGATTTGCCCTTTCCATTGCAATGTTAAGGCAAACATGTGACACCTGTTGAGTACCGTCAATCTTGAATCAATATATCAACATGACATTGAAAAAACGGCCGGATCCGCGCCCCGTCAAAAACGGCGCCTTGATCGACATAGCTGAAGCCACAAAGGCGCTGGGCGTAAACAGGAACACGCTTTACGCCTACGTTAGCCGCGGCCTCGTTCGTTCGAGTTCCCATCCGGACCACCCCAAGACAAGCCTCTATGATGCGAGGGATATTCAGGCTCTGATTGAACGAAAGTCGCGGATGCGGCGCCCGCGCATGGCAGCGGCCACAGCACTCGAGTTCGGCCTCCCGGTTCTGAAAACCAAGCTCACCCATTTCGAAGGCGACAGTCTTTTCTATCGAAACGTGAATGCAATCGACCTTTCCAGAACTGCATCTCTTGAAGACACGGCCCGGCTCTTGTGGAACACCGGAACAGACAATCCCTTCGACGGACTAAACTTCGATCCACGAGAAGTCCCTGGCTGGCTGGAAACCAACTCAAGATTTGCAAAGGCACGCGCTACAGATCGCGCCTGTGCATTGCTGCCATTGCTGACAAACTTGCCCGGCACGCCGGCTGCACATTCCGCATCTTCAGGAACGCGCGCCGCCGCCCGCCTGCTCCTGGCTGTGGTATCAGCGGCAACCGCAGACACGAAAGTGGTTCGCAGTCCGATACACAAACACGTGGCAACGGCGTTGAGCACTTCTCGTGCCTCAGACACCATCCGCAGAGCGTTGGTCCTGTTGGCCGATCACGAATTGAATGCCTCGACATTTGCTGTACGCGTTGTTGCTTCCACAGGCGCAAGACATACCAATTGTGTCATGAGCGGGCTCGCCGCCCTGAGCGGTCCACGTCACGGCGCCGCGACCGAGCGAGCCCGTGCTTTCATCAGCCAGATTGGCCTGCCCGCCGACGCCGAACGGATTGTCGGCGATCGCCTTGATCATGCAGAGTCAATCCCGGGATTTGGCCACTTCGTCTATCCCGCGGCAGACCCAAGAGCGGCGGAACTGCTCACCCGGTTCAAGATTGACAGCATCTCCCGGGCCACCCTCAAGGCAGTAAGAAGCATGTCCGGCACACAACCAAACATCGACTTTGCGCTGGTTGCCATGGAACGTTCATTCGGCCTCCCGGACGGGACTGCGCTGACCCTTTTCGCCATCGCCCGAACGGTTGGCTGGCTGTCTCATGTGTTCGAACAGCGCGCCGCTGGCAACCTCATACGCCCACGGGCCGAGTTCGTACTGGAATAGACATCGGCTGCAACACTCCGGCAGGTTGATTTCTGCAGGATGGCAGGGCAAAACCACTCGAAATCTGAAACCAAAGCCCTTGAGGAGCTTCGAATGTCCATACGTTTCGACGGAAAAGTCGCCATCGTCACCGGGGCTGGAGGTGGCCTCGGCCGCTGCCACGCCATTGATCTCGCCCGTCGCGGCGCGAAAGTCGTCATCAATGACCTGGGAGGCACTGTAGACGGCTCTGGCGGCTCATCCGAAGCCGCATTGAAGGTTGTTGAAGAGATCAAGGCATTTGGCGGCTCTGCGATTGCGAACGGCGCCTCCGTGACCGACGACGCGGGTGTGGCAGGTCTTATCAAGCAGACGATCGATGCCTTCGGACGCATAGATATTCTGGTGAACAACGCCGGTGTCCTGCGCGACAAGAGCTTTACAAAAATGGAAATAAAGGACTTTCAGTTTGTGCTGGATGTTCATCTGGTGGGGTCCGTAAAGGTAACCAAAGCCTGCTGGGAAACAATGAAGACTCAGCAGTACGGCCGCATTGTCATGACATCTTCCTCTTCCGGACTTTATGGAAATTTCGGGCAGACAAATTACGGTGCTGCAAAACTGGGCCTTGTAGGGTTCATGAACACCCTGAAACTGGAAGGTCAAAAAGATAATATCCGTGTGAACGCCCTCGCGCCCGTCGCGGGAACCCGCATGACCGAAAACCTGATGCCGCCGCAGGCGCTTGAAGCCCTGAAACCGGAATACGTGACGCCGGGTGTCATCTATCTCGTCAGCGAAGACGCACCCACAGGTGTCATCCTTGCAGCTGGCGGCGGCGCGTTTGCAGTTGCGCAAATCGTCGAATCCAGCGGAGCGTTCCTCGGACACCAGGGCCTTACTGCTGAGAAAGTGGCCGAGAACTGGTCAAAGATTTCAGATATGTCCGGCGCCAAGGCGTACTTCATGGGTGGGGAACAGACCCAGAAATTCTTTGCCCGAATTGCCGGCAACTAGTTCTTCAGAACGGCAAACGGGCTGAACCGCAGCGTGTCATCGGCAAGCACGGTGACACGCGAACGGCTTAGCGCAAAGCCAAACAATGCCAGAGCCACACTGGCAATCTGCGCCACCATCAGCAGCCGCGCCTGATCAAGCACAGGCACCGGCGCAACAGCTTCTTTCATGGGCCTTACGATGCCCAGGAAATCGCCGACGACGCTGGACAGCCACGCGTATCCATCTGCGAAAAACGCAACAAACCCCTTGTAGACAAACGAGCCGGCTTCAAAATCTGTCTCGGCAAAAAAATCGTAAGCCATGAAACCAAGGATGGCGCCGAATGGCAAAAAAGCGAGCAGAACGAGGCTGATGACTCTCGCGAATGCTACCATGAGCTCGCCGCCAGCCACATCCAGACACATTGCAATCGCTGTCAGACAAGCGACAAACGCCACCGCGAACAACAGAAGTGCCAGAATAACGTCAGTGACCTCCCACATCGGAACATGAAAAATCCCATGTGTAATTCCAGCGACGATGACGGCCAGCAAGCCATAAGAAAGCCATGCGCGCCCAAAGTCCTGAAAAACATAGACCCATGAGGCGAACAGAGGACTCGACTTTCCGGAGGGAGACTTTCGACCTGCCACGGCTGGGGATCCTGTTTGAGTTTGATACTCTGGAAGCTAGTTGGTGAATTTCAGCCGGTAAAGCACGCTCTGCTTGGAGCATGGATTCGGATTCTCGCACGAGGCGTAATTTCTTGACCAAACTGCCCATATCCACGATCCTTTTGCGCTCCATTGGCGGCGCAGGCGGCATTGCCCTCATGGCATATCTGGCGACAGCCTCGCACTTCCCGCTGATGACAATCCCGTTTGCGACCTCGATCGTGATGGTTTTGGGTGGACCGGAGTTGAAACCGGCGCGACCACGCTGTGTGCTTGGCGGCCACATTATTTGTGCCACCGCCGGGATCATGTGCACGCAAGTGCTTGGATACGATATCTGGGTGGCGGCGTTCGCAATCGGACTGGCGATCGCACTTATGCACTTGTTCGACGCATTTCACCCGCCGGCCGGAATAAGCCCGATCATCATAGCAGCCAGCCACGCGAGCCCAGTGTTCATCCTCACTCCCGTTATGACGGGTGCAATCATACTGATTGCCTTTGCCTACGTATTCCATCGCATCACCGGCGAAAAATGGCCAGTCAAGCAACCGGATTAATGGCGCGCAGGGTCGGTAATCATCGCCGATGAAGCCGAACCTCCTCGCGCTTTGAGCTCTTCCGCGCAAAGCCGCTCGATCTCCGCCATATGAGACTTGAACGCACCGCTGTTACGTCCAACGAACCAGCGCAGCGCCAGAGCCAGTCGCACCCAGCCGGGCGCAAGTACGACCGCTTTGCGTTGCTTTACCCCTTCGACAATTGCATCGATTGAAATCTGCAAGGGCGCAATGACCTTGAGCGGCCCCGGCAGGTGTTCACGAACGAAATGAAATCCCTTGTGTGCATTTCCGGTTCGCACCAGATCAGAATCAAGCCAGCCAAAGTAGGCAACACCCACCCCTACGCCAGTATGCGAAACTTCCGACCGAAACGTGTTGCAAAGGCTTTCAGTCGCAGACTTGCTGGCACCGTATGCTGCCATGCCGGGAGGTGCTCCCACAGCTGCAATCGATGCAACACCCAGAAAGTAACCCTTGCTCTCGACCAGGTGTGGAAACGACGCCTGAATGCAATTGAACGTGCCCTCCACGTTCACCGCCATCACCCGACGGAAATGTTCTGGCGCCATGGTTCGTAACAGATCAAAATTTGAAATACCCGCGTTCGAAACGACAGTATCAATGCGACCAAACCGCTCGCGCGTTCCCTCAAAGGCATTGCCAAGTGAATGCCGGTCGGTGACGTCGGCTTCGAATGCGACCGCTCGTTCCCCGAGCGCTCGTGCATTCTGGCGCAGCAGGTCACCCTCGAGACCAACAAGCGAAACAACATAGCCCGCGGTATGCAGTCCCTTCGCGACCCCCGCGCCGATTCCACGCGCTGCGCCCGTTACAATGGCAACTTTCGCGGGCGCACTAGCCATTTGTCAAAGTCCCAGCACCATCTTCGCCATGATGTTGCGCTGGATCTCATTGGATCCGGCATAGATCGAGGCCTTCCGCAGGTTGAAGTAATAGGGGGCGGTCGTGACGGCGTAGTCCGGTTGCGGCCATGGCTCGTTCTTCTTCTCCCAGGGCGCCTGCACGAACGGTATCGATGAGTATTGGATGGCTTCCACTGCGAGTTCCGAGATTGCCTGCTGCAATTCGGTACCTCGCGTCTTGAACAGGGAAGACTCTGCGCCCGGACGTTGTCCTGTCGCCATCTTCGAAAAGAACCGTCTCTCCGTGTAGTCCAGGGCATGTATCTGGATCTCGACTTCAATCAGCTTCCGGCGAAAATCAGTATCGTCGATGAGCTTGCCGCCCTCATGACCCTCTACCGAGGCAATAGACCTGACTTTCTTCAGTGCACGGTGCAAACCAGCCGAGTAGGCGTTGCCTCTTTCAAATTCAAGCAGGTACTTCGCATAGGTCCAACCCAGGTCCTGCTTGCCGATCAGATTTTCCTTTGGAACTTTTACATTGTCGAAGAAGACCTGATTTACTTCCTGTTCGTTGTCTGGTGGTCCGTCGACAGTCACGATCGGGCGTACAGTTATGCCGGGGGTCTTCATGTCAATCAGAATGAACGATATCCCTTCCTGGGGTTTCTGCCCCGGCGTCGTGCGCACCAGACAGAATATCCAGTCGGCCCATTGCGCGTGGGTGGTCCAGATCTTCGTTCCATTGCAGACATAATGATCGCCCTTGTCTTCGGCACGCATGTTCAGGCTGGCAAGGTCAGACCCGGAGCCAGGCTCCGAGTAGCCCTGACACCACCAGATATCAGACGACAGAATTGGCGGAAGATACTTTTTCTTTTGAGCATCACTTCCGAAAGCCATGATCACCGGTGCAACCATCTTGAGCCCCATCGGACTGACAATGGGCGCGCCCGCCGCAGACATTTCAGCATCGAAAATATACTTCTGATTTCCGGTGAAACCGGCCCCGCCATACTCCCTCGGCCAGTTCACGGCGGCCCACCCACGATCATTGAGCGCCTTTTGCCATTTCACCTGACCTGCTTTGTCGAGGTAGCCATTCTTGGAACACGCCATCTTGTGACGCAGGTCCTCCTCATACCGTTCAGAAATGAATGCACGCACATCATCGCGAAACTGCTCGTCTTCCTTGCTGAACGAAAGATCCATTGGCGACTATACCTTCTCAAGAATCTCGATTTGCGGACGCCCATCGAGCACCGCACCCAGCTTGGGACCCGCTGCCACGTAGTGCGCCGTCTTGCTGTGCGCTGCCAGAGCCTCGCTAGTGGCGTACTGCTCCATGAACACATACGTCGACGGTTGCTTTGACTTGAACAGCTCATACTGCAAGCAGCCAGGCTCGTTCTTCTTTACGGCCGCAATCAGTTCTCGGGCCGCACTTTCGAATTCGGTCTCGTGACCGGCCTTGATCTTGAGTGTCGCAACAATACCAACAGTCATATGAAGTCTCCGATGCAATTGTGTTCCGCGCCAATAGACTAAAGCGGCCGCTGAAGTACAAGGGTCCGACGCATTCTTCGTAACCCCGGGTCGATCTCCCGCACCGCCTCAAAAACAAACCCTTCCGTAGCGTACAATCTGCGAGCCTTCAGGTTGGGCTCAACGACACCCAGCCGGAGGGCAATTCCGCCCTGGGATTTGACCCAGCCATAGAGGCCGCGCAGCACCCTTCGTCCAAGCCCACCGCGCCACGCCTTCGAGACAAACATGAAACCCAGATACCAGACCTGCGCTTCAGGATACCCCCGAATGATATCAATCATCCCGGCGACATCGCCGTCACGTTCCAGAACGAATGTGAATTTGTCAGTTGGTGCGCGGCCCGGCGGCAATGCCGAACAAATTTCATCTATGGGAATGTCACGCCCGTTAATAGCCCGGAAATATACGACATCCCGGTCAAACTCGCGCTGCAGCACGCCCTTGTCGTCACCCTCAAGCGACCGCACGACACATCCTTCAATTTCCAGGATTTCGCTCATGCGACTTAGCGCGGGCCAGACACAGTACCACTCACATCACTTCCCCTTGTAGTTTCCCGGACGTTTTTCAAAAAAGGCATCAATGGCTTCGGCATGATCCTCGGTGTGATGGGCCAGGGCCTGCATCGCAGCAGACAATTCCATGATGTTGTCAAAGCTCACCGATTGGCCTTCCCGCAACAGTTTCTTGGTCATTCGAAGGACATCGGGCGGCTGCGCGGCCATCTTGTTGGCCAGTTTCATGGCTTCTTCCTGCAGCAACGCCGACGGCACAACCCGAGACACCAGTCCCCATTGCAGTGCTGTCTGGGCGTCGATCGTATCGCCTGTGTAGAGCAGCTCCGACGCGCGCGCCATTCCAATGACGCGGGGCAGCAGCCACGCGCCGCCATCGCCTGGTATCAGACCGATCTTCAGGAACGTAGCACCAAATATCGCCGTATCACTTGCGATCCGCATGTCGGCAAGACATGCCACATCATTTCCAAGTCCGATGGCTGGACCATTCACCGCAGCAACTACTGGAACTTCGATGCCCCAGATACTGCGAACTATTCGGTGAATGCCATTTCGATAGCGCTCGCGGATCGCCACACCTGGGCCCGCAAATGCGCCGCCCCTTTCCCGCATTGCCTTCACATCGCCTCCTGCCGAAAAGGCTTTGCCCGCACCGGTCAAAACGACGGCTCTGATTGAGCGGTCTGCGTTGACCCGGGCAGCAGCAGCCGCAAATACCTCACCGTCGCCCTCATGTCCCAAGGGATTGCGGGTCTCAGCCCGGTTGATCGTTAGAACGGCGACAGGTCCGCAGACCTCGAACAACAACACTTCATTCATGCGATCACCTTTAGGTTCAGGGAATTTACGGAACCGTAACCATCACCGGCTATTGCGCAAGCGCGTTCCGGTGGAATACCGCCAAAACCCGACAAACCCAACCTTCCTTAACGTCTCGCGTGGCATGCTCAACGCTGAACCTGGGGGACATTCGGCGGCACGCATGATTTGGCGCGCGCAAAATCTGTTGAAGAATAGTGTGTCCCGTTCGCGCGCCCTGTCGCCGGAGCGGTTGGCAAAACTCGAACTCGATCAGCTTCGCCTGGCGGAAGCCAGCATGACACCGGGTCTGTTCGCGATGCCCGCCTTCGCACTCATCACAAGTATTATGCTGCTGGCTTGGGTACCGATACATCACCTGGCAGTTTGGTTTCTTGTGATATCCGCAAGTAGCTTGCGCTTCTGGATGGGCAGTCGCTTCCTGGAACTCAGGGATCCGTCGCCTGCAGTTGTGCGAAGGTGGCACATCGGACTGACCTGGGCCACGGTCGCTTCCAACACCATCTGGATGTACCCCCAGTTCGGATTTTACTGGCTTTGTTCAGATACGGGACAAATGCTGTTGATGCTCATAGCCGCAGCCAGCCTGTCCGCCGGCATCGTAATGACATCATCAAGCGGTCGCATGATTTGGGCCGCACTAGTTCCATATTCGCTTGCCATTTTCGTTCCGCCGTTTCTGGTCGGCGACCCGTTCCATATTGGTGTGGGTTTGCTGGGGCTCGGATTGTGCCTGTTCATGGCGCATGTGGGTCGGACGGTCCATCTGAATGCGTATGACCTGTTCCTGACACGAGAAGACAAGAACGAATTGATCGAACAGCTCGCCGCGGCAAAGTTCGAATCCGACCGGGCCCGCCAGCGCGCCGAAGCAGCGAGCCAGGCCAAATCTGAATTTCTGGCAAACATGAGCCACGAACTGCGCACGCCGCTGAACGCAATCCTTGGCTTCTCCGAACTGATGCGCAAGCAGATTTTTGGCCCGCTCGGCGCACCGCAATACAGCGAGTATGCCCAACACGTCAGCGAAAGTGGTCAGCACTTGCTTGGGCTCATCAATGACGTGCTTGATCTCGCCAAGATTGAAGCAGGGCGGATGGCGATACACCCCGTTGAGATCTCGGTTCGCGAAGCCATTCAGCAGGCCTTGAAGCTGTTCGAGGTCCGCGCCGGCGACAGGCAGGTCTTGCTCAAGATCGAAGCGGATCGCGACCTTCCGTTGCTGTTGGCAGATGAACGTGGCGTACATCAGGTCCTCCTCAACCTGATTTCGAACGCGGTAAAGTTCACCCCGCCTGGCGGCACAGTAACTGCATTTGCAAGGTACAAATCAAATGGCGGCATGGACATTGGTGTGACCGACACTGGGGTTGGAATTGATCCAGCCGACATAAGTGCTGTCTTCGCGGCCTTCGGACAGGGACGCCACGACATCGCAAATCCCGAAAAGGGAACGGGACTTGGCCTGCCCATCGTGCGGGGCCTCGTCGAAGCGCACGGCGGAAAAGTCTGGCTTGAGAGCGAACTGGGAAAGGGCACCACGATCACCTGCCTCTTTCCGCGCGAACGGATCAGCGCACCACAGCCCTCACCCATCCGGCTTGCGGCCATGACCTAGGGCGCAGGCCCCGGTGTCAGAAAATAGCCCATGACCAGGCGAACGAGCTCGTCTTCAAATTCACGCGACGAAATGAAAGGAACCTCTTCATAAGTCGCGGACCGGATCACACTGTCCACCGCGCGTGTCAGCACAAACATTCCAATGGGTGACGGTGCAGAAGCGCCCGTCGGCAGCAGCTCGGATGAATGACGCGCGATGAGATTGGATATCTCATAGACTGGCCTTGCCATTTCCTCGCTTCCGCCGAACGAAAACAGCGTCTCCATAAGGATTCGCCGCGCCCGGCTCCTCGTTCCATATCCGCGCACGAGCGCACGGATGGCGCGACGAACGGAGTCTGTACCAGCGTCAGCCTCTTTGGATGTCAGCGCAGCAGCAACCCGTGACTGAACAGCATCCAGTTCCCGACGTGCCATGGCCAGAAGTATGGCCTCCTTGTTTGGAAAATACCCGTAGAGGGCTCCGATACTGACCCCCGCGATCTCTGCGATGTGATTGGTGTTGAGCCCTTCCCGCCCCCTCAGCTGCAGAATCCGAGCAGTCGCCTCAAAAATCGCTTCGACTGTCGCTTGGGAACCGCGACGAACCGGCATTCTTCGTTTGGAATCAACGAGTTTGAGCTTGCTTGCCACGGTTGACCAGTGCTGTGCGACTGCGAGTACATAAATACGAGCATTGCTCGTATACTGCAAGAACGCAGCGCGGTCGTTGGAATGCGCCCAGGAGAGGTTTGCAAAATGAGACTCTGGAAACCGGCACTGGCCACGTTTGCGATTCTTCTGTCAGCTGCGTGGGTCAGCGGCTATCCCGGTACGCTGCTGGACGAAGCTTCGGCAACGACCAGTCAAAACCTGTGCAGCAAGGTATTTGTATCCCGCCTTGATCCCGCACAGGTGTTTGCCGAACATCTTGCGCCCGAGCCTGGCATGTTCATCATCGCGTGGGCGATTAGCCCGGTTGTTGACCGCACGCGAAGGGAAGTCCGGACCCGCATTGCAGGACTGTTTCCGCGCCGGTCGGTGTATGCGGAAGGCCGAGGCTGCACACTGACCTACCCTGGTTTCCCGAAGCCCAAGCCGCTTACACCGCGGCCTGAAACCAAAATCCTGCTTCCGGCAATTGCCGAGCCCGGTATCGTAGTGCCGACCGATCCAGCAATAGCCGCCGCCATCAGCCAGGCATTCACTGAAAACGAACTCCTGCCATTGCGGACAAAGGCGGTCGTGGTCGTTCATGACGGGCGCATCATCGGTGAACGATACGCTCATGGTATTGGACCAGACACACCGTTGCTCAGCCACTCCATTGCAAAATCGGTCGTGAACGCACTTGTTGGCGTGCTCGTCCGTGACGGCAAGCTGAAAGTGACTGATCGCGCTCCAGTCCAGGAATGGAACACGTCAGGCGACATTCGAAACGCCATCACAATTGAAAATCTGCTTCGCATGAATGCAGGATTTGGGTTTGACGAAGGCGGCGGCGCGAGCCCGGCAACCCATATGTGGTTTGCCGAAGGCGACACTGCACGCTTCGCGGCCCAGGCACGCCTCCTGTCATCGCCGGGTCAGAGCTGGGGATACAGCAGCCGCAGCTTCACTCTGCTTTCGCGCATCATCGCAGACAATCTGAAGGCCAACCCGCAGGAATTGCGCGATTTCGCATGGCGCGAAATTTTTGGGCCGTTGGGAATGACAAGCTTTGTTCCGGAGTTCGACGCAGCAGGCACCCTGATGGGGGCACAGGCAACTTTGGCCACCCCGCGCGACTGGGCCAAATTTGGGCTCCTCTATCTCAACGATGGCGTTATCGGCGGAAAGCGCATCCTGCCGGAAGGCTGGGTCAAGTGGTCGACTGCTCCAACGCCACACAGCGGCTATGGTGCAGGCTTCTGGCTGAACACGACCAACGACGTCATCGCACCTTGGAACTTTCGCTGGGGCATCCCTGGCGCCCCGCCAGACGCCTACATGGCTCGCGGATATATGGGCCAGTACATCATCGTTGTTCCCTCATCCAACCTTGTGATTGTGCGCTTTGGTCAAAGTCATGGAAAAGGCGCCGGCATTGACTCTGCCGGCGCCCTCGTAAAAGGCGTGGTTGCGGCGCTTGGAAACTAGGCCGCCGACGCGTAGCGCTTCAGGTGGTGGTCGACATTGCCGAACATCGTGTCGATCATCGTCAGGCGCTTGAAATAGTGCCCAACATTCAGTTCGTCGGTCATGCCCATTCCACCGTGCAGCTGTACAGCCTGCTGCCCAATGAATCGACCGGCTTTCCCGATCTGAACCTTGGCGGCTGAGGCGGCCTTGCGGCGCTCTTCATCGGTGCCCTCCAGCTTCAATGTCACCATGTAGGTGATCGAGACCGACTGTTCATAGTTCATAAACATGTCCACCATGCGGTGCTGCAGCACCTGGAACTTGCCGATTGGCACACCAAATTGTTTGCGGGTCTTGCAATACTCAACAGTCGCATCGTTCAGCACTTTCATGCCGCCGATCGCTTCCGCAGACAGGGCCGCGATACCTTCGTCCACAACGCGCTCCACCAGCGCCAGACCATTGTCCACTTGGCCAACAACCGCATCTGCGCCGACAGCGACGTTCTCAAACGTGACTTCCGACGCCCGAAGGCCATCAACTGTCGCGTAGTCGCGGCACGATACGCCCTTGGCTTTCTTGTCGACGACAAACACGGTCACGCCCTTGGCTTCGCGCTGACCGCCCGCGGTGCGAGCCGACACAATGAGAGTATCGGCCCACGGCGCACCAATCACGACCGCCTTGTGGCCATTCAGCGTGTAGCCCGCGCCGGACTTTTTTGCAGTAACGGCAAGATCAGCAAGATTGTAGCGACCCTGAGGTTCCGCAAAGGCGAACGCGATCACGCGCTTGCCTTCGATGATTTCCGGAATGTATTTTTCTTGTTGCGCCTTGCTCCCGCCATGACGCAGGAAGCCGCCGCCCAGCACGACAGTGGGCACGTAGGGCTCAACCACCAGGCCCCGGCCGAACTCTTCCATGATGATCATCGTTTCGATAGGACCGCCACCCAGACCGCCCTGATCCTCGGTGAACGGTGCTGCCAGCAATCCCATTTCGGCGATCTTCGCCCAGTTCTCGCGCTTCCAGCCGCTCTCGCTCTTGATGATCGCGCGCCGTGCTTCAAAGCTGTAGTCGTTCTGAACGAACTTCTGCACGCTGTTGCGCAGCAAATTCTGTTCTTCGGTAAAGGAAAAGTCCATGTCGATGTCCGGGTGTTCGATGTTGAATTATGTTTGTTTTGACTAGAGGCCCAGCACCATCTTCGCGATGATGTTGCGCTGAATTTCATTCGACCCGCCGTAAATCGACGTCCGTCGCGTCAGGAAGTAATTCTGTGACGCTCCATGCGAATAGTCGGGCCCCGGCACGTACTCGTTGGTCGCCTTGTCGTGGGCGAACGGCCTATATGGACTGCCGTAATACGCAATCGCTTCCATGGTGAGTTCAGTCAATCGCTGTTGGATATCGGTGCCCTTTATCTTCAGGATCGAGGCTTCCGGCCCGTGACCGCCCTTTGATTCATTGGCGAGTGTGCGCAGTTCCGTGAATTCGAGCGACAGCAGGTCCACTTCAAGCTCTGCGATGCCACGCGAGAACATCTCGTCGTTGATCAGTTTCTTGCCCTCACCATCCTGTTCTGCGGAGGCAAGCTTCTTTAGACGTTCAACCCCTCGTTTGGAACGGGCGACACCCGCAATACCTGCACGCTCGTGACCCAGCAGGAACTTTGCATAGGTCCAGCCCTGGTTTTCCTTCCCGATCAGGTTCCTGACCGGCACCTTGACGTTGTCGAGGAAGACTTCGTTCACTTCATGGGCGCCGTCCATCGTAATGATCGGACGAACCGAAACGCCGGACGACTTCATATCGATGAGCAGGAACGAAATGCCTTCCTGCTGCTTGGCCTTCGAGTCAGTTCGCACAAGGCAGAATATCCAGTCCGCGAACTGGGCAAGCGTCGTCCAGGTTTTCTGGCCATTGACGATGTAATGGTCACCTTCCCGAACGGCGGTCGTCTTCAGCGACGCCAGGTCGGACCCTGAACCGGGTTCGGAATAGCCCTGGCACCACCAGCGCTCACCGGAGAGGATCTTCGGCAAATGCTCTTTCTTTTGCTCATCCGAGCCAAATGTGTAAATCACGGGCCCGACCATCGCGAGGCCGAACGGCAATGTCATCGGTGTGTCTGCCGCCGCGCACTCTTCGCCAAAAATATACTTCTGCGTCGCGGTCCAGCCCGTTCCGCCATATTCCTTCGGCCAGGATGGAGCCACCCATCCCTTGCCGTAGAGCACCTTGTGCCAGGCCATGAAATCGTCCTTCCCGCCATACTCGCCACGGGACTTGCCTTTGACTTCCTTGGGAATGCTTTCGGCAATAAATTTCCGGACTTCTGCCCGGAATGTTTGGTCGGCAGGCGTAAAATCGATATTCATTGGGGCAGTCCTTCAGGCCGTGTTGATCAATTGGATTGGCCCAATGATAGCCTCGAGCCGCAAGGATTCAAACTGCATCTTGTGGACAAAAGCACGTCGGTCTAACAACGCCGACATGGCCGAGCCCATTGAATCGCCGTGCACAAAAGTCTGCTCTATTGACGCTACGACAGGTTGGTGCCTGGGTTGCGGCCGCTCAATGCCTGAAATTGCGAGCTGGAGCAGCCTGTCCGCGGATGTCCGTCGAAGCGTCATTGCCGGGCTCGAGGACCGCAAGGCAAGTATCGTTGACCGCGAACGCCGCGCTGCAGCATTCCGGCTTCCCGGCACATGACTGTCCCACGCGTCATAGCTGTTTGTGCGAGTCCTGCTCACACAATGTCCAAGCCCCAGCTTCATTCTGTCGGCCTCCTCAAGGGCCTTGGCGTCGAGGGCGACGCCCACATGGGCAGGACGGTAAAGCACCGCTCACGCGTGGCCATCGCTCCGGGCCAGCCAAACCTTCGGCAAGTCCATTTGATTCAGACAGAACTTTTTGCCGACCTTCGGCTTCGCGGTTTCAGCGTTCATCCCGGTTTGCTGGGTGAGAACATCACGACCCTGGGCATTGACCTTCTGGCTCTGCCCAGGCTCGCAAGGCTGCACATAGGTCAATGCGCAATTGTGGAAATCACAGGCCTGCGCAATCCCTGCAGGCAGCTCGACGGTCTCCAGCCGGGGCTGATGGAAGCCATGATCGAACGCGATCCACTCCGCGGCGTCATTCGAAAGGCCGGAGTCATGGGCATAGTCGTCGAAAGCGGCCAAGTTCGCCTGGATGACACCATCACAGTGACACTTCCTGCTGGCCCCCACGAAGCGTTGAAACCAGTTTGATCGAAATCCCGACCAATCCTGCCTACCATCTGCTGTTCGATACCGCGGCATGGGGAACCAGCATTCTGGTCGGAATCATTCTCTACAAGTGGCGACTGAAGGGCTTGACCTCTACAGTCGCGCAGGTCGCCGACGGCGGCTACTTCACCTGCCTCGCGATCGGCGCGATTCTGGGCGCATACCTCTCCGGCTCCCTCACATTTTGGGGACAAGGCACCTTCGCTCTCGCGCATTCCGTAGCAGGCGCCCTTGCCGGCGGAATCCTGGGCGTCGAACTCTACAAGCTGGTGCGCGGAATCCGCATGTCGACAGGCATCGTATTCGTGGGTCCATTTGCTGCCGGTGTCACGATTGGAAGGTGGGGTTGCCTGTTTGCCGGGATCCCGGATCAGACTTTTGGCACACCATCTGAGCTTCCATGGGCCGTTGATCTCGGCGACGGCATAGGCCGACACCCGGTGCAGGTCTATGAGTCAATCAGCATGGCCGTCTTCACGACCGTGTTTCTGCTCGGATTGCGGAATCGCGCACACTGGGCGATGAAGGGCGGTTTCTACTGGCTTGCCATCTTCTACGGCACGCAGCGCTTCCTGTGGGAGTTCCTGAAACCCTACCCGCCACTGATCGGACCGCTCAACCACTTCCACCTGATGTGTCTTGGTCTGGTCGTCTACGGTTCTCTTATGCTTCGCCGAAACACGTCCAGCGCGAACGGCGAGAACGACACTAACCCAGCGGAATGACATCAACCGACTGCTTCGTCACCTGCGAACCCGCCGTACGCAGCACGCCCTTGACCGGCGAAACGTCCGAGTAGTCGCGACCGCGCGCAATCACAATGTGATCGTCGGCAACAAGCAGGTTGTTCGTCGGATCATATTCCACCCATCCGGCCTCAGCCCCGCACCAGGCGCGCACCCAGGCATGCATCGCATCCGCACCAGACAACCGCTGTTTTCCCTTTGGCGGAATGGTGCGTAGAAATCCGCTGACATAACCGGCTGGCACACCGGCACCACGCAGGCAGGCGATCATGATGTGCGCGAAATCCTGGCAGACGCCGTGTCTGCCTGCGAAGGCTTCTTCAGGAGAAGTATCAACTGTCGTTGCCTTGGGGTCAAATTTCATGTCGCGATGCAATGCCTCTGCCAGCGCCTGAACAAGTTTGAACGCCGTCATGCCTTCCCGCACGACAACTTCAGTATAGGCATCCATTTCGGGAGCAGGCCGTACCCGCGGCGAACGACCAAGAAAGTGATGCGGCGAGTCCGGAGCCAGCGTATTGATGGCGGCCACTTCCCCGCCCAACCTCGGCAGATCGGGCGAAACAATGACGCCGCGATCGGGTGCATGGCGGTCAACCCGGCACTTGAGGTCGAAGACGATTTTCTTGTGCGGCGAACGATAGGCGATCTCAACCGCCTCGTTGCCGAAGAAATCAGATTTGTCCACGCGCTCTTCGGCTTCCGGCTCAATGTTCAGCACCATCGAGACGACACTCTGCTCGCCCGCCAGCGTAGCCGGCTTGAGACGCAGCAAGTGGCGTCCCGCGTTCGCAGGCTGGTCATAGTCGTAGGAAATCTTCAGGTCGATGTCATAGATCATGGGATTACGTCAGATACTCTGACGACAGAACATCGGAAAGAGTCTCGATGCTTTGCCCCAATGTCTGCAGTCCTGCTGAATCAAGCGTTTCCGGGCTCCCGGCCGCGAGGTCCGCATGCGCCACCCGCACCGTGTGCGAGAAAACCGACAACTGATGTTTCGCCAGTACCGTGGCAAGTTGCTCCGCATGCTCTCGAAGCTCGGCAAGATGGTAAAGCACCGATCGCGGATTCTGTGCATCAAGTGCCAGCAGGTCAATGACTGTCTTGCGGTTTGACGCCACGGCATAACGACTGCGATGCGTCATGGAACTGTCGCCGATCTCGACAGCGAGATCAAGTGCACCCTCTGGCGCTTTTGAATCAAGAAACTTTTCCAGCGCTGAAGTCATCGTAAGCGCACGTTCAAGCGACCTTCCCATGCTCAGGAAGCGCCACCCCACCGATCGGTACATGTTCTCATGCACGAGACCGGAGAAGCCTGTAATCTTCCGCAAGAGAACACTCATGGCTCTCGCCGCATCATCGCCTGGCCTGGCGGTGTCGACCATCTGTCGTGCGGTTTTTGCGAGATCATTCAGCGCGCTCCAGCCATCAATCGAGAAGCGGTCGCGCACCTGGCTGGCGCTGTGTATGGCCGACGCGATGGTTGCGCGGAGGCTCTCCGGCACACACTCTTCCATGTCCAACACATCAAATGTCTGAAGATGATCTTCAAGCAATCTCAGCAATGGCGCATTGGAGTTTGCTGTCTCTGCCAAGCGCATGTGATAGGCGCGCAACAGACGCATGATGTCTTCTGCCCGTTCCACGTACCGACCCAGCCAATAGAGATTGTCGGCCGCCCGCGACGGCAGGACTCCGGACTCGCTCCGCCGATAAGTCGCCCCATCAGGAGGCAGCATCGTGACGGCTTCTACGGGAAAATCGCTGACCACCCAGACATCGGCCACCGAACCGCCACGCTGCATGGCGATCGCTGTCGCATCTTCGGTGCGCCCGATCCGCGCATAGCCCCCTGGCATCACTTGCCAGCCGTTCGAGGTTCGCGCCAGAAACACGCGAATGCTCATCGGCCGGGGAACAAGTTCACCGTTCACGAACGCAGGCGTAGTCGACAGTGTCACCGCTTCCTGTCCGACGAGCATGGCGCCATCCGTGTCCAGATAGGAATCGACCGTTTGCAGTGTCTCTTGCTCGAAGCGACCACCCAGAACGGTCCTGCCATCCGGTTCGAACGGCGGTCGCGTCGACAGGGCGGGACCGACCATCATGCGTTTGATGTTTGCCCTGACATGCTCGCGCTCGGTTTCCTGGCCGCACCACCACGTCGCGATATTCGACAGCTTCAGCGGTTCGCCTTTCAGCGCCTGGATGCGCGGCAGGAACGCCAGTAACGCACGCGTCTCAAGGACGCCGGACCCCAGGGCGTTGACCATTGTCAGGTTTGCGCGGCGTATGGCATCAACGATGCCAGGCGTGCCAAGACGCGATCGCTCATCAAGCTCAAGCGGATCAGCATAGGAGGCATCAAGCCTGCTCCACAGCACGCTCACCGGCGCAAGCCCTGCCACGGTCCTCACCATCACCCGCCCCTTTTCGACGGTCAGGTCCTCACCCTCAAGAAGCATCAAACCCAGATAGCGTGCGATATAGGCATGCTCGAAGTAAGTGTCATTCCAGAGGCCGGGCGTCAGAATCGCAACCTGATCTTCGGTGCTGCCGCGAAGTCCGCGCAGCGCATCTCGAAAGGTCTGAAAGAAACCTGCCAGGCGATAGACATTTGCCGCGGGATAAAATTCGGAAAACACACGCGCAGTAGCAATACGATTCTCGAGCGCAAACCCCGCCCCTGAAGGCGCCTGCGTACGGTCACCCAGCACCCACCAGTTGCCGTCGGGCCCGCGCCCGATCTCGAATGCAATGAAGCTGAGATAGTGGCCAGACCTCGGATGAACACCAACAAGCGGTCGCAACCACTCCTTGCTCATTCCAATAAGCGATGGTGGCAGGTGCCCTTCTGCAACCAGCCTGTTGGGTCCGTAAAGGTCGGCGACAACACTTTCCAGCAACTCGGCCCGCTGCACCAGGCCTTCGGATATCTGCTTCCACTCGTTCTCATGAATGAGCACGGGAATGTGACTGAGCGGCCAGTCGCGTTCTGCCGATCCTGCCTTGCCATACTGGCGAAAATAAACGCCTGCATCGCGCAGGTACTGGTCTCCGCGGGCAAAGCGCAGCGTTATTTCGTCGGCAGGAAGGCGCTGGAAGTGGTCGATGAACTTCCGCCACACGGGCCTGACCGAACCTGAAGCGTCAACCAGCTCATCAGCAACACCCGCAAGCGGCTTGTATGAATCCAGTGAGCGCGCACCCGCTTCACCCCAACGCTTCGATTGTGGTGACACGCCTCAAATCTCCGCCGGACGTCTGAGATCGAGTGTCATCGGAAACTCGCGATGTGGCTGCTCGCGCGGCGCACTGTAGGTCCCCGGCGAATGCCCGTGCGCTTCAAAGCGCGCAAGACGCCGCGCTTCTGCCTCGTTGCCGTTGACAGGAAACGTCGCGTAGTTGCGTCCGCCGGGGTGAGCAACATGATAGACGCAACCCCCAAGAGCCCGACCCGACCAGTTGTCGAAAATGTCGAACGTCAACGGCGCATTCACGGGAAGCACTGGATGCAGGGACATGGCCGGTTGCCAGGCCTTGTACCGCACCCCGGCCACCGCAACGCCTCCCTTGCCGGAAGGCTGCAGGGGAACACGGCGACGATTGCACGTCAGGCTGTAGCGCGATGCATCACTGGTGGTCAGTTTCACCTGCAGGCGCTCAACCGAGCTGTCAGTGTAACGCACTGTCCCGCCGATCGCGCCGGTCTCTCCCAGCACGTGCCATGGTTCCAGCGCCTGACGAATTTCCAAGTGTACACCCTCATACGAAACTTCCCCGCAGAACGGGAATCGAAACTCGGCCTGAGCTTCGAACCATTCCGGTCGGAAGTCGAAGCCATTTTGGGAGAGGTCCCGCAATACGTCCAGAAAATCGTCCCACACGAAGTGCGGCAGCATGTACCTGTCATGCAGAACAGTGCCCCATCTGGTTAACTCACCAACGACAGGATTGTTCCAGAACCGCGCAATCAGTCCCCGGATCAGTGCCTGCTGGGCCAGGCTCATGCGCGGATCAGGCGGCATCTCAAACCCGCGAAACTCCACAAGCCCAAGCCTGCCGGTCGCGCTGTCGGGAGAGTAGAGCTTGTCGATGCAGATTTCTGCTCGGTGCGTATTGCCCGTGACATCAATCAGCATGTTGCGCAGCAACCTGTCCACCAGCCACGGCGGAGGCGCATTGCCCTTACCCGGCGGCGGCATTTGCGACAACGCAATCTCGAGCTCGTAGAGACTGTCATGCCGCGCTTCGTCAACGCGCGGGGCCTGGCTGGTAGGTCCGATGAAGAGACCCGAGAACAGGTAGGACAGGCTCGGATGGCGCTGCCAGTGCAGAATGACACTGCGCAGCAAGTCTGGCCGCCGCAGGAACGGGCTGTCCATCGGCGTTGCACCACCAACGACGATGTGGTTACCACCTCCCGTGCCAGTGTGCCGCCCATCAAGCATGAACTTGTCGGCACCCAGGCGTGTTTGCCGAGCCTCTTCATAGACGCTTTGGGTAATCGCAACGCATTCCTCCCAGCGAGTGGCAGGATGGATATTCACCTCGATCACACCCGGATCCGGTGCGACGCGGACAACGTTCATGCGAGGATCACCGGGTGGCGCGTAACCTTCGATATGAACGGGCAGGTTTACGGCGTGCGCCGCAGCTTCGGCTGCACGCACAAGATCAAGATATTCCTCGAGCCTCTCGACCGGTGGCATAAACACACACAAGCGCCCGTCGCGCGGTTCGACCGAAATGGCCGTGCGCACAGCGCCATCAATGTCCGCTACAAATGATTGCTCATTGCGGTCTTGCATATCGTCGGACGCCGCGAAACTTGCGCGTGCCTGTTCCCGGGCCGAGATCGCAACCGGCATCAGATTTGGCAGAGAAACCATCGTCGGCAATGGCGCTCTAGGCGCCGTCGGGTCAGCCTCATAGACATGCGGATATCTTGATGGAGGAATGTGAGGCAGGGACCCCAGGGGCAGACGGTAGCCCACGGGACTGTCACCCGCGATCAGATACAGACGACCGCGGCGCGTGCGCCATGGCTCGGAACGCCAGCGCACCGCGCGTGAAGCCTTCGCCTGCCAGGGCTGGATGGGCAACACAAAGCCCGACGGCTCCGTCAGGCCGCGTCCGAATACGCGCGCAATACGAAGACGCTCCTCCGGGTCTTTCAGCTTTGAATTCTCCGGCGTCACGTTTTCTGGCAAGCGTCCTTCCTTCACGATCCAGTCGGCCGGATCCTCAAAGGCCGGCAGCACCAGTTCGGGCTCAACCTCAAGTGCTTGGGCCATCGTGCGCAGGAACTGTTCCGCCCTTGCGGAATCAACCCCGGTTTGCGCCGTCTCTGTTGCGATCAATCCGGGGTTCTCCCAGATCGGCATCCCGTCCCGTCGCCAATAGAGGGAAAAGGTCCAGCGCGGCAGCGTTTCACCCGGATACCACTTGCCCTGTCCGTAGTGCAGGAACCCGCCAGGAGCGAAGCGCTTCTGCAATCGCCTGATCAGCTGATCTGCGAGCGATCGCTTGGTCGGTCCGACCGCGTCCGTATTCCATTCGCCGGATTCGAAATCATCGATGGAGACAAAGGTTGGCTCTCCACCCATCGTCAAGCGCACGTCACCATCAACAAGAGACTTGTCGATCTGTTTGCCCAGTGCATCGAGCGCGTTCCACGCTTCGTCCGAGAAAGGCTTCGTGATCCGCGGATGCTCGGCGATACGCCTGACCTGCATGTCGAATTTGAAATCGGCGGCGGCGCCGCTGGTCAGACCGGCGATCGGCGCCGCATGTCGATAATGCGGTGTCGCCGCCAGCGGGATGTGACTCTCGCCCGCCAGCAGACCTGATGTCGGATCAACGCCAATCCAGCCTGCGCCCGGGAGATAGACCTCCACCCACGCGTGTAGGTCGGTGAAGTCATGCGAGGTGCCTGGAGGACCGTCGATCGCGACAAGATCGGGCTTCAGCTGAATCAGATACCCTGACACAAAGCGCGCAGCAAATCCGAGTTGCCTCAACGTCTGCACCAGCAGCCAGCTGGAATCGCGGCACGAAGCCTTGGCGCGCTCCAGCGTTTCTTCAGGCGTTTGCACGCCGGGCTCCATGCGAACGATATACCCGATCTCGCGCGCAATCCGGGCATTCAGGCCGACCACAAAGTCGACCGTTCGCATGCGCTCGCGGGAAACCGACTCCAGAAACTTGCGCAGCCGCGGACCCGCCGGCTCAGTGACCCGATAGATCGACAGGTCCGGACGCATGTCTTCGGGATATTCGAACGGATAGAACTCGGATTCTTCCTCCACGAAAAAGTCGAATGGATTGTAGACGGTCATGTCCGCGACCAGGTCCACCTCGATCTTGAGCTCCGTCACGGGTTCCGGAAATACAAACCGTGCCAGCCAGTTCCCATAAGGGTCCTGCTGGTGGTTGACGAAATGTCCTCCCGGCGAAACCCTCAGCGAATGCGAGATCACGCGTGTCCGGCTGTGCGGTGCAGGTCGCAGGCGCACGGTCTGAGGCCCGAGAATGACTGGCTTGGCATAGCAGTAGTGGGTCAGATGATAGAGGCTGGCTTTGATCGACATGACGTCCCTTGCCGTGCCCGCCGACTGGCCTGGTCACAGTGCGATGAAAACACATTCAGCAGCATCGGCGCAGCCTCCAAAGCATGCGCAGGAAGCTCAAAAAATAGGCAGAGGTGGTCAGGCATTCAAATCAACGAGCGCCATCGTGCACGCACACCAGGTTTCATGGTACTAACATACGATGAACCAGCCCGTTGACCTGAAATCAGCCACTGCCCTGCCTTTGCGCAAATCAGCGCCCTACCTCTTCCATGCACAAACCACGAGCTTGTGCGAAACCTGCCTCAAGCTTGTGCCGACAAAAATCCTGATCGAAGGCGAAAACGTCTTCTACCAGAAGCGTTGCCTCGAGCATGGCGTCCAGAAGACTCTGGTGTCGACGGACGCATCGTACTGGAAGAGCACCAAGGACTACCTGAAGCCCGGCGACCGCCCGTTGGCGCCCCAGACTCACACCGAGCGGGGCTGCCCCCATGACTGCGGACTTTGCCCGGACCACGAACAGCACTCGTGCCTGGCAATCCTTGAAGTCAACGAAGCCTGCAACCTCTCATGTCCTGTCTGTTTTGCCGACTCGTCAGTAAAGCGAACAGGCCACCGCGACCTAGCAACGATCGAGCGCATGCTGGATACGCTGGTTGAAAGCGAAGGCGAGCCTGACCTCGTCCAGATTTCAGGCGGCGAGCCCACGATCCATCCGCAATTCTTCGAGATCCTCGACGCCGCCAAGCGCCGGCCCATCCGGCACTTGATGATCAACACGAATGGCCTTCGCATCGCCAGGGAGCCCGAGTTCGCCGCCCGGCTGGCTACTTACATGCCGCGCTTTGAAGTCTACCTGCAGTTTGACTCCCTGCAGCGTGACGCCCTGATGAACCTTCGGGGCGCTGACCTGCGTTCAATCCGCCAGCAAGCGCTTGAAGCACTGGAAAAACACAATATTTCAACGACGCTCGTCGTCACACTCAAGAAGGGCGTCAACGACGGTGAGGTTGCGGACATCATCCACCATGCGCTGGAATGGAAATGCGTGCGCGGCGTTACGCTGCAGCCGATCCAGGACGCAGGCCGCAATGACGGCTTCGACCCAAAGGCCCATCGCGTTCTGCTGTCCGACGTGCGCCGTGAGGTCGCAAAAGCCGGTATCTTCGCACTCGAGGACATGATCCCCCTACCATGCAACCCGGATTCGATTTCGATTGGCTACGGCCTGCGCAATGGCAAATCCGTCGCACCCATTACTTCGATGATACCGCGCGACATCCTCGTTGATGCAACGCCAAACACTGTCACGTTCGAAGCCTTCCCCGAACTGAGGAAACGCATGTTCGACCTGCTGTCGCTCTCAACCGCAGCCGCCGACACATCCGACAAGCTTGCAGCCGTTCTATGCTGTCTGCCCGAAGCCGCCGTCCCGCAGGAGGTCAGCTACGAGAATACCTTCCGCGTCGTGATCGTGCAGTTCCTCGACCGCTTCAACTTCGATCTCGGCACGGTCAAGCGCTCCTGCGTCCACTTCGTCGAACCCGACGGCAAGATCTACCCCTTCGACACCTTCAACACATTCTATCGCCAAGGAGCGGCGGGGAAAATTCCTGCCGCACCAGCGTAAGAAACTCGACATCCTTGTCAGCGTCATTCGCTTCGCCCACCATAGACAAGCGCAGACCGGATGACTTACTTTTCCTTGGGTCGATTTGTGATGAACGCGATTGTCATCGTCGAAATATCGCCTGGCACAATCGTCACAATTGAAGTTCGACTATCCGGGTAGCAATCAACCTGCCGTCCACTCGGATAGGTGTAGCAATCCTTGGTCATCGAAGTATGACCGTCGTCTACTTCGACGAGTTTCACTTCGCCCGCGGTCATCGCGATGGCAGGCGAACAGGCGCCCACCGGCACAGTGATCTTGCGCCCCAAGACTTCAAAAATAGCGTCCCCTTTTAGCCCTTGCCCAATCTTGCAGATCTCAAGGTATCCGATTGTGCTTTCATTCGTGTACGTTACTTCTGTAACGCCGGGGCCCATCGCAACGGTCACAGTTCCATTTGTCAAATCCGCTGCCGTTACGATGTTTCCGGGGGGAGCAACAGCGATATTGCTAACGCGATAGCCTGAGGGGCCAGTTTCATCCACGAGAACTTTCGTTCCCTCTGCATAGGTACCAGCAACCACGCAATAACCGCCTGGCGGGGGCCCTGCTTGCACACTGCTGGCAGGTGAGGAGATGGGCATTCCGTTGGCCGTGAAGGTGAACAGAGTCCCCTTCGCAACGCCCGAGCCTGCCACTTTGCAGATCTTCAGAATGCTTTGCGCTTCAACATGCGTGGGGAAAAGTAATGCATAGGCCCGACTACAGTCGACTCTGCGCACTGTTGAGCCACCGATTGGCACACCGGTGGAAACCAGCGCGTTCAACACGGCTGTCACCGATAACGAGGGATCTTGTTGCCTAAGCACGGCGATACAACCAACCACGTGCGGCGCCGACATGGAGGTACCGGTAGCGGCGAGGAATCCCCCGCCTGCTTGCGCGGAGTCGATTGAAGTTCCAGGTGCCCAAAGACTCATGAAGGAAGCTCGGTTCGATCCAGAATAGATAGCATCGAGCTTCGTCGTGTTACCGACGCTGACGGCAGACGATACACAGGCCGGGTCTGAAATGCTGATCGGGCTCCCATCATTCCCAGTTGCCGCAACCGTCGCAATGTTAAAGTTGGTTCGCAGATTACTGATGGTCGCCGCATACAGGCTTGTTCCGTCGCAGAAGCCGCCGAAAAGACCTTTGCCGACACTCATATTGACCGCGTCCACTTTCGACAACGTCGCTAGCGGAAGCGAAATCAAATAGTTTAGTCCTTCCCACAAGTCTGCAGGTATTGGGATGATACAGGGTGGCGCGCCGCCGCAGTCCACACTGTTCGTCGACTTCGCAGCAACTTTGATCGCAATCACATTCGCGCCGTAAGCGACGCTGTTTCGCGACGCATTGCCACCGATGCTTTGCAGCCCTGCCGCAATCCCAGCCACATGCGTACCGTGCATGCACATGGAGCCAAGCACAGTGTAGTCGCAATTCTTACCGGCATCGATGGACGTCGTATCCATGTCAAGTCCGTTGGAACACACGGATGAAAGAAACGGCGCGAGAGTTGTCGAGAAGCAAGCCTGTGCAACGACCGAGAATGGATGATTGACGTAGTCCACGCCCGTATCGATGACGGCGACAGTTCTTCCCGCACCCGTCTTTCCAGCAGTCCACAGGGCAGGCATGCCAAGCAATTGTGTGGAGCTCTGAAGCGACCATTTCAGTGGTCGGTTTGAATACGCGCCTTGTAGTTTCGGGTAGAGCAGCAGATGCGCAAGCCCCGCTTTGTCGACAATAAACACAACACCAGGTGCATACTTCAACGACTTGACATGCGTCGTTCCAGTTCGACGCATATATTGAACGAGATCCGATTGCAGTTTTGATCGTGCCTGCGCGGAGATCAACCGCCCATTCTCTTGATATCCACCTTGAAGCACCGCAACGACTTCTATGGACTTCGACTTTTCAAGTTCTACCCAAAGCTCCACAGGATTTCGTACATTCGGAGCGGCTTGAGCCGGCGCACCGAGGGTCCATTCCGCCCACTGACTAAGTGTACGAACGTCGCCAACAGTATTGGATTGCGTGAAGGTCGCCGCAAACGCGACCACACACACGAGGACAATACCAATTCCTGACTTCGACAAATTCATCATCGCGCCCTCCGATCCAGTTCTCTTACTCCTTTCCTTTTGGACGGTTCGTGATGTAAGCGATCGTCATCGTTGAGATGTCGCCCGGAACGACGGTAACCACCGACGTCTGATTGGGCGCATCGCAGTCGAGCTGCCGGTTGGCGGGCAAAGTGTAGCAACCCTTATCCACCATCTGTGCCGAAGGATTTGGACCCTCAGTTATCTTCACTTTGCCAGCCGTTACCGCCAGAGCCGGTGAACACGCACCGGCTGGCACCACAACAGTTCCATATCCGGAAACTTCAAACTTGAAATCGCCCTTGACGTCTCCGGTCTTGCAGACTTCAAGGTAGCCAGTCGTACTTACATTCGTATAGGTAACTTCGGTAACACCGCTTCCGATGTTCACCGTCACCGTACCATCAGTAAGATTGGGGGGCACAACAACGCGGTCAGGCGGATTAACAGTTAAGTCGCTCACGCCAAATCCTGGTTGGTCGAGCTCATCCACGGGCACGTCTGTGCCTTCCGCGAACGTACCAGCGACAACGCAATAGCCGCCAGGTTTGGGACCTGCAGGAACGCTAAAGCTTTTGCCACCGGCCGTGAAGTTGAAGAGCGTACCCACCGTCACACCGGCGCCGGCCGCCTTGCAAACTTTCAGAACCCCATCCGCCCTGCAGCCTTCACCGGTTGCTGAGCCAAGATTCGTGCTGGCGCTTTGCGAAATGATGCCAGCGGGACCTCTGAACTCCAGTGTGGCTTTGTTTGAGACTTCAGCCCCGCACTCATTCACAGTCGCTTTGTAGCAAATCTGTGGCGCAATTTCGGCTGTGAAATTAGCGATGATTTGATAGTCGTCCGCGGGCACGAACCCAGCCGGGTTGTATGTTGGTGTAAATTTGACAGTGAGCAATGGGCCAGCGCCCGCCGGCACATTGACAGTAAAATTGTTGCCGGAATTTGCAATTGCGGTGCCTAAGCTGACTCCGGAAAGAAAGAATTCAAACTGACCGCTTTGCAATTCTGTCGGCAGCTCCTTTCCAGGAAGTGCAACGAGCGAGACCGACTTCCACGAGGCGTCGCGAGGTTTCGCTCCGCAATACTTGTCATTGATATTGAACGAATAGGTGATGGGATACTGACAGATTGGATTCTTCGGGTCGGGCGGATCGGTTTGCATACTTCCGTCATTCCTGAAACGCCACAGAATCTTTCCATCCCCTAGTCCAAGCAGACACTCATCAGAATGTGCCGGGTCGATGGCGTATCCATAGTCCCTATACGTTCCCGCACTCCACGCGGGACTAAAATCTGCGCTCGTGCAAGTCACGGCTCCGGTGCCAGTGAATTGTCTGCATTGAGTTGGTTGATTGAACCTGGGATAGAGGATGCGATCGTTCTTGGGAGGCGGCATGCGGAATGCGCTTAGCACCAGACTCGCCGGAACGTTGCCGACTTGTAACGCTGTCAAAGCGTTGCCTGCAAAGTCAAAACAAAGCGGAGCTGCCGATGTTCCTGGATATCCCGAAAACTGATGTACACATACACCATTTGGGTTTCCTGATGCGTCCAAAATAGGTGACAACGCATGCATTGGCACAGTAATCGTCGGAAGCATCCATCCGCTACAAAACGCGCCGGTCGATATTTCGAGGCAGGCTAAATTGGTCCCTCCGCTTGGATTTCCGACGCCTACGAAAAGCTTCGTTGGTGTCGTGGCATCGTCAAAAACCATATCCCGGGCATGTACATTTGAGATCGTCGGACCTGACGCGCCAAGTGACGGAGACGCGCCGAAGGGTGTGCTTGACGTCCAGGTCGGGCACGGGGTGGGAGTAGATGTAACTACAAAGCAATAGACGCGGTCGCCCGCTTGCATGAAAACGCGACCATAGTTAGGGTCACTGGGAGGCAAGCCAATGACACCCGCGGCGACCTTATCCATCCCCGTCGCGGCGCCATTGAACACGCTATTTCCGTCAACTTGGCCCGGCCATGTCAACGTCGATGAAAGCGCAATGAATGCACAAGGAGCTTCGCTAGGCGAAGTCTCCCAGCAACCCATTCCCGGTGCTGTGTTCGTGCCATCAAAACTTGCACTCGCGTAGTAAATTCGCGTTCCAACCACTGCATGCTTGGCAATTTGAAGGGTTGTTCTGTCAAGCGTGCCCGAGGGACTGAGTAACTTGGGCCAAGTCGCATCGCATCTTTCGAGAGTGTACAGATCCCAACACATTATTTCGGCACGTCGCGAAGCATCATTGATCGGCATGTGATGAAAGATTCCATACACGCGGCTGCCAATTGGAATCGGAATTGTTCCGTCGCCCCCCACATCGCTGATATTCTTCAAACTGGCCATCGTCTTCGGCACAGTGGCAACAAAACTCATCCCCGTGCCATTCGACGTATACGTGGTTGTATTCGCCACCGAGTAGGGTGGGTTGGGAGAGTAGCTCCAGCCATCCGGATCAAGTGAGGGATCGAGATACGTTTGATTGGGGGACAGTTTATCCGTGATGATCGATCCTGCCCCAGCCATGCTGGTCGGATAACTCAAGACATAACTGATGACATCGCCTTTTTTGACGGGACCTCCCGCAGGGATCGGATTCCCCTGTGAATCGAAAGCTTCCTTCATGAACTCTTTTGGAACGGTGGGCCCACCAGGGTGAGTTGGCTCGGTGCCGATGATGCCAATTTTTCCAAGCATGTCCCGCACGCCTGCGGGAACCTGCAATCTGCCCGAAGCGATGAGGACCCCGGCAGTGATAGCTCCCATCAACACCAGAAAAGTCACGACAAAGACGATGCGTGCTCGGATGGACGACATTTGATTCCCCTACGTCAGCATTCACGGCTGTTCGCACCTCCGCTCCCGTTTCCAAACAGAGTCAATCATCACGGAAATTGGAGATTTCTTTTGCGTGTGCGAGTGTCAATTTTAGCCCGCAAAAACAATCACTGAGGGAATGCAGCATGAACCATTCTGTTTGCAGGAGAAGCATTTGTTGAGCAAACACATCTGCAGACTCACCAACAAATTTTGGTGACACTAAAATAAAGTGCACACCTTCGACGTCGTGATCGTGCAACTCCTCGATCGCTTCAACTTCGATCTCGGCACCGTCAAACGCTCTTGCGTTCACTTCGTCGAACCTGACGGAAAGATCTATCCCTTCGACACCTTCAACACATTTTATCGCGAAGGGGCAGCGGGAAAGTTCGGTAAATAAATTCATGCGTCATGTCCGTGGCAAACAAAGCGAAGGACGCAGGTACCCGAACGACCAAACGGTTCGCGCCGAATCTTCGAGTCCTTAGAGCGCTTTGAGTTTCAAATCCCCGGGTGACAGAGACAAGAAGCGTCATCCCACCCTAACCCGCATCTGCATCCCCCCTCGAGGACGTATGCTGAACGTCGCAATCGGCCAAACGCTTTCGATCGGAGGCGGATCGAACGAAGCGCCGCGCACAAGTGTCGCCACGGCAGCCATCACCTCGAACCTGGCGAAGGATCTGGACCGGTTGGATAGTAGGCCGGCGGCACAAAGCTCACGTTTGCTGCAGCGTTGGCAGTCATCCTCAAATTCCTTGCATCAGGCTTGCAGGCAGCGGCGGCAAACTGGCAGAAGCAATGTTTTGTGACGGCTGACGCACAGACGGCGGCCATGCCCCTTTGATAGGCTGCAACACAACACGAACCCCGGACCACACCCATGACCGTCGAAGCAGCCGACTCATCCCGCACGCTCGCGGCCCGCTTTACTGTCGGTTTGCTGCAGGGCGCTGCACTATATGTCCTCACCGACATCAGCCAGCACGGCACCGCACCGTTCATCAACAACTGGACCTACACGTCGCTGGTCCTGATCTCGCTGCTGGTGCCGCCAGTGCTGCTGGCTGGCATTGCATCAATGCGCAGCACGACGCTTGTTGCCTGGTCATTGACTGTCGCCATCGTCGCAGTTGCAACGGCTTATCACGCGGGTTGGCGCGAACCGGGCGTTGACCGCTTCGAGCACACCTGGCTCGTGTTTCCACTCGCTTGCGCCGTCTTCGTCGGGCACCACTTGCTTGCAGCATCCAATGCCGACGGCCGGTTGTTCGCTCGATATGCGACATACTTTGAGACCGGCTGGCGCAACGGCATCCAGCTCGCACTCTCCCTCGCCTTCCTTGGCGTGTTCTGGCTGCTTCTGTTTCTTGGCGCCAGCCTTTTCGAACTGATCAACATCAGCTTCGTGCGTGAGGTAATCGAGAAAGCGCCATTCGCGTTCATCGCATCCACTGTCGTTTTCGCACTCGCTGTCCAGATCACTGACGAACGAATTTCACTCGTGACAGGGGCGCGGACCATTGCGCTGCTGTTGCTCGGCTGGCTCTTGCCCGTCATGACCTTGTTTGTCACTGCATTTCTTTCAAGTCTGGCCTTCGTCGGTCTGACGCCGCTATGGAAAACCGGCAGCGCAACCGCAATCCTTGTCGTTTCAGGAGCGGCGCTTATCACGCTGATCAATGCAACGTACCAGGATGGAAGCGAGGGCCATTCGCGACCATTCGTGCTGAGGTTGTCGGCGCGCATTGCCGCAATTGCGCTGGTACCCATTACAGTCATTGCCTTTTACTCCGTTTGGCTCAGGGTCGAGCAATACGGCCTGACCCCCGAGCGCGTCATCGGCCTTGCCGTCATCGCACTCGGTGCCATCTATTCCTTCGGCTATGCATTTGCCGCGTTGTGGCCGGGCAAATGGATGAGGCCGCTGGAGGTTACCAACGTCATCGCCGCAATGCTTGCCGTGTTCATCATCATGTCCCTTCTCACCCCGATCGCCGATCCGGCGCGTCTGGCAGTTCAGGACCAGGTGTGGAGACTGCGGGCGGGGCTGATCCCGGTCGACAAATTCGATTTCGACTTCTTGCGTTTTGACGCTTCACAGTACGGACGGGAAGCATTGAACGCTCTCGCAAAGGACCGATCTTCACCCCGCGCGATACAAATTGCCCAGAAGGCCAGCGACGCGCTACACCGCTCGTCCAGAATCGCACAGGGCCAGCCGACCAACACACCTCCGGCAATTTCGCCTGCAGATCTGAGAGCAAAGATCAGAGTCTTCCCGGCCGGCGCCATGCTGCCGGAAAGCTTCCTCACGCAGGACTGGACCAACATCGCGAACTCGCCGGCAGAGTGCGTCCGCAATGCTGCGCCAAACCAACCCTGTGAGGCCACATTCGCCGACATTGACCGCGACAATCAGCAAGAGATCCTGCTTCGAACAAATCTGTATCGCATCCAGGTGTTTCGAAATGCCGCCAGTCGCTGGGAGACGCTGGGAGCCTTCAACCTGGGCGAATGCGGATTGGATACGCCGCCCAATTTCTCGGCAGGGCAGTTCCAGATTGCGCCGTCTGAAATGAACGAGCTGGAAGTTAAAGGACACCGATATCGCTTGACTGAAAACTGCCCGCCAAAAATCGCGACGCCCGTTCAACACTGAAGCAGATCAACACTGATCATGACACGTTTCTTCGGCCTCCTGTTGATGACAATCGGTACGATGTGCATCGTTTTGAGCGGCTTGTGCTCTGCCCTCTTTGCAATTTCTTTTCTGCAAAACGGGCAACAATCCGATTTGAGCGCCGTCGTGATTGTTGGCGTGCCCTCTGTTGTTACCGGCGCCGTGATCTATGCCGTCGGACGCTGGCTGAGGCCGAAGTGAAATGCCGGAGCACTCGTCCGATGACAGCCCTGTGCGCCGCTTCTTTGCGACCGCGCTGATTGTGCTGGGAGTTCTCTGGATGTCGGCATCCGGCCTTTGCAGCGCGTGGATGCTTGGACACTTGCTTTCTGAGAATGCCGCTCCCCGCGACTTGGTCGACGCAATGCCGATGATTCTCGCAATCGGCGGCTTTTCGCTTGGACTTGGGTTCGTGGTATACGTTGTCGGAAAATCGCTCAGGCCTTTGAAATGACTGAACCAAACACTTCTCGTCCCGTGCAACGATTCTTTGGCCTTGTCCTCATCGTAATGTCTGCGCTGTGGATTGCGTTTTGCGGTCTCTGCGGCTTCTGGATGATTGCAATGATGTTCGAATCCGGTGAATTCACCGCAGAATCAATTGGCACGCTGCTGCTGGTATTGGGATTGAGCGGCGGCGGGGCCGCTGCCGGCTACGCACTGCTCGTCGTTGGAAGAGGACTTGCAAAATAATGGCGAACACAACACCCCGTCATTCCAGCAAGACCACGGGCGTAGTGCTTGTCGTGGTCGGTACCCTCATGCTGATCGGCCTTGGCGCCTTTGTCACAATCGCCGTCGGCTTCAGGGAATCCTTTACTTCATCGATGCCGCCGCTTGAGGACCTTGTTGAAGGCGTTGCCCTGTTGTCACCGGTGATTATTCTCGCGCTCCTCCTCATCGGTTATGGACGAAGGCTTCTGCGCAAGGAATGAGCACACCTCCCAGGCCTTTGCATGTCGGGCATTTTCCAATGTCCGTGAGGCATTTTCTGACCCACGCACAGCAATACCTGCAACGCGGCGATGTCGTGCTGCTCAAGGGCAAGGCATCGATCTATTCGTGGGCAGTGCGATGGTGGACCAAATCGGAATTCAGCCATGCCGCCCTCGTATTCTCGGTGCCCAGCACCGAGGATGGCTTCGAAAGGACGTTTCTTATCGAAGCATCGGTGGATGGCGTCGATATTACTGACCTCAGGCACTACGCGCGCGACCTTTCGCTGGTTTATGACCTTGCGATCAAGCGCTGCGAACAGCCATGGATGACGATCGACGTGCAGCGATCCATTCGGGGGCACATGCTGAACTACATCAAGGCCAACTACGACTATTGGACCGTGCTGGGATTTCTCAAACGGGTGATCCGCATGGGTCGGCCGGAACTTCACGACCCGGATCTCGCGTCCGTAAAACGCCGCGCATTGTGGCGGCGCCAGCCGCCTGCACGATTTGTATGCTCGGGCTTCGTCCAATACGGCTTCGTAAGCGCAATCTCCCGCCTCATTCAGGCCAGGCAGCTGCCCCGCGAAGCGATCAGCCAGGTGATGTTCAAGCCCGGGCTTTCTCCGCATTCAGAACCCGTCGAGATCCTTTCAACGACACCCGAAGACCTTGCAAACTCTGATCGGCTGACCTGGAAATTTGCGATCCACCGCGGCCACGTTTACGAGGTCTCCAACTACGACGCCGTCCGCCAGACATTCGGACTCTAGACACCGAACGCGCGTTGGCTCAGCCATTTCTGAGCGTTAAGCATCGAAATTGTGGTTGACCGACGAACGCCCACTATAGATGGCGTGAAGCCTTCTTGCGACAGAGGCCGAGAATCACCCGGCAGTGTTAGCTATCAGCAGCGCTTTACGTTGACGCTGCGTACCGAATTTCGTCTTATTTCACCAAGACTTAGAGGCAAAGCCTCGACCGGTGGAATAACGCGTTTTTTGGGGAGTTTCTGGGTATGACGATCGCGCCTCCGCGAGCCGTTTCTTTCGTGTCCTATTCGCGTTTGCGCACGGCGTTTCTGGCCGCAGCGTCCACTAGTTTGCTCATCGGCTTGAGCGCTCCGGCGAACGCAGCTTCCTGTGCGACCACCGCGGGAGACGACACCTGCGTGATCAATCTTGGCAACGTCGCCGATATTCACGATGGCCAAAGCGGTACCGACACACTCGATTTTCAAGGAACACCGCTGAATCTCGACTCTTCATTGTTTACGACCCAGGCTGGCGCTCACTTCATCGCTTTTGAGAACGCCATTGTGGCAGCGGGAAACACTGTTCTAATTGTCGACACAGATTCAGATTTGGTCCGAAATCTGAGCTGGACGATTGACGGTGTGCTGGACCTGAATTTTGGGTCCACGGCAACGACCAATGACACAATCGGAGATTCCAGCGCAGTGACTGTGAACGCAGGCGGCACCATTGATTTGTGGGAAAGCGAAGCGATTGGCAGTTTGGCCGGTGCGGGAGACGTCGTTTTTGTCGCCGGATCACCAGTGCTGACCACCGGCGGCAATGGCAACAGCACCGTGTTCACAGGCATCATCGCGGGATCGGGCGGCCTCACCAAGATCGGTGGCGGCACCATGGAGCTCAACAGCGACAATTCGTTCACGGGTCCGCTTACCGTGGCTGCTGGCATTTTGGAGATCGGCCACTCCGGCGCCATCGACAACGCTTCCGGGGTCGCGATCACTGGCGGAACGCTTAGCGGCGAGACCGCCTACTCGATCAACGGCCCGGTCACGATCACAACCACGAGCGCGCTGAGCCGCCTGACCGGCAACGCGACCATCACCGGCGACGTAAGCAGCAACGGCGGCTTGCAGCCCGGCAACACGGCCCCTGATCCCGTGAGTAGTATAGACAACCCTGGCCAGGAAATGGGCGCGATCACCATCAACGGCAACTACACCGCAACCGGTTCCAACGCCTATGTCGGCTTTTTCATCGACATTGACGCGGCGACTGCTGTGTACAACCCGGTTACTGAGATCAACGGAACGCCTGGCACCACACACGACTTTCTGACCATCAACGGCGACATCCTTGGGACGAACCCGACGATGTTCTCCCTCGCATCATTCAATTCGGCCGCCACCGGCGCACCCACGACGGGAAATGGCATCCAGGTGATTCGCGTGACGGGCGCAAGTTCAGCCACCAACTTTAATCAAGGCTCCGCCATGAATGCCGGTGCCTACCAGTACCTGCTCAAGCATGTCGCCAATTACTCGGGTACGGATGACGGGTACTTCCTCCAGTCCGCGGCCCGCGATGAACTCGTCGCCCAGCCAGCGCTTCTCTCCGCTGGCCAGTCTCTGGTCCGCAACTGTTATCACGACGACCAGCGCGTTCCGGACAGCCCGAAGGGCGCAACTTATGGCCGCGCCTGGATTGGATACCGCCAGGGAAGTTCGAACTTTGGTGCTGACACAGGCGTTGAGTCAGACGTGAACTTCAACTGTACCACGGGCGGCATGGACTGGCGCATGGGTGGCGGCTGGTTCGGCGGCGTATCGGGCGGCTTCGGTGACACCGACGGTCACATAACGACGCCGGCCGGCAATGGAAAGTTTACCGGCACGGGACGCGCGGCTGAAGTGTTCGCGTCATACACATCAAGCGCACTTTTCATCAACCTGTCTGCTGGCTACAACGCCATGGACTACACCTATGATGGAAAGCTGCTGTACCCGATCATTGGTTCAACGGCCGGCTTCCTGGCAACCGCACAAACCGGCGTGGCACTTGACCTCGATGCTCTCGCGGTCAAGCTGATGGGCGGCATCAGCTATGACGGCACCAACTGCAGTGACTCCTGCCTCGGCGTAACAGTTGACCAGCAGACCGGCCTCGTCGAAGCAAAGGGCTCCGTGCGCATCGACGGTGTTGCAAATGGCGGGTCGGTTCGTCCATGGGCGGCAGTCTCCTTCTCCGACGTGCTGTCGGATGGCATCAACAGTGTCAGCAAGAATGGCGTCACGGTTTCCCAGGACGCTAATGGCCAGCTTCTCTCGGTCGATGGTGGCCTCCAGGCCTATCTTGACCAGAACTTCGCGCTTTACATCGACGCCGGCTATCACGAAAGCCTGTCGGTCGACGTCAGCGGCTACAAGGCAGGCGTCGGCCTGAAAATGTACTGGTAGTTGAAGGCAAAACTTCTAATCAGCAAACGGGGCCCAGCGTGGCCCCGTTTCTTTTTGTCTTCCGGCTCTTGACCCGACACTTCTCAGCGAGTGGAAGTCTCGCCCGAGGCCAGCGCCCTCAATGCCGGCCCCGCCGCCTCGACAGGTTGTGCCAGCATCGCGTCGAAAAAATTCTTCATCAGTTTGCAGACTTTTTGCGGTTCACCCTGCCCGGCCAGCAGCGTGTCAATCTCGTTCGGTGCAATGCCGGTATTCTGTGAAGCGATCGCAAATGCCTGCGAAGCCATCACCGAAAACGGCTCGGATGCAAGGCGGGCCGCATTTGGATTGGCAGTCGTACCTATGATGCGCACGACGATCGTGTGATATCGGTCAACCAGTTCACTACTGAGTTTGCTATCGATATCTCCGCGAATGCGCCCCAGCGAAATGTCGGCGCAGACTTCAAACTCGTTGGCTTGCGCCAGATATGCAAGTTCGTCACGCGAGAACGAATAGAATTCGTAGACCACGTCATCTGGCAGTTGTGGCACCTTGTCAGCGACGTATGACAGCACCTGCGTCATGGCGTTGGTTCGAATTTCGTCAGCACTGCGCCCGTCCTGCTGGTCACGATCCGCAAGCGTGAGGACACGCTCATAGAGTTGCGGCTCATGTGCCCTGAGGGCTGCCATGTACGGTGTTACCAGTTCGATCTGCACCTGCTCGCCCGAACGGAACAGCCGAATTGGCCAGTCCGCAATGATCATGAAGGAAACCAGTGCCCCCAGAACAGCACCCGCGATGGCAAACCAGTACAGCGGATAGGTCAGCCCGCGATACCGACTGAATACCCAGGCACTTGCCAGTCCGGCGCCGGCAGCGACCGCGGCCGATACCAGGACAATGATGATTGCTGCAGTTTCCATACCGTGCAGTATAACCCCTCATAAAGACCGGCCCACAAGCCGTTGCTCACCGCGTGGTTTCGACAAATACGCAATTTTCTGCTCACAAAAGACCATCCCGATCATGTCCAAAAAGAAATCCACAGGCTCCCGCAAGGCCTTGCTGTCCCCGAGCTACCGGCTCCCCGCAATCGACGAGCACTTCCTGCTCGGTGATTCCATGCGGGGCGTCCGCTTCCTGCTGGAATACGAAAAGGCTGAAGAGTACCTGCGTTCCGCCGGCATTCGCTCGACCATCGTCGTATTTGGCTCGGCCCGCACAAACCCTGATTCACGCCGTTACCAGGAGGCGCGCGCCTTCGGACGCATTGCATCCGAGCGCGGCGGGTCGCTGGTCAAGAACAATGGCGTGCACGACAACGTCATAGCAACTGGAGGCGGCCCAGGCATCATGGAAGCCGCTAACCGGGGCGCCGCAGATGCAGGCGCGCTGTCGATCGGCTTCAATATCCGCCTTCCGCACGAGCAGGAACCCAACACCTTTTCGACACCGGAACTGACGTTCCAGTTCCACTATTTTGCGATGCGCAAGATGCATCTTGCGATGCGCGCCAACGGCCTGGTGGTATTTCCAGGAGGCTTCGGAACGCTGGACGAGCTGTTTGAAATCCTGACGCTTCTGCAAACCGGCAAAGTCAGCAAAATTCCCGTTGTCCTTTTTGACAGGGACTACTGGACACGCGTGATCAACTTCCAGGCGATGATCGACGAGCACGCGATAGAACCGAAAGATCTCGAGCTGTTCAGCTTTGCCAATTCAGCCGAGGAGATCTGGCAAAACCTGATCGACGCCGGTCTCGCGCTGCATGCCCTGCGGGAATAATTTCCTCACCGCGGCATCCCGGCACAGATTCCTACACTATCCATCTGAAGCGCCGAATAGAGCCGAAAGCGCCGAAAACAAAAAGAGAACAAATTGACGCAGCTAGCATTTGCGCCGCGCCTTTTAGCACCCCCAAAGTCTTGTCATCCTGAACGCACTGCACCGCTACGTGCCGCATTGCAAGCAGGATGACACAAAGTGTTGGGATTACTTCCTCGGCTCGCACACCGGATCAGCGGCACCTTCGGGCAGCACGCAGTGCACATCTTCCGCGTCCGCACCGCGCACCGCAGGCGGCGTGTCCAGCATCAACCTCTTGCCATCTTTCGATGCAGCCTTCAGCAGCTGTTCAATCTTGCGCGCGTTCAGGCTTCCCAGCGGTTCGGCACTGGCAAAAAACCACGACCTCTTTTTCACCACGGGTTTCGCCGCGGAAATTCCCAGCACGGTCTGCAACAGCGACGAACGCGGCGCCGGCGGCACATCCCGGTCAAGCTTTGCAAGCAAGGTCCCGGCCTGGTTCAGCGTCGTCGACAGCTGCGCACGCGCACCATAGAGCGGCGACGAAGGCCCATCAGAGCGCGACTTGCGCGCATCCTCGAGCAGCGAATTCACGATGCTTGCAACGGGCTTCGGCCCTTTGTCCTTGCGTTTCATCGGTTCAACCCATGTTGTGGCGAATCCACTCCGCCTGCCCCTTGTTCAAACGAATGGCGAGAATGGGCTGCGCCACTGACTGGCTGCCTGTCAGTTCGTGCTCGATCACGGACAACACCACAAGCTTCGTTGCATAGTCCGCGAGCATCTCAGGTGACGCCGAGTTCACGACGTCCGCTACCCGCATCTCCATGGCATGCTTGGCAATATCATCACCTGCCATCAGGATCGCGCGCGAGACCGCAAGCGGCGCCTGGTCGAATGTCTGCAACACGGACTTCGCAAGTCCGGTGTCCTTCTTTCCAATCTCGGTCGACACCGCATTCAGCAGCGAGTCAATGCCCTGACGCATCAGCTGGAACAACACGTATTTGTAACCAGGCTGTGCGCCACGCAGAAGTGCATCGATCAGGTCAGCCTGCGCATAGGACTGAATGACGGCGGGTTCCGCGTTCGACGGCGCACCGCTCGAAACCAGTTGATACTTCACGAGCCCGGCAAAGGCCGATCCGATGCGAATATCAATATAGGACGGGCGAACCTCATCCCTGCCAAATCCCGCAAACACGATGCCTGTCTTCGGAACGCCTGGCGGCATCCAGTCAGTCAGGCACGAACCAACCGCAATCTCCGCAAGAGTATTCTTCGAACCCTGGGAAACAACGCCCTCACCAAAGACCGAGTCCGTCATGCCGCCGACAAGCCGTTGCATGTACTGGTCGATCAGCTGAACCAGCCGGTTCGAACTCTCGCCAATCAGAGGTCGCTTCTGCGGTGGCTGGCCATGCGGCAGGAAAAGATTCTGGAAATAGTCGCCGGCGTACTGCGTCTCGAAGCGCAGCATGTCTAGCGCACGCGTGACGACGGCAGCATCCGGTCGGGAAGATTTGCGGTCTCCTGCCAGTTCAACACATTGCTGGAAGCGCTGCACCAGCGCTGCGATAAAGATCGCAAAATTCAGCCGCTCCTGCCCCTCTTCGATTGGCAGCAGTTTTTGCGCCTTGGCGTCGCCGCCGGACGTCCACTTCGCAAGGAAGCCGACCAGCGACTGCGCAACCTTCTGGACTGTGTCCCCGCGCCTGGGAACCACTGTCTTGAAAGCCTCGAAGATCGAACCCCAGGGATAGCGATAGAACTCGGCGACATCGAAGATCATCGCGGCGACGGGCATCGAGGGCTCCAGCAGGAACACCTTGTCGACCCCGGTCTGGTAGCGGACCGTCGCACTGCCGTCGTCGTGATACTCGATTGCTGTCAGCGCACTGTCAGCCGCCAGGGCCCCGCCCTGAACGTTCAAAAGCATGACCTCAGACGTCATCGGCCCCCCAAAGCGCCCCCGCGCAGCTACCCAGACGCAAGCCTCTGGGCCCCAACCCAAAAGCGCGCATTAACTGGTCCTATTGAGCCAAGAATCCAGCAAAAGGGCAATGGCACGATGCGGCAGTCCGGCGCCCAATATTCCCCGCACAGGAGAAAACGGCGCGAAAAACGGCCCATAGCGGAAAGAAATCGTCGTTCCGGCAAACGCGCTTCATACGGCCCGCGCAAGCGCCACCAGCGCCCTGCGCATTTTGTCCGCCAGTTCCAGGTCACCGGCGATGCTTTCTTCGCTCACCGGGACGCCAAGCAGCGGTACCGCCAGCGCGGCCTCTTCAATCACCCGCGCAGCCATCGTCTCGAGCGTCAGGCTCAACGCCGCCAGCGCATGGGTTGCACGCGGCGAAGCATTGAACAACGCAACGGGTTTCCCGGCGAAGTCCTCCACACTCACCATCCAGTCGAGTGCATTCTTCATTGACCCGGCAACCCCGCGTGCATACTCCGGACTGCAAATCAGCAACGCGTCCGCTGCAGCGATGCGCACCCGCAAATCAACAACAGCCGCCGGCCATGGCGCAACATCAAGATCCGGGTTGAAATGCGGCAGGTCCCCAAGCCCTTGATAGAGCTCAACGGCGACACCTTCCGGCGCCAGCCGAAGCGCCGCCTTCAGCAACATCGTGTTCGACGACTGTGCGCGCAAACTGCCAGAAATCGCCAGAACCGAAATCACCACACGTCCATCTTCAACAGCGTCAACTGCCCTGTTCTGTCTCGCGGCGTCCGCCACGCCAACTGATCTCGCGTGACGAATGCCACAACAGCCGCTAGTCTGGCAATCAATGTATCCCAATCACTTCCTCAACGGATCGGAGCCCCCTCAATGGAGGTCGAGACTATCATTGCGCCAAAATCACACACGACCCAGGCACGCTCGCTCGCCAAAACCGTGTCCTGGCGCGCTGTCGCCTCGATCGACACTTTTCTGCTCGGCTGGATCGTCACCGGCAGCATGGTGTTCGCGGGCTCGATCGCAAGCCTGGAAGTGTTGACCAAGATGCTGCTCTATTACGGCCATGAGCGCCTTTGGGCGCGAATCCTGTGGGGCGTGGTACACGACGCGCCCTCCGCCAGGGTCGCGAGCGAAAGCGACAAGTCATGACGGCCAGCGTCCCACAGCAGAAGGAATGACTACAACTTGCTCCGTCTGCTTTTGTAACTCAGAAATACAAACCAACCTAGAAAAGCAATTGCAAAGGTAATGCCCCAGGAGGAAACATCGTCAACGAGCCGATCATACAGAGAAAGTTTTTGCCAGTGGGGCGAGTGCCTGATCCAAGACACGTATGGCACTCCTGAAGAGCCTGCAAACGCAAACAACCAACACCGAACCCACAACGGCAACAACAAATATCCCTGCCTGAAGTCTATCAGTGATCTAACTCTGATGCCGAACCCTCCAAAGATCACCGCAGCCTGCATCACATTTGAAGCTATTAACAGAACAGTCAACACGATCGACAGCAACCAGACACTCTCTGACTGCAACAGCAACGACGCGGTCTCGCCAAGAAGCAACACAAGTCCTTGGGCCAGCAACAATTGAGAAATCAACATTGTTTGCATCCGCGAAAAGGTCACGTTGGCGGGTAAAAAAGAATTAACTGAACGACCCATTTTTCAAGTTTTTCTGCTGCATCCTAGAATGACTTTCATTTCAATCGTCATTTTCATCGCTTTAAGCAACCCTTGGCCTGCATCAGGCTTCGGCCTACTCTACGGCAACAACGCCTGCTCTACAAACTCCAGCCGGTCCTGGCCGAAGAACAGCTCGCCGTTCACGAAGAACGAAGGCGCACCGAACACGCCGCGCGCGACTGCACCCTCGGTGTTTGCCTTCAGCTTTTCCTTCACGTCCGCCCGCTCGATCACCGCAAGGAAGTCATCCGGATCAATGCCGATGTCCTTCAGCACATGGCTGATTTCGTTCTGGTCGTTCAGGTTGCGTGGATGCGCCCACATCGCATCAAACATCGCGTTGACATAGACATCAAACTGCGGTGTTGACTGATACCCCACAGCACCCCGCATCAGCGGCAGCGTATTGACCGGAAAATGCGAATTGAAATTCAGCACAACACCATGGCGCTTGGCAAAGCGGGCCATGTCGATATTCATGTATTTTGCCTTCGCCGGGACCATGGCAGGCGACGCATTGCCTGTAGCCTTGAACACGGCACCCAGCAGGATCGGTGTCCAGACGATTCTCACCCCGTGGCGTGACGCAATCTTCGGCAACTGCTTGTATGCCAAATAGGAAGTCGGGCTTCCAAAGTCGAAAAGGAACTCAACACTCTTTGTCATTTAGCTGTCACCACTTCTCTGTCCAGGGCCGAAGGTCAAGTTCATGTGTCCACGCATCACGCTTCTGACTGTGCAACATCCAGTACATATCAGCAATGTGATCAGGCGATAAAATGCCGTCTTGGTCCTTCAATGCATGGGCCTGCGGAAAATTATCCCGGATAAAGGCCGTGTCGATCGCACCGTCGATGACGACATGTGCCACATGAATGCCCTGGGGTCCGAGCTCGCGCGCCATACTCTGCGCAAGAGCGCGAAGCGCATGCTTGCCCCCCGAGAATGCCGAGAACCCTGCTGAGCCGCGCACGCTTGCTGTGGCGCCTGTGAACAGGATCGTCCCGCGCCCTCGCGGTATCATGCGCCTCGCGGCCTCGCGGCCCATGAGGAAGCCCGCGAGCGCACACATCTCCCACACTTTGGTGTAGACGCGCGTTGTAGTTTCTGTGATCGAGAAGCGGACGTTGGCCCCGATGTTGAAGACAGCCACTTCTACCGGCCCGACATCGCGCTCGATATCGTCGAACAGCTGCACCACGGCATTCTCGTCGCGCGCATCGGATCCGAAGGCAAAGGCCCTGCCTCCTTCCTTTTCGATCTGCCCGACCAGCGCACTGAGGTGATCCTTTTCCCGTCTCGTGACGCAAGCCGCCAAGCCTTCACTGGCAAAGCGTCGGGCGATCGCTCCGCCTGTGGCATCGCCGGCGCCAACCACCAGGGCGGCACCAATTTTTGACTGTGTCACTGCCAACCTGCCTCTCCGCAGAGTGAATCCAGTTCCCAGTCTAGTAAAGCTAGCCCTCAGCGTCTACGAAACTCAGCGACTGCTGCGCGAAGCGCAGCGCGTGATGGTACTTGATGCTGTTGTTGAGGTACCGGTTGGTTGCGGCCAGCACCGAACGGGTCAATGCACTGTCGCCTGCCCAGCCAGTCTCGGCCCGCACGGCCGCCAGCACCTTGACCCGGTGACAGGCATAGATCGGTTCGCGGATGCCATGATCATAGAGCGCCCGGCTCTCGCGTTCCAGAAAACCATTCCGGTCTGCAACATCGAACGAGCGATCGGACGTCGATAGCAGAAAGGGAGAATTGCGCCCGAGGAAACACCCCATCTGCAGCAAGGCCTGCGGCCACAATTCCGGATGGGCCGAACACAACCGTCTCACGCCGTTTCCGAAGGTCAGCATATGCGTGTAGTCCAGCCATCGCACATTGTGTGACACTGGCTTGTCCGCCTGAAGGTCAACGCTCATGTCGAAACGAAGCATCGCGGTCGCGCTTGACTCCAGAAGGAGACGGTATTTGTCTTCCGACGATCCTTCGAGGGCGACGATCCGGTCAAGCGTCGCCGCAACAGACTGTCCGACAAGATCATTTGCCTGGAACTTCACAAGCGGCTTCGTTCCCCAATTCTTCAACGCGACTGCGTAGTGCCTGAACTCGGGAATTTTGTCCTCGCGCGAGGCGTAGATGATGCTTCGGACGAGCGATCGCAGGACGGGTGCCGCAACGCCAGGCCCCAGCTTTTCGATCAACTCGAATGACTTGACCGTGTAAATCACAGAATGCCCGAAATCCTGGTAGTGGGCGAGCGCGGATGTTGCCAGCGCGTGCCGCAGCTCATTCAGCGGAAAGTTATGCATCGCCAGGGCACCGTTCAGCTGCGCCAGGGCTTCGCGCTCGTTCTCCTGTTTGATTGCGTTGACAAAGCGCGCGAAATCCCAGGGTTCAACAACTTCGCAATAGGGGTATTTGTCTTCTCTCAACGTATCCCACGCGATGTGCGCTATCGGTTCAACCAGCGCCACCAGCTTCTCGCCATCAGTCCGGCCTTGCGCGTGAAGGTCCACCCAGTCTGCGGCAGCGGCAAATGCGTGGGTCATTCCAAATTCCAGAAGATCCGCGCATGACGCAATAGTGCGGCGCAACGGTTCAAGTTCATCGCCGCCCGCCTTGATGAACCGCGCTACCTCCCGGGCCATCCGGTCGTAGTCATTGTCGACGACAGCCTCGCCAAGATTTTCCAGCGCAAGCAACTGACGCTCCGCCGCTGGCGCATCTGCCACATCCACGAAGACATGACCTTCCCTGACATCGATTGAATAGCGCCGGAGACGGTCGCCACCCACAAGCGTCTCGCCGCTCTCAAGATTGAACTTCCAGTTATGCCAGTTGCACGTCAGCGTGCATCCGGCCCCAAGCGTGCCTTCGCTCAGCGGGTAGCCTTCATGGGGACACCTGTTGTTGATTGCGAACACTTGTCCCTCGTGCGCGATCACAAGAACCTGCTTGCGTCCGGCCTTGAACAGCTTGCGGTGCTTTTTCTCGATGTCGGCCAGAGGACCTGCATCAACCCATTGCGGCATGTCACACCTTTACGAAAGTAATCTCTTTACTAAATATGACGACACCATTTGATTTACGCAAGGAATTTCTTTATAAATGGAAGATGACCGATACCGCTTCAGCAACCCCGGCCCAACGCGCCATCCTGGATCACCTGAAAACGCATGGTCCGAGCGACGCCAGCGAAATGGCCAAAGCCCTGGACGTCACGCCAATGGCCGTGCGCCAGCACCTCTACGCGCTGGAGGACGCAGGGCTGGTTGCATTCTCCGAATCCGGAAAATCCGGTGCAAGGGGCAGGCCTTCAAAAACGTGGCAATTGCAGCCCCGCGCAGCAAGTTATTTTACCGACGCGCATGCAGAACTCTCTGTGGAGCTGATTGCAAACATTCGTGAAATCTTTGGCGAGCGAGGCCTTGACCGGCTGATTGAAAAGCGTACGGAGCAGCAGACCGTAGCGTACCGGGCAACGCTTGCGGGCGCAGGCACACTGAAGGAAAAGGTCAAGCGACTGGCCAGGCTGCGCACGGACGCGGGCTATCTCGCTGAAGTCCAGACCGTCAGCGATGGCTTTCTGCTGATCGAGAATCACTGCCCGGTCTGCCGCGCTGCGCGTGCATGCACCGGCCTTTGCCGCCAGGAGTTGGAAGTGTTTCAGGCCGCGCTCGGCAAGGACGTGTCAATCAGCAGGACGGACCACATCCTGGCCGGTGCCAGGCGCTGCGCCTACCATATCCGCCAAAAATAGCGACAATACTCCAGATGTGCTTGCGGGTTTAGTAACCGGATCGCTCACTTCTGCGCTTTGCATCCGGTCAAACCCGCGCTATGAATCGCAGGTATAAATTTACCCGCCGGGCGCGTCAGGTCGCGTCGGGTATCCAACGAGCGACTTGTGCAAGGACTTAGCGGCTAACTATGCGGAAGACTGGAACTGTAAAGTGGTTCAATCAGGCGAAAGGCTTTGGATTCATTCTCCCTGATGACGGAGGCTCTGACGTCTTCGTACACGTATCGGCACTCGCGGCAACTGGCGCCCAGTCACTGGGAGAAGGTCAGCGAGTTTCATTCGATGTCGCGCAAGACCGCGGCAAGACCATGGCAGCCGAACTCAAACTCGAAGGTCCGGCACCTGCACCACAACCTCGCGGCGGCTTTGGCGGACGTGAAGACCGTGGCGGCTTTGGTGGACGCGAAGAACGTGGCGGATTTGGTGGCCGGGAAGATCGTGGCGGCCACCGCGACCGTCCACCGCGCCAGCACGATGGCGGCGGCCGCTCGTTTGGCGGACCAGGCGGCAGACCCGGCGCAGGAGCAGGTCCTGGTGCTGGACCACGCCCGCATGCGGGAATATTCGATGCGCTCAACATGGTCGTCATGCGCGTGAAGGATTTGCGGGTCGCACGCGCCTGGTACGAACGCGTCCTTGAACTCCACGTCGTGGAAGAAAACAACGCAGGGCAGACTGTCGTTCTCGACCTCGGTCGTGGCGCAAATCTGTGCCTATGGCAACTGGGCACCGACGAAATGCTGGCCACGGCTCCAACCGCCGCAGCTTTCCCGAATTTCCGGACCGGTGATGTAGACGGCACCCATTCGAAACTTGAAGGGCTGGGGGTCCATGTAACACCGCTGAGAGACACGGGTGGCGTCAAGTGGTTTTCGTTTTTCGACCCCGATGGCAACCGCATCGATGTTATGCAAAACCGCCCGCGACCGTTCTAGCAGGACGGTTGCAGGCCTGAACTCAAGGTACTCAATATGGTTCCTCCTCGCGCAATGAACCTGAGCATTGCACCGAAGGACGGCTGGACCGAACCTTCGGACGCGATGCCTCCCGCAGTCGCCTGGCCGACCGTCATGCCAGTGTCCAGGCCACGCGCAACAAGACGCGTTGGCACGATCAAGTCCTATTCCGAACGAAAGGCATTTGGCCTTCTGTTGGACGAAAATGGTGCCAGCGACGCATTCTTCACCACTGATGACGTGGCGCCCTGTGATCGCCACCGGATAAGGGAAGGTCAAACCGTAACTTATCTCGGCCTGCTGGACCTGGACGGCATGACGGCAAAACAGATCCGCATTGACCAGATCACATTGCCCCCGCCCCCGCCTGATCTGCTCTTCACGAAAGGCTGGCGGTGAACCACTTCGCACGGCGCGTCTTTCAGGCCGCCGGCATCTGGGGCTTGAGTGTATTAACGCTTGGTTACGCCGTCTATCTGGCCGGAACCGACCCCAGCCTGTTGAATGTCGGGCATCCGGAACTCGTCCACGGCTTCTTTTTGGTTTGCTTTCCCTGGCAGATCCTCTTCCTCGTCATCGCGACCGACCCTGCCCGATACAATGCGCTGATGCCGGTAGCGGTGCTTGAAAAACTGCCATTCACAGCCGTGGTGCTGTCGCTCTATTTTTTGGGCCAAGTCGGCGTCCAGATGCTGGTGATGGCGGCCGCCGACGGATTGTTCGGCATTCTGTTCTGCATCGCTTACTGGGGTACACGCCGACAGTCTCAAGGCTGATCTCCTGCCCCGCGACACAATAAAAAACCCGGTAAGGTCACCGCATCTTCAATAATTCTTAGCGCCCAATACGTATTGTAAAGGCTGATAACAACAACGGGGACGCCCATATCCGGAGCGCAACCCGCGACAACAAACCGTTACGGCAGCACGATGCGTGGGGCATTGATCTCTTTAGTCAGTGGACTGGCTTTGACCCTCAGTCACGTGGCGGGTCCATGCAACGCTTCCACAATCCGGGATGTCGTTCAGCAAAAAGCCGAAGCGGTTTCCATCGTCAAATCCAAGGCCCGCAAATATGCGGTTGCGCTTGCGCAGGGCCGCTTGTTCAGCGCCTACCTCATGGCATCCACCCAGAGTGAAGGGGACCGCCTCAAGTCGCGTATCTCGTCCTCATTCAGGGCACTCGAAAACCACTATGGCATGCGCAACTTTACAGTCATCGACCGTTCCGGAGAACTGTTCCTGCACGTCGGTCCGACCCAGGCGCCAGCCGGGAAACGCAACCTGAAGACAGACCCCGTTCTCGTCTCCGGCTTTTCACAAGAACTCTCGTCCGTCACCTCCCTGATGGAAAAAGACACCGTCACCTATGTCTCGCCAGTCGTTCACAATGGCGAGAAGGAATTTGTACTGAGTATCGAACAGGATTTGTCGGCATACGAGAAAGTGCTGACCCTGGGGCTGGCAAAGTCCTTCTACGTCGTCGTCATTGACAGCCGGGGCAACATCATTTCCGACAGTCATGGCGCTGAAAATGCCGGGAAGCAGGCCCTCATCGCCGGAATGACCTTCGACAGGTTGCGGCAGGAAATCAGCGGCAGCGCGAATGACGGCACCGGCGTCGTCTCGAAGGACGGGCAGTTATTCAACGTCAGCTATGAAACCGTCGACGACTGGATCGTCGTTGCAATCGAACAATCAAATGCAGCCTCCGCCTGCCTGAGAAATGGAGTCAACACATGTCAATGAGGTCGAAGATTACAGCCGCATTTGCCATGTGCATTTCCTTGCCGATGGCAGCGGGAATGGGCGCACTGTGGCTCGGTACTGAAGACACTCTGCAACAGCAGGCAACGCAAGACCTGCAAACCATGACGCACAATGTCATGACATCAATCGAGCAGCAGCTGGCACAGAACCTCACGCATTTGAAAGCGTGGAGTGCGATGCCCATGATGCAGGAAGTGCTGATCAGCGATGAGGGCGGCGAACTCTCCCGCGCATTGTCCGATCTCAACCTGAACTACGCCGACTTCGCGTCTCTCACCATCACAAACGCTCAGGGCCAGGTAATCTCGACGACTGACCCGGCCTTGCGCAAAGCCGACCTCTCAGCGGTTGAAGGCGTCCATGCGGCAGTCTCCGGCCGCACGACGCAGAGCAACCTCAGCAAGCTTCGCGAAGGTGGTTCGGAAACGATCCAGTTCACGGTTCCGCTTGTCGCAAGCTATGATCGGCAGACAGTCATCGGCACCCTGACAGGCGTTGTGGATTTCAGTACGCTGGTGCGGCGTATCGTGCAGAACTCGCCGCTCAACCTCGAGCGCCGTGCGTTTGTACTCGCCCAGAAAGACAGTAGCAAATTCCTCTATTCAAGTCGCAGCCTGGATTCGGTGGCCGACGAAATTCAGCGCATCGACACCAACCGGAAGAACCAGTCCAACGAACTGGTCATTGCTGGCGAAACGCACCTGGCTGCCTTTGCAAAGTCGGGTAGCAAGATTCTCGTCAGGGACCCTGGCCTCGTCGCGTTCGGCGTTGAGCCCACTTCATCTGTCTATGCAGCCGCCGACAAGGTCTCTAACATTTTCATCGCCGTCGCGGGCCTTGCAGCAGTGCTCGCCCTTGTCATCGCCTGGCAATGGTCGACCCCGCTGGTGCAGCTGGCCGCTAGCATTGGCCGCCTGGCGCATGGTGACCTCAGGGTTTCAGCCCCGGACCTTCCCCGACATAGTACATTTGCTCCTCTGGTCCGCGCTCTGGAAACCATGAAGGAAGTCAAGGTCACGCGCGACCACCTCGCCGCGCGCGAACTCGAACTGGTTCAGGCAAACGAGACCACACTTGCAGAACTGCGCAACAAGGAACGCCAGCTTCACGAGCTTGGACGCACGCTGCAGCAGCATATGTCGGACATCGCCGAGCTTTGCGAATTGATCAACAAGGAAAACCTCGCCGCAGCCTCAGGCAAGCGACATCTGTCCAATGCACAGGACCTGAGCCGCACAGCGGTCCGGCTCCTGAGCATCGTCCAGGACGCAGTTGCTGCGTCCGACACAGCGACTGAGGAACAGAAGTCATCTGCCCGGACCGAAGCACCGGCACTGCAGCTTCTCTCCGCCTAGCCTAACTCACGACTGAGCGGAACAGCTGCTCAGTCTCGGAGTTTGCCGGAAAGAAGCTCTCAATCCGAAGCTCATCAGCTGTCGCATCCTGTGCGGTGCCAAACGTCGAAATAACCGTGAAGAATGAAATCTTCGCGCCATCCTTTTCCATTTCCACCGGAAGCACCGGTACGAGCACCGCTTCCTCCGCGGCCCACAGCGTTTCTGCTGTCTGATGCTGGCTGAGGTCTGCAAGCAAAAGCTTCATGTCCTCACCCCCCATGACTTCCGCTTCCCGTCTCGCGCGATGCCACAGCATCGGCGCAATGGCTTTCCAGTTGGCAACAAATGGCTTGATGCCATTCGGGTGGAAAAACAGTTTCATCAGGTTTCGTTCAGGTCCCCCAATCTGTGCCCAGAGATCGGCCCCCATCATACCTGTCAGGAACTCAAAGGGCTTGTTGGTCAGTCGGGCATTCCAGCAGCGGTCCACGGCGACCGCCGGAAAGGGCTCGTGGTTGGTCAGCATCATGCGCACGGCACTCATCACCTGCGCCATCTGCGGATCATCGATCTGCCGGGCTCGGAACATCGGGGCAAATCCAGCAGCAACAAGCAGGTCGTTTCGTTCCCGCAGCGGCACTGCAAGCGTTTCGCTGAGCTGCAATATCATGTCACGGCTGGGCCGGGCCCTGCCCGACTCCAGAAAACTCACATGCCTCTGGGACACGCCTGAAGTCAGCGCCAGCTCAAGCTGTGAAAGGCGCCGCTTCTGGCGCCACGACTTCAGCAGGTCCGAGAATGAACTGCGCTGTTCAACGAAAGCGGTCGACATCGCCATGCTCCCTCTTCGCACCCATAGTGCGTGTGCGCGGGAGACAGTGCAATAACCTCGGAGGTAATCACGGAGATGCGTTTTTTCAGGCGAAAGCCCTTGAAACGAACCAGAAGGTCCCGACCGCAAAGAGAACGGAAGCCAAAACGTCCAGCGTCATTCTGGGTACCACCACCCTGTAACGGCCCGCAGCGAGGACAAGGATTGCTACCAGTGCGACGACGGTCAGCTGACCCAGTTCCACACCCACATTGAAGGCGAGCAGCGTCCAGATCAGGTCCCCGGGCGCGATCTTCAGTTCCAGCAACGGCCCGGCAAAGCCGGCGCCATGCGCAAGCCCGAACATGCTGGCGATGACCGGCGCAATCCGCCCTGCATCCAGTTGCCGGGCATAAGACATCGTGCCTGCAAACAGCGCCAGCCCAAGCAACACAAGCCATGCGAGTTGCACCGATCCACCAAATACGTCGAGCATCGGCAAACCAACGATGCCGACCGCACCAAGCAATCCGAGCCACGAAGGCATGTTCCGCCATCGCGCGAGTGCGTCGCCAGCAGCCCACGCGACGGTAAAACCGATAAGTGCTTCCACCGTTGCGGTGTCGGGCTTGAGGATACCAAGCGCCACCAGCGCCAGTGTTATCGAATGGCCAACCGTAAACCCGGTGACAGCGAAAATTGTACGCCGGAAGTCTCCCGCAAGCATGATCAGCGCCAGCAGGAATGCCACATGGTCGGCACCGCTCAGCACATGGGTGAACCCAAGTGCAAGCAAACTGAACATGCTGTGCGTGCTCTGCCGGGCGCCCGCGCCGATGGTCACCATGGGTTGACCTTGCGTCAGCACCACCTCGTCAACACGACCGCCGGTATAGCTGACGCGCGCATAGTGTACGTGGCTGATCGAGACATCGAAGAAGGCACCGACCACCAGCCGCGCCTCGGCGGTTGCGAAAGGTTTCGGGCAAGATACTTTCAATTCGAACCGAAGCTCCCCGCGCGGTGCTTGCAGCGCCAGAGGTTCGTCAAGCTTGCAGCGAACCCTGTCCTGTTCGGCAAAGACCGTTGCCTTCAGATGCTCGCCAACGAGCTTTACGAGATCCTGAGGCTCGTCGCTAAGCTGCGTCGCTCGATAGGCATCAACCTGGTAGGTTCCGGACACCACATTTTCATGCACGTTCCAGTTCGAAAAGCTTTGGCTTCGTGTATGCGCAATGGCCTGCTCTGCCGTCAGCCCAAGGCAAATCAGCGCAAACGCCAAAATCCGGACCATCTAGTTGGTTCCGGCCGCTGGTGTCCCGGCTCCATATGAAATGCGGGCGCGTCGCCTCAGGCCGTCCACATAGTCGGCGAAAGCCTTCTCCGCTTCGCGCTTCTGCCACTCTTCAGCCACCACATCTCGAACCGCATCGAGTGGAGGCGGAGGCGTTTCTGTCCGGTCAACCAGATGGACGAACACCAAGCGGTCTCCAATTGCGATCGGTCCAGCCGTGTGTCCCTTTGCCAGGGCCAATGCTGTATCCCGTATTGTGCCACCGGCGTACTCGGCGATCTTGGCCGGGATCACCGATCCTCCCGGCAACAACACACCTTCAGCGCCCGATTGCTTGACTGCGGCATCGAAACCAGCACCACTATCGATGGCCGCTCTCAGCGTTTGCGCTTTGTTTGTCTCGGCATGAGAGAACGACACCGCCCGTACCGTCAGCAATGGCTGAGGTGAAATCAGCTTCGGCCGCTCGGCATAGAACCTGACGAGTTCCGCGTCGGTTGGGATGCGCTTGCTGGCCTCGGCGATGGAAAACTGGAGCATTGCATTCACGAGTGCCTTGCGCGAAGGCGGATCGCTCTCTCCAAGTCCCAATTCCAGCGCCCTGTGCAGCAACAACTCTTCGTCTATTATGCGATCAAGCGCTTCACGCCGTTCGGTGTCGGTCAAAGGATTTCGCTTGGCAGATACAAGTCCTTCAATCGCGGAATCGTACACCGTTCGCGAAATCGGTGTGCCATCAACAATGGCGACGGCATCGCCGTACGGCGCCAGCGACTGCCCCACCCCAAGGGCTGACCACATCGCGGCTCCAAGTCCAAGGGCCGCACCCGCCACCAAAAGATAAACGGAGGCGTTGCCCTTGAATTCAATGGCCATTCGTATCTCCAGCAGCAGGAATCTGAGCCGGCGTCATGGCTGGCTGCACTGCTGCTGGCGTTGCGACGCGATAGTCCAGATAAATTGGTGACGACCACGCACGATGCTCGGCCGGCGCCGTGCAGCCATCCTCACCCGAACGATAGTCGCCGTAGCAAAGCGTCGCCTTGACGCACTTTCCGTTGCCGTCGCGTTCACACTTGACGGGCTGGGCATTGATCGCGGGCTCTGCCTCCTGAATGGCCTTGACGTAGTAGATGGTGTCCCGCTTGTCCTTGCCGTACTCAGGGTCGGTAAAGCTGAACGTACAGCCATTCTGGTTCGGCCTGCAGGTATGGACCAGATAGCGGTCTTCGATCAGTTGGCCCAGATCTTCGCCGGTCGATGTCTGTGGCCGGATTTTTACGACTTCTATTCGCGTGATCAGACGGCGCTCGTCAGATGGATTATAGCATTCGCCAGAGCAGATTGACTTGATGCGCTTTTCATCAAGACCCGCCTTCTCGAAATCAGGACATCCAGGCTTCTGCTTGAACGCACCGACCGCTTTCACCTCAAAGGTCGGAGGTGCATCAGTCGGAACGCGGCTGCCCATCGGGATCTTGTTGCCTTGGGCGTCAACGGCGTTGAACCACAACAGAATGCGCGGCCCTGAAGTCGCATAGACTTCGCGACGCTGCAGCGAATCCCACACCGCGTCACGAGACCGTTCGGTGACGTGCACGGCCGCCAGTCCGCCCGCCAGCCAGAACGATGACTGCCGCTCAAACTCGGTGAGCTGGAATCCGGTAAGGGACGTCAGCTCCTCGCGAGAGAACCGCTTGGAAACCGGTTCCGTTTGTCCCTGGTCGGGAAGCAGGCGCTTGCGCCAGAATTCGCTCACCGCTCCACCGGCTTCCGTATTGCGATGCCTGTCGACCGCTTTGTATCCGGTACCGGGTCGGGCGCGATGATTGTCTGAAGAACCTATGAAACCCCATTGGAACCTGGTGGCTTGCACCGACGCATCTTCGAAGCTCGAAGTTGCCAGGCCAGCCTGCACCGAATTGCTCGCACGGTGATTGAAGGGTGGAATGAAACAGTCCGTGCACTGGCCAGCGTCCAGCCAGTCCTCCGGTGTCTCGCCACCGATCGAAAGGTGACCCGCGACGCCCATATCCGCATAGTTCTGGCGGGCGTCCGATGCCCGCTTGTCGCAATCTGCCATCGAGACCCCTGCTTTCAGGCAACGCTCACGGATGATTTCTCCTGCACGCCAGCAACTGGGTGTGTAGTTCGATGTAGGCTGGGGGCACTTCGCCGTTTTGCCGTCAGCGCTCAGATCAACATCTTTCCACGACCTGTACTCCTCAGAGCTCCCGTGACCCGAATAGATTTCAATCAGCTTGAATGTGTCCGGGCGCTCCTTTTTCAGCAGCGCCTTGTTCCAGTTCGTGCCTGGCGGCGTGTAGAAGCCCCAGGAAGAACCATGTGGAATGACCAGCGGCTGGAGCTTCTGCTCATCATAGAGCTTCCGCACCAGATCGCCCGGCGTGTTCGCCGTTTCGTAGCAATCCTTCGGCAGCTCATTGGAGGGCGTCTTTGCATCGCATTCCGGAACCGCCTGCGTGAGCTTCGTGAATTTGTTGAAGTCGAAATAGGTCTGGCGGTTGCTGAAGTCCAGCAGGGGCACAACAGGCGAGATCCCGAAACTGGTCCGCAATGCGGCAGAGGCAACGCCCGCAGCACCAATCGCCCGCACGGCAAGCTTGTCGTCGTCCAGATCCCTGAAGATGACATTCTTGTGGCCAAAGTGGTCTGAAGGCGTCCGCCCCACCTGCGTCCATTCAAATCCAATGAACGAAATAAGGTCTGGATTGACGTCATCACCAGCAATTTTCTGACAGGCCCGAATGGCATCCTTGGTGCGCTTCCAGCGCAGTGGCGTGACAGTTTCAGCGTGATCTGTGATCGACCAGAAATCCAGCGCTGAGCAGTATCGCGCGAAGTCGCACGCATCGGCCACCGGATGAACCCCGGGCCCACCCATGATCGGAAGAGAAAACTGGAAAGCGTCGGCAGAAAACGTCGTATGAACGTGCAGGTCACCAAAGAGGATCTGGTCGTTGGCACCTTCAGGCGCCGCGGCCTTCACTTGCGCCGTACGCTCACCGATGACAGCCGCAGGAATTTGTTTGCCCTGGATGACGCCCGCATCTCGCTCTTCGCCAAACCAGCCTTCCCGTGCACCGATCCAGTAGAAGCCGCCCGCACCGCCGATGAGCAGCGCAAGCACCAGAATTGCTCCAATTAGACGCCCCATAATCCGTTCCCGCCCCTGATTGTCCCCGCTTTGCGCACCTGAAATTGCGCAGCGGCGATCCCTTTGCTTTCGATTCACACGGAGCAAAGCAGAAAAACCGCAGATTTCCAACCAGAACCGGTCTGACATACCCATCGGTTTTGGCCGGGCACTTGCGCCCTTTCGTCGCGAATTCCCACAGTTTCTCCAGAAGTGCTCGCAGCATTGTGAAAATTGGGGACCCTTTGGCCCGTTGCGTCGGGCGCCCGAACAGAAGAGTTTCAGGGCCGGACTGAAAAAAGAGGTTTCGAAGACATGAGTATGAGACGTTCACTGGTCATGGCGCTGTTCGCTGGAACGGTTGCCGCCACCGGTTACCTGGCGCTTGAAAAGGTTGCAGGTGCTGCAGGATCGGGAAAGCCCACCATCGGCAAATGGGGCTTCGACCTCGACGCAATGGATAAAAGCGTAAAGCCCGGCGATGATTTCTTCCGCTACGCCAACGGCACATGGCTCAAGAACAACAAGATCCCGGCTGACCGTTCAAGCTGGGGCTCATTCAACATGCTGTCGGCAAAGTCCGAACAGGACGTGAAGAACCTGGTTGATGACGTCTCCAGTCGCGCTCAGGCCAAGGGCTCGCCGGAACAGAAGGTTGCAGACTACTACGCGTCCTACCTTGATACGAAAAAGATTGATGCACTCGGTCTGAAGCCGTTCGAAGCTGACCTCGCACAGATTGCAGCATTGAAAACGCACGAAGACGTCGCCGCTTATATCGGCGAACCTGGCTCACCTGCCAATTCGCCAATCGGCATGGGCTTCGGACTCGATGACAAGAATCCCGACCGATATTCGGTCGATGTCGTGCAAACTGGCTTGGGCATGCCGGATCGCGACTACTACCTGAAGCAGGATGCGAAGTTCGTCGAGACGCGGGCTGCCTATCGCGCATACGTTGAAAAGATGCTGTCGCTCGCTCACTACCCGAACGCAGCTGCTGCAGCAGATGCCATCGTCGCGGTTGAGACAAAAATCGCCGAAATTCATTGGCCCGTTGAAAAGCTGCGAGACGTTGAACTTGCCTACAATCCCAGATCACAGGCTGAATTGAAGGCATCAGCGCCGGAATTTCCTTGGGATGCGATGCTGACGTCGGCCGGCCTCAAAAACCAGAATTTCTTCCTGCTCCGCAACCCCGAGCCGGTTGGAAAGCTGGGCAAGCTGTTCCGCGACACACCCGTGTCGACATGGGTTGCCTACGAAACGTTTCACTACCTGAATGCCGAGTCCGACATCATGCCGACAGCATTTGATGATGCGTCGTTCGATTTCAACGGCAAGGTACTGACCGGTCAGCCACAAAAGCGCGACCGCTGGAAGCGCGCTGTGCTGGCACTCAGCGGCAATTACGGCGAACGCCCGCTCGGGCTTGCGATCGGCCAGATCTATGTGAAGAGTCATTTCACGCCTGAATCCAAGGCGAAGGTGAAGGAACTAGTGAACAACCTGCTTGCAGCCTATCGCGAGCGGATTGCCAAGCTCGATTGGATGTCACCCGAGACCCGCACCGCAGCAATGCGCAAGGCTGAAACTGTTCGCGTGAAAATTGGCTATCCAGACCAGTGGCGTGACTATTCGGCCCTCGAGGTCCGACCAGGCGACGCCTATGGCAACCGCAAGCGTGCAGGCATCTGGGACTATAATCGCCAGGCCTCGCGCCTTGCGCAGAAGACGGACAAGGGCGAGTGGGGCATGTCTCCACAGACAGTGAACGCCTACTACAATCCGACCTGGAACGAAATCGTGTTCCCGGCCGCGATCCTGCAGGCACCGTTCTTCGACCCGAACGCCGATGCAGCCGTGAACTACGGCGGCATTGGTGGCGTGATCGGGCACGAAATGGGCCATGGCTACGACGACCAGGGCGCCAAGTCCGATGAGAACGGCATCCTGCGTCGCTGGTGGAAACCCGAAGACGAACAGCGCTTTGCCGTCAAGGTAAAGGCACTCGCCGCGCAGTACTCCGCCTTCGAGCCGTTGCCAGGACTGCACGTTAATGGCGACTTCACGTCAGGAGAAAACATCGGTGATCTTGGCGGCCTGTCGGTGTCGCGCTATGCGTACGAGTTGTCGCTCAAGGGCAAGCCGGCTCCGGTATTGGACGGGTTCACGGGCTCACAGCGCGTGTTCCTGGGCTGGGCTCAAGTCTGGCGAGCGCTCATCCGTGACGAGGCCCTTCGTAACCAGGTCACCAGCAACCCGCACTCACCGGCAGAGTATCGCTGTAACGGCGTCGTCCGGAACATGGACGGCTGGTATGACGCTTTCGGCGTGAAGGAAGGCGACAAGCTCTACGTCAAGCCGGAAGATCGCGTACACATCTGGTAGTCGCAACTGCAGAAGCATCAGGAAGGAGCGCCCTACCAGGCGCTCCTTTCGTTTGTACCAAGCGCTGGCGTGCGGTCTTGTGGCAAGGCTAGCGCGAGAACCGCAGTAACTGCTGCGATACTCCCCAGCACGGCCAGCAGATACGCAAATCCAAGTTCGGCACTGTAGAGCGCCGAAACCATCCACACACCCACCGGCCCACCAACAACCGAAATCGCATAGCGCATCCCGAAGAAAAGCCCCCGCCGCGATGGTGGAGAGTACCTGGCTACAAAAACGGTCTCAATGGGTGCGATCGTCTCGAACAGGAACATCACGCCGGCCGCAAGAGGAAGCAGTATCCAATTCTGAGTTACCGACGCAGTCACGAATACAACAGCAAGCAAGACGAACGCGCCCAGATATGTTTTCCGGGCGGCGCCGCGATCAGCGTAGTGACCACCCACAAACTGCGCGCCAGAGGCTGCAAGATAAATCGCACCCACCAGCAAGCCGACACCGATAAGTCCCTTGCCATCTGTCAGGTTTAGCGTGTCGACGAGTTTGGGAAGTGCCGTGACAAAGGCATTCGTCGCAATCAGGGTCAGCGTCATTGTCAGGGCAAGCAACGCAAGCACGTTGCGACGATCTTTGACGCTTCCATGCTCGTGCATCATTTCGTGGGCATCTCCCTGTCGCTCGGGAACAAGCCCCCAGAGCCGAGCGAGACCAAGGCCGACACCAAACGCCATGCAGACGACGCCGGGAACAATGAACGCCCATCGCCAATCCAGCGCGTCATTGAGACCCGCGGCAACTACAGGTCCGGCCGCAACTCCGAATGAACCGAAGATACCCGCGAGTGCAATCGCTTTTCCGCGCTCCCTTGCATGTTTGACAACCCAGGAGTTCCCGACCGGGTGATAGAGCGAACCAAACAGGCCAAGAAGGATCAATCCAACGTTCAGGCCAGCAGGGTTCTGCGCGAAGCCGCACATGACACTCGCCCCTCCAAGTCCAAAAAACAGAAGTGTCATGACCTGGCTCTCGCCCCACCGGTCTCCAAGCCAACCTGCCAGTGGTGCGCCCAGGCCAATCATCAACGAGCCAACCGTCCACAGGGCAATGAGGTCAGCGTAGCTCATCGACCAGACCTTGGTCAGGCTAAGGACCAGTGTCAGGAACAGGGACACCAGAATATGGTGGAGGAAATGTGCCGCGCACGTGAAGAACAGAATCGAACGGGGTGTCCCACCCGAGCCAATGCCAATCCTGCCCAATCTGTTCACCATCAGCCCCTGTCACTGCTTTCAATTAACTCAATGAAGAAAAGCCGCTTCGGCGTCAAATCCATGTTATGCTTCCGCGCAAATCACGGAACAGAGTACTCAGTTGATCAAGGCACAGTCCGGGCGCACGCGTCGCGTACACGCACTCACATTGGCACTTGCAGGCCTTGTGAGCGGATGGACCGCTTCAGCCGCACCAAAACTGGCTCTGCCTATTGCCTGCCGTCCGGGGTCCGACTGCTTCATCCAGAACTACGTCGATCGCGACCCTTCAGCTGGTGTCAGCGACTACAAATGCGGTTCAATTTCCTACGAAGGGCATAAGGGCACTGACATTCGGCTGCGCAACACCGATTCGATGAACAGGGGAGTCAATGTTCTGGCAGCAGCCAGGGGCAGCGTGAAAGCAGTTCGCGACGGCATGAAAGATGTGTCGATCCGGCGGTCAGACGCCAGCGAACTTGGCGGCAGGGAATGCGGCAATGGGGTCGTCATCGATCATGGCGACGGATGGGTGACTCAGTACTGCCACATGCAAAAGGGCTCCATCCGCGTCAAGTCCGGCGCGTCAGTTTCCGCCGGAGCCATTCTCGGCAGGGTGGGCATGTCCGGGTATACCCAATTTGCTCACCTGCATTTTGAAGTCAGGCACGCCAAAACGATAGTTGATCCCTTCTCTGGAAGCTCTGCTGTGGATGCGCGCACCGCGGGGTGCAACGCCAAGCCGAAGTCACCACTCTGGACGGTCAAGGCGCAGGCGTTGCTCGCGTACCAGCCGGTCACCCTGGTCTCTGCCGGCTTCGCGTCGCGCGCGCCAACCCTTGAAGAGATCGAAGAATCCGATCCCGACAAGCCCAGCAGCGTTGCGCCCGCCCTTATCGCCTATGTGCGCGTGATTGGCATCAGGAAAGGCGATATGGAAACGCTGGTTGTCACCGACGCCCTCAATCAGACGCTTGCCGAAGTCGGTCCCAAGGCGCTCGAAAAGTCGAAGGCTCAATGGCTCAGCTTTGCAGGTCGCAAGCGAACCGTTCCATCCTGGCCACTTGGCAAATACATTGCGCACTACACACTTGAACGTAAGGGCAAAACACTGATTGACAAGGAATTCTCCCTGTCACTTGTCAGGTAGGTTCAATTCATCAGGAACCTTGTCCAGCCCGAACGAGAATTGCGGCAGTCCCAGCTCCAGCCCGCACTTCATCAGGGCCAGAACAAGCACGCCGATCTGAGCCTGCCCGATGGCGATGACGGGAATGCAGGCAATGAAGATCGTCAGATGCAGGATCACGATGCGGCCATAGGGCTCGAGCATCTGCTTCATCGGATTGGTGTCGCGCCACTTTTCCATTCCCAGCCACATGACCGCAAATGAAAACAGTTGCACTACCACAAGCACAACTACACTGAAACTCAGATCGGCATCTGACCGCAGCGCATGCCAAACGCGCGGAAGCAGATCAAAGGATTCCGGAGTGATCACGCTGCCATCGTGAATAGCACCAGCAATCGTCAGCACGGCAATCAGAAACATGCCGTGCACGTAGCAAAAAATTCCATAGTGAATGCAAAAGAATGGAATGAGAAACAAAGTCAGCAGCTTGACGTTGCCAGCTTTGGTGAAGCCGGACACCGCAACTTTCAGTACATTGAATACGCCAAGAATGACATTCTCGATCCAGTAGAAAATCAGCAGCGCAAATGCCTGCCAGCCAAAAAACAGTACGCCGGCCACGGGGACGGCGTTCGCAAGGAGGATCCAGATCGCACCCGGGCGTTGCAATGCTTCTGCAATACTGGTGCGCAGCGGCTTGAACGTTTCGCTCAATGCAATTCAATCCCCCAATGCCCAGCGCCACCCCACGATCAAATCGCAGTGATCGCGGATTGTGCCCGCTTTTTCCCGGATTCGCAAAGGGACCGACGGGGGCGAGCCACCCCCGGCTTGTTGGAATATCGAGGCCCAGCGTCTATTGTCCCCCCAACTTCCGGAGAGCACCCATGCGCCTTTCTCGTCTGTCTTTGTCAATTGCTTCAATCACGCTGGTCTTTGCAGCAGCACTCGCGCAGGGCGTGAACAAGACATCATTCGACACTTCGACGCCCCCTGGGGATGACTTCTGGCAATATGCCAACGGTGCATGGGTCAAGGCACACCCAATCCCGGCTGATCGAAGCTCGTATGGCGGCAGTGCGATCCTCTCTGAGGAAACCAACAAGCGCACTGTCGACTTGATCCAGGCCGCAGCACAAAGTGCGAAGCCGGACACCGAAGCGCAGAAGATCGGTGACTACTATGCCTCTTTCATGGATGAAACCGGCATCGAAGCGCAGGGAACAAAGCCGATCCAGCCCATGCTTGCAAAGATATCTGCCATCGGCGACCGCACGGCCTTGGCCAAATATCTCGGCGAGGGACTACGCGCGGATGTCGACATCCTCAACGCCACCGACATGTACACCGACAACATATTGGGGCTCTGGGTCTCTCCATCCCTCCAGGACCCTTCGCGTTATTATCCCTTCCTGATCCAGGGCGGCCTCGGCATGCCCGATCGCGAGTACTACGTGTCGGACTCTGACGCGATGAAAAAAGCCCGCTCGGCGTATGTGAGCCACATCGCAAAAGTTCTGACTCTTGCCGGCATCGCAGATTCCGCGACCAAGGCCTCACGCATCATGGCGCTCGAAACCAGGATCGCGCAGAGCCATTCAAGCCGCGCTGACAGCGACGACATTGGAAAAGGAAACAACCCCTGGGCCACAAAGGATTTTGCGGCGAAAGCCCCCGGACTTGACTGGAACACATACTTCAAGGCCGCGGGTCTCGATGGCCAGAAGACGTTCGTCGTATGGCAGCCGACTGCCGCAAAGGGTATCTCCGCTCTGGCAGCAAGCGAAAGTCTTGAAGACTGGAAAAGCTACCTCGCCTTCCACGCCGTCGAGCATTACGCGATTTATCTGCCGAAGGCATTCGCAGACGAAAACTTTGCATTCTATGGCACCGCGCTGCAGGGCACGCCACAGCAGCGCGTACGCTGGAAGCGCGCGGTGGACGCCACCAATGCGGCGCTCGGCGAGGGCGTCGGCCACCTGTACGTTGCCAAATATTTCCCGGCATCCGGCAAGGCTCAATTGAACGAGATGGTGTCCAACATCATCGCCGCCTACCGCAAGCGCATCGATGCGCTCGCCTGGATGTCACCAAAGACAAAAGCTGAAGCCCAACACAAGCTCTCCACCTTGACGGTCGGCATTGCCTACCCGGATACGTGGCGCAACTATGGACCTTACAAAGTCGTGCGAGGCGACGCCGTCGGCAACGCCGAGCGCGCAGAAATCTTCAACTTCCAGAACCAGCGCGCACGCATCGGCAAGCCGATTGACCGCCACGAGTGGGTCATGGTCCCGCAGGTCGTCAATGCTGTGAACCTGCCCATTCTGAATGCACTGAATTTTCCGGCAGGAATATTGCAGGCACCCTTCTACGACCCCAAGGCACCACCAGCTGTGAACTACGGATCAATCGGTGCCGTCATCGGTCACGAAATCAGCCACAGCTTCGACGACATTGGCGCGCAGTTCGACGCCGTCGGTCACCTTCGCAACTGGTGGACGGCCGAAGACCTGAAGCAGTTCAACGCAGCCGGCGAGGCTCTGGCAGCTCAGTATGATGGTTACAAACCCTTCCCGGACCTCGGTGTGAATGGCCACCAGACTCTGGGCGAAAACATCGCAGACCTTGCGGGACTGTCTGCTTCATACGACGCGTGGCGCGCCTCTCTCGGCGGCAAGGATGCACCTGCAGTGGATGGCCTCACCGGTGACCAGCAGTTCTTCGTAGCCTTCGCGCAGAGCTGGTGCACCTACATGCGCCCGGAAGCACTGCGGCAGCGACTGATCAACGACGGCCACTCTCCCGCCCAGTTCCGAGCCCTCACCGTCCGCAACATCGACGCCTGGTACAAGGCGTTTCCGATCAAGCAAGGCGACAAGCTCTACCTGAACCCGGACAAGCGCGTACGCGTCTGGTGAAGGCCGCACAACCGGCTCCTCACCCGTCGCGCAGCTAATGCTGCGCGCCACCCTCTCCAGCAATGCTGGAGAGGGATATTGTTCACAAACGGAACTGCCCCTCTCCGCGTGCGGAGAGGGTGGGTGAGGAGACGCTGTCGCTCCCTACCCCGCCTTCGTCTGGTTCACCTGCGCCGACGCCACAGACGCACGCACCACCGGGATCTCATCATCCGCCAGCGCCTTCATGCGCGGCTTGCGCGCGAGCGCGGCCTCGACGTATGGCTCAAGCTTGCGCGCCTTGTCAGCTTCCCGCGCTTCCACGTCCCGTTTGAAATCCGGCATGACCTCTGACGCGAACAGCTCCAGCGACGAACAGATATGCTCATGCTTGTTGCGTCCTGCCTGCTGCATGAAGATCACCTGGTCGACACCAGATGCCTGAAACGCTTTCAGATGCAGCCGCATGTCATCAGGTGTTCCGATCCCGGAGCCTTGCGGCGCACGGCTGGCGGCAGCAGCCAGTTCCTCGGTGCGGTTGCCACGCAACGCCAGATACTCACCCCACAGATTGGTGCGTCCCGGGACTGTGTCCCGCGCCACGAGCGCATTCAGCGCATAGCCGAAAAACTCGAAACCTTCATGCCCGCGCCGAATTGCTTCAGCCCGCTCGTGATGGATCGAGAACGAAGACACCATGGCGATATTCGCATTCACGCTATGCCCGATCGGCACGCAACTCTCGGATTTGATGATCCCGTAGTAGATTTCGCTCCACGCCCGCGCCTCTTCCGGATTGACAAACGCAAATGCCAGCGCGCCAACACCCAGCGACGCAGCCACCTTGATCGTGTCCCTGTTCGTGCACGCCATCCACATTGGCGGATGCGGGGTCTGCACGGGCTTCGGCAGCACATTGCGGCAGGGCATCTTGAAATACTTGCCCTCGAATCCGGGATAGGGATCCATCACCATCATGTTGGCAATCTGCTCGCCTGCCTCAATCGCCATGGCACGCTTCTCGCGCGCCGGGATTCCAAAACCACCAAGCTCAAGGCGCGTCGCACCCTCACCGATGCCGAAATCAACGCGCCCGTCCGAGATGATGTCGAGTGTCGCCAGCCCTTCTGCTGTGCGCGCCGGATGATTGTAGTTCGGGATCACCTGCCTGATGCCATGCCCGAGCCGGATACGCTTGGTCCGTGCGGCAGCGGCTGCCAGGAACACTTCAGGCGATGATGAGTGCGAGTATTCATCCAGGAAATGATGCTCGACCTCCCACGCATAGTCATAGCCAAGCGCATCCGCGAGCTCGACCTGCGCCAGCGCATCATGGAACAGCTGCCGCTCATCACCTGGATTCCAGGGCTTTGGCAACTGCATTTCGTAAAAGACGCCGAACTTCATGATGTAGCCTTTCGATGACCGGATCAGCCACTATACAGAAACTCCACAAATTCACGATGCTGCCAGCTTCAGGATGGATTGCGAGAGCTTTTCGGGCTGCGAGAAATAAGCGGAGTGACTGGCATCAATGGATTCAACCCGCTCGGCACCGGCATCATTGATCAGCCTGTCCTGAAGCGCCGTGGAAACGGCTCTGTCTTGAGTCAGCCGGATATAGTCGCGCGGGACACGGCCATAACGGGCTGCCGTCAACTTCAGTCGCGTTAGGGCTGGTCGTACGGGCTCGCGCACGAGCAGCGCACGCGCCAGTTCAATATCGCTCTCGCTGCAGTCGGCATAAAGCGCTTCCCCGTAAACCTCCGGATTCAGCCAGTCCCACATTCCCATTCGGTTGAACGTGACGTTGCCCGACATCATCGATTCCCTATCCGGCACATAGTCGAGGACACGCCGTCCCGGAGGCAGCATGAAGGATGCAAGATAGATTGTCCGCGCGATGCGATCAGGCACTCGCTCTGCAAGCGCAGAGGCAACAATGCCGTTGCGGCTATGCACAACGACTGTCGTCTTGCCCTCGGGAGCCAAGCCACGTTCGGCTGCATCAACCATTTTCTCAAGACTGACAAACGCGGGGATGGCCGGACAGCGCCCACGACCAGGCAAATCAATGGCAGAGGCGATGTGCTTTCGCTGTTGGATGAACGGCAGAACTTTGTGCCAGCACCATGCGCCATGCCAGCTGCCGTGGAGAAAAAGAAAACGTGCCATGCGGATCACCTCGTTGTGCGACCCACACTGGCTTCAAATCAGACGCCTCGCATCCCGGAAAATGACTCCAAATTTTCTTCGCGGCGACACCGTTACCCCGGCAGCTTTTCAAACGTCGGAATGCCACTCGGTATTGTGTGATAGGCCTGCTTGTCACAGGTATAGATCGCCATGGTTGGAGTCCCGTATTGCCTGGGATCATCGAGTGACCCGACTTTCAGGATCACTGCCGGAAAACCCTGTGGGCGCGTTACAATATGCGTGCCGCACTCGGGACAAAACTCGCGCGTGACCGGCCGCTCGAGATCCTTGCGGGTGAACTGTTTCGGTGTACCTTTCGTGTACTTGAAACCCGGGATCGGCATTGCGATGAAAAAGTTTGGCCCGCCACCTGTAATGTACTGGCACTCGCGGCAGAGACACTCCGCCTTCATCATCGGCTCGCCCTCGGCCACGTAACGAACCGATTTGCAATAGCATCCACCTTCAAGCTTCACGGCATCCTCCCGGTCTGTGTTCGGGATGATGCTATATCAACAGCTCAACCTCGTCATCCCTTCTGCTCGCGGCTGCTTGATGTCGAGTCCCGATCGAAAATCTATCTCTCGAATGCGCCGGCCTTCGTCTCACTCCCAGGCAGGTACTCGCGCGGATTACCCTGCCCCTGGTTCAGGTAGAGCCGCCCGCAATTGGAACACTCCCACGCGAGCCGGGAAGATTTCGTGACCAGAGATCGCAATTTGGTGCACGCTGCTTCGCGCGCAACCGCCGAAGAACACTCCAGCATAAGCACGCGATCGATCGCATCGAAAAGTGGAAACAGGCTCTGGTCGGAGATGAGATGCGCCTTGTTGGACAGCCCGTCTCCCCCATCATGTATGACACTGCCGCATGCGCACTGAATTTTCATGGAGCCACTCTGCTGAAAGACCGAAGCCTATCAGCAGACGCCGTGGAATTCCAACGCACCCTGGTGCGTAACAACGGGACGGGTGAGGAAGCAGCCTATCCGTACTTGAACTCCTTGCCGTTCAGGTCAATCACCGGAATCTCTTTTTTCTCGGCCCAATAATCCTGGGTGTGCTGCCATTCGTGCTTGTCGCCACGCTTGGGCAACAGGTGCATGCTGCGCATGAGATAATTCGGATTGAAGTTCGCCGGATCCATCCATGACTGGAGCTGCATGTCCTTGTCTTCAGGCCGCAAGCCGACCTCCACGCGCTTGAAGCCGCGCGTGCGCATATGGGTCAGCAGGCGGCAGACGAAGTCCGCCAGCAGGTCCACGCGCAGCGTCCAGCTGGCCCGGAAATAGCCGAAGATCCAGAGCATGTTGGGAATACCCGTGAACATCATGCCACGATAAGTCACTGTGTCAGCAAAATTGACGTGCTTGCCATCGACCGCGAACTTGATGTCACCAAGGACGCTCAGGTTGAAACCCGTTGCTGTCACGATGATGTCGGCCTTCAGCGTCTTGCCCGAACGCAGCAGCACGCCTTCCGGCACGAAGCGCTCGATCTCATCCGTCACGACATCGGCCTTGCCCGACTTGATGCCGTGAAACAGGTCGCCATCGGGAACAAATGCAATTCGCTGCTGCCAGGGGCGATACTTCGGCGTGAAGTTCTTCTCGACCTCTGCATCGCCAACAATCGCGCGCACACCGTTGAGCAATTCCTTCCTGAGTCCCTCAGGATCGATGAAGGACATTTTCGTGATCATCTCCTGGTCGAACAGGATTTTCCGCCGCGTGATCTCGTGGATCCAGGCCTCGTCTATCTCAAGTTGCCGCAGCTGGTCCGCAAGATCATTGGCATTGCGCGCCGGTATGAAATAGGTGGGTGAACGCTGCAGCACCGTCACATGCTTGCAGTCGGCCGCAATGGCCGGAACGACAGTGGCAGTCGTGGCCCCGGATCCGATCACAAGGACATTTTTGCCCTTGTAGTCGAGGTCATCCGGCCACGTCTGCGGATGCACGACGCGACCCTTGAACTCGCTCATGCCCTTCCACTCGGGCGTATAGCCCTCGGAATGCCGATAGTATCCCTGGCACATCCAGAGGAAGTTGGCGGTGAACGTCTTTGTCTTTCCCGAGACTTTGTCGGTCGCCGTTACGGTCCAGAGATTGTCCTTCGAAGAGAAACTCGCATCACTGATGTGGAGCTTGTAACGAATATGCTTGCCGAGATCGTTCTCGTCGATCACTTCGCCCATATACTTCAGGATCTCTTCCGCCGACGCGATGGGTGCGCCTACCCACGGCTTGAACCGGTATCCGAACGTGTACAGGTCGCTGTCCGATCGAACACCGGGATACTTGTGCATCAGCCAGGTGCCGCCAAAGCTCTCCAGCCCCTCAAGCACGACATAGGACAGGCCCGGGCACTGCTTGGACAGATGATAGGCGCCGCCCACACCTGAAATTCCCGCGCCGACAATCAGGACGTCGAAATGCTCTGCTTCGCTTGCCTGAGGTTTGAGTGCTGCCTGTGCCATGAGTTTCCGTCCCGCAGTTGGTGGGACGAGCAGCCTTTGAGACGGGCGCTCTATCCCGGCTCAAAGGCTCTCAGCAAATCAAACCCAACGCATTGACAAGGATCAAGTGAACTCATGCCTGATCCGGCAGCGCCCTTGAATTCCGCAGGACCGCGGCACTTATCAGCGAAATCAGCACCCCGACCGGAAAGATTTCAATGAATGTCATCGGCATCCGGTAGAGCGGATTTGCATACTGGACCTTGAATTCCTGCATCTCGGCGATCAGCCGGTCCAGCTTTTCCCCGCTGAGGCCTGCTGCCTTTTGGGATTCAACATACGACGACGCGAAGACCTCCGCGAACGTGTAATGCGTTGCCGCAAGGTAAACTTCCCATAGGGCCACATAAATGATCCCGGCAACGACCGAGATTGCCAATCCCACAAGAAGGGCCGGAAGGAACCTGATCACGCCACCCCGTTCCCGGTCGCGATAGCGTTTCACGCCGATGAAAATCATGGACATGGCCAGGATCATCGACAGATAGCCGAACAGGAGGTTCTCCGATCCCCCTTCAGTCCCCAGAAAATGGAAAGCCGCCAGAAGCAGCGCGCCTTCGATAAGTCCTGCAATTGTGCCGAACAGAAATATTGTGTTTATCATTGGTTGGACCCGGTCGTTGTCTGAAGTGCTGATGTCATCGGTACGAGATGCGGCGATCAACCATCCGCTTCGTCTTCCGGCTCCCACAGCTGGATGGGATTTCCTTCTGGATCGATGACTTTCGCAAAACGGCCATTGGGATAGACCTCTGGGTCGACCTCCACGGCAATACCCCGCGACTGGAGCTGGGCCACCATGCGCGCCATGTCGCGCACCCGGAAATTGATCATCCACTGTTGTTTGGGGTCGCCGAAATAGGTTGTGCTTTCGGGAAACGGCTCGAACACGGTCGTGCCAGCCCCTTGCCGCCAGGGTGGGTCGTCATAGCTGCTGGGCGTCATTGTGACACCGAGGTTGTCATTGTACCATCGCGCCAGCGCCTTCGGGTCCTTTGCCCGAAAGAAGAAGCCGCCAATCCCGGTCACACGTTCCATTGAAAATCCTTTCTCGTTACACACCTGATTTTAGAGTCAGAACCGGGCGCAATTGTATCGCCCGAAAGGGTGATTTCGCCGAAATCAGTCATTCCTGCGATCACCGTTCATGGCAAAATCCGCAGTTCGCGCGCCTTCTGGATCGCCTGGGTACGGCGTTGCACATCGAGCTTGCCGAACAGGCTGGCGATGTGGGTCTTGACGGTGTTGGGTGAGATCTCAAGTTTGCGGGCGATCTCCTTGTTGGCATTGCCAGCCGCCAGCAGTTCCAGCACCGCAACTTCACGCTCGGTTACCCCCAGCGACTTCAGCGCGGCTTCGTTCCGGACAAATGACGCAGGCGCAATGCTCGGCGTCAACCGGTGACCTAGCCACACACCAAGCACGGTAAAGCCAACGCCAATCAGGCCAATATAGAACTCCGTCGCAAACACGCGGGTCAGGAACTGATACTTTAGCCATTGCAGCGCAAACGCCCCGCCCGCAAGCGCAAGGGCGTAGACGACGACTGACTTGATCATTTTCCGGGGCATCAGCCTTCCCACCCGTTCAACCCGCCAACTCTATTGCACCGCGTGTCGCTCTCCAAATTGTGCTCGGTGCCCTCGCAATCTCCTGGTGCAGTTGCGAAACGCGCCGATTGAAGCCATTCGCCATCCCGGTTAACGTCTGCCTGCAACAAGGGTGTGCAATGCCGAACAAGATGCTGCCAGGCGCTCTGACACTGGCTTTCCTCATGGCACTCGCGGCCTGTTCCGATCCAAAGCCGCCACAAGACCCGCAGGCACCGCCACCATCGGTTTCCGTGACACCGGCGCCCGTCGCAGCCAAGCCGCACCTTGTCAGCGAGTCAATTGGCACAGGCGGCGTCGAACTCGGGATGAGCGAAGCGGACGTGAGGGCAAGGCTTGGTGCTCCGGTCGGTGAAAACAAGGCCGGCGACAAGGTCGTCTTCATGTCGTACCACGCAAGCCAGATCTTCGGGGTCTATTTCGATGAAGCCACAGGCCGCGTGCGCATGATCATCCTGTCGGTGAACGACAAGACCTGGTGCACCGATTTCGACGTGTGCCTCTATCGCGATGGCGACCTTCCCAAACTGATCGCCCATCACGAAAAGGATCTTGTCCGCTTCGTCGACAGGGATGGCTCCGTGACGTACCGCATTCTCGTAAATGTCGGCGAGAAACAGGTGCTGACCGAATACACCCCGAACGACGCCCATCAGGGCGTTGTCCAGGTTGCGATCCTGTACTGGAACGGCAAGATCGACACATCAAGCGTCGACTGAATTGAACCAACAAACCTGCACGGGCAATTGCATGAACGTTTGGAACTTTGGCGACATATTTGATGCTGTCGCAAGCGTTATCCCACCCACGGCACCAGCGCTGATCCACGGTGACAGCACCACGACATGGCAGCAGTTCCATGCCCGAACCAACGCGCTCGCAAGGGGTCTTGTCGAAGCGGGACACAAGCCGGACGACAAACTGGCTTTGCTGATCCGGAACCGTCCCGAATACATGGAAGGCACCATCGCCTCGTTCAAGGGCCGCTTTGTCCACGTCAACGTGAACTACCGCTACAAGGAAGAAGAACTCCTCTACATCTTCGACAACTCGGATGCCCGAATAGTGCTTTACGGAAGCGAGTTCGCGCCCGTGATCGCGGCGATCCATAGTCGTCTGCCAGGCATACGAACATGGTTGCAGGTGCAGGTCGACGACACTCCGCTTCCTTCCTTCGCAACCAGCTATGAAAACTTCATCGCCGCACACAAGTCGACAAACCTCGACATCAAGCGCTCACCTGACGATCTGCTGTTTCTCTACACCGGAGGAACCACAGGAATGCCAAAGGGTGTCATGTGGCGCCATGGCGACCTTCGCCAGACCCAGTTGAACCCCAATTTGATGCCTGTCGTCCCGACCAGCCTTCAGGAGCATGCCGACCTCGTCAGGCAGCAGGGACCTGGCAACCGTGTCATTCCGGCCTGCCCCCAGATGCACGGCACCGGACTGTTGACCTCGTTCGGTACGCTTTGCATGGGAGGTTGCGTGATCACCATGCCAGGTCTCAACTTCGATCCCGTCGAACTTTGGGACACCGTGGCACATCATCGCGCGATGCAGATCGCCATCGTCGGTGACGCATTCGCCAAGCCAATGCTGCGCGCCCTTGATGATCATCCCGGTCGCTGGGACCTGGCCTCCATGGTCTCGATCATCTCGTCCGGCGTCATGTGGAGCCAGGAAGTCAAGCACGGCATGCTCAAGCACATGCAGCAGGTTACGCTACTGGACTCTTTCGGATCCTCCGAAGCCGTAGGCTTTGCCATGTCTGCGACCACCAAGGACGGTGAAGTATCGACGGCAAAGTTCACGCTTGGAGCAGACGTCGCGGTGTTTACGCCCGACCACAAGCCAGTTCTGCCCGGAGCACCAGAGCCGGGTTACATCGCACGCGGCGGCAACATCCCCGTCGGCTACTGGAAGGATCCCGAAAAGACCGCCAAGACTTTTCCAGTCATCGGAGGGCGGCGTTGGTCGATCCCCGGTGACTTCTGCATGCTGCATGAAGACAACTCGATCACTTTGCTCGGCCGCGGCAGTGTCTGCATCAATACGGCCGGAGAAAAAGTCTATCCCGAAGAAGTCGAGGAAGTTCTGAAACTGCACGAGAGCGTGGAGGACGCGCTGGTTGTGGGCGTGCCGGACGACAAGTGGGGGACTGCGGTCACCGCCGTCATCGAACTCGCGCCCGGCGCCAGCTTCAACGAAGAAGTCTTGCGCAAGCACGTTCGCGAGAAGCTCGCGGGCTACAAGACGCCCAAGCGCATCCTCATGGTGCAATCCATGTTTCGCGCACCGAATGGAAAAGCCGACTACAAGCTCGCTACAGATTTTGCCAAACAATCACTGGGACTATGACGCGTGACTGACCTTCTGACGACTGCAGCTGCCTTCACAGCTGACGTAATCGCTCCCAATGCCGCAAGCTGGGCCCGCGAACGCAGGATGCAGGTCGAGGCACTGAAGGCTGCCGCATCGAAGGGACTGCTTGCGTTCCAGGCTCCCAGAGAATGGGGCGGCCACGCCTTCAGCTTCGATCAGAAACTCGTATTGCTGCAGATGATGGCACGCCATTCCTATGACTTCGCGTTCAGCCTGACCAATACGGCCGGCGCAGCAACGCATGTCGCAGACTCCCTGCCGAAGCACGTGGCAGAGCGCTACGTCCCCGCAATGCTTCGCGGCGAAAGGTTTGGCGGCAGCGCGTTGAGCGAGCCTGGCGCCGGCAGCGACTTTGCCGGCATCAGGACACGCGCCGAAAAGGACGGAACGGGCTGGCGCCTGACTGGCGAAAAGGGCTGGATCACGAATGCAGCCTTTGGCGATGTCTTCATCACATACGCCCAGACTGACCCGACGAAGGGCTGGCGTGGCATCGGCAGCTTTCTGGTGGACGGACAGCGCAAGGGATTTGAGCGCGTGCCAGCGGAAAACCTTGCCGGTGGCGGCGTGATCGGCGCCGGAGGCTTCAAACTCGACAGCTACCAGGTCAACGCCGACGAGGTCATTTCACCGCCGGGCGATGCCTTCCGGCGGGCAATGTCCGGCGTCAACCAGGCGCGAACTTATGTGGCAGGCATGTGCGTCGCCATGCTCGACGCCTGTCTGGAGACGGCCATCGATTATGGCAAGCATCGCCGGGCGTTCGGCTCACCGTTGGCTGCAAAGCAGGGCTGGCGCTGGCAGGTCGCGGACATCGCAAATGACGCCGAAGCAGCACGTCTGCTTGTAACCAGAGCTGCAGAGTTGATTGGCGCAGGCAAGGATGCAGCACTCGCCTCGGCGCACGCAAAAAAATTCACGACCCAGATGGCGGTACGGCGCATTTCGGACGCCTGCCAGCTGATGGGGGCAGCCGGATTGCGTGAAGACTACCCGTTCCTGCGGCATCTGGCGTCGGCGCGGGTGGCAAGCTACACCGACGGCTCGACCGAAATGCAGAATGAACGCATCGCAGCCATTGTCATCGGAAACGCTTGATGCCGAGCAATGCCCATTCAATTACGATCGCAAACGACCTGCCGCTCGCCAGATATGCGTCCGTTCGCGATGTCATCGAAACGATGCAGCCTTCGCTTCCCCTCTACGCGCTCCACCCGCATGCATTCAACCGGGTCGCCAGGTCATTTATTGACGGCTTCCCCGGTGAAACGATGTACGCCGTCAAGGCCAATCACGCACTGCCCGTGCTCCAGATGATCCACGCAGCCGGTATCGGACATTTTGACGTCGCCTCAATTGCCGAAGTCCGTTTGATCAGCGAACGCTTCCCGAAGGCCCGGAAGAGCTTCATGTCCCCCGTCCGCATCCGTGGCACCAGCGGCGAGGCTTACCGTCTTTATGGCGTGCGCGACTTCGCCCTCGACAGCAAGGACGAACTGGAGGCCCTTCTCGACGAAACCGGCGCAGCAGCCGACAAGGCGACGGCGCAATCTCTGACGCTCTACGTACGCCTCCACGTACCGGCCGACGGGGCCCTCTTGGAACTCTCAAGCAAGTTTGGCATACGGGTCAGCGCAGCTGCCGCACTCTTGAAAGACATCGTCAAGGCCGGTGCAAGGCCCGCACTGACCTTTCACGTCGGCTCGCAATGTCTGTTCCCAAGTTCCTTCACGACCGCGCTGAGCAGGTGTGGAGAAGTCCTGGCGCAGTCTGGCATCGAAATATCGGCGCTCGACGTTGGAGGAGGTTTCCCCGGTTACTATCAGAATGTGACGGTCCCACCGCTCGATGAGTTCTTCGACGCGATCCGCGAAGGGATCGCACTCCTGCCCTTGGCAATGGATTGCGCAATATTGTGTGAGCCAGGGCGGGCCCTTGTGGCCGACGGGCTCTCCGTTATCACGCGGGTGTCGCACCGACGCGATCACACCTTGTTCATCAATGACGGCATTTATGGAAGCCTGAATGAGTACGCGCTCAAAAACTGGCCTGTGCGCTATCCGCTACGGGCATTCACAAGCTCTCCGGCCGGCCGGACAAAGGAAAAAAGGGCTCGCCTGGCTTCGTTCAAGGTCTATGGCCCGACATGCGACTCCCTCGATGTCTTGCACTATTTGATCGATCTCCCCAACACGATCGCTGCCGGAGACTGGATCGAGTTCCAGATGCTGGGAGCGTATTCCTGCTCGCTGCGGACAGCCTTTAATGGTTTCTATCCTGACACTTTCGTCGAAATTGAAGGCCCCATCGACATCGGTTAACATTTCCGAAACCACGATTAGTGACCCAATTTTAGTAGCCGCGGGTCAAAATCAGAGCGCGAACTTTCTTCCGCACGCCGGACAAACACGAGCGCGTCATGCAGCCGAATACTTCACGTTTCAGCCGACTGGTGGATCTCGCCAAGGAGACCTCCAGCGACAAGCGTCGCGAACTTCTTCGCGAGGTCACAGACGTGTTTCTGGGCACGGCACCCGATTGCACCGATACCGAGAAAAGTTATTTCGGTGACATTATTGGAAAAGTGTCCACTGGCATGGACATCGCGGTGCGTCGCCAGCTCGCCGCCCGCCTGGCAGACAATCCAGATGCGCCACGCGCGCTGGTTCAGCAATTCGCCAATGATGACTTTACAGTTGCCAGCGAAGTGCTTTCAAAGAGTCCCGTCCTCCAGGACAGCGACCTCATTTCGATCGCCAGTTCCAAAAACCAGCACAAGCTGGGTGCAATTGCGACACGAAAGTCGATACCGGAATCGGTATCTGACGCAATCGTCCAGCACGGCGATGATGAAGTCGTGGTGCAACTCGTTTCAAACACGGGTGCACAGGTGTCGCGTGAAACGTTCAGCCGCGTTATCGAGCGCAGTGAAACCAGCACCGTGCTTCAGGCACCCCTCGTCGACCGCAACGATCTTCCGGTCGACATGCTCAACGAAATGTTCACGTTCGTGAAGTCCGATCTCCGCGATATGGTCAGGCAAAAGCTCTCTGCGGTTCCCCCTGAAGTTCTGGAGAAGGCACTGCTGGACGCCCAGTCGGAAGTCATGGCGGACATCAAGCAGATGAAGGACGCCGACCGAAAGGCGATGGTTTTTGTCACGGAAATGGCGAGCCAGAAAAAATTGAATGAAACGCTGCTGATCCATCTCTCGCGCAGCCTCAAGGCCGTGGAGTTGATCCACGCGTTCGCCAGACTGTCGGAAATTGACGTGAAGACCATTCGCAGGATCTTCAATGCCAAGAATATTGAAGGTGTTGCGATCATCAGCAGGTCAATGCGCTTTGAGCGCGGAACCTTCTCCACAATTGCCATGTCCCTGGTGGAAAACCTCGGATCATCGACTTCAAACATTCACGAGATTCTGGCCGTCTATGAACAGGTGACTTCTGAAGCTGCCCAGCGCGTCATGCGCTTTTGGCGGGTGCGCAAGGAAGTCTGCGACGCCACGGCGAAAGCCTGAGCTCAAACGCCGATTGCAGGTTGCAGCCCGGGCCAGCACGTGAGCCGGTCCTGCAACAGTCGAATCAGTTCTCGCAATAAATTTCGCGACGCAACGTTGCCTTGATCAACGCACGCTTCATCCTCTCTCTCCACAACAAGAACTGATTCGCGCAACGACGCGCAAATGGTGGAGAACAAAATGCTTCGGACATCCCTGCTTGCAACAGTCGCTTTTCTTTGTGCTCTGGCACCATCATATGCAGACGGCGCCGGCGGCAAGCGCCTTACTGGACTTGGAGACGTAGGTTACAGCTACACCGGTCTGGACATCAGCAGTTCATCAAGTGATTTGGACATCAGCCAATTCCACGGGACTGGTTCTGCGCTTTGGACCTGGCCCGGGAAGTGGAACTTTCAAGGAAACTTCAACTTCGCCTCAGACCGCTTTTCCATTGGCAGCAGCCCGGACCTGGCTGCAGACTATTGGAAACTGGGTGGCGCCCTGTTCTACAGGGACCAGACACAGGGCTATTTGGGTGGCGAGATCAACTACCAATCGATTGACGTCCTTGGATTTGCTGATGGAGTATCCATCACAGGCCGCGGCGAAGCCTATCTCAGCGATTTCAATTTGGGTGGGTATCTGGGATACACGACCTACAGTTCGGATGGATCCAGCTTGGACACAAGCGGTTGGCAACTGGGCGCCTACGGCAAGTACTATTCGGACAAATCCCTGGGGTTCAAACTGGGATTGGACTATGCGAACTACGAGGTCGACAGCACCGACTACAACGATCTCTCGATCAACGGAGAAGCCGAGTACATGATCCCCGATTGCACAACATCGCTTTATGCGGGGTTGGGCTTCGGCACCATGGACATCGGAACCAGCGATGCCGACTACTGGCGCTTTGGACTTGGCTTGCGCGTTCACTTCGGCACCGATGGATCATCACTCATGGATCGCAATCGCAACGAGCCCATCAGCCAGCTTGCCGGCACGAGGTTCATTTTCTAGTCACGGCAGATGTGCGGAGCAAGTCGGCCGTTCCGCGAGGCGGAATGTCGGACTTGCTCATTCGCATTGAACACGGCCGCGCTCACTTGCCCGCCGAAGATCCCTGGTGCCGCCGCTCCCGCGTGGCCGTAAACTTGATGTTCGGCCAGCGCTCGGCGATGTAGCGCAGCTCCCAGGCGCTTTTCGCCATGAAGACCGGGGAACCATCCCGGTCGTCGGCCAGATTGCCTTGGTGCGCATCCAGAAACTTCTTGAGTTCGACCGGATCGTCCGCGCCAACCCAGCGTGCGGTCTCGAACATGCCCTGCTCGAAGGCAACTTCCAGCCCATATTCCGCAGCGATACGGCTCGCCAGAACCTCGAGCTGCAATTGCCCAACAACGCCCACGAACCATTGCGCGCCGATCTTGGGCTTGAAAACTTGCGTGACGCCTTCTTCAGCAAGTGACTCCAGCGCGCGCTGCAGGTGCTTGGCCTTGAGCGGATCGGCAAGGCGAACGCGACGCACGATTTCCGGTGCAAAATTCGGAATGCCCGTAAAGGTCAGGTCCTCGCCTTCTGTCAGCGTGTCGCCGACGCGAAGGACGCCATGGTTCGGAATGCCGATGATGTCGCCAGGCCAGGCTTCGTCCACTGTCTCGCGCGACTGCGCAAAGAACAGGATCGGATTGTGCACACTCAGCAACCTGCCAGTGCCCGACTGCTTCAGCTTCATGCCACGCTTGAAGTGGCCCGAACACACCCGCATGAACGCAACCCGGTCCCGGTGGTTGGGATCCATGTTGGCCTGGACCTTGAACACAAAGCCCGCAACCTTGGTTTCATCAGGTTCGACCGATCGCTCGGTCGCCGCCTGCGCGCGCGGACCCGGGGCCCACTGTCCCAGGCCTTCGATCAGCTCCTTCACACCGAAGTGCTTGAGCGCCGAACCGAAGTACACGGGCGTGATATGCCCTTCACGAAATGTCTGGAGGTCGAAGCCGGGATATCCACCCTGCGCGAGATCCATCTCGTCCTTCATCTGCTTCAGTTCTTCCGGTCGCAAGACTTCCGACAGGCGTGACGGATCGATTGCGGTTGCATCCTTGCCGAAGGTCAGGAACTTGCCGCTCTGGAAGTGCATCGCGCCTCGGAAGTTCAGTCCCGATCCCGCGGGCCACATCGCAGGCGTCACGTGCAGCTGCAGCTGGTCCGCAATCTCGTCGATCAGCGAGAACGGATCGCGTGCCTCGCGGTCCATCTTGTTGATGTAGGTGATGATCGGAATGTCACGCATGCGGCAGACTTCAAACAGCTTGCGCGTCTGGCTTTCGATGCCCTTCGCGGCGTCAATGACCATGATCGCCGAGTCCGCGGCCGTCAAAGTGCGGTAAGTGTCCTCGGAGAAATCTTCGTGGCCAGGCGTATCCAGCAGGTTGAACACCAGCCCCTGGTATTCGAAAGTCATCACGGCCGTCGTGACCGAGATCCCGCGCTCCTGCTCGATCTTCATCCAGTCGGAACGTGCACGCCGCCGGTCGCCCTTCGCCTTGACCTCGCCCGCAAGGTGGATCGCGCCGCCCATGAGCAGCAAGTGCTCGGTCAGCGTTGTCTTGCCGGCGTCGGGATGCGAGATGATCGCAAACGTGCGTCGCCGTTGCGCAGCTTCGCGCGGCGTCCGGTCAATGGCGGGTTGCACGTCAGACATGGGTATTCCTTGAAAAGAGGCGGCCTTGTAGCGGATTCGACCTCGGAGCGGAACCCTTCAGGCCGATGTAAACCGCCGGGATCAGGGCTTTCCCATCTGCCGCCCGGCCCACATGCCCGCAATCATGGCTGCGACGAAAGCGTAAGTCCCGCCCGCACCTATCGAAAGCGCGCTGATGGCGGGCCCCGGGCAAAACCCGCCGAGGCCCCAGCCGATCCCGAATATTGCTGCGCCGACAATCAGCCGCGCATCCAGATCAGTCGCGCCTGGCACAAAAAACTTCGTCTCGAAAAGCGGTTTGGGGTCCAGCATGGACAGCCGGTAGCCGATGACGGTGACGATCACAGCGGCTCCCATCACGAAGGCAAGGCTGGGATCCCACGTTCCTGCAACATCAAGGAAATTCATGATCTTGGCCGGGTTCAACATACCCGACACCGTGAGTCCAACGCCGAAAACAAGGCCTGCAGCGAGACTGGATGCGATCCGCGAAACATTGGCGTTCATAGCACGTGCCTCATGACGTAGACGGTCAGGGCGCCGGTCGCCATGAAAACCAGCGTGGCCGCAAGCGAGCGCTTTGAAAATCGCGACAGCCCGCATATGCCATGTCCGCTCGTGCAGCCATTGCCAATCGTGCTGCCAAATCCGACCAACAGACCCGCCACGACAAGCAGCACCGGATTGTCAGAAATTGTCTGCACAACGCTGCCGCCAAACGCGATGACAATTGTCGGCGCAACGACGAGACCAACAACGAAGGCCACACGGTCGGGCAGCAATGCGTCCGTATAGGGTGGCAACAGGCGGTTCACTATCCCGCTGATGCCGGCGATGCGCCCGTTGGCAGCCATGAGCCATACTGCCGCCAGTCCGATGAGGGCGCCACCTGCCGCTGCGTCCCAAGGGGCAAACTCTGTCATTCAAGCAACTCCTGAAACATGACACCAGAGTACATGAGATTTGAGGCATAGGAGACGTCGAATTCCATCGTGGAACGAAATTATTGCCGTATTGATCCGACGCAGAGGTAAAGACCTGCCTGGTAGATGCTGCTATATCTGGGCGGCGATAGCTCCTTCCCAAAAGTGATGCAGATGAAAGTAAATCCCGTGCTCAAGAATGTTGTTGCGCTGGCACTGGCTATAGCCCTTGCCTTCCTTTTCGTTCTTGCTCCCTCGCATGCGCGGGACACCCGGATCGCTCCGGCATTGTGGAAGATCGATGGTGCAAAGGGCGACATCTACCTCTTCGGTTCCTTTCACATTTTGCCAAGGGATTTCCAGTGGCGCACCCCCGAGCTCGAAGCCGCCCTGCAGGCAGCCCAACAGCTCGATTTCGAGATCGACCTCGATGAGGCCCAGAACCCAACGAAGTTGGGAGACCTGATCCAACGTTTTGGCATCCTGCCACCTGATCAAAGCCTTCACCGCATGCTGGCCGTCGAATACCGCGCTACGCTTGACGAGACCCTGAAGGAACTCGGTCTGCCACCACTGGCAGTAGATCGCATGCGCCCCTGGCTCGCCGCACTGACCATTACATCACTCACCGCGATGAAACAGTCGAGGACCCCGGGTCAGAAAGTAGACCCGGCAGCCGCAACCGGCGAACAGGGCGGAGCCGACATCCAGCTCTGGAACTGGGCCAAGTCCAGCAACCGGCAGCGCGGCGCGCTGGAAACACTCGAGTCGCAGATCCACATTTTTTCGGATCTCTCTCACGATCAGGAAGTGCAGTATCTGATTGTCACCCTGCAGCAGACCGGCAAGATGAGCGAAACCCTCGACGGCTTGATCAACGCATGGAAGTCCGGCGACACGAAGAAACTCGACAAGGCACTGAACGGTGACATGGACAACTTCCCGGCCATGCGCAAGGCACTGTTCAGTGATCGTCACGAAAAATGGCTGCCGCAGATCGAGGCCATGATGAACGATGGCAAGACCCACGTCGTCATTGTCGGTGCTGCCCATCTTGTAGGTCAGGGCAGCGTCGTTGACCTGCTTCGCGCCAAGGGCATTAAGGTCGAAGGTCCGTAAAGCCCCACTTGCCTGACCTGCTGCAATCCTGCCACTCTGCCTCCCATCGCTATTCAACACAAAGCCTTGGGAGACTTCGATGTTAAAGACACGCTTTACCGAAATGTTCGGTGTCAAGCACCCGATTGTACAAGGTGGCATGCAATGGGTCGGCCGGGCCCAGCTTGTCTCGGCGGTTGCCAATGCGGGCGCGCTGGGCTTCATCACCGCGCTCACGCAGCCGACACCTGAAGACCTCACGAAGGAAATCAAGCGCTGCCGCGAAATGACCGACAAACCCTTCGGCGTCAACCTCACCATCCTGCCCGCACTCAAGCCGCCTCCGTATGCCGAATACCGCCAGGCCATTGTCGAGGCTGGCATCAAGATCGTGGAGACCGCAGGCTACAAGCCGCAGGAGCACGTGAACCATTTCAAGGAACACGGCATCAAGGTCATCCATAAATGCACCGCCGTCCGTCACGCATTGTCCGCCGAGCGCATGGGCGTCGACGCCATCTCGATCGATGGCTTTGAATGCGCAGGTCACCCTGGCGAAGACGACATTCCAGGCCTGATCCTGATCCCGGTTGCCGCCAGCAAGGTGAAAATTCCGATGGTCGCTTCAGGCGGCTTTGGCGACGCGCGTGGCCTGGTGGCGGCCCTCGCGCTCGGCGCCGAAGGCATCAACATGGGCACCCGCTTCATGTGCACGGTCGAAAGCCCCATTCACCAGAAGGTGAAGGAGCAGATCGTCGCCAATGACGAACGCGCAACCGAACTTATCTTCCGCACGCTGCACAACACGGCGCGCGTGGCAAAGAACACCGTTAGCCAGGAAGTGGTCGCCATCGAAAGGAAGGGCGGCGCCAAGATCGAAGACATCGCGCACCTGGTATCAGGCCAGCGTGGCAAGGTTGTCTACGAACAGGGCGAACCCGACTACGGCATCTGGTCGGCCGGCATGGTCCAGGGCCTGATCAACGACATCCCGACCTGCAAGGACCTCGTCGAACGCATCGTCCGCGAAGCCGAACAGATCATCCGTGAAAGGCTGGACCGGGCAATCGTCGCCTGAACGCGTTCACGCGCAAAAACAAATAACCCGCCCCAATCCCGGGCGGGCACAGATTCCTACACTATCCATTTGAAGCGCCGAATAGAGCCGAAAGCGCCGAAAACAAAAAGGGAACAAATTGTCGCAGGCCATTTCCGCAAGTTTCATGAGCCGCTCACGTCACTATGCGGCGTTTGCCTCACGCAACACACGCACGCCGGGAAGCTCGACCCACACTTTGGTACCCACACCTGGCGTGCTCTCGAGCCGAAGCTGTCCCTGATGGGCTTCCACCAGCGTCTTGCAGATGGGAAGCCCAAGCCCGGTCCCGCGTCCTTCCACGGTAAAGACGTCTCCTGCCTGTTCATAGGGCATCAGCACACGTGACATCACTTCCGGTGTCATGCCGATACCGGTGTCCCTCACGCCGAACACCACGCGTCCATCCGCCGTCCGTTGGCAAAACAGTACGGCAATCCCGCCTGGCTTTGTGAACTTGATGGCGTTCGACAGGAGGTTGATCAGAACCTGCTTGATCGCGCGCGCGTCCGCGCTTACCACGACATCAGTGGCAAGGTTCAGCGACACGCTGACATGCGCGCGCGCCGATTGCGGCTCGACCAGCCTCAGCGCCTCCCTTGCAACGTCCCCGAGACAGATCTGCTCAAACAGCATCTCGTGCTTTCCAGCCTCGATCTTTGCAAGGTCAAGAAGATCATTGATCATGCGCAGCAGATGCGAACCGCTGTCATGGATGTCGTCGATATAGGTTGCATATCGGGCAGGAGCGATCGCACCAAATGTACGCTGCCGCATGAGATCGGAATACCCAAGAATGGCGTTCAGCGGCGTGCGCAACTCATGACTCATCGAGGCGAGGAACGTGCTCTTGGCCTGACTTGCCCGCGATAGCGCTGCAGCCAGCGCTTCATTCTCGAACCGCAACCTGAGTGCCACGTGATAGCTGTTCGCAGCCTTCAGCCCATAATTGATCATGATCACCGAGAAGAGCGGGAACAGCACGATGAACACCTGCGAAAGTGTATCCCCGTGCGCGATGAATGCCGCCGTCGTGACAGCAGCCATGGTTCCCAGCACAGGCAACAGCACCTGAAGACACATCGTCAGCACGAAGAAATAGGATACGATCACCCCGAGTGCAAGCGTGCACAATATGGCCTGGTTGACGGCGTTGCCTTCATCCCAGAATACGAACAGCATCGAACCCCAGATCACGGCATGCGACATCCAGATACCCAGAAGCGTTTGCCGCCAGAACCACGTTGAACGCAGCGCCTCCTGCCTCTGATAGAACTGAAACACCATTGTCGAGCCCGCAGCCCACACGATCGCTGCAGATGCGAACCCAAAACCAGCGGCAGGATTGGCAGAACCAACAGACGGCACCAGCCCGCACATCAGAACGGAAATGATAAGGGCAATCGGCGCGCCGTCGACATAGGTAAGCCAGGTACCAAACGCGAGACGGATTTTCTCGCGGTCGATTTTATCGACCGTCTGCGGCGTCAATACGGCAGTGTCAGCGCTTGCACGCACGTCGCACGTCCAGTCCGTCGGAAACAGCACGTGACTATGCGCCTTGGCAGGTCTCCAAACGGTTAGGCAATGAGCAACAAATTGCGATGATTACGCACATGGCGGATTGGTGCGGCGGCGCTGGTTAGCGACTGGTAAACAGTCTGCCCGGCGTCTGTAGAATCGACATCTGAATCGCCGGAAAAGCCAGCACGACCGGCCTTCGCAACGCTTAACCCTCCACCATCACCCGGAAGCCGCCGATAATCATGCGCTTGCCGTCAAACGGCATGTCGCCTTCCAGCTCCATGCGAGGATCTTCCATGGCCTTCTTATTGCCGGCGTCCCGCGCCTCTCGTGAGGGCCACACGATCCACGAGAACACTACCGTCTCGTCGGCATTGCATTTCACAGCCATGGGAAAAGATGTCAGCACGCCCGGCGGGACATCATCGCCCCAGCACTCAACGACACTCAGCGCGCCGTACTCGCGAAAAATCGGAGCAGCTTTCTCGGCAAGCCTGCGATAGGCCTCCTTCTTCGCATTCGGCACCGGAATGACAAATCCGTCGACATAGTTCGGCATGGCTCTCTCCCTGAACTTCAGCCGCCATATAACGCGCCACGCTCCAATGGATCAATGCTGAAGCCCATACGCAACATCTGGGTCATGCAACACTTTCCAACACAATTCATTTAGTCGCCCCCCGTCATACCTGCCAAGCAAAGCGCGAGCCTGTACACTCAATACGACTTCGGCAACCCCAGCGCCTTCTCTGCAATGAAGTTCAGGATCATCTCGCGGCTGACCGGCGCGATACGTGCGATCAGCACTTCGCGGAACAGGCGCTCAACATGGAACTCGCGCGCATAGCCCATGCCGCCATGGGTCATCACCGCGGTCTCGCAGGCATGATACGCAGCCTCGGCTGCCAGATACTTCGCAGCATTTGCTTCAAGCCCGCACGGCTTGCCTTCGTCATAGAGCTCTGCCGCCTTCATTGTCATCAGCCACGCGGCCTCCAGTTCGGCCCACGACTTGGCGAGCGGATGCTGGATCGCCTGGTTCTGGCCGATCGGCCTACCGAACACGACGCGCTCGCGCGCGTACTTGGCAGCCCGGCGCAGCGCGTCCTGTCCAACGCCGATCGCTTCAGCCGCGATCAGGATTCGTTCAGGGTTGAAAGCATGCAGCAGGTAGTCGAACCCTTTTCCTTCCTCACCGATCAGATCTGCATGTGGAACAGGCAGAGCATCAATGAACAGCATGTTGGTATCCACCGCGTGTCGTCCCATCTTCGGGATCTCGCGCACCTCGATGTGTTTGCGGTTGAGCGCCGTGTAGAACAGGCTGAGCCCGTCGGTTGGCTTCTTTCCCTTGGGCGAGGTGCGCACCAGCAGCAGGATGTGCGAGGCGCTCTGTGCCGTGGTCGTCCACATCTTGCGGCCATTGACGACCCAGGTATCGCCCTGCCGTTCGGCCCGCGTCTTCAGGGAAGACGTATCAAGACCGGCGTCAGGCTCCGTGACGCCGAAGCAGCAGCGCGTTTCACCCTTGATCAGTGGCACCAGCATCCGCTGCTTCTGCGCCTCCGTACCGAATACGGCGACAGGATGAGGTCCGAAAATGTTGATATGCACGGCCGACACGCCCGTCATGGCAGCACCCGAACTCGCAATCCTGTGCATCATGGCAGCCGCCTCCCTGACACCCAGCCCCGCGCCGCCGACACTCTCCGGCATAGCCACACCAAGGAAGCCGGCATCCGCGATCTCTTTCACGAACTCCTCCGGAAAGCGGTGATCGTTGTCGCGCGCCAACCAGAAGGCATCATCAAACTTGCTGCAGATCCGGCCGACAGCTTCCGCGATATCCCTCTGGCTGTCAGTTGTCATCGTGCACCATCTTCCTTGCCAAACACCTGGATGGCAGCAGCGATCCGGGTCCCGCCCGTGATCCAGCACATCATCGCATACACGACCGCAATCACTGGGAACCAGTCAGGAAAAATGCACATCAGGCTGATCGTCAGGATGGTTTCAAACCCTTCAGTCAATCCGCCCAGGTAATACAGAGATTTGCGTCCCCGGATCTCGGTCGTGATGCCACGCTTTGCAGCAAAAACCGCGTAGGCCAGGAAGGTCGATGCTGGCGCCATGAAGCTCGCGGTCAGGAATGCCGCAGCGAGTGCATTTCGTTCCGGATCGGCAAGCGCAAAACCCAGCACCATGCTTGCATAGACGATGAAGTCGAGGGTGATATCGAGATACCCACCCAGGTCCGTCAGCTGCGTCTGTCGCGCCACCGCCCCGTCAAGACCGTCCAGAACGCGGCTGGCCAGAAATACCCCAAGCCCCACCCAGATCAGGTGGCTGGCGACCAGACCTGCGGCGCCAACGCCAAGCAGGAACGCCATCACGGTGACGTGGGTCGCAGAAATATTCATGGCCACGATCCGGCTCGCCAGTCTGGACAGGGGTTTGTCAATGTGGGGGCGGATTACCGCGTCTAGCATGGGTGATGTCCTTGCGCTTTGCAGTTGTCGAAGTCACGTCCACGGCCTACCCTGAGCGCCATTCAGGCTCAAGCCGGAAGGAACACTACCATGCGTCGTATTTTCTTGGCAGCCATCGCCATCTGCCTCTTGTCACTCCCTTCCTACGCCGGACGCATCGACACCGGCCTGGAGCTTGTAAACGCCTGCAAGGATTACCTCGCCAAGGGCGCCGCCCAGGACAGCAACGTCGCGCGCGCGCCGCATCCGTGCCGGACATTCCTCCAGGGCTTCTTTGTATCGCTGGTCGAACGTGAGAAGGCGCGACAGGACGCAATGATCAAGGGCATTCCCTATTCATCCAAGGAGCGCTGCGTCCGCCTGCCCGATGTGCTCACCTATACCGACATGGCGCAGCGCCTGATCAATTTCGCACAGTTCAATCCGCCATCGCTTCAGGGGCCCGCCGCAACGCTGGCGCAGCAAACGCTGGAGCGCGACTTCCCCTGCCCCGCCACGCCGGGACGATAACATGATGAAACCGGCCGCAGCTTTACTGGGAATTTTACTGATGACGTCGACTGCATTTGCAGACAACACACCCACCGCTGCACCAGGCGGCGGTGATCGCTACACCGGCCTTGGCTTTGCAACACGCGCACCGGTGCTGGCCACGCATGGCATGGCAGCCACTGCGCAACCGCTTGCGACCCAGATCGCAATCGACGTGCTGAAGCGCGGCGGAAGCGCCGTCGATGCGGCAATCGCGGCCAATGCGGCACTCGGCCTGATGGAGCCAGTTAGCTGTGGCATTGGCGGCGACCTCTTCGCCATAGTCTGGGACCCGAAAACGAAGAAGCTCTACGGCTATAACGGCAGTGGACGCTCTCCCAAGGGGCGCAGCCTCGAGGACCTGAAGGGCAAGCTGGATGGCCGCACGGAAATGCCGTCGCATGGTTCGCTAACCGTAACAGTTCCAGGCACCGTCGACGGCTGGTTTGCGCTCCACGACAGGTTCGGCAAGCTCCCGATGGCGCAGCTGCTTGATCCCTCAATTCACTACGCGACTGACGGCTTTCCGGTCTCTCAGCTCGTTGCGTACTATTGGGCCCGCAACTTCAAGGGTTTCGAGCGGGACGCAAAGAACATCGAAGAGAGCGACAACGCCAAGGCAACCTATCTGCTTGATGGCAAGGCGCCGGTGCAGGGACAGATCTTCCGCAACCCGGACCTCGCGCGCACTTACAGCCTGCTCGCCAAGGGTGGACGCGATGCGTATTACAAGGGCCAGATCGCAAGGACCATCGACGCCTATTTCAAGCGCATCGGCGGCGACCTTCGTTTCGAGGATTTCGCAGCCCACACCGGCAACTGGGTCGACCCGGTCAGCGTGAATTATCGCGGCTATGACGTTTTCGAGCTGCCACCAAACACACAAGGCATTGCAGCACTACAGATCCTGAAGATGCTGGAAGGCTACGACCTGAAGAAGATGGGCCGCGGGTCCGCCGATGCCCTGCATGTGATGGTTGAAGCCAAGCGACTGGCCTTCGAAGACCTCGGCAAGTTCTACGCCGACCCCGCAACTTACAACGCTCCAATCCTGGAACTGATCTCCGACGCCTACGCCGCAAAGCGCCGCGCACTGATTGAAATGGACCGGGCCAACCCGAATGTCCCGCCCGGCGACATCAAGCTTCATCAGGGTGACACGACCTATCTGACTGCCGCCGACAAGGATGGCATGATGGTGTCCCTGATCCAGTCGAACTACCGCGGCATGGGATCAGGCCTCGTGCCCGACAAACTCGGCTTCATGTTCCAGGACCGTGGCGAGCTCTATGCGCTCGATCCGTCACATGCCAACGTCTACGCGCCCGGCAAGCGGCCATTCCAGACAATCATTCCGGCCTTCGTGATGAAGGATGGCAAACCCTTCATGAGCTTCGGCCTCATGGGCGGGGACATGCAGCCCCAGGGACACGTGCAGATCGTCGTGAACATGGTCGACTTCGGCCTGAACATCCAGGAGGCCGGCGACGCCGCCCGCTTCCGCCACATCAGCTCGGAAGACTGGATGCGCAAGGATTCAATCGATGTCGGCAAGCTGCAGCTTGAAACCGGCATAGGCACGGACGTCCGCACCGAACTCGAACGCCGGGGACACCATCTCGAACCCGGAGACGGCAGCTTCGGCGGCTACCAGGCGATCATGCGCGACCCCGCAACCGGCGTCTATTGGGGCGCCTCCGAGATGCGCAAGGACGGCGCAGCGATGGGATATTAGGTGAGCTTCGAGCAATTCAAAAACCGCGACTGCCCCGACTGGTACCGCGAGGCAGGCTTCGGCATTTTCATTCACTGGGGCATGTATGCCATCCCGGCATTCGCGCCGCGTGGTCGTGCGATCCACGAACTGATGCGCGACAGCTACGATGACATGAACAAGTACCTGCCCTATGCGGAATGGTACGAGAATGCGCTTCGCCTCGAAGGCAGCGCGACGCAAGCATATCACCAAGCAAAGTTTGGCAACCAGCCTTACTCCGGGTTCCGCGAACCCTTCGACGAAGCCGCCAGGAACTTTGACGCCGACGCCTGGGCTGACCTCTTTCACAAAGCAGGAGCACGCTATGTCGTCTTCGTGACCAAGCATCACGACGGCTACTGCCTCTGGCCAACCGCGATTGCAAATCCATGGCGCCCTGGCTGGAACACTTCGCGTGATTTCGTGGGCGAGCTCGCAGCGGCCGTCCGGGCACGCGGCATGCGCTTCGGTCTTTATTACTCCGGCGGCCTTGACTGGACGGCGCGCCCAACGCCCATCGCCAATCTCGGTGACATGTTCGCGGCTGTGCCGACTGAACGCGCTTACGCTGACTATGCGGCCGCACAACTCCGGGAACTCATCGACCGTTACAAACCCAGCGTGCTGTGGAACGACATTGCCTGGCCGTCAAAAGCCCACGTGCCGGAACTCTTCAGCTACTACTACGACGCGGTGCCGGATGGCGTCGTGAACGATCGCTGGCTCGCCGAAGAAGACCTGTTCAACAGCCTACGGGACGAGACAACCCGCAAGTCCTTCAACGAAATGATGAAAGCCCGCATAGCAGCCTCCCCCGGACCACAGGAAAACCCGCCCCCGCCTCACTGCGACTTCCGGACCGTGGAATACGGAATTGGTGCCATCCCGGTCAGCAAGAAGTGGGAAGCCTGCCGTGGCCTTGGACTGGCTTTCGGCTACAACGCACAGGAACGCGTCGACGACTACCTGACCGGTGAAGGACTGATATCCCTGTACCGTGAAGTGACTTCGAAGGGCGGGAACTTGTTGATTAACGTGGGCCCCATGGCAGACGCGAGCATACCGCCCGAACAGCGTGATCCGCTCCTGCAACTGGGCAAGTCCTTCCAGCGTTGAGTTCGAAACCGCCACGTTGACGCCCGATTCTGTCGACTGGTATCCTTTGACCCAGGACAGCCAATCAGTGCGTTTGAGTTTCCATGCGTCAGCGGCTGCAGCAACCTGCAAGGGGCAGCACAACGATGGAACTTCCTTTTGACCGGGCAAGACGCCGCCGTGTCTATCTTATGCGCCACGCCGATGCAGAATACATCAGACAGGACGGCACCCGCGCCCCGGACTCCCGCGTTGTCCCCCTCACCCAGAAAGGCCGAGACGAAGCAAACGAAATGGCAGGTCTTCTTGCCGACATCCCTTTCGATCGTGCCATTTGCTCCGGACTTCAGCGAACCCGCGAGACCGCGCAGATCGTTCTGGAACCTCGAAAGCAGCGGCTTGAGATTGAACCCGCGCTCGAAGAAATCCGTGGCGGCGATGCCGTTGCCCGGGCAAACCTCAGCCCGGTCGACTTTGCCTACGCTATGTTCCGCGCCAGCGAACCAGACGCCTGTTACGCAAACGGCGAGCGCTTCTCCGAATTTGCTGCAAGAATACTTCCCGCCTTCAATGCGATCTTGACGTCCGGGGACTGGGCAACCCTTTTGCTGGTCGCCCATGGCGGAGTGAACCGCGCCATTTTGTCGGACATTTCCGGTGGAGGCCTCGCCGCGTTCGGCAACTTTGAGCAAGACTCCGGCTGCGTGAACATCATTGACTTCGACACCTGCGCCGACTCCGGTCAGATCATCCGAAAAATCATACGGGGCATCAACATCACGGCCCACGACCCGATCAAGCTCACGCGGCCGCTGACAACGCTTGAAGGCATGACACAGCGCTATGCCAAAGCGGGCTACTGAAAAAATGGACGTTTCCCAGTGGCTGCGCAGCCTCGGCCTGTCACAGTATGAACAGGCCTTCCACGACAATGAAGTCGATGCCGGGGTTCTGGGCAAACTTACGGCTGACGACCTGAAGGAAATCGGCGTGGGCCCTGTGGGGCACCGGCGCAAGATGCTCGATGCGATAGCCTTGCTGGATCAGGAAGCTGCGCGACGTGACCCGAAACCGGAACCCCAACCCTCGTTTGCGGAACGCCGGCACCTCACTGTGATGTTCGTGGACCTTGTCGGTTCAACACAGCTGTCGACGCGTCTCGATCCTGAAGACATGCGCAATGTCGTCCTGAACTATCAGAAACATGTTGCTGCCGAAATCGAACGGGTTGAGGGCAACGTTGCAAAATACATGGGCGACGGCGTGCTTGCCTATTTCGGATGGCCAAAGGCACATGAGAACGAAGCAGAACGCGCCGTGCGCGCGGGCCTGGCAATCTCGGGCGCCGTCTCTGCGCTGAAAGATCCGATGGGAAGCCCCCTGTCGGCGCGTGTCGGCATAGCGACCGGCCTGGTGGTCGTGGGTGATCTCATCGGCCGCGGCTCTTCCCAGGAAGAGACCGTCGTCGGTGACACCCCCAATCTCGCGGCCAGGCTTCAGTCGTTTGCCGCGCCCAACCAGGTCGTCGTCTCCGAAACGACAAACAGCCTCGTTGCAGGCATGTTTGAGTCACGCGATCTCGGAAGCCCGGCACTCAAGGGAATTGCGCAGGCGCAAAAAGCATTCGAAATTGTCAGGGAGCGTTCGCTCGAAAGCCGCTTCGCCGCTCGGGCCGCAGGCGGCCTCACCAGGCTGATCGGGCGGGAAACCGAACTGAAAATGCTCACTGACAAATGGCGGGCTTGTTCCAGTGGCAATACGCAAATGTTGATCATCACGGGCGAGGCCGGAATTGGAAAGTCACGCCTGGTCGAGGCCGTGGTCGAAGCCGCACGCTCCGACGACCACTTGCTCATGCGGTTTCAGTGCGCCCCGCAGTTCACGGGTAGCCCGCTTTATCCGGTGCTGAAACAGCTGGGGAATGCATCAGGCATGGCAACAGCCGATTCAGCATCGCTGCGCCTGCATAAACTTGAAGTCGCACTTTCGGATTCCAATGCCGAAAGCCGGATCCTGATCGCAGCCGCGCTCGGGCTGGTTCCCAACGACCACCCATCACTGCAGGCGTTGAGTCCGCAACAGCTGCGCAACCGAACCATGCTGGCATTGTCCGGCAACATCGTCAGGCAAGCTGCCGGCAAACCCCTGCTGATCATTTTCGAAGATGCCCACTGGGTGGACCCGTCCACGCTTGAATTCATGTCGCTTTGCCTGGACATGCACGCAAGCGGCCTGCTTTTGCTCGTTACCGCAAGGCCGGGCTTCAAACACAATCTCCTGTCACACCCGCATGCTTCCACAGTGACGCTCAACCGCCTTGAGCGAGCCGACATTGGAGCCATGGCAAAGCAGGTGGGCGGAAGCATCGGCCTGTCGACCGACGTGATTGACGAGATCATCGCCAGGTCCGATGGCGTGCCACTCTTCATAGAGGAAATGACAAGGGCAGCAACGGCCTCGATCAACCACATGCCGGGGCAAGCCTCGCGCGCGATCATCCCTCCGACCCTTCAGGACAGCTTGATGTCGAGGCTCGACCGCCTGCCATCCGGCAAGGAAACAGCTCAGGTCGCGTCAGTCATCGGGCGCTCATTCGACTACGAGACCCTCTCCAGTGTGTCACCGCGAAGCGGAGCCGAACTTGAAAAAGACCTGGAGGCGCTTGGATCTGAAGAACTGATTTTTCGGCAGGGTCTGATTCCAGATGCTTCGTACCTGTTCAAGCACGCGCTCGTTCGCGACGCAGCCTACGAGAGCCTGCTGAAGGCAAGAAGACAAGCGCTGCATGCCCGGCTTCTATCGACACTGGAATCCGCCGACAACAAGGCATTCGACGTTTTAGCTTTCCATGCCCAGTCTGCAAGCCTGACCGACAAGGCGATTGAATACTGGCGCATGGCAGGAGACATGGCGATGTCGCGTCCAGCGTACCACGAGGCAGTGAGCCACTACGCAAACGCGGCCTCTCTGGCGGGTGAGCAATCTGGCAAGCCGGAACTTGAACTCGAGCTCCGGACCGCACTTGGCCTCGCTTCGATTGCAGCCAAGGGGCACAGCCACCCGGATACTGCTGCAATCTTTCAAAAGTCATTGTCGCGGAATGAGAAGGTGCGCCGACCCGACCTGTCCTTTGTAACCTGGTACGGCCTCTGGTGCGGACACCACGTATCCAGCAAAATCTCACTTGCCAGGGAGAGCGCGGGTCACCTTCACGCCGCAGGGGAAACTGTAGGTACTTCCAGCCATCGAATGATGGGTACGCGTGCGCTGGCTATTACAGCACTGATGTCAGGCGACTGCGTCGAAAGCCTGAAGCACCACCAGACCGCACTCCAGTTCAGAGACGTCGCCAGGGATCGGGAATTTGTAAAAGTGACGGGACAGGATCAGTCCGTAAGTTTCAACTCGTATTACGCCCTGAACCTGTGGGTCCTGGGAAGAGACGAACAGGCGTGGGAGACGGCCGCAGAATCCATCTCGCTCGCCAAAGCCACCGGACACGTGAACTCGCTGGGTTACGCCTACATGCACGCAACGCTGCTGGCTTTGATTTCAAATCGTCCAGAGCGCTTCAGCCTCATCAATGAAATGAAAGAATTTACGTCCGAGCATCGGATGGAGCTTTGGCATGACTTCGCCCGCCAATTCGAGGCGATCACGCGACTCGCATATTCACAACCCGAAACTGTTGCAGACTTGAAGACCGCCAGAGGCGCACTGTCCGCGAGAAATGCGGGCTTGTTCTCATCCACTTTGGCACTGAAGGCTGCCGACCAACTCGCCGCGCAAAACATGCTCGATGTGGCGACAGAGTTCACGGAGGAAGCTGCCTCGATCATTTCCGAAACATCCGAGCGATTTTCCGAGCCCGACCTTCTTCGGATGCGCGGCGTACTGCAAATCAGGATGGGCAGGCGGAACGAGGGACGCGAGTTCCTCTTGCAAGCTCAATCCTTGGCTGCCGAACGCCAGGCGCTGGCTTGGCAAAAGGCTGCAAATAGCGCGCTGGAAACTTTCAAATAGCACCACAGCCTTCGCTGACTTGAAGCGCGCCGCGGACAGGGTTACAAGTTTTGCGCTCCATAACCGGAATGCCAGATGCAAGTGAAGAAAAGCGTTGTCGACGCGATCGGAAATACGCCCCTGATACGCCTCAATCGCATTTCGGATGAGACCGGATGCGAAATCCTCGGCAAGGCCGAATTCATGAACCCGGGGCAGTCCGTCAAGGACCGCGCGGCGCTGGGGATCATACGCGATGCCGAACGCAAAGGCCTGCTCCGTCCGGGTGGAACGATCGTTGAAGGCACCGCAGGCAACACGGGAATCGGGCTGACAATCGTCGGCAATGCGCTTGGCTATCGAACGGTCATCGTGATCCCCAACACGCAGAGCCAGGAAAAGAAAGACACGCTGCGCCAGCTAGGAGCGGAACTCATCGAAGTCCCGGCAGTCCCCTACAAGGACGACAACAACTATGTAAAATATTCTGGCCGGCTGGCGGAAGACCTGAACTCGAAGCGCCCGAACGGCGCCATCTGGGCCAACCAGTTCGACAACGTTGCCAATCGCCAGGTTCACATCGAAACCACGGGTCCCGAAATCTGGAACCAGACCGATGGCAAGGTTTCAGCTTTTGTCAGCGCTGTGGGAACAGGCGGCACGCTGGCTGGCACAGCCATTGCCCTGCGCCAGCGCAACGCTGACGTCAGGATTGTGCTGGCCGATCCGCAGGGCGCAGCACTCTACAACTTCTACAAGCATGGGGAATTAAAGTCTGAGGGCTCGTCCATCACCGAAGGCATTGGGCAGGGCCGTGTCACGGCAAACCTCGAGGGATTCAAGCCGGACGTGGCCTACCAGATCCCTGACACCGAGGCTGTGCCGTACTGCTTCTCGCTACTGCGCGAAGAAGGCCTGTGCCTTGGCACCTCAAGCGCCATGAACATTGCCGGCGCATACAGGCTGGCGAAGGATTTGGGGCGTGGTCATATGATAGTGACCATTCTTTGCGACTACGGCACCAGATACGCGTCGCGGCTTTACAATCCGGATTTCCTCCGCTCGAAGGGGCTGGAAGTACCAGAATGGCTCGAAACCAAATGACCACCAACCCGCTCGTCACCACCGAATGGCTCACAAGACACCTCGCAGCGCCAGACATCAGAATTGTTGACGCATCCTGGTATCTGCCCGCCGCTGCCCGTGATCCCCGCGCCGAATACAGGGCTGCGCATATCCCTGGCGCAGTGTTCTTCGACGTCGATGAAATTTCTGACGAGAACGCCGCCTATCCCCACATGATCCCACCGCCGGAAAAATTCGCAAGCCGCGTGAAAAAACTTGGTCTGGGAGATGGGCATCGCATAGTCGTGTACGATTGTGCAGGAATCTTTTCCGCCGCACGCGTCTGGTGGCACTTCCGCGTCATGGGTCATGAAGACGTCTTCGTTCTGGATGGCGGCTTTCCAAAGTGGGTGCTCGAAAGGCGTCCGACAGAGGACATGGCGCCAGTCCACCGCGAACGTCATTTTACACCACGTCCCAATCACCTGATTGTGCGTTCGAATGCGGACGTGGTGTCCAATCTGCAGACAAGACGCGAGCAGATTGTCGATGCCAGGTCTGAAGCTCGTTTCAAGGCGATTGAACCCGAGACGCGACCAGGCGTTCGCGGCGGGCACATTCCGGGATCAAAAAGTCTCCACTACGCCAAGCTGCTGAAAGCCGACGGCACGATGCGCCCGCCCGCTGAACTTGCCGTTGCCTTTGCAGATGCGGGCATCGACACCAGGCAACCAATAACCGCGAGTTGCGGCTCCGGCATTACAGCGGCGGTAATACTATTGGCGCTCAGATCGATCGGCGCACCGGACGGAGCGCTGTATGACGGCTCGTGGGTCGAATGGGGCGCCCGCCACGATTTGCCCCTGGAAAAATGAACAAGCCCTCGATCGACATCACCATCACCAAACTCGAGATGCTGGCACGTCCCGCCAGCCTTCGCACAATGCTACCGCATGGCCACGACAATGGCAGGGTGATGCTGCTCAGGACCCGGCGCCCGTCCACACACTTCTACCGCTACCTTTATGAAACCGTTGGCAGGCGCCACACCTGGGTTGAGAGGCGTCGCATGTCGGATGACCGGCTATCGGCGATAGTGCAGGACGACAACGTCGAGATTTACGTACTGTATTGCGACGGCGCTCCAGCCGGCTATTTCGAGCTCGATTTCAGGAAACAGCCCGTAGCGGAACTGGCTTATTTTGGTCTGGTCCCCGATTTCATCGGCCGTGGACTGGGCCAGTACCTCTTGTCCGCGGCCATCGATACTGCGTGGTCCAGGCAGATTGACCGCCTATGGGTTCATACAAACACACTGGATCACCCCCGCGCATTGCCGCTCTACCAGCAACTGGGGTTTGCTCCATACGCGCAGGAACGTACGTCGATCGTGCCGATCGACTGACCTTCTATTTTGAAAGTTGCTGGCGCAGCGTTGCCGACGCCAGCATTGGCTCGCCATCCAGCGCCGCAAACCAGCCCAGAACAATCTGGTTGCCCTTCTTCGACATCACGACAATGCCATCGAGACATCCACCCCTGCCATCGTGCTCTTCTCTGCCACGCGTAATAGTCTCGTGATAAATTGAGTAGCCACCGGGCGCTTGGCTGATGCGCTTCCAGGTGCCACCGCAGGAGAGTTCCGGATAGTCGCTAAAGCCCGTTACCCCCTTGAAGCGCAACGTGATCGGATAGGTTTTCTCAGCGGTTACTTCAATCTGCCGCATCTGTCCGCTCCACAAAACGGACACGTCCTTTGCAGCTGCAGCGCCAGCCAGACCAGCAACCGCAATCAGTGAAACCAAAACCGCGCCACATAACTTGCCCATGCTGATTCCCTTCCTCAATTGCCGCCAAGGATACAACAATCCGGGCAGGCAAGACGATTTACCTGAGAATCTGCCCCAGGAATTCCTTCGTTCTTGCACTCTTCGGGTTTGTGAAGAAAACGTCTGGCGCGGCGATTTCGACAATCTCGCCAGCATCCATGAACACGATGCGGTTGGCGACCGTTTTGGCAAATCCCATTTCGTGGGTCACAACCAGCATGGTCATCCCGGTGTCTGCCAGTTCAACCATGGTCTCGAGCACCTCCTTGATCATCTCCGGATCAAGGGCGCTGGTGGGCTCGTCGAATAGCATGATGCCCGGCTGCATTGTCAGCGCTCGCGCGATGGCGACGCGTTGCTGCTGCCCACCAGACAACTGACCGGGAAATTTTCGAGCCTGTTCGGGAATCTTCACCCGCTCAAGATACTGCATTGCGAGCGCTTCGGCATCCTTCTTGGGCATTTTCTTGACCCATTGCGGGGCAAGCGTGCAGTTTTCAAGCACCGACAGGTGCGGAAACAGATTGAACTGCTGAAACACCATCCCCACATTCGCGCGGACAGCATCGATTTTGCCCGGGTCGTCAGTCAGTTCGGCGCCCTCGACCAGGATCCGACCCTCTTCATGTCGCTCCAGACGATTGATGCAGCGTATAAGCGTCGACTTGCCCGATCCCGAAGGCCCGCAAATCACCAGCCTTTCACCCTGCCCGACTGTCAGGTTGATATCACGCAGAACGTGGAATGCCTTGAACCACTTGTTAAGGCCTGTGATTTCAACGGCGACGCTTGCATTTGCTGTCACACTCACCGGCGCTCTCCCGACTGCAGATTGCCCTCAAGGTATTTCGAGTATCGGGACATGCTAAAACACATGATCCAGAACAAGGCGCCAGCAAAAACGTATCCGGTCATTGCCGTGTTCGGTGTCGCCCATTCGGCATCGGCATTGCCCGACTGGACGATGCCCAGAAGGTCAAAGAAGCCAATGATCGAGACCAGCGATGTATCCTTGAGCAGGCCGATGAAGTTGCCGACGATGTTGGGCAACGACAGTCGCAGCGCCTGCGGCAGGATCACGAAGGCCATGGCACGCCAATAGCCAAGACCAAGGGCGGCAGCCGCTTCGTACTGACCCTTGTCCACGGCCTGAAGGCCACCTCGCACAACTTCAGCCATGTAGGCCGAAGAAAACAGTGCAACGGCAATCAGTGCGCTCAGCAGTTTGTTGATCGAAACCCCTGCCGGCATGAAGAGCGGCAGCATGTTGGCCGCCATGAAGAGGACCGTGATCAGAGGAACACCACGCCACAGCTCTATGAATGCAACGGACAGGCTCCGGACAACCGGTAGCGCAGACCGTCGGCCCAGCGCCAGCAGCACCCCGATGGGGAGCGAGGCGACGATACCGGTAACCGCCACCACAAGCGTAATGAGCAATCCGCCCCACTTCTCGATCGGAACCTGAGGCAGCCCCCATCCTCCAACAAGCAGCACAAACGACAGCACGGGAAACACGGTCAGCATGAGGATTCCAACGCGTCCCTTTGCACCCGTCATTGGCAACACCAACCAGGCCAGACCCGTTCCAAGCATGATGAAGACGATGTCGACACGCCAGCGCTGGTTGTCGTCGTAAAAGCCGTACACAATTTGACCGAGGCGGGCGTAAATGAATGGCCAACATGCGCCGTCCTCATGCGACAGGCAGGCGTCTCGCGTGCTACCGCTCCAGGCTGCATCAAAAACGGTCCATTCAATGAACGGCACCACGGTCTGATAGACGACAAGGATCGCGACCAGCGTCAGCGCCGAGTTCAGAACCGACGAGAACAGATTGGATCGCATCCATTCGATCGGACCGGGCAGGTCGCGCTGTGGCGGTTTTCTCGAAGCACCCATGGATCTACCGCTCAGTGAGCGCGATGCGCGAGTTATAAACATTCATCAGCGCGCTTGTGACAAGACTGAACGTCAGATAGACGCCCATTGTAATCGCAATGATCTCGATCGCCTGCCCGGTTTGATTGAGCGTTGTCCCCGCAAAAACCGACACAAGATCTGGATAGGCAATCGCAACCGCCAGAGAGGAGTTTTTCGTGAGATTCAGATACTGGCTCGTCAACGGAGGAATGACTTGCCGCATGGCCTGCGGGATCAGAACCAGGCGCAGCGTCTGGCCACGCTTGAGACCCAGCGCTTGCGAAGCCTCCAGCTGCCCTTTCGCAACACCCTGAATGGCGCCGCGAACAATTTCCCCGATGTAACTCGCAGTATATGTAGACAGCGCCACGACAAGGGCCATGAACTCTGGCAACACGACCACGCCACCTTCAAAATTGAAGCCCTGCAGAACTGGGCTGGTCAGGCGAAGGGGAAAGTCCAAGAACGCGCCTGCGACGAGCGCTGGCAGGACCAGCAGCGCGGCGACAATCATCCCCGCTGGCGCGGCGTGACCAGCCTGTTCACGCACCTTCGCTTGCCTCCACCACACAAACACGCTGCCGAGGACACCCGCCAGAAATGCGAACACGACATATTCAAAGCCTGCTTCGGCGGACGGGCGGGGCACGTAGAGTCCGCGGTTGTTCAGAAACACAACATCAAGAACTGACCAGCTGTCTCTGGGTCCAGGCAATGCCCGAAGCACAGCGAAATACCAGAAGAACAACTGCAGCAGCAGCGGGATGTTTCTAAGGGTCTCCACGTAAACCCGACAAATCCGCGCAATCAGCCAGTTGGACGACAGTTGTCCAATGCCAATGACAAGTCCCACCCCGGTCGCAATGACGATCCCGACGATGGCAACAAGCAACGTATTGAGCACGCCAACCAGAAGCACGCGCGCGTAAGTCGATGTCTCGTCAAAGCGTATCAGCGACTGGACGATGTCGAATCCAGCGGTGATGTTCAGGAAGTCAAAGCCAGACGCGATGTGCTGGCGCTCAAGCGCGTTCGATGCGTTCCACGCCATGCCGACAACAACAAATAGCACGACCCCGGCGAGGACCGCCTGATATGTGATGGATCTCAGGTTCCGCACTTTTATTCAGTCCAATCGGTAGCCTGCGACGTTAGCGGACAGGAGGCGCGTACAGTATGCCGCCCTTGCTCCAGAGCGCGTTCAATCCGCGCTTGATTTTCAGTGGCGAGCCCAGCCCCACATTCCGCTCAAAAATTTCGCCGTAGTTCCCGACCTTCTTTACCGCCCTCACCACCCAGTCATTGCTGAGGCCGAGGCTGGTGCCAAAGGCTCCCTCTGCGCCCAGCAGCCGCCTGATCTCCGGATTTTGTGACTTCACCATCTGGTCCACGTTTTTGGAGGTCACGCCAAGTTCCTCGGCGTTTACCAGCGCAAAAAGCGTCCAACGTACAATGTCACCCCACTGCTGATCACCATGGTTGACTGCCGGCCCCAGCGGCTCTTTGGATATGATCTCCGGAAGAATGATGTGATCATCGGGCGCCTTCAGCTTCAGTCGCTCGGCATACAATCCCGATGCATCAGTGGTGTAGACATCGCAACGGCCGGCATCGTAAGCCGCCAGAACTTCGGCATTCTTTTCAAAGGCAATCACCTTGTATTTCAGGTTGTTCGCCCGGAAATAGTCCGCGAGATTCAGTTCCGTCGTGGTGCCGGTATTGGTACAGACCGTGGCACCGTTCAACTGCTTGGCGCTGGCCACCTTGAGTTTCCTTGGCACGAGGAACCCCTGCCCGTCATAATAGGTCACACCAATAAACTCGAGACCGAGCTGCACGTCTCGGCTCATCGACCAGGTCGTGTTGCGTGACAGCAAGTCAACTTCGCCAGACTGCAGTGTGGTAAAGCGGACTTTGGCCGACGTCGGTGTAAACCGGACCTTGGCCGGATCATTGAAGATCACCGCCGCAAGGGCACGACAAAAGTCGACGTCAAAGCCCGTCCAGTTGCCCTTGTTGTCTGGATTGGCAAAGCCCGGAAGCCCCTCATTGACCCCGCAGCGCAAAAAACCGTTCTTCTTGATACGCTCGAGCGTCGGGGACGAGGCGGCCCAAGCCGGTGCCGCTCCGGCAGACAGCGCCAGGGCGACGGCCAAAATCGGCTTCAACAGAAAACGCATGCGTCAACCTTTCAATCAGCATTGCAGAGAGGCTCGCAAATGCGGCACCCTGACCATTCTGGATATTACATAAAGGAAACCCCGGCTACATGTCCAAACCTGGAAACAGCCCAAAACAGCCGGCAACGACGGTTGTCACCGCTGGCCGGTCTCCGTTTAGTCATAACGGCGCGGTCAATCCGCCAGTGTATCATGCGTCCACCCTTTTGCACCGGACCATCGAGGACCTCGAAAGCCGGGGACAACCGTACACCTACGGTCGCCGCCTCACTCCAACCATCGAAGCACTGGAGACCGCCATTTGCGAGCTGGAGGGCGGAGCTGGAACAGTGCTCTGTCCATCAGGCCTTCAGGCCTGCACGCTGGCCATCCTGAGTGCTGTTTCGTCGGGTGATCACCTGCTGGTCACGGATTCGGTCTATGGCCCGACACGCATCTTCTGCGACAAGACCCTCGCGCGCTTCGGCGTAACCACGACCTATTTCGATCCCACCATTGGCGCAGGCATCGAACAATTGTTCCGCCCGAACACCAAGGCAATCTTCACGGAGAGTCCCGGCTCGCTCACGTTTGAAATCCAGGATATTCCCGCGATTGCCGAATGCGCACACGCCAACAACATGGCGGTCATTCTGGACAACACCTGGTCGACGCCCATCCTTTATGACGCTCTCGGGCACGGCGCCGACATTTCGGTAATGGCAGCCACCAAATACATTGTCGGTCACTCGGACGCGATGATGGGAACGGTGACCGCCAATTCCAAATTCTTCAAGCAGGTGAAAGACACGCACGGCAATCTTGGGCTTTGCGCCGGACCGGATGACATCTATCTCGCGCAACGGGGACTTCGAACACTGAGCGTTCGGCTGCGGCAGCATGAAGTGACGGCTCTGGAAATTGCAAACTGGCTGAACTCGCGCAGCGAGGTGTCGCGTGTACTTCATCCTGCCCTGAGCCATGACCCTGGCCACGAAATCTGGAAGCGCGATTTCAGGGGCGCGTCGGGACTATTCGGCGTTGAATTGAAACCATGTGCAAAGGCCGCCCTGTCCGCCATGCTCAACCATCTCGAACTCTTTGGCATGGGTTGGTCTTGGGGCGGTTATGAAAGTCTTATCGTGACGGCACATCCGACCCGAACCACAAAACCTTCCATCTCATCCGGACCGCTTCTTCGCATCCACGCAGGTCTGGAGGACGTCGGCGATCTGATTGCGGATCTGGAAGCAGGGTTCTCGAGGCTGGGAGCGGCAGCATGACAACTGAAATGTCCCGAGCGGATTTCCTGCAAAACGTGAAGTACGACGCCAGCGGACTCGTCCCTGCGATCGCGCAGGATGCCAAAGATGGCAAAGTGCTGATGCTTGCCTGGATGAACCGAGAAGCACTGAACCTCACGCTCGAAACCGGCCAGGTCACGTACTGGTCCAGGTCACGCCGGAGCCTTTGGCGCAAAGGCGAAACTTCCGGTCATGTTCAACAGCTTGTCGGCGCCTGGATCGACTGCGATGGAGACGCATTGCTTCTTTCCGTCGAACAGACTGGTCCAGCCTGTCATACTGGTGAGCGTTCATGTTTTTTCAGGAAGGCAGGCAACTGAATGCCGTTTGACAAGGGGCGAACCGAGTTTCAGCAGCGGTCAGAAAAAGCGAGGCAAATGGGTTCGCCGAAGCGCCTCGCCGAGCGCAGGGCCGCAGGGATTTTGAACGCGCGCGAACGCGTTGCACTTCTGGTCGACGACGGCACTTTTGTGGAGACCGGCTTGCTGGCCACATCGATCAAACAGGAAATGCGAGACAAGTCTCCGGGCGACGGCGTCGTTTCCGGATTCGGCAAGATCGCGAAGCGGCTCATAGGCGTGAATGCAGCCGACTTCACGACGTTGGGTTCCTCGTCCGCCGAGATCCACGGCAAGAAACAATACTACATCCGTGAGACCTGCCGCAAAAATGGCATGCCTTTGGTCAATCTCATGGAATGTGCGGGCGGAAGAATTCCTGACATCATGGGTGCCGCAGGCATTGGTCGCGCAGGCGAAGGCGCGCGCTACACCCATACGCGCGAAACGCCCTGGGCCTCTGCCGTGTTGGGATTGACCTATGGAGGTGGCGCGTTCACCTGCATCAATTCTGATTTTGTTGTGATGCGCAAAGGTGCTGTTCTCGCCGTCTCGAGCTCAAATGTCACTTCAGTCGCCATAGCGGAAGACAGCGACCCTGAAGCTCTGGGTGGGTGGCGTCTGCATAGCGAAAGCACCGGGTTTGTCGACGCAATCGTCGAAACCGACGAGGAGGCGATCACGCAGATCAAGGCTTTCCTGAGTTACCTGCCCGATCATGCGCGGATGGCACCTGCCATTCTGAGCAACTTCCAGGAGGCCGGGAATTCCCGAACGCTTGACGAACTGGTGCCTGAAAGCAGGGTGAAGGTTTACGACATCCGGACTGTGATCAAGGCAATCATTGACCGGGACTCATATTTTCCGATCAAGGAAAGGTTTGCAAAAGTCGCCGTGACGGCGCTGGCGCGCCTTCACGGACGCAGTGTCGGCATCGTGGCATCGAACCCCATGTTCAAGGGCGGAGCGTTGGACCCGGACGCGTGCGACAAGATCACAAGCTTCATTGTCCTATGCGACAGCTTCAACATCCCGCTGATTTTCCTGGCTGACACACCCGGATTTCTGGTGGGGGCAGAAAGCGAGAAACGCCGCTTGCCCGGCAAGATCATGAACTTCATGTCGGCTCTCGAACTGTCGAGCGTACCAAAGATCGCTCTGGTTCTGCGCAAGTCGTACGGCCAGGCATACCTGAACATGGGTGGCGGACGGTCCGATGCCACCGCCACATGGTTCAGCGGAGATATATCGTTCATGGATCCCGCCGTCGCTGTAAACGTAGTCCATTCCGTCAAGCCCGGCGAAGACCCCGCCCGCTATGAAGATTTGCTCAGGCAGGTATCGTCAGGAACAACGGCCTACGAACTCGCCGCACCGTTCATGGCACAAATGGTCATAGACCCGAACGATACACGCAACTACCTTGCAAGCATGCTTGAAATTCTGTCCCGCCGCCTGACGAATGGCGTGGGGCTGCACAAGCTGTCCGATTGGCCGCCAGCATTCTAGATCAACCCCTGAGGAACCATGTCCCGCAGTACCGTTAAAACAGAAATCACCGGCAAGGTCTGGAAGGTCACATCAGTTGCCGGACAAAAGCTCAGCGAGGACGATCCGATCATCATTCTCGAAAGCATGAAGATGGAAATACCGGTTCCGGCGCCGGTGAACTGCACGGTGGTCGACATCGTGGTGGCTGAGGGAGACACGGTGACAGAAGGCGACGTGATCGCCCACATCGAAAGCTGATCCCGACCTAGTGTAAAAAATCGTCGTGATCGGCAGGTCCGCCCCGATCCAGATCCGGGAACGCCAGAATTCCCAAACCAATCACAAATCCCAGCAGGGCACCCACCACCGCTGCTGCCGCCGTGTTGTCGGCCACGATGGCAAAAAGGCACCCAAACAGCACGGTTGGCATCGCCAGCGTATTGACGGCGAGCGTCTTGCGTCGAGGCGTCCTGCGCTTAGGCGGCCTTGCCATCTCCCACTCCCAACATCGTTCTGAGGTAAGAGTTCAGGAACTTTGTGTCGGGATCAAGGCGACGCCGCACCGCCTGAAAGGCGTGCCATTGCGGGTAAAGCTTTGAGAGTTCGTCCTGCTTCAGCGTGTGCAGCTTGCCCCAATGCGGGCGACCACCATACCGTCGAAAGACAGGTTCGACGGCCTGAAACAGCGGGTCGTGACTTTGCTTGTGGTACTGGTGCACAGAAATGGTGACCGCATCTCGCTTGTAAAACGGAGACAACCAGATGTCGTCGGCTTTCACGAACCGGAATTCGATCGGGAAAACACCAGCAATCTTGCGGCTTCTGACGACCTCTGCAACTTCGCGAATGCAGTCAACACCGTTGGCAGCCGGGACCGAGTACTCCATTTCGTTGAAGCGCACCGTGCGCGGGCTCGGGAATATTTCATGGCTCCAGCGGCACCGCGAACCACCTGCTGCAGCGGCTCTGGTGAACACGCGCTGCAATGGCCCAGACAGGCCAGGAACGAGCCTGGCCAACTGACATCCGAATTCAAAAATCCTCTGGTCAGATGTCACGCGCTCACCCCGTGCAAACATCTGCTCGCTACTGAGCGGCGGCGCAACGACCTCCGTCGTTTCGTCCAGGGACTTCGCCACCACTGCATCCGCGAGCGGAAACCAGAAAAACTCGAAGTGTCGATGCTGGTCCCGCAACCGCGCCATGTCACGCCAGCAATCCTCGGCCCGCAGAAGCCAGTTTTCTTCCCTGAGCTTGTAGGCTGGTCTCACCTGCATCGTGATTTCGCTCATCACGCCAAGGGTTCCAAACGAAACCCGGCCAGCTTCCCAGATCTCTGTGTTCGATTTCGGCGAACATTCCAGTGCTTCACCCGATGCGGTTACGAGGCGGAAACCCGCAACCATTGACGACAGGCTTCCAAGAGACGGACCTGTGCCGTGCGTTCCGGTGCTGACGGCGCCAGCAATCGACTGACGATCTATGTCGCCCTGATTGCAGAGGCCAAATCCTGCATCATGCAGCGTCCTCCCGATCGCATGGACCTTGGTGCCGGCCTTGAGAGTAGCCGTTTGGGCGGAAGCATTGACTGACACCACCCCTTGCATGGCGTCGAGTGAAATCAGCGTATCATCGGATTGACAGAGCTCTGTGAACGAGTGACCGGAACCCGTGCAGCGAACGGTGCTCGATGCAGACCGAATCGCATCAGCCAGCTCAATCTCATTTGCGGGTTGCGCGATAACCTTTGGTTCGCAGCGAACCAGCCCCGACCAGTTTGTCCAGCTTGTCATTCAGCGCTTAGCGGACCCGTAGTGGCAACAAATTGGTCTGCCCTCTTGCGAGCCTCATCCGACTGTTCCTTGGACAGGCGGCCGCGCAGTACTTCCGCAGGCGTCGATTGGGATTGATCAATTGAATTGTTGCGAGAATTGAAAGGAACACCGGCAAAACCGCCCCGCGCCGCCAGAAGGTAATACTTCAGTGCCTCAATCTCGTCCTTGTTCACGCCATCGCCCGATTCCAGCATCGTGGCAAAATTGTACTGACCTTGCGCGAGACCATACTGGGCTGAATGGCCGTACCACTTGGCCGCTTCCACAAGGTTCTTGTCGACTCCGTACCCAAATTCGTTCATCGATCCCAGGTCAAACATGGACAACGAGTAGCCTTGCTTGGCTGCCTGCAAATGATAGGCGCGGGCTTTCGCATAGTCGCGCTGAACCACGCCAGGTTTGCCGTCCATGTATTCCACACCCAGCCGGTGCGCAGCATAGGCGTCGCCCTTGGCTGCCGCATCAGTCCAGTATTGTATGGCTTCAGGATAGCGACCCATCATATAGTGCTGCTCTCCGACGTTCTTGCGGTCTCGCAATTCGCCAAAGGGATCATCAAGCGCCGAAGCCTCTGTCGGCCCCACAACCGGCTTCGCTGGTCCGGAGTTGGGAGAGAAGAAGACAACGCCGACAACGACCGCGGCAGCCAGCAATGCGGCACCGGCACCAATGAGCAATCTCTTCATATACAACTCCGCGAATTCAGTCGGCGCAACTTAGCGCATGCCGAATTGGCTGGTAAGAGCCACTTTTCTCATTTTTTGTCCGTCCGATGCGAAAGGATCGCACAAAAGCCCCGGCGTGCTTCGGAAATTTGACTTCGCCACGTATTGTTTATGACAGGCTCCCGGGATTCCACTCTTCATCCACGAATGGGATTCGCGGCATAGTCTGACGAGCCGCGTCCCCAGCCGGTATGAACACACCGCCGCACACCACAGGTCATGTATGACTGAGCTTTCATCATCACCGTCGGACTACGAGCTGAGGACGGCCACCCGGGCCGACAAGGACCTGCTGGAGTCCATGTTCCAGTTTTATGTCTACGACTTTTCCGAGTTTGAAGACGCGACGTCGGGCAGGCTTTCGCTCAATCCGCAGGGCAAATTCGATCTGACCCCGCAATTCTCGCCATACTGGAACGACCCACTGCACTGGGCATATCTGGTTTACGTCAACCAGTCTCCCGCGGGCTTTGCACTCGTCAATACGAAGTCCCATGCCGGAAACACGATTGATCGCAACATGGCGGAGTTCTTCGTCGCGCGAAAATATCGACGACAGGGGCTGGCATCGGAGGTGTTCCACAAGATCCTGGACGACCATCCAGGACGATGGGAAGTCGCGATCATCAACGCGAACGAGGCTGCAAAGGCATTCTGGCCGAAAGCCATTCGGTCCACACCCGTCGCGCGCGATCTGAGACTTGTTGAGCATTCAGGCCAGGAATGGAATGGTCCCATCTGGACTTTCGCTTGCACACCATCCCGGCCAACGCTTGTCAGATGACAAATGGTTGGGAAGCCTCCGCACAGGCATGGATTGACAGCCTCGGGGATCGTGGCGACTTCGGCCGCCAGTTCGTGCTGGACCCGGTCATGCTTCCGCTGGCACTCAACTCTGCGGCCCAATCGGCAATCGACATCGGTTGCGGTGAAGGTCGATTCTGCAGGATGCTGAAGCAGCACGGCATTTCAGCAACCGGAATTGACCCAACCCCAACCCTTGTTGCGCGGTCACGCGAACTCGATCCCCTGGGCACGTACGTGCTGGCAGAAGCAGAAAATTTGCCAGTCGCCAACGCCACATACGACCTGGTGGTGTCGTACCTTTCGCTGATTGATATTCCTGACATCGGCGCGGCAATCCTCGAAATGGTGCGGGTACTCAAACCGGGCGGACGTTTGCTGATTGCTCACATCAACGCCTTCAACACCGCAGGATTTGAACATGGCTGGATCAAGAGCATGTCCGGCAACAAAAAATACTTCGCCTTGGATCGCTATATGGAGGAACGCGCCGTGTGGGAGCAATGGCGCGGGATCCGTATCGTCAACCATCACCGCCCGCTCAGCACTTACATGCAGCTGTTTCTGCAATCAGGCCTTGGATTGACACATTTTTCCGAACCCCTTCCCACGCCCGACGCACCGGTTGACCGCGCGCGTGACTATGTTCGTGTGCCCTGGTTCTGTGTCATGCAATGGCAGAAGCCATCCCGTCCTTGATAAGCCCCGGCGCTTCGGATTAGCTCTGCAAATCACGCCATTGCAACCGCGAGCACAAGTCCATGACAAGTCTCTTCGACCCGATGAGTTTCAAGCACGGCCACGCCCTGAAAAACCGTTTCGTGCTGGCGCCGCTTACCAATCTTCAAAGCCACACGGACGGCACGCTTTCAGACGAGGAATTTCACTGGCTGACCATGCGCGCCCAAGGTGGATTCGGTCTGACAATGACCTGCGCTTCACACGTCCAGGAGCAGGGCCTGGGCTTCCCCGGACAACTCGGAATCTTCGCCGACAGGCACATCCAGGGACTTACAAGGCTGGCAGCCTCCATCCGGAAGGAACGCAGCTTCGCGGTCGTACAGCTCCATCACGCTGGCATGCGTTCTCCACCGGCATTCATCGGCACCAAACCCGTATGTCCGTCCGAAAACGAGGAAACTGGCGCACGCGGACTCTCACTTGAAGAAGTCGAACAGCTGGCTGAAGACTTTATTGCCGCTGCCGTGCGTGCCGAACGCAGCGGCTTTGACGGTGTCGAGTTGCACGGCGCACACGGCTACGTCCTGTGCCAGTTCATCAGTGCCGATACCAACAAGCGAACAGATCGTTACGGCGGTAGCCTGGAAAACCGAACCCGCATCATTTTTGACATTATCCAGGGCATCCGCCAACGCTGCCGGCCGGATTTCAACCTCGGCATCAGACTGTCCCCCGAACGATTCGGCGTGAAACTTGCAGAAATCAAGCAGCTTGCTCAGCGCCTGATGTCGGAAGGTGACGTCGACTACATCGACATGTCGCTCTGGGATGTGTTCAAGGAACCTGAAGAAGCCGAACACAAGGGTCGTTCGCTCCTCGACCATTTCGTGAAGCTTGACCGCGGCAACGTGAGGCTTGGCGCCGCGGGTAAGGTCACAACCGCCGTCGGCGCCCGTGCGGTACTCGATGCCGGCGCCGATTTCGTGCTCATCGGTCGCGGGGCCATTCTTCACCACGACTTTCCCAGGCGTGTTGAAAACGACGCCAGTTTCACTCCCGTTCCATTGCCCGTCAGCGAAGCTCACCTCGTGAAAGAGGGCCTCAGCCCGGCATTCCTGAATTACATGAAGACGTGGAAAGGCTTCGTCGCCGAAAGCTGATCTGCAAGGAACTTCCGGTTTCCGATCAGGTCACGCCTAGCGCTTTCAGCGCGTCGGTTACGCCTTTCGTGCGGGCGGCCATGTCCTGCGCCAGATGTTTTTGCGTGGGTATGTAAAAAAGGCCCAGATCGAGACCCCTCAATGCAATCTCGGCGCACCGTTCCGGCATGATGAGGTCGAGGGAAGGCGGCGCCTTTGAAGGATCCGGCAGCACCCGTGCGATCAGTGGAGTATATACGGCGCCGGGCATCAGTACGTGGACCGAGAGTGGCCCACCTGCGATTTCGTCACGCAGCCATTCGGCAGCAATCAGCAACCCATGCTTGGTCGCAGCGTACATGCCAAGCCCGCTCCCGCGAACCGCCGACGGCACGCTGAGTGAGTTTTCAGAGCCTGTCAGCAACAAATGCCCCTGCCTGCCTTCACTGACCAACAACGCGTGAAAAGCCTGCGCAATGCGCAGACCCGCAAACAGGTTGATGTTGAAGAGCCTGTTGACGGCATCGCCAATGGGCTCCTTCAGGATTTTCTTGTTGTGTCCGATACCCGCATTCGAACAGACAACATCAAGCCGGCCAAATGCTCGGAACGCTTCCGCAATCAGATCTTGCGGCGCATTGGCGTCCGCCAGGTCGCAGTGTTTGGTCACAGCGTCGCTGCCAAATTCAGTCGCGACTTCCTTCAAGCCCTCGGCTGAGATATCGGCCAGCACAAGCTTCGCGCCACGGGCACGAAAAGCCCGCGCCATGGCGAGGCCAATGCCAGACGCGCCGCCTGTCACCAGAACTGCCTTGCCTGCATAGTCAATCATGTGAAACTCCAGCCAATTTGAGCAACAATGCTCTATCGCAGGCGAACAGAAAAGTTAAATTCGCCTGCGAGGCGAATGAGTTGCAAGCAGTGTAACGCCGTGTTGATCAACTCTTGCTTTCCACATTCCCCTGCGCTGACTAGGTTCACAGTCACAGACATTTGGATCGGGGGCTTCCTTGAAAGCGTTTTTGCAGGCTTTTGCCATTGCGTTGCTTTGTATAGTCACATTCAGCGCTCACGCAGCTGATGCCGCGAAAGACAAGCCAAAGCCCGCGGCCACGCTCGAGGAACTCGACAAGAGACTGGTGAAACTCTTTGTGGATTCAAGAATCCCGGGCGCAAGCGTCACCATCATCGAAAACAACCAGATCGCCTTCACCAAAGGCTATGGCTATGCCGACCTCAAGACAAAAACACCCGTTACACCCGACACGGTTTTCCGCGCCGGCTCCATCTCAAAGAGCTTCACCTCGATTGCCATCATGATGCTGGTTGAGGAAGGCAAGCTCAGCCTGGATGCCAAGCTCTCGGACCTGATGCCGGAACTAAAATATGAAAATCAGTGGGAGAGCACCAATCCCGTCCGCCTGGTGCATCTGCTCGAGCACACATCCGGCTTTGACGACATTGACTTCCACCACTACTTCCTTGTGGGGAAGGACATTCCACTGTCAAAGGCGATCGACCTTTATGGGCCCTACAAAAGCCGATGGAAGCCCGGTACGCGCGCCTCGTACTGCAATGCAGGTCCGGTCATAGCTGGCCGCATCATCGAGAAGGTCACCGGGCAGACATTTCCGGAGTTCATGGCGTCACGGCTGATGGGCCCGCTCGGCATGCAAACCGCGTTCTGGACGCGCGAATCCCAGATCTCCGACCACATTGCGAAAAGCTACAAGAACGAAGACGGCGTCGAAGAGCCCTTCATGGAAATCCTGGCGCGGCCTTCGGGTTCGCTGAACGTGACCTCAAAGGACCTCGCGAAATTGCCGTTGCTGATGCTGGGGCGTGGCACGCTGGACGCCCACACGTACATTTCGCAGGCTTCAGTGGAGCGCATCGAACGGCCGGAAACGACAGACGCTGCTCGTGCTGGAATGAAGTACGGCTACGGTCTCGGAAACGTTGCCTATCCGGGCCACAAGACGGTCTTTTACGGCCATGATGGCGGCATTGACGGGTTCGTTTCCAAGTACCAGTACGCGCCAGGCCAGGGCTTCGGCTTCGTGGTGATGGCAAATCTCGGAAAGAAGGAACTGTTCGACGCGGCCGATGAAATCCAGGACTACCTCGAACGCAACCTGCCGCCGCTCAGGATCGACGCGCAGCCACTGGCGGCAAAAGACCTCGAGAATTACGCGGGATTTTACCAGACGGTCACGCCCCGCCAGCAAAAGCTTGCGTTGATTGAGAACATCCTGAGTTGGCAGACCGGCACGGCAGAAAATGGTGAGCTGGTATTCAACGGCACAAGACGCATCCATCGTGGAAACGGCATTTTCCAGAAGGAGGATCGCGCAGCACCAAATCTGATGTTCATGCGCGCGCCCGAAGGACAGGTATACTTTGCAACCATCGACACGGCCAGAAAGGTTCCAATGTGGGAAGTCGGCGCAAAGGCCGCCTATGCGATAGCATTTGCGCTGGCCCTGGTGCTCAGTGCCATCTACATGCTGATCTGGATCCCAAGCGCATTCCTCGGACGTCTGGCCGAACGCGGAGGCATCACGCTTCGACTGTTGCCTTGGGCCGCAATGCTGTCACTCGTGGTCTTCGCAAGTTTCACGGTGTTCCTGCTGTCCTCAAATGACCTCAACCTGGTCGGTCAGCCATCGACGCCCGGCTGGATCGTGTACGGAAGCACCCTCGCGGTGCCTGGCTTCGGAGTGCTGGCGCTCGTTCGCGCCCTGATGGGATCACCAGACGCCAACATCTTCGTGCGGTGCCTCGCGTGGCTGAACGGACTGGTGGTAACGGGCTTCGCGGGATACATGTACGCCTATGGCTGGATCGGCATGAAGCTCTGGGAATAGTCAGGCAAGGACTGCGCGGTACTCTCCAACGAGCCTGCCGACGATATCCGCGGCAGGCTCGACCCGCCTCACGAGATCAACGCCCTGCCCCGCTGACCACGTGTCTTTCCATCGCCTGAAGGCCGCCGTCGGGTCACTGAACACGGGCCCTTCTTCACTGACCTTCAGCGGGTCGATCCCAACCTTCTCAAGGCTGGCGCGAAGCCAGTTGGCCCTGACGCCGGTCACAGCATTTGTCTGCACCAGGTCTTCATGTGTGGAAGCCACAAGCATGTCCTTGTAGGCATCAGGCGCGAGTGACTCCACCGCCGCCACGAACGGCGTGCCAACGTACGCCAGCTCGGCACCAAGCACTTCAACAGCCCGGATTGCGCGGCCATTGTTGACGGCGCCACCCACGACCAGCGGCCCGCCGAAGAACTCCCGAACGGCACTGACAAAGGCGAAGGGACTTAGTTGTCCTGTATGCCCGCCAGCACCGGCACAAACCAGTATCAGCCCATCAACGCCCGCCTGAAGGCACTTGCGTGCAAATCCTGTTGCGATCACGTCCGCGAAGACGAGACCGCCATAGGAGTGAACCGCGTCAACCACGCGCCTGGGACTGCCCAGCGCAGTGATCACCATTGGCGGCTGATACCTCGCGATAAGTTCAAGCTCATCCTGCATGCGGCCATAAGACTGGTGCGCAACAACGTTCATCGCCCAAGGCGCATCAGCAGGCCCCAGGCTCTGCTTGATCTGCAGGATCCAGGATTCAAGTTCCTCGAGTGTCCGTGCATTCGGCGCCGGAAAAGCTGCCGCCATTCCCGCCTTCGCCGCAGCGATGACAAGCTGCGGCCCGGTGACGAGGAACATTGGCGCCGCAATCGCAGGCACCTTCAGCTTCTCTGTGAAAGCGCGAAACCGGCTTTCGACAGACGCATCCACAGCAACTATTCCTTCGCCCGTTCCACATACGAACCGTCTTCAGTGTTCACGACAACGCGCGTGCCCACGTTGATATGCGGCGGGACCGCAGTCTTCACACCGTTTGACAGTTTGGCAGGCTTGAACGAAGACGACGCAGTCTGGCCTTTGACGACGGGTTCGGTGTCGACGATCTCAAGCACCACACGCGACGGTATTTCAATCGAGATCGGAACGCCGTTGAACAGGCTCAGGGTCACTTCCATGTTTTCCTGGAGATAGGCTGTCATGTCGCCGAGGATGTCGGTCGTCACATGCACCTGGTCAAAGGTCTCGGGGTCCATGAAAACATAGGCATCCCCATCCTTGTAGAGATAATTGTTCTTCCTCATGTCCACGAACGCTTTTTCAAGGCTGTCAGTCGTCTTGTATCGCTCGTTTACCTTGACGCCATCCCTGATCCGCCGCATTTCAATCTGTGTGGTCGGCGTGCCCTTGCCGGGGTGAAAGTTTTCGGCCGTCAGGACAACAAAGAGCTCGCCGTTCTTCTCGATGATATTACCTTTGCGCACGTTGCTGGCTATGACCGAAACCACGCGATACTCCTCAAAAGAAAAAGGCTACCCGCGCCCACGCGTTGATGGCGGGCTTGTCGGGCCGAATTTTGCGCGCGGTGATAGCAGCGTCAGGCGCTTGCGCCAAGGTGCAGAACGCCGATCGGGCGCGGCATGGTAACCATTTCGCCCTGGTGGTCGCCCGAGCGACATGCCGACCGCAGGCCCTTCCTGCTCGCCCGGAACCGCATTAAAGCGGCAATCCGCCGCTATTTCGAATCTGACGGCTTCACCGAAGTCGAATGTGCCGCACTACAGGTTTCTCCGGGCAACGAGACCCATCTGCACGCTTTTGCAACCGAAGCGACTTCCAACACCGGCGCGTCACAGAGGCTGTATCTGCATACCTCACCGGAATTCGCATCCAAGAAGCTGCTGGCCGCCGGAGAACAGAAAATCTTCGACTTCGCGCGCGTCTTTCGAAATCGGGAAACGGCACCCATCAACGTTCCCGAATTCACGATGCTGGAATGGTATCGCACGAATGTACCCTACGAGCACGTGATCACCGATTGCCTGAATTTCCTGCGCATCGCAGCGGACACTGCTCGCCAGACGACTTTTCAATACAAGGGCAGGACATTGAAATCGAGCACCCAGGCTCAGCGCATGAGCGTTGCAGAGGCCTTTCAGCACTTCGCAAATATTGACTTGCTTTCAACGATCGATGACACCGGAACAGACCGGGCCTATCTCGCCATGCAGGCACAGACGCAGGGCATCACATTTTCCCCCAAAGACACTTGGTCCGACATTTTCAGCCGCATCCTTGTCGAGAAGGTTGAACCAAACCTGGGCTTTGACGCCCCGCTCGTCCTCGACCAATACCCCTCTGCAGAAGCAGCGCTCGCCAGAAGGAGCCCTGGCGATCCGCGAGTTGCAGAAAGATTCGAGCTCTACGTGCTGGGCATGGAACTGGCTAACGGCTTTGGTGAACTGACCGATCCGGTCGAACAGAGGACCCGGTTCGAAACCGCGATGAACGAAAAGCAGCGCATCTACGGCGAGCGCTACCCGATTGATGAGGAACTGCTGGCAGCACTGGAACACATGCCACCCTCCAGCGGCGTTGCCCTTGGCTTCGACCGACTGGTAATGCTGGCAACCGGAGCCCCGCACATTGAACAGGTCATGTGGACGCCGCCTGCCGGTCGCACACCATGACGGCAAAGACATTGCGATCAATAGCGGACCTTGCCAGCGCGCAGCTTGTAACAGCCGAACAGGCCGGAACACTGCAACCGGTGGCCACGAAATACGCCATCGCGATTCCGGCAGCCATCGCCGACATGATCGACAGGGGAAGACGGAACGACCCGATTGCCCTCCAATATGTCCCTGATGTCCGCGAGCTTGTAACAAACCGAAGTGAAAACGGAGACCCCATCGGCGACAGGCAGCACACACCGGTCGAAGGCATCGTGCACCGCTATCGCGACCGTGTGCTCCTGAAAGTCGTGCATGTCTGTCCGGTTTATTGTCGCTTCTGCTTCCGGCGGGAAATGGTCGGGCCTGGTCATGAACCCAATCTCACGCCTCAGGCACTCGAACGAGCCCTCGCTTACATTCGCGAACGTGGCGAAATCGCGGAAGTGATTCTGACCGGGGGCGATCCGTTCATGCTGGCCTCCCATCGCGTTGCCGCCTTGACGCAGGCACTGGCCGGCATTCCCCATGTTCAAAGGATCCGCTGGCATACGCGGATTCCGGTCGTCGAACCGCACAGGGTCACAGCCGAATTTGTTGCCGCGCTCAAATCACCCAAAGCGAAAACCTGTGTGGCCCTGCACGCAAATCACCAGAGCGAATTTACTCCCCAAGCCCGACGCACGATTGCTTTGCTCGTAGATGCCGGCGTTCCAATGCTCAGCCAGTCGGTGCTTCTGAAATCAGTCAACGACGATGTCGAGGTCCTCTCGGACCTGATGCGTGCATTCGTGGCAAACAGGATCAGGCCATACTACCTTCATCATGGCGACCTTGCGCCTGGTACTTCGCACTTCCGGACCACAATATCGCAGGGCAAGGCGCTGCTTGGCCTGCTTCGGGCTCGGGCTTCCGGGTTGGCTTTGCCAGCCTATGTCCTCGACATTCCAGGCGGGTTCTCGAAGGTGAATCTGGAATCAGAAGCTGCTGTCGAAGTCGCACAGGGGCATTGGCGCCTTTGTGACGACAACGGAAAGTGGCATGATTATTTCGAAGATGCGTCCCTATTTGGGTAGAACTTTCACGTCGATGCGACGCTTGTCATCCAGATAACGCTTGGCTGTTTCTATCACATCGTCTGCAGTGATCGACGACAGCGTGTCGACCGCAGACCGAACGCGCTCAAGGTTTCTTGGATCAGACTGGGCATCGCTGAGGGCTTCAAGCCAATACCCGTTGCTCGATTCAGCCGCGTAGAGCTGATAGAGCAATGGCTTGCGGGCCCGGTCCAGAAGGTCAACAGCCAACTCGCCATCGCGCAATTCATCCGTGATCTTGGACAGCGTCGAAAAGAAAAGATCCGCAGAATCCGGGTTGGGTTCAACACCCGCCATCAGATACCCATACCCCTTGATCGAGTGCGACGCCCAGTAATTTCCAAACGGCGTATAGGTGCCTCCTTGAGCCTCGCGCACTTCGTCTATCAGTCGAAGCTGCAGCACTTCGCTGAGCACGGCAACGCTCTGTTCCTGCCGCATGTCAGTGAAATAGTCGGGTCCCGGCCACACGGATGCAACGGCAGCCTGGTCGGCACGGCCTGCATGCTTGAATGCGAGCGTTAGACCTTTGGCCGGAAACCGGACATTGGCCGCGCCGTCCGGCAGTTTGAAAGTTGCATCGCGGGCCGCCAGAGCGCCAAACGTTCTGGAAGCGGCTTCGATGGCATCCGAAACCTTGACATGACCAACGATTGTCACTTCAACCGGCGCCCGCGCCAGGGAAGGAGAAATTGCGGACTTGATGTCATCCATCGTCAGCGCCCGGAGGTCTTCAACCGTTGGTGAAGCCCAGCGCCCATCGCCATCGTGAACGACTCCCAGGATCTCGCGATTGAGAACGCCGGTCGCCTTTGACAGCTGTTCCTGCTGTTGCCCGTCGGCGGCCGACTGGATTCTGCGCAGGCCATCAGGTCGATAGGCCGCATCCGTCATGAAGGCGGCAAGGACCTGCATCTGCAGCAGCACATCCCTTTCGACGGTGTCGCCACTCAGCTGAAACTTGCCTTCATCTAGGTCAAGATTGATGCCCGCAAAATGGCCAGGCTCGGTCTGCTCAAGTTCCTGCATTTCAAGGCGCCCCAGCCCACCTTCGACGAAGGCGAAGGGCATGATCCAGCCAAGTCCGCGCTTGTTGCGCGGCATGGCAAGATAGCCGCCCGGAATCCTGACGATGATGCTGACCTTGTCTTTTTCGTAGTCCGTCGGCTTGATATTCAGCATCACGCCGTTCTGAAACCGGACGAGGGTGGCTCCGATATCGTCGAGCGCCTTGCGTGAGGCCACTTTGCCGTTCGGCCCAAAATCCCGGTAGGTGAATTCTTTGATCGAATCCTTTGGCGGAGGCGCGACCGCAACCTTTGCGCTTCGGGCAAAGGCATCACGCACCGAGGCCGCGCCGCCGGCTGGCGCGCGGGACGTGGACAGGAACAGCAATGGGCCAGCGACCCCGGCTACGCTCGCCTTCAGCGCCTTTGTAACCTCTGCGGCCTTTATGCCCGCGATGTTCTGAGAGTACAGGTCAAGGTCGGTCTTTGGATCCGTTGGCACGCGATTGCCACCGATTGAGTCCATGATGAGTTCGGCCACATCCATGTTCGAACGCGTGTTTGTATTCGCATTGACCAGTAGGTACGGGGATTTCTGTTCCAGCGCTTCACGCTCAACCTCGCTCTGCTGCAATCCGTGAACGAGTGCGCGTCGCAATTCCTGCTCGGCAGCAGCCAGTCCACGCGCCCATTCGCCTGTCTTGGTCCTGACAGTCAGCGACGTCACGACGCCGCCTCCATTGATGACGTCCCTGCTGACACTTGCATCAATGAACGGCGGGTCCGCCCGCCGGGACAGCTTGCTCAATCGCCGGTTCATGACGGTGTACGCAACGATGCGGTTGTGCGTCTCACGACGGCGAACTCTTGAGTCTCGGCGCAGATCTTCAGGCTGGATCCAGTTGATGCTGACGGTTTCTTCCAGCCCGGGCTCTGCAATCACAGCCGCATCAATGCCACGTGCCTTCGGCTTGCCATAGTCCTCGCTTGTGGTACTGGCACCGTCTGGTTTCCAGTCCGAGAAAGTGGCGGCGATTCTGGCCTCCAGAGCCGAAACGTCGGCATCTCCCACCACAACCAGCATCGCCCGCTGAGGGCGATAGAAGCGTTCGTAAAAACTGCGCAACTGCGCAGTCGTCGCGCTCTTGATGAAGGACAACTCTCCGATCGGGGAACGCGTCGCATAACGCTGCCCTGCAAAAAGCAGATTAAGCTGGGAAAGTGCAGAGTGAACACCGGGTGTGTCGCGGGCCCGCTCTTCGGAAAGGATGACCCCGCGCTCACGGTCGATCGCATCGGACGACAATTTCAGGCGTCCGACAATCTCGCGCATGATCTTGAACCCGTTGTTCATGATCTCGTTGCGTACGCTGGGAAGCGAAAGCGTGAACGTTGTACTGTCATAGTCAGTAACAGCGTTGGCGGCCGATCCAATCTGCATACCCATGCGCTGCAGCGCCTTGAACATCTCGCCTTCCGGGTAGTTTTCTGACCCATTGAAGGCCATGTGTTCCAGGAAATGGGCGACACCGCGTTCGCCATCAGTCTCGTTCAGCGAGCCCGCATCGATGCGCATTCGCATGGACAGCGTGCCCTCAGGATTGGCGTTTCGCTTGATCACATAACGCAAGCCATTGGGCAGCACGCCAAATCTGACCGTTGGATCCGGCTTGAGGTCACTGCCATCCTGGGGCCAAAGACCCCGCGCATGCGCGCTCGTGACAGCCAGGACAAAAACAAAGACAAACAGTACGGCGCCAAAGTCACGCCAAACCCACCGTCGACCGAGCATCGAATCCCTCAAACTGAACAACACACAACAACCGGCGAACTGTTCGTCGGGGCAACCAACGCCCGGTTGCCGCACAGTATGGTGCGCCCGCGTTCAATCTGCATCTAACTTTCGCGTCAGACGCGGGCGTCAATTCAAAATCCCGGCGAAACGTGGCCATTTTGGGGACAAGCCAGCAGAAAGGTCTAAAAATTCAGGTATCACCCGCTCGACGGAATGGCCCTTTATGCACTGTTTTCAAGCCACACGTGCGCTTCATCACACCGGCGAGAATCACGTTTTAAGAAGAGCTTCACGCTGCCTCGCTAGTATTTGGCAAAAGACCAATTCTTCCCGGGACGATCAGCCATGGAAGTCTCAAACTCGGCCCTGCCGTTTGCAGCACCTGATCTCGCAAATCAGGACAACAGGCGGGAAGTGGCTGCGAAGCAAGCTCAGGTGGCATTGATGCAACCCGGGACCGGCATGTCGGGCAGTCCCATCCCGGGCCAGGCCGTGTTGGCTAACACCGTGATCTCGGCCTTGCGAGCAGCCGCAGCCAGCAATGGCGGCCTGGCTGTGCTCCTGTCAGACCTTGTTCAGATTCGATCGGTTCCCGTCGTCCCAGCGGAAGTACAAGTCGCGATTGCATCCGTGCTCGAAGCAAGCGCCCCCTTGAAATCATTGACGACTGAAGCCCGGATCGCCGAGGCGTTTACAAATCTGGATAAAATCGACGGGCCACCAAAGACAGGGGCCGCAAAGTCCCCGTCAGTTCGGGTTTCAGCGAACCAGCCTGTCTTGACGATGGCAGCGGAGATCAAAACTGCGCTCGTGTCCCTGAAGGTCGCCCTCCAGTCCTGGTCTTCCAGTCTGCAGCTGCAGCCGCAGTCACCGCCAGTGCAAATCTTGACGACACCCCCGTCGGGAGTACCCTCCGCCCCTGCTCCGCTCTCGTTGCCTGCCGACGACTTGAACATGCAACAGGGCGCTCAGTCGAATGCCCTCACATCAACAAACTCATCGATTCCGGCGCACCAGTATGCGCCACCAGGCCCCGCCGCCTTGGCACAAGTCATCACGAAAACCGATCCAGCGCTGACGCTGGTCGTCACGCCACCGCAACTGTTTGCAACCCAATCAGCTCCCCTGTTGACCAGTGCGGGTGACGACATGGCAGATGCTATGGTCTCCCTGCTTTTATTGCAGCAGGCAGCAAAGCCTTCCGTTGCAGTCACGAACCGAAGTCGCACTCCATCCCTGCGCGCCGATACACTCACGCAGCCCGAGATGAACGCACAGGCAGCAGGCGGACCGAGTTCGCTGTATCGCCGCTCACAAACCTCCATCCCGGTACAACCACCGGCGAGATGGACAGGCGACGCTGACGCGAGCGTCGTGGCACGTACCCTGTCGACAAGGACGGAAAATGCGCTGAACCAGGTGAAACTGCTTGAGGTCGCAGCCCAGATCCAGAAACCGGACGACAGGCCACCGAGCGATGCACGTGATCCCTCGTGGAATTTTGAACTGCCGGTTTCGACACCCCACGGCGACACGAAGGCAAAGTTCGAAGTGAACCGTGACACATGCAAAGGCAGGGATGGAGAGCAGGTGACGGTGTGGCGGGCGCGCCTTTCCATCGACGTGGAACCGCTTGGTCCGGTGCATGCACAGATTGCCCTGCTGAATAAAAAAGCATGGATCAGTCTCTGGACCGAACGTGAAGCCTCCATGCGCACGCTCGAAGCGCACCGAACGCTATTGCAGCAAACCTTCAGCGACGAAAGCGTCAGTGCCGAGATCATCTGTTGCGTCGGATCCCCCGCAGTTCCGCAAAGGACAACGGGCTCACTCCTGGACAATTCCATATGAGCGACACACCAAAGCCCTCGATTGCCGTCGCTTTGAAGTACGAAAACGGCAGTGCGCCCCGCGTCATTGCATCAGGACGTGGTTTCGTGAGCGAAAAGATCGTCGAAGTAGCGCAGCAGCATGGTGTTCCGCTGCAGAAGAATCCGGCACTCGCCAGTGCATTGTCCACTCTGCAACTCGAAGACGAAATCCCTGAAAACCTCTACAAGGCTGTGGCCCAGGTCCTGGGCTTCATCCTCAAGGCCGCTGGACAGTTGAAATAGCCTGCAGGAGCACTTCTCCAGTCTTGCACTGGGCGCAACGGAAGTTTTCAATACCAAAGCCAATCGTCAGCGAACCGAGGATCCCTCTATGCCGGCAGTCTTTGTCCATGGAGTACCCGATACCGCTCTGGTTTGGCGGCCGCTGCTTGAAACGCTTTCGCGCCGGGATGTGAGCTGCATTTCCCTTCCGGGCTTCGGCAACCGGCGTCCTGCAGGCTTTTCCCCGTCCAAGGACGGCTATGTGTCCTGGCTGATCAACGAACTGAAGAAGATCTCTGGCCCGATTGACCTGGTGGGACACGACTGGGGCTCACTGCTCGTGACCAGGGTGGTCTCATTGGAACCTGGGCTCGCTCGCACCTGGTGCGTGGGGGCCGCGCCACTCGACCCCGAATATGTCTGGCACGACACTGCCCGGATTTGGCAAACGCCCGGAAAAGGCGAAGAGCTGATGAAACTCTTTGGCGGTGATGGTCTGGCGCGCGGCCTTGCGGCACAAGGCATACCTTTGGCCCAGGCCCGCGAAACGGCGTCGCATATAGATGACGAGATGAAAGAGTGCATTCTCGCACTCTATCGCTCGGCAATCCGCGTATCCGATGAGTGGTTTGGAGACCTCAAGCGGGTGCAGGCCCCTGGCGTGGTCCTGTGGGGAGAGAACGACCCCTATGCCTCCTCGCTGTTTGGCGGAAAACTGGCGACGAACATGAACGGCAAATTCGTGCAGGTTTCCGGCACCGGACACTGGTATCAGGTTGAAAGGCCGGACGTCGTGGCCACGCAACTTGAACTGCTTTGGAATTCGCAGGGTTAGGACAGGAAGCCTCCCCACGCGTTTCACTTTCCCCTGTCGCACCTTTTTCCGCCAGTCCAATTCGACGTTCCAAGATTTCCACAAGCGCTGTGTTCGGATGGTCCGCAGAACTCCGCGCGCCGACTATTTAAGGACCACTGCCTCTCCGTTCTCTGCAGCAGCAGCGTCATGCAACCATCAGCGTGTTGGGTGATTCTCGAGCAGGATTTTTCAGCGAGCAGGGCGTCCAGGTCAGAACCTCCAGCGACTCCAGTGTGTTGGCTCAAAGTTCGAAACTTGTGACGCGGGTCGACTGTAAAATTGGCCAACGATCGTTTCGTCCGGTCACCTCGCGAAAGCGCTGGCGAACTCACTTTTCCCCACAGTGCTTTCCCGGCGATCTCCACAGAACCAGACACAAAATGTAGTGTTTACCTGCCACGATTAACACAAAATCTATTGCGGGAAACAAAATCTAGGTACTACATAGGGGTCCCTGAAGGCGCTGGCTTTTGAACTCGCCCGGGACGCGAAAACGCTTCCCGGAACGCACCAGAATAACCAGCACCAACAGGAGATTGTTGGGCACGACGGGCAATCCAAACTTAAGGGGCGTAAGCCATGCGTATCGACCGCTGTTTCACTGTTGAAGGCAAATCTGCATACGAAGGAATTTCATTCCGCACGATCACGAGCGAAATCCGCAATCCGGATGGCTCGGTTGTGTTCAAGCAAGACAGCATAGAAGTGCCTGAACGCTGGTCGCAGGTCGCCTCCGACGTGCTCGCACAGAAATATTTCCGCAAGGCCGGTGTCGCAGCCCGCTTGATGCCAGTGGCAGAAGAGAATGTGCCCGAATGGCTGTGGCGCAAGGCACCCGACGAAGCGGCGCTTGCAAAGCTCGACAGTGAAGCAGCCAACGTCGGCGAAACAAGCGCGCGTCAGGTCTTCGACCGTCTGGCAGGAACCTGGACCTATTGGGGCTGGAAAGGTGGCTATTTCGACAAGGAAAGCGATGCCCGCGCTTTCTTTGACGAGATGCGCTTCATGCTCGCCGACCAGATGGCAGCGCCAAACAGCCCGCAATGGTTCAACACCGGCCTGCACTGGGCCTATGGAATCGATGGTCCGGCGCAAGGCCACCATTATGTCGACCACTGGACCGGCAAGCTGACCCAGTCGGAAAGTGCGTATGAGCATCCGCAGCCACATGCCTGCTTCATTCAGGGCATCCGGGACGATCTCGTCAATGAAGGCGGCATCATGGACCTCTGGGTCCGCGAAGCGCGTCTGTTCAAGTATGGCTCGGGCACGGGTTCGAACTTCTCTGCCCTGCGCGGCTCAAATGAAAAATTGTCGGGCGGAGGCAAATCTTCCGGCCTGATGAGCTTCCTCAAGATCGGTGACCGCGCAGCCGGCGCCATCAAGTCCGGTGGCACGACCCGCCGTGCGGCCAAGATGGTCATCGTCGATGTCGATCATCCGGACATCGAAGCCTTCATCGACTGGAAGGTGACGGAAGAGCAGAAGGTGGCCGCCCTCGTCACCGGCACGAAGCTGCTCAACAAGCATCTGAATGCAATCATCAAGGCATGCGTGAATTGCAGCGCCGATGGCGACGCGTGCTTCGATCCCGCACAGAACCCCGCCCTGAAACGCGAAATCAAGGCGTCCCGCAAGCTCAGCATCCCGGACAATGCAATCCAGCGCGCGATCCAGTTCGCACGTCAGGGCTACACTTCCATGCTGATCCCGACACTCGACACGGACTGGGATGGCGAGGCGTATTACACGGTATCCGGCCAGAACTCGAACAATACCGTCCGGGTAACCGACGAGTTCCTGCGTGCTGTCGAAACAGACGCCGACTGGAAGCTGACGCGCCGTACCGACAGGAAGCTGCACAAGACACTCAAGGCCCGCGGCCTCTGGGACAAGATTGCAGAAGCCGCCTGGCAGTGCGCTGACCCGGGTTTGCAGTTCCACACCACGATCAATGACTGGCACACCTGCCCCGAGTCCGGCCCGATTCGCGCATCGAACCCGTGCTCCGAGTACATGTTCCTGGATGATACGGCCTGCAACCTCGCCTCGCTCAACCTGCTGGCCTTCCGCAAGGAAATGCCGGACGGACGCAGGGTGTTCGACGTCGTCGCCTACGAGCACGCTGTTCGTCTGTGGACAGTTGCACTCGAAATCTCGGTGATGATGGCCCAGTTTCCGTCCAGGGAAATTGCGCAACTCTCTTTTGAATACCGAACGCTGGGTCTGGGTTACGCGAACATTGGCGGTCTGCTGATGTCGTCTGGCATCGGCTACGACAGCAAGGAAGGCCGAGCGGTTGCAGGCGCACTCGCCGCCCTGATGACAGGCGCTTCCTACGCCACGTCGGCCGCGATGGCTCGCGAACTCGGCGCCTTCCAAGGATACGCAAAGAACGCAGAGCACATGCTCCGCGTCATCCGCAATCACCGCAGGGCTGCTCACGGCGCAGTCGACGGCTATGAGAAGCTGGCGATCAAGCCGGTAGCACTCAATGCCATCGAAATGCCAGGACACGGCTTTGAGGGTCTGGTTGACCGCGCGCGCAGCTCCTGGGACGAGGCCCTGCAACAGGGTTCGCTCTACGGCTACCGCAACGCCCAGACGACAGTCATTGCGCCAACCGGCACGATCGGCCTGGTGATGGACTGCGACACGACGGGCATCGAGCCTGACTTCGCACTGGTCAAGTTCAAGAAGCTCGCTGGCGGCGGCTACTTCAAGATCATCAACCAGTCCGTTCCGGAAGCGCTGCGCATACTCGGTTACCGTCCGGAACAGATCGAGGCGATCATCAACTATGCCGTCGGACACGGCACGCTGAAGGGCTCTCCCGGCGTCAATCACGAATGGCTGAAGCTCAAGGGCTTTTCAGACAAGGAACTCGAAGCTGTCGAAGCATCGCTCACGACCGCCTTCGACATCCGTTTCGTGTTCAATCGCTGGACGCTTGGTGATGACTTCTGCGCGAAACTTGGCATCACGGCCGAGAAGCTGAACAACCCGGACCTCGACCTGCTGGCCGAGCTCGGTTTCACCCGAAATGAAATCGAAGCTGCAAACATCTATTGCTGCGGCGCGATGACCCTCGAAGGCGCTCCACACGTCCGGAGTGAACACCTGCACGTCTTCGATTGCGCCAATCCTTGCGGCAAAACCGGCAAGCGCGCGCTTTCGGTCGACAGCCACATCCTGATGCTGGCGGCAGCGCAGCCGTTCATCTCGGGCGCGATTTCCAAGACCATCAACATGCCGAACAACGCAACCGTCCAGGATTGCGCCGACGCATACATGAAGTCATGGAAGCTCGCGCTGAAGGCCAACGCACTGTACCGCGATGGCTCGAAACTCTCCCAGCCGTTGACCTCAAGCATTCTGGCGAGCGAGGACGAAGAGGATGATCTCATTGAACAACTCCCGGAAATGTCGCAGACGGCACGCGCCCAGGCGATTGCGGAACGGGTTGTCGAGCGTGTCATCGAGATCACCAAGCACGACCGCGAAAAACTGCCCCATCGCCGCAAGGGTTACACCCAGAAGGCCACAGTTGGCGGCCACAAGGTCTACCTGCGCACGGGAGAATATGACGACGGTCGTCTGGGTGAAATCTTCATCGACATGCACAAGGAAGGCGCCGCTTTCCGCAGTCTGATGAACAACTTCGCCATCGCGATCTCGATCGGACTGCAGTACGGAGTCCCGCTGGACGAGTTCGTGGATGCCTTCACCTTCACGCGCTTCGAACCCGCGGGAATCGTAACCGGCAACGACTCGATCAAGAACGCCACATCGGTCCTCGACTACATATTCCGGGAACTGGCCGTGTCGTACCTCGGTCGTCACGACCTGGCCCACGTAATCCCGGGCGGCGACTCCGAAATCGGTGGCGGCGACAGCGAGGGCAAGCGCCCCGCAGCTTCGACCTCCAACGCCTCGAAGATCGTTTCTTCCGGTCTGGTCCGCGGTCAGATGCCCCAGCAACTGGTGGTGTTCGATGGCGGCGCTGCCGTTCGCACCGAAATGAGCCTCGCTACGGCAACAAGCGAGATCGCCCTTGAAGTCAACCGGCGCAACCCGGTCGCCCAGGCAATCGAAGTCGTCGAGCGTGAGGTGCAGATCTCAGCCTCGACCACCCGCGTCCGCAAGATCCAGGAAGCGCGCATCAAGGGCTACGAAGGTGACGCCTGTGGCAACTGCGGGAACTTCACGCTGGTTCGCAACGGTACGTGCCTGAAATGCGACAGCTGCGGAACGACGACGGGATGCAGCTAGCGCATTGAAAAACTTTGAAGCACGCGAGAGCCAAAAAAAGAAACCAGGGCTCTCGCGAATGGTGGAACAACAGCAAGTTCATGGGAACACGAAAATGATCATTTGCTCCAAGCAGGAAGACAACGGCGCGACACGCGAATTCCTCATCGACCAGGACAGTGGCACTGAGGTTCACGTCCGAACCCACATTGCAAATCGGGATGATTGGTCAGAAGCCGGCATCATCATGCGCAACGATCAGGGTCTCGAGGTCGCAGTGCTGAACCCCGATGCATCGGGAGACTTCGTCAAACTCGATATGACATTTTCGAACGAAGTCGCAGCGTTGCAGGCCATCGCGGTCAGCTATCGGCCAAACTGACAGGAAGGGTTGGCGGGAAACTCCTATTCCGCCGCCGCAACATGCAGCATGGGCTCGGCTTGGGCCCGTGCACGCGGAAGGGTGATCGTGACCGTGGTTCCGACACCTTCCTTGCTTTCGATCTTCATGCACCCGCCATGCTTCTTCGCCAGCGCGCTGACAAGGGCGAGCCCCAGTCCGGTTCCAGAATGGCCGACGTCTGCGCTTCTGCGCACCTGCTCAAATGGAAGCCCAAGGCGTGGCAGGTCCTTTGCCGAAATACCGACACCCGTATCACGCACTGCCAACACAACCCCGTCCGACGACACGCGCAGCGAAACACAAGCAAGTCCGCCAGCTGGCGTAAATCTCAGGGCATTCGAAAGAAGGTTCAGGACAATTTGCCGAACGGCTCGCCCATCAGCCAAAATGACAACGGGCTCGGATGGCAGGTCAACGTCAACCCGCAATGCCGCCTGATGGGCACGAACTTCCATCAGCCCCACGCAGCTTATAATCGCGTCCTTCACGTCCAGCGGTTCGATAAAGAGCTCAAACTTGCCCGCTTCGATCTTGGACATGTCCAGGATGTCATTGATCAGGCTTAGCAAGTGACTGCCGGCGCCGTGAATGACCTTGGAATGCTCCCGGCATTCCCCGTCACATTTCGGCTTCAGCAGCCCATCCTTCATGATCTCTGAATAGCCGAGGATTGCGTTAAGCGGTGTGCGCAACTCGTGGCTCATGCTGGCGAGAAAACTCGACTTGGCCTGGTTGGCGTGTTCAGCCGCATCCTTGGCGCCCAAAGCCGATGTTGTCATTTGTTTGAGCTGCTCGATCAGCTTGCGCCGCTCGGCAAGGACCGAAGCGAAAGCCATTGAAGTCGCGCAAAGGGCACCAACAAAAATCTGAAGCACGATAAGCTTGTCACGCAGCAGCATGGGTGAACTGGCAATATACCCGCGGTCGTCTCCAATATTCATCGCGGTGGAGACCACAGCCAGCAAGGCCGCGACAGCAACCCCTGGAAATCCACGAACAACGGCAAATAAGAGGAAGACGGGAAACAGCAGGAAGGCCAGTGGCAAGTTGGGAAACTCGCGCATCAGCATTGCAGCCGCAGCCAGGACCGCAAACAGGGCAAACGTGCCCGGAAGCTTTTTGAAAGAAAACATGGCGGCAACATCAGCAGGTCGCGTGGTCGCCGCGATTGGAACGATCGTGGCAAGACCCATGGCAGCAGAGGCATACCATACCGGAAACAATTCGGTGTACGGCACGCCTTGGGTAACTTTCAGAAAGAAGCTTGCAAGCACCGAAGACGTGATCGTGGCGGGCCCCAGCGCAAGCGCATAAAATGCCATCAGGTTCGCGGGGCGACCTATCTCATGGTCCAGCCCATAGAACCGCATGGTGGCAGTTACGATGAATATCTCAACGCAATTGAAAGCAGAAAAAGCCAGGGCATCGATCCAGGTATTTCCCAGTATCAGTTCGCCGACGCACAGAGCAACAAATCCAGCGACAAACAGCTTTCGCCATTCAACCGTGGCACTGCGAAGCAGGACAGCTGCGACGATGGCATTCGCAATCCAGATAGACGCAATCCGGTCTGTGAATTCGGATAGAAGACTGGCACTCGCATCCGCCGCTGCAGTTGCAACCGCAAACAAAATCAGCCAGCTCCAGCGGCGAGCGAACGCCACAGCAGGCAGAACCTTGAAGCCGTTGGACTGACTGAATGGCATCGGCGTGCTTTGACGGATGACGGAGCGAGCGGAAATCGGTGCCATACTAAAAGACATCCACCAATGCTGCGTTAAATCTGGCAGCATCGCCTGCGATATCTGTCAGGCCATTGTCACACAATGACACAGTACGACGCGAATCTGGTGTTCCACCAGGAGCATCGTAAGCAAGTCCTTAACGGCACTAAAACCTCCACAGCAGGTTCGAGGCGCTCAATCGCAGAAATCTTTGCCAGGGTTCGGCGCGCGCGGGATCCAGCGGATTGAATTGTCGGCGGCTGGCTACGCGAGCAAGCGACGCAACTGCCAGAATGGGCGTGGCGGCCCTGGGAAACCGCGCCGCATTGAGCGCTGAAAGCTGCTGACGAATCTCGCCCTTCACGAGATCAAACAAGGGCTTCAGCCGTGGATCGTCTGCTCGTCCCTGAAACACATCTTCGGCATCCAACCCTGCCGCCTCAAGTTCGCGCAGCGGAAGCCGCAGTCGCCGATGCGACGCCCAGTGGCGAAATTCCTGCAACTGTCGCGCAAGTCCATAGGCCGTGCCTGCAAGTGTTGCAGCTTCATCAGCAAATCCACCTGCGCCGAGGACGCGCACGCCCAGTTTCATGAGCGCGCCCGCCGTCGAGCACGCGTATGCCTTCATTTGCTCTATGTCCGCGAACGGCGCAGCGTCCAGGTCCCGAGCGTGCCAGTCAATCATGTCATCGAATAGGACGCGCGGTAGGCTGTACCAGTCAAGGAAGGGCGCAACGGCTTGTGCTGCTGGCGCTGAAACGGCTCGCCCGGAATAGAGAGCGTCTATCTGCTCCCGCCACCAGGCATAGCGGATTTGACCGACCATGGGTTCGCCCACTTGCGTTGCGATCCGCGATAGCTCCAACTCGAACGCATAAAGTGCTTGGACAGCTGGACGATGCGGCTGCGGCACAAAGAACAGGGACACAAAGCGGTCTGGCTCAAACGTTTCCAGCGCAGATTCGGCTTCGCTTTGATCCATGTGAATGCCGCCAAAGAAAAAGGGGCTGCACCCCGCGGCACAGCCCCGTTCATCAAATACGTCCGGCCACTACCCCAGATGCTGCGCGCCGACCATGCAAAACAGCATCGGCACTGACAGCATGAAGTTTGTTCGCGAGAACAACATGGCGGTACGCCCGTGCACGCCGCGCTGGTCCTTCGACAGGTCCGGGAACTTGTTGTCGATATTCAGCGCCTTTTGCTGGTTTGGCCAGATCACAAACCACACGTTGAACCACATGATGGTTCCAAGCCACATGCCCATGCCGATCAGCGTCACCGCCGGGTTGGCAAAGTTGTCGGCGGCGCCCAGCGTGATGGCGCCCCAGATGTAGTCATTCAGGTAGGCAAGGATCAGGCCGGTTGCAATCGTGGCCATGGCAGACCAGCGGAAATACCAGAGCGCCTCGGGCGCGATGAACTTCGAAACTGCAGGCTTTTGATCATCGGGAATCTTGGGCATCGTCGGGATCTGCACGAAATTGAAATAGTACAGCAGTCCGATCCACAGGATCGCCGAGATCACGTGCAGGAACCGGAATATGAACGCCCAGAACAGTTGCCCGCTCAGCGTCGCAGTCAAGGAATATTGTCCTACCACGACAAAAATCGCAAAGACGACCAGCGCCAGCACAAAGCCCGCGATGACCGTATTCCTAAGATTGGTCAGAATATTGGCCACGTTGAATTTCCTCCCCTCAATGAACGGTGTCGGGCTGGCAAAATAACCTGGACCAGCCAGCCATCGACTCATGACACTGCTTAGGGACAATACACGCCCAATCCAAGTCAATCGCCCGGGATTTTGTTAACCCATTGATTTTTTTGGGCGTATGCGTTGATCGCACATACGGCGCGGCGCCGGAATCGCAGCGTCTGCAAACAATCTGCCGCTGCAATTCCGGTACAATAAGTAAGGACTTAGATTGACAGCACCGTGCGACGTTTGGCGTTCAACCAAAAATAGACCTGCAGACGCGTGACAAAGATTGACGAGAAGAACGAGGTCAGGATGCCCAGCACGAGCGCAACCGCAAAGCCGCGAACAGGTCCCGAACCGACGGCAAGCAGGATCAGACCGGCCAGAGCGTGGGTAGCGTTTGCGTCCATGATGGTTGCCATCGCGCGCGAAAATCCGGAATCGATGGCTGACATGATCGTCTTGCCGTTTCGCTGCTCTTCACGGATGCGTTCATAGATCAGCACATTGGCGTCAACCGCCATACCCATGGTCAACACAAATGCGGCGATCCCCGGCAACGTCAGCGTCGCGCCAATCGCCGTCATGAGCCCGAGCAGCAGCAGCAGGTTCGCCAGCAGTGAAATATCGGCAAAAACACCGAACAGGCGATACTGCAATGCCATGAAGCTGACAACGAGGATGAGGCCGAACAGTGCTGCATAGGATCCGGACTGAACCGCTTCCTTGCCAAGCTCTGCGCCGACGGTTCGCTGGTCTTCTGCCCTGAGTGGAACCACCAGGGCACCTGAATTCAGCAGAACGGCAGTCTCGTTGGCCTCATCAATCGTGAAGTCACCCTCAATGATACCCGAACCGCCAAGGATCGGACCGCGAATGGTGGGCGCCGTGATGACCTTGTCGTCCAGGATAGCTGCAAAACGCTTGCCCACGTTGTTTCGCGTGATATCTGCGAAACGGCGCGCGCCCTGCGCATTGAATTCAAATGCGATGATGGGAAGCGACGTCTGCCCGCTGAATGTGCCCTGCGCCTTTGAAAGCATGTCGCCGGTGATGACCGCGCGCTCCTTGACCACAATCGGGAATTCCTGGGCATTGGGCCCCCGGCCCCGCTTCTCCATGTACTTCTTCGATCCCGGAGGAATTCGGTTGGCATCGATGTCGGCCTGCGAGACCGTATCGTCCACCATGTGGAAGGTGAGTTTCGCGGTCGCCTGCCCCTTTTCAATGATCGCCTGCGGATCGCTGGCACCAGGCAGTTGCACGATAATACGTCGCGTGCCCTGAGGCTGGATTGTCATTTCCTTCGTGCCGTCGGGATCGATGCGCTTGCGCAGGATCTCTTGCGACTGTGCCATGGCATTGGCACGAATCTGCTCGACACCAGCAGTGGTTATGGACACGGTCGCCAAACCTGCGTCATCCATCGAGACATCATAGTCGCTCGCACTGACACCACTTACGCCCCCGGTTATGGGATGCGAAAGCTTCTTGAGGAACGAGCGCGCATCCTCGAGCCGCGCCATGTCCGAAATCTGGACCTTGACTGAGTCCTTGGAAGCAGTCAGTCCGCCATACGTGATCTTTTCCTTCCGAAGCCCTTTGCGGATTTCATCAAGGAGGTCCTGCATTCTGTCTTTGACGGCTACTTCGATTTGAGCTTCGAACAGGACGTACACGCCACCCTGAAGGTCAAGCCCGAAAGTAATTGGCTTGTTGGGGATCAGCTTGGAAACGCTCTGGATACCCTTGCGAAAGTCCTGCGGTAGAAAATTCGGCAACGCCGTGAGGACCCCGAGCGCGCAGATCGCCAGGATCATTACTATCTTCCACCGTTGAATCTGCAGCATTGAAATTGTCCGTTGCTTGGCCGAGAAGGCTTATTGCTGAACTCTTATTTCTTGTCGTCGTTCGCTGGCTTGGAAGCATCGGAACCACTATCCGTTCGCGAGCGAACATCAAGCAGTGTCTGTTTGATAATCTTCACGCGGACATTTTCGGCGATCTCAAGAAGGACCTCGTCGCCCTCCAGGATCTTCACAACCTTGCCCACTATCCCGCCTGAGGTCACGACGACGTCACCGCGACGAACGTTCGAGATCATGGCTTGGTGGGTCTTGCGGCGCTGCTGTTCCGGGCGAATGACCATGAAGTACATGATCGGAATCACCAGGACGATCCAGCCGATCGAGGCAAAGGCATCAGCAAACCCCGAGGTGCCTGTCACCCCTTGGGCGAACGCTGTCGATATGAACATGGAGTGGTGTATCCGTTAACTGTTTCGTCTGACGGTAGAAATGCGGGGCCGGACTATAGCTTTCAACCACATCATTGCAACAACGAGCCGTTTTAAGCGCTGCACGAACCTATTTCCCAAGAAAACCGCTGAAATCGGCCCCAAAAGTGCGAGGAGAGACAATTTGCGCGCACCCACTTTGCCTCACCGGAATCCGATTCCCTAACTCTGGAATCCGCTCTAGAAGTCGATTGCCATGTCTGATGATCAACTCCCGCTTCTCAAGCGCATCGCCGAAGCTCTCGAAAGCCTGGCGCCACGTCCTCATATGACGCCGGAGTGGGAGAGTGCCGAAGCCTTCATGTGGGAGCCCGGGGCCGGCGGCTTGCAACCAGTGCACCGAATTGCTCGCGTTCCTGTCGAACTGCTGAAGGGAATTGACCAGCAACGAGACCAATTGCTTGCAAACACGCTTCGGTTCGCAAAGGGGTTGCCAGCAAACAATGCCCTGCTGTGGGGCGCCCGCGGCACAGGCAAAAGTGCCCTGGTCAAGGCAACGCACGAAACCATCCGGGCCCGGGGCTATCCCAATCTGAAGCTGGTCGAGATCCACCACGAAGACATAGCGACCCTCGGAGCCCTTTTGGGCCAACTCACCGACGCTCCGGTTCAATCCATGATCTTCTGCGACGACCTTTCCTTCGATGCCGGCGATGCTGCCTACCGCGCTCTCAAGACCGTCCTCGAAGGTGGCGTTGCAGGCCGTCCACAAAACGTCGTGTTTTACGCGACTTCAAACCGGCGCCATTTGATGCCACGCGACATGATCGACAACGAACGATCAACCGCAATCCATCCTGATGAAGCCATCGAGGAAAAGACATCCTTGTCCGACCGCTTTGGTCTCTGGCTCGGTTTTCACAACATCAGCCAGGCCGACTATCTGGCGATTGTGCAAGGTTACGTGAACCATTTTGGCTTGAAGATCGAACCCTCTTCACTTCAGCGCCGAGCACTTGAATGGTCGATGACGCGAGGCGCAAGGTCAGGACGTGTGGCTTGGCAGTTTATTGAAGACCTTGCCGGTGAGCTCGGTCAGCGACTGGCGGTCGCCGTCGTCAAATAGGCGCCGGGATCAACAGGCTTGTCACCTTTGCGGATTTCAAAATGCAACTGCGGCCGGTCGACATCACCACTTGAACCCACATAGGCAATCTGCTGGCCGCGCTTGACCTTCTGGTTCCGCTTCACCAGCAGTTCCTTGTTGTGGGCATAGGCCGTGACGTAGCCACTGGGATGGCGAATGAGCAGCAGATAGCCATAACTCGTGAGTTCATTGCCAGCGTAAAGCACAGTACCGGCCTCTGCAGCCTTGACTGGAGAACCTGCTTCAGCGGCGATATTGATTCCGTCGTTGCGCTGGCCAGTCTCGTCATTTCCACCGAAGGCAGAGATGACCTTGCCGCGTACGGGCCATATGAAATTTCCTGCCACCTTTGAAATCGACGCCCCTCGGCGCGGGCTCGCCACGGGATCGAACGGCGCATCAAGATCCAGCGCTTCCCGTTCAGGCTCAAACGCAACTGCTTCACGCATGTCGCCAGGTTTCGCTCGCGGGCCCTCAAATACATAATAGCGCGCGCCCTCAAGACGCGGGTCAATTTCCTCTGCCGCGCCGTCAAAATTCCGGGATTCCTGAATTTGCGCCGGACTGCGCTGCACAGGAGGCCGCTCGGCGCGTCTGACCACAGGCGTCTGGATCGCATAACGCGTCCGTCCACTCGCCTTGGGCACAACAATTCGCTGTCCGGGGCGAAGCATGTCCCGATCATAAAGATTATTCGCGCCTGCGATGGATTCAGCAGGGACGCCGAAGTTCCGGGCAATGGAACTTAACGTGTCCCCAGGTTGAACCTGGTAATAGGTAGGGCGCGGTGCATACGGACGCGATTTCATGGTCACAGGCCGCGAGCGGTCCATGTCATAAGTCGCGCAACCGCTTGCGGTGCTCAGCAGAAGCAGTGCAATAAGCGATTGCAATGCCTGCTCAGCTGGTTTGCGGTTTGAGCGAAGTTTGCGCGGGTCACCCGGACGCTCCATCACTCTTAGCTACGCCTTCCAACATCGGCACGAACTTGACGGGCAATAGATCCGTGCTCTGAAACCCTTGTGTCGTCCGTCTCACGCGAACTAACACCTGCCCTTGGACACCATGATCAATAGGAATAACCAATTGGCCCTTAATATTGAGTTGACTGAGCAGCCCCTGGGGCGGATTTCCTGATGATGCGGCAGAAACAATAATACGGTCGAATGGCGCTTGGCCTGGCCAGCCGCGCGTTCCATCACTTACCCGGTAATCTATATTAAAATGCAGCAACTTCTTCAGACGTTCCTGCGCGGCCTGCGACAGGTCCTGATGTCTTTCGATTGTGTAAACCCGCTTGGCAAGCTTTGCCAGGATTGCGGTCTGATACCCCGATCCTGTCCCTACTTCGAGCACCCTCAGTCCGGGTTCAAGTTCAAGCGCGCTGACCATGTAGGCAACCAGAAACGGCTGGCTGATCGTCTGTCCGGCATCAATCGGAAGGGCCGTGTTGTCATAAGCGCGCGTGCGGAACACGTCGGGGACAAAGTTTTCGCGCGGCGTTGTTTCGATCGCCGATAGGACTTCAGTATCTCCAACGCCACCACGCCGGAGTTCCATAAGCAACTGAATCATTCGGATGTCTGCAGTCATGGAACGGCACTGGCCTTACTCGAAACTGGATGCGATCCCGCTAATCTGGCTTGACAGGACTTCGCGCGCGCGCTCCTCGGTAAGATTGAGATGCAGCGGCGTGATTGAGATGCGTCCGTCATAAATTGCGCGCAGGTCAGTGCCTTCCGGGGGATTGCTTAGGACCCGTGAAAACCCAAGCCAGAAATATGGGTTTCCTCGCCCGTCGACGCGTTCGATGATGTTCGTCAGCGATTGGTCGCGCTTGCCCTGCGAGGTCACTTCCACTGTCTCAACCTGTCCCGGTTCGCGATCAGGAAAATTGATATTGATCAGAACGTCCTTTGGCCAGCCAAGCTCCAGAAGGCGCCGCACCAATGGCGCGCCAAAATGCTCACAGCAACCCCAGCGCACATGCCGCCCATTGTCAAAGGAATAGGCCTGGCTCAGCGCAATGGACGGTATCCCGAGAGCCGTCCCCTCCATCGCAGCGGCAATGGTACCGGAATAGGTGACATCGTCCGCAATGTTCGCGCCGCGATTGACTCCCGACAGTATCAGGTCTGGCGGGTGGCTCTTGAGAAGTTGCCTGACACCCATCAGCACGCAGTCGGTGGGCGTTCCCTGAACGGCAAACTTCTGCTTCGAGACTTCGCGCACGCGCAAAGGCGTTGTAAGCGTCAGCTTGCGCGAAGCACCACTTTCCTCGGTTTCAGGTGCTACGACCCAGACATCGTCAGAAAGCGCATGCGCAATCTTCTCCAGCGACACCAGTCCCGGCGCATGGATGCCGTCATCATTCGAGAGCAGGATCCGCAGGGGCAGCCTGGCGCTGCCGGATTTACCCGCCATGAGCTTTGATCACGTCCTGGCCACCCATGTACGAACGCAGCGCTTCCGGGATCTCTATGGTGCCGTCGGCCTGCTGGTAATTTTCAAGCACGGCGATCAGCGTTCGCCCGACGGCGAGGCCCGAGCCATTCAGCGTATTGACGAAGCGGTTCGCCTTGCCATCCGCAGGCCGATACCTGGCGTTCATGCGACGTGCCTGGAAATCGCCGCAGTTCGAACAGCTCGATATCTCGCGATAGGCATTCTGCCCCGGCAGCCACACCTCAAGATCATAAGTGCGACGCGCCGAAAAGCCCATGTCCCCGGTCGACAGCATCATGGTTCGGTACGCAAGACCAAGCCGCTTGAGAACTTCTTCCGCACACGACGTCATGCGCTCATGCTCACTGTCGGATTGCTCGGGCGTACAAATTGAAACCAGTTCGACCTTCGAGAACTGATGCATGCGGATCATGCCGCGCGTGTCGCGGCCCGCAGCGCCCGCCTCGGAACGGAAACACGGTGTCCATGCCGTGAACCGCAGAGGCAGCGAGCTTTCGTCGAGGATGGACTCCCGAACCTGGTTAGTCAGGGGCACCTCGGATGTCGGAATAAGCCAATAGCCGTTCGTGGTGCCAAACTGCTCTTCCCGAAACTTCGGCAATTGAGCGGTTCCATACATCGCCTGGTCACGCACCAGGAAAGGCGGGACGACCTCCTGATATCCAAACGTCTCCGTATGAAGGTCGAGCATGAAGTTTGCGAGCGCACGTTCAAGTTTGGCAAGCTGGCCGCGCAACAGCACGAACCGCGCACCCGACATCCTGGACGCGCCCTCGAAATCCATGAGCTTGAGACCTTCTCCCAGGTCAAAATGCTGCTTTGGTTCGAAATTGTATGAACGCGGTTTGCCAACCCGTCGCACTTCCCTGTTCGCCGTCCCATCCGGCCCGTCCGGAACTTCCGCTGCCGGTAGATTGGGAATCGAGCTCAGCATTTCGTTGAGTGCTTCTTCAGTCTCCCGAACACGAAATTCCATCGCAGGAATTTCATCCTTCAGGCGCGCAACTTCGGCCATGAGGCGCTGGGCTTCCTCTTCATTCTTCTGCGCCTTGGCCTGGCCGATTTTCTTCGACAGGTCATTGCGTGACGACTGCAGCTCCTGATGCCTGCCTGTCGACGTGCGCCAGATTTGGTCGAGAGCCAGAATGTCCTTGGACAGGCCCTTCAGTCCACGGCGCTGAAGTCCCTGGTCAAAAGCTTGCGGATTGTCGCGAATGAATCTGATGTCGTGCATGAAACGCTCTGAAAAACGATGCGCGGTTATTAGCCCCTCAGCCGCGCCGCCACAACAGGTCTAAAGCGCGCTTTCCGCGCTTTTTGCGGCTTCCGCCCTGCGTTTCTCAACAAGCCACACGCTCCAGATGGACGCCTCGTACAAGGCGAGTAGCGGAATGGCGAGTGAAAACTGGCTGAGCGCGTCGGGCGGTGTCAGGACGGCTGCAATAACAAACACAAACACGATCGCGTAGCGTCGGCTTTTTCTGAGAAATTCCGATGAGACCAGGCCCACGCGTCCCAGAAGCGTGAGCAGCACCGGCAACTGAAAGCTGAGCCCAAACGAAAAGATGAGGCTCATGATCAGATTGAGGTAGTCCGCAACCCGCGCCTCCAGCCTGATCGGAAGCTGTCCCTGCCCTCCGGTCGTTTCAAATCCAAGGAAAAAATGGATCATCAGTGGCATCAGCAGATAATAGACAAGCGCCGCCCCCAAGAAGAAGAGGATCGGCGTCGCAAACAGGAAAGGCAGAAAGGCTCGCCGCTCATTGCGGTAAAGGCCTGGCGCGACGAACATCCAGAGCTGTGAAGCGATAATGGGAAACGAGATGCACAGAGCGGTGAACGCTGCGACCTTCACATAGGTCAGGAATGTCTCGTAGAGCTGCGTGTAGATCATCTGCCGACCGGGCTGGCCTTCAAGCGCAACCGCAAGCGGGTGTGTCAGAAACGCGTAAATGCGCTCTGCGAAGAAATATGAAACCAGAAACGCCCCAACGAACGCAATGAGCGACCAGATCAGGCGTTGGCGCAATTCTATCAGATGCTCCATCAATGGAGCCCTGGACGCCTCAATAAACTCTTCTTCGTGTTCTGGCAGCCGGGTCATGCCGCACGCGAGGGATCAGTCTCGGTCTGGGTTTGCACAGGCGCAGCCTCGTTCGGAGCCACCGCAGGCTGCTCCTCAGGCTTTTTCACCGGGACCTGGCCGGTCATCAATTCGCTCTCAAGATCGTCAAGTTCGGGAGGCCGGGTCATGTCTGAAAATTCACGTTTGAGTTCGTCGAGTTCGGATTCGCGCATCAGGTCATCAATGTGTGACTGGAAATCCCTTGCCAGCGCGCGCGCCTTGGCCATCCATCTGCCAGCAATCCGGAATGCCTGAGGCAAGTCCTTCGGACCAATCACCACAAGTGCCACGATCGCTATGACCAGCAGTTCGTCCCAACCGATGTCAAACATCTGGCTGCGTGCTCAGCTCTTCTTCTCAGTCTGGTCCTTGCCCGCGCCTTCAATGTTCTTCTCGTCATCAGCGAGGCCCTTGCGGAAGCTCTTGATCCCCCGCGCAACATCACCCATGACGTCAGAAATCCGGCCGCGACCACCGAACAGGATCATCACGATCACGCCGACAACCAGCCAATGCCAAATTGAAAAGCTTCCCATTGAATTTAAGTCCTTTGTGGTGCGCACGGACAAACCGGCGACTGACCCGTGATCCGATTGTCCCAAATGCGGGCTCCCGGCGCAATTGGCCAGAATGCGCCCGTATACGCAGTTTAATGTTCCGATTAACGTTTTCCCGCGCGTTACCCGGCGTCTTTGGGGTCCGAGACCTCCAGTTCGAAGGTCTCGCCCTCATCGCCATCCGCCAGCGGATCTTCATCCATCGACAGGCTGTCACTTGGTGACGGCACCATGAAGGCAGCCGGAATCTTGCCCTCAAGCAACCCGGCAGCGCGCAACTCTTCGAGCCCTGGCAGATCCGACACCTTGTCCAGCCCGAAATGCATCAGGAACTCATCCGACGTGCCATAGGTCACCGGGCGTCCCGGCACACGCTTGCGGCCACGCATCTTGATCCACCCAACGTCCAGCAGGATATCCAGCGTCCCGCGGCTCATCGTGACACCCCGGATGTCCTCGATCTCGGCCCGCGTCACGGGTTGATGGTAGGCAATGATCGCAAGCGTCTCCATGGCAGCGCGCGACAGTCGCTTCTGCTCGACGGCGTTTCGTTGCAGCAGATGTGAAAGGTCCGGCGCTGTGCGCAACACCCAGCCGCCGGCAATGCGGACCAGATTGACACCGCGCCTTGCATGTATCTGTTCCAGTTCGGCCAGGAGTGCAGGCACATTGGCATCTGGTGGCAGACGTTCGACGATCGAGCTTTCTTCCAGCGGTTCGCGTGCAGCAAACAGGATCGCCTCAAGCATACGCATATGCGCAACTTCCTGCGGTATGGCTTCACCGGAAAAAAGGCGCGTCACGTTCACACCACCCATAGGAATGTCATTTTCTTCGTCATCGCCTTCTTCATCAAGCTTCATGGCACGCACCTGTCCTGGCGTCATGTCGCAACCTCATTTTCTTTCGTTGCCTCAATGTCGCGCCGCCTGACATAGAGCGGAGCAAATGGCGCCATCTGGCGTAGTTCAATATTTCCATCGCGAACCATCTCAAGCATCGCCGAAAGTGTACTGGCGAGCCCAGAGCGGCGAGACTTTCCCTGACTGAACTCGTCCGGCATCAGGCTGTCCATAACCGCCCAATCGATGATCATTCCCAGCATCCGCTCAAGCCGATGTCGTGCGTCCTCAATCGCAAACAGCTTGAGTTTCTGGATCTCATAGTTCGAATGAACGATTTTCTTGGTCCGCTGGGCAGAATACGCCTTCAGGAGATCCAGCAGCGTATCCGCATATTTTGGTGTCTTGATGACCCTGACGCCTTCGGGCGATCCCCGCCAGAAAACGTCAGCACCAAGCTTGTCCCGCGCCATCAGTCGTGTTGCCGCGATCCGGATCGCTTCGAGCCGCTGCAACTGCAGGGTCAGACGCTCCGCCATCTCTTCGGCTGAGGGTTCGCCAGGTTTTTCCTCTTGCGGCAACAAAAGCTTTGACTTGAGGTAGGCAAGCCACGAGGCCATCACCAGATAGTCCGCCGCGAGATCCAGTTGCTTGATGCGCGCAGCCTCGATGAAAACGAGATACTGTTCGGCCAACGCCAGGATCGAGATCTTCCTCAGGTCAACCTTTTGCACCCGCGCCAGAGCAAGCAACACATCAAGGGGGCCCTCATAACCGTCAACATCGACGATAAGCGCCTCTCCATTTTCATGGGCAATCTCTGCAGCCTGATTGAAGTCCAGGTTCATGGTTCAGCCGTTCAGCGCGGCATCGACGCGCAACTGCGCCGCCGCCATTTCAAAGGGTCGTGGCATACTGAGCGCAGCAAGCGCCCTGTCCGCTCGCTCAAGCGCTTTGCCACTCAGCATCGGTGTTGCCTCTGCGATCTCACGCATTTCTTCCATATGTCGTGTGCAGTGCAGAATCATATCACAACCCGCAGCAATTGACGCCTTGACCCGGTCTGTGAGCGTCCCTTTCAGCGCGCGCATTGTCAGGTCGTCTGTCATGAGCAACCCATCAAAACCAATGTAACCGCGGACGACCTCGTCAATCACCTTTTTGCTGGTGGTGGCGGGCGCGGTTGCGTCAATGTCACTGAAGACGACATGCGCTGTCATGCCCAGAAGCGCCCGCGCTAGCGCACGAAAGGGCGTAAAGTCCGTCCTCTCAAGCTCGTCGCGCGGCGTATCGACAACGGGCAATTCCATATGACTGTCTGCCCGTGCACGACCATGTCCCGGAATATGCTTGATGATGGGAAGGACGCCCCCATCGAGCATTCCGTCAATCACGCTCTGCCCGAGCGAAGCCACCACCCACGGGTCGTTGGCAAATGCACGGTCTCCGATAATTCCATGCGCGCCCTCAACGGGCACGTCAACGCAGGGCGTGCAATCGACATTGATGCCAAGATCCAGGAGCTCTGCTGACATGATGCGGGCATTGTCATAAGCCAGGTCCCGGGCCGCACGCGGATTCTGGCGCGAGATGCTGCCGAACGCACCTGCCGCAGGCCTTGGCCGCCAGTGCTGTCCACGCAGCCGCTGTACACGTCCGCCCTCCTGATCGATCAGGATTGGAGCATTCTCGCGCCCCAGGATTTCCCGCATCGAAGACGTAAGCCGCCTGACTTGGTCAGGCGAACCGCAATTACGGCCAAAAAGAATGAAACCCCACGGCTTTACGGCGCGAAAAAATGCGACCTCGTCGCTGGTGAGTTCGTGACCGTCACATCCAAAAATGACGGCTTTGGCAGACATGTGGCAAGAACTCCGATCAAGACGTTAAGGGCGAAGCGGTGCTTCGCCCCTGCGCTTAAATCACTTGCCGGCTATGATGCAAGCTTGTCCGCTGGCAGAAAGCTGGTCGCAAACTGCTTTCGCGGCCGATTTGTCAGTAAAACCGCCAACCCGCAGCCGATACCAGACGCCTTTGCCCGGAATAGTGGCCTCCACGATTTGAGGGGAATAAGAACCCAGCAGCTCCTGATTGGCGCCCTTTACCTTCGACCATTGGTCAGCCGCAAGCTTGCTCGACGGAAATGAGCCCAACTGGATTGAAGCTTTTCCACCGGACGCGGGAGCAGCCGCCGTTGCCGGTGCATCTGATGGGCTGGACTGCAATTGCGTCGGTTCGGATACATCCTGAATCGGTGCCACAATCGGTGCTGGCGCCGCCGGAGCAATGGAGCGCGGCGCGCTGGGTTGCGTCTGCTTCACTGTCGGACGAGAAACACTTGGAGCCGGAGCCGTCGGCACTGGCGTATCCATAGTCTCCGAATCCGGGATCATGGCGGTAATATCTTCCCGTCCGCGTGGCTGACGGGGCTCCTTCGACAGCGACGGCGCAGTGAACTGTGGCGCTTGAACTGATCCCGATTCAACCTGGTTTGTCAGGTCGACAGTCGAATCCATCCTCGGATCAACGGGCGACGGCGACTCGAGGGGCCCACCTTTGCCTGAGGCTGCTTGTGGCGGCTTTGGAACTGGTGCTGACGCAATTTCCTGCGTCGTGGGAACATTGCGGGGCTGCTCGGCGCCCGGCATCACATTCTCCTGCGCGCCGGATTGCTCGCCATTGGCAGCCCAAAGACGCTCATAACTTTTTTCGGGTGCCGGATTGGCGCTTGGCGTAGTGCTGGTCTGGTCAGGTTCAACGCGGGTCGGACCGGCATCTGCTGACAGAAGAGGCGGATTGCCACCGCGCTGTCCTTGCTGAACGCCTTGGTTATAGGCAACCCACACGACGCCAGCGAACGCAGCAAGCACCACAAAGGCAAGCATGACGATCAGTGATCGACTGCGAGGACGCTCCGGCTCCATCTCGTTGTCATACAACAGCGCATCGTCGTACGGCGGATCGTACAAATTGCGATCTGGATTCACCATGAGTTTCTTCCCCTTATGCCGCGAGTGCCACGAACAGCGATGCGAATCGTAGCGTGCCCTCTACAAAGTACACCGAGGTGTTAAAAGAATTTGAACGCTTTTCGCAAGTTACTCGTCGAGCTCGATCGAGAACAATCGTCGATGCTCCTGCAAAGCAAAACGGTCCGTCATGCCCGCTATATAGTCTGACACCACGCGTGCCGTGCGCATCGATTTGGGGTCATCGCAAAGTTGTGCCCAATTCGTTGGAAGCACGTTTGGCTCACTCAGGAACAACGTGAACAGGTCGGCGATCACGCGCTTGGCCTTTGACATGACCCTGTTCACTTTAAAGTGCCGGTACATGTGTTTGAAAAGAAAAGACTTAAGCGCGATATCATTGGCGCGCATCTCGGACGAAAAACCCACCAGTGCTTGCCCGCACAGTCTTACATCCTCGGCGGACTGCAACCTGAACTCGTTTATTCGACGCTGCGTCTCGCCAAGTGCATCCTCGATCATGGCTGTGATCAAACGCCGCACACTCTCATGGATTAATCTCGAACGTTCGAGTGACGGATAGCGGTCCATGATCTGTTTGAACATTGGGCCGACTAGCTGCAGATCCAGCAACTGCTCAACGGTAAAGAGCCCTGCTCTCAACCCATCGTCTATATCGTGATTGTTGTAGGCGATGTCGTCAGCCAGCGCCGCGACCTGCGCTTCGACACTCGCAAAAGTGTCAAGCCGAAGATCAACCTCGCGATTAAATTCATCAATCGCCTCCGGAAGCACCTCACCTATTGACAAGGGTCCGACAAGCGGCCCGTTGTGCTTGACGATCCCCTCAAGCGTCTCCCACGACAGATTCAGTCCATCAAATTCGGCGTAACGCGCTTCGAGCTTTGTGACGAGGCGCAGGCAATGCGCATTGTGATCGAACCCGCCAAAGGGCTGCATGGCCGCGGCAAGTGCGTCTTCACCTGCATGCCCAAAAGGCGCATGCCCCAGATCATGTCCCAATGCCAGCGCCTCGGCCAGATCCTCATCAATGCGCATCACGCGACTGATGGACCGCGCGATCTGCGCGACTTCAAGCGAGTGGGTCAGCCTTGTCCGGTAATAATCGCCTTCGTGGTACACAAAGACCTGCGTCTTGTGCTTCATGCGGCGGAAGGCACCAGAATGGATGATGCGGTCGCGGTCGCGCATATAGGGAGAGCGGGTCCGGCTTTCGGGTTCCGGCCACTGTCGGCCGCGGCTGGTTTCTGCCCGCGACGCAAAGGGCACCAAGTCTGAATGTGCTGAAAAGCCGCTCAAATCAAAGCATCTCCAGGCTATTCCAAGCCAAATTCCGGTCGGGATTTGACTATGCGCGCCCCGCACCCAAATAAAGGTGCTACCATAGGCAAGGTGTTTAGGCACTCTCTGGTTAATCTCGCGTTTTGGTAATGGAAGCAAGAGCAATGACCCAGGTCCAGGTCTCTGAAAATGCTGCAAGGCGCATCGCAGTGCTGACCGCTGCGGAAGGTCCCGCCGTGATGTTCCGCATCGCTGTGAATGGCGGCGGCTGCTCGGGCTTCCAGTATGACTTTACATTTGACGACACAAAGACAGGCGATGACATCCTCATCGAAAAGGACGGCGCCCGTGTGGTGATCGATCAGGTTTCGCTCGAGTTCCTAGGCGGGTCGGTTGTCGACTTCGTGGAAGGCCTGATGGGCGCCCACTTCGAAATCAAGAACCCGAACGCCAAGTCTTCCTGCGGTTGCGGCACCAGCTTCTCGGTCTAGGCGGCTCTGGTCTTGCGGCATTGGATTGCGCTAAACCAGCCAGCATGAAAATAGCAACCTTCAACGTCAATTCCGTCAAGGCCCGTCTGGAAACCGTGCTCGCGTGGTTCAGGAGCGCGAGCCCCGATATCGCCTGCCTGCAGGAAATCAAGACCGAAACCAAGTCGTTCCCGACCCTCGAGTTCGAGGCACTGGGCTACAACTGCGCGGTGTTCGGACAGAAGACCTACAATGGCGTCGCGCTGATTTCCAAACACAAGATCGAAGACATCACCATGGGCCTGCCGGGTGATGATACCGACGAACAGTCGCGCTACATCGAAGGTGTCGTCGCAACGAAATCGGGTGCCGTCCGCGTGGCATCGATTTACGCACCCAACGGCAACCCCGTCGACAGCGAAAAATATCCCTACAAATTGCGCTGGATGGATCGCCTTGTCAGCCACACCAAGAAACTCCTGAAGTATGAGGAGCCGCTCGTGCTCGCGGGCGACTACAATGTCATTCCGACCGAACATGACGTCTGGGACCCCGTCGCCTGGAAGGATGATGCGCTGTTCAAGATCGAATCCCGCAGCAAGCTGCGCGAGATGCTGAACCTCGGCCTGACCGATGCCTTTCGCGCCTGCAACGCCAAGCCACACCAGTATACGTTCTGGGACTATCAGGCCGGTGCCTGGGCCAAGGATCACGGCATCCGCATCGACCATCTTCTCCTGTCGCCCCAGGCGGCAGACAGGCTCACCGCCTGCACGATCGACCGCCAGATGCGGTCACAGGACAAGCCATCCGATCATGTCCCCATCTGGTGCACGCTGAAGCCATGACGGCATTGACCCTTCCTGCTTCGCAAGGTGGTTGCCTCTGCGGCGCCATCCGCTATCAGGTCGAAGGCGTCGTCGAAGAAAGCGGCTATTGCCACTGCTGCACGTGCCAGAGGCAGAGCGGCGCACCCGTCGTCGCCTGGTTTTCAGCAGCCCCCGAAAATTTCAAATACCTGTCAGGTTCACCAAAAGGCTTTCGCGCCTCATCGCGCGCAACACGCGAGTTCTGCGGACACTGCGGAACGTACCTGCTGTTTCGCGAAGACGATCCCGCTGCGTCGCTCGGTGTAAACACAGCCACACTCGATGACCCAAATCTTGTCCCGCCGGATTTCCACATCTGGCACCAGAGCCGCATTGGATGGTTCGAGACCGCCGACTCGTTCCCGCGCCATTCGAAGGGAAAGAGTTGAATACCTAGCTGCCCGGCATAACCCGCACGCCAGGCTTCAGCTTGCGGAACGTCAGATCGCGGTGATCGGCAAACACAGGACCTGGTGATTTCACAACCATGACCGCTCGTGACAGCGGTTCGAAATCCGCGCGGTAATGCACCGTGCTCTTGAGCGCAAGAACGGTAACCTCAGACGGTTCAACGCCAAAGATACGCACCTGTGCCTGGTCGAGGCACTGCCCCTTGCGTGAAATCACACCCACGCGAACGCCGTTGCAGCTTAGCAGTGCACTGCGTCCCATCCTGAAGTGCCAGCCTTTTGCCATGGGCCCGGTGCCGCGCGTATCGCCATCATTGATCTGCTCAACGATCCAGTCAGCCTCAACCGGCACTTCGCCAGCCCATCCGGTCTTTGCACCCAGCCCCATACGCAGCACCGCACCGACGCCAGCCGCATGCGCGGCATCGGCCGTCTCCGGATCCCAGATGTGCATCAGCACTGAACCTTCAGCGCACTCGTCCAGCAGCGCACGCAGCAGGCCAACAGTGTCCCCGTTTCCACCGCCGCCCGGATTGTCCTGTGTGTCAGCAAGCAGCACCGGCCCTTTGCCACCACCTTGCACGCGTCGCATCGCTTCACGAACGGCAGCACGCGGCTCCCACAATTCCTGAACAAAACGGTCTTCAGCTTTTCGGAACTGCTCCGCAAGCTCATCGGCAGCAGCGTCAGCCGCACCTTGATTGTCGGCATAGACCGTGATTGTCGGGCGACACATCGCAACATCCGCGAGCGGAAAGCATGGCGCCATCGCGATGGTAGAGATGCGGGCATTGCCGATGGTCACACCCTCCAGCGAAGCGGCCTTCGCATAGAGGCTCTTCAGAGGTTCGGTCGCCGTCGCCTGCCCCGCCGCCGGAATGAGAAAGTCGATCTCGCGCATCGCCTTGGCCTGGCGCGGCATGCCGTCAACCATTGCCTTGAGATGCTTTGCGGCGCGCTGCCCTGTCAAAGCCAGGTCGACATGCGGATAGGTGCGATAGATGAAGAGCGCATCCGACAGCTCGACCATCTCGCGAGAGACATTGGCGTGGAAGTCCAGGCTGACAACAACCGGCATGGCAGGCCCCACGACGGCCCGCACCCGCTTCAGCAGCTCGCCCTCACCATCATCGAAATCTTCGGCAACCATCGCCCCGTGCAGGTCGAGATAGACCGCATCAACCGGCAGCGCGGCCCTGAGGTCATCAATGATCATGCCGGCAATGGTCTCATAAGCCTCGCGCGTCACCTGCGCCGACGGCACCGCACCTGCACCCGTGAGGGGCGCAAGCTCCCATCCATAACCCAGCGCCTCCTTCGCAAATCCCGCATAAGGCATGTTGACGTCAACATTGCGGATCAGGTCCGGCCCCCGCTTGATGCCGCCAAACGAGCCGTCCTTCCGGAACGCCTCCATGTCCGCCCGCGCGGGCGCGAAGGTGTTGGTCTCGTGGAAGAAAAACGCGAGCGCGACGCGCATGCCTCAGATGTCCGCGTAGATGTGCCCCTCGCCCGCGCCACCCGGATGCGTGACGGCACCCGCGCGCGCCGGGCCCACGCCTTGCGCGTATTTGTGCAGCACACCGGACGTATACATCGTCTTGCGCGGCTTCCATGCGGCCTTGCGACGGGCAAGTTCATCGGCAGACAGCTCAACATCCAGCGTACCCCTCGACGCATCGATGTTGATCATGTCCCCATCCTTCAGCAATCCGATCGGACCGCCCTCGGCAGCTTCCGGGCCGACATGACCGATGCACAGTCCGCGCGTTGCGCCCGAGAAGCGTCCATCCGTGATCAGCGCAAAATGCTCGCTGTCACCCTGGCCATAGATCGCGGCCGTCGTCGACAGCATCTCGCGCATGCCGGGTCCACCCTTGGGGCCTTCATAGCGGATCACGATCACATCGCCGCGCGTGATGCGCCGCTCCTGCACCGCAGCAAACGCGTCTTCCTCGCAATCAAAGCAGCGCGCAGGTCCGCGATGCTGCAGGTGTGCCAGCCCGGCGACCTTTACGATCGCCCCATCTGGCGCAAGCGTTCCGCGCAGGCCCACCACGCCACCGGTTGGCGACAGCGCATTCGACAGGGGCCTGATCACATCCTGCTTGGCCTCAAATTTCACATCCTTCAGGTTCTCGGCCAGCGTCTTGCCGGTGACCGTGATGCAGTCGCCATGAAGGTACCCGCCATCCAGCAGGATCTTCAGCAACGCGGGAACGCCACCCGCCTCGAACATGTCCTTCGCCACATAGCGCCCGCCCGGCTTCAGGTCGGCGAGATAGGGCGTCTTCTTGAAGATCTCGGCCACAGCGAACAGGTCGAAGTCGATACCCGCTTCGTGCGCGATCGCAGGCAGATGCAGTGCCGCATTCGTCGACCCACCCGTCGCTGCCACAACCGTCGCCGCATTCTCGAGCGATTTGCGGGTCACGATATCGCGCGGGCGAATCTTGCGCGCCAGCAGTTCCATGACAGCCTTGCCACTGGCCGTGCCATATTCATCGCGTGTCAGGTATTCTGCCGGTGGACCGGCTGAATAGGGAAGCGCCAAACCCATCGCTTCCGAGACGCACGCCATGGTGTTGGCCGTGAACTGCCCGCCACAGGCACCGGCACCCGGACAGGCATGGCACTCAAGGTCGAGCAGGTCGGCATCGGACATTTTACCGGCCGCGTGCTGGCCGACACCTTCAAAGATGTCGACGACTGTAACGTCCTTGCCCTTGAACTTGCCCGGCAGGATCGAGCCGCCATACATGAAAACCGACGGCACGTTCAGTCGGACCATCGCCATCATCAGTCCCGGCAGTGACTTGTCGCAACCCGCAAGCCCCACGATCGCGTCGTAACAATGCCCGCGAACGGTCAGTTCAACCGAGTCTGCAATGACCTCGCGGCTGACCAGCGACGACTTCATGCCCTGGTGGCCCATGGCGATGCCGTCAGTCACCGTGATCGTGCAGAACTCGCGCGGCGTGCCGCCAGCAGACTTCACTCCGGCCTTCACGGACTGCGCCTGGCGCATCAGCGCTATATTGCACGGTGCCGCCTCATTCCAGCATGACACCACACCCACAAAGGGCTGCGCAATCTCTTCTGCCGTCAGACCCATCGCATAGTAGTACGAACGGTGCGGCGCGCGCGCAGGTCCCTCCGTCACGTGACGCGACGGCAGCTTCGATTTGTCGAACTTGTTTGTCATGGGTGGCGCACTCAACCTTGCTTCACTGCTTGATTAGCGTTCGACGCTACGCCGCGCAATCACCTAGCGCGCAATGATGTTTCGTGCAGCCAAGCTGTCGCATGTCCTGCCAGCGTTCCATGAACGTAACGTCAGAAGGCCCGGGCCTGCGTTAATGCGATCGCTTGACCTGACAGCTTGGAGTAGCCTTGAGCCTTCCCGTTGTGAAATGAGATTCGAACTCGAATGACCGCCCCGATCGTGACACTGTACGGTGCCCCACCTTCTCTTTACACCGCCAAGGTCCGTTCGTGCCTTCGCAAGAACGCGATCCCCTTCGAGGAACGCTTCCAGTCCCACCCACGCTATCGAGAGAAAATCCTGCCCGTTGCCAACAACCACCGCATTCCCGTGGTTGAATTTGCAGATGGTATGATTGTCCAGGATTCCACGCTGGTCCTCGACGAAATGGAGAAGAGGTATCCAGCACTGCCGAAACCTTCCGGCACTTTGCGATTGCTGGAGCTATTTGTAGAATCATTCGCCGACCGTTCGCTTCTCAAGGCGGCGATGCACTACCGATGGAATTTCCCCGAGGCCAACCTTGCATTCATCAAGGGGGAGTTCGGGAGGATCTTGCGCTTCAGTTCTCCTGCTGAGTGGGACACCGCAGGCCAGAGCATCGCCGGCCGGATGTCGGCCTATCTCCCGCCGCCGGGCATAACGCCGGAGTCAACCCCCGCCATCGAGGCCGCCTACCTCAAGTTGCTCGAAGCCCTCAATGCGCACTTCATGCACTATCCCTATGTGCTGGGCGCATCGCCCAGCCGCGCTGACTACGGATTGATGGGCCCGCTGTTCGCACATCTTGGCCGCGATCCACACCCGTCACGGATCATGTTGCAGCAGGCAACACTGGTATACCGCTGGACAGAGCGAATGAACGCCCCGGAGCAGACCTCACCGGAGTTTCCGGATCCTGCCACGGGCTTCTTCAGTCCCGGCGCCTTGCCTGATACGCTGGTCCATATTCTTGAGCGCATGGCAATCGAATATGTCCCTGAATTAAAGGCGACAGCGACTGCCTTTCAGGCGTGGCTGACGCAGAACCCGGACACACCTCCCGGCACGCCCGTTTCCGCAAAGGGACTGGATCAGCCATCCTTTGGCCAGATCCAGTATCAACTCGAAGGTGCCACAATCCATCAAGCGTCAGCAGGACACACACTGTGGATGAATCAGCGCATCACCGATGCGTTCGCCGCACTGCAGCAAAATGATAAAGCCGAGGCCTTCGCCGCATTTTCCCAACTCGGGGCCGAAAGCGTCCTCACCCTGAAGGTACCGCGCCGACTGAGCCGCTTGCAAAACCGCCTCAGCCTTGCATGATCAAATGCAACAAAACCAACCATGCCGAAATTGGCTGAGGGGAACATGACACGTCTCTTGTCCAGACTTGCGTTTGCACTCGCGCTCCTGATCGCACTGGGAGCTTTTTTTTGGTTCGGCGCCGCGGGCGGCTGGTTTGGCAGCGAAGGTGGCCCCGGAACAATCGAAGGCAAGGTTCTGCCCCCCGAAGCTGTTGCAGCGCGTGATGAAGCAACTCACAAGTCGGCACCCGAAGGAGACCAGGACGTCATCCTGTTCGGCGACCTGCACGTCCACACCACGATATCCGTCGATGCCTATCAGTTCTCACTACCCATCCTCGGAGGCAACGGCGTCCATCCGCTGGCAGATGCATGCGACTATGCACGCTACTGTTCGGCGGTCGACTTCTGGGCATCAACCGATCATGCGGAGTCTGTAACGCCAAAGAGATGGAAGGAAGTGAAGGACACGGTGAGAAGCTGCCAGAAAGTCTCCGGTGATGCTGCCAATCCAGACCTCATATCGTTTATCGGTTTCGAGTGGACGCAGGTAGGTCGTACGCCGGACGATCACTTTGGCCACAAGAACGTGATTTTCCGCGACCTTGACGACGACAAGGTGTCAGCCCGCGCGATCGCCTCCCTCGGGCCTGGTGGTCAGAAGAAACTCAGCATCGTCAACAGCCTGTCGCCGCTGGTCCCGCTCAAGGACTTTGCGCACCGCCAGAGCTATTTCGACTTCAACCGCTTCGTCAGCAACACCAGCGCCGAACCCACCTGCGACCTCAGCAAGCCGTCGAACGAACTGCCACAGGACTGCATGGAGTACGCAGCCAACCCGGGCGATCTCGTCCGCAGGCTTTTCGACGACCAGAAACTGTCCCCGCTTATCATCCCGCATGGCACCAGCTGGGGCTTTTACACGCCTGCCGGCACGAACTGGTACAAGGCACTTGATCCGGCCGAACGTCCCGAACACTTCAAACTGATCGAAGTCTACTCAGGTCACGGCAACTCCGAGGAATATCGCTCGTGGTCTGACGTCTCGATCGCAGCCGATGGCAAGAAAACCTGCCCCGCGCCAACGCCTGGCTACACGCCAGCCTGCTGGCGTGCCGGCGAAATGGTAGAGGAACGATGCGCCAGGACATCGCTCAGCAAGGAAGAATGCGCCAAGCGGGTCGCCGATGCACGTCAGGCTTATGTCGACATGCGCATCGCTGGTCACCTGTCGGTAAAGGGCGCGAGCCCCGCTGACTGGCTCGACAGCGGCCAGTGTACGGACTGCTTCCTGCCTGCCTTCAACTACAGGCCGCAGACATCTGTCCAGGCCGGTCTTGCATCTTCACATTTTTCGGACGACGCAGCCCAGGCGACGCGCTTCACCTGGGGCTTCATCGGCTCATCGGACAACCATCGCGCAAGGCCCGGCACCGGCTACAAGCAGGTCGACCGCCGCCAGAACACGGAAGCCTCCGGCCCCTCGGACGAAAGCTGGCAGAACATCCTCTTCCCGCATGAAAAAGTCGACGAAGACGAGATTCCGAATCCGCGCCCCCTGACACAGGACGAACTGCAAAAGATCCCGGGCCTTCGCATGGTCGAAGCTGAACGCCAGGCTGCGTTCCTTCACACGGGCGGGCTTGCAGCAGTGCATGCCACCGGCCGTTCGCGCGAAGCAATCTGGGACGCCATGCAGCGCCGCGAAACCTATGCAACGTCAGGCCAGAAAATCCTGCTCTGGTTCAGTGCAAACGATGCCAAGGGCACTAAGATCCCGATGGGCTCGACAATCGATGCAAAGACCGCCCCGACCTTCACCGTGAAGGCCGCCGGCGCATTCAAGCAGAAGCCGGGCTGTCCCAGCTTCGCGAAAGCAGGCCTCGACGAAGCGCGCCTGAAAACGCTTTGCTCCGGCGAATGTGACAACCCGTCCGACGAACGGGCGAAGATAACGCGGATCGAAGTCGTCAAGATCCGTCCACAAAAGACGAAAGGCGAAGAACTGGCGGGGCTCATCCAGGACCGCTTCATTGTTCACGCTTGCGAACCTTCAGCAGATGGCACCTGCACCTTCACGTTCGCCGATCCATCATTTTCGACGGACGGTCGTGACGCGCTCTACTACGTAAAGGCGATCCAGGAGCCCGAACCCATGATCAACGCAGATCCTCTCAAATGTGAAAAGGACGCCAGCGGCAAATGCGTGAAGGTGAACCTCTGCTACGGTGACTATCGCTCGGGCAAGAGCGACTGCACCGCACCAGCAGAGCCCAGAGCCTGGTCATCACCCATCTACATGAGTTTCAAATAGCCCATGCGCAAGATCATCATCAGGTCAGCGGCCGTACTGGTCACCCTGGCATTGCTCGTTGCAGTCTACTGGTTCGGGGCGCAAGGTGGCTGGTTTGGCAATGAACAGGGACCAGGCACTGTTGAAGGCAAAGTCATTCCGCCCGAGGTCATCAAGGCCAGGGAGTCCGGGCGCAGGGTGGCCGATACAGATGACGGCGTCATTCTTTTCGGCGACCTTCACGTCCACACCACCATCTCGGCCGACGCGTTCCAGTCCTCGCTTCCCCTGATGGGCGGCAGCGGGGTTCACCCGCTCGCCGATGCCTGCGATTTTGCCCGCTACTGCTCGGCGCTCGATTTCTGGGCTTCGACCGACCATGCGGAATCCATCACGGCAAACCGCTGGGCAGAGATCAAGAAAACGGTCCGCGCCTGCCAGAAGGTTTCCGATGGCCAGTCCGAACCCGACATGGTGTCTTTCATCGGCTTTGAATGGACACAGGTGGGACAGACTCCGGCCGAACACTACGGTCACAAGAACGTCATCTTCAGGGACCTCGACGATGACAAGGTATCCGCCCGACCGATCGCGGCCACGGGTGCAGGCGGACAGTCAGCCATGCGCCGAATGGCCAAGCCGATGTCTCCGCTCGTTCCCATCAGTGACTTCAGCAACCGGCAGGATTACTTCAACTACAACAAATTCATGAGCATCACGCGCGACGCGCAGGCCTGCGATGCCAGCACGACCTCCGAAAAGCTCCCCAGGGACTGCATGGAGTACGCACCCACACCCGGCGACCTCGTCAAGCGACTGGTCGACGAGCAGAAGCTGAACCCGCTGATCATCCCGCATGGCTCAAGCTGGGGCATGTACACTCCCGCTGGCAGCAATTGGTACAAGGCGCTGGATCCCAGGCAGCGCCCTGAACAGTTCGGCCTTGTCGAAGTCTATTCAGGCCACGGCAACTCGGAAGAATACCGCTCATGGGATGAAGTGACGATCGACTCGTCGGGCAAGAAATCATGTCCAGCCCCTTCTCCCGGATACACGCCAAGCTGCTGGCGCGCGGGCGAGATCATCGCGGAACGTTGCCTGAAAGCGGGCCTTGGGAAGGATGAATGCGACAAGCGCGCAGCGACCGCTCGCCAGAATTACATGGATATGGAGATTGCAGGCCACCTGACCGTGCCAGGCGAAACTGCAAACGACTGGCGTGACGCAGGACAATGCACTGACTGCTTCCTGCCCGCCTTCAACTATCGCCCGAAGGAATCCGTTCAGGCCGGTCTCGCCTACAGTCACTTCGACGACAAGGACGGCAAGGTCACGCGCTTCACCTGGGGCTTTATCGGCTCCAGCGACAACCATCGCGCCCGGCCTGGCACGGGCTACAAGCAGTATGACCGCCGCAACAACACCGAAGCGGCCGGAGCCGCCAACGAAACGGCGCTCAGGAACATGCAGCCGAATGAAACCTGGGACGATGAAAACCCTCAACCCCGCAGCTACACGATCACGCAACTGCTGGATCTGCCAGGCTTGCGGCTGGTTGAGTTCGAGCGTCGCAATTCATTCCTGCGCACTGGCGGACTGGCCGTCGTGCACGCGGCCAACCGATCGCGCGAAGCCATCTGGGACGCTCTCCAGCGCCGTGACACCTACGCAACTTCCGGCCAGAAGATCCTGCTGTGGTTCAGTGCAGCGGACGGCAAGGGGACAAGAATTCCCATGGGAGCTGCGATTGACGCGAAGGCTGCCCCCACTTTCACTGTCAAGGCTGCGGGTGCATTCAAGCAAAAGCCGGGATGCCCCAGCTTTACAAGGACAGGGCTCGACGAGAGCCGCCTGAACAAGCTCTGCGCAGGCGAATGCGAAAACCCATCCGATGTGCGTTCGAAGATCACGCGGATCGAGGTGGTCAAGATCCGACCGCAAAAAGTGAAAGACGAGAACCTGACGCCCCTCATCCAGGACCGCTTCATCGTTCACGCATGTGAACCCTCGGCCGACGGCACATGCACGTTCACGTTCACCGACCCGTCCTATGCCACCGACGGACGTGATGCGATGTATTACGTGAAGGCGATCCAGGAACCCGAGCCGATGATCAACGCCGACGGGCTGCGCTGTGAAAAGGACGCCAGCGGCAAGTGCGTGAAGGTGAACATCTGCTACGGCGATTATCGTTCCGGCAAAAGCGATTGCCTCGCCCCCGCCGAACCCCGCGCCTGGTCGTCACCGATCTACCTAAGCTTCAAGTAACCCCATCCCCTGCAGCAGCCTGACGGCTGCGCAGGTACTTCCCCACGATGTGGGGAAGACGAGTTGTTTGTGCTTTTGTCTTCCCCACTTGTGGGGAAGTACCTGCGCATCGCGCCAAGCGATGCTGCAGGGGATGGGGCCTTGCTCCATCGCTCAAACCTGTGATCTCATCGCGCCAGCACATCCATCACCTCCGGCCACCCCATGCCCTTCACCGACATCCTCTATGACATCGACGGCCCCATCGCGACGATCACGCTGAACCGTCCCGACAAGATGAATGCATACACGGCCGTCATGGGCCGCGAGCTCGCCGAGGCGTTCACTGCTGCCGATCAGGACGACCGTGTCCGCGTTGTCATTGTGACGGGCGCCGGTCGGGGCTTTTGCGCAGGCGCCGATATCTCTGCCGGCGCAGGTGCCTTCGACACCAGCAGTGGCAACTCGGTGTCCTTTGGACGCAATGCAACACCAGGCAAGACCTCCTCAACCGGTCGCAACGGCTTCATCGAGGCCATCTTCTCGTGCCGCAAGCCCTCCATCGCCGCATTCAACGGCGCGGCCGTGGGTGTTGGCCTGACGCTGTCGCTGCCAATGGACATCAAGATCGCAGCAGAGACAGCAAAGTTCGGCTTTGTGTTTGCAAGGCGAGGCCTTGTACCGGAAGCAGCAAGCTCGTGGTTCCTGCCAAGGCTCGTCGGCATGAGCCAGGCCCTGCGATGGTGCCTCTCGGGGCAGGTGTTTGGCGCGCAGGAGGCACTGAAGGGTGGCCTCATCAGCGAGGTTGTGCCACCAGATCAGTTGATGATCCGCGCGCGGGAAATCGCTCTCGACATCGCGGACAACACCGCTCCAGTGTCAGTCGCGCTCACCCGTCAGATGCTTTGGCGCTTCGGTGCAGGCGACGATTTCGGCGAAGCACTGAAAATCGACGGCCCGCTCGCCATGGAACTGGGCAAGGGCCCGGACGTGCGCGAAGGCGTCCAAAGTTTTCTCGACCGCCGCAAGCCGGATTTCAAGGGCAAAGTCAGCCAGGACATGCCGCCGAAATATCCGTGGTGGGAGTGAGCGCCACCCCATCCCCTGCAGCAGCCTGACGGCTGCGCAGGTACTTCCCCATGAATGGGAAAGACAACACGAAGTGTGCGCTATTTCTTGTCTTCCCCATAAAATGGGGAAGTACCTGCGCAGCGTAGCTGCTGCAGGGGATGGGGTCCTGCTACTCCACCCGCCTCAGCGCTTCCTGGACTTTCGATCGCACACTCAGGTGCTCGACGCGCTTGTCACGCAGTTCCTGCACGACGTCCTCCGGCGCTTTCGCGACAAAGTCCTTGTTGTTGAGCTTCTGGTCAACACGCGCCACTTCATCGTCAGCTTTCTTGAGGTCTTTGGTGAGCCTGGCGCGCTCCTTGGCGAAGTCGATGAAGCCTTCGAGTGAAAGCGCTGCGGTGCCATCACCAGCGACGATCTGGGCGGCTCCCTTGGCAAAATTATCGCCTGCCACCGCCGTCTCGAGCCTGGCCATGCGCAGGATCAGGTCGTTGTGCCTCACAAGCCATTCGCGCTCATTCGCGCTTGCAGTCTTGAGCACCAGCGGCAGCTTCGAGGAAGGCGGCACATTCATCTCGGCGCGCACGGAACGCACTTCGGAGATCAGTGTCTTCACCCAGTTCATCTCTGCCTCGGCTGCAACATCACGTGCCACGGCTGAATAGTCGGGCCACGCTTCCTCGATCAGCAATTTGCTGCGCGCAGGCCCCTGCTCGCCCGTGACGCGCCACAATTCTTCCGTCATGAACGGCACGAACGGATGCATCAGGCGCAGGATCTCGTCCAGCACCCACGCGGCCGTCGCGCGCGTCTCGGTCTTCTCATCGCCATCGGCGCCAGAGAGCACCGGCTTGATGAATTCGACGTACCAGTCGCAATAGACGTTCCAGACAAACTCATAGAGCCCCGTGGCTGCATCATTGAAGCGGAAGGCATCAAGCGACGCTGTTGTCTCTGTCTTTGTACGAACAAGTTCGCCAACGACCCATCGGTTCACGGCAGACCTTAACGAGTTGGGATCGAACGTCTCCGGGCGCACGCAATTATTCATCTCGCAGAAGCGGGCTGCGTTCCAGAGCTTGGTGCAGAAGTTGCGATAGACCTCGACACGATTGCGGCCCATGCGCAAATCCCTGCCAGGGGCTGCTGCAATCGCAAGCGCAAAGCGCAGCGCATCCGCGCCGAACTCGTCGATCAGCGTCAGGGGATCGATCACATTTCCCTTCGTCTTCGACATCTTCATGCCCTTTTCGTCAACGACGCGGGCATGGATATAGACAGTGTGGAATGGAACGTCGTTTGTGAAGTGCAGGCCCATCATCATCATCCGGGCGACCCAGAAGAAGATGATATCGAACATCGTCACCAGTACGTCGGTCTTGTAGTAGCGCTTGAACTCCGGCGTGTTGACCGGCCAGCCCATGGTCGAAAACGGCCAGAGCGCGGATGAGAACCAGGTATCGAGCACGTCCGGATCACGCGTCAGCGCCACCTCGGCGCCGTGCTTTTGGTTCGCCTGCGCGTGTGCATCCGCCTCGCTCTCGGCGACAAATACATTGCCCTGTGCATCGTACCACGCGGGGATCTGGTGCCCCCACCAGAGCTGACGTGACACACACCACGGGCGGATGTCTTCGAGCCAGCGGAAATACTCGTCTTCAAAGCGTTGCGGAATGAACTTCGTGCGTCCGTCATGCACTGCAGCCAGCGCCTTCTCGGCCAGCGGTTTCACGTTCAGGTACCATTGCTCGGTGAGCATTGGCTCAAGCTCAACGGTCTTGGTCTTTTCGTCGTGCGGCACCGCGTGCACTACCGGCTCGACCTTTTCGAGCAACCCCAGAGCCTCCATGTCAGCCACGATCTTCTTGCGCGCCACGAACCGGTCAAGGCCGCGATACGCTTCCGGCGCATCAACACCAATCTTTGCGTCCAGCGTGAGAATGTTAGGCATCGCAAGACCATGGCGCTTGCCAACCTCATAGTCGTTGAAGTCATGCCCCGGCGTGATTTTCACCGCACCCGACCCTTTTTCAGGATTGGCGTACTCATCGGCAATGATCGGAACCAGACGCCCGGTCAGAGGCAGGCGAACCTTCTTCCCGATCAGGTCCTTGTAGCGCTCATCGTCCGGGTGCACCGCAACCGCCTGGTCGGCCAGCATCGTTTCGGGACGCGTCGTCGCCACGACAATGAACAGATCGGCATCCTCAGCGAGCGGATATTTCAGGTGCCAGAGGTTGCCCTTGATCTCGATATTCTCGACCTCAAGGTCTGACACCGCCGTCTGCAACCGCGGATCCCAGTTCACAAGGCGATTGGCCTTGTACATCAGGCCTTCGCGATAGAGATCGACAAACACCTTTAGAACGGCCTTGCTCAGACCCTCGTCCATCGTGAAGCGCTCGCGCGACCAGTCGCAGGACGAGCCCAGACGGCGAAGCTGCTTCGTGATGGCGCCACCGGACTCAGCCTTCCACTCCCAGACACGCTTGATGAATTCGTCACGGCCAAGGGCTTGTCGTGTCGTCTGTGCCTCGGCAAGCTTGCGCTCGACAACCAGCTGCGTCGCGATACCGGCGTGGTCCATGCCTGGTTGCCACAACACGTCGCGGCCGCGCATGCGCTCGAAACGAGAGAGGATGTCCTGCAGCGTATTGTTGAGCGCATGCCCGATGTGCAGCGATCCCGTTACATTCGGTGGTGGAATGACGATCGTGTAAGGCTTGGCGTTTGGCTTGTTGCCGGCGCGAAATGCGCCGCTCGCCTCCCAGGTCTGGTAGAGGCGTTCTTCGACATCTTTGGGGTTGAATGTTTTTTCGAGCATCTGCAGGGCTTTGGGACAAAAGGAAATACGTCGCACAAGCCCTAGGGGCTTGGACGCTGTTTGTCGAGCGTTCGTAGCTTGAGTGCGACTACCTGCGGCGGCCGCCGCTCCGTGCTGCGCGCTCGACTTCCTGCTGTACGACGCGCTCTACGATTTCTGGCAGGTGCTCATCGAGCCACTGCGCCAGAAGCGGTTTCATGATCTGTGTGACGATGTCTTCGAGCGACGTGCCGCTGCCCACGGTTACCTCGCGTTCACGGGCCAGCATCCCGAAGGCGTTGGTGATCGCAGACGAAGCTTGCGACGACAGGATGCCGTCATCTTTTTCGACCATGTCTAAGTCCGATTGGTTGCGCATGTGACGAGGCTCCGGTACTGGCGCCCGGCGAGAGACGCGTGGTTCTGGTTGAGGTTCGCGGATGGGTTCCGGTTCGTGGCGCGGTGGCGCCGAAGCGCGTCGGCGAGGTGGCGGCGGTTCTGGTGCCGGTTCTGCCTGACGTCCAAGCGATCCATCATCGTGCACGACATTGGTGAGTTCGAGGACTTCGTTGTCCCTTGGCGCAGGTGCTGGCGCGACAGAAGCCCCGCCTTTGCTGGCATCGGCATCTTCGGAAATAATCCGGCGGATGGAAGCCAGAATTTCTTCCATCGTTGGTTCTTGCTGTGCCGAGGGCGTAGCCATCACTCCAATGACCTCTAAAGACTTTCGCTCGTGGCCCCAGACGCGAAACTAAGCCAAGCCGTCTCCAATTGAAAGGACCGAGCCTGTACTAAGCGCAATCTTCGCCATTAAGGGTGAATAACGCCAAAATCCTTAGTTTCCGTAAGTGGACGCTCCGAGCGGCCTCCAAGTCTGCATCTCGTAGTTATCTTTGGGGTCGTAGAGCTCGACCGGAAGCTGGAGTTCCTGGGCCGTCAGCTTTCCAACCGTGGCCAGCAGCGTGTAGGCCGCAACGACCTCATCGCGCTCGCTGCGCACCAGCGCAACCCGGGCATTCAACAGTTCCTGCTGTTGGTTCAGCACGTCCAGCGTGGTGCGCGAACCGACTTCAAGTTCCTGCTGCACCCCTTCAAAGGCAATCTCGGAGGCTTTCACCTGCTCCCGGTTGGCTTCAGACGAGGCCCTGGCAGCCCGATAGGCCTCCCAGGCATTCGACACCCGCTCGTCCGTTGTGCGGCGGGTAAACTCTGTATCCATGCGGGCCTTGTTGTGCAATTCCTTGGCCTGGCGGATCTGCGACCACTCGGCACCGCCCTGGTAGAGCGGGAAGCTGGCGGATGCGGTAACACGGGTTTCGTCGCCGATTGTCTCGGGTCCGAATTCCTGTCCGTTACGGCCATAGCTGGCCTGGACCCTGACAGTGGGAAGCATCTGGCCTACGGCAAAGTCGATTGCATAGTCAGCCGCATTCTCGGCCTCGCGCGCCGCATTCAGCGTCGGATTTCCATTGACGGCAACGGCAAGGGCAGTCGCTTCACTTTCCGGCAGCATCGGCAGCGCGGGCTTGGGGTCGAGCGTCGCCGGTGTCTCGCCGACCGTCCGCGCATAGAACGTCCGGCTGGCGATCAGGTTAGCCTCGGATGATGTGAGCTGGAACCGCCCCGACGCGAGACGGGCCTCGGCTTGCGAGACATCGGTTCGCGTGATTTCACCCACATCGAAACGGGCCTTGGCTTCTTCAAGCTGCTTTTTCAGGAGCTCTACGTTGGTCTGGTTCAGCTTCACAACCGATTCATCGCGAACCACATCCATGTAGGACGTAACCGTATCCAGCAAAACGCCTTGCTCGGTGGACTGCAGGCGAGCGCGACCCGCGCGCACTTGCGCGTCGGCCTGGCGACGCTGCGCCAGGATACGGCCGCCGGCAAACACGGTTTGTGTCGCGGTGATGGCCGCGTTCCACGGATCAGTGCGACGCTCGACATTCACGCCAAGCGGATTGAGAGCAGACGGATCACTCTTCGATTCCGTTTCAATGCGACTGTAGTCAGCCGAAATCGAGACGGTGGGGCGCCATTGCGCGATGGCTTGCGAAACTTCTTCGTCGGTGGCACGCAAATTGGCACGCTCCGACATCAATTGGGGATTGGTTTGATAGGCTTTGACGAACGCGTCATTCAAAGAGTCCGCTGCGTATGCAGACGGCATTGCGAATACGCTGACCAGCAATCCTGCGCGCAACCCGAGCGCAAAATTTCCGAACGAGATCTTTTTCTTTTCCACAGCCACTTTGCCCTTACTGCGTCGCATCTTGCTAGGCAGCATATGATGAGAACCGTAAATATCGGTTTAACTCTTATTGGCAAGTCGCTGTTTTGACAACAAAATCTCTTACTGAAATACAAACGAGCGCGTGCGCTCAAACCCGGGAAGCACGGATACGGTTGCATCAAATACAACTCTTTGTCCGAGTGTCCCCGCTTTTCGCACGCAGAAGTTGGCCTTGCCAACCGGACCTGACTTTACGATCACGCCCATTCTTCCGCCTTCCTTGAGCTGGTCCACCCAGGCCCTGGGTATTTCCTCGACCGCTCCGTTTACAAAGATCACATCATAGGGAGCATGCGCCGGGGCTCCCGCCTTGTGAGGACCGACGACACCGTTAAGACGTCCAAGCTTCGAACAGGTGCGCAAGGCAGGCGCAGCCAGCTTAACAAGTTCTTCATCTTCCTCGAGCGCCGTGACGTCGCCCGACAGACCCGAAAGCACCGCACTCGAATAGCCCGAGGCGCATGCAATATCGAGCACGCGGTCACCCTCCTGGATGTCGAGGGCCTGCACCAGCTTTGCAAAGCTCCGCGGGTCGGTCAGGAAGCGCCCAGGCTTCAGCTCAACGCACAGGTCGGCATAGGCAAGGTTCTGCCTGTCGGCTGGCACGAAGCGCTCGCGCTCGATCCGGCTCATCAGTTCGATTATGCGGGTATCGGTCACATCATTGGTGCGGACCTGACCCTCAACCATGTGGAAGCGGGCTAAAGACATATCTGGCATCGCTAAAATCCGGCAGAAATCAGGGAAGGATGGCCGCTTATAGCCATGCTCAAACCTTAAGACAATAATACTCACAAACCCTGTTTGAGACTGAACACTCTGTCTGCTATAGGAGCGGCCCACTTCTGATGGCGACGTGGCGGAGTGGTTACGCAGAGGTCTGCAAAACCTCGAACCCCGGTTCAATTCCGGGCGTCGCCTCCACTTAATACTTCTTTGGCGGTCCGTATTGTATGTTCTTGGCAAAACAAGAACACGAGAAGTGTCCGCATGCCGTTGATCAGCCCAAGCGAACCTGGCAGGTTCGCCCATCCATTCATGCAGGTCTTTTTCGCCACGGTTCTGGGTTTCAGTTCCGCAATGTTTCTGTGGTGGAGTGAAAGCGATGCGATCGGCACAAGCCGTTCGCTCGGCGACGCTGCAGAACAAACAGTCTCCATCGATGCCCCAAGAATTGAGCCTGTAAATGAGGGCAAGCTGGTCCACACCACAGGCGAAGCCCGTGCCGGGTTGCCAGTGCAGGATCCCGATCTCGATCTGGTCTTTCCGCAAGCGTTGGCATTGCAACGCATCGTCGAAATGTACCAGTGGATGGAAGTGTCCAACGGACCGTCATACAAATACGCAACCGGCTGGTCTTCAACCTGGCAGGATTCCACGCGGTTCCGCGTCAGCGCCGGACACACAAACCTGCCAATGCAGATTGCCTCGGAAAAATTCGTGGCAACCGACGCCACGCTTGGTGATTTCGCGCTCAGCGAAGAAGCGCTGGACACGCTTTTGCCAGAACGCGCCGTCATGCCGACGGAAACACCGCGCGGCTGGCTTCGACTGGCTGACCATCTTTACCTGGGTTTGAATCCTTTCAAGCCCTCTCCTGGCGACCTGAGAATTTCATACCGGCTCACGCCAGCACCAGCGCAGGTGACCGTCATCGCCCGTCAAACACCAGCGACATTCTCGTCTTATGAAATGCGCAACGGCGCCGAAATTCTGGCGATACGCGAAGGGCTCCACACTTCGGACGAAATGCTTGCCGAAGCCAACCCTTTTGCTTCGCCGGCTCTTTGGGCCTGGCGTACCATCACGCTGTTTGTGCTGACGGTCAGCCTCTATGTCATGTCCAAGCACTGGGCGCGCGCATTCGGTGGTGCACAACCAGTCCCGGCACAGTCCGATCTTCATCTCATGCGCCTGTCAGGCGCTGTTGCGCTTGGCGTTTGCGTTGCCCTCATCTCCGTTGCCTGGCTTTTCCGTCTACCGTTCGCGTCAGCCGCCGGACTCGTCATTTGCGGTGGTGCCATCCTCACCGCAGTGCGCTATAGGAATGCTCCGCTTTTCAGCCCGCACGCGAACCTCCCGGGAGCGCAGGCGCAGGCCACCTGAACAATGGAGCGCCATTGCAGTTTCCGGCCTTTTCCGACTTTGCCACCGCACTGGACGAAGGCACCTATCGCGCGGTGCCTGACGACTGGCTGATTGCCATCAGTGACGTCATTGGCTCCACGCCTGCCATCGCCGCAGGACGATACAAGGACGTGAACCTGGCAGGCGCGGCGACGATCGCAGCGCTTCAGAACGCCTGTCCTGGAACATCCCTGCCCTTCGCATTCGGTGGCGACGGCGCAACCGTTCTGGTCCCGTCGGAACTGGCGCGGCAGGCAACAGGCGCACTGGCAGGAATGCAAAAGATCAGCCGCGATGTTCTGGGCCTTCAGATGCGCTGCGCACTCGTCCCCGTTTCTGTTGTACGAAAACAGGGCAAGGAGATCAGCGTCGCACTTCACAGGCTCGCCGGAGAACGCACGCTCGCCATGATCTGTGGCGGAGGCATCGATGCCGCTGACGACCTCGTGAAATCAGACGAAGGCTCGGCCTACGCAATCCTGGCGACTGCATCGACCCCCGACGCTGACCTCACCGGGCTGTCTTGCAGATGGCAGCCGCTCGAAGCACAGAGCGGCGTGATCCTGTCGCTCATAGTCAGGGCGCGCGACTCTCAATCACAACTGCCGCGGATCTACCGCGAGCTCTATGGAAGCATTCAGGACATCCTTCGCAGGCAAGCTTGTCCTGTATCGATGGACAACCTGAAATCATCCTTCCCGCCGCGTGGAGCCGCAATCGAACGGCGCCTGGGAAACACGCGCTTTGTAGTCTATGGACAGTCGGCCCTGGCGAAGCTGTCTGAATTGACCGGACTGGTGATCGGAGGCTTTGACGGCACCGCCTACCGCAAGTCGCTGGCATCCCACTCCGACTATCGCAAGTTCAGCGACTCGTTGCGCATGGTGCTCGACTGTTCGGAAGGTGAAGCAGATGGAATCGAGGCGATTCTCGATGCCTCTCACACCAGAAACGAGATCGATTTCGGAACCCACCGCGCATCGGCCGCACTGATGACTTGCTTTGTGAGCACAACGGACGAGGGCAAACACGTTCATTTCGTCGATGGAGCCGATGGCGGATATGCGCTTGCAGCCCAACGCCTTAAGGCACAAATCGCAACAAAATCATGAGCTTGCAAGCAACAGACTGTGCCCAAAAGGTCTCATGGAATAAATTGGCGTTAACCTTTTGTTAACCATATAGGGCCAATGTCGCTCCTGTCTTCCCATGAAGACACCCCACCATTTACCCAAACTTCGGGCCCGGATCTCCGGGCCCTTTTTCTTTGTCCCGGCGGGCCGCGCGCGCAGCTTCCTGCCGTTTGCGCCACCAGCGCAGGGTACTGACTTCATTGCGCCGCCGGAAACGTCGCACCCGGGGTGAATCTACCGACAAAACCGCGAGTCCGGCCGGCACCATCCATAACCCGAGCACCGGAAGCCACCAGAACGCACCACCGGCCAGCAACGCACCGCCCAGCACCTTTCGCCCGGTTTTGCTGCGCGGAACGCGGACTTTGTACTTGCCAACCCGTATATGCGACATCGAATGACCTCAAGCCTGCAACCGCCAAGCAGTAATTCCGCTTTAACCGGATGTGGTGCTCTGATATAGGCACGCCCCTGCCATCGCAGAAGGTCAGAGCACAGGTATTCCCCGGTAGCTCAGTGGTAGAGCAACCGGCTGTTAACCGGTTGGTCGCTGGTTCGAATCCGGCCCGGGGAGCCATTTGCAAGCCTAGCCTCGCACGCGCGAATAGCGCCCCGGCTTGAGAGCCCTCAGCCGGAACATGAGCATGCGGTCCGAGTAGCGCTTGCGCACGCCCACGGCACTGCCCTTGTAGTAGACAGATTCCTCCCAGCCCGAAAATCCGCGTCGGTCGGCTTCTTCCTCAAGCCGGTCTGCCGCAATTTCGAGAGCCTCGTCCCACAGAACCCGGAAGGGATATTCCGAGTTCCGCCGCCGATACATCGACGCACGCGACACACCGGCGCGCAAGCATGCCTCACCAACGGCGAGACCCTGCGAAATCAGATCCATAAATTCAAGCTCGGCCGCTCCAGGTCCATCGCTTTTTTCAGTTGGCGTTGAGACAAACTCTGTCTCACGTTTTTTGGCCAACTTCTGCGGAACAGTCTGCGGATTTGAGACAGAGTCGAGGGGTGATTTTACAAAATACCGCTCTCCCGAACCGGGCCGGAGTTTCTGAAAAATGATGTCGGTTTCATTGTTGTCATTCTGCTGCTTCATGTGTTCTTCCCCTTGAAATCCCCCGCTGGGCCCGCATCCGCACCCCGCAGACGCAACAAATCCCATAAAAGAACATAAAGCGAACATCAAGGAATTTCAACCGCGACAAATGCACCCGCCCCGCCCCGAATTCCCTTCCTGGGAGCGC
>JBEBHP010000018.1:0-92978 GCA_040080835.1 Micropepsaceae bacterium | reverse complement strand
ATGTCGCTGAATGGCAGGACCGAAATCGCGCAGTTCTGCACCAATTCTGGCGCCTGCTCCGGGACTGCTGAGACGGTGGGGTGGGTGGTACAGTTGGGTGGGCTCGAACCACCGACCTCCGGATCCACAATCCGGCGCTCTAACCAACTGAGCTACAACTGCACGGTCGCCAGACTGCAGCAGGGTGCCGCGCTGCCTGTCGGCAAGGCGCGGAAACTAAGGCTGCGGCCCTGGCTTTGCAAGAGTTGGGCTGACGCTTTGCGTTTTTGAGAGTCAAAGGCTATTCAGCCCCGTAGTTATGGCAAAATTTGACCTTTCAAGCCCTTCCGGACGCTTGGCCGCCCATTTCGACATGGCGTGGCGCGACCATGCGTTCCTTCGTTTCTGGTGGACGAACGAGGACTGGATCTCGGACGAAATGGTCCGCACCAACCAGCCATGGCCCTACCAGATCAAGGGCTGGGCGAGGCGCGGGATCAAGACCGTCATCAATCTTCGCGGAGGGCTGGGTACGAGCTTTCATCAACTGGAGCGGAACGCGTGCGAGCAACTCGGCCTGACGCATGTCGACTTCACCCTGACATCTCGGGCAGCCCCCACCGTCCCCAAGCTGAAAGAAGCCAAAGCCCTTTTTGATCGCATCAGCTATCCCGCGCTTCTGCATTGCAAGTCGGGCGCGGATCGCGCCGGCATGGCGAGTGTTCTCTACCTGCATTTCCGCAAGGGCGAACCCATCGACCAGGCGATGCGCATGCTGAGCCTTCGCTACGGGCACTTGAAGCAGGGAAAGACCGGTGTGCTGGACTATTTTTTCGAGCGATATGTCGAGGAGTCCAGAAGTTCCGGCGAGTCCCTGATCGAGTGGGCCGAAAAACACTATGATCCCGTCGCTCTCAAGGCGGAATTTCAATCGAAATCAAAGTGGTGGGCCAATCTGCTCGTAGACCGAATCCTCAAGCGGGAATAGCGCAACATGAGCGATCCTGTCATTGCGTGCCAGTTTGTAAACGCCAACGGGTTGCGTTTCGAAGTTGATCAGTGTGGAACCGGCGACAAATTTGCATTGCTGCTGCACGGCTTTCCTGAGTCAAAATATTCGTGGCGTCACCAGATGCCGTTGCTGGCGAAACTTGGGTACCGGGTCTGGGCGCCGAATTTGCGCGGGTATGGCAGGAGTTCGCGCCCACCGAAGGTGGCCGACTATCACATTGATCACCTGCTGGCCGACGTGGCGGGGCTGATCGATGCAGCCGGTGCAAAGGAAACATTGCTGGTGGCGCATGACTGGGGCGCCATCATCGCCTGGATCTTCGCGATCAGAAAGGTGCGGCCGCTCTCGCGCCTTGTGATCATGAACGTACCCCACCCGGCCTGCATGCATCGATCGCTTCAGACATGGGCGCAGCTGAAGAAGTCGTGGTACATGTTCTTCTTCCAGATTCCCTGGTTACCAGAGCGCGCGCTGACGGCTCGGGGCGCAGAATCCATTGGGCGTGCGTTTACAGAAATGGCTGTCGACAAAAGCCGATTTCCCGCTTCCGTCGTCAGTGAGTACCGCAGCAACGCCATGTTGCCGGGCGCCATGCGCGCAATGATCAACTACTACCGTGCGGCGATGCGGGCCGGGTCAAAAGCCATGAACCCCATACCCGGCCTGGTGGAAGTACCGACGCTGATGATCTGGGGCGAGAACGACACGGCGCTCGGCAAAGAGACGACATATGGAACTGACGCGTACGTGAAGGATTTGACTTTGCGCTATCTGCCGGGCGTATCGCACTGGGTCCAACAGGAAGCACCTGAACGCGTCAATGCCATGCTCGAAGCGTGGCTCTGCGGTCAACCGGTGCCGTTTGAAGGCGAAGTCATTCAGACGACGTCATAAGTCAGCGTCAGGATACAAGACCTGCAGCAACGAATTTGATCAGCTCCCGTTCGATGTCATCCGGACCAAGGCTATTGAGCGCTCCCGCGAAAGCGATTGCATTCGGAACCTGACCCGATTGCAGCATCGCCATGACGAGCATCGTTTGCTGGGACGCCGCACGCATGAACTGAAGGCGCCAGCAGCGTCGGCCCGGATCATTGGCGAGTTCCGGAACGGATTTCTGCAGCAGGTCGTCAAAGCGCTCAAAAATTCCGAGCGACGACGGTGGAGGCGAAAATTTTTCAGCACCCGGTTCCCAGTTCAGACGCGCCAGAAAGCGGATGAAGTTGATCCAACCTGCGTCTCCGGACTTGATACGCTTGAAGGCTGGTGAAATGAGCACCGACGCAAGTTCGCAGGGTTTTGCCTGCCGATTTTCAAGCTTGCATCGCTCTTCGATTTCATCGATTGCTTCGGAACGTTCCTGTTCGAGACTTTCAAACCGGCGCTTTACCACTTCGTAGACCAGTTTTTCCTTGGTGCCGAAGTGGTAGTTGACGGCGGCCACGTTGACGTGGGCCTGTTCCGTAATCGCGCGGATGGAAGTACCCTTGACGCCATGTTCGGCCAAAAGTGCTTCTGCAACGTCCAGGATACGATGATACGTTCCTGTCGACGGTACGGGGGTGGCGGCGGGTATGTCGATGCTTACCATACGGTATGCACATTATAACGGTTCAAAAGAGTTGGCTAGGTGAATCGACGCCGTACAACTTCCAAACTACCAATTGTGTGATTTGCTGATGCGAACTGCAGGGAGATGAACAACATGGCAGTGACTTATGACGGACTTATGTCCCTCAAAGCAGAGGGTGACGAGTTCACCTACACCGACCAGGACTCGATGCTGTACGCTTTGGGTGTTGGAATGGGGCGTGACCCGCTCAACGAAAATGAACTCAGATACGTGTACGAGAATGACCTGAAAACCGTGCCAACAATGGCAAGCGTGATTGCCTGGGGCCAACGCACGATTGGCCAATCCGGCATCAATTATCTCATGGTTGTGCACGGCGAACAGCGCCTGACCATGCACAAACCTCTGCCGGCGTCTGCAACCATCGTCTCCGATGAACGGGTTGTGGCTGCGGTCGACAAAGGTCCCGGCAAGGGCGCGCTCATCTACACCGAAAAGGTCATTCGCCTCAAAGGCAGCAGTGAAAAGCTTTGCACGACGGGAGGTACGATCTTCGCGCGCGGAGACGGAGGGTTCGGTGGACCCTCGGTTGGCGGGCCGGAGCCGCATGTCATTCCGGAACGCAAGGCCGACGCCATGTGCGAGACGGATACGAGGCCAGACCAGGCCCTGCTCTACCGGCTTTCGGGCGACCGCAACCCGCTGCACTCAGACCCAAGTATTGCGAAGATGGCAGGCTTCCCACGTCCCATCCTGCACGGTCTCTGCAGTTACGGAACAGCATGCCGAGCCGTGCTCAAGACGATGTGCGCCTACGACCACACACTGATCACTGGTTTCGATGTCCGCTTTTCGTCGCCCGTGTTCCCCGGTGAAACAATTGTCACTGAAATGTGGAAGGACGGCAACGTCGTTTCGTTCAAGTCCAAAGTCAAAGAACGCGATGTGGTGGTCATCAACAATGGCAAATGCACACTGAAGGCTTGAGGCGTTGCACTGCGATCAAGGCAGCGGCTTTTTCGATCCGCTCGTTGAAACGGAAGAGATGGTTCGGGCTGGCCGCGCCCTCGAAGCAGCGGAAAAGTGCGAACGTCTGATAAAAGCCGGGCGTGGCAGTGCCCTGACGCGCGCAGCGTATGGTCGAGTGCTGGTTGCGCTTGGCCGCGTACAGGATGCCATTGATGCACTGCGTGAAGCGAGCCACCTTTCCCCCAACACAACGGAAGTGCTGCTCGCGTTTGGTGAAGCACTGGCGCTGGCAGGCCTGCTACCGGCTGCCATCGGCGAACTGCAACGCGCGTCTCGACTGTCACCACAAGATGGCAGGCCCCATTTGCAGATTGCCCGTCTCTGGCTTGATGCCGGGGAACCGGACAAAGCGCTCGACGAACTTGAAACGGCTATCGGGCTTTCAGATTTCGACCAATACGTCGTTGCCGAAATTCGCGACAGGTCCCAGGCGCTCAAAGTCAGCGACAGATCGGCCGCCGGATATGTGAAGCACCTCTTCAACCAGTTTGCTTCGGACTATGACACGCGCATGCAGCAACGCCTTGGCTATTCAGCACCTGCGATATTGCGGCAGCTGGCCGGGATGCTTGCCACTCCCAGCGAGAAATTTGATGTGCTCGATCTCGGTTGCGGCACGGGACTGAGCGGGCTCGCGTTCATGGACCTGTCGCGCACCATGATCGGCGTGGACCTTTCACCGAGGATGCTGGAAAGGGCAGCGATGACGGGGGCTTATTCGAAGCTGGTTGAAGGCGACGTCGAGAGGGTGCCTGAGGAAGCCCACGGACCCTTCGCGCTGATCGTTGCTGCCGACGTGCTTGTTTACCTTGGCAATCTGAGTGCGCTTTTTGGGCAGGTGCGGCGGCTCATTCACGCAGACGGCCTGTGGCTTTTTACGACGGAACGCGGAAACAGCAAGGATTTTGAGCTAGGCCCCAAGCGGCGGTTCAGGCACAGCGAGGACTATCTGCGCAAACTGGCCTCCGACCATAATTTTGAAGTCGCCAGCCTGGTTGAATGCGTAACCCGCTATGAGGCCGGTCAAGGCGTTGCAAGCTGGGCGGCGGCATTTCGCGCCTGCCCGGCAGCCTGAATTCCGCGGCGGAAACCAAATACCCGGGTTAAGAGTGGATTCGTCCCGGCGATTGAGTTATTGAAATCGCTGCAGGCGCGTTCCCTTGCTTTTCAAACAGACAACCTTTCATGTCTCAAGATCGCGATGGGTGCCCCGGCGAATTGTTGAACTCCCCTGTGAGGATGTCATGCGGATATTGCTCGTTACAGCTTTGTTGTTGCCGTGGTCAGTGCAAAGCCTGCTGGCCGCATCGAGCTCAGGCACGCCGCCAAAAACAATCAAAATCAAGGAAGAGATCGTCAACAAATGCGGAAATTTTCCGTACGCGCCGACGCTTGCAATCGAAGTCAAGACGGCAACACTTGCTGACATGAAGCGCGCCCGCAAGGCAGTAGACAATTACGTTTCTGAGGTCAGCTACTACGAAAAGTGCCTCCTGACGCTCGACAAGACCATCGGACCGAGCATGACAGAACGGGACAGCACCTATGTGGCGTTTGTATTCAACCGCGCCCAGGATGAACGCGATGTTCTGGCGATCGATTTCAACAAGCTGGTTGACGCCTACAACACAGCGCATGGCATCGTAACCAAACCGGAAAAGCCGACGAAGCCGGCCAAGACAACTGCCCCCGCGAAGCCCGCCACACCTGCCAAGCGGGCCGCTGCCAAACCCGCAACCGCAGCTACGCCTGCGGTGCCCGCCAACCACTAATTTGCTGCGGCTCACTGCCTCAGCACCGAAGAGTGCACGCCGCAAGTTTGCCATGAACACGCCCTTTGCACGGCACAATTGGCAGCGACTGTCTTCCGCCAACAGGACCGGGAGACAGTTTCATGAACCGCTTTCAATCCAGCTATTCCGACTTTCGCCTTGAACTGAAGAGTTCCGCGGCGGTAGTCGCTCTCATTCTCAGCGCGCTGCTCTTGTCAGGCTGCGACGTTCCCGTCGATCACGACACTGATGCTGGTCGCACAACCACTGCTTCAAAGGCCGACGGCAGGGTTGCTGCAAGTGAAGAACCGGCACCAAATGACGCCATGGCAGACTTCGCTCCCCCTGCGCTCTTGCCTGCACCGGAAGTCCGGGACAAATACCCGAATGCCAAGCCCAACCCCGTCAAGCTCGTCGGCGACGAACCGGTGTCGACGTTTTCTGCAGATGTGGACACGGCTTCCTACGCTGTTGTCCGGAAATACCTTTCGGATGGAGCGTTACCTCCTGCTGATGCTGTGCGGATCGAGGAGATGGTGAACTACTTTGACTACAACTATCCGCTTCCTGAAAGCAGGGATCAGCCGTTCAGACCCAACGTGCACATCCTTCAGACACCGTGGAACCCCGACACCCAGATCGTGCATATCGGCATCAAGGGCTTCGACATTCCCCGCACACAGCGCCCGCCGGCGAATCTGGTCTTCCTTCTGGATGTTTCTGGGTCGATGGACGAGCCCAACAAGCTGCCACTCGTGAAAAAGGCGATGCGCCTGCTCGTGAACGAACTGGACGAGAAGGATCGTGTTTCCATCGTGGTTTATGCGGGTGCAGCGGGCACGGTCCTGGAGCCGACGCCAGGCTCGGAGAAAGACAAGATACTTGCAGCCCTTGATGAACTGTCGCCTGGCGGGTCCACCGCTGGCGCAGAAGGCATCAGACAAGCCTATCAACTTGCCCGCGCGTCATTCAACAAGTCGGGTGTGAACCGGGTTATCCTCGCCACCGACGGCGATTTCAACGTGGGCATAACCGATCCCCATCAGTTGCAGGACTTTGTAACGCGGGAGCGCGAGAGCGGCGTCAGCCTGTCCGTGCTGGGCTTTGGCATCGGCAATTACAACGACGATCTCATGCAGAAGCTCGCCCAGAATGGAAACGGCAATGCCTCATACATTGACACGCTGAATGAAGCGCGCAAGGTTCTGGTTGAGCAGGTTGGTGGCACGCTTTTCACAATCGCCAAGGACGTGAAATTTCAGGTTGAATTCAATCCCGCTCGCGTGAGCGAGTATCGCCTGATCGGCTATGAGACCCGCATTCTCAACCGCGAGGACTTCAACAATGACAAGGTAGACGCGGGCGATATTGGCGCAGGACACACCGTCACGGCACTCTATGAAATTGTTCCTGCAGGATCCAACGGGCATCTGATGGACCCCTTGCGCTATGGAAAGGCTACGCCCGTCGCGTCGTCGGCATCGTCAGGGGAAATTGCCTTTCTGAAGATGCGCTTCAAGCTGCCCGGTGAGGACAAGAGCAAGTTGATCCAGATTCCCATCACTGATGCGGATCGCATCACGGATGTACGGCAGGCATCCGAGGATCTGAGATTTGCAGTTTCAGTGGCGGGCTTTGCCCAATTGCTGCGGCACGATCCATACATGAAGAATTTCGGATACCGGGAGATTCTCGAACTGGCGGAGCACGCAAAAGGGAAAGACCCATTTGGCTACAGGAGTGAATTCGTGCAACTCGTGCGTACCGCGCAGTCGTCTCCATCGATGCAATCCCTGGATTCGCACTCAAGCGTCGCCAATCCATAGTCGCTCCGGAGAAGCATAAAGCAGGAAGGGCGCCTGTGCGGCGCCCTTTCGATTTCAAGAAAGTGTAGGTTGCGCTACCAGGATGCCCGCAGACCTGCTGTCGCGCCATGGGTTGTGGCGCTCGAATTGTAGAGACCATTGTAGTCCAGATAGACGAGCAGGCCAGGCGAAAGCTCTGTTCCGAAGCGCGCCTTGACAGTTGCGCTGTCGGAGGCGAGAGCCGAAGAAACAATCTGGAAGCGGGTCGTCGGATCTTCCTCGAAGGCCGCGAGGATCGACTGACGATTGTCCATGTATTCGTGGCGCCAGGCCACTTCCAGGCTCGGCAGGAAGCGGATGCCGCCGTCAGTGAACGATGTCGACAGTCGAGCGCCCAAACGGGAAGCGAGGCTTTCTGCATCCTGGCCCGACACAAACAGGTCAAATGCACCGGCGCCTGTTTCCTGGAAGCTGTCAGTGGACAACAGCGCGTACTGGAGTGCTGCAAACGGTTCGAAAGTTACGGCACCGGCCGCTATCATCCAACCAGCTTCGCCATGCGCACTCCATGAGGTGGCGCCATAGGCCGATGCCGCCGCGAATGTTCCGAATCCGAGGTCAAGCTGGCGTTCAGTGTTTATGTCCTGCGCGCCATAGCTGAGGATTGCGTCCGCGTAGAAGTGACCTGTTTCGAATGCTGCGTATATCGCGGCACTGAACGCATCAATTTCACTATTGTCACCGGGTGTCTGGAAGTCTGCGTTTGCGTTGGACCAACCCAAAGCTCCGCCGGCATGAACCCTTTCATTCACCGCCACATCGACGCCGCCAGCCACGCCCGTGGTTTCCTGGTCGTAGCCTGACGCTTCGCTGTCGCCTTGAGAGTCCGTCCAGTCACCAAATGCCTGAGCCCAGATGCCAACGTTCTGAGTACCGCGCATGCGGCTTGAAGGTCCCGGCATTGCGTCCGAAATCATGATCGGATCGGCTTCTGCGTAACGGCGCAGGCCCAGACTTGCGGTATGAGCTTCGGATTGTGACGCGCGAAGATCGTACAGACGCCCCGCGACCGCGTTGTCGAAGGAATGACCCAGCCGCAGACCAATTTCCTGCGTGTCCGCGTGTTCCGCACCTGCGAGTTCGTCGTAGACATCCTGCACGGCTTCTTCCGAACCAGCAGGCAACGAGAACAGATAGGCATACAAGTCCTGGAAGTCGCTGCCATAACTGCCGTTGCCGTAGATCGTTTCGATCGCCGCGCCGACTTCAGCCTGGTTGTGCGTAAGACCCGGAATCAGGGTTGCACTCGAGAAGGCCTGACGAGTCAGAATGATATCAACATCCGATGCGTTGATGTCAGCAACGCCCTCAAAAAACAGCGAGTTGGTGTCGATTGAAGAGGCGTTGGTGAAGGTGCCAGAAGTCGTTCCGGCAATTACATTCTGATACGTGAACGTTGTGCCGCCTGCGATGGCGAAAGCTACCGGATCCACGTAGCCCGCAATCCGACCATCCAGGCTTGCAGAACCGGCGCTGATTGTGCCGTAAGTCGTCGTGTCCGGTGTCAGAAAATACTCAAGCGTGCCGTTCGTCTGGGCATAGGCGCCCGACAGAGTAATCGCCGTGTCATCATCGAGGTACACCGTTCCCGCGCCTGAGTGCGTCATGCTGGCCGCACCGACGGTCACACCAACGGCCGCGCTGCCCGTTTCACCCCGCCCTGCTGCACCAAGCAATGCCGTGCCGGCGCCCTGCATGTCGAACTGATCGAGATTTGAAGCCGTGCCTCGCAGATAGGTGAACGACGTGCCCGGGTTCATGATCACGTCGTCGCCATTGCCGGCGCCGCCCACGATATTGCCATCAATCGTGCCGCCATTGGCGTTCACATGATCGGCGCTGGCGTTGTTGAGGCGCAGTGCAACGCCGACGGCCGTGCCATTACCGCCCTGGATCAGACCGGACGACTGTGTGACGGTATGAGCTGACGCAGATCCGCTGACGTCGATTGCGGCGCCAGTTTCTCCGATGATTGTTCCCTGGTTGGCAATTCCACCTGTCACCACGCCGTCGACGTCGATTCCGTCTCGCAGGCCGTAGATGGTTCCCGTGCCCTGGTTGGTCACCGCGCCCGACACTGTACCGTTGATGTCGATGCCATCCTGGCTGGTCGAGTGTACAGAGCCGCTGTTGACGACGTTGCCTGTTACTGTCGTGCCAGACTCGACGCGAACGGCGTCCTGGTGCGAATTGATGGTTCCGCTGTTTGTTGCGTTTCCGGCAAACGTCGTGCCTGTGAAGACGACGCCGTTGTCTGAACCTTCGATGTGGCCGGAGTTGGTAAAGCTTCCCGTGAAGGTAACAGCATCAATTATAACTGCGTCGCCACTCGTCGACTCGATACTTCCCGCGTTTGTGAAGTTGCCCGTGAACGTCGTTGATGTGATGTGAACGGCTGTATCAACAGCAGTGATTGTGCCATCAAGCTGGTTGTTGATGTTGCCGGTGAACGTTGTCGCGTTTTCAGTTATGCCGACGCCGTTGTTCGAGGTTATTTCACCATCATTGATGATGTCACCGTCAAACGTCACATTGCCCAGCGAGATTGCAACGACGTCACCCCTGATGACGCCCCCGCTCTCGTTGACGATGCTGCCGTTGAAGTCCGTGAGCCCCGATACGCGGATCGCCACGTCATTCGTTGCTTCAGCAACGATTGAGCCGCTGTTGCTGATCCCCCCGTTGAAGGTTCCTCCCGTGATTTCGATCGCAACGTGGCTTGAGGCTGTCGACTGAATCAGGCCAGAGTTCGTAATATCGCCTTCAAACGTCCCACCCATTATGAGAATGCCGTATGCGCTCGTCTGACCGCTGATTGTGCCGGCGTTGGTGATGCCGCCTTCATAAATGTTGCCGGACAAGAGGATCGCGGCACTTGTACCCGCATAGATGAGGCCGTTTTGCTGGTTGTGAATTCCGCCCCAGAGTTCCGCCTGCGCGTCGTTGACCGCTATGCCGGCGTTGTTTGCTGAAATCGTTCCGGAATTGGTAATACCGCCCGTCAGCTCGCTGTCGTCACCGATCAGAACCGCAGTCGAACCCGCGCCAATCGTGCCCGTGTTGTCGATCCCGCCTGCAATGGTGCTGTCATCTGTCAGCAATATTCCTACGCCCGTGCCACTGATCAGCCCTGAGTTCGAAATCTGCCCAAAAATCTGTGAATCGTTGAGGAACTGGATCGCCGTGCCCGTGGTTGCGATCATGGATGCGATGTTGACAATGTCACCGAGCAGCGTGCTGTCATTGATGATGAGGTTGGCCGTGCCATTGCTCATCGCCTTGCCATTGAAGAAGCTGTCGTTGGTTGTCGCATCCGCTCGTATTGTGGCGTCAAGGTTGACGGTTACGATATCGGACTCGGCGTTGACGTAGGGATCTGCAGTGGTCGGACCTGACACCGTGTCTGCCGCCTGTGCGGATGCCGCCGCCGCAAGCACGGCAATGGCTGAAACGCCCGATTTCAAGCTGATAAAGCGACTACGCATTGGCCCTGCCCCTCAAACTGAATTGATTGCGATCCACAAAGTGCGCGGCTGCACGGTTGCCCCCTTAAAGCTCCTGCGCAGCCGACCCATCACCCAAACGGAATCACGGATTCGTGGTCCAACATGGCTTGGTATGCCTACCAACGCGTTAAAACACGTCCCGTCACAAAAAAGGGCGGCCCGAAGGCCGCCCCTGATACTTTGTCGGAAGTGATCGCTTACCAGTTGGCGCGAACACCCAGCGATGCGTTGTGGCTGTCGGCTTCTGCGTTCCACACGCCGTCGTAGTTCAGGAAGACTTCCAGGCTGGTGGAGATTGCCACCGTCGAGCCTACGCCAAACGTCGCGGCGTCGCTTGCAATGTGCGAGCTATCGACGTTGAAGAGCAGGCTTGCATCTTCCACGAAGGCTGCCGTAAACGCGGCTTCCTCGTCGCCGAACTCGTGACGCCAGCCCAGGTTACCCTGGAGGTTGACGATCGCCTTGCCGACCTTGAAGTAGTCGCCTGCGCGAGCACCCAGAACGGTAGCAAACGAGGACGTGTCGCTACCCTGGACTGCCAGAGCGAAGGCCGAGTCGGTTTCCGTGAATGCGTCCACCGACAGACCCGTGTAGGTCAGGCTCAGCATCGGCGACACGTAGGCGCGGCCGACCGGTATGACCGTTCCGACTTCACCCGACAGCGACCATGACGTGGCGCTGTATTCAGCGTTCGCGTAGTCCGGCGCCGGTGTCAGCCTGCTTGTGCTCAGGTCATGGAAGGCGACGTTGGCATTGGCGTCGAGGTAACCTCCACCAAGACCGAAGGTGCCAAAGGCTCCCACTGCAAAGGTGTCGATGTCGCCAGAGTTCGACGAGTCGAAGTCCAGTTCCGAGCTCAGGTATGAACCGCCGAGGCCCACTATGCTCTCCGAAGAGATCGCGTAGTCGACACCAGCCGAGAGTCCGAAGGTATCCTGGCTGAAGCCCGGACCGTTGGTGTCTCCGTCAACTGACGCCCAGTTGCCCTGCACACCACCCCACATCGAGATGGTGTTGCCGTCGCGCGGGGTCGCCAGGCTTGGGCTGCCCATTGCCGGTGATGGCGAACCATCGGCCAGCACTGTTTCAGCTGCTGCCACCTGCGAACCTGGCTGACCGAACATTGCCCACTTCGCAGTGCCCATGCCGTTGTGCAGAACGTCCATTCGTTCGCTCAACTGACCCTGGAACTGGTTCATGATGTTCAGAGCGCCAAGTGCAGCCTGGGCATGTTCAGCACCAAGGAGCTGGTCGTACACCGCCAGGGCTTCGTCGTAGCTGGACGATTCGAGGAGAGCTTTGAATGCATCGGCGAATTCCGAACTGTAACCGCCGTTGTTGAAGATTTCCTCGAGCACGCCACCAACATTCTGCTGATTCGAGCTCTGGCTGGCTGCCGCCAGCACTTCACTGAACGACAGGCGGTCGACAATCAGGTCAACTGTGCCGTCGTCATCGCTGGTTGATGCCTGGATGTCGAAGAAGATCAGATCGTTGAGGATCGTGACCCCATTGGCATCAAGGTTGTAGGAAAGATCCGAGCTCAACCCTGACGATGTGGCGAAGACATCTTCATAGACGAACGGACTGGAGAGGCCGCCGCTGTTTGCGAATGCGTTCGCGTCAATCACGCCAGTGATCTTGCCGTGCAGGTCGATGGTGTCGGCCACGATCTGACCGGACTTTTCTACGCCGGTATCCAGGCTCAGCAGGAACTGGGTATCGCCAGTTGTCTCCTGGGTGAAGTCACCGACGTCATCCAGCACCGAGTCGTCGTCGAGGTAGAGGGTTGCACCGGAATTGACCCGCACCAGGTTAATTCCTTCGCCGCCATCCGTCACGCCGTCGCCGTTGTTGCCAACTTCGTTCGAACCGAGGATGGCCGTGCCGCTGTTGACGTAGAACCGGTCGAAGTTGCTGATTTCGCCGCTGAGGTAAGCGAATTCACCGGAACCGGCGTTGACATTGGCAACGTCGTCGCCGATCGAACCCAGGAGATCTCCTGCCAACGTGCCGCCATTCAGATTGAGCGTATCCTCATAGCCGTTCCGCAGGTCAATGTCGCCCTCCACCACACCGGATGTCAGTGTGATTGTCAGCGGTGCACTTGAGCTCGATGCATCGATCGCATCGCTGCCCAGGGCGGCCAAGATCGTGCCGGTATTCCGGACGCCGCCAGTGACCGTACTGCCGGACAGGACAATGGCGTTGTCGGTGTCGCTCTGGATGATTCCAGAGTTCGACAGGTAGCCACCGACTTCGGTGCTTGTCAGGTAGAGCGCGGTTGAAGAATGAGAGTGAATCGTACCGCTATTGACGATATTTCCGGAGATTTCAGTGCTGCTGAGTTCGAAGGCGTTTGATTGGGCTTCGATCAGTCCTGAGTTCGAGATGTTGCCGATAAAGTTGGTAACGGAGATATCAACTGCCGTCTGAGTGGCAGAGGTGATTGTGCCCGAGTTTTCAAAATTGCCGGTGAAGTTTGTAGCATCGATGTTGAGGGTTGTTTCGCTGTTGGCTTCGAGCGTTCCCGAGTTGGTAAAGTTGCCAACGAAGTTGGTGACGTCGATGTCCACGGCGTAGGAGTTGGCACTGATTCTGCCCGTGTTGGTGAAACCACCATTCACGTTCGTACCGTCGAAGTTTATGCCAGTATCGGAACCTACAATTGTTCCGCTGTTGGTGAAGCCACCATTGAACGTGGTTGAATTTATGTCCACGCCGGTGCCCGAGCCATCAATCAAGCCGGAGTTTGTAAAGCCGCCGCCGAACGTCGTGCCATCGAACACCACGCCCGTGTCGGTGGCCAGAATGGTTCCGCTATTGTTGAAGCCCTCACTGAAGGTCGTAACGTCGAAGTTCACACCGTCGCCACTGTTCCCTTCGATGGTTCCAGTATTCACGAAACCGCCAGTAAACGTCGTTGCATCAACTTCAACGGCTGTGCTGTCGACAATGATGAGGCCCGAGTTGTTGATGCCGTTGCTGAACGTTGTGACATTCACATCGATACCGCGAGAATCGGCTGTAATCGAACCGCTATTGGTGATGCCACCAGAGAAGACCGTATTCGTTACCTGAATGCCAGATTCATCGGCGAAGATCTTGCCGCCAGTAACGTTCTTGATTCCACCTGCGAAGGACTGGCCTTCAGTACGAATACCATCGTCGCCGGAGGTAAGCGTCCCGGAGTTGGTAACGCCGCCGGCAAATGTCTGAGGGGTATCGATGTGGATTGCGTCATCGTTTGAGTCGATTACGCCGCTGTTGGTGACGCCGCCCGCAAAGTCGTTGGCGACCGTGAGACGAATGCCGCTGCTGCTGTTGGTAATGATGGTGCCGGAGTTGGTCAGACCACCAGCAAAGGTGTTTGCGAACACGCGGATACCGGTGCCCGAGCCTTCCGATGTCGTAATCGTACCGCTGTTGGTGAGGCCATCCTTAAACGCGCCGACATCGACGTAGATGCCTTGCTGCTCGGAGTCGATCAGACCCGAGTTTGCGATACCACCATTGAACGTGCCAGCAGTTGCGTAGACACCAATGGCGTTTCCTGTCGTCGCCTCAGCGATGATGGTCCCGGAGTTCGTGAATGCGCCGTTGAAGATTGTCGGGTCGATCGAGACACCGGTACCACTGAAGGCATGAATCAGGCCAGAGTTCCCCACACCGCCCGAGAACGTGTTCGTAACGTTGATGTCGATACCCGTTGAACCGGCCAGGATCGTTCCAGCGTTGGTGATGCCACCACTAAATGTCAAAGCTGATACGTTCATGCCGTCATCACGAGCATCGATAATGCCGGAAGACGTGTTGGTGATGCCGCCCTGGAAGTCGTCGAGATCGACCAGCAAACCATCACCGGTTGCCCCGCCTTCGCCGCCATTTCCTGCCAGGATGGTTCCGCTGTTGGTTACGCCGCCGACAAATGTCTGGCTGCCGCCGCCATCAATTTCGATGCCGTTCGAATGGGCATCAATTGTGCCGGAGTTGGTTACGCCGCCTTCGAAGGTAGAAGCTTCGATGTCTATGCCGACATCGGAAGTTGAACGAATGAGACCGGAGTTGTCTATGCCCGTCGTTCCATCGCCGTGAAACACGCTTGTGCCAGAATTCTCGACGAGAATGCCTTCACCCGCGGACAGAATGGTGCCGGAGTTGGACACGGAGCCATTGAAGTCATCTGCAGTGATTTCGATGCCCTGGCTTGTACTGTCGTGGTTGATGATTGTGCCAGAGTTGACGATGTTGCCATTGAATTCATCGATTCCGTCGATGTCGATACCATCGAATTCGCCTTCGATGACGCCTGAGTTCGTGATCCCGTCATTGAACGTTTCGGTACTGACGTTGATCGCATCGGCAGTGCTCGCCGCTATCCTGCCCTGGTTGTCGATGCCGCCGTTGAAGACGCCGGTTGGGCTGTCAAGGCTGATGGCCGTGTCGCTGGACGTGATCGTGCCTGTATTGATGATGCCGCCGTTGAACGTATCGGCCTGGATCAGAATACCATTGGCCGTGCCTGTAAATGTACCTGTCAGCGCGACTGCGCTGATGAGGCCGCTGTTCGTGATGCCACCTGAAAACGTCACGACTGAAGACGTGATGTTGATAGCTGCAACTGAGTCCGAGCTCGTTGCCGCACCTGCGATCGTGCCAGCATTGGTAATGCCACCTGCAAAGCTCGGCGCAGCGATTTCAATGCCGTCCGAAGAATCGGCAATGATCTTGCCGGTGGAGGTGTTGTCGATACCGCCAGAGAAGGTGACGCCCTTGCCGATGAAAATTGCGTCGCCCGTGTCGGCAGAGATCCGACCAGAGTTCGAAATGCCACCCGACACGGTTTCCGGTGAGCTGCCCCAAATGACGATACCAGAGTCGCCCTGGATTGTGCCGGTATTCAGAATGCCGCCGGATATCGTTCGTGACGAACCCGCGAAGTTCAGAATGTCGACGCCCGCGCCAGTAAAGCCGGTAATCGTCCCGGTGTTGGTGATACCGCCTGCAAGATTCGTGCTGTACAAGCCCAAGCCGTCAGAAGAACCTTCAATGCGTCCTGCGTTTGTCAGCCCCTGCTGGAAGGTGCTGTCAGATGCATGAACACCGTCGCTGTCACCAAAAATGGTACCGCTGTTTACGAACCGGCCTTGCAGGATGCTGTCCGTAACGAACACACCGGAACCGGTCGAGAATCCGCCGATCACGATTCCCGGATCGTTGGCGAAGCTGTTTACGCCACCAACGTTCGGGTCGATTCCCACGATCGCCGTATCGATGTTGACGAAATCGGTGTTTGACGTGTTGTGCACGTGAGGCTGGTTGGGGCCTGTCACCGTGGTACCGGCTTTGGCACCGGAGGCTCCCACTACGCCTGCAAAGGCCGCCAGGGCCAACGTGGACGCTCGTGACATCAGACCATTCATACGCAAGCGGATCATTTGTATCTCCCCCAGGGGTTAAATCCAGAAATCGGTGGCTCGGTTAACTTTTCCACGAGATGTGGGGACGCTTCCCACAGATCGCGAATCATGACGCCCTCTGGCAATAACTTGTTAACTACTGGGCGGTCCACGGGTAGCGATCACGTTTGTTAAATCGGCCCAGATGTTGTGGCACTGCTACATCAAGTGGGCGGACCGTTTTGAATGTCCCGACCTAGACAATTCAGCTGGTTATTGTTGCTTTTGTGCTGCTTCTCACTAGCTGTGGCATGTGCCATACCGCCTTAACCATTTGTTAAGGAATCGAATCATGACGGGTGTCGCCGGTACAACAGTGAAAGCGAATGCGGGGACACAAGCGGGTGCCAATACCCGGAAAGGCCAACCCGTGACGCTAAACCTGCAGACGGCCCTCAAGCAGGCGCGGGCGTGTTTCGAACAAGGCAAGTTCGATGATGCGGCAAAGATTGCGGTCGCCATCCTTACGAAGCGTCCTGGAACGCCGGTTGCGGTGCAGATTGTGGCGGCTGTCGCCGAAAAGAAGGGCAAACCGGACCGTGCCATTGAGATCCTGCGGTCATCGCTGACAGGCCGCAAGACAGATGCCATGGCCCAGATGAGCCTGTGTCGACTCTATCGGGTGAAGGGCATGATTCCGGAGGCTGTTGCGGCTGGCGAGGCGGCGCTTTCACATGGCGCATCAGAGATCCTGACCGACCTGGGAGACGCGCTGGTCCTACAGGGTGACAATGAGCGGGCACTGGGGATGTTCGAGCGAGCCGTCTCAAGTCAACCAGATCTTGCGCGCGCCCACCTGTCGCTTGCGCATGCGCTCCTGATGAAGGGCGACTATCGGTCCGGCTGGTCAGAATATGAGTGGCGTTACAAACTCAAGTCCACCGAAAAACTCCTGCCCAAATTCAAGCACGCCGTCTGGAACGGCATGGAACTCAAAGCGAGCACGCTGCTGATCGTCTGCGAGCAGGGCTACGGCGACTGTTTCCAGTATGCCCGCTACATCAAGCTTGCAAAAGAGCGGGTCAGACACGTCATCGTGGGCGCGAGCACTGAACTGAAGCCGCTTATAGAGCGGATAGCAGGGCCTGGCACTGTGATTGACAGGTGGGAAAATCTGCCACCTTTCGACTACCAGATCACACTGTCGAGTCTACCGTATGTGTTTGGCTCGACGCTTGCAGACCTGCCCTCGCAGGTCCCATACCTATTCCCGGACCTTGCGAAAGTCGAGGCGTGGAAAATTCGACTCGCGCCCTTCGTGCGAGGACGCAAGACCGTGGGACTGGTCTGGCATGGCCGGCCCACCAACGCGATCAATGCCATCAGATCTGTTCCGCTTGGCAGCCTGACGCCCCTTCTGGAGTCCGACGACTATGCTGTTGTGTCGCTGCAGGTGGGACACGGCGCCGAACAGCTCGCGCAGCACCCATTGAAATCCCGGGTGTTCAATGCCGCGCCGCTTATCAAAGACTTCGATGATACAGCCGCGCTGATGTCGGTACTGGACCGTGTCGTCACGATCGAGACTGCGTCAGCGCACCTGGCAGGCGCCCTGGGTCGCAAAACGCTCGTCATGCTTCCTGCTGTTGCCGACTGGCGATGGCTTGAGAAAAGAAACGACAGCCCATGGTACCCTTCGATCGAACTCATCAGACCCAAATCGGACGGCGCGCGCCACACAACAAAATGGGACAGTGTGGTTTCCCAAGTCATCAACAGCCTCAAGAAGATCTAGTTTCACCCGAACTGCGGACACATCCCCATGCAAAGCAAGTCAGTCCAAGCCGCCCAAACGCAAAGTGCGGACAATGTCTCCGGTCAACGCATGACCGTTCAGCAAGCGCTCTCTGTTGCTGACCAACATCATCGCGGGGGGCGCATGGCACAATCAGAGAATGTGCTGAGACAATTGCTGGCTCAAAGACCGGATCAGCCAGAGGCGCTTCATGCATTGGCCATCCTTGCACACGAATGTGGCAAGACTCCGCAAGCGGTTCAGCTGATCGCCCGCGCACTTGCGATCAATCCAAATGTCGGCCTTTATCAAAGTAATATCGCAGAGATGTGCCGGCTCATTGGCAAGCCCGAACTTGCCATCAAGCACGGCATGCTCGCGCTGGGACTACGACCCAATCACGCCGACACGTACAACAATCTTGGCATTGCCTATTTCGACCTGGGTGACTTCGAAACTGCTGCAAAACACTATGAAAACGGCTTGCGACTGAAGCCAAACTTTCCAGAAGCACTGAGCAATCTCGGCAACGCGCTTCGGCAGATGAAGCGCTACGGTGAAGCGGAGATTCAGTACCGTCAAGCGATTGAGCTCAAACCAACCTATGCAGAAGCCCATAACAATTTGGGAAGCGTTCTGCGTGACATGGAGCGCTTTGTCGAAGCTGACCAATCCTATCGCCGGGCGATCAGCTTGCGGCCAGGATATGTCGAAGCAATGAGCAATCTCGTCCTTGCCCTGAAAGACCAGAAGAAATTCGACGAAGGTCTCGCCCTTGCCGACCAGATCATTCGGATCAAGCCTGATTGTGCAGACGCCTACAGCTATGCGGGCGCGATCCACATTGACCAGAAGAACGTCGAAAAGGCGATGCCGATGATCAATCGGGCGCTCGCACTTGAGCCCGACAAAGCCGAGACGATAAATGTTCTGGGCCGCGCCCACTTTGAAGACAACAATCCCGAAAAGGCAGTCGAGACGTACCAGCGAGCAATTGCGCTCAAACCGACGCTCTCTGACTCCTACAACAACATGGGTAACGCACTAAAGGAACTTGGGCGATTTGACGAAGCGCTGGCTGCTTTCAACAAGACCCTTGAACTCGCACCGGATGCCTATGGCGCCTATGTGAATCTGGTGGACACCAAGAAGTTCACCTCCAATGACGATCGCCATCTCGTGGAAATGGAAAAGTACCAGGCATCGTTCGCCTCCATGCCGGCGGAAAAGCAGATGCATCTGCATTTCGCGCTGGGGAAGGCCTATGATGACCTGAAACGCTATGATGAAGCCTTTGAACATCTCAGAAAAGGCTGTGCACTCAAAAGAGCAACCATCAACTACAACGAAAACGATGTCCTGCAACTCTTCGAGCGCATCAAAAAAACAATCACCAAGGACGTAGTTCAGAAGTTATCCGGAAGTGGCGTGGCCGGGGACCTTCCGATTTTCATTCTGGGCATGCCTCGTTCGGGAACCACGCTAGTCGAGCAAATCATCGCGAGCCACCCCCGCGTGAAGGGTGCGGGCGAACTGCGCGACATGAGCGAGACCGTTGCCAGCGTCAGGGACAGCAAGGGAAATGCGGCCCCCTACCCTGAATTCCTGCCCGTTCTGAAACAGGATGAAGTTGGAAAGGTTGCGAATTCATATTTCCGAAAGCTCGCAAAGCACGCACCGAACGCCGAACGCATCACGGACAAGATGCCCTCCAACTTCTATTTTGCAGGCCTGATCCACCTGGCGATACCAAATGCCAAGATCATTCACACCAACAGAAGTCCGGTTGACACTTGTGTTTCCTGTTTCTCAAAGCTTTTTGCGGGAGAGCAGAGCCAAACCTACGACCTGGGAGAGCTTGGTCGTTACTACCGGGCCTATCACGACCTGATGCAGCATTGGCGCGAAGTGCTTCCTGCAGGCGCGTTCCTGGATGTGCAGTACGAAGAGGTTGTGGCTGATACTGAAGGCCAGGCAAGGCGCATTCTTGAGTATTGCGGGCTTGAGTGGGATCCGGGTGTTCTCAACTTCCACAAGAATGACCGGCCTGTGAAAACGGCGAGTGCGTCACAGGTCAGGAAGCCGATTTACTCATCTTCGATTGCCAGATGGCGCAACTACGAAAAGCACCTTGGGCCGCTCTTGCAGGAATTGGGGCCCTTGGCCCGTTGAGCCATCCGGGTGGCAAAGTTGTCAATGGCGCCGCAAGTTCGGGCTTGCGGCGCCATTTTTGCTGATTGGAGAAATTGATTCCGCTGCAGGGCAGTAACTTTGCCAAAAAACAAGATTTCCCTTTCCCGCAAACGCAACTAGGTTGCGGTCTCTTTTTGACCGGAACCTGGAAACACCTCGTGCAGCAGCAGAACCCGGGCGACAAAGCCCAACAGGCAGCGTCCAGCTCACTGGAGCAAGCTGAAAAGCTATTCCAGGCTGGAAAGCTGGGCGAAGCAGAAGTGTTGCTGCGGACGCTCCTGAAGACACATCCTGCAAATGCTGACGCGCTTTTTGCGCTCGGCCTCATCGCCCATGCCGCAAACAAATCCGACGCCGCGATCAGGCTGATTGACGAAGCCATCGAGATCAACCCGAAAGCAGGGCGGTTTCATACCAATATTGCGGCCATGTATGCAAAGGCGGGAGATCTGGCAAAGGCGATCGAACATGGACGGATCGCCGTTGCACTCAAACCCAAACATTCGGAGTCGCACAACAATCTCGGGGTAGCCCTGCTGGCGACGGGAGACACATCGTCAGCGATCGCGCATTTCAGCAAGGCGATCGAGCTCGACCCGAAGAACACGGATGCCCTGGCCAACCGGTCGAATGCCTATTCGAAGAAGCGCGAGACGGCACTGGCAGAAGCTGACGCGCGAAATGCAGTCGCTGCCAATCCGAAAAGCGCTGCGGCGCACAACAGCCTTGCAGCGGTCCTGCTGGTCAGCGTTGACTTTCCCGGCGCGGAAAGTGCCGCAAGAACTGCCCTCACCCTGGTACCGGGTGACTTCCACGCAATGCTCAATCTGACTTTGGCACTCAAGGCACAAAGGAAGTCTGATGCGGCGCTCGCGCTCGCGAACCAGACATTGCAACTGTTTCCTTCGAGCGGCGAAGCCATGTGCATCGCTGCGACGGTGCATATCGAACGAAAGAACTTTGAGACCGCGCGCCGCCTGATCGATCAGTCTCTCGCCATGAACCCTGACGGTCTGGAAGCGGTAATAACCCTGGGGCGCCTGCAGTTTGAAACGCAACAGCCCCACAAGGCGATCGAAACATTGCGAAGGGCGATTGCGCTTGACCCCCGGCACCCTGACGCCCAAAACCTGCTTGGCTGCGCGCTGCGTGAAATTGGCGAGTTCGATGAAGCCATTCGCGCCTTTGACAAATGCATCGCGATCGATCCCGGCAATTTTGGGGCGTATGCGAATATCTCCGAGACAAAAACATTTCAATCTCGAGATGACAGCCATCTGAAAGCCATGCTCGCACTGGCGTCTACTGATGCGGCACAATCTGAAGATCAGCGCATGCAGCTGCAATTTGCCATTGGAAAAGCGCTGGATGACCTGAATGATTTCGATGCCGCCTTTGAGCATGTATCGAAGGCGTGTCGCATAAAGCGGGCACAGTCCGCGTACTCCGAAGCTGACACTCTCGGGCTGTTCGAGCGCATCCAGCGCCTGTTCACACCAGAAATCGTGAGCAAGTTTGAGGGCAAGGGCAACCCGACAAAGTTACCTATTTTCGTGCTCGGGATGCCACGGTCGGGAACGACGCTGATTGAGCAAATCATCACAAGTCACCCAATCGTCAAGGGCGCCGGAGAAGTGCGCGACGTGCACGACGCGCTGGTGGACGTGCGCAATCACGTAAGCGGGCACAGGCCGTATCCGGAATTCCTGCCGGATGCAGAATCTGCAGACCTGACCTATTTTGGCCAGAGCGTCGCGAAGCGGCTCTCGACTTACTGGCCGCAAAGCCTGCGCATTACGGACAAGATGCCGTCGAACTTTTTCTTTCTCGGACTTCTTCGCCTTGCCATGCCCAACGCAAAATTTATCCACGCAAGGCGCAATCCTGCAGACACGTGCCTTTCCTGCTATTTCAAACTATTCTCGGGCGAGATCAATTTTACATATGATCTTGAAGAACTGGGCCGCTACTATTCTGCGTATGACAAGCTGATGCAGCATTGGCGAAGCGTGTTGCCTGCCGGCTCGTTTCTTGATGTCGACTATGAGAATGTCGTGAGTGACATCGAGGGCCAAGCCCGCCGAATACTCGACTATTGCGGGCTGGAGTGGGACCCGGCTGTCCTTGAATTTCACAGGAGCGAACGGCCGATCAAAACTGCAAGTGCGGTTCAGATACGTCAACCGATCTATGGATCATCAGTCGCGCGATGGCGAAACTATGAAAAGCACCTGGGCCCGCTTCTGAAAGAGCTGGGGTCCCTGGCCCACCGCAAAAGCAGTCAGGCCTGAAATGACAGCGCCTGCATCGGAGCAGATCATCCGTGTCGAAACAGCTCACGGCCCCATGTGGGTATTCAAATCCGACATCTACGTCTCTCGCTCCCTGGAAAAGTATGGAGAATATGTCTCCGCCGAGACTGAAGTCTTCAGGCAGGCCATCCGACCGGGAATGACTGTTGTTGAGGTTGGAGCCAATATCGGCTCACACAGCGTTTTCCTTGCCCGCGCCTGTGCACCGGGACCATTCTATGCCTTTGAACCGCAGCAGCGTGTCTTCCAGTTGCTCGCGACAAATGTCACCATCAATGGCGTGACGAACGCGTTGGTGTATCCTGAAGGTCTTGGGGAAACTGCTGGCTTCATCGAAATAGCTCCACCCAATTATGGCGGGAAGGGAAACTTTGGCTCGGTTTCACTTTCGCAAGGCACGACAGGCGGTGGCAACAAGCTTCGTGTCCGAGTGTCCACGCTGGATTCCTGGGAGCTGGGCGCCTGTCATTTCTTGAAGATTGATGTCGAAGGCTGGGAAATTCAGGTCATCCAGGGCGGAACAGAAACGATCAGAAAATGTCGTCCTGTCATCTATGTCGAAAATGATCGAGCACAGCACCAGGGTCGGCTCATCGAGCAGATTTCAAAACTGGATTACCGGCTATATTGGCATGTGGCGCCGCTGTTCAGCCCAAACAATTTCCGGGGCGATGCGGAAAATATCTTTGGCAACACGGCCTCGCTCAACATGCTTTGCATGCCCCGCGAGCAAAACAAGCCCGTTACGGGACTTGAACTGATTGATCCAGAAAACTGGACGTCACCCTTCAAGCTGTAGTGCCCTGTTGTCAGGATGCCATCGCGCTCGTCATGGCTTCGAAGGCTTGAGGAAACCCGTAGAGCAACTGGTCCACGCGCACCTTGCGGTCCTTTTGCGTCTTGTCCTTGATCGTATAGATCAATTTCAGGACCTGCCCTTCCTTCATCTGCGCCAGCGCATCTTCCGGCAGCGAGCCCTGTGCAACACATTCCTTTTCAGTGCATTTGAGCGGTGCCGTAAACATCGTATTCTTGTCGATTGCAAATCCGATCGTTGCCGCTGCGCGGGCGCCGAGCGGAAGGCGGAACATGATCGCCGGATTCTTGACAGTGTCGATCATGAGAATATTGAATCCGGCAGCGAGCAATGCCTTCTGGTTAGGGCCCTTGACGATCATGCGCGCATTTGCGCGACAAAGCCGCTTGGGCGTAGCGCCTGTAGCTGCAGCGGCCGGGGCCGCCAGATTCTGGCATACGAGTTTCCATGCCCCAAAGGGCTGTTCGCCGACGAAGCCTGGCTGAATGTCGGCGGTCTGGACGGGCGGCAAATTCGCCAAAGCAGATGCGGACTCTTTGCCGCCACCTAACGCGTAGATGAGGACCACGACCAGAACGAGAAATCCGGCGGCTCCTGCATAGACGGGCCAGCCGAGTTTTGAGATTAGACTTGTCATGGTTTCAGCCTCAATCAATGAGTTAACCGACTCAGTTGGCGGTTGATGGTTAAGGGATATGACAGGCACCTGCGTGCATCAACCATCGCGACCGCAACTTTGGCGCGCATGTTCTGTTCACCTCACTCAAGGCAATAGGTTCAACGCGCACGCACGTGGTGCTAGAGATGGTCCCGGGATCAATGAAGTGCACAAGCGTCAACTTCGGCAGGACAGAGCTTTGCGCTTCGCGATGGGAAAACCATGTCGCGGTGGATTGTTTTTGCCGGTATCACGGCGATGCTCGTGACCGGCTATTTTGCGACTTTTTATGACCGCGGCGTGGGTCCACTTCGCGCAGTCAAATTTATTCCTGGCGAGCTTCAGGTCAAGGTTGAGGCCGCTCTCAAGTCGAATGACGCCGGCTGGGCCCATGTTGAAATCGATGGCCAGAAGGCGATCCTTACAGGTACTGCCCCGAGCGAGCTCGATCGGGACGACGTGCTAGAGATTGCCAGGCATGCTGCCGGCAGCGGCGGGACGCTCTGGGGCGGCATCACAAAAGTGGATGGCGAGAGCATCAAGATTGCAGCAGCAAAACATCCTTATCAGTGGTCGGCAAAGCTCGGAGAGAACAAGCAGATCAGCTTGCGGGGCAACGTGCCAAGCCGTCGCTTCAAGCTTCAGCTTGTCAACGAGGCCAGAAAGCTTTTCCCGCTGGGGGTCGAGGACCAGACGTCGGTTGCCAGCGGGCAACCGACGGGCGACTGGTTTGGTACAGCGCTTCTGGGGCTGCAACAATTGAAAAAACTGGAGATCGGCGAAGTACAATTTGAGGAGGGCCGGATTTCGATTTTTGGACAATCGGCCGACGACGGTATCAAAGAAGAGATCATCAAGGCCATGGATGGCGTCAAGCGGCCCTATGAAGGACGATCGGATCTTTCAAAGCCGGACCTGTCCACTCCGGCGACCGACGACGCAGAGAACGTGGAGCCGGCAATCGTGCCGTCCACGGTGCAGCGACTGCCCGCTGCGGATTGCCAACGCCTGATTGACCGGGCGATGCAGTCCAACATCTTGCACTTTGCGCCCGGCTCTACCGAAATAACTCCCGGTGACAAAAAGATCGTTGAAACGATAACGCAGACGGCGCTCACGTGCCCCGAACTCAAGCTCAAGGTTTCAGGACACACTGATGACACACCGGAGGAAGCATCGGCGACCGATCTCAGTCGACTGCGTGCCCGCGCGGTTTCCGAACTGCTGATCAAAAAGGGAATTGTGGAAGATAGATTATTCATCGTTGGCGTCGGCACTACCCAGCCTGATCCGAACAGCGGCCCCGGCAACCCAGGTGCAAACCGCAGGGTTGAATTTTCGGTGATCCCATGAGGCACGGAGCACTGACGTCATGATGTATCTCATCGCCCAGACGTGGCTGTTCCTAGCCATTGCGTGCCTGATCGGCATGGTGATCTCGTATTTTCTGATCCGTAACCAGAAGTCCGAGCGACAGTCACAGCTGGAGTCCGAAGCGCTGGACGCGCGACACCGGGCGATTACCGTTGAAAAGGAAATGGAAGAATACCGGGTGAGGCTGGCAGAACTTGAAGGCATGCCGCAAGGCGCGCGGGCGTCAAGAATCGCTGCTCGTGAAGAGGTATCTGCCCGCCTGACGCAACTGGAACGTGAGCTCGCAGCAACGCAAGCAAGCGAGAAGAGGCTTGCGGAAGAAAGTTCCAGGCTGAGAGCTGAAGTTGATGCGTTCCGGTCGCGCTACCTTGAGGCTCGCGCCAAGTGGGACGAGTATCAGGCAAAGGCTGAGGCGCTGGCGTCTGCGCCGCAGCCGCTCAATCTTGGTGCCGCCCAAATCGTGCCTGATGAAGGTATGCGGACGCGGGTCATCGAACTTGAAGGCAAGCTCGCGGAATTTGCCAAGGAGCGTGAACGTCTGACCGAGCAGGGCAGATCGCTCGTGGCACGCAACAAGGAACTTGAACGTCAGGTCGCGAATACAGCCAGTGGAACCGAACGATCAGGCGAAGCGCTGAAATCCCTTCAGTCCCGGATTGGTGAACTTGAGGGACAGCTCGTTCAAGCCGCGAGAGACCGTGACGCAATGAGCCAGAAAAGCCAGCAGCTCACCGCGCAAATTCGCGATCTTGAGTCGCGAGTCATCAACGCGGGCCAGGGCAACGACAAGTCTGCGGAAGCTGCAAAGGGACTTCTAAGCCGGGTGTCCGAGCTTGAAGCAAGCCTTGTGATTGCCTCACGCGAGCGCGACCAGGCGTCCCAGCAGTCGCAAATGCTGGCGGCGCGCATCGCAGAAGCGGAGCAGCAGGCCGCCCATGCCGGACAGCGCCACGAGAAAAGTTCCGGTTCAGTGCGGACGCTGCAGGCACGGATCGGTGAACTGGAAGGCCGGCTTGCTTCCGGATTTGGCGCGGCCAGAGAAACAGACGCATTGAGAACGCGGATCGCCGACCTGCAAGACAAGTTGAGCGAGGCGGAAGTGGCGCTGAGCAAATCGATCACCACAATGCGATCGGAAACAGATCCACTTCGTGCGCGCATCAGCGAACTCGAATCAAAACTCGCCCACACCGCTGCAGCGATGACCCAAAGCGATACGATCGGGGTGATGCAGAGCGCCGACAATGTCGTGATGAGAGAGAAGCTGGCGCTCGCTGAAACGAGGGCCGCGGAAGCACACACGCTTGCGGCGCAAGTCGAATCCCTCGAGCGGCGAATAGCTGATATGGCAGAGCCCAGAGCAAATGCGGATCGTGTGGAATCCCAACAACTCAACTCCCGCATCGCTGAACTTGAGCAAGCGCTGGAGAAGGCGCAGCGACAAGAAGCCGAAATTCCGACCCTTCGCCTTCAGATCAGGAACCTGGACGCAAGGCTCGCTGAAGCGACAACGCAGGGCAACAGACCCATCGCCGGCGAAGACGTCGATCTGCTGAAAGCACGACTTGCCGACGTAGAATCCAGACTGCTGTCATCGGCGCAGTCGTCGATGGAATTCAACAGCTTGCGCAACAGGGTTGTGTCGCTAGAAGCCCTGTTGCACGAAGCCGCAAAATCAAGAGACGAAGCAGCCGTACTGAGATCAAAAGTCGCCGAGCTTGACGGTCGCCTGGGCCAGGCCATGAAAGCCGCTGCCGAAGCAAAGTCACGGGGCACAGAGAACGAAGCCGTCTAGAACCCGTAACAAATCCGCCGTTGACCCAAGGTCACAATACGTAGAAAGTGCCGCCCGTCCGAAGGGGGGCCTTTACTGGCTGAGATCGGCGCACATCGCGCGACCACCCTTTGAACCTGATCCGGGTTACGCCGGCGGAGGGATCGGATTGGCGGTGCAATCCATTTGCGCGCGCCCCGCTCCATTCCCGTCGAACCTGAACAGCGAACCATGGGAAGGATTGGCGCGAAATGAATATTCAGCACAAATCTCCGTTTCAAATCACAACGGGTGCGATTCCCGGTTCGAAAAAGATCTTCGTACCCGGTGAACAGCATCCTGACTTGCGCGTCCCATTCCGCGAGGTCACGCTGCATCCAAGTGCAAACGAGGCGCCTGTGCGGCTGTATGACCCGTCGGGACCGTATACAGATTCCAGCGTCACGATCGACATCATGAAGGGATTGCCAAAAATCCGCGATGCGTGGATCGAGGCGCGAAACGACAGTGAGCTGTACGACGGGCGCCCGGTCACCCCCAATGACAATGGAGGTGCAACCGGTGACCGGCTAGTTGCGATGTTCCCCCAAACGTCTCGACCGAGGCGCGCGAAGTCCGGAAAGAGACTGACGCAACTTCAGTATGCCAAGGCCGGCATTGTGACGGCCGAGATGGAGTATGTCGCCATCCGCGAGAATCTAGGCCGCGCGAAGCTCGCCCGCGACGGCGAAGATTTCGGTGCATCAATTCCAGACGTTGTAACACCTGAATTTGTGCGGGACGAAGTCGCACGCGGCCGCGCGATCATCCCCGCGAACATCAATCATGGCGAACTCGAACCGATGGCGATCGGCCGGAACTTCCTGGTCAAGATCAATGCGAATATCGGCAATTCTGCCGTGACTTCGTCGGTCGGGGATGAAGTTGAAAAGCTTGTCTGGTCCATCAGGTGGGGCGCCGACACGGTCATGGACCTGTCCACGGGTCGCAACATTCACAACATCCGCGAATGGATCATTCGCAATGCACCTGTTCCAATCGGTACGGTCCCCATCTACCAGGCGCTTGAAAAGGTTGATGGGGTTGCAGAAGACCTCAACTGGGAAATCTATCGGGACACTCTGGTTGAACAGTGCGAGCAAGGCATTGATTATTTTACTGTTCACGCCGGTGTGCGCCTGCCGTTCATCCACCTGACTGCCAACCGGACGACTGGCATTGTTTCGCGTGGCGGGTCGATCATGGCCAAGTGGTGCCTGACGCATCACAAGGAGAGCTTCCTTTACACCCACTTTGACGAGATCTGCGAGATCCTCGCGGCCTATGATGTGAGCTTCTCGCTGGGCGATGGCCTGCGCCCCGGGTCAATCGCGGATGCGAATGACGCTGCGCAGTTCGCTGAACTTGAAACGCTTGGTGAGTTGACGAAAGTCGCATGGAAACACGGCGTGCAAGTCATGATCGAGGGGCCAGGCCATGTGCCGATGCACAAAATCAAGGCCAACATGGACAAGCAGTTGAAGGTCTGCGGCGAAGCGCCATTCTACACTCTCGGGCCCCTGACGACTGACGTGGCTCCGGGATATGATCACATCACAAGCGCCATTGGTGCTGCCATGATCGGGTGGTTCGGCACTGCCATGCTTTGCTACGTGACCCCGAAGGAGCATCTCGGGCTTCCCGACCGTGACGACGTCAAGCAGGGCGTGATCGCCTACAAGATTGCCGCGCATGCTGCAGACCTCGCGAAGGGGCACCCGGCCGCTCGCCTGTGGGACGATGCGCTGTCACGTGCGCGGTTCGAGTTCCGATGGGAAGACCAGTTCAACCTGGCACTTGATCCGGAGACAGCGCGTTCCTATCACGACGAGACGCTTCCCAAGGATGCACACAAGACCGCGCATTTCTGCTCGATGTGCGGGCCGAAATTCTGTTCCATGAAAATCACGCAGGATGTCCGGGACTACGCGGCAAAACTTGCAGAACGCGAGAAGGGCCTTGCGGACATGAGCCAGAAATTCGTGTTGGCCGGGGGCGAAGTCTATGTCCCCAGCCAGGGGTCGCCTGCAACTGCGAAATGACCGGCTACCGATGAACGCGGGCTGAACAGGTTCGTCCGGCCCTGTTCATAGAAAATGGGTAAACTCCTCCTCCGAGCTGGATACACCCGGTTTGGAGGATTGTTCGAGATGCGCAAACTCATTGGCAGAAACCTGTCCGGTCGAAGCGAGATGACAGACCTTGCAGCCATTACTCTTGTCTTCACACTGATCAGCCTCTTCGCGTGATACTTCTGACGACTGCGATTAACCAAGCCCCTTAAGCGTCTTTATTTCCCGGCGGCCGGGAGACGCGTGATAGTATTCCTATCGTTGCTTTCAAGGCATGGGCCGGAACACGTCTTGCACGTATTCCGATTGGAAGCACGATATGGGGACATAGCCAATGGGCAAGATCACATTTGCATTTCTAGTAGCCGTTTGTGCGACGGTGTCCTGTGCTGCGGCCGAGGACGCCATCAATCCGATGGCCTGGTCGAAGGACCAGTGGCGATCAGATCTGTTCGATACATACCCTCAGCACCGGGCGCCTCATCATTCGGCCAAGGTGCGGCGTATCGTCGTCGAGCACGTCGTCGAGAGCAGTGACAACCCGACAGATGTCCAGCAACAGGCGACAGCGTCTCGCCCAAGGCTTATCGTCATCGGTGATCACGGCGGGACATCGACACGGGTTCAGTCCGCTCCAGGCGCTGCTCGCCATTGTGGTGGTGTGTTGATATTGACCTGGAGAGGGGACCACGCGACTTCGCAATGCCTTGGCGGTTCAAGGCGCCAGGTGCCAGGGGGATCCTAGAGCGCTTCGCCCGGCACTTCGGGTGCAGATAGTTGCGATGTGCGTTTCTCCGAATGTCGCCTGGAACCGCTTTGCAACGCTAACCAAATGTTTACCGCGCAATTTGCGCCGCGAGTTCGGCCGAAACCTTCAACTCGAGGTACCCGGTAAAGAGTTCCGAAACCACGTCTGCATCAGTTGTCCACGTTCGACGCTTACTTAACTTCACTCAGCCAATATTGCTCCCAGAAGCATTTTGAATTGACTTCGCCGGGGACAAAGACATGGCGCTCAAAGCGCGTGCTCACGAGAGCAACTTGAGGGTAGGCAACGCCGACACCCGTCCTGACGTGCTGGTCGACCACCCGATAAACTTCCTGCCTGTGATCGAATCATACAAGAAGCACGGCCGCCTGACTCTCCGGCTTGAGCACCTGCCCTCAAAGGCGCGCTTTTCCGCTGGCGCAAGAGCGGGAGAAAAATCCTGGTCGCTCGCAGCAGAAGATCTGCCTGATCTGAAGTATCAGCTCCTTGAAGGCACAACGGCCGATCACTCGATCACGATCCGAGTCATCGGTATCGAGCGGGGAGATACTCTCGCCGTTCTGAGCCAGAACGTACGAGAAATTCTGGGCTCAACCGTAGCACTTGGCGGCAGAGCAAGCGGAAACGATCAGGACACCCAACAACTCAAAGAGCAGTTGTCATCAACGCAGAATGCCCTGGATTCCCTGCAGGCCCAACTCGCCGAGGCGGAAGAGCGACTCAATTCTGCGAAAGCCACATGGCTTGCTGCAGAGACTGAGAAGCTGTCGAAGGCACAGCAGGACTGGCAGGCAAACGAAGCCAATCGCGTTCAGGAGTTGAACCGGCAGTGGGAAGGCAAGCTTCAGAAGCAGACAGTGCTTGCTCACGCCGAGGTCCTGCAACAGGAGCAGACGCGCAACGCTGCTGCGCTACAGGCTGCGAAGGCTGAGTGGAACGAAGAAGCGTCTCGACAACTGGCTACGGCCAAACTTGCATGGCAACAAGAGGAAACATCGCGCACGGATGCTCTCCGGCGACAAATGGAATTGCAGATCGGTGAAGCCAAGGCGAACCAGACTGCACCTTCTGCTGGCCATCCGACCGGCGACCGTGATGGTGAATTGAACGCTGCAAAGGTCGCATGGAAGGCGGAAGAAGATCGACGATTGCTGGAGGCGCAGCGCAGCTGGCAAGCAAGGGAAGCGGCTGCGATTGAACAGCTCAACCAGAAATGGGAAGCCAAACTGCAGGAAGCAGTCGCGGCTCAGCTGTCTCATACGACCGGGCATCAGAACACCAGTGGTGACGCCGCGGTGAAGGAATTGCGGGACACGTTGTCTACCCTTCAATTGGTGATCGTTGAAAGGGACAATGCCCTGCAGCGCTTGACGAAGGGTCTTGAGGCGGAACGCACCGCCAGAGCACACGAAGTGGAGGTGCTGCGGTCTGAATACGAAAATGCACTTCGCCACGAACGTGATCGTCAGAATGAGCTTTTACGCGCGCATGAACTTTCCCGATCTGAATGGGAACGAAAGACTGCACACGACATCAAGCGCATAACGGCTCGCGCGGAAGCTGCGGAAATCGGACTTGCATCGCAACGCGTGTCTGCGTCCGACAATGTTCGCCTTGAGAATGAAATCAGCATGCTGCGCGCTTCCCTCGCCGGCCGGGATCAGGATCTTCAGCGCGAGCACAAGAAGCTGTTGAACACGACTGATGCCCTGCACAATTGTGAGGAACAGGAACCGTCCAAAAATGCGGGAAAAGGCGTAGCCATCCGCATACGACCCTACGCCAGAGACGTTCTGGTTGGCGTCGTATGCACCGTAGCTGCGATACTGCTATTGCCGCAATTCATGCAGGCGTCTGCGCCTGCAACAGACCAAGCTTCCATTCAGCCAATACCTCCGGTGCCAGTTCAGACCTTGTTGCCGACTTCCGTGGTTGTTCGGACTACCAGACTGAGAACGGGACCTGCGAAGACCGAACGCTCGATCGTCAGGGTGGAGCGCGGCGCTGAAGTCTCCGTGCTTGAGGTGCAACCGATCTGGACCCGCATCAAGATGAACTACAAGACCAAAGCGGTTGAAGGCTGGGTTGAAACGGACAGGCTTGATCTTGCGGAGTCCCACGCCGTCAGCGAATCAAAGCCAAGCCGCTGAAATACCGGTCCAATACCCACGGGTAGGACACAGGTGACTTGCTTTTGACCGATCAAGCCGAACCCGCCCAGGCGGATTTGGCCGAAATTAGTAATTGGTTAGGAAACTCCACCTACGGTTGGCCTGTCAACGCATCGGCGTCGCCGATGAGAGCCAAAGTCAGGTCCAGCTTTGCCTCTACATGATGCCAAAGCTGAGATGCCACTTTTCGGGACCATACTTCATGCGAACTTCGCCAACTCTTACCGGGCACGAACGGACGTTCGATCCCGGGGACGTGATCGTAACCAAAACGGATCTGAAGGGAAGAATTACCTACGCCAACCGCGTGTTTCTGGGTATTTCCCAACTGGAACTGTCTCACACGCTTGATGCGCCGCACAGTCTCATCCGGCATCCCAGCATGCCGCGGTGCGTGTTCAAACTGTTGTGGGAGCGGATTGAAGCAGGCAAGGAAATCTTTGCCTACGTCATCAATCGCGCGATGAACGGCGATCACTACTGGGTGTTTGCTCACGTTACACCGTCCTTCGGTCCGAATGGAGAGATCGCCGGATATCATTCCAATCGGCGCGTTCCGGACCGGCGTGTGATCGATTCCGTGATCAAACCGCTCTACGATGATCTGTGCGGCATTGAACAAAAAGGCAGTGGCCGCAAGGACGGAATCACTGCAGCGTATGAAGCCCTCCATCAGCGTCTGCAAAGCCGGGGACTCGATTATGACCGCTTTATCTTCTCCAACTAACCTTATCCGCCTTGCAATCGCCGGTGTGATCATTGCCCTGGCGCTGATTGCGCAGAACATCGCTGGCACAACGATGATTGCAGCCAATGCAACTGCTGTGGCGCTTGTTCTCGTCATTGCCGCCATGGCGATTGGCATATACGTCCTCGATAGTCGACTCCGGCTGGCATCGACTGTCCTGTCGGGCCTGCGCAACGGACAACTCGAACAGCGGATCATGCCGATCTATGACAAAGGCAGCCTTGGCGAACTTCTCTGGTCCATAAACGAGTTTGCGGACAATGCCGATGCTTTCGTTCGGGAAGCCGGGGCGTCGCTGAACGCTGTCAGCGCTCACGTCTATTATCGCCGTGTCATCGAGACCGGCATGCATGGCGCCTTCCTTCAAGGCGCGCGCATCATCAACCAGGCGACGCGAACCTTTGACGACAAGGTCAAGTCTTTTGCGCAAGTGACTGACAAATTCAAAACCGCAGGTGGCGAAGTATCAGTCAACCTGCGCGCTGCCGCATCAGAACTGCAAAGCCAGCTCGGTGGCGGATCCGGAAACTCGTCCCAAGTATCTTCCAACAGTCTCCAGACCGTAGCCGCAGCTTCAGAGGAACTGACGGCGTCGATCCGCGAAATCAACCTGCAGGTCCACAAAAGCCTGGAGGAGGCGCGATCCGCGGTCAGCAAGGCAGAAGACACCGACAAGGAAGTCGTCAAGCTCGTGGAAGCATCGACCAAGGTCGCTGATGTCGTCAACCTGATCAGGGCCGTTGCCGCACAGACAAACCTCCTCGCGCTCAATGCTACAATCGAGGCGGCGCGGGCCGGAGAAGTTGGCAAGGGCTTCGCCGTCGTTGCGTCCGAGGTCAAACACCTTTCGAACCAGACCGCCAATGCAACCGACGAAATTGCGGCCCAGATTTCTGCCATCCAATCTGCAGTGGCGCTGGTAGCAACGTCGCTTCAAGCGACGCGCGGCACGGTCGGTCAAATCGAGACGTCATCTTCGGCGATTGCTGCAGCGATGGAAGAACAGACTGCGGCGACCAACGAAATCGCCAGAAGCGTCGATTTTACCGCTACAAGTCTGACGCAGTCCGTCGGAGTTATGGAAAACCAGTCCGTCCGGCTGGTCGAGGAAATCGACATATTCCTGAGCGAGCTGAAGAAGGTGATTTGAACGGCGCGAAAGACAGAACAGAGAGACCGCAGCTTGAAGCGCTCATCAAGGACGCTTACAAGCGCAAGTTCGACGTAGTCGCCTGCTGGTCTATCGACAAGCTCGGGAGAAGCATCCAGACGCTCGTGCAGTTCATGAATGATATGAATGCGAAACAGCTTCATATCGGGGTCGGGAAGGCACAGAAGATGCTCTTGGAAGTGTCGGCTTGAAGTAGTTTGGGCTCAGCGAAATCAATCGCAGTTTTTGTAATCTGACGCTTTGCAGGTTGTTGCCAACTTTTGCGCGTGCGCAATCTGTGCAGGCGTCATTTTCGACGCAATGCTATCTCTGGACTTCGGTGACGACTTTTCACCTTGTGCCGCTGCGAGACTGAACCACATGTGTGCCCGCACCAGGTCCAGCGAAACGCCTTGTCCGCGTTCATACATTGCACCGAGATCGTTCTGACCTCTCGCGTCGCCTTGTTCAGCAGCTAACCGATACCACTTCACCGCTTCCTTATCGTCCTTCGTGACGCCCTGCCCGCGTTCATACATCACACCGAGATTGGTCTGCGCGACGGCATGCAGCTGCGCAGCAGCTAGCCGATACCACTTCACCGCTTCCTTCTTGTCCTGCGCAACACCTTCTCCGTTTTCATACATCACGCCGAGATTGGTCTGCGCACCAGCATTCCCCTGTTCGGCAGCCAACCGATACCACTTGACTGCTTCCTTATCGTCCTCTGCGACGCCTGTCCCATAGTCATACATCAAAGCGAGATCTTTCTGACCTACCGCATCGCCCTGCTCCGCAGCGAGGCGATACCACTTGACCGCTTCCCTATCGTCCTCTGCGACGCCTTCCGCGTCGTCATAGCACGCGCCCACATTGGTCTGCGCTATGGCTAGTCCTTGCCGCGCGGCGAGGAGATACCACTTGAACGCTTCCTTCTTATCCTCTGCGACGCCTTTCCCACTATCGTAAAGCAGTCCAAGATTGAACTGCCCGTTCGCATCGCCGTGTTCTGCCAGCGGACGCCACAATTTCAAAGCCGTCTCATAATCCTTCCGAGCAAAAGCTGCCGCGCCATCATCCAAAGGATTTGCCAACGCGACACCGACGCCACCCGCACCGCCGAGGCCCAGTGCGAGTGCTACAGCTATCAAAAGGGTCTGAGTGTGTGTGGTCATGGTGTTGCCTTTGCAGAGGGCCTCTTCGGCTATTCTACCGTGGGTTATTCTGGCCACCTATCGGAGAAATCCCCTACCGCGCAGGAGTGGCTAGGGCACAGGCGAAGGCCGATGGTGTGATGCAGCCAAGCTAGGAGTGGTGCCCTGGGTCGGAATCGAACCGACACACCTCGCGGTACTGGATTTTGAGTCCAGCGCGTCTACCAGTTCCACCACCAGGGCACATCTGATTGCGCGGCTGGTAGCCGGGCCCCAAGTGGCCCGTCGCGCAAGGGGGCGGATATTAGGCACCCTGCGCTTTTCGTCAATGAACGTTTCGGCTGGAATTCAGCTATTTTTCGATGCGTCCGTGCGGAATGCCGCATCCGGATGCCTGTGCGCCCATTGGCCTTGGTATTAGTATGCCATGATGACAGCAATTCCCCTTGTTCAGTCCGCGCGTGCGCTGACAGAGAAGAGTGCCTTTTACGGGGCAGCCCTCACGGCGCTCAGCCTGTTTATCATTCTTGGTGCGTGGGGCTTTCAACTGATCGGGGGGCTTGCCCCCTGCCCGCTGTGCCTTGAGCAGCGCGTGCCATGGTACATCCTCATTCCCGTGGCTACGGCGGTTACATTCGGTCTTGTGAAGGCCTGGCCGCGGCAAGTGCTGATGGCGCTGTTTGCCATCGCGATCATCCTCGCTGTCTGGGCGGCCTATATGGGGCTCTATCACGCGGGAGTCGAATACAAGTGGTGGCCGGGACCTTCGACCTGCACGACGGGTGGCGGGGCTGTTGATCCGACCCTCGATCTGGAGCAACTGGGCCGTACGAAAGTGCCGATGTGCGACATCGTTCCATGGTCGCTTCTCGGCATTTCGCTGGCCGGTTTCAACTTCCTCTTCTCGCTCATTGCCGCGATGCTGGCGACACTGGGGCTTATGAGAACAGTCAGGGAGAATGCAAAATGAAAGTGAGAATCAAGGGCACCCCACGCCTTCCGGGTCATGACGCCGGAGAGACCAACCTTGCCCGCATGATCCGCGTCGACCATGCCGGAGAATATGGCGCGGTGCAGATATATCGAGGCCAGATGGCGGTCCTGGGGCACACGGCGTCAGGCAAGACCATCCGGCACATGGAAGCGCAGGAACAGGTTCATCTCCGGAAATTTGATGAGCTTATTGCCGAACACGGCGTGCGCCCTACCATTCTGTCGCCGGTCTGGCATGTTGCGGGTTTTGCGCTTGGTGCTGTCACAGCGCTGATGGGCGAAAAGGCCGCGATGGCCTGCACGGCCGCTGTCGAGGAAGTGATCGATGAACACTATGCGTCGCAAGTGGCTGCACTGGAATCCGACGGCGAGGAAAATGCGCAACTAAAGGAAACCATAGAGGCGTTCCGCATCGAAGAGGTCGCACACAAGGATACTGCGATTGCTCTCGGTGCGGAGGAGACGCCTGGATACGGCGTGATCTCCAGCGTCATCAAGGCCAGCTGCCGCCTCGCCATCAGATTGTCAGAGCGGTTCTAGGCATGTCACTCACCGACGAAGCATTCGAACGTCGCAAGCACGCGGGAACGCCCCGCAGGCCCGGGGGCTCCGATATCGAGCGGGTTTGCGCTACTCTCGCTGCCGCTTTCGCAAACGATCCGCTGATGGCCTGGATGGGGCGACGTGATGCAAAGCGGGACGCCGGGCGCCTTTCCATGTTTCGCTATCTTGTGACCAACCTGGGTTTGCCCGGCAATGAACTGTGGATGGCTGACGACTGCAGCGTTGCGGCGATGTGGGTGCCGCCCGCCCGCGCGGACCTGAAGCAACCGCTGCTGCAGGAGTTGAAGATGATACCTACGCTTGTGGCCTATGCCGGTCTGTCCGGGCTGTCGCGCCTGAATGCCTTCCGCAAGGTTGCGGATGAAAATCACCCGAAATCGGAACCGCATTTTTACCTGATGGCGATCGGCGTTGACCCGCGGTTTCAAGGCCAGGGGCTTGGCTCCGCCATACTCGGCGCAACACTTGCCCGCGTCGACGAACAGAAGCTGCCTGCGTATCTTGAGTCTTCCAGCCCGAAGAACGTGCCGCTCTACCGACGCCACGGATTTGAAGTGACCAAGGAAATTCGCGCGCGCGACGATGCTCCGCCAATCTGGGGGATGTGGCGACCGGCCAGATAGCCTCGTCGCCTATGGCTCGAGTTCGCTGTCCCAGTAAAGATAGTCGGCCCAGGACTGATGCAGGTAGTTTGGCGGAAACAGCCTGCCGTTTGAATGCAGCATGTTCACCGTCGGCCGGTGTGGGCGCTGGTGGGGGAACATTCCCGCCTGGTGCGGAAGCTTGCCGCCCTTGAACAGGTTGCAGGGCGAGCATGCCGTGACGACGTTTTCCCAGGTTGTGCGGCCGCCGCGAGATCGCGGAATCACGTGATCGAACGTCAGGTCATTTGCCGTGCGGGTCCCGTTGCAATACTGGCACTGGAAACGGTCGCGCAGAAAGACGTTGAAACGCGTGAAGGCCGGGTGCCTTGAGGGTTTCACATAGGTCTTGAGTGAGACTACTGACGGCAGCTTCATCTTCATGTTCGGTGAGTGGACCTCGCGGTCGTACTCTTCGACGATATTTACCCGGTCCATGAACACGGCCTTGATCGTGTCCTGCCAAGACCACAGTGAAAGCGGGAAGTATGAGAGCGGTCGAAAGTCGGCGTTCAGAACCAACGCCGGGTAAGCATCAGGCGAACGTTCTGACGCTACTATCACAACACTTGTCCTGTCTGCGTGCGATGCCTGAAGGCTCGCTCCTTTCGCTTTACGTCACCTGGGGCGTTGCCAACGCCTGTTGATTTGAAGAGTAGCCAAGCAAAAGCCGACGCGCAACCCATTGTATTAGCGCAATTCTTTACAGGTAAACGATTTGCAATTCCTGCATGAATCGTTCGCGAATTTGTCTCAATTCTGAAGACCGACTGGCGCGGATTCCGGACTATTTGAGAGTTTTCCTGCAAAAGCGTCTGCCAAAAACGTTCCGGCCAGATCCAGACCGTCAGGACCTATTCCGTGCCCCACGCCGCGCGAGATGTGCCACTGGGCCCGGACACCGGCGGCACCCAGCCCATTTGCAGCAGCATGAATCGCCTGCACGGGAATCACTTCATCGGCATCGCCGTGGATCAGCAGGACCGGCGGACGCGAGACTATTTCATCGCTCAAACGTTCCGACCCGGCAAGCACGCCTGAAAATCCGACGATCGCTGCGGGCGATACTTTGCGCCGCAAACCCACGTGCAATGCCATCATCGTGCCCTGGCTGAAACCAACCAGTGCGAGACGGCTGGCATCGACCTGAAGCCGGGCAAGCTCAGAATCAATGAAAGCCTCAAGAAGTGGTGCCGCGTGCTCGACACCGCGGAGCATTTCCTCGGGCTGCATGCGCGTAATGCCGAACCACTGGTAACCCATCGGTGACATCGCGCAGCGCTCCGGGGCGTTGGGCGACGCGAAGGCCGCTGTCGGCAACAAACGCTTCCAGTGACTTCCCAGTCCGATCAGGTCGTTCCCATCAGCGCCATAGCCGTGGCAAAAAATGACAAGGCGATCGGCTTTTCCTGTAGCAGCAGGCAATCGCGGGCCGGTAAGCTGAACCGTCATCTGGTGCTCCAAACGTGATGTGCAGGGTCAATCTAGGGAAAATGGTGCGAGAGGGCTAGGTCGGACAATGACTGGCGAAACAACGAGGTTTGCCCCTTCCCCTACCGGACACCTGCACTTGGGGCACGCATATGCAGCCATTCAGGCTGCGTTTCTTGCCAAGCGGACTGGCGGGACATTCCACGTCAGGCTTGAAGATACGGATCGCGGGCGGTGTCGGCCCGAATTCGAGTCTGGCATATTTGATGACCTGAACTGGCTCGGTCTTGACTATGCGCGTCCGGTCCGAAAGCAGTCCGAGCATTTCTCCGACTACACGAACGCCCTCGAAAAGATTCAGCAAATTGGTTGCGCCTATCCCTGCTTCTGCACCCGCAAGGACATCGAGGCTGAGTTTGTCGCGAGTCTCGGCGCACCACAGGGCCCTGACGGGCCAATTTATACCGGAACCTGTCGGCAATTGAGCATCGCGGAACGTTCGGTTCGAATTTCGCGCGGCGAGTCGCATGCATGGCGCATGGACGCCAATGCCGCCATACGCATCGTGGGGAAGGATTTCGGGTTTCACGAAGATGGACGAGGGCCCGCTGGCGAGCACGGTTTCATTGTGGCATCTCCTGATCTGTTCGGGGACTTCATCCTGGCGAGGAAGGACGCACCTGCGAGCTATCACCTTGCTGTGGTGGTCGACGATGACCTGCAGGGGATTACCACTGTCACGCGCGGCAATGATCTGTTTGCGTCAACTCATGCGCATCGCCTGCTGCAGGCGCTGCTGGGTTTACGAGAACCCCGCTATCGCCACCATGCCCTGGTTCGTGATGCGCAGGGCACGCGCCTTGCCAAACGCGATCAGGCTGCGAGCCTGCGCCAAATGCGGGCGCAGGGCGTGACGGTGGGCGAGATCTACGAAATGCTGGGTGTTACCAGTCGTTGAGGCCGACGAAGGACTTGAAACCTGCCGCCTGAGCCCAGAACTGCCACTCGCCGTAGAGGCGCTGGGTGTCGTTTGGCGAGTTCAGGCCGCGGCCAATGCCGAGGATCTGCAATTCTTCACAGCCCGGGAACGGTGCCACGGACGGCGCGGGAAGAGTTGAGTTCCGTCGCGAGAGATTGGCAACCTGAGAGTCTTCCACCCCGTCGCTTGCCAGGATCACGTGGACCGGCATCACACGGCAATCGACAACCTTGGACATGTTCATGAGGAAGGGGACGATGTTCGTCGAGTTCTGTGCCTGAAGGCGACCCTGCTGGATCATCTGGGGGATTCCAGCGATCACGCCGGAGATCAGCTTCGCCATGTCGTCCGCGCGCGCGGTTTTCGGCGCGATCGTGATGTCAAAGGACAATGCGGAGTTGGCGCTTGAGTTGTAGGACCCGAACGACCTGAGCAGCACGCGAGAATGTGGCGCCAGCCCCGAAATCAATGGTTTGATCCGCTCTGACACCTTGAACGCAAACCCGGGATCGCGGATGAGCGGGTTGGATGTCGACAGGTCGACGCCAATCACGATGGTCTGCGGCGGGTTCGTGAGTGCGGGTGGTGGCACGTTTGCCCCGGCGTTCGTCGCCAGAAATGCCAACCCGCCCACAAAAATTGTGGCTGCAGCGAGAGCTATTGTTCGAAACACTAACACGGTTCTACCCACCCAATCAGGCCGTTTGTTGTGGCCAATTATTCCGCAGCGTCGACGCTGACGCCAGCATGCGCCGCGGGCCGCTGACGGTAATCGTTGATGTCTTCCACGTTGTCATCCGACGACGCATAGCCACCACCATGCTCTGCCAGCACGATCTGGGCGGCAGAGCTTGCCTTGTCCAACAGCCGCTTGCGCGTGCCGTTCCGGTAGCCGCCCGCAACCACACCTTCAGTATAGACGGAAACGAACTCAGACAGCTTGGAGCGGGCAAAAATGCCTTCGTCCTTCTGGAAAAGCTTCAGGTCCAGTTCGGCATGCTTCAGGTCGTCACGGACGCGATTGCCGTGGCGGGCATCGGCGTGACTGTCATAAAGCGCGCCACCTGTCATGCCCGTAAAACCACGCATTGCCGAGTGCAGCGCCATGGCGCCGATCGATGCCACCACGAGAAAGATCACACCCAGAGAGAACAACCAGATGATCACTTCGTATTTCTTCAGGGCCTTCACTTCCGCCGGAATTGGTGCCGCACGCGGCGGCTTTACGCCCAGGCTTTTCATGAATTCGTCGACAGACTGCGCCGATGAGTTGACATCAAAGCCAAAGACCTGAGATCCGGCCGGCAAGCTGTTGTTCGCCCACAGCAATCCTATGCCAACGATCATGACGGCCGTAATGGCAAATATGAACAACGAATAGGCAACCCGTCCGCCATGGCCTATGTGAGAGATGAGGTAATGGATGGCGAGCGTGCCAAAAAGCACCTGCATGGACTTCGCGGCAACTGTCGTTGCCAATCCGGCCGGAACTTCGCCGAACTCGTTCGAGAGTGCACGCGTCCAGAATTCGTGGATGATATTGTAGTCGACAAACAGGGCGGCCAGAAACACGCCAACTCCCAAAAATATGGTGGTTGAGTGATGAAAGCGCACACCGGAACCGTGCACGCGCCGCTTCAGATTGTCGACGCGGAGCTGCAAACTGGTTTCCGTGTGCCATCCAAGCCAGTTGCGCACGAGTGGCGGCTCTACCTCTACGCCCTTGCGCCCCCAATTATACGCACGGTCCGTGGGACTGTAGTTTCGGTCGTAGGTTGACGCTGATCCGAGCCGGGCCATGACTTTCTGTCCCCTTTGATGGCGCATACTGCGCCACAGGATTGAATTTGCAGGGCGGATTACCCCACATGGTGAACTCATCCCAGAATTGTGATCAAAACGTGGCAGCAATTTGTCAGTACCGGGATTGAATGCCCTAATCACAGCAATCAGGATGCGGATGTGACTTTTGGAAGATGGAGCGGGTGCAATGTCTGTTACGACGAAATCTCTTGCTGCGCGGGTTACCTGGGGAGCGCTGGTGTACTTGTCAACTGCGGCAGGCTCCATGGCGGGACCCATCGATGACGCGATGAATGCGGACCGGGCGTTTGCGAAGATGGCCCAAGAAAAAGGCGTTGCCGAGGCGTTTGGCACCTATGCAGCACCCACCGCCATCAAGTTCGGTCCTGGTGAACAGATACGAGGGCCGGCCGACATTCGCGCTTCGATGGCGAAGGACTCAAATGACGGCAGCAAGCTGAACTGGGAGCCAAAGGAAGGCGTGGCTTCGACCGATGGCAGCCAGGTCGTCGTTTGGGGACGCTGGACCTACACCGGTGCACCAGGTTCGAACGTTCTCGTCCATGGGACGTACCTGACAGTATGGGCGAAGCAGCCCGACGGCTCGTGGAAATATTCGCACGATATTGGAAATTCTGACCCGAAGCCCAAGCCGCAATAAGAGGCCGATCCGTTAGGGCTGCAATTTCAAACCGTATTGAATGACTCTCGACATTCTTGCGACCCGCAACGGTGCCTGCGTCGAATCTGTTGCGGGCGGCACAAACTGCAGATCAGCCAACTTGAGCGTGACGGTGCATTCCTGTTCCGTGCCTTTTTCGAGTTCCAGCATGGCGCCTGTCACTTTCTGATAAATCTCGCGGCGATCATTTTCGGGTAGCCGTGCGCGCGCAAGGTTCATGAGATCGAACTTGATGCGTCGGTAATGCTGATTGATCCGAAGGGACATCACTTTGGACGTTTGGTGAAACCGTACCCGCAATTCGTCGGAGTGAGTGACCTCTGTCAGGAGGGCCCCCGGAAAAGACGCCCGCCTGGCGCCACACCATTGGAGTGTCTCGTAGAAATCATCATCCTCGCCGCCCCAGCCGGCGTAGTTTTCGTCATACCCGCCAGCCTTGAGAAAATTGTGTCGCGAACACACGACGGTGCCCCAATTCTGCCTGGTTACAGGCTTGGCCCTGAAATAGAGGTTGGGCTGCAATGTTGGCAAAACGGCTCTGGTGAATTCCGGCGACAGCAGAATGTCGGCATCAAGAAATGCGAACCAGTCGGTTTCGGCGGCGGCTGCTCCCAGATTGCGGGCCCGGGCAATGTTGAACCCGGGTGTATTCTCAACGCGGACGACCTTCACGTCAGGGTGGCTTGAGCGGACCCAGGCGGCCGTGCCGTCCGGACAGTCGTAGTCCACCACAACAACACGCGCTCCGCCCTGGGCGAGCATGTGCGGAAGCGATCTTTGCAGATGCGCGAGCCGCCCTTTGCAGGTCGTGATGAATGTCAGTTGCGATGGCTCGACGACAGTCACCTCAAATTCCCATACTTGCACGCCAGACAAACTGACTTCCGCGCCATCAATACCGATCATATCGCGGTTGATTGTGGCCTGGTCAAAGCCTGTCGTCGCGAATTCGGGTGCAATCCCCAGCGCCGTCGGACGAAGTTATGGTGCCCCTCCCGAACAGCCCAGGAACCGGCATATTTCTTATATTCAATTGTCAAGTTGCAGCTGGCGCCCGAGGAATTTCGCCCTTCAGACGCAGAAGGAACAAATATAGAACATACTTCCCAGATTTCAAGACTGAATGATTGCGACAAAATCGCTTGGGTGTCAGCCCTGCGCCGGGCCGTCGGCCATGCCAAGCATGTCAGACATGATGGCGTTCAGATCGAAGTCCTTCGGTGTATAGATTCGGGAGACGCCCATTGCCATCAACTCGGCTTCGTCTTCCGGCGGGACAATTCCGCCAACGATGACCGGCGTATTTGTGATGCCCGCGGACTTGAGTTCGTGCATGACCTCAGCCACGAGTTCCTTGTGGCTGCCTGAGAGAATCGAGAGACCGATGACGTGCGGCTTCTTTTCTTTGGCAGCCCTGGCTATTTCGACCGGCGTCAAACGGATGCCGTCATAGGCCACCGCGAAACCGCAGTCGCGCGCACGGAAGGCGATCTGCTCAGCGCCATTCGAATGACCATCGAGGCCGGGCTTGGCGACGAGCAATCCAGGCGCGCGGCCAAGCTTTGCCGTCAGTGATTTCGCGCGCTCACGCAGGGCGCCAATGGCTTCGTCGTTCGACAGGCGAGGCGCAGCGGCGACGCCTGTCGGGGCGCGGAACTCGCCGAATGCCTTGCGCAGCATTCCTGCCCACTCTCCTGTCGTGACACCAGCCTTTGCGCACGCGATCGACGGCTCCATGATGTTGGCACCACTGGTTGCGGCCTGGCGAAGAGCATCAAGGGCGGTGTTCACCACGCTGGCGTTGCGTGATTTGCGCCATGCCGTGAGGCGCTCGATCTGGTCGCGTTCTGCCGACGCATCGACGGTGACGACCGACGAGGAACCACCGGACAAGCCGGGCTGCGCTGTTTCCCTGTAGGCGTTGACGCCGATAACGGTTTGGTCGCCTGATTCAATAGCGGAGACGCGGGCTGCGTTTGATTCGACCAGGCGCTCCTTGATATAGCCGATCTCGACGGCCTTGATCGCGCCGCCCATCCCGTCGATCGCGGCCAGTTCGGACAACGCCTCTCGCTTCAGTTCGTCGACTTTGGCGAGGATGACCGGTGAACCGTCAAACAGGTCGCCGTATTCAAGCAGATCGGTTTCGAGAGCGAGTATCTGCTGCGCGCGCAGCGACCATTGCTGGTCCCAGGGACGGGGCAGGCCGAGCGCTTCGTTCCACGCGGGCAACTGCACCGAGCGGGCGCGGGCGTTCTTCGACAGCGTGACGGCGAGCATTTCCAGCAGAATTCGATAGACGTTATTCTCGGGCTGTTGTTCCGTCAGGCCCAAGGAGTTCACCTGCACGCCATAGCGGAACAACAGGTCTTTCTCGCCAGTCACTCCGTATCGCGTGCGGCCGAGTTCATCCCAGAGCTCGTTGAAAGCGCGCATCTTGCAGACTTCGGTGACGAACCGAATGCCGGCATTTACGAAGAACGAGATGCGACCGAAGACGCGGCCGAATTCTGCGGCCGGGACCTGGCCGCTGTTCTTGACCTCGTCGAGGATCGCGATTGCGGCGGCGAGTGCGTAGCTGAGTTCCTGCACTGGCGTCGCGCCCGCTTCCTGCAAATGGTAGGAGCAGACATTGACCGGGTTCCATTTCGGCAGCTCGCGATAAGTGAAGGCGATCGTGTCTGCCGTCAGCTTCAGCGATGGCTTGGGCGGATAGATATAGGTGCCGCGCGAAAGGTATTCCTTGATGATGTCGTTCTGCGTCGTGCCAGCCAAGTCCTTGCGCGACACACCTGCCTCGTCCGCCACGGCGATGTAGAGCGCGAGCAGCCACGGCGCCGTCGCGTTGATTGTCATCGACGTATTCATCGTGCCAAGTGGAATGCCGTCGAACAGCGCGCGCATGTCGCCGAGGTGAGAGACAGGAACTCCGACCTTGCCAACCTCGCCTTTTGAGCGCGCGTCGTCGGAATCGTAACCCGTCTGCGTCGGCAGATCGAACGCGACCGATAGGCCAGTCTGTCCGCGAGCAAGGTTCTGCCGGTAAAGCGCGTTGGACGCCTGGGCCGTCGAATGACCTGCGTAGGTGCGGAATATCCAGGGTTTGTCGCGCATTTCGAGTCCGTTTTCGCTTTCGCTGCAATGCAGCAGCAGCGATGTAACAGCAGAAACGGGTGTGGCGCAATTCGGCTGAGGACCGCGCTCTCCATTTCCAACCCCGCGCATGTCATCCTGCTCGCTATGCGGCAGGAAGTGCTGCGTTGCGAGCGGGAACCATGCGTGGTGACACGTCTCTGGATATCCCTCATCACGAGTGGGTCCCTGACGCACAGCACCGCTTCGCGATGCAATGCGTCCGGGATGACGGTGATTGGGGGTAAGCGTTGACGACGGGGCCGGTTCACGCTTCATTGCTGCGAACCGCTGAAGGATTGATGATGACGCGCTTCGTGATTGCCTTGACTCTATTGTTGCTCGCAGGTTGCGCGGCCGACGTGCCGACCAACCCGCCCCTGACATCGAGCGTTGAATCGGGATCGACTGCGGTTGCCGACTGGGAAAAGTGGCGTGCGTCGGAGAACGCGGCCTGGTCGTCCAACGAGTTTGCAATCCTCAAAATCGATGATGCCGTTTACCTGAAGGATGGCGAGAGTGCCTGGCTTTCGACACGCAAGCAGAAGGTGCTGCAGTATCGCTGGAACATGGGGCAACCGCGAAGCGGCAGCCACGTCGTCATCACGTACAAGAGTGGCAAAGCGAAAGTCATGCATGACTTCAAGGCGGAAGAGTTTGCACTCGACGAGACCCAGCGTGTACCGCTCGGCAAAGGTATAGACGTAAGGTTTGCGACTACACAGGTGGATGCTGGCGTGAACGGGCTGCGCGTGATGGTCTACAATCAGGCGAACCCGGTGGCGCGTGACTTCAAGGGGCTGGAGCATTTTGCCTATGATCCTTCGGCCATCGTGGAAGCCAAGGTGGAAGCTGCGCCGAGCGCCGAACCGGTGGACTTTCAGACATCGCGTGGCTGGCTGAAGCGCTTCAATCGCGTGGGTATTGCGAATTTCGCGATTGCGGGGAAGGACGTGAAGCTTGGGCTCTATAGCGACGAGACTGACCCGGCGAAGATCAAGAGCCTGTCGATGTTTTTCCTGGACGAACTCAGCGGGCACGAGACCTATGGCGTCGGGCGCTATATCGACATTGATGTGAAGGGGTTGCCGGAGCGGCTGACCATCGATTTCAACCGCGCCTATAACCCGAACTGCGCGAGGTCGCCGCACTACAACTGCCCGCTGGCGACGGATCATATTCCGGTGGCGCTGCGCGCGGGGGAGAAGAGCCCGCCGAAGCATTGAGGGGATGAGGAAATCAACATCCGAATGTCTTCGTTGTCATCCTGCTCGCTATGCGGCACGCAGTGCTACGTTGCGAGCGGGAACCATGCGTGGTGAGGTGAGTTCGGATAAGTGTCACCACGAATGGGTCCCGGACGCACAGCACCGCTTCGCGATGCAATGCGTCCGGGATGACTGCGGAAGGTATGTAATTTTGGCGGCTGTGCATTTTCTGAAACACGCGACACGGCTGTGGTAAAAGCCACAACATCAACTCAGCATTGCAAATGGCAAACGGACGAAACAAGTACCAGTTGCGCGAAAATCGAAAGCGCATGCGTCAGGTGCTGATGGAGCACTGGGATCCGATCGGCGTGAATGGCATTGAAGTTGCCGATGCCAGCGACGAGTATGACACCTACGCTGATCGCGCCTATGTCATGCTGATGGATGAGCGTGCATCTGCCACTGAAATCGCTGAATATTTGTTCGATATTGCGGCCAACCACATGGGACTTTCTGGCCATACGCACCTGCGCTTGATCAGCGAAGAAGCGGCGAAGATCATCTTCTCTCTTCGCGGGGAATTTGAGTTGAACTAGGGGTTGCGGTTGGTGCCGACCCCTCCGAGTGCAGCATCGCCTTCGGCGAAGCGCACCCACCTCCCCAACTGCGTTGGGGAGGACAAGAACAAGAGGGTACTGCAGGAGATGGGGTTTTGGGCAATATGTTGTTGCGGCGCAACACGAATTGCTGAAAAGTACAAATTAACCATATAATTTGTTACTTTATTGTTTTGACTGATGTTTCCGTTGAACACAATTCCGAGCTTATATTGCGCTGCACAATAACCCTGTGATATGCGCCTGCCCTGTTCGTCTGCAATTTTCCGAGGATACCCATGACAGCGACTGTAACGCCCATCGGCGCGAAAGAAGCGAAGACCGCGTATAAGGACCTCTACGAAATTGGCGAGATCCCCCCGCTCGGCTACGTACCCTCGAAGATGTATGCGTGGGCCATCCGCAAGGATCGCCACGGCGAGCCGGAAAAGTCGATGCAGATCGAAGTCGTTCCCACCTGGGGGCTCGACAGCCACGATGTGCTCGTCCTCGTGATGGCAGCCGGCGTGAACTACAACGGCGTGTGGGCCGCACTTGGTACGCCGGTCTCGCCGATCGACGGACACAAGAACCCCTATCACATCGCAGGGTCGGATGCGGCTGGCGTGGTGTGGGCGGTCGGTTCAAAGGTTAAGCGCTGGAAGGTTGGCGATGAAGTCGTCATTCACTGCAACCAGGACGATGGCGACGACGAAGAGTGCAATGGCGGCGATCCGATGTTTTCGCCGTCGCAGCGCATCTGGGGTTATGAGACACCGGACGGATCGTTCGCGCAGTTCGCGCGCGTTCAGGACCGACAGCTCATGGAACGTCCGCGGCACCTCACCTGGGAAGAATCTGCCTGCTATACGCTGACGCTTGCCACGACCTATCGCATGTTCTTCGGTCACCGGCCGCACATCCTGCGCCCCGGTCACAACGTGCTTGTGTGGGGTGCGTCGGGTGGACTTGGTTCGTTTGCGGTACAGCTTTGTGCGGTGTCGGGTGCAAATGCGATCGGCATCATCTCGGATGACACGAAGGCTGATTTCGTGATGAGCCTTGGTGCGAAGGGCGTCATCAACCGGAAGAATTTCAAATGCTGGGGTGCGATGCCGCAAGTCGGCACGAAGGAATACGACGACTGGACAAAGGAAGCGCGCAAGTTCGGCAAGGCGATCTGGGACATTACCGGCAAAGGAAATGACGTCGACTTCGTGTTCGAGCATCCGGGAGAATCGACGTTTCCGGTTTCGTGCCTTGTGGTGAAGCGCGGCGGCATGGTCGTCTTCTGCGCTGGCACCACCGGCTACAACCTAACCTTTGATGCACGCTATGTGTGGATGCGCCAGAAGCGCATCCAGGGCTCGCACTTTGCGAACCTGCAGCAGGCGAGCCAAGCCAACAGGCTTGTCGTCGAGCGTCGCATTGATCCCTGCATGTCCGAAGTGTTCTCGTGGCATGACATCCCAAAGGCCCACACCAAGATGTGGAAGAACGAACATCTTCCGGGAAACATGGCGGTGCTGGTGAACTCGACCAGGACAGGCCTGCGAACGCTGGAAGATGCTATCGAGGCGGGAAGGCGCTGAACAGAAGGCATGGGCAACGCTGGCGAACCAGTTTCCATCCAGCGGATATCCGACGCCAACAAGGACGAGTTTGCGCGTATTCATGCCGGCGACAACGCCTGGTGCCAGTGTGTGGCCTGGTGGGTGCCGAACTGGGACGGCTGGGCACAGCGTACAGCGGAGCAAAACGCCGAGCTTCGCGCGCAGCTGTTTTCATCGGGCGTCCGCGACGGTTTCCTGATTTACGCGGGGCCGCAACTGGTCGGCTGGTGCCAAGCCTGGAAGCGCAATGCCTTCTCCAATATCCGCACAAAATTCGGACTGCCGCATGACGATGCGGCATGGATGATCGGGTGCGTGCTTATCATGCGTGAGTTCAGGGGCCGCGGCATTGCGCGCAGCGCCCTGAAGCAAATTACTGCAGAACTGGCGCAGCTTGGCGCGAGAAGCATTGACGCGTACCCGAAGCGGCAGGTTCATGGGGATGACGAGTTGTGGAACGGACCTGAATCGACGTACCTTGAGCTTGGATTCAAAGTGGTGCTCGATGATCCAAAGCGCCCTGTTTTACGATTAAGTATGTAGTTTGGACATGGCTGGCACCACAAATCACCGCTCGACGTCGGACGCCCTGATTTCGATAGTGCAGGACTTTCCGCATGAGCGGATGTCGCTGCAGGACCTGATCGACGGACTGGGAGAGAGGAGCTTTGGCTTCCTTCTGCTGCTCTTCGGCGTCGCCTGCGCGATCGCGCCGCCCGGGTTTGCGACCCTGTTTTCCGTGCCATTGATGTTCTTCGGACTGCAAATGCTTGCCGGATACAGGACGCCCTGGCTACCCAGGAGTATCGCCCAGCGCAGCTTTGCGAAGGTCGACCTGGAGAAGACCATCAAGCGTGCGGTACCGGCCATGCGCTGGGTCGAGACGATCTGCAAGCCGCGCCTGGGGTTTCTGATCGGCGATGCAGGCGAACGGCTTCTGGGCCTGCTGGTATTCATTCTGTCGGTTGTGATCGCCCTGCCCGGTCCCGGCACAAACTTTCCGCCAGGCGTCGCGATTGCGTTCATGTCCATTGCCATCATTGAGCGCGACGGGCTTCTGGTGTTTGTTGGCGTCCTGGTGTCGTTTGTTGCGCTTTATATCGGCTGGCTTGGATTGCATCTTGTCGTCACGGAAGTGCTGCCATGGGTCTGGGAACACGTTCAGGCGACATGGGCCCTCATCTCGAACTGATCTCGAAGAGATACAACATGACCATCAACAAGAACGAATTGCTGGCGCAGGTGCGCACTGCAGTCGTGGCAACGGAAACCATCCAGCTGATTGCAAAGGGCTGCGTCCGCAAGACCATTGCGGAGTCGGGCGGCATCGACAATGCGCAGCATGCAGCACATGGCTTTGCCTGGCTGTCGACCTATGTCGAAGCGCTGAGGCAACTTCAACGCTGGGCTGAAGGGCTGAACAGCAACGGCAAGCTTGGCGAGTTTGAAGCACTGATCCTTTGCGCTGCATTTGGCGAGTATTGTGCACAGATCAACGGCGGCATCTCCATGAGCCAGGGCGAAACCGTTCGCCTGTCCGAACTTGGCGTTTCGGCCTCGGACATTGCGCGCTTCTGTTCGGGCGCCGTGAATGACCTCATCACCGAAGGCACACAACAGTCCATTCGCACCCGGCTAGCGCAACTGATTGCCGAACAAAGCGGTTCGCTCACCTATGGCAATGTTGCGCTCGACGACGACATGAACCTGATCCGCGAGCAATTCCGAAAATTCGTCGTCGACAGGGTCGCGCCGCATGCGCACGAGTGGCACCTGAAAGACGAGCTCATTCCAATTGCGGTCGTGAAGGAAATGTGCGGGCTCGGCGTTTTCGGGCTGACCATTCCTGAAAGCTTTGGCGGCGCGGGCCTTGGCAAGACCGCCATGTGCGTGGTGTCTGAAGAACTGTCGCGCGGCTATATCGGCGTTGGCTCGCTCGGCACGCGTTCGGAAATCGCCGCCGAACTCATACTTGGTGGCGGCACGGCCGAACAGAAGAAGCAATGGCTGCCAAAAATTGCTTCCGGCGACATTCTGCCGACGGCCGTATTCACTGAACCGAATACCGGTTCAGACCTGGGCAGCCTGCGCACGCGCGCCGTTCGTGAAGGCGATGTATGGAAAGTGACCGGCAACAAGACCTGGATCACGCACGCGGCGCGGGCGGACATGATGACCCTGCTTGTTCGCACCAATCCGACGGCCCCCGGATACAAAGGGCTGTCGATGCTGCTTGCGCCGAAGCCGCGCGGCACGGATGCCGATCCGTTTCCTGCCAAGGGCATGACGGGCGGTGAGATCCGGGTCCTCGGCTATCGCGGCATGAAGGAATATGAAATCGGCTTTGACGGGTTCGACGTACCGAACGCCAATCTGCTTGGCGGCGAGGAAGGCCAGGGTTTCAAGCAGTTGATGACGACATTTGAGTCCGCCCGCATCCAGACAGCCGCGCGCGCGATTGGCGTCGCCCAGTCGGCCATGGACCTGGGCCTGCGCTATGCGCTCGACCGGCAGCAGTTCGGCAAGGCCATCTTCAACTTCCCGCGCGTCTCGAACAAGATCGTGATGATGGTGGTTGAAATCATGGTTGCACGCCAGCTCACGTATTTTGCAGCGCGTGAGAAAGACGCCGGGCGCCGCTGCGATCTGGAAGCCGGCATGGCGAAGCTGCTTGCCGCACGCGTTGCTTGGGCCGCAGCTGACAATGCTGTGCAGATCCACGGCGGCAACGGATTTGCCCTTGAGTACCCGGTGAGCCGCGTACTGTGCGATGCGCGTATCCTGAATATTTTCGAAGGTGCGGCAGAAATCCAGGCACAGGTCATAGCGCGGCGGCAGCTTGAGGACAGTAACTAGCCCACACGCATTGGCATCAGCCGAGCTGGGCGCCTTTTGCCTTGCGGTAGGCCAAAACCATTTCAAGCGCCGATCGCCTCAGAGGTGGCAAATCGGCGTTCGTTTCTCTGACTGGCGACGTTCGATCGCCCCAGCGAACGAGATGAGCGCAGAATGTCAGTCCGCCGCCGAAGGCTGGCATGAGTATCAAGGAACCTGGTTTCACACGACCTGTTTCGAGCGCTTCACACAATGCGACCGGCACCGTTGCCGCCGACATGTTGCCGTAACGCGATACATTTACAATGACGCGGTCCATCGGGATTGCGGTGCGTTTGGCAACTGCCTCGATGATTCGCAGGTTCGCCTGATGGGGCACGACCAGATCGATGTCTTCGGGCTTCTTGCCGGCGCGGGCCATGACATCCTCGCTGGCCATTCCCATGCCCGTCACGGCCTTCTTGAAAATTTCCTGACCTTCAAACTGCCATTCCGTTGCGCCAAACAACCGGCCCTGGTGGGCATAGGCGCCGCCCAGTCCGTGAATGCGAAGGATCTCGCGGGAAGCACCATAGCAACCCAGCTTCTCGAGCAAGACACCTTCGTCCCTGTCAGTCGCCTGCACCACCACGGCTGCCGCACCATCGCCGAACAGCACGGCGACGTTGCGATCGTCCCAGTTCATGTATGGTGAAATCAGCTCGGCGCCAACAACGAGTGCGGATCTGATAACACCGCTGCGTATCATCGCGGTTGCGGTTGACAGGCTGTAGAGGAAGCTTGTGCACGCGGTGTTGACATCCATAGCGCCGCAACCGTCTGCCCCCAGACGGCCCTGCAGGCCCGATGCCATGTTCGGACACTGGTCGTCATGCGTTGTGGTGCCAAATATGATCAGATCGAGGTCGCGTGCCTGTATGCCTGCGCATGCAAGCGCGCGGCGCGAGGCAATTTCAGCCATCTCGCCCAGGGACACATGAGAGACCCTGCGCTCACTGATGCCGGTGCGCGTCGTGATCCATTCGTCCGACGTGTCGAGGAAGGTCGCAATATCGGGGTTCGAAAGTACGGCAGGCGGCAGGCATTTGCCCCAACCTGTTATTCCGGCATTCGGCATGCGTTCCTCACTTCTTTCCGGAACCGCTTTGTCCGGTGGTCTGCGAGAGGATACTTGCAGGAATTCCCATAGACAACTGTCGGGGGGCTGAAGGCATCGGGCCAATGTTGCGCCTGGCATGTTTGCGCCGCAACATGACGGCGCATTTTAACCTCACACTGCAATCAGATGGCCCGTGGTGCCGGCATGATACTTAAATCGTCGACTACCCGTCAGTCTCACCGGTTCCGCGCGTCTTACCGCTGCCATGGTTCAGCAGGAGTCCGAGAGCGAGAACGATGGCCGTTCCGATCAACGCTGCCGGACGGGCATAGTATTTCACGAGAGCGGGATCGGCCTGTCCTGATATTGCGACGTCAGAGGCGAACATGTCTCCGGCGATCCAGCCCAGCAGGCATGCCCCCGCCCAAACCACGACAGGCGCCCTGTCGAGTACGGCCGAAATCAGAAAGCTGCCGGAAATAATCATGGGCACTGACAGTCCGAGACCTATGACCAGAAAGAGCCAGCTGCCATGCGCGACGGCCGCGATTGCTATTACATTGTCGAGACTCATGATGAGGTCGGCTATCACAATCGTCGCCACCGCGCGCCACAAGGTTTCGGCTGCGTTCAGCTTGACCTCTTCATCGTTTGATTTTGGCTTGATCAGATCGACAGCGATGTAAACGAGGGCGGCGGCACCGACGACCTTCAAGAAAGGTATCGACAGAAGCGATGTGATGGTGCCGGTGAAAATCACGCGAAGGAAAACGGCAACACCTGCACCAATTGTCATGCCGGCTGTTCGGGTCCGGCCGGTGAGGGACCTGCATGCCAACGCTATGATGACTGCGTTGTCTCCGGACAGAAGGATATTGATCCAGACAATCTGGCCGACTGAAAGCCAGAACTCAGACTGATCCATTGGCATTTTGTCGAGCGATCCAATCCGGAGGTACACACAACTGCACTTATAGGCATTCGGGTGCGCCCAACCTACCTTGTTGCGTCGGACCGCGTTTCATACCGGTTTCGACCGCATTTCGGACATTCGGGGTCCATGTCGGAGAGCAGCGATTCCCGAAAAATGGGGGCTGTGCATTCAGGGCAGCGCGCAATCCAGGCGGCCACGTAGTAGAGTACCCAGCCCGCTTCAGCGACACCCATCCAAACGAAAAACATGGTGGAATTCTTTTCCGAACCGAGCCAGCAGATGAGACCGATGACAAAGATCACCAGGCCTGAAACTGTGCACGTCCAGTATTTTACGGCCGGGCTCATCTTGTGTTGTCGCGCCTTGAAACCTTGTCGAACCACCGATTTTTTCATGGACAAATGAGCATATCGTTATAGCGTCAAAAGCACCAGAAACCAGACCTGTCATGCAAGATTGAGTGGTCACATTCAGCGGTGCTTTACCACCCTTCTGTGGCTGGCGTCTGGCTTTGGCCACCAAGGAATGGAGCCTGAAGGGCGCGCGATACAAGGAAAGGTGCAATGCAGCCGGGAAAAATCACGGTCAGGTTTGTGAGAGGTATCGACCGGGTGTCGACCTATCCGGAGGTCGCCAGGGAAGCTGGACTCAAGCACCGGTTTGCCATCGTGCAGGACACCTATGTCGAAGGAAGTCCCGACATGGTTTTCGACGAAGCCCTTTGGCGCTCATTGACGGGGTATGCGTCGGCCACGCATTCCAAAGAAGCCTGCGCCGTGGTCGAACATCTGAAACGTGGCTCGCAAATGGAAGTTCCACTCGACAGGTTTCTGGAACACTGGATGACGAAGCCTGAAGATCAGAGGAGTCCGCCGCAAGCCTTGTTCGTGAGGTCGGGCGGCGCGATGACGCTATGCATGGTGACGGACTACTGGTGCAATGTCGGTGGCCCGATGCCCTATCATGACTCCTATACGTATTCGATCTACACCAAGGATAGCGTTGAGAAGGACGTCACCGAGTTCCTGGCGCAAGTGCCGGACAAAGGTCGCTGGAATTTTGCACCGGAAGTGTTCGCGGTGTTTGAAGGTCGCGCGCCTTCAGTGGTGCAGCGGGCAATGTCGTGGTTGCGAGGCTAGCCCACCATCAAATCTATCCGGGATCAGCGTCCATCTTGCCCGCGTAGCGGTTGTGGCCACACTCCGGGCATTGTGGATCGATGTCGGACCACCACGGACTTCGCCACAGAGGCGTCGCACATTCGGGGCACCGCGCCAGCCAAGCTGCTGCAAAATACAAAACCAGGCCCGCTTCAGCCAATCCCAACCAAATCCAATGCATGCCGGATGCCTCATTGCTTCCAAGCCAGCAGACACCGCCAACAGTGAAAAGTACTGCGCCAGACGTCGACGCCAACCAGTATCTTGATGCAGGGCTCATCGGGCATGCTCTCTGTGAGGACCCACTCATCACCTTCAAGCGTCTCACAGGTGAAGTAAGCGATTCGTTATCACAGGCAGCGCAGTCGGGAACGCGGCAGAAAACTGCCGGAATGGCTGCAATTTGAATCGTTGCGTTGAGCGCGGATTATTCCTTGGGCTTCTCGAACAGGAAACGCGTCAGCAATGTGGCCGCCTGGAAAAGGTTGAACATCAGCGCCGTCACATAGAAGCCTTGCGACCACAGCGGTACCACATTGAACAGGGCCAGAAACAGGGACACCTGAATGGGGACTTCCAGGCCGATCCAGAACAGGGCCGCGAAAAATGGTGCGCGCTTTACGTGAGCGCGAAACCACGCCCGGTAGTCCGGGTTGAACAGCACGACCAGCGATCCGCCGAGCCAAATCAGCAGGATGTAGATGCCTGCCGAGAGCTGCCACAGGATTTGCGGGTCCAACTGGAATTGAATAAGCGTTGCAGGAATGAGCGCCGCGGTCATGGCACTGAGGCTCATTGATACGACAGACTGCAAGAGCTTTGCTGCTTCCGTGCGGGCGTGAAAGTCGCCCAATGTGCCGATGATGCCGCCGAAGCCGACGAAGATCCCCGCGATCTGGGCAACAGCGAGAAACAGGGAAGAGTCTGGTGTCATGTCGATTCGAGATGGCCGTCATGCGTGAATAGCTGACTTTTTACGGCAAGGCGCAGGCGCGATCTCGCCTATCGCGAAGCGTCGGTTTTCAGTTTCCTGGCGGTGGTGTTGGTCCGCCGGGGGCCAGCGCGGCTATCCTCCTGTGGCTGACTTGGGAGGTGGCACCCGATCGACCCTGTCGAAGAATTTGCGACCAAGGGCAACGAGCTGGCCGTCGCTCAGGTGGTCAACCGTTTCCCAACCGGTGATATGAGGTGCAAGTGCCGCGCGATGCTTTTCGACATAGTGCCTGAAGTCCGCCTGGGCCTGATGAGATCCTGTCACCAAAATTTCTCCGACGCCTGCCAGCGAGTCGCAAACCTCGCCAAAGAACTCGTGTACGGCGCGCACGTCGCTGCCGTGCTGGCGCGTGTAGTGCGTGTGATCCTTGACGGTCTGGGCCTTTACGTCTGTCGCATTGAACTGCTGAACCCTGGCGTTGTGATGGTCGATCCAGAGGACCGCGTGGAAAAGTGTCATGACAGGTCTCCCGTTGTCGCGCATGGCACCGACAAGCGCCCCGCTGCATTTCATTATCACATAACGCGCAAGCCACGCCGTTGGCCTTGATCTGGGTCAGGTGCGATCGGATGCAAATATCCCTGTTCAGGCCCGGTGCGGTCAAGCCGCAGCGGGCACAGACGACAGGTGGAACTTCAACCGGGAAGACAGAATTGCATGAAGGTCCTCGCTTTCGACCAGTCCCGGATCGGCCGCAAAAGCTTCGGAAAGCACTTCGTGCACCGCCAGATAGGTGCGATTGACGCCGACACAGTGGCTCCGGGCCTCAAGGTGCAACTGTCTGGAGAGGTTCAGGATTTCACTCTTTCGCATACTGGCATACTCCACAAACACCCCGGCGCACCGGTAAATATTCTTGCTGTATTGGAACAGCCCTGGGTCGAGTTCTATTCTGCCAGCATTAAGAAGTACACCGAATACTACTTAAACTTTGTGTTCTTGTATTTTATTTCTTTTTCGCGCTCTCAATATTTGCGAAAACATGACCATATAGAGACTTCACCTGACCGCCATCGTGTTCAGGGATCCAATCTGCACATCCGGAGCCTCACATTTGACAGATCCCATTCACGCGCCTGCGCCTACTCCGCCATCAACTGCAGCCGATCGCGCGGCAATTCTAAGCGACATCCATGAGAAGTGGACACGCCTCACTGCTTCGGACGTCTCGGAACTGACCGGGGTTGATGATCTCGTGAAGCGCGTGAGTTCCAGGTATGGGCAGGACAGGGCCAATGCCCGCATCGACGTCGATGCGTTTCTCAAGGGCCGCACATTCTGAAGTGCTGTCAACGAGCCGGACCGGGTGGGTCATGCGTCTGATGGCGCGCCGCTCCCCTGGTTCCGCAAACCAAGGACCCACCACATGACCAAAACCGTCGTAGATCTGAATGTGCATCGCGGCACCGCCGTGCTGAATGCTTCGGACATCCAGAGGCAGCTTCTGCACATCGAAGACGAACAGCGCGCCCTGAAGTCGAAGCAGGAAGCGCTGGAAATTCAACTGGTCGCATCGCCCAGCCAATACCTGATGGACGCCGTCGACCGTGCACGCTACCTTATCGGCTTGCTCGCACAGACTTCTGCCGGCCGTGATCCACGCCGCAAGAAGCTGATTGCAAGCACGCTGGAAGACCTGAACAGGTTTGCCGGCGCCACAGGCACCCAGAACGCCTGACACCAACCAAAGAAGAGAGGAAACGCCCAATGGCAAAAGGTCAAATGCGCAGCAATCGCGAAAAGAAGAAGCCGAAAGCTTCCGCAACGCCGAAGACGGTGACTGTGGCTGCCGCGAGTTCGAAACCACAAACATTGAACATCGGTGTCGCCCGTCCCGCGCAGAAGAAGCGCTGAGAAAGGCATACAGATGGCCGAGCGCTCGCGTGAACGCGTCGTTCAATTCCGTCATTCCTTCGCGCTCAAGAACGCAGACCGGCGTCTGCCGCCCGGTGAGTACCGCGTTCTGAGCGATGAGGAATCGATTGAGGGGCTGTCCTTCATGGCGTACCGCACCACGTCCCTATCGATGCTGGTTCCGCTCGGTGCAGGCGTTGCAAAACGCGTGGTGCTGGACGAATCCTCGTCGACAGAAATGATTCCAATTGATGCGGCCGAGCTTGAAAGCGTGCTGGAACGCGACCGCCAGGACGGCCTGGTTGATGTCACCCCGTGAGGGAGTGTTATGATGCGCCGAAGTTTAAAACCTGCAATCATCTATCTTAAATAGGCCGGTGTCGTCACCCAGGCGGCGATGAGAGCGAGTGCGCCAAGCACGTACACGTGGATGAGATCGCCATGCAGCGCACCAACCTGCGCAATGAATGCACCCAGTGAAATCCCAACAAGACCGAGTGCCCCAAGAAACGCTGTGGGCGGCAGAAGCAAAAGCGATGCACTCGCAAGCTCTATCCCGCCCGTTATGTAGATGAAGTTGGGCCCAAGTCCGATCACATTGAAATGCTCAACCATGTCGGGGCGCGATGTGAGCTTGGCAATTGCTGCCGCGCCGAACGCGGCGGCGAGCGCGAGCTTGAGGATCCATGTCAAAATTGTCGCGAGTTGGCTGGGGCTTGCGGTTGTGTCCGTCATTCGTATCTGTCCCGTTTCAAATGCGTGATTGGAAAGCGTTCTATACGTGTTAGCGGGTTTCGAACAGGGACAGGACGGGCGGCCGACCTGACCACCTGGCTTCAGTGCCAGAGCCCGAGGATCAGGCCGTAGAGTGTGTACTGCACGATGTGGTAGCCGCCGTTGATGGCCAGCAGCGTGAACGACCTGTGCTCGAACTGGTAGTTGATGCCGTAGGAGCCCGTGATCCAGAAGAAGCCGGTCGATGCGCCGGCGACGACGGCGAAATTCAATGGGGGGTTCGGACCGATGAAGGCGGCAAAGCACAGTGCGCCAAGCAGTGCCCAGACGAATGCGATGCCAAACTTGAGCGGCATGTTTCCCTGCCTGCCCTTTTCCACGGTCATGCCTGAATGCTTCATCCATGCATTTCCGAACAGCACCGGCGAATACCAGAGGCCGCCCAGCATGAAGGCGCTGACCGCTGCAACAACAGCGGCGAGCCAATTGACTGCTCCAAGATCCATGACGTCTCTCCCGTTTTCAGGCGTCAATCTAACCACAGTGACCAACCGGGACACAATGGCGACTCCACGCCAAACCAGATGCAACAAAAAGGAAAAGCACTCCCTTCTGTGTCTCACGAGATGAGCGAAATTGGCTCATCCGAGCGCCAAAGCGTGAGACACGCCGTGTCTCCCTGTCTCACTCGTTTCTGGTAAATTCCGAAATCTGGCCGGCGCCTGTGATGCCAACTACAAAGCTTCTCGTCTGTCGCACACGGCTAAGGTGGCCGGTGCTAGAAGCGGAGCGAAGGCGCGTTGCTCCTGCGCTCGGGAATTGGTTCGCCCATGTTCTATTTCGTTTCGAAGATCGTCTGGTTCTTTCTGACACCGTCCAACCTGTTGCTGACATTCGTGATCTCGGGCCTGGTACTGGCACGGTTCCGGCGGGAGCGGACAGGGCGCATTCTGGCTGGCGCGGGTGCTGCCGGATTGCTGATCGCCGGGCTGTCGCCGCTTGGCAATGCGCTGATCCTGCCGCTCGAGCAACGGTTTCCAACCTTTACCGATACAGGGCAGAACATCACCGGCATCATCGTGCTGGGCGGCACGTTTGACTCCGAGGTCACCAATGCACGTGGACAAATGGCGCTGAATGAGTCCGGCGAGCGCCTGCTTGCGCTGGCGGCTCTTGCCCACCGTTATCCCCAAGCGCGGCTGATCTATTCGGGTGGCGGCAGCGAGTTCACGCCCGACACGACGCCTGAGGCAACGCTGGTTGAACGCAGCATCAGCACGCTGGATGTAGCACCGGCACGCATCGCGTATGAGCGGCGGTCCCTAAACACGTTCGAGAATGCGGTGTTGTCGCGGCGCGTGGCGAAACCGAAACCGGACGAGACCTGGCTGCTCGTGACTTCCGCCTTTCACATGCCTCGATCGGTCGGCGTGTTCCGCAAGGCCGGCTTCGAGGTTGTGCCGTACCCGGTCGATTTCAGGACGGCAGGCCCTCAGTCGATGCTCAGGCCGTTCGGCTTCGTCGGTGAAGGGCTCAGGCGGATGGACATCGCCACGAAGGAGTGGATCGGGCTTGCTGCGTATCGTTTGGCGGGCAAGACGGACCCTCTGTTTCCGGCGCCACGAGAAGTTGCTGCGACGCAAGAGTGGCCACGCAAAGGTGATTGAAGGCGGCGGCCATCCGGGATAAGCCTTGGGACATGTTTGACGGCAAAATCATTGTACTCATTGCCACCCTGGCCGTTGCGGCGGTGCTCGTGGTCGGGCTCTACAGCCTGTTTCGCGGCGGCGACTTCGCGCGCACCTACTCGAACAAGCTGATGCGGTTGCGCATCGTTGCGCAGTTCGTCGCCATCATCGTCATTCTGGTGGTGCTTTTTTTGAGCGGGCGCGGCCCCTAAAGGCCTCAAGGCAGATCAGGAGTCCAACGTGGTCGTACTCAACCGCATCTACACTCGTACCGGCGACAAGGGTGACACCGGGCTTGGTTCCGGCAAGCGCGTACCGAAGTATGATCTGCGGATCGAGGCTTATGGGACAGTCGACGAAACCAATGCCTGTGTCGGCGTTGCAAGGCTGTCCTGTGAGGGCGATCTGGATGCAATGCTGGCCCGCGTGCAGAACGACCTCTTCGACCTCGGCGCCGATCTCTGCGTGCCAGAAGACGAATCCGAGATGTCGAAAAAGGCGCTGCGCGTCAGCGAGGGACAGGTCACGCGGCTCGAAAACGAGATCGACCGGATGAACGAGAAGCTGCAACCGCTGACCTCCTTCGTGCTACCCGGCGGCACAGTCGCAGCGGCGCAGCTGCATGTTGCGCGCACGGTGTGCCGGCGCGCAGAGCGGCTGATCGTCAAACTCTCAACACACGAGCCGGTCAGTGCGGCGGCGGTGAAATACACGAACAGGTTGTCGGACTTTTTCTTCGTTGCGGCACGTTTCGCCAATTTGCCGCGTGGCGATGTGCTGTGGGTTCCCGGCGCAAACCGCACCTAAATTTTGCGTTACTTGCAATCCGCCATTCGGTCGCCCATTTTCCGGTCTGAATTTCATGGGGCCTCAAGGAGAATGTCATGCGCAGGTTGATTGCGAGCGCGTGTATGGCGACTGCACTTCTGGTAACGACCACGCAGGCAGCAGAAGTCGTCGCGCCGGCGATGATTGCTACAGGCGTGACACGGGTTGAACTGACCAGGGTGCTGACCTCGCACGGCATGACCGTGCAGGATGCGACCGAAAACGAAACCGATCCCTGGCTGAAGGCGAAGACGCCCAAGGGGACAGAGTTCTACGTCAACATGTATGACTGCACAGGCACGGGCGCCGAGAGCAGGCGCTGCAACAACCTGCAGTTCCTGGCGCAGTGGGAACTCAGCAAGCGTACGACGCCTGACATTGCGAATCTCTACAACCAGAAATTCGTTTTCGGACGCGCCTACATGGCCAAGGACGGCAAGACGTTCATGTTCGACTATTCGATCAACATCAAGGAAGGCGTTTCGCTAGCCAACCTGAAGAAGCAGGTCGACAACTGGCTTCGCGTGCTGGACGACGTGCGCGGGTTGCTCAAAGTCTAGGATTTCCAGCCAAAACACGCAGTCGCGTGTTGCGGCTTTGTCGGGTATTGTGCGCGTCTGCTCTTGCAAAGTTACAGAGGCGTTCATGGTTTTTCTGCCACTCAAAGACGACAACCCACTCAAGATCATCAAGTTCCAGTACGCGACGCTGCTGCTGTTTGCGATCAACCTGTTTGTCTTCATCTGGCAGGATTCGCTGGCCGAGACGGAACTGGTCAGCGTTGCCATGTCGGGCGGGCTTGTACCGAACATCTTTCTGAATACGGCGAAGCTGCCAATTGACTGGGTTACGCTGTCGCCGAGCCTCAATCTGGTGACTTACATGTTCCTGCACGCCGACTGGTGGCATCTTGGCGGAAACATGCTGTTTCTGTGGATCTTCGGCGACAATGTCGAAGATGCAATGGGGTCGTTGCGCTTTCTGCTGTTTTACCTGATTTGCGGCGTCGCTGCTGGTCTGGTGCACGCTTATGCCAATCCGGGGTCGGAGGGGCCACTCATCGGTGCGTCGGGTGCCATTGGCGGGGTGGTTGCTGCGTATCTCGTGCTCTTTCCACGGGTGAAAATGTGGGTGCTGGCATTTGGACGCATTCCGCTGAAGATCCCCGCTTACCTCGTGGTAGGCGCGTGGATTGCATTCCAGGTTTTCTCGGTCTACGTCCAGCCGGACAGCGACACCGCGTGGTGGGCACATATTGGCGGGTTCCTTACGGGATTTGCCCTTGTTTTTGTGTTCAAACGGCGTGATTTTCCGGCCTTCGGCGGTGCACCGAGCGCCTGACCCGTACAGGTCGCGTGCGGGCGGCCTGTCGCTTTTGGCGGCTGCCCGTTAACTTTCAGGCCTGTGGGATTTGAGCCAAGGCTCACCATAAACTTCCTCGTTTCGTTGACAGACATTTGGCTTGCCCGTAATTTGTGCAGCGCAACAATTGCAGAAGTCTCAGGGGCGTTTGCGGCCAGTTTCTGCCGACCAGAACCAGCCAAACAGGATTTCCAACTTATCGGGGCCCAGGCCCTAACAGAGAGAACCGCCGAATGAAGGTGCTTGTACCGATCAAGCGCGTCGTCGATTACAACGTGAAGATCCGCGTGAAAGCCGATCAGACCGGTGTCGACCTCGCCAATGTCAAAATGTCGATGAACCCGTTCGATGAAATCGGCGTGGAGGAAGCGATTCGCCTGAAGGAAAAAGGCGTCGCGACGGAAATCATTGCCGTGTCCGTCGGTCCGAAGGAAACAACAGAGACGATCCGCACTGCACTCGCGATGGGAGCTGACCGCGGCATCCTCGTGACGGCGAGCGCCGACGTGGAACCGCTAGCCGTTGCCAAGATCCTGGCGGGCATTGCGAAGGCCGAAGGGCCGCAGCTCATCATTCTCGGCAAGCAGGCCATTGACGATGACTGCAATCAAACCGGGCAGATGCTTGCTCAATTGCTGGGCTGGGCGCAGGGCACATTCGCCTCGAAGGTCGTGGTCGAAGGCGGAAAGGCCGAAGTGACACGTGAAGTCGATGGCGGCCTGCAGACCGTGCGCCTGAACCTGCCTGCAATCGTGACCACGGACCTGCGCCTGAACGAACCGCGTTATGCGTCGCTGCCCAACATCATGAAGGCGAAGAAGAAGCCGATCGACGAGAAGTCCCCACAGGACTACGGCGTTGATGCGGCGCCGCGCCTGAAGGTGCTGAAAGTCAGCGAACCTCCGAAGCGCAAAGGCGGTGTCAAAGTCAAAACAGTGCAAGAGCTTGTCGACAAGCTGAAGAACGAAGCGGGAGTTATCTGACATGGCTGTTCTTCTGATCGCCGAGCACGACAACAAGTCGCTCAAGGAATCGACCACAAAAGTCATGGCAGCTGCGACTGCAATTGGCGGCCCGGTTGACATTCTGGTCGCCGGACAGGGCGCACGGGCTGTCGCTGATGCTGCGGCAAAGCTTGCGGGTGCCTCGAAAGTGCTGTTCGCCGATGATGCGCAGTATGCGAACCAGCTGGCAGAAACAATGTCGGCGCTGATCGTCGAGCTTGCGGGAAAATACGACGCGGTCGTGTCTCCGGCTTCTGTCAGCGGCAAGAATTTCATGCCGCGCGTCGCTGCGGCACTCGACGTCGCGCAGGTTTCGGAAGTGGTGTCGGTGGACGGACCAGACACGTTCACGCGGCCGATCTATGCCGGCAACGCCATGCAGCAGGTGCAGGTGCCGGCAGGCTCCAAGAAGGTGCTGACGGTCCGCTCAACAGCCTTCAAGGCGGTGGAGCTGAGCGGGTCTGCCGTGGTCGAAGCCATTGGCGCTGCAAAGAATCCGGGCATTTCCGAATTCGTGAAGGACGAGCTTTCGAAGTCAGAGCGTCCCGAACTTGCTGGCGCGCGCGTTGTCGTGTCGGGTGGCCGCGGCATGCAGTCGGGTGACAACTTCCACATGCTCGAAAAAGTCGCTGACAGGCTCAAGGCCGCCGTTGGCGCCAGCCGGGCCGCAGTCGATGCGGGTTTTGTTCCCAATGACTATCAGGTCGGCCAGACCGGCAAGGTCGTGGCTCCGGAGCTTTACATTGCCGTGGGCATTTCAGGCGCCATCCAGCATCTGGCCGGCATGAAGGACTCCAAGGTCATCGTCGCGATCAACAAGGACGAGGAGGCACCCATCTTCCAGGTTGCCGACTACGGGCTCGTCGCCGACCTGTTCAAGGCCGTTCCGGAACTGGACGACGAGCTGAAGAAGCAGGGTTATTGAACGATCACGGGTGGCTGGACACAGGCGCCCGACTCTTATGCCATTGAAGCGATACAGCCAGCGGGTTTAAAAGACTGTCATGGAAATTCAAAAAATCGGAATCATCGGCGCAGGCCAAATGGGCAATGGTATTGCACATGTCTGTGCGCTGGCTGGCTACGATGTCTTTCTCTACGACATCAAGAAAGAAAAGATCGACGAGGCTTTCGAGATCATCTCGGGAAACCTTTCGCGACAAGCATCCCGCGGCAAGATCAGCGACGCCGACAAAGACCGTGCGATGAAACTGATCCATGCGGCACCGTCGCTGGATGATTTCGGCGTGGTCGACTTTGCAATCGAAGCTGCAACCGAAGACGAGAAGATCAAGCGCAAGATCTTCCAGGACCTTTGTCCGAAGCTGTCCAAGGACGCCATGATCGCCTCGAACACCTCGTCGATCTCGATCACGCGCCTGGCGTCAGTCACTGATCGCCCGGAGCGCTTCATCGGGCTGCATTTCATGAACCCTGTGCCATTGATGCAGCTGGTCGAACTGATCCGCGGCATTGCCACAGAGGAAGAGACGTTCTCGACGGTGCAGCGCCTGGTCAAGCGCCTGGGCAAGACGTCTGCCAATTCCGAAGACTTCCCGGCGTTCATTGTGAACCGCATCCTGCTGCCGATGATCAACGAAGCCGTGTACACCCTTTATGAAGGTGTCGGGACAGTTGAGGCCATCGATACGGCAATGCGTCTTGGCGCAAATCATCCGATGGGCCCGCTGCAACTCGCCGACTTTATCGGCCTGGACACCTGCCTTTCGGTCATGCAGGTGCTGTACGAAGGTCTCGCCGATTCCAAATACCGGCCCTGCCCGTTGCTTGTGAAATATGTCGAGGCGGGATGGCTTGGGCAAAAAACCAAGCGCGGTTTTTATGACTACCGTGGCGAGAAGCCCGTACCAACGCGCTAGGCCCCAAGGTCGCGCAAACAGCAAGGGGCAGAGGCAGTGGCAGACTTCGCGGTACCAACACTTCCGATGCACAATTCAGCGGAGACCCGCCGCTTCTATGAAAAGCTCGGGTTCATCTGCGCGCACGAGCAGCAACCGCCAGACTCTTTTCTTTTCATGATGCGCAACGGCATCCAGCTTCAGTTCTTTGAATCGCCGTATATCGACGGAACCGTGCGCGATCATACCTGTTGCCTCTATGTCGATGACCTGGATGCGACTTACGCCGCATTCGAAAGGGCCAGAGTCGGCAAGTTGCTGCCCATCGAGCAAAAACCCTGGGGCGTTCCAGAGTTCGTTCTAATCGACAACAATGGAAACATGTTGCGCGTGGGATGTCCGCATATGCAGACGTGACGGGGGCACTACGGGTCTCTGTCATAGGTCTCGGCCAACGCATGGCCGCCGTTCTTGTCGCGCTCAAGCGCGCCGGCGGCAATCCAAAAATCGAAGGGTATTTTGACCCGAGCCCTGCAGGTCTGGAAAGACTGGCCACGGAGGGAATTGGGCCTGGCCAGCAGTTTGATCGGGTGGAGCAAGCCGTCAACACAGGCAGCGCTGACCTGATCATGATCGCATCACCCAATCACATGCACGCGTCACACATGGACCTTGCGCTCAAAGGGTCGGTACCGGTCTTTGTCGAAAAGCCGATTGTGCGAACCGAACAGGAATCCCTCGAGATCGCGCGACGCATATCAAACGGTTCCATTCCACCGCTTTATGTCGGGCTGGTCATGCGTTCGGCGCCCATCGTGCAAGAGGTGCTGTCAATTGTTCGCGAGGGAACACTGGGCGACATCATTTCAATTGATGCGACCGAACACCTGCCTCCCGAGCACGGCTCATATCTCGCGCGGAACTGGCGCCGGCGGAAGGAATGGGGCGGTTCATATCTGCTCGACAAGGTGTGCCACGATTTTGACATTCTGAGCGACATCGCGGGGGCGAGGCCCCGGCACGTCGCAAGCTTTGGCGGGCGGCGCATTTTCACTCCGGATCGCGCTGCCGATCAGGACTCCGCCTCGACTGCAGCCCTGGGACTGTGGCCTGGCGGCTGGGCCGCAGACGATGACGCTTTCAACATCACATCGGATGTAACAGACCATCAGACTGCGCTGGTGCAATTTGCAAATGGCGTCCAGTTGTCCTTCCACGCAAACAGCGCAGCCGCGCTGCGAGAGCGACGATGGTATATCGCAGGTACCAAAGGTACGCTGATGGCGGATCTTGTTCGCAACAGCCTGATGTGGCGTCGCCTATTCGACTCCGCGCCGCCAATGCGCAAGAAATTCCCGGTGTCTGGCGACGATCACAATGGCGCCGACATTGCGATGGCAACGGACCTGCTCAAGGCTCTATCAGGCACATCTCCATTCCCGGCGCAGGCGTGGCTTGCGATCGAGGCCGGGCTAACGGTGATGGCGATCGACCGCGCCATGGATGAATGTCGTATCGTTGACCTGACCGAAATGTGGGCGACACTGGATCGCGTCGGTCAAAACTTCCGGCACCACTAAGGCTTGCTCGGCGCCTTTGCTGACGTGATCAGGTCCAGCGCCGCATCCTCGTCCCACTCTGCCGGACCGATCAGCCTGCCACGCTCATTGCCTTCAGGGTCGATAATCAACGTGGTGGGAAGGCCAAATGCCTGCAGAGTCGACTGGGCCCTCATGGTGGGATCCACATAGATTTTCAGGTTCCCGATACCTTCGCGGTCGAAAAATTCCCGAACCGCCTTAGCCCCGCCCCTGTCGATACTCAAGGCGATGACAACAGCATCCGTGTCGCCCAGCCGCTGCTGCAACCGGTCAAGCATCGGCATCTCGGCGACGCAAGGCGTACACCACGTCGCCCAAAGGTTAAGGACAATGACCCGGCCACGAAATTGCTGAAGGCTGAGGTCCTGTCCCGCTTCATCAAGAAAGTGAACGTCTGCTGCAGGTTTAACTTCCCTCGCGGGGACGTAGTTTTCCATCCCTTCCAGTTTTGAATGGCTGGCCACCTGTTCTGGAAATATCGTCCTATAGACGGCGAAGCACGACAACGCCACAATGGCTCCTGCCAGCACGATTGCAATCAATCTCAGGCTCAGTGGCATTCGTTGCATCTTTGACTCGGACATTCAGAAGCTGATGACTAAAAACAAAATGTGGGGCGGCCGTTTCAATCAGGGCCCAAACGAAATCATGAAGGACATCAATGTCTCCATCGATTTCGACCAGCGCCTGTATGCGCAGGACATTATGGCTTCGAAAGCCCATGCGCGCATGCTGGGCAAGCGCGGCATTATCGCGCAAGCCGACGCCGACAGCATCTTGACGGGGCTCGACAGCGTAAAGGCAGAAATGGATCAAGGGACATTCACGTTTTCGCGTGAATTCGAAGACATTCACATGAATGTCGAGGAAAGGCTCAAGCAGACTGTCGGTGCATCTGCAGGGCGGCTGCACACCGCCCGATCGCGCAATGACCAGGTGGCTACAGATTTCAGGCTATGGATCCGCGATGCCATTGACCGCATTGATACGAGCGTCAAGGCCTTTCAGGCGCAGCTCGTTGCCAAGGCCGCCCTTCACACGTCGACAGTCATGCCGGGCTTCACTCATTTGCAGACGGCGCAGCCAGTGACCTTCGGCCATCATCTGCTGTCCTATGTCGAGACAGCAGACCGGGATCGTGCACGCTTTGCGTCTGCGCGAAGGACGACAAACATCAATCCGCTGGGTTCTGCGGCCCTCGCCGGAACGTCATTTCCAATCGATCGGGCGATGACGTCGGCTGATCTTGGCTTTCAAGAGGCGATGCGCAACTCGCTGGATGGTGTTTCGTCCAGGGACTTTGCACTCGAGTTCCTCAGCTCAAGCTCCATCCTGATGACCCATCTCTCGCGACTGGCGGAAGAGATTGTGTTGTGGAGCTCGCCACACTTCAGGTTCATCCGGCTGTCCGATGCCTATTCAACAGGCTCGTCCATCATGCCGCAAAAGCGCAACCCCGATGCGGCCGAGCTTGTGCGAGCCAAATGTGCGCGTGTCACGGGTGCGCTTGTCACGCTTCTGGGCGTGATGAAATCGCTTCCGCTTGCCTATGCGAAGGATATGCAGGAAGACAAGGAAGCCGTGTTTGATGCGGCCGACAGTACGGAACTCGCGCTTGCCGCCATGACCGGCATGGTCGGCGACATGACGATCAACGAAAACGCCATGCGCGACGCCGCCGGGCAGGCGTTTTCGACCGCGACGGACCTGGCAGACTGGATTGTGCGCGTCCTCAAGAAGCCATTTCGTGATGCGCACCATATCACCGGAAAGATCGTGGCACTGGCCGAGGCCAGGAAATGCGGCCTGACGGAATTGTCCCTGCGCGACATGCAAGACATTGAGCCTGGCATCACGAACGATGTAATGTCGGTCCTAAGCTTGGATGCCTCGGTTGCAAGCCGGACGAGCTTTGGCGGCACAGCCCCCGTCCGAGTCAGTGAACAAGTTCGATTTTGGCAGGAGCAGTTGAAATGACCATTCGCGCATTGATCTTGATTGCAGTGATTTCAGCGCTGGGTGTCAGCGCCTGCGGAAAGAAGGGCCCGCTTGAACCACCAAAGCCGTCGGTCTCATTGCACCACTAGTGCGCTTTCAGAGCCCGTTCGCGTGGGCCCAATTCACAGGACGCACTCTTGAACCATTTTGAGTACAAGAATGGCGAGTTGTTCGCAGAAGATGTTGCCATTTCAGAGATTGCAGCGTCGATTGGAACTCCCTTTTATTGCTATTCCACCGCAACGCTTGAACGCCACTACCGCGTGTTCGAGTCGGCTTTGCCAAAGGGGACACTGATCGCCTATGCGGTGAAGGCGAATGGCTGCCTTGCCGTCATCAAGACGCTGGCCAAACTTGGCGCCGGTGCAGATATCGTCTCGGCTGGTGAACTCAAACGCGCACTTGCAGGGGGAGTTCCGGCCGCAAAGATCGTGTTCTCCGGGGTTGGCAAGACGCGTGACGAAATCGCTTTCGGACTTGATAGCTGCATCATGCAGTTCAACGCTGAAAGCGAAGAGGAACTTGAGGCTTTAAGCGAAGTCGCCGTTTCAAAGTCAAAGCGAGCGGCAGTTTCATTGCGCATCAATCCGGATGTCGACGCGCTCACGCATGCCAAGATTTCGACCGGCAAGGCCGAGAACAAATTCGGTATCGCCTGGCACCGGGCGGAAGCGGCGTATCAAAAGGCATCACTGCTTCCGGGCATCGACGTGACTGGCGTGGATGCGCATATCGGCAGCCAGATCACACAATTGGGACCGTTCAAGCAGGCCTTTGCAAAGCTTGCCGAACTTGTGAGATCCCTTCGTGCAAATGGACACCGGATTTCGCACGTTGACCTGGGTGGTGGCCTTGGTGTGCCGTACACTGAAGGCGATGCGCCGCCATTGCCAGCTTCGTACGGGTCAATGGTACAGAACGCGTTTGCGGGTCTCGATGTGAAGCTGATCGTTGAACCTGGTCGCCTGATCACCGCGAATGCCGGCATCCTTGTTTCGCGTGTGACTTACGTGAAAGCCGGAGATGAAAGGACTTTCGTCATCCTTGACGCAGGCATGAACGACCTGATCCGTCCGGCCATGTACGACGCCCAGCACGATATCATTCCGGTTCTTGAGCCCAAAAATTCTGAGCGCAGGGTTTACGACGTCGTGGGGCCGGTCTGCGAAAGCGCCGATTTGTTCGCACGAAATCGTGATTTACCGCCAATAAAACCCGGTAACCTGGTGGCCATTCTTTCTGCTGGTGCCTATGGCGCCGTTCAGGCTTCGAGCTACAATGCGCGCCCTCTGGTGCCCGAAGTGATCGTAAACGGACGCCGTTTTTCGGTCACAAGGCCAAGGCAAAGTGTCGAAGAAATGATTGCAAAGGAAAGTCTGCCAGACTGGTTCGACCAGCCTTTGTAACGGTGAGTGATGCGTGAGCGCTGATACAACTCCGAACAGCGACAACGACCGGCCAGGTTTGCCGCGCGAGGTGCGCCGCCGTGTACTGCTGAGCTGGGCGTCACTTGCTGCAGAGCGTGTGTATCCCATCCTGTGGCCCGCGGGTGGTGTTGTCGGCGCCTTCGTCATTCTCGCGCTCGCCAACACCTTCACGTACTTCCCGGAGTGGCTGCACCTCATCAGCCTGATGGGTTTCTTTGCAGCGATTGTCTGGTCGGTCATGTGGTCGCTGCGCCAGTCTAGCATTCCGACACACGCGCAAGCTGTCCGGCATCTGGAACAGTCAAGCGGACTCGATCATCGCCCGTTGAGCTCGATGGAAGATCACCCGGCCTCCCTCGGAGACAACGACACCAAGCAATTGTGGCGCGCACACCAGCGCTGGATCTACGCACATCTCAACCGCCTGACCGTAGCCTGGCCGAAACTGTCGCTGACGGCAAAAGACCCGCATGCCCTGCGCGTCCTGATGGGGCTTGCGATTGTTGCGCTGGTCATTGCGAATTGGTCGGAGGTTCCGTCCAGGCTCAGCGCCGCACTTTCTCCTGGTCTTGCGCAAGGTCATGCGCCAGCGACCTTTGAAGCATGGGTGACTCCGCCGACCTATACAGGTGAAGCACCGCGTCACCTGACTGCGCAAACCAGTGTGAGTGATGCGACGCTCATTGCAGTGCCGGCCGGGTCGGTGCTCACCGTGCGCACACATGGGGCGTCGTCTGCGGTCATGCGGGCCGCGTCGTTCGGAGGCTTGGTCCCCCGCCAAGCACGTCCGGAATTCCTTCCGGCAGGTGGCGATGCCCGTGATGCAAAACTTGTCGTCGACAGCGATGTTACCGTCAAGCTTTCGTTGAATGCGACGCAGTCGGGGCACTGGCGGTTCAAGATCAAGAATGACACGCCGCCGAAGATCCAGTTCAAGCAACCGCTCGCAGTCACACAAGCGCAATCGCTTCGCTTCAGTTACGAAGTGGAGGATGATTTTGGTGTCACATCGGCGGAAGGCTCCATTGCACTTGATTCCGGCAACAAGGCTGAAACCTCCCTGCCTCCAATCCGTTTTGAGCTGCCGTTGCCGCCCTCACCCGCCCGCAAAGGCGAGGTGATGATTTTCAAGGACCTGACAGATCACATCTGGGCCGGGCTCAAGGTGAAAGTCGTCCTGACTGCGAAGGACGAACTTGGCCAGACCGCGCATTCAAAAGTGGCTACGATCATCCTGCCCGAACGCCGGTTCACCAACCCGCTTGCGCGCGCGCTTGTCGAACAACGGCGCAATCTGGCACGAGATCCGCGATCGAGCGCGCAGGTCGCCAAGGCGCTGGATGCGCTTTCAATCGCGCCTGAACGCTTCATGCCCGACACACGGGTTTATCTCGCACTCCGAACGGCGACGTTCGAAGCGCATCGTGCGCGACTGGACGACACACACGTCGACACCTCCCGCATAATCTCGGCGCAGCAACTTCTGTGGGATCTGGCGCTCAGGGTGGAAGAAGGTGACACGCCACAAGCGCAAGCTGAACTCCGGGACATCCAGCGCAAACTGATGGACGCACTCGCAAAGGGTGGGTCGGAAGAAGAAATTGAAAGGCTGATGGCGCAAATGAGAGCAGCGCTCGAGCGCGCCCTGAAGGCAATTGCCGAAAGATCACAGGGCGCCAACCAGATGATGCAGGGGCTGAATGGCCAGGTCGTGCGGCCGCAAGACCTGAAGTCGATGATGGACAAGATACAGGAGCTGGCCCGACAAGGGTCAAAATCTGCCGCCCAACAAATGCTGAGCCAGATGCTTGAGCTCATGGAGAATGTGCAATCTGCCGGCGGTGGCAAGATGTCTCCAGAACAACAGGCGGCTACTCAAGCTCTCGAGCAGCTCAGTACGATCATGGCGCGCCAGCGCGGATTGATGGATCAGACATTCCGCGAGCAGAAGGCGACCGAGAACTCAGCAAACAAGAAGCCTTCAACGCTGCAGGGCACGCAGGAGAAGCTGGGCAACGACCTTACGCCCATCATCAAGCAAATGATGCGCAACCCGGAATCGGCCGGCGCGCTGAAGCGTGCGCAGGATGCGATGGACAACGCGGCGGACCAGCTTGGGTCGGGCGATCTTGGGCCGGCCGGGCAAAGCCAGCAAAAGGCAATCGATGAAATGCGCAAGGGCGGACAGGCGCTTGCGCAGCAATTGCTGCAGCAGATGGCAGGGCAAGGGGCCCCTGTGCCAGGTTCAGCCGGAGCCGGCTCGGGTGACAACGAAGATCCATTTGGCCGTCCTCAGTCATCGAGCGGACCAACCTTTGGGGATTCGGTGAAAGTGCCTGACAAGCTTGATATACAGAGGGCCCGGGAGATTCTCGAGGAGCTTCAAAAACGGGCCGCTGAACGCGAACGACCCGAGACCGAGCTTGAGTATATCGAACGCCTACTCAGAAGATTTTGAGCCGGGCTTCCTGGTCGAAATGACGTCATCGACCACTTCGCAAATCTTGGCGATCGTGAACGGCTTGGAAATCACACGGTAGACCAGATCGCTAAGCCCCTGCGCGCGCTCAATCTGGTGTTCGTGTCCCGACATGATGATGATCTTCATCTTCGGGTAGTCGCGTCCGGCTGCGAGTGCGAGTGCAATGCCATCCATAATCGGCATGTCGATATCTGTCAGCAGGAGATCGAACTTTGATTTCTTGAGAAAATCGATTGCGTCCGAGCCATCCTGCGCCATGGTGACCTTGTGGCGGCGCTGTTCCAGCCCACGGGCGATAAATTCCCTGAGCGCCAGCTCGTTCTCTGCGATCAGGATTTTAGCCATCAATCAATATCCAGTCCCGCTATTGGGTTAAAATAGCGATAAACGGCAGTCCACGGTACTTATGGGCATAGTCCATTCCGTAGCCGACCACAAATGCATCAGGGCACGGGAAACCCGCAAAATCTGCCACACCGGGCGCTGAGCCCTTGTCCAACAGTACACAGACCTTTGTAGTTTTTGCTCCGTTTGCGAGCAAGTGGCGCCGCGCAAATTCCAGTGTTTTGCCACTATCCAAAATGTCATCCACCAGCAAAACATGACGGTTTTTGACCGGTATCTCGACATCCCGCAGTAATCGAACGGTTCCGGATGACACTGTCGCCTGTCCATAGCTGGACAGAATCATGAAATCGACATCGGGGTTCATTTGTCTGGCCGCCAAGGCGCGCAGCAAGTCGGCAGCAAAGACAAAACTGCCCTTGAGGATCGCCACGAGTGCAAAATCCGGCGGCAGGCTGGCCGACAATTCGTCAGCCAGAGAGGTCAGGCGGGATGCTATGGCGTCTGTGGAAAAGAGAGCCTCGAGCCGAGCCTCGTCCATTATCTTTCGCCCTCGCGGGCGAAACGGACTTCCAGATCAACCGCATCCGCGGGCGGACTTTCAAGTCGCGCGCTGAAGGAACCTTTTCCTCTGGGCCCCACATGCTCCTGGTCAGGCCGGACGATCCACGAATGGAGTTCGCGCTTGTTGCGGTCGCGGACCGCAATCCGCACGCTTGGAACGGGCAGGTCGCGATCTGTCTCATTGATCAGTTCGCCCTTGATGACGATGATCGGAATCGAGTTTGCGACTTCCTGGGTCTGGGTGGCCTTGATCGTGAAGCCGCTCTTGTTCACCTGGATGCCAAGCGCGTTGTAGAGGCTTGCCGTTTGTGGCCAGTACGTTGCGATTTCATTTGGCAGCGAGAAAAAGACGACGAGGAAAAGAGACAGCGCTGCCAGCACAACCATCAGCCCCGCCATCCCGCGCGACCGGGCGCGGCGGTGCTCGCCAAACGGGTTCTGCTGCGCAGACATCTGTTCGGGGGGAACCGACAATGGTTCGAAAGACTGCGGCGGAGGCACCTCGAATTGTGGTAGTGAGGGGAATGATGCATCGGATGACGGCGGAGGCCCCAGCATCCGTGAGCGGTCTGTTATGGGGCCTGTGTGTGCAGGCTCTTCGATCGGCACGGGAATGGGTGTGGGCAAATCCGGAGCAGGCTCCTGGAACCACATGTGTTGGCAACGGGCGCAACGGACTTGTCGACCCGGGGGCCGCACAGTTCCGGCCTCGAGGAGATAGCGAGTTGCGCAGCGAGGACAGGTTATTATCATTCCAGGCTGGTGCCCGTGTCGATTCTTGGTTTTTTGACATAACGCTTTTGCGCCCGCAAGCAAGCGCAATCACAATGCCTTCTCCTAAACCATTAACCGAAAAGGATTAATTGGTGGTTCGATTTGAGAATGTCGGAATGAGATATGGGCTTGGGCCCGAAATCCTGCGCGACATCTCCTTTTCGCTGGAGAAGGGATCCTTCCATTTACTAAGCGGACCGTCCGGGGCCGGGAAAACCTCGCTTTTGAAGCTAATCTACCTGGCCGAGCGCCCCTCCAGGGGTGCAATCTCGATGTTTGGACGAGACATAGCCACAACGCCGCGGGACGAGCTTCCGGCCCTCAGGCGCCGCATCGGGGTGGTTTTTCAGGATTTCCGCCTTCTTGAACACCTGACTGTCTTTGAAAACGTCTCCCTGCCCCGGCGGGTCATGGGAGAGTTTGAAGGTCACTACCGGGCTGAAGTCGAGGAACTCCTGCAGTGGGTTGGCCTCGGCAACCGTCTTAACGCCAAGCCCGCCACGCTGTCAGGCGGCGAGAAGCAACGTGTTGCGATCGCCCGAGCGGTGGTTGCCAAGCCCGAGTTGCTGCTTGCGGACGAACCCACCGGAAACGTCGACCCGGAGATCGGAGCGCGCATCATCAGGCTGTTCATCGAGTTGAATCGGCTGGGGACCTGCGTACTGATTGCCACCCACGACCAGCGGATCATGGAGCGGCTTCCGGCAACGCGCCTTTACAAACTCACCGAGGGCCGCCTGACATCGGGACAGGTGTCTGATCATCTGATCACCGAGGCGAAGCGGGCATGAATCCGAAAGCCCAAACCGGCCTGATGCCAGCCGACAGCGCTTCGGGAGCAACGCTGCACACGATCGTTGCCGTGATGAGCTTCCTTGCATGCCTTGCACTGGGCGGCGTGCTTACACTCGGACGACTGGCCTCGCAGTGGACGGACGGGCTTTCGAGTTCGGTGACAGTGCAGCTCATGCCGTCGGCACAGATTTCGCCTGAAGACCAGGTCAAGGAGTCCCTTAGGCTCGTCAACCAGTGGCCTGGCGTGTTTTCGGCGAAGGCCCTCAGTCGTTCGGAAGCCAATGCCCTGCTTGAACCGTGGCTCGGCAAAGGCAATGTGCTTGATGACCTGCCAGCGCCACAATTAATCGAAGTCACGCTGAAACCCGGCGAGCCTGCGGAACTTGAAGGCCTGGCCAAGGCTCTCGCTGACAGTGTCCCCGGCGCGCAGCTTGATGACCACAAGCGCTGGAACGCGGAACTCGCAGGCTTTGCTACTTCGTCAACGGCAATTGGCTGGTCGGTGCTGCTGCTCATCGCGCTGGCGACGCTTGCCATCATCATCTTTGCGACGCAGGCCGGCCTGCGCACGCATCGCGAGATTGTCGAGGTCGTCCACATGATCGGCGCGCGAGATGTGTTCATCGCCAATGAAATCCAGAGCCATTTCCTGTGGCTGGGCCTTCGCGGCGGGTTCATCGGGCTGTTCATTGCAATCGTGACGCTGCTTGGAAGCAGCATGTTCATGGACAGTCGTGAAACGCCGGTTGCCGCACAATACCTGCCGCAACTTGTCAGCTCGCCGCTGCACTATGTCTGGCTCGTGCTTGTTCCAGGCGTCATGGGTGTGATTGCCATGCTCACGGCGCGCTTCACGGTGTTGCGTGTGCTGGGCCGGATGCAATGAAGCTTGCCCTACTCGACCGGGACGGCGTGCTGAATGAAGACCGCACAGATTACGTAAAGCATCCTGGCGAACTGGTGCTGATCCCGCGCGCGGCGGAGGCCTGTGCGCGGCTGAACAGCGCAAACATCAAAGTCGCAATCGTGAGCAACCAGGGCGGCGTCGGCAAGGGCGTGTTCTCGCAGGAGATGCTTAACCAGATACACGGCAAGCTGCATGACGAGCTGAAAAAAGCGGGGGCCAAAATCGACCTACTGCTGACCTGCACCGAGCCCCCATGGTCCGACCATGAACGGCGAAAACCCGGGCCCGGCATGCTGAGGGAAGCGCTGACCCATTTCCGCACCACGCCGCAAGATGCCTTCATGGTGGGCGACCAACTTCGCGACCTCCAGGCGGCCAAGGCACTCAATATCCGCCGCCTGCTGGTTCGTACTGGAAAAGGCGCAGATTTGCAGGCAAAAGGGCTGCCTGACGACATTTTACCGGTATCGGTCTATGATGACCTGTACGCGGCCGTGGAGGCCGTTCTAAGGGAGCCATGAGCTGTGCCGACCGCGCATTCCAGACGATGGGCATGGATCGGCCTCGCGTTTCGCTTGGCTGTGGCAGTGTTCGTGCTGGGCGCCCTGGGATTTCCCGTATTTGTCTGGTCGCTCGCAAGGACTTCGTCAGAACCCGGGCAGGCTGATGCCATCATCGCGCTGACCGGAGGCGAAGGTCGCCTGCAAGCGGCGCTTGAGCTTCTGGATCAGAACAAGGGTTCGCGCCTCCTGATCTCGGGCGTGCACGCCGAGACAAGCCGCAGCGAACTGTTCGAAGCAGCCGGCGCTTCTCCCAGGCGTGCGAAATGCTGCGTCGATCTTGGCCGCAGTGCCGAGAATACGATCGGCAATGCCGGCGAGTCCGCGACGTGGATTGCCGAGCATAATTTTCGGAAGGTCATCATCGTAACCGCGAGCTATCACATGCCGCGCAGCCTGCTGGAACTGTCGGCCGTCAGGCCCGATACGGAGTTCATTCCGTATCCGGTTTTTCCAGACGACATCCACTTGAACGACTGGTGGACGGACCCCTACACATCAGGCGTTCTTGCGGGAGAATACCTCAAACTGCTAGCGGCCACGGTCCGCGTTGCGGTGGCCTCTGGCCTGTGGACCAAGCCTGCTCCACTGCCCGGCCCAGCCTCAATTGAGCCTGCGCCCGGCGATGACGCACCCGTCCCATAGGCATTGAGCTCGATCCTGGCACAAGAGATCTCCAGTTGACCAACATCCGTTTGATAGTTTTTCAAGTCTTCTTCTGGGGCTGGTCAATCCTGATCAACCTGATCTGGCTGCCTGCGCTGCTGCTGCCCCGAACGGCCGTAGTGCGGGGGATGGAGATCTGGGCAAGCGTTAGCTTCTGGGGCCTGAAACACATTGTGGGCCTCGACTTCGAAGTGCGCGGACAAGAAAACATCCCCAAAGGTGCTGCACTTTATGCGGTCAAGCACATGTCGATGTGGGAGACGATTGCACAGCACATCCTGCTGCGGGATCCTGCCATCATCATGAAGCGCGAGCTGCTGCGGGTTCCAGTCTATGGCTGGTACGCGCAGAAGTGCGAGATGATCGTAATTGATCGCGGCGGACACGCGGCATCCCTTCGCAACATGATCCGCACTGCGCAGGCGTGCCTTTCGGCCGGCAGACCTGTCGTCATCTTTCCTGAAGGCACACGAAAGCTTCCTGGTGAAAGGCCCGACTACAAGCCTGGCATTGCCGCCCTTTACACAGCATTGAACGTGCCTTGCGTTCCGATAGCGCTGAATTCGGGACTGTTCTGGGCGCGCAAGGGTACCAACCCGCGCAAGGGCCGAATCGTCGTCGAAATCCTGCCAGCCATAGCGCCGGGTCTGAACCGGCGTGATTTCATGGCGCAGCTGCAAAGCCAGATCGAAACGGCGTCGGCCCGCCTTCTGGCAGAGGGCGGAAACCAACCATCTGTCGTTCCGGCCTGAGTATTTGCTTCGCAATTTGTCGTTAATGACGTTGCGAGAATAGAGATTCTGTTTTGAACGTAAAGTGAACAAATTCTTGTGCCGAAAACCTCTCTCGTGTACGGTGTGACCGCTTGAAAAGCGGGCACGCGGACTGATGGTAAATCGCAGCGACATTTCCCATCAGATTTGGGATCTCAAATACCGACTGAAGGGTCAAGGTGTTCCACACGCCGATGCCTCGCTTGACGACACGTGGGCGCGCGTTGCCGGGGCTGTTGCCCTTGCCGAACGTCCCGAACAGCGCGCGCGCTGGCGAGATGAATTCCTTCGCGTCCTGAAGGATTTCCGCTTTCTCCCCGCGGGTCGCGTGATTGCCGGTGCGGGCTCGGGCCGCGCTGTCACGCTTTTCAACTGCTTTGTCATGGGCACCATTCCTGACGACATGGGCGGGATTTTCGACAACCTCAAGGAAGCCTCGCTGACGATGCAGCAGGGTGGCGGCATCGGACACGACTTTTCCACGCTGCGTCCGAGAGGTGCCGAGGTAAAACGCGTTGGCGCCGATGCCTCAGGTCCCGTTTCCTTCATGGATGTTTGGGATGCGATGTGCCGCACGATCATGTCCGCGGGTGCAAGACGTGGCGCCATGATGGCGACACTGCGCTGCGACCACCCAGACATCGAGACATTCATAGAAGCAAAGCGGGACAAGGACAGACTGCGCAACTTCAACCTCTCGGTTCTTGTCACCGACAAGTTCATGCAAGCCGTCAAGAGGGATGAAGCCTGGGACCTGGTGTTTGCGGACAAGGTCTACCGCACGGTGTCCGCGCGTGGTCTCTGGGACCGCATCATGGCGTCCACCTACGCCTATGCAGAACCCGGCGTCATTTTCATTGACCGCATCAACGAACGTAACAATCTCTGGTACGCGGAACGCATATCGGCGACGAACCCGTGCGGCGAACAGCCACTTCCGCCCTATGGCGCCTGCCTCCTGGGTTCCATAAACCTTGCAAAGTTTGTCAAGGACCCTTTCACCGAGAATGCGCGGGTGGACGAAAACGAGCTGGATGCAGTTGCCCGCATCGCCGTACGATTCCTGGACAATGTCGTCGACATTTCAAACTACCCGCTGCCCCAGCAAGAGCGCGAAGCGAAGGCAAAGCGCCGGATTGGACTTGGCGTCACTGGACTTGCCGATGCGCTGATCATGTGCCGGGCCGTTTATGGAAGTCCGCAATCACTTGAATTGACGGGGCGCTGGTTTAATGCGCTGCGACGCGCCGCATATCTTGCATCGGCTGACCTTGCCGCCGAAAAGGGTGCGTTTCCACTGTATGTCCAGGACAAGTATCTACAGGGCCCGACAATCCGGGAACTGGAACCAGACATCCGTGCTGCCATCAGCGATCACGGCGTGCGCAACTCGCTGCTGACGTCCATCGCACCAACCGGCACGATCTCGCTGCTTGCCGACAATGTTTCGAGCGGGATCGAACCTGCATTCGCCTATACATACAGGCGCAAGATCACGCTGGAGAATGGAGAAAAAAGCGATCAGGACGTCGAAGACTACGCACACAAGCTCTTCCGGTCGATCCATGGCACTGTTCCCCTTCCAGACTATTTCATCAACGCGCAGGACCTGACGCCTGAAGCCCATATTGCCGTGCAGTCCCTGGTTCAGAAGTATGTCGACAGCTCAATTTCAAAGACCGTGAACTGTCCTGCAAACCTGCCGTTCGAAGAGTTCAAGGACATCTATCTCAAGGCCTACGACAGTGGCTGCAAGGGTTGCACGACGTGGCGTCCCAATGAAGTGACCGGTTCGATCCTGAGTCTCACTGATGAGCCTGTTTTGAACGCCCAAGTTCCCGAACCTTCGCAGGAACTCATTCTGCCACCGCCTGCCCGGCCAAGGCCTGTGACCATTGATGGAGGCGTCGTCTACATGACCAAGCCTCTGGACAGGCCCGAAGCATTGCCTGGCAACACCTATAAAGTGCGCTGGCCGGAGTCCGACCATGCCATCTACATCACTCTGAACGACATCATCGAAAGCGGCAGGCGTCGCCCGTTCGAGATATTCATCAACTCGAAGAACATGGAACACTATGCGTGGACCGTCGCGCTGACGCGCATGATCAGTGCGGTCTTCCGCCGGGGCGGAGACGTCTCGTTTGTCGTCGATGAATTGAAGGCCGTGTTCGATCCACGCGGCGGACAATGGGTCAACCGGCAGTATGTCCCCTCATTGCTCGCTGCCATCGGCGGCGTAATCGAGGAACACATGATCGCCATCGGCTTTCTCAACCGACCCGACGCCGGTAGTGCCCCGCAACAAAAGGCTGCAAGCCTTGCGGAGCGAGTCTCCAACTCGGGCGACTCCCGATTCGAAAGTAGTTCTTTTTCTGGCGGAAAGGATGAACAGCGTTCGTCATTCAAGTTCTGCCCCCGATGCAGCAGTCCAGGCCTTGTCAGAATTGAAGGCTGCGACACATGCCTCAATTGCGGCCACTCGCGGTGCGGATAATGTCGCAACTTCAGGCTTGATGACGTGTCCTTTCTCCGCAAATTTGCCGAGGTGCCCGTTCAAGCCTTGCAAGCATTGCTGAACCGGCTTGGCCGGAGCTGGCGCATCGCAATCCTGCTCATCTCGATCGCCGCTATTGCCCTGGCTCTTGCGGGATACGGCTGGTGGTGGAAATTTCTGTCAGACCGCATGCGCGAGAGTGCATCGGCGCTGCAGTCCCAGCAGCATGTGCTTGGACGGAACCTTGAATGGAACTCGCTCGAGGTCTCGGGATTTCCCTATCTCGTGGAAGGTACGCTTTCAAAAGTTCGCCTGCTGGCACCTGACCTGGGTACTGTGTGGGATGGGGAGCGCGTCACCGTGGTCCTCAAACCACTCTCGCTGAGCCGGATTGCCGTCTCGCTTGAGGGACAGCAGCATGTATTTTACGTGGGCGAAGGTCGCTGGATCGAAGCTGATGGCCAAGCGGACAAGGCGCTGTTCAAGGCTTCGAGTCGTGACGATGCACAAATCGTTTCTGCAGAGATCGAGCGTCTCACCGGAACTGGAAAGATCGACGCCTCTGACTTCCATTTCATTCTCGACCGGGCGAAGTTCGACTTTTCACTGAACGCCGCGACCGAACATGAACCCATGCCGCGTGCAGATATTGCAGCACACATCACCAATCTGGGTCTGCAAGGCAATCTCGATCTGGCGCTTGGGCCTGTGGTCGACAATTTCGATCTGGATATCGGTGTCAAACTTCCCGACAAACTTCCTGTTGCAACCGGACAAGCCATTCTTGCGGCGTGGCGCAAGACTGATACACCCATTGAAGTTCGGCAATTTGCCTTCGACTGGGGTGGCGTCAGCGTCGCTGCCGTTGGCGAAATCAAGTTTGATACGCGTAACCTGCCAGAGGGGCATCTGCGTCTGACACTTGGCAATCACTCTCGCATTCTGGAACTGCTGGAAGCACAGGGCTGGATTACCAAGGAAACCCACGCGACTGCGAAGCCAGTGCTTGATGTGCTGGCCTTTGTAAGCGGTGATCCAAAGCGTCGCGTGAGCGTGCCGTTGAAGTTCGAGAACGGCGAAGTATTTCTCGGGCCTGCGCGTATCATGAAGATGGAAGCAGCACCGGCCACTTCGATCCCCGATTTCGTTCCGTAAGGATACGGGTCAATTCTATTTCGGTGTCTTGTCGTCGCGACCGAAGTTTGGTGCGGCTGTGTCCTGCCCGGCCTCGATGACGCTCCGCCGGATGGCCCTTGTCGTTGTGAAGAGGTCGAAAAGGACGTCGCCTTCGCCCCAGCGGATCGCGCGTTGCAACCGTGAGAGATCCTCGGAAAAGCGGCCGAGCACTTCGAGAACGGCTTCCCGATTGTTGAGAAAAACGTCGCGCCACATGGTTGGATCGGACGCTGCAATGCGGGTGAAGTCCCGGAAGCCACCGGCAGAAAACTTGATGACCTCGGACTGCGTTACCTGTTCCAGATCACTGGCGGTGCCGACGATGTTGTAGGCTATCAGATGTGGTACGTGACTTGTGATGGCCAGCACCAGATCGTGATGCCTGGCGTCCATTATTTCAACGCGTGAACCGCAACCGCGCCAAAACTCAGCGAGGGTTTCAACCGCCTGCGAATCGGTTCCGGGCGGCGGTGTCAGAATGCACCAGCGGCCGTCGAAGAGCTCAGCGAAGCCGGAGTCGGGTCCGGAGTGCTCCGTGCCCGCAATCGGATGACCTGGAATGAAATGGACGCCCGCAGGCACATGCGGCCCCACGTCCCTGAGGACGGCCATCTTCACCGAACCCACATCCGTGATGATCGCGCCAGGCTTGAGTGATTGCGCCAAGGTCTGCGCCATGCCGCCAAATGCACCAACTGGCGTGCAGAGCACAACAAGATCGGCGTCGCGAACGGCGTCAGCCGCGTGTTCATGAACGGAATGACAGAAGCCCAGTTCGCTTACACGCTTGCGCGTTTCCTGCGTGTGAGAATGGCCTGCAACGTGTGCTGCCAGGCTGCCGCGCCGAATTGCGTGCGCCAGTGATGAGCCAATGAGGCCCACTCCGATCAGCGCAACTTTTGTGAAAATGGGACCTGTCCGCGTGGTCATGACATGAACTCTTTCAAGGCGGCGACGGCCGCACGGTTGCCTTCTTCCGTACCAACGGAGATGCGCAGGCATTTGGGAAGGCCATAGGCGTTCACCGCGCGCACGATCACCCCTCTTTCGAACAGAAACCTGTCGGCGGCTGAAGAAGACTTCGGACCGGTGGCGGGAAACTCGACCAGCAGAAAGTTTGCGGCGCTCGGGTACACGTTCAATCCCAAAGCCGAAACAGATTCGGCAAGCCACGCCAGCCATTTCGAATTGTGGGCCTTTGCGCCAGCCTGATGCTTGGTATCGACGAGAGCCGCGATGGCCGCGGCCTGGGCAGGCGTCGAGAGATTGAAGGGACCCCGAACACGATTGAATGCGTCGACTACGTCCGATGGCGCATAAGCCCAGCCGACCCGCAACGACGCGAGGCCGAATATCTTGGAAAATGTTCGCGTCATGACGGTGTTGGCGGTCGTTGCGACCAGCTCGATACCGCTTTCATAGTCGTTGCGGTCGACATAGTCGGCATAGGCCGCGTCGATCACCAGCAAGCATTCAGCAGGCAAACCCGACCTAAGCCGCCGGAGCTCGGCAGCCGTGTTGTAGCTTCCGGTGGGGTTGTTCGGGTTGGTCACGAACACGATCCTGGTTTTCTCGGTCGCGAGGCGAAGCATGCCGTCGATGTCGGTCCGCAGTTGTGGCTCAGGCACTGCGACTGGTGTCGCGCTCGCGGCGAGCGCCGCGATCCGGTAAACGAGAAAGCCGTGTGCGCTATGGAGAACTTCGTCGCCGGGTGACGCGTATATCTGCGGAAGGAGGTGCAGGATCTCGTCTGAACCATTGCCGCAAATTATCCGGTCGGGGTTCAGTCCGTAGGCATCACCGATTGCCTTGCGCAACGCCTGAGCATTTCCATCGGGATAGAGATGCAATGAGGATGACGCATTTCTGAACGCCTCAACAGCCAGCGCGCTCGGCCCCAACGGTGTCTCGTTGGAGGACAGCTTGTATACAAGTCCTGATCCGGCGGCGTGCGAGCGCCCACCGACATACGGCTCAATATCAAGGATTCCGGGTACGGGCTTCATGTGCGACTTCTTATGGTATCAAACGCGATCTGTGCAAAGAAAACGTTGACTTGTACCAAGTCATGGCCTCACACAACGGATGTTTCACCAACCGAATTGCGCGCAATAATGTCGTCAGCGTTTCAACCATTGTCCGCGGCATCAAATGTCGCAGGCGAGGATGCCGGGCAAACCCACACGTTTCCTGCCGACCAACCCCTGGTTCTGGATTCGGGCGGAACGCTTGCGCCTTTGACTATTGCCTGGAAATGCTTTGGTAAACTCAATGCCGCCAAGTCGAATGCTTTCCTGCTTTGCCATGCCCTGACAGGTGATCAGTACGCGGCCGAGATCAATCCCGTCACGGGAAAGCCAGGCTGGTGGTCGTCGCTGGTTGGTCCTGGCCTGCCCATCGATACCAACCGCTTCTTTGTCATCTGTTCGAATGTGGTTGGCGGCTGCATGGGTTCGTCCGGCCCACACGATATCGATCCGTCGACTGGCGAGCCCTACGGCCTGAGCTTTCCCGTGATCACCATTCGCGACATGGTTCGCGCGCAAGCAATGCTGCTGGACCACCTGGGTATCGAGACCCTTGCCTGCGTGGCAGGCGGCTCGATGGGCGGCATGCAGGTTTTGCAATGGGTTGCGAGCTATCCTGAACGCGTGTTCTCTGCGCTGCCGATCGCCACCGCTGCGAAACACTCGGCACAGAACATTGCGTTTCACGAAGTTGGCCGCCAGGCCATCCTGGCTGATCCTGAATGGAATGAAGGCAACTACTTCCAGAAGGGCACCAACCCACGCAAAGGACTAGCTGTTGCCCGTATGGCTGCACACATTACCTACCTCTCAGAGGCCGCGCTGCATCGCAAGTTCGGCCGTAGCCTGCAGGACCGTGATGCGCTGTCCTATCGCTTCGACGCCGACTTCCAAGTCGAGAGCTATCTGCGATATCAGGGTGCCAGCTTTGTCGAACGGTTTGATGCAAACTCATATCTCTACATCACCCGGGCGATGGACTATTTCGATCTGGCCGCCGACCATGGCGGCGTGCTGGCAAACGCGTTCAAGGCTGCAAGGACGCGTTTCTGTGTCGTTTCGTTTACATCGGACTGGTTGTTCCCGACTTCGGAAAGCAAAAAAATTGTCCACGCGCTGAATGCGGCCGTCGCCAATGTCAGTTTTGTGGAATTCGAGACCGACAAGGGTCACGATGCTTTCCTGCTAGACGTCCCGGAGATGTTCCAGACCCTGCGCGGGTTCATCGACTCGGTTGCCGCGGCGCGCGGCATCAGTTCCGCCGGGCTGAAATAGAGATGCCCCACTCGAAGCTGCGCAAGGAACTTCTGCGTATCGCCGACATGGTGCCGTCGTCGGCGCGCGTTCTTGACGTCGGATGCGGCCACGGCGAATTGATTGAACATCTCAAAGTAGCCAAATCGGCAGATGCGCGCGGGATTGAGCTCAGCCAGGCCGGCGTAAACGCATGTGTCGCCAAAGGGCTACCTGTGGTTCAGGGTGACGCGGACACGGACCTGCGAGACTATCCAACGCACGGATTTGACGTCGTCATACTCAGCCAGACGATACAGGCGACGCACAAGCCGAAGGACGTGCTGAACGAACTTCTGCGCATTGGAAAGCGCGTGATTGTTTCGTTCCCGAATTTTGGGTTCTGGAAGGTGCGAGCCACACTTTTCTTTTCGGGACGCATGCCGAAGACCGGTCTGCTCAGTCATGACTGGTTCGAGACGCCGAACATCCACCTGTGCACGATTGCAGATTTCATGGTGCTAACCGAACGCGTTGACGCTTCGATAGAAAGCGCTCTTGCGGTGTCCGAGGCTGGAGATGTCAAGGAACTGGATCGTCCGGGGTATTGGGACAATCTTGCCGCTGAGTCAGCGATATTCCTTTTGACGCGAAAGACTTCCCAACAATAACCGGCTTCATTGGCACGCGCTGCCGATTGCCTGATGCCGGTGCGATTGCCATGACTTCCTTCGTCGCTTCCGTCAGATGAACGCCAGCGAGTTTGGGCCACAGGTTCCTGCCCCAGCTTTCCCATCGTGTGCCCGTGCGCACAAGATAGCGGTCGCCAAATGGCGGCATGTGCAATGCGGTGGTTGCTGCGGTTTGGGTGAACAGGTTGTCGGCGAGCAGGCGGCTGAGCTGGGTCCGCGTGAAAGGCCTTCCATGTCCAAAAGGCGTGGTTTCAAACTGGGCCCACAGACTGGTCCTGTTTGGAACAATGAACACCACTCGGCCCGAGGGCGAAAGCGTGCGCCAGATCTGGCGCAACAACGGACGCATGGCTTCCGAATTCTCGATCAGGTGAGAAACAATGATCCTGTCTGCGCATCCGTCAGGCAACGGAAGCGCAATTTCATCTATTAACGCGCTCACGCTGGGTGCATGAGGTGGCCATACAAGCGCTCCCTGTTGGGAGGGCATCAACGACATGATGCGCGCAGCTTCTGAACGGAATGGCCGGAGATAGGGAACGGGGTAGCCCAGGCCGACGACGGTCAATCCTCGAACGGAAGGCCAAACCTCCCGCAGCTTGCGTCGAATGAACTTGGCAGACAATTGTCCCAGCGGCGTCTCGTAAAAAGCCTGCAATTCGCGCGCATCCAGATGCATCAGAATCCTTCAAGCCGGTTTCGGCGCAGAACTTTTCTTTCTTAGATGTGATGCCCACCGGGGATGCAAATTGGAGATCGGGAAATAGATGAAAACGTCGGTGGTCCCGAACTGATGGTCAATGACAGCGCCATTACCGATTTTTGCACCTGAACGAATGTAGCCCTTCACCAGAGGTGGCAACGCGTGAAGCGCTTCTGCTTCCCTTATGGATTCCCGGGGCATCAGGTTCATCGGCGTGGAGCGGTCCGGCAAGGCATTAACGATTTCGTCTGTCGGCGCCAGATGAAAATGATACAGGAACGACAATTCGAGCGCGAGTTTGGCTGGATCGGTGCCCGGCAAGGATGCACACCCGAACATGAGCGCGATGTCGTGCCGGAGGATGTAAACAAAAATCCCCCGCCACAGGAGCTGCATTGTTGGTCCGGTCCGGTAGTCCTTGAGAACGCATGAGCGGCCAAGTTCAAGCAGCTTCTGCCCCTTCCGCCGCTTCAGCATGTCGGCAATGTCATACTCGCCGGCCGTGTAGAAACCATACGGCGACCGTGCAGCGCTTTCCCCGCTCATCAGGCGATAGGTGCCAATGATCTTGTCACCATGCGCACGGTCAATGACCAGCATGTGCCGACAATAGGGATCGAAATGATCAAAATCCCGCCCTTGCGCTTCCATTTCCGGCGTCGGGGTAGCGCTCATCTCACGATAGAAAACTTCATAGCGAAGCCGTTGGGCTGCCTCGACTTCAGCAGGTGTCGTTGCAAGGCGCGCTTCAAGCGTGCCGGCCGTGTCGAGCAGGGGATCTTCGTCGCTGGAAATATTACTCAACGCCGCGTCGTGCGGAGACATCATTTTGGTTCAATCTTTGAAGCAGGCTCTAGAACCCAAGCCTGCCTTGGTGGTTCGAAACCGCAGTCTAAAGGACCACAAGGGTGGTTGGCAAAGGGATGCTGGACTTAACGATGAGAAGCAGGCAAGCCTTTGCAAATATCTGGAATATCAGAGGATTCGGGAATGACCGGTTCCACAGGCTCTGCACAGGAGCACCGTTCCAATATACTTTTGAGAGCGGCACAAACGCTTGGTAACCGTAAAGCCGCAAGCATGACTGCGCTGGGATTTTCCGCAGGATTGCCGTTTGCACTGCTGACGGGGACAATCAATGCCTGGTTCAGTGCGGCCAATGTCGACCTCGCGACGATTGGTGTGCTGTCGTGGATCGGTCTTGCCTATGCCTTCAAGTTCCTGTGGTCGCCAGTCGTCAACCTGCCACCACCGTTTCCATTCACGCGTTTCGGCCGTCGGCGAGGCTGGATCCTGTTCTGCCAGTGCATTATCGCCCTGAGCATACTTGCCATTTCCGCCAATGAGCCCGGAACGGGCCTGGCCTGGATGGCGATCGCTGCCGCAGTGGGTGCGTTCGCATCCGCCACGCAGGACATGTCGATCGACACGTGGCGCATTGAAGTCGCCGATGAAGCTTCGCCGGTCGACCTGCTCTCGGCCATGTATCAGTTTGGCTATCGCATTGCAGCATTCCTTGGTGGCGCGGGAGCACTGTTTCTTGCGGATGCACTGCCTTGGAACATCGTATTCGGCGTTGGCGGCGTGATCATGCTGCTTGCAACGCTCGGGGCGCTTGCGGCTCCCGAACCTGAAATCAACATTGATCGCAACGCAGTCGTAACGCCTGCAAGTCTTGCGTCACCGCACCTGCGATCAGCGGTCGTGCTTTCCGTGATGGCTGCGTGGGGCTGGGCGGGCTTCGTACTCGTGTCGTTCATGGTGAGTGCCGTAACATCGGATCCACTGCCTGATGCCAAGGCCTTCACAAGTTTCTTTGGCCCCATCATCGTCACGGCCACCGTCATCTTCCCATGCGTGCTGGCGGCAATGATCGCGCACTGGCGTCCCAACGCGGCTGCACCGGCCTGGTTTGCCCTTCCGACAGCAATCACGTCGTCCACGGACCGCCTGTACCAGGCCATCGTCGAGCCTTTTGTCGAGTTGATGACGCGGCTGAAATGGGCTGCGGTGCTGGTGCTTTTTGTCATCCTGAGCTACCGGCTGACAGACGCGATCTGGGGACCGTTCGCCTATCCGTTCTATCTTAGCGAACTGCAATACACGAAGACCGAAGTGGCCTTTGCTTCAAAGACATTTGGCGTGTTCATGCTGATTGCGGGTGTAACCATTTCGGCATGGTCGATGCTCAAGATCGGACGCATGGCGTCGATGATGATCGGCGTCATTGCTGCAGCCGTTACAAACCTGCTTTATGCGGACCTGGCAGTCGGCAGCCCGCACATTGATGGCTTTCTGCAGGCGACAGGGCTCATGAACCTGGGAACTGGTGTCGGGATCGATACCCGCATGATGCGTCTGATGACCGCCATCGCGGGTGAAAATATCGCTGCCGGCTATGCGGGGGCCGTTTTCGTGGCCTATCTGTCCGCGCTTTCAAACCGGTTGCATGGTGCGGTTCAGTTTGCAGTGTTCAGCTCACTGACCATGCTGATCGGAACGCTTGGGCGCGGTGCGCTGGGCGAGATGATCAAGACCGACGGCTATGCAAATGTATTCGTCCTGACGATGTGGCTCGGCGGCATTGGAGCGGTTGCGTGCGCTCTCGAGTGGTTCCGGCAGTCGCGGCTAAAGCACGACTGAGATCAGGCTTGCCTTACCAGACCCATTGCCCGTGGACCCCACTTTTCCAACACTGCACGCAGCGCGTTCGGGTCCAGAGGCTTGGCGAGGAAATCGTCCATGCCTGCGTCGATGCAAATCTGACGATCGCCTTCCAGCGTACTTGCTGTCAACGCCACAATCGGTGTCCTTGACTTGCGACGGCCAGATGCTTCGCCCTGCCTGATCCGCCTGGTCGCTTCAAGCCCGTCCATTTCAGGCATGTGCACGTCCATGAGCACGAAATCGTATGGAACCCGCGCCAATGCCTCGAGGGCCTCGCGACCATTGGCAACCGTTTCGACACGGTGCCCCATCTTGGTGAGGAGGGCCGTTGCCAGCATTACGTTGATCCGGTTGTCCTCGGCCACGAGAACGCGGAGGGAGACGCTCTCAACCGATTGCAATTCGACATGACTTTCGGTCGGTTCGTCTCCTTCTCCCGGCTGGACGCCAGAAACGACCGCCGCAACCCGCCTTATCAACGAAGACTGTCTCACCGGCTTGATGAGGTAGCCGTCAAAACCCGAGGATTGCAGAGACTGCAGGATCGCGCGCTCCTGTGCCGGAAGGAGCACGATTGATTTCATCCCCTGCAAGCGCGCCTTGAGGCGCACCAGGACTTCGGCAGGCGGAGCATTGGTCGATTTTGTATCCATCAGCAGCACATTGAATGCACCGCTTGCAAGGGCCGTTTCAGCAGCAGCGATTCCCTTTGCCGCAAAGGCATCGGCGCCTGCATCACACAGCTGGCGCACCAGGGTTTCCGACAACCCCTGGAATGCCGTATAGACCAGGACCCTAATGCCGGTCAGTGAGGGCAGAGTTTCAGTTGCGCCGGGAGCCCGCTTGATCGGCAGCGTGAACCAGAAGCGCGACCCCTTTCCAAGCGAACTTGCAACGCCGACGTTGCCGCCAAGAGCCTTGACGAGGCGTTGTGTGATTGCGAGACCAAGGCCCGTACCGCCATATCTGCGAGCCAGGGATGAGTCTGCCTGCGTGAACTCCTGGAAGATTTTTGGAAGTGCTTCTTCGGAAATTCCGATGCCAGTGTCAGCAATTTCAAACCTGATGAAGTTGGGGTCCGTATCTGGCTGTGCAGAAATCCGCACACCTCCCTGGTCAGTAAACTTGACGGAGTTGCCTGCCAGGTTCAACAGGATCTGACGAACGCGTCCTTCGTCTGACAGGATGTTACCGGCGAACCTGGGGTGCGAATAGGTTGCGATCTCGATCCCCTTTTCCGCGCAACGCTGGCTCAGAAGTTCGGAAACGCTTTCAATCAGGCTGCGTGGCGAGAACGGCGTATCTTCCATCGGCATGGCGCCGGATTCAATCTTCGAGAAATCCAGAATATCATTGATGATGTTGAGCAAGGCTTCGCCTGACTCGCGCACAGCGGTTGCATATGATCTTTGTTCCGGCGTTAGCGACGTGTCGAGCAGCAATCCGGTCATACCGATGACACCGTTCATCGGCGTTCGAATTTCATGGCTCATCGTTGCAAGAAACATCGATTTCGCCCGACTTGCTTCTTCAGCCTTGTCGCGCGCTTCGCGGAGTGCAGACTCCATTTTCTTCTGTTCGGTGATGTCGCGTCCGATACTCTGCACTTCCGTCACTTGTCCGGATTCATTTCGGATGATGTAGTCCTCCCAGGCAAACCACAGCCAACCGTTTGCTGTTTGGATACACTGGTCATAGCGAATGCGGTGCGACGACACTTGCGCTGACAATGCAGGTGGAATCTCACTTTTTGCTTCCGGATGAAAAGCTGGCGCAAATGGTCGGCCCAAAGACCGCTCGCGTGATGTCCCAAAGGTCCTGCAAAACGAATCGTTTGCAAAGCTCAGGCGGCCATCCGGCAGTCTCCGCAGTATCACATCGCCTTGCTGCTCCACGAGGCCCCGATATCGAAGTTCGCTTGCCTGCAGGTCCCGGTGACGCTGCTGAAGTGCGCGTACGGTGGTTTCCAGTTCGATCTTGACCCGCGCGAGTTCGCCTGAACGCAAGTCAAGTGCCTGCACACGTTTTTGTGCAATGAACAATGCGAACAGGAGAATCGACATACCTGCGAGCCCGATGCCAGTGATGGTTGCTGGACCAGGCTCGATTTCCTTGCCTCCCCACGCTACCAGAGACGCACCGGCTCCTATCGCAACCAAGAGTGCCAACAGTGCTAGTTTGCGCGGAAAATCTGGCAATGGAATTCAACCCAAAATCGTGCGGAACCTGAACCTCGCAGGCAGGGATTTAGGATTGCTTAAACGTAATGGTCACACGGGGCAGATTTGCTGTTACGCCACGGATGTTAACGCAACAAAGCCAACTGCTTCGGGGACGCATTCCCCGCCATTTGAAAGCCAAGGAGCATCTGATGCGCAAGTTTACGGTGATGGGTGCGAGCGCTCTCGTTGCCTTGCGGCTGACCGGAGCGGCAATTGCGGCTGACGATCCCATGGCTGGCACCTATGGCAACACAGTGGTCGTCACCACAGCTCAGGGAGACATTTCCAAAATCCGGATCAACAGGGACGGCACATACAAAGCGCAGGGCACCGATGGCAAATCAGTCACTGGCAAATGGGCTATGAGGGACAACAATACGAAATACTGTTCAATGCCTGACCTGCCTGCCACCGCGTCGGCCGGCGCCGTCGCACCGAAGGAAATGTGCTCCGAATTCAAGGGTGCCCACAGGGTCGGAGACAAGTGGCAACAAAAGGATTCTGAAGGTCAGACCATTGCGGTCGAGATCAAAGCCGACGACTAGTCGTGATATCGACCGCAACTGAGTCAGGCATTTGAGTGACGTGCATTTCCGCCGCCAACGATCGAACGCGCCAGGAAGGCACCAAGCCCACCGCCCGCCGCAGTCGTTCCCAGCACCTGGCTGAGGGTTGCCGGATCGAACATTGGTTCGCTGCCTGGAGGCAATGAGGGATCTCCAGACGTGAGGGCGCCGGATAATGCGGTGAAGATTGCCGTGAAGTTCAGCAGAGGGGTTGTACCCGCTGCGACCGCTGTCCAGCCCAGCGCCTGCGTGATAGCTGTGCCCAGCGTCCCCGAAAGTCCTCCTGCCGCCGCGCCAGCGCCAGCTGCAACTGCGTGTCCCGTCTTGCGCTGTGTGATCGAGTAGTACATTCCGGTGAGCGCTGCGATAAGACCGCCAGATGCGAGCTGACCGCTGAGGCCATAGTTCATCAGCGTGTCGGCGATGCCCGCGATGTTCATCGAATTTGCAAAAGCCAAACCGATCTGAAGTGCGGACCCCATCAATCCAGTCGATATAACCCCGGGTTGAACAAGCAGATACAGAATTCGAGCCATATTTCCTCCTCGATCCAACGATTCTTTCAGCGACGCTAGCATATGAGAGTGATGCAGTGATGGCGCATGCCTCACAAAAGTGTTGCCTTACCACCGAATAACCGGTGCCAGACCTTCGCCAAAAGCCGAGCTTTCATGTCGAAAACAGAAGGCGCCTGTAGCTCAAGGCTTCGGCTATGTGCGGTCGTGCAACGCTGACCTGCCCTTCCAGATCTGCGAGGGTTCGAGCGACACGAAGTACGCGATGATAGCCGCGGGCTGACAACTTCAGAGTCTCTACCGCTTTGGTGAGGAGGGCCCGGCCCCGTTCGTCGGGCTTCGCGACCGATTCGAGCAATTCGCCGTCCGCTTCCGCATTGGTTCGCACTGGCCTGGACTTGAAACGCTGGCGTTGTATTTCACGCGCCCTCGCCACTCGCGAGGCGACGTCAGCCGATCCTTCAGCAGGAGGTGGCAATGACAGGTCCTGTGCACTTACGGGGCTAACTTCGATGTGGAGATCAATGCGGTCCAGCAACGGCCCCGACAGCTTTGCCTGATAGTCGAGTCCACATTTGGGAGCACGACCGCAAGCCCGATCGGCTTCGGACAGATAGCCGCATCTGCATG